>NZ_AUHC01000001.1 GCF_000422985.1 Erythrobacter cryptus DSM 12079
TGGGTCAGCCTGGTTTCTTTGATCTGTCGGATCGGTATGCGGCGCTGAGCGCGGCGGGTGATCGGCTGGAGCGTTTGGCGTCGGTGGTGGATTTTGAAGTGTTGCGCGGGCCATTGATCGTGGCACTTCGGCGCAGCGAGCGGGGCAAAGGCGGGCGACCGCCGTTTGCCCCGTGATGATGTTCAAGATCCTGGTGCTGCAGGCGCTCTACTCGCTCTCCAACGAGGGATGCGAGTTCCAGATCAAGGACCGTCTGTCGTTCCAGCGGTTTCTGGGCCTGGGGCTCGATGGCCGGGTGCCCGATGCCACCACGGTATGGCTGTTCCGGGAGAGGCTGGTGCGGGCCAAGGCGATCGACAAGCTCTTCGCGCGCTTCGATGCTGCCCTGACCGATCGTGGCTATCTCGCGATGGGCGGGCAGATCATCGATGCAACCGTGGGGCCTGCACCCAAGCAGCGCAACACCGAAGAGGAGGGCCGAAGGCAACGCCCGAAGGGCGGTAACGCGGCGATCAAGCAGGGCAATATCCCGGAGCGCTGGAAAGAGAAGCCCGCCAAGATCCGCCAGAAAGATCGCGATGCCCGCTGGACGGTCAAATACTCCAAGGCGAAGGTCAGGGAGGGTGCCGATCCCAACCCAAGGGCTTCAAGCCGGTCGACCTTGTCATCCCGATGTTCGGCTACAGCGAGCACACGAGCCTGTCCGGGGGACAGGCGAGGCGCGCAGCCCACATCGGCATCGACCGGGCGCATGGGCTGATCCGCACCTGGGATGCCAGCGCGGCCAATGCCCATGACGGGGCGCGGCTGCCGCAGCTCATCAGCAAGCAAAACACCGGTTCGGGCGTATGGGCCGACACGGCCTATCGCTCCAAGAAGAACGAGGCGTTCCTCGAGCGCGGCATGTTCAAGAGCAACATCCATCAGCGGCGTAAGCCGCGCCGGCCGCTGCCCGAGCACATTGCCCGGGCCAATGCGAAGCGCTCCGCCATCCGCTCGGCGGTCGAACACGTGTTCGCCGGTCAGAGCCGAAGGCGACGCCCGAATGGCGTCAACCACCGCATGGGGTTGTTCATCCGCACCATCGGTATCGGCCGCGCCCGGATCAAGATCGGCATGGCCAACCTCGCCTATAACTTCCAGCGTCTCGCCTGGCTCGAGGGGCGAGGTGTGCCCGCGTAGCAGGAAAACGGGCCGCCAAGCGGCCCTCCGGCCCGGAAAACCAAGGAAGCAAGGCCGAAACGGCCACACCTCACCGACCAAAGACCGCGATCAGACCCTTCGCGCCGCCGTCAGACCGAAAATAGCGGGGTCTTCGAGGTGTCCAATTTCCTCAGGTTTGGGAAAATCCTGCAAAAACAGCGATTTGAAGGGCTGAAGTGCCGAAATTGGTCGGGGAGAGAGGATTCGAACCTCCGGCCCCTGCCTCCCGAAGACAGTGCTCTACCAGGCTGAGCTACTCCCCGACCGTGTCGTTCCCGCGCTGGTGATGGCCCGCGCGGGTCGAGGCAAGGCGGGCCCTATAGGCGCGCGCGGGCGGGGTGGCAAGCGGGCAAATGCGCCCTATAGTCACCTTGTCATGGCCAGCAGCGCGATTCCCCGCAACCATCCCACGCCGCCCCATCCCGAGCAGCAATATCTCGATCTGATGCGCCGGATCTGGGAGACGGGAAGCGCGCGGTGTGATCGCACCGGCGTGGGCACGCGCTCGATCTGCGGGGCGATGCTGCGCTTCGATCTTGCGGGCGGCGCCATGCCTCTCATCACCACCAAGCGCGTCTATTGGAAAACCGCCACGCGCGAGTTGCTGTGGTTCCTCTCCGGCTCCACCAATATCCGCCCCTTGGTGCTCCAGGGGGTGAAGATCTGGAACGAATGGCCGCACGCGCGCTATGTACGCGAGACCGGTGATGCCATCAGCCTTGAGGACTTCGCTGCGCGAATCGCGCAGGATGAGGACTTCGCCCGGCGCTGGGGCGAGCTGGGGCCTGTCTATGGCAAGCAATGGACGGCCTGGCCCACCTTTCGCTACCGCCCGGATGGGCTTTATGAGCCGGGCACGCCGATCAACCAGGTTGCGCAGTTGATCGAAAGCCTGCGCCGCGATCCCGGCAGCCGCCGCCACATCATCGAGGGCTGGAACGTCGCTGAGCTTGACCGCATGGCCCTGCCGCCCTGCCACAAGACCTATCAGTTCCATGTCGCCGGCGCGGGCGCCGAGGCGCGGCTCAATTGCCTGCTTTACCAGCGCAGCTGCGATGTCGCGCTGGGCCTGCCCTTCAATCTGTGGGCGGCGGCGCTGCTCACCGCGATGATCGCCCAGCAGGTGGATATGCAGCCGGGCGAGCTGGTGTGGATGGGTGGCGATGTCCACCTCTACGAGAACCACGCCGCGCTGGTCGCCGAGCAGCTGGCGCGCCAGCCGCGCGGCACCCCCAGGCTCGAGATCCTGCGGCGCCCCGAAACAATTTTTGATCACCGGATCGAGGATTTCGTGGTGCATGATTACACCCCGTGGCCGCCGATCAGCGCCCCGGTTGCGGTGTGAGCCGGCGCGGCGCGGCGCGCTTGACCGCCCGCCGAGCTTGAAATAAAAATACCCGATCAAGCAATGATTGCACCAACGGGCCGGCGCCGTGCCGCCCGCCAGCGGGGGAGAGCGCAGCCATGGCCGAACCGCGATCACCGGGCGAGCGAGCGCCGGCAAAGCCCAACCGTCCGGCGCTGGCGCTGCACGTGCCCGAGCCCAAATACCGCCCGGGGGACAAGGTCGATTTCTCGCATCTCGAGATACCGCCGGCGGGCGCGCAGCCGCGCCCTGACGAAAGCGTGCACCCCAGCGCGATCCACGATCTCGCTTTCGGGCTGATCCGGGTGCTGGGTGAGGATCACCATGCCCATGGACCGTGGAACCCGCGGCTCGATCCGGAAACCTTGCGTACCATGCTCGGCCACATGGCGCTGGTGCGGGCCTTTGACGAGCGGATGTTCCGCGGCCAGCGCCAGGGCAAGACCAGCTTCTACATGAAGTGCACCGGCGAGGAGGCGACCTCGGTGGCCACGGCCATGGCACTGGCGAGCGACGACATGGTGTTCCCCAGCTATCGCCAGCAGGGCATACTCATCGCGCGCGGCTATCCGCTGATCGACATGATCAACCAGATATATTCCAACCGCGCCGACAAGTTGAAGGGCCGCCAGCTGCCGATCATGTATTCGAGCCGGGCCCATTCCTTCTTCTCGATTTCGGGCAATCTTGCCACGCAGTGCCCGCAGGCGGTGGGCTGGGCGATGGCGAGCGCGATGCGCGGCGACAGCCGGATCGCGGCAAGCTGGGTGGGAGAGGGCAGCACCGCCGAGGGCGATTTTCACGCCGCTTGCACCTTTGCCGCGGTCTATAACGCGCCGGTGATCCTCAACGTCATCAACAACCAGTGGGCGATCTCGAGCTTTTCCGGCTTTGCCGGGGCCGAGCGCACCACCTTTGCCGCGCGTGGCCTCGGCTATGGCATTGCCGCGCTCCGGGTCGATGGCAATGATGCGCTCGCCTGCTATGCCGCCGCGGCCTGGGCGGCCGCGCGCGCGCGCGGCAACCACGGACCGACCATCATCGAATATTTCACCTACCGCGCCGAGGGCCATTCGACCTCGGACGATCCCAGTGCCTATCGCTCGGCCCAGGAGCGCGAGGAATGGCCACTGGGCGATCCGATCAACCGCCTGAAGCAGCATCTCATCGCCATCGGCGAATGGGACGAGGAGCGCCACGCGGCGATGGATCTTGCCTGCGCCGAGAAGGTCAAGGCCACCACCAAGGAGGCCGAGAAGAACGGTATCCTCGGTCATGGTCTGCACCACCCCTTCCACACCATGTTCGAGGATGTTTACGAGGAGCTGCCCTGGCACCTGCAGGAACAGGCCGAACAGGCGATCCGCGAGCGCATCGCCAAGTTCGGCAGCGAAAGGCCTTTCGGATGAGCGCCGAGACCAACACCGTGGAGAGCGCCGCTGCCGCGACCGCGGCCGAGGGGGAACGCCGCCTCAACATGATCGAGGCGATCAACGAGGCGCTTGACATCATGCTCGCGCGCGATCCCGATGTGATCGTGATGGGCGAGGACGTGGGCTATTTCGGCGGGGTGTTCCGCGCCACCGCCGGGCTTCAGGCCAAATATGGCAAGACCCGGGTGTTCGACACCCCGATTTCCGAATGCGGCATCATCGGCGTGGCGGTGGGCATGGGCGCCTATGGCCTGAGGCCCGTGCCCGAAATCCAGTTTGCCGATTACATCTATCCCGGGCTTGACCAGCTTATCTCGGAAGCCGCACGGCTGCGTTACCGCTCGGCCGGGGATTACACCGCCCCGCTCACCGTGCGCTCGCCCTTCGGCGGGGGGATCTTCGGCGGTCAGACCCACAGCCAGTCGCCAGAGGCGCTGTTCACCCATGTGGCGGGCCTCAAGACCGTGATCCCCTCGACCCCTTACGATGCCAAGGGGCTGCTGATCGCCGCGATCGAGGACAATGACCCGGTGATCTTCTTCGAGCCGAAGCGCATCTACAACGGGCCATTCTCGGGCTATTATGACCAGCCGGTCGCGCCGTGGAAGACGCATCCCGACAGCCTCGTGCCCGAGGGGTATTACCGCATCCCGCTCGGCAGCGCGCGGGTGGTGCGCGAGGGCGAGGCCTTCACCGTGCTCGCCTATGGCACCATGGTGCACGTGGCCGAGGCGGTGTGCCGCGCCAAGGGCGTCGATGCCGAGATCATCGATCTGCGCACCCTGGTGCCGCTCGACATCAAGACGATCGAGGCCTCGATCGCCAAGACCGGGCGCTGCCTCATCGTGCACGAGGCAACCCGCACCAGCGGCTTCGGTGCCGAGCTTGCCGCGCTCGTTGCCGAACGCTGCTTCTATCACCTCGAAGCCCCGATTGTGCGCGTCACCGGCTTCGACACGCCCTATCCCCACAGCCTCGAATGGGCCTATTTCCCTGGGCCCGTGCGCATCGGCGAGGCGATCGACACGCTGCTCAAGGACTGATCCGCGCCATGGCCAGGTTCATATTCAACATGCCCGACGTGGGCGAGGGCGTTGCCGAAGCGGAGATTGTCGCCTGGCATGTCAAGGTCGGGGACAGGGTCGAGGAAGACCAGCACCTTGTCGATGTGATGACCGACAAGGCGACGATCGACATCGAAAGCCCGGTGGCAGGCGTGGTCACCGAACTTGCCGGAGAGGTGGGCGAGAGCATCGCCATCGGGGCGATGCTGCTGGTGATCGAGACCGCCGAGGAATCCCCGGGGGGGCAATCCGGACCCGCCGAGCCGGCGGCAGACGAGATCGCAGAGGCAGGTGCGGATGCCACATCGGCCCAGGAGTCGGCGCCTGCACCCGCGCCAACGCCAACGCCCGCGCCCGAACCTGCTCGGGAGGCGTCCGCCGCAGCCTCGGCCCCGCCGCCCGGGCCGGCGGCGCCAGCATCCAAGGTGCTTGCCAGCCCCGCGGTGCGCCAGCGTGCGCGCGATCTCGGGATCGATCTTGCGCAGGTGAAGCCCGCCGCCGATGGCCGCATCCGCCATGCCGATCTTGATGCCTTCCTGCTCTATAATGCGGGAGGCGGCTTTGCCCCGGCGGGCGCGGCGCGGCCTGACGAGGCGGTGCGGGTGATCGGCCTCAGGAAGCGCATCGCCCAGAACATGGCCGCGGCCAAGCGCCACATCCCGCATTTCACCTATGTCGAGGAATGCGACGTCACCGAGCTTGAGGCCTTGCGCGCGCAGCTCAATGCCGGGCGCGGCGAGCGGCCCAAGCTCACCCTGCTGCCGCTGTTGATCCGCGCGATCTGCAAGGCGCTGCCCGATTATCCTATGATCAACGCCCGCTATGACGACGAGGCGGGGATCGTCACCCGCCACGGCGCGGTGCACATGGGCATGGCCACCCAGACCGAGGCCGGGCTGATGGTGCCGGTGATTCGCAACGCGCAGAGCCTCAACCTGTGGCAATTGGCGCGCGAGATCGCCCGGCTGGCCGAGGCCGCGCGCACCGGCAAGGCGACATCGGAGGAGCTTTCTGGCTCGACGCTCACGATCACCTCGCTCGGGCCCTTGGGCGGAATTGCCACCACCCCGGTGATCAACCGGCCCGAAGTGGCCATCATCGGCCCCAACCGCATTATCGAGCGGCCGATGTTCGTCCCCGACGGGCTGGGCGGCGAGCGCGTGGCCAAGCGCAAGCTCATGAACGTCTCGATTTCCTGCGATCACCGGGTGGTCGATGGCCATGATGCGGCGAGCTTCATTCAGGCAATGAAGCGCCTGATCGAAAGCCCGGCGCTCATCATCGCCGATTAGGGAAAAATATTGCGGCGCGACGGGCGATGAGGGCGTTGACAGCCCGCCCGCCCAAGCCTAAGGGCGCTGCTCCACGGGACACGGGCGGCGCCGCTGCCCAGTCCGGGAAGCCCATGCGCGGGTGTAGCTCAGTCGGTTAGAGCGCCGGCCTGTCACGCCGGAGGTCGCGGGTTCGAGCCCCGTCACTCGCGCCACTTTCCCCAGAAGCGGGAAGGGTGTGCTTCCAGAACGTTTCAGCCAGCCCCGGTATCCCCATCGCCCTTTCGGTGCGGGTTCCAGCGCCCGGTTTCCATCCAGATCAGGAAACGCCGCAAGGGCAGCAGCCAGATGAGGCCCAGCACCAGATAGACTGCGCTTTGGGCAAGGCCCGGCCAGGTGCCGATCAGCCCCGGGGCATAGCGCGCGATCACCAGGCCATAGGCACCAAGCGCGATCAGCAGGGCAAGGATGCCGAAGGGGATTCGCCAGGTCGGGGTCTCGCGCATCAATCCAGTCCATAGACACGGGTAGGGGTGACAACGGCATCGAGCGGGCGGTCATGCGGCTCGGTGGGCAGGGCCTCGCACAGCTGCACATCCCACGCCAGGCCAACCGCAAGGCGCGGCGGATGTTCCGCGATCCAGCGATCATAATGCCCGCCGCCCTGGCCAAGCCGCATCAGCGAGGGGGTGAAGCCCAAGAGCGGCACGATCAGCACGTCGGGCACCAGCGCCTCGGCATCGGCTGCGGGCTGGAGCACGCCGAAGGGGCCGGGCACCAGATCGCTCTCGCCATAGGGATCGGTGTGGCGGCGAAAGCACATCGCCGCGGTGCGGGCGCTGAAATGGGGCAAGGCGATGGTGTGCCCGGCCTCGAGGAAAAAGCGCGCATAGGCGGCCGAGGGCGCCTCGTCCGGGGCGGCGTGGTAGAGCCCGATCACCGCCTCATCGCCGATGCGTGCGAGGAGCGCTGCGGGTGGGCGGTGGAACACCAGCGCGTGCACCGTCTCGGGCAGGGCGGCAACATGGGCGCGGCGCGCAGCGCGCAAGGCGCGGCGCAGGTCGGATTTCGTGGGCGCTGTCATTGGGCGAGGGGGTAGCCTTCCGACCAATGGGCGACAAGGGCAAGGGCGCCGCGTCCCTCCACCATGCAACGCATGGCCGCGCGGATCGCAGCCCGGATGGGCCGCGACAATCAAGAACGTGGCGGAACCACCATGGGTCGGTTGCGCTCGAAATCCTCTGACGCCAGTAACGTCAGGTGGGCGCCATATACCCGAGCCTTCCGGGCGAACCGGCAGACAGGGGCAGGGACAGCTCCCATGGATTGCTTATAGCCTCAGGGATATTCTGTCGGCTCGTGCCGGGCAGTCCCGCCGCGGACCTACTTAGGCGCTGGGGATGAGCGCTTCAAGCGCAGCCGCGCTGGCCTCGGCCTCGGCGGCGAGCGCCTCGAGCCGCTCGGCAAGGTCAGCAAACGGCGCGCTCGAGGCGAAGAGATCGCCCTGGGGCGGCATGGCCGCGGCAGGGGCGGGGGGCGCTGCGGCTGCCGGCTCCGGCGCGGGCGCGGGTGCAGCCGCCGCGGCGGCCTGTTGCGCTTCGGCCAGTGCGGCCTCGAGCCGGGCGACCTCGGCCTCGAGCCGCGGCACGGCCTCGAGCGCGGCTGCGCGCCTGCGCAATTCATTGAGTTCATCAGCCAGGAACAGCGCGGCAAACAGCAGGTTCTGCGCCTCGAGCGGGGCGCGCGCCGCGCCGATCTGGGCATATTTCTCGGCCACCATCGCCCCCAGCGCCTCGAGCTGCGGCTCCTGCCCGTCGGCGCAGGCGACCGCGTAGCTTTTGGGACCGATGGTGAGCGTGACCGTGCTCATGCCTGTTCCTCGAGGCTGGCAAGCACGGCATCAAGCTCGCGCAGACTTTCGGCCACCTGCTCGCGCAGCTTTTCATGGGCATTGACGAGTTCGACCACCCGCGCCGATCCGCCACCCGGGATTGCGCCGCCACCTGCCCCGGTGTGCGGGCCCGCCGCGGCCAGCCCCGCACGCGCCGCCGCGATCCGCGCCATGGCGGCCTCGATCCGTTTGAGCGCGCTCTCGATCCTCGCGGCGTCCATGGGCGTGAGGGATACCAAGAGAAGGGGCTGCGCGCAAAGGCTTGGGCGGGGCTGTTGATAAGTGGACGAGGCCAGCCGGGGGCTGCGGCGGGACGAGGCACGGGCCGCCACTGCCGCAGCAGCGCTGCGCAAGGTTGACCTCTCGGGGCCGCTCGGCAATGGCACGGCGCACCGGGGCAGGGGTCGAATCGCGCATGTGCCAGCGCGGGCGCCCCATCCGGCCCGGTGCGCCGCAGGAGATTTTCGTGCCGATCAGCCTCGATCCCGCCCGGCTTCAGCCCATGGCCAATGCCATCCGTGTGCTTGCGATGGACGCGGTCGAGGCGGCCAATTCGGGCCATCCGGGCATGCCCATGGGCATGGCCGATGTCGCCACGGTGCTCTTTGCCCGGCACCTCAAGTTCGATCCTTCAGCGCCGCGCTGGCCCGATCGCGATCGCTTCGTGCTTTCGGCCGGACACGGCTCGATGCTGATCTACAGCCTGCTTTACCTCACCGGCTATGCGCGCCCGACGATCGCCGACATCCGCGCCTTTCGCCAGCTCTCCAGCCCTTGTGCCGGGCACCCGGAAAACTTCCTGCTCGAAGGGGTGGAATGCACCACCGGGCCGCTGGGGCAGGGCCTTGCCATGGCGGTGGGCATGGCAATGGCCGAGCGGCATCTAAACGCCGTTTTCGGGGACGACCTCGTTGATCACCGCACCTGGGTGATCGCCGGCGATGGCTGCCTGATGGAGGGCATCAACCACGAGGCGATCGGCCTTGCCGGGCACCTCGGGCTTGGGCGATTGATCGTGCTGTGGGATGACAACCGCATCACCATCGACGGGGCCACCGATCTGTCGACCAGTGAGGATATCCTCGCCCGCTATGCCGCCACCGGCTGGCACGTTGCCAGCTGCGATGGCCATGATTTTGCCGATATCGACCGCGCGCTGGGTGAGGCCAAGGCTGATCCGCGTCCCTCGCTCATCGCCTGCCGCACACTGATCGGCAAGGGGGCGCCCAACAAGCAGGGCACCAGTGGCGTGCATGGTTCCCCGCTGGGTGCTGCCGAGGCCGCGGCGGTGCGCGAGGCGCTGGGCTGGGCGCATCCGCCCTTCGAGATCCCCGAGGCGATCCTTGCCGACTGGCGCATGGCCGGCGAGCCGGGGCGCGCGGCGCATGGCGCCTGGGCCGGGCGGCTGGCGGCAAGCCCGCACAAGGCCGAGTTCGCGCGGCGCATGGCGGGTGATCTTCCGGGCACCTTCAGCCTCACGGCCCATGTCGAGGCGCTGCTCGCCAAGCCGCAGCAGGTGGCGACCCGGAAGGCCAGCGAGCTGGCGCTCTCCGCGATCAACCCGCAGCTTCCCGACACGATTGGCGGCAGCGCGGATCTCACTGGCTCGAACAACACGCTCGCGGGCGGGATCACTGCCTTGACGCGTGAGGACTATGCCGGGCGCTATGTCTATTATGGCATTCGTGAGTTCGGCATGGCCGCGGCGATGAACGGGATGGCGCTGCATGGCGGGGTGATCCCCTATGGCGGCACCTTCCTGGTGTTCACCGACTATGCCCGCGCGGCGATCCGCCTCTCGGCGCTCCAGCATTGCCGCGTGATCTATGTGATGACCCATGATTCGATCGGGCTGGGCGAGGACGGGCCGACCCACCAGCCGATCGAGCATCTGGCCTCCTTGCGCGCCATGCCCAATCTCCTGGTGATGCGCCCGGCCGATGCGGTCGAGACCGCGCTGTGCTGGGAGCTGGCGCTGCGCGCCGAAGAGACGCCGAGCGTGCTGGTGCTCACCCGCCAGAATGTGCCGCAATTGCTCGGGCCGGAGCATTTGGGCGAGGTGCAACGCGGCGGCTATCGCCTGCGCGCCGCCAGCGCGCCGCGGCAGGTGGTGCTGGTGGCGAGCGGTTCGGAACTGGCGCTCGCCTGTCAATGCGCCGAACGGCTCGAGGAGCAGGGGATCGGCGCCGATGTGGTCTCGATGGTCTGCACCGAACTGTTTGACCGGCAGGATGCGGCCTATCGTGCCGACATCCTTCCGCGCGATGCGCTGATCGTCTCGATCGAGGCGGGCAGCACCTTCGGCTGGGAGCGCTATACCGGCAGGGACGGGCTCAACATCGGGATTGACCGCTTCGGCGCTTCGGCCCCGGCGGGCGATCTGTTTGCCCATTTCGGCTTCACCGCGGACGCGATCGTCCCGCAAATCCTGAACAAACTCAAGGCATAGGCAGGAGAATTATTCATGGCCACCAAGGTTGCCATCAACGGCTTCGGCCGGATCGGTCGGCTGGTTGCGCGCGCGATCCTCGAGCGCGATGACCATGATCTTGAACTCGTTGCGATCAACGATCTGGCCGATGCGCGGTCCAATGCCTTGCTGTTTGCCTATGATTCGATCCATGGCCGCTTTGCCGGCACGGTCGAGGCCGCGGGCGATGCCATCATCGTCAACGGCAAGCGCATCGCGGTGACGGCCGAGAAGGACCCGGGCAAGCTTCCCCACGGCGCCATGGGGATTGATATCGTGCTCGAATGCACCGGCTTCTTCCAGTCGGACGAGGCGAGCCGCCCGCATCTTGCCGCGGGCGCGCGGCGGGTGCTGATCTCGGCGCCGGCCACGGGCGTCTCCAAGACCATCGTCTATGGGGTCAACCACGAGACGCTCACCGCCGATGACGTGATCGTCTCCAACGCCAGCTGCACCACCAATTGCCTCGCGCCGGTGGCCAAGGTGCTCAATGATGTGATCGGGATCGAGCGCGGCTTCATGACCACGATCCATTCCTACACCAATGACCAGAGGATGCTTGACCAGATCCACAAGGATCTGCGCCGTGCCCGAGCCGGGGCGCAGAACATGATCCCCACCACCACCGGCGCCGCGCGGGCTGTCGGCCTGGTGCTGCCCGAACTCAAGGGCAAGCTCGATGGTTCCTCGGTGCGGGTGCCTACCCCTAATGTCTCAATGGTCGATCTGGTCTTCGTGCCCAGCCGCGAGACCAGCGCCGAGGAGATCAACGCAGCGCTCAAGGCCGCTGCCGAAGGACCGATGAAGGGCGTGCTCGACTATACCGAGGAGCCGTTGGTCTCGAGCGATTTCAACCACTACCCGGCCTCTTCCACCGTCGATGCGCTGGAAACCAGCGTGATGGAAGGCAAGCTTGCCCGCGTGGTCAGCTGGTATGACAACGAATGGGGCTTTTCCAACCGTATGATCGACACCGCCGGGGTGATGGCAAAGCTCCTGTAAGCGATTTTCGCCAGCCCGGCGCGGGGCCGGGGCGTGAAAGGCGGTGGCGGGCCCCGGCGGGCCTGCACCTTCGTCACAAGGACGGGAAACTCATGGCCAAGTTCAGGACGCTCGACGATCTGCCCGCCGACCTTGCCGGCAAGGTCGCGCTGGTGCGGGTCGATCTCAACCTGCCGATGAAGGATGGCTCGGCGAGCGATGTGACGCGGGTCGAGGCGGTGAGGCCCACCATTCTCGAGCTTGCTGGCCGCGGTGCCAAGGTGCTGCTGCTTGCCCATTTCGGGCGGCCCAAGGGGCGGCGTTCTTCCACGCTTTCGACCAGCATGGTCGTGGGCGATGTCGAGCGCGTGCTGGGGCGCGAGGTGATGTTCATTCCCGAGATCGCCGGGCCGGTGGTGGCCCAGGCGATCGGCATCCTGCGGGACGGCGACATCGGCCTTCTCGAGAACACCCGCTTCTGGCCGGGCGAGGAGAAGAACGATCCCGAGCTTGCCAAGGCCATCGCTGCGCACGGGGATTTCTACGTCAACGATGCCTTTTCCGCCGCGCACCGCGCCCACGCCAGCACCGAGGGCCTCGCGCGCCTGCTCCCGGCCTATGCCGGCCGGGCAATGGAGGCCGAACTCAAGGCCCTCGACGCGGCGCTCGGCAAGCCTGAGCAGCCGGTGGCTGCGGTGGTGGGCGGGGCCAAGGTCTCGACCAAGCTTGCCGTGCTTGAGAACCTCGTCGGCAAGGTGCAGCATCTCATCATCGGTGGGGGCATGGCCAACACCTTCCTTGCCGCGCGCGGGGTGAAGGTGGGCAAGAGCCTGTGCGAGCACGAGCTTGCTGCGAGCGCGGCGCGGATCATGGATGAGGCCGATCACGCCGGTTGCACCATCCACCTGCCCTATGACGTGGTGGTGGCCCAGGAATTTGCCGCCAACCCGCCCTCCTTGCGGGTGTGCAATGTCCATGAGGTGGCCGATGACGAGATGATCCTCGATCTTGGCCCCCAGGCGGTCGAGGCACTCGCCGATGTGCTCAAGACCTGCCGCACGCTGGTGTGGAACGGGCCCTTGGGCGCCTTCGAGACCCCGCCTTTCGAAGCGGCCACCGTGGCTCTCGCACGCACCGCCGCAGCGCTGACGCTCGAAGGCTCGCTCACCAGCGTTGCTGGCGGTGGCGACACGGTGGCGGCGCTTGCCGCTGCCGGGGTGACGCAGGATTTCTCCTATGTTTCAACCGCCGGCGGGGCCTTCCTCGAATGGATGGAAGGACGCGAACTGCCGGGCGTTGCGGCGCTGATCGCGGCGGGCGGGGGCGCATGAGCGAGGCGGTCGAATCCAGCTACGGTGCCCTTACGGTGATGCAGGAGGGCGAATTTGCCGGCTGGCGCTTCTGGCAGGGCGATCCCTTCGAGACCCGCTCCGGCCCGTTCTTCTTTCGCCGCGAGGATGATGGCTCCTACGTGAGCGCCTTTCGCGCCGAGCCGCGGCATATGAACGGCGGCGGCTTCATGCACGGCGGCTGCCTGATGACCTTTGCCGATTTCGCGCTGTTTGCCATCGCCACCGATGCGCTGGCCGGCGACCATGCGGTGACGCTCAACCTTTCGGGCGATTTTCTCGGCCCGATCAGCGCCGGGGCGCTGGTCGAGGCGCGCGGCGAAGTCACCCGCGGTGGCGGTAAGACCATCTTCGTGCGCGGCCTTGTCACCGGCGATGGCCAGCCGGCGCTCAGCTTTTCCGGGATCATCCGCCGCATTTCGAGGCGCTGAGCCTTCGCGGTTGCAGCATCGCGGGCGCCTCGCTAAGGGCAGGCCGGCCGCGCAATGCATAGGTATGCAAAGGCGGCAAGGGGCCGCAATTCAGCCATTCCGAGCCACTTGGAGAGCTTTTGCGATGAACACTGAGGAAATGACCCAACGCATTGCCACCGGACAGGGGTTCATCGCCGCGCTCGATCAATCGGGCGGCTCCACCCCCAAGGCGCTCAGGGGCTATGGCGTGGCGGACAGCGAATGGGCGAGCGAGGAGGAGATGTTCGCCCTCATCCACGCGATGCGCGCCCGGGTGATCACCGCGCCCGCTTTTGCCAGCGGCAAGGTGATCGGGGCGATCCTGTTCGAGCGCACCATGGATGGCGAGGTCGATGGCCGCCCCACCGCCGAGGCGCTCAAGGCCCGCGGGATTGTGCCCTTCATCAAGGTGGACGAGGGCCTCGCCGAGGAGGCCGATGGCGTCCAGCTGATGAAGCCGATGGGCAAGCTCGCAGCGCTGCTCGACAAGGCGGTGGCTGCGGGCATGTTCGGCACCAAGATGCGCTCGGTGATCAAGGCTGCCAACCCTGCTGGCATCGCCGCGGTGGTGGCGCAGCAATTTGCCGTCGCTGACGAGATTCTCGCCGCCGGGCTGATGCCGATCATCGAACCTGAATATGACATCACCGCCGCCGATCGCGAGGCGGGCGAGGAACTGCTGCTTGGCGAAATCCTCAAGCATCTCGAGGCCTTGCCCCAAGGCCGGCAGGTGATGCTGAAGCTCTCGATCCCGGCGCGTGCCGGGCTTTGTGCGCCGCTCATCAGCCACCCCAAGGTGCTGCGCGTGGTCGCGCTCTCGGGCGGCTATTCGACCGACGAGGCCTGCGCGCGCCTCGCGCAGAACCCGGGGATGATCGCCAGCTTCAGCCGCGGCCTGTTGCAGGATCTGCGCCGCGACCAGTCGGACGAGGAATTCAACGCGGTGCTCGCCAAGGCGATCGACCAGATCGCGGCGGCATCCGTCGATTGACGCGCGCGCTCCAGCGATCCGCGCTGCCATTGGCCTTGGCCGCGTGACAGCACGGCGCAGCAAAGCCGTGAGGAAGGGCAAGATGTTGGCAGGTCGGATCGGTTTGATTGTCGGTGCGCTGGGCCTCCTTGGCCTCGGCTGGGCGCTGCTTGACTTTACTGCAACCATGATCGGCTGGCTCCAACCTGAGGCGCGCGCTGGGGCGAGCACGATCACGGTGATCAATGGTGCCCTCGCATCGACGATGGGGCTGATCGCGGCGCAGTGGCTGGGGACCGCGTGGCGGCCCACGGCAGACCGGCTTTCCACCGCCCGTTTTGCCGCGCTCATCCCGCTCGTGACGGGTGGATTGATGGCGGGCGTGATCGGGCTTGGCTACGAGCCTGCGCTGCTGCCGCTCGTGGCAGGGGCAGCAGGTGGGTTTGGCGCCTGGGGAATGGGGCGCAGCTTCCCGCATGGCGCTGGCCAGCCCCAAGAGGGGTGACCGCGGCGCGCCAAGCCTCTATGCGCGCTCCATGATCCCGACGCAGCTCTATCTCATCTCGCCGCTCGAGGTTGGCGGCGATTTTCCCCAGCGGCTCGAGCGCGCGCTCGCCGCGGGCGCGCGGCGGCATGGCGATCTCGTCACCGCCTTCCAGTTTCGCGTGAAAGGGGTGGACAGCCACGAGGCCGCGCGGCTTGCCGCGCCCTTGCAGGAAATCTGCGCCGCGCATGATGTGGCCTTCATCGTCAATGATTCGATCGCGCTGGCCAAGCGTTTGAAGGCCGATGGGGTGCACCTGGGCCAGGAGGATGGCTCACCCCGCGATGCCCGCGCCGCGCTCGGCCACCAGGCGCAGATCGGCGTCACCTGCCATGCCTCGAAGCACCTTGCCATGGAAGCAGGCGAGGCGGGGGCCGATTATGTCGCCTTCGGGGCCTTTTTCCCCTCGCACACCAAGGACAAGGGCGAGGCCGCGCGGCCTACGCCCGAACTCATTGCCTGGTGGGTGCGCCTGTTCGAGATCCCCTGCGTTGCCATCGGTGGGATCACCCCTGACAATTGCCGGCCGCTGGTCGAGGCAGGGGCCGATTTCCTTGCGGTGAGCCACGCGGTGTGGGGCGGGGACGAGGTCGCGGCGATCGAGGCCTTCGCTCGGGTGCTGCGGCCCGAGCCCCACGGCAAGGGTGATAGCGCCGCCGATCCCGGCTAGGCGCGCGCCTGCGATGATGTGCCTGCGCGCCTTCCTCTGCCGCCACGCCCGCACGGTGCTGGCGCTGCTGGCGCTGGTGCTGGCGATGAAGGCGCTGCTGCCGGCGGGCACCATGCTGGCGCCGGCGGGTGAGCGGCTGCTTACCGTCACCATCTGCGCCGATGCCAGCGGCGCGCCGCGGCAGATCACGATCGCGGTTCCGGTGCGCAAGGACACCGGGGCCAAGGAGCATGGCGCGGCGGCAGACAAGCACCAGCCCTGCGCCTTTGCGGCTCTGGGCAAGGCGGCGCTTGGCGGGGCCGATCCGCTGCTGCTGGCTGCGGCACTTTCCTTCGTGCTGTTGCTGGGCCTTTCGCCCACGCGCGCGCCGCTGCGGCGCGTGCCCGCCTTCCTGCGCCCGCCGCTGCGCGGCCCGCCGCTTCCCACCGCCTGATCCTCAGCGCCGCTTGCGCCCTGCCGCCTGCTGGCGGCGGGGCGGGCGGGCGCCTGTGCCGCGGCAGGCCGAGGCCGGCCGCGCCTTTTCCACCGATACCGGACCTAGACAATGCACCTTGCTTCCATGATCCGCGCCGGCCTGTTGGCCGGATGCACGCTCACGGCCGCGCCGCCTGCACTGGCCCAAACGGCTGCCCCTGCAAATCCCCGCGAGGCGCCCCTTACCGATACCATTATCGTCACTGCCAGGGCCACGCGGCGCGAGGCGATCGCCAGCGATTCGCTTGCCCTCCCGCACCAGGTGGCGTTGCCCGCCGATGCTGCCGCCATCGCCGCGCGCGTTGCCGGGGGCAACATCTATGGCAATGGCGCGCTTTCGGGCCAGTTCAGCTATCGCGGCCTTGCCGGCGAGCGCGTGCTCGGCCGGGTCAATGGCCAGCGCTTTGCCACCGGCGGGCCCAATGCCATGGATCCGCCGCACCACTATGCCCCTGCGATCCTCATCGAGCGCATCGAGGTGGCCCGCGGGGTGGCCCCGGTTTCGCAAGGCCCGGCGCTTGGCGGGGCTGCCAATGCAGAACTGGTGCAGGCGCAATTCGCCGACAGGCCCACCCTCACGCCGCAAGTGCGCATGGCGAGCCAGTATCGCAGCGTCGACGACAGCCATGCCGTCGGCGGCCTTGCGGCGCTCGCGAGCGAGCGCTGGCGCTTCGGCCTCATCGCCAGCCGCGAGGAGGGCGATGACTACCGCTTCCCCGGCGGCAAGGCGGTCGGCACCTCGTTCGAACGCAACCTCTACGGCGTCCACGCGGGCTTCCAGACCGGCGCGGGCGAACTGTTCGTCGAATATCGCCGCAGCGAGACCGACCCTTCGGGCAACCCGCCGTTTGCGCTCGACATCGTCTATTTCAACACCGACTTCGTGCAGGGCGGATTTCGCGGGCAGATTGCCGAGAATGTCGGGCTGACCGTGCGGCTGGGCCATGTCGCGGTGCGGCACCTGATGGACAACCAGACGCTGCGCCAGCCCGCCGCCGCGCCGATGCAGGCGCGCGCGACTTTTGCCGATGCCGACACGGTGACGGCCGAGGCCGCGCTGCGATTCGGCGGCAACAGCGCCTATTTCGAAGTGGGCGCGGATGCGGAGCTGCACGACCGCTTCGTCACCATCACCAATCCGACCAATCCGGCGTTCTTTATCCAGTCGCAGCCGAATGTTCAGGCCGAGCGGATCGGCGGCTACCTGCAATGGCGCGGGCAACTGGGCGCGGCGCAATTCGAGCTGGGCGGACGGATCGACCGGATCGAGCAATCGGTGGGGATCCCGCAACTGGGGGCCGCCGTACCGATGGGCCCCCGCGGTCTGGCGGCAGCCTTTGTCGCCTCGGCACGCAAGGCCGAGGACACCACTCTCGATGCGGCGGTGCGGCTGTGGCGCCCGGGCGGCGCCCTGGTCCCGCGCCTGTCGCTCGCGCGCAAGACCCGGGTGCCAAGCGTACTCGAGCGCTTTGCCTGGCTGCCGACCGAGGCCAGCTATGGCCTTGCCGATGGCAATATCTATGTTGGCAATCAGGCGCTTGCGCCCGAAGTCGCGTGGATTGCCGAGGCCGGGTTCGACTTTGTCAATGACTGGCTGACGCTGCGCCCGACGGTCTATTATCGGCGGATCGAAGACTTCATCCAGGGTACGCCCTTCGATGCCACCCCCGGGGTGATCGACACGCCGGTGGAGATGGTGGCGGGCATGAACGGCGATCCCACCCCGCTCATGTTCCGCAACACCGATGCCGCGCTCTACGGGCTTGATCTCGACTTCGTTCTGCGCCCGCTCGCCAGTCTTGAACTTGCCGGCACGGCGAGTGTGGTGCGCGGGGAGCGGCGCGACATTGCCGATGATCTCTACCGCATCCCCCCGGCCAATCTGCGCCTTTCTGCCACCTGGGCCACCGGCGATCTGTTGCTGGGGGCCGAGGTGTTCGCGGCGGCGGACCAAAACCGCGTCTCGCTCACCAACAGCGAGCCTCCCAGCGATGGCTACATCACGCTCGGCCTGTTCGCGCGCTACGCCTTCAGCGAAGGCCTCGCGCTCGAAGCGGGGATCGAGAACCTGACCGACGAGGCCTATGCCCCGCACCTTGCCGGGCGTAGCCGCGTGGGCGCTTCTGACGTGCCGGTGGGCGCACGCCTGCCGGGGCCGGGACGCGGCGCTTGGGTGCGGGTGAAGGCGCAGTTCTGAGCGCAAAGCGTGAAGGCTGGCCGCATCCGGCGCCTTGTTCGCCGGTTACGGTCAGCCCGCGCTGCCCACACGGGTGCAGATCAGCTTGCTCAGGCTGCCATCGGGGTTGAGCTTTTGCAGGGTGTTTTCCCCCAGCACCCGGAAGCGCTGGTCCTTCTTGGGGCCGCGGGTGAACACCACCTCCGCGCCGCGCATGAGATAGATGCCCCGCCCGGCGGGGCTGACATAGCTCGAGGCGGCGGCGATGCGGAAGCTTTCTTCCGGCACCGGCACAAAGGCCGCACCCGCGGCATCGCCGGGCAGCGCGCATTGCCATTCGCCGTGCTGGAGGATGCCGAGCATCCCGCTGGTCGAGGGAGCGGCGCGATCGCGCATCTGCCCGGCCGCGCCCGCGGGCAGATAGGCCGCCAGCGCCGCGGCGCACAGCAGGATGAGCAGGATGGTGCGGGTCTTCATCGCCCGCGCCTCTATCAGCCTTGCCGCTGCAAGGCCATGGCCTTGCGCGCCGACCCCTTGCGCGCTTGCCGGGCGCGCAGGCCTCGGCTATGGGCGCCGGGCGCTGCGCGGCGGCGGGGCTTGATGAGGCCCGGCTGCGCGGCCTTGCTCTTTCCACCTCCACACAAAGGCCCACAGCCCCATGAAGATCAGCGGCGTTGATATCCGCCCCGGCAATATCCTCGAATATGAAGGCGGCATCTGGAAGGTCGCCAAGATCCAGCACACCCAGCCCGGCAAGGGCGGGGCCTACATGCAGGTCGAGATGAAGAACCTGCAGGACGGGCGCAAGACCAATGTGCGCTTCCGCAGCGCCGACACGGTCGAGCGGGTGCGGCTCGACACCAAGGATTTCCAGTTCCTCTATGAGGATGGCGACAGCCTGGTGTTCATGGACAAGGACACCTACGAGCAGATCACCCTGCCGTCCGACCTGCTAGGCGATGCCCGGCCCTTCCTGCAGGACGGGATGGAGGTGATGCTCGAGATGTGGGACGAAAAGCCGATCTCGGTCGAACTGCCGCAGCAGGTCGAAGCGACGATCGTCGAGGCCGATGCGGTGGTGAAGGGCCAGACCGCCTCCTCGAGCTACAAGCCCGCGGTGCTCGACAATGGCGTGCGCATCATGGTGCCGCCGCATATCGAGGCCGGCACGCGCATCATCGTCGATGTCTATGAACAGACCTATGTCGGCAAGGCCGGCTGAGGGCTGAGGGGCACATGGCAGCGATTTCCGGCCTCATCCGGGTGATGGAGCGCGCCGCGCGCAAGGCGGGTGCGCGCCTGCGGCGCGATTTCGGCGAGGTCGAGCACTTGCAGGTCTCGCGCAAGGGCCCGGCCGATTTCGTCTCCAAGGCCGACATGCGCGCCGAGCGCACGCTTTATGACGAGCTTGCCGCCGCGCGCCCGGGCTGGGGTTTCCTGCTCGAAGAAGCCGGCGAGATCGCGGGCGAGCCGGGGGCGCCGCGCTTCATCATCGATCCGCTCGATGGCACCAGCAATTTCCTTCACGGCATCCCGCATTTTGCCATTTCGATCGCGGTGCAGGAGCCGCGCGCCGATGGCAAGGGTTGGGGCGAGGTGGTGGCCGGCGTGGTCTATCAGCCGATCACCGACCAGACCTTCTGGGCGGAAAAGTCGCGCGGGGCCTGGCTGCACGATGCGCGCCTGAGGGTCTCGGCGCGCCGGCGCCTTGCCGATGCGCTGGTGGCAACCGGCGCGCCCTATTTCGGCCATGGCGATTTCGACGAATGGCACCGCATCTTCGCGGCGGTGGGGCCGGAGGTGGCCGGCATCCGCCGCTTTGGCGCGGCCAGTCTTGATCTTGCCTATGTCGCGCAGGGGCGTTTCGATGGCTTCTGGGAAAGCGGCCTTTCCCCGTGGGACACGGCGGCCGGCTGCCTGCTGGTGCGCGAGGCGGGGGGCTTTGTCACCGATTATCGCGGGCGCAGCGAGGCGATCCCGGCGGCCGAGGTGCTCGCCGCCAATGATGCCCTTCATTCCAAGCTGCACAAACTGCTCGCCGGAGCGCTGCGTTGATTCTTCCGCAGCCCCTCCGGGCTGCGATATCCCTGCTCATGCGGCCTGAAGGCTGCATCGCTGCGGGCTGCCGTTCGGCCTTGCAGCGCTGCGCACTGATTGCAGCGCTTGCCAGTAATGGCGATGCTCGCTAACAGCGCGAAGCACCCGATCAGGCGCCCCTGTGGTGGAATTGGTAGACGCGACCGACTCAAAATCGGTTGGAGAAATCCGTGCCAGTTCGAGTCTGGCCAGGGGCACCAGCCGCGCGCGCCTGCGATAAAGCGCTTGTCTTGGCCGGCCATGATTGGTTAGCCCTTGGGCTGCGCCATGCTCGAAGCTCCTTCCTATCACGCGATAGCGGCCATGGCGGTCACCATCGCCATGTTCATCGCCTTTGCCCGGGGGCGCTATCCCGAGGAGATCATCTCGCTCGTCACCATCGCGGTGATCGGCGTGGGGCTCTATTTCGCCCCGCTCGAGGGCACCAAGCCCACCGACGGCCTGGCGATTGCCTTTGGCGGCTTTGGCCACCAGGCGCTGATCACCATCTGCGCGCTGATGATCATGGGCCGCGGGCTGGTGGTGACCGGCGCGCTCGAGCCCTTCGCGCGGATGCTCGAAGGCGTGTTCCGCGCCAACCCGCAGATTGGCCTGCTGACCGCCCTGATGGTCGCTTTCACGCTCTCGATGTTCGTCAATGACACCCCGGTGATGGTGCTGCTGATCCCGATCATCGTGGCGATCGCGGCCAAGGGGCTGATGGCCTCTTCCAAGATCCTCATGCCGGTCAACACCGCGGTGCTGATCGGCGGGATGGCCACCACCATCGGCACCTCGACCAACATCCTCGTGGTCTCGATCGCGGCCGATCTCGGGATGCCCGCTATCGGGGTGTTCCAGTTCACCCCGATCGTGCTGATCGCCGGGCTGATCGCCTTGCCCTATCTGTGGCTGGTGATGCCGCGGATGCTGCGCGACAATTCGGTGCTGCCCGACAATCTGCGCCGCACCTTCCACACCCGCCTGCGCGTGGGCAGCAGCAGCCTGCTTGCCGGTGCGGAGATCGCGGCGGTGCGCAGCAAGCTGCCCGAGGGGATCACCTTCCACGATGTGCCGGCTGGCCCGCTCCAGCCCGAGCAGCGCCTGCACATCTCGGGCACCCACGAGGCGCTCGAGGAAGCCGCCCGGGTGCTCAAGGGCGAGCTTGCTCCCTCCTGGGTGCTCGACCGCATCCGCCGCATCTCCAAGGCCCAGGGCGAGGACATCGTCGCGGTGGAGATGACGGTCACCTCGGATTCGCGCCTCGTCACCCGCACGCTCGCCAGTTCCGGGATCGCCGATCTCTACGGGGTGGCGGTGCTCGGCATTCACCGGCCCAACCGCATCCTCGGCGTACGCGACACCTATACCGAGGCGGGCGATCTCAGGATCCTTGAAGGCGATGTGCTGCTGGTGATGGGGATCGAGGAGGACCTGCAGAACTTCGCGCGCAATGATGGCCTCTTGCGGCTCGAGGGCGCGCGCGAATTGCCGCGCCGCTCCAAGGCGGCGCTGGCCGGTGCGATCATGCTCGGCGCCATCGCCACCGCCTCGCTCGGCCTGCCGTGGTTTGACGGGATGCGCTATGCCCCGATCAAGCTGCCGATCGCGATCGCGGCGCTGGCGGGCGCGATCCTGATGTTCGTCACCGGCTGCGTGAAGTTCGACCGGGTGGGCCGGGCGCTGTCAGCCAAGGTGATCGTGCTGATCGCGGCGAGCCTTGCGATCGGGCGGGTGATCGATGCCAGCGGGGCGGCGGCCTGGCTCGGCGAGGCGCTGGCGCTCGGGCTTGCCTATCTCCCCCCGGCGCTGGTGCTTTCGGCGATCATGCTGTTCGTCACCCTGCTCACCAACTTCGCCTCCAACGCCACCGCCGCCACCATCGGCACCCCGATCGCCTACAGCATCGCAAGTGAGCTTGGCCTGCCGCCCGAACCCCTGGTGCTGGCGGTGCTGTTCGGCTGCAACCTGTGCTATGCCACCCCGATTGCCTATCAGACCAACCTCCTGATCATGTCGGAAGGCGGCTACGAATTCGGCGATTACCTGCGCGCCGGGGGGCCGCTGGTGGCGTTGATGGTGATGTTGCTCTCGGTGCTGCTGGTGGTGTGGTACGGGCTTTAGCAGCGCTTGCGGCGGGCGCCCTCTTGGGCATTGCTGCGGCACAATGACAAGGAAACGGGCGATGCGGATGGTGAGGCTTGCAGGTGCGGTGGGGTTGCTGGCGCTGGTGGCGGCGGGGCCGGCGCGGGCGGATGGGCTGCGCGAGGCGGTGGCGGCCGAACTGCCGGCGCTCGTCGAACTCTACCAGGATCTCCACGCCAATCCCGAACTCAGCTTCCAGGAGTTCGAGACCGCGGCCAAGCTCGCGGGGCGTGCCCGTGCGCTCGGTTTCGAGGTGACCGAGGGGGTGGGGCGCACCGGCGTGGTCGCGGTGCTGCGGAACGGCCCCGGCCCCACGGTGATGCTGCGGGCCGACATGGACGGCCTGCCGGTGATCGAGCAGACCGGGCTGCCCTTTGCCTCCAAGCGCCGCGCCGTGCCCGCCACGGGGATCGAGACCGGGGTGATGCACGCCTGTGGGCACGATACCCACGTGGCCGCCTGGCTCGGCACCGCCAAGCTGCTTGCCGAGCGGCGCGACCAATGGTCGGGCACGCTGGTGATGATCCTCCAGCCGGCCGAGGAGATCGGCGAGGGCGCCAAGGCGATGCTCGATGATGGGCTCTACACCCGCTTTCCCAAGCCCGATTACGTGCTGGCCTTTCACGATGCCGCACAGGCCCCGGCCGGGATGATCGGCTACACCAAGGGCTTTGCCCTGGCCAATGTCGATTCGGTCGATGTGGTGGTGCCGGGGGTGGGCGGGCACGGGGCCTATCCCCACACCGCCAAGGACCCGATCGTGATCGCGGCGCATATCGTCACCCGGCTGCAAACGCTGGTGAGCCGCGAACTCGATCCGCAGGAGCCCGCTGTGGTCACGGTTGGCAGCTTTCAGGCCGGTTCGAAGCACAACATCATTCCCGATGAGGCGCGCCTGCAGATCACCGTGCGCAGCTATGCCGATGAAACCCGCCAACACCTGCTCGACGGGATCGCCCGCATCGCCCGGGCCGAGGCGCTCGCCGCCGGGATGCCCGAGGATCGGCTGCCGCGCGTGACGGTGCAGGAACCCTATACCCCGGCGACCTACAACACCCCCGCCTTCACCGATCAGGTGATGGCGCTGCTCAAGGCGCGCTTTCCCGATCGGGTGGCCGAAACGCCGAGCGTGATGGGGGGCGAGGATTTCAGCCAATATTACCGGGCCGACCGCGAGAAGGTGCAATCGCTGATCTTCTGGGTCGGCGGGGTGAGGGCCGAGCAATGGGAAAAGGCGCAGAAGGGCGAGATCGAACTGCCCTCGCTCCATTCGCCCTTCTGGGCGCCCGATGCCCCGGTGGTGATCGCCACCGCCACCGAGGCGCTGACCGCAGCGGCGCTGGAACTGATGAAGAAGGGCTAAGCCCTGAAGCAGCGCAGCGGCAGGGCAACAAGGACTCACTCAAGCAGCGCAGCGGCAGGGCCAAAAAATCCGGCCGCCGGACGGCACCCCATCGGGGCACATTCCAGCGGCCGTTTCTCCTCCCCAGGAGAACTGTGTGACGCGCGCCT
The DNA here is from genome assembly GCF_000422985.1 of Erythrobacter cryptus DSM 12079. Lineage (GTDB taxonomy): Bacteria > Pseudomonadota > Alphaproteobacteria > Sphingomonadales > Sphingomonadaceae > Erythrobacter > Erythrobacter cryptus. The sequence continues at coordinate 24,048 of NZ_AUHC01000001.1, forward strand.
CAGGAGGGCACGTAGGTGCCGAGCCTGTGGTGCAGGGCGTTGATCCGGGCCAGCTCCTCGCGGTCCTCGGTCGCGCGGGCATAGCTTTCCAGCGCGCGGCGCAGCAGCTTCATGTCGGCAGTGGACAGCAGCGCGCGGGCGCGGGCAGGTTCGGGATTGGTGGGGGTCTCGGTATCGCTCATCGGTCATTCTCCTCGGGTGCGTGCCGCCAGCCTTAATCGGCTTTGGCGGCAACCGGAAGGCTGCACTTGCCGACCTTCCGGTTGCCTCCCCGGGATCAGGCTGCCTCGAACTGGTTCATGGTGTTGTGCACCCCGCCGGCCTTGAGCGCGGCTTCACCGGCGAAATACTCCTTGTGGTCATCGCCGATGTCGCTGCCGGCCATGTTCTGGTGCTTGACGCAGGCAATGCCCTGGCGGATTTCCTCGCGCTGGACGTTCTTGACATAGCCCAGCATCGCCGCCTCGCCGAAATATTCGCGGGCAAGGTTGTCGGTGCTGAGCGCCGCGGTGTGATAGGTCGGCAGGGTGATGAGGTGGTGGAAGATCCCGGCGCGGGCCGAGGCATCGCGCTGGAAGGTGCGGATCTTCTCGTCGGCCTCGGCGGCAAGCTCGGTGCCGTCATAGTCGACGCTCATCAGCTTCGCGCGGTCATAGGCCGAGACATCGCGGCCCTCGGCCACCCACTTGTCATAGACCTGCTGGCGGAAGTTCAAGGTCCAGTTGAAGCTCGGCGAATTGTTGTAAACGAGCTTGGCGTTGGGGATCACCGCGCGGATGCGATCGACCATGCCGGCGATCTGTTCCACGTGGGGCTTCTCGGTCTCGATCCACAGGAGATCGGCCCCGTTCTGCAAGGACGTGATGCAGTCGAGCACCACGCGGTCCTCGCCCGTGCCAGGGCGGAACTGGTAGAGGTTGGAGGGCAGGCGCTTGGGCGCCAGCAGCTTGCCGTTGCGGCTGATGAAGACCTGGCCATTGGTGATATTGGCTGGATCGACCTCGTCGCAATCAAGGAAGCTGTTGTATTGGTCGCCAAGGTCACCCGGCTCCTTGGAATAGGCGATCTGCTTGGTCAGTCCGGCGCCAAGCGAATCGGTGCGGGCGACGATGATGCCATTGTCCACCCCAAGCTCGAGGAAGGCGTGGCGGATGGCGCGGATCTTCTGAAGGAAATCCTCGTGCGGCACGGTGACCTTGCCGTCCTGGTGGCCGCACTGCTTCTCGTCGGAGACCTGGTTCTCGATCTGGAGCGCGCAGGCCCCGGCCTCGATCATCTTCTTGGCGAGCAGGTAGGTCGCCTCGGCATTGCCGAAACCGGCATCGATATCGGCGATGATCGGCACCACGTGGGTCTCGTAATTGTCGATGGCGTTCTCGATCCGCTTGGCCTCGACCGCATCACCCGCCTCGCGCGCCTTGTCGAGCGCGCGGAACATCAGCCCCAGCTCGCGCGCATCGGCCTGCTTGAGGAAGGTGTAGATCTCGCCGATCAGCGCGGGCACGCTGGTCTTCTCGTGCATCGACTGGTCGGGCAGCGGGCCGAACTCGCTGCGCAGCGCCGCGACCATCCAGCCCGAGAGATAGAGATAGCGGCGCTTGGTCGAACCGAAATGCTTCTTGATCGCGATCAGCTTCTGCTGGGCGATGAAGCCGTGCCAGCAGCCGAGCGACTGGGTGTATTGCGCCGGGTCGGCATCATAGGCGGCCATGTCGGCGCGCATGATGTCGGCGGTGTAGCGGACGATGTCGAGCCCGGTGCGGAAACGGTTCTGGATCACCATGCGGGCGGCGTTCTCGGGGTCGATCGCGGCCCAGCTCGGCCCATTGGCGCCGATCACGCCTTGCAGCCGGGCGATGGTGTTCTGGTAGGTCATGTGCATCTCCTGTGCGTCTGGGCGGGCCTTACGGGGGAAGGACTCGCCGCGGGCGTTGGCATCGCTGTGACGCAAGGCGAGGCGCGGAAACAGAAAAACTTACAGAAAATCGTGTCGCTATGCCCACATTTCCCAAAGATGTTGTGTCAATACGTAAATAAGTTTACAAAGTGCCATGGCCGAGACCAACATCCTTGCCGGCCCCGCGCTGCGCCGCTTGCGCAAGTGCGAGGGCCTCACCCAGGCGGCAATGGCGGCGATGCTCGGCATCTCGCCGTCCTATCTCAACCTTATCGAGCGCAATCAGCGCCCGCTGTCGGCGCGGGTGCTGGTGCAGGTGATCGAGCGCTTCGATTTCGACCCGCGCTCGCTGCGCGAGGACGAGGCGATCGGGGGGATCGACGGGCTCGCGCGCCGGCTGGCCGACCGTCGCTTTGCCGATCTTGGCATCGACCGCGAGGAAATGCAGGAGTTCCTCGCCGCCGCGCCGCAGATCGCGGCCGCCTTCGTGCGGCTCTATGACAGCAGCGGCGCGCAGCCGCACGCGCAGGAGGACAGTGCCGTGGCGGTGCGCCGCGCGGTCGAGCGCTGGCAGAACCACTTTGCCGATCTCGATCATGCCGCCGAGGCGCTGGCCGATGAACTGCGCCTCTCGCGCGGGGAGATCAGCGCCGCCCTGTCCGAGCGGCTGCGCGAACGCCACCAGTTGCAGGTGCGCATCCTGCCCGCCGAGGTCATGCCGGGCCAGGCCCGCCGCCTCGATCTCCACGCCCGCCAATTGCAACTGTCCGAGATGCTGCCCGGTGCGGCGCGGCGCTTCCAGATCGCCCGCCAGGTCGGCGCGCTCGAGATGCGCGAGGAGATCGATACCCTCGTGGCCGGATCGGGCCTTGCCGCTGCCGAAGCGCGCAACGCCTTTCGCGAGCATGTCACCGATTATCTCGCCGGCGCGCTGCTGCTGCCCTATCGCCGCTTCCTGCGCGCCTGCGAGGCCACCGGCTATGATCTGTTCGTGCTCCAGCGCCGCTTTGCCGTGAGTTTCGATCAGGTCGCGCAGCGCCTCACCACGCTTGGCCGGGTGGGCGAGCGCGGCCTGCCCTTCTTCATGGCGATGATCGACCGCGCCGGGCAGGTGGTGAGCTACACCGCCGGGGGCAGCGGCGCGCTCGGCGTGCTCGAGGCCGCGCGTGCCCCCGCCTTCATCTCCTATTCCGCCTTCGAGCGACCGGGCACGCTGCTGACCCAGGCGGTCACCTTCGGCGAGGGCGAGGCGGCAGCGCGGCACTGGTTCATCATCACCCGCACCGTTGATGGCGACGGGGTCACCTGCGCGGCCCGCCGGGCGGTGGTGCTGGGCATCGAGGCGCGCTTTGCCGGAGAGCTTGCCCATGCCCGCGGGGTCTCGCTCGATCGGCTCGATGCGGTGCCGCTCGGCACCCCCTGTGGGCGTTGCGGCAGGCGCGAGTGCCTCACCCCGGCTCCGGCGCGGCTGGCAAGCACCCTGCCGCGCCCGCGATCCTGACGCGCCGTTAACCGTGCAATCCCGCGAAAACCCCGGGCGCCGACAGGCGGTGTAAGATTTACCGACACTTAAACTCTCGCGCCTAGAAGGTGGCCCACGTCCAGCAAAGGCCCGCCCGCGCGATGATCCGCCTGTTCAAGCACTACATCCCCCATGCCGTGCTGCTGCTCGGGCTGCTCGATCTTGCGCTGCTGGTGATGGCGAGCGAACTCGCCTGGCAGCTGCGCGCCGCGCAGATCGGCATGGAGATCGGCGCGGTGGCGCATCGCGGGATCGCGCTGGTCGGCACCGCGCTGGTGATCTGGCTGGCGATGATCGCGGTCGGGGTCTATGGCCCCCACGCCTTGCGCTCGCTGCGCTTTGCCGGGGCGCGGGTGCTGGTGGCGATCAGCCTCGGGATCATTGCGCTGGCGGTGGTGGATTTCATCTTCCCCACCGACCTGTTCTGGCGCTCGACCCTGCTTTACACCATGGGCCTTGCGATCCTGGTACTGATGGCCGATCGCCTGCTGCTCAATTCCTTCCTCGGTTCCTCGGCCTTTCGTCGGCGGGTGATGGTGCTCGGCGCGGGCGATCGGGCGCAGCGCCTGCGCGCGCTCGCCGAGCGGCCCGAGACCGGCTTTGCCATCGTCGCCTATATCGCCATGAGCGAGGATGCGCGCGTGGTCGAGGAAGCGATCCCGCACAGCGCGATCCACGATCTTGGCCGCTTCGTCGAGAATCTCGGGGTCTCCGAGGTGGTGCTGGCGCTGCAGGAGCGACGCAACGCCCTGCCCCTGAAGGATCTCCTGCGGATCAAGACCAAGGGCGTGCATGTCAACGACTTCTCGAGCTTTCTCGAGCGCGAGACCGGGCGCGTCGATCTCGACACGGCCAATCCCAGCTGGCTGATCTTCTCCGACGGCTTTTCCAGCGGGCGGATGTTTTCGAGCGCGGTCAAGCGCATCTTCGACATTGCCGCGAGCCTCATCCTGCTCACCCTGACCCTGCCGGTGATCGTGCTCTTTGCCGCGCTGGTGAAGCTCGACAGCAAGGGCCCGGCCTTCTTCCGCCAGAAGCGCGTGGGGCTTTATGGGGAGCCGTTCACGCTCATTAAGCTGCGCTCGATGCGCGTCGATGCGGAGAAGGACGGGGCCAAGTGGGCCGAAAAGGACGATCCGCGCATCACACGCATCGGGCGCTTCATCCGCAAGGTCAGGATCGACGAGCTGCCGCAGACCTGGAGCGTGCTCAAGGGAGACATGAGCTTTGTCGGCCCGCGGCCCGAGGTGCCGAGCTTTGTCGAGAGCCTCGAGGAGCAGATCCCCTTCTATGCCGAGCGGCACATGGTGAAACCCGGCATCACCGGCTGGGCGCAGATCAACTATCCCTACGGCGCCTCGGTCGAGGACAGCCGCGCCAAGCTCGAATATGATCTCTATTACGCCAAGAATTACACCCCCTTCCTCGATTTCGTGATCCTGTTGCAGACACTGCGGGTGATCCTCTGGCCCGAGGGAGCACGCTGATGGGTGGGCAGGGCTTGTGGCCGTTGGCGGCGCAGCTTGCCTGGACCTTCGGGGCGGCGCTCAGCGTGGCTGCGCTGGTGTGGACCTTGCGCCACGGCGAGCGCGCCCGGCCCGATCGCCTCGCACTGATCACCGCGGCCGGGGCGAGCGCGCTGTGGTGCGCGCTGGCAGCCGCGCTCGGGGCGGAGCACCCCGGCGCGGCGCTGGCGGTAACGGGCCGCAACCTCGCGCTGATCGCGGCGATCTTCGGCCTGTTTGGCGCCGATGGGCGCAGCGCCAGCCTGCGGCCGGTGCGTCCGGTGATCATCGCCCTGGTGCTGGTGCAGCTGCTCCAGCCGCTGGTGTTGCTGATCGGCGGGCGCGGCGCGGGCGGGGCGGCGTTCGAGGCGCGGGTGCTGATCGACATGCTGGTGGCGATCGGGGCGCTGCTGCTGCTGCACAATCTCTATGCCGGCGCGGCGAGCGGCCTGCGCCCGCTGCTGCGCTGGACCGGCATCGCGCTCGCCGGGATCTTCGCCTATGATCTCAACCTCGCTGCGCTCGCCTATCTGGGCGGCGAGGAGCCGGCGCTGCTGGCCGATCTGCGCGGGCTGTTCGCCGGGGCGATGGCGGCGCTCTTGGCCCTCGGCATGAATGCACGCGGGCCGCGCCTGCAGTTCAGTCCCTCGCGCACGGTGACGTTCCGCACCCTCTCGCTGGTGCTGATCGGCGGCTATCTTGCGGCGATGGCGCTGGTCACCCGCTCGCTGGCGCTGATTGGTGGCGATCTTGCCCGTGCGGGCGAGCTGCTCTTCGCGCTGGCGGCGGCACTGGCCGCGGCGCTGCTGCTCGTCTCGCCGCGGCTGCGCGGCTGGCTCAGGGTGGTGGCGAGCAAGCACCTGTTCCAGCACCGCTACGACTACCGCGAGGAATGGCTGCGCTTCACCCGCACCATCGGCCGGGCCGGGAGCGGCAGCGCGAGCCTCGAGGAACGCGCGATCCAGGCGCTGGCGGATATCACCGAGAGCCCGAGTGGGCTGCTGCTGATGCCGGGCGAGGATGCGCGGCTTGAGCTGGTGGCGCGCTGGAACTGGCCGACGCTCGAGGTGCCGGCGGTGGCGGGTGACTTCCGGCTTTCCGCCTTGCTCGAGCAGCACGGGCTCATCCTCGCGCTCGACGAGGTGCGGCGCGGGATCGATCACCACGGCGAGGCCGCCGAAGTGCCCGCCTGGCTGCGCGAGGCCGAGGATGCCTGGGCGCTGGTGCCGCTGCTCCACTTCGATCGGCTGGTGGCTGCGATCGTGCTCGCCCGCCCGCGCAGCCCGCGCCAGCTCGACTGGGAGGACTTCGATCTCCTGCGCGTCGCCGGCCAGCAGCTGGCCAGCTACCTTGCCGAACAGGCCGGGCAGCAGGCGCTGATGGAAGCGAGCCGCTTTGACGAGTTCAACCGCCGCATCGCCTTTGTGATGCACGACATCAAGAACCTGGCCAGCCAGCTTTCGCTGCTTGCCGCCAATGCCGAAAGGCACGCCGACAATCCCGCCTTCCGTGCCGACATGCTGGTGACCTTGCGCAATTCGGCCGAGAAGCTCTCGGCGCTGCTGGCGCGGCTCGGGCGTTATGGCACCGGGCAGGTGGCGGGCCTTGCGCCCTTTGACCTTACTGCCTTGGCGCGCGACGTGGCCGCGCGCTTTGGCCCGCTCCACCCGGTGCTGCTCACCCGCGAGGCGCCGGTCAGCGTGATCGGCAACCGCGAGGCGCTGGAACAGGCGCTCATCCACCTTGTCCAGAACGCCATCGATGCCAGCCCCGCCGAAACCCCGGTGCTGCTCGATGTCGTGGCCGAGCGCCTGCATGCCAGCATCGCAGTGGTCGATCAGGGCTGCGGCATGAGCAGCGAATTCGTGCGCAGCGGGCTGTTCAAGCCCTTCGTCTCGTCCAAGCCGGGCGGCTTTGGTATCGGCGCCTTCGAGGCGCGCGAGCTGGTGCGCGCGATGGGCGGGCGAGTTGCGGTGGAAAGCCGCGAGGGGCTGGGCACCCGCTTCGTCGTGACCCTGCCCCTCGCGGAAACGGCACGGCTGCGCGCCGTGCAGGATGTTCCCGATGATCCCCGAGAGGAGGTCGCCTGATGGCCGAGAAGAAGCCGGTGCTGCTCGTGATCGAGGACGATCCGGGCCTGCAGGCCCAGCTCAAATGGGCCTATGACGATTTTGCCGTCGTGATCGCGGGCGACCGGGACAGCGCCATCGCTGCCCTGCGCGCCGATACGCCGGAGGTGGTGACGCTCGATCTTGGCCTGCCGCCCGATCCCGATGGGGTGAGCGAGGGCTTTGCCGTGCTCGATGCGATCATGGCCTTAAAGCCCGATACCAAGGTGATCGTCGCCTCGGGCCATGGCGCGCGCGAGAGCGCGATTGCCGCGATCGCGCGCGGGGCCTGGGATTTCTACCAGAAGCCGATCGACATTGACACGCTCGGCCTGATCGTGCGCCGCGCCTTCCACGTGCGCGCGCTCGAGCAGGAGAACCGCCGTCTCCAGAGCGCGAGCAGCGCCGACAAGACCGTGCTCGGCCGCCTCATCACCGCTGCGCCCGAGATGGTGAAGGTCGCCCGCACGATCGAGCGCGTCGCCCGCACCAATGTCTCGGTGATGTTGCTCGGCGCCAGCGGCACCGGCAAGGAACTGCTTGCCCAGGGCCTGCACGAGGCGAGCGAGCGCGCCGCGGGCCCCTTTGTCGCGATCAATTGCGCCGCGATCCCCGAAACCCTGCTCGAAAGCGAACTGTTTGGCCACGAGAAGGGCGCCTTTACCGGGGCGGTGAAGACCACCGAGGGCAAGATCGAGAGCGCCCACGGGGGCACGCTGTTTCTTGATGAGGTGGGCGACATTCCGCTGCCGCTGCAGGTCAAGCTGCTGCGCTTCCTGCAGGAGCGCACCATCGAACGGGTCGGCGGGCGGCGCGCGATCGCGGTGGACACCCGGATCGTGTGCGCCACCCACCAGGATCTGGAAGCCATGATCCGTGAGGGCCGCTTCCGCGAGGATCTGTTCTACCGCCTTGCCGAGATCGTCGTGCGCATCCCGGCGCTGGCCGAACGCCCCGGCGATCCGGTGCTGCTGGCCAAGGCCTTCTTGAAGCGCTTTGCCGCCGAGATGAACCCGGCGGTGAGCGGCTTTTCGGCCGATGCGCTCGCCGCGATCGATGCGCATGATTGGCCGGGCAATGTCCGCGAGCTGGAAAACCGGGTGAAGCGCGCGGTGATCATGGCCGATGGCAAGCTGGTGCAGCCCGAGGACCTTGATCTGGCACGGCAGGACGAGGCCGATGCCCACCTCCTCAACCTCAAGGCCGCGCGCGAGGCCGCCGATCGCCGGGTGATCCGCCACGCGCTGGCCCGCAGCCAGGGCAATATCTCGAGCACCGCCAAGCTGCTCGGGATCAGCCGCCCGACGCTTTATGACCTGCTCAAGCAGTATGACCTGCAGGCCTGAGGGCCGCGCGCTTCTCGCAACGCTGGGCCTTGCGCTGATGCTGGCTGCCTGCGGCGGGGCGGAGCGCGCGCCGCCGCCCCCTGACCCTTCCGCCGCGATCGCGCCGCTGCTCGGCAAGGCCGAGGCGGCGATGGCCAGCGGCGCGCTCGGCGAGGCCGCCCAAGCGCTCGATGCGGCGCTGGCGCGCGCGCCCGAGGATCCCGACCTGTGGGTGGCGATTGCGCGGCTGCGCTTTCGCGGGGGCGAACACCTCACCGCGCTCGAGGCGGCCGATCACGCGCTCGCGCTGCGTCCGGATCATGCCTCGGGGCTGCTGCTGCGCGCGCTAATGGTGCGCGATGTCCATGGCTTTGCCGCGGCGCGCCCCTGGTTCGTCGCGGCGCTGGCCGCCGATCCCGACAGCGCCGATGCCTGGGCCGAATATGCCGCAAGCCTTGGCGACGGGGGCGAGGCCGGCGCCATGCTGGCAGCGGTGCGGCGGCTCGCCGAACTCGCGCCCGGCGATCCGCGGGTGTTCTATCTCCAGGCGGTGCTCGCCGCGCGCGCCGGAGAACTGGGGCTGGCGCGCAGCCTGCTGGACAGGAGCGGCCTTGCCGCGCGCGGAGTGCCCGCGGCGGTGCTGCTCGATGCGCTCATCAGCCTCGAGGAAGGCAATCCCGACAGCGCCGCCGAGGCGCTCGCCCGGCTGGCCGCGCACCAGCCTGCCAATGCGCGGCTGCGCGAGCTGCTCGCCCGCGCGCTGCTGGAGAGCGGGCGGGCGGGGGAGGTGGCGGCGCGATTCGGGCCCGAAGCCGCGCTGGCCGAGGCGTCGCCCTATCTGGTGATGGTGGTGGCGCGGGCGCAGGAACAGCTCGGCAATCGCGCCGCCGCAGCGCCGCTGCTGGCGCGCGCCTACGCCGGGGCAAGGCCGCGGCTGGCGGTGCTGGCCCCGCGCGAGGGCCTGCCGCAGCCGACCATAACGCTGCGCACCGCGGCAGCCAGGGGGGCGCAAGGCACGCTGGCGGCCGAGGCCGCGCGGCTGGCGGCGCGCTTTCCCGCCTCGGCCGATGTCGCCAGTCTGGTTGGCGATGCCGCGCTGGCGGGCAAGGATCCGGGGGGCGCGCTCGCCGCCTATGCCCGGGCGGCGCGGGTGAAGCGCCCCTGGCCGCTTACCCGCAAGGCGGTGCTCGCCGCGCGCGCGCAAGGTGACGAGGCCGCGGCCTTGACCCTGCTCGCCCGCCATGTCGCCGGCGAACCCGATGGCGCGAGCGGGCTTGTCGCGCTCGCCGAGGCCGAAGCGCGGCGCGGTGGCTGGCGCCGCGCGGCGTTGCTGCTCGATCACGCCATCGCGCTTGGCGCCGGGCACGATCCTGCCCTCCTGGCGCTGCGCCGCGATGCCGCCCGCGCGATGGGGGACCGTGAGGCCGCGGCGCGCCTTGCCGCCCGCATCGCCGAGGTGCGCCCGGCGCCGCTCGCCGCGCGCTAGCCTTCGCGCCGCGGCTCGACAAGCGCGCGCGTTCGGGGCAGGGCGCCGCGATCATGCCGAGACTGCCGTTCCTCTCCGATCCGATGATCGCCGTGCTGGTGATCGCCACGCTGCTCGCCCTGCTGCTGCCCGCCAGCGGCGAGACGCGCGCGCTGGTGAGCCTCATCAGCAATGGCGGGATCTTCGTGCTCTTTCTCGTCAACGGGATGCGCTTGCCGCGCGGCGAGATCGCCCGGGCGCTTGCCAATGCGCGCTATTTCGGCCCGCTGCTCGCCTTCGTCTTCGGGGCCATGGCGCTCGCGGGGCTGGGGCTGGCCGCGATCGGCGGGGCGCTGTTGCCGCCGCTGGTGGCGCTCGGCTTTGTCTATCTCGGCTGCCTGCCTTCTACGGTGCAGTCGGCGACTTCCTACACCAGCCTTGCCGGGGGCAATGTGGCGCTCGCGGTGGTGGGGGCGGCGCTGATCAACATTGTTGGGGTGTTCGTGAGCGCGCCGCTCTTTGCCCTTCTCGGTGGCAGCGGGGCAGGCACGATCGGCAGCGAGGCGATCATGCGCATCGGCCTTATCCTCGTGCTTCCCTTCGTGCTCGGGCAGATCGTCCAGCCCCTGGTGATCGGGCAGCTGGCGCAGCACCGCGCGCGGATCGCCTGGCTCGATCGCGGGGTGATCGGCCTTGCGGTCTATGTCGCCTTTTCGGGCGCGGTCGAGCAGGGCCTGGCTCAGATGTTCGCCCCGCGCGACTGGGTGGTGCTGGTGGGGCTGGTGCTGGCGCTGCTGGCGCTGGCGCTGACGGCGGCCTGGAGCCTTGGCGGCCTCATCGGCCTTGCCCGGCCCGACCGCATCGCCTTTGTCTTTGCCGCTTCGCAAAAGAGCGTCGCGGTAGGCGCGCCGCTGGCGGCGATCCTGTTCCCCGCGGCGAGCGCCGGGTTCATCATCGCCCCGCTGCTGCTCTATCACCTCGCCCAACTGGTGATCGCCGTACCCCTCGCAGCGCGGCTCGCGCAGGGCTAGGCCGCGGCGCGTTCGGCCCGGGCGTGGCGCACCGACCACCAGAAGGACAGGCCGATGAGGATCGCCCCGATCAGCCCGGTGATGGTCTCGGGGATGTGGAACACCGCCGAGACCAGCATGATCGCGCCCAGCACCACGATCGCCCAGAAGGCCCCGTGCTCGAGATAGCGATATTCGGCCAGCGTGCCCTGCCGCACGAGGTGCACCGTCATCGAGCGCACGAACATCGCCCCGATCGACAGGCCAAGCGCGATCACGATCATGTTGTTGGACAGCGCAAAGGCCCCGATCACCCCGTCGAAGCTGAAGCTTGCATCGAGGATGTTGAGATAGAGAAACCCGCCAAGCCCGCTGCGCACCACCGCGCCCGCCGCGCGCGCGGCGGCCTCGCGCAGCTCGAGCCAGTGGCTCAATGCCTCGACGGCGATGAAGGTGACAAGCCCGAGCATCCCGGCAACGAGGAAGGTGTGCGCCTCCTCCACCGGCATGAGGCTCGAGATGCCCCACATGCCAAGCAGCAGGATGGCGATCTCGATCGCCGGCAGGTTCGAGACCCGCGCCAGCGCCTGTTCGATGCTGGCGATCCAGTGCACCTCCTTGTCGGCGTCGAAGAAGAACTTCATCCCCACCATGGCCAGGAAGGCCCCGCCGAAGCCGGCAATGCCGACATGGGCCGAACTGACCAGCGCCTCATACTGATCCGGCCGATTGAGCGAGAGGTGGAGCGCCTCGATCGGGCCGATATTTGCCGCGATCGCCACGATCGCGAGCGGGAAGACGATCCGCATCCCGAACACCGCAAAGGCAATCCCCCAGGTGAGGAAGCGGCGCTGCCACACCGCGTCCATCTCCTTGAGCACCGAGGCATTGACCACGGCGTTGTCGAAGCTGAGCGAGACCTCGAGGACCGAGAGGATGATGACGATCCACAGCACCTCGGCCATGCCCATGATCGTGCCGCTGCTCGACAGTCCATACCAGGCGGCAAGGGCAAGGCAGATGAGGGTGAAGACGAGCGAGAAGGTGTAGTAGCGAAGCAGCGTCTGCATGGTGCGGGGCAAGCCTTGGATCGGGGCGGCGCGGTGAGAGGCGCTCAGCCCTTGGGCTGATAGGTTTGTTCGGGGCCGGGAAAGGCGCGCGCGCGCACCTCGGCGGCATAGCGCGCCACGGTGCGATCGATCACCCCGGCAATGTCTTCATAGCGTTTGACGAAGCGCGGCACGCGCTCGAACATGCCGAGCATGTCCTCGGTGACGAGCACCTGCCCGTCGCACCGGGCCGAGGCGCCGATGCCGATGGTGGGGCAGGAGACCGCCTCGGTCACCGCCACCGCGATCGGCTCGAGCACGCCCTCGATCACCATGGCAAAGGCCCCGGCCTGATCGAGCGCCTTTGCATCGGCGAGGATCTTGGCCGCCTCGGCCTCGCTGCGCCCGCGCGCGCCATAGCCGCCGAGCACGTTGACCGCCTGCGGGGTGAGGCCGACATGGCCCATCACCGGAATGCCGCGCTGGCTGAGGAAGGCGATCGTGGGGGCCATCGCCTCGCCGCCTTCGAGCTTCACCGCCGCAGCACCAGTGGCCTTGAGCAGGAAGGCGGCGCTTTCAAAGGCCTTTTCGGGCGAGGCCTCGTAGGAGCCGAAAGGCATGTCGATCACCACCACGGCGTGATAGGAGCCGCGCACCACCGCCGCGCCGTGATTGGCCATCATCTCGAGCGTGACCGGCACGGTCGAGGGCAGGCCATAGATCACCTGGCCGAGCGAATCGCCCACCAGCAAGAGATCGCAATGGGCATCGAGCAGCTGGGCCTGGCGGGCGGTGTAGGCGGTGAGCATCACCAGGGGCTCGGCGGTGCGGCCATCCTGCTTGCGCGCGCGGATCGCCGGCACGGTCAGCCGCCGCATCGGTGCCGGCGTGGGGTTGGCGCGGCTGGTGCTGGTGTCGAGCTGGAAGGTGGTGGACATGGCGCGAGGCTCTAGCGCCTGGGCGCGCCGGGGGAAAGCCCGTGCATTGGTGCTTGTGTTGCGCTGGCGTTGCGCTAGCGTCGGCCCCCGGATGATCGTGCGGGGGTCCATGCGCGATCAGGAGGAGATAAAACCCACATGATTTGTGACAGGATGACACGGCAAGCCCGCTGCCGCATCGCGGCGGCGGCGCGGCGGCAGCGCCTGATCGGCGCAGGAGCGCTCTGATGGCAAGCGCACCCAACCGCACCATCGCCCAGCGCATGTTCGCGCGCAAATCGATCGCCCAGGTGCAGCGCGAGACCCAGACGAGCGAGCTCAAGCGTTCGCTCGGCAAGTGGAACCTCCTGCTGCTCGGGGTCGGCTGCATCATCGGGGCGGGCATCTTCGTGCGCACCGGCAGCGCCGCGGCGCTCCATGCCGGGCCGGCGGTGCTGCTGAGCTTCGTCGTTGCCGGCATCGTCTGTGCCTTTGCCGGCCTGTGCTATGCCGAGCTGTCCTCGACCCTGCCGGTCTCGGGCTCGGCCTATACCTATGGCTACACCACGCTGGGCGAATTCGTCGCCTGGGTGATGGGGGCGCTGCTGCTGCTCGAATATGGTCTTGCCGCCTCGGTGGTGGCGGTCGGCTGGTCGGGCTATGTGGTCAGCCTGCTGGCTGATTTCGGCGTGGTGATCCCGCCGCAATTGACCGGGCCGACCGGCTATCCGCTGGTGCGCGACGGGGTGCCGGTGCTGGTCGATGGCGCGCCGGTGACGACGCTTTTCAACCTGCCCGCCTTCCTCGTCTGCGCCCTGCTGGCGGCGCTGCTGGTGGTGGGGGTGTCGGAATCGGCCAAGGTCAACAACATCATCGTGGCCATCAAGGTGAGCGTGCTTGCCGCCTTCATCCTCGTGGGCGGGGCGATCGTGCTCGGCAATTTCACCGAGCTTGCCGCGACCAACTGGGTGCCCTTCATCCCCGAGAACCAGGGCGATGGCAAGTTCGGGATCGACGGGATCATGCGCGCCGCCTCGATCGTGTTCTTCGCCTATATTGGCTTCGAGGCGGTTTCGACCGCGGGGCAGGAGGCCAAGGACCCGGCGCGCGACATGCCCTTCGGCATCATCGGCAGCCTGGTGGTGTGCACGGTGATCTATATGCTGGTCGCCGCGGTGATGACCCTGCTGGTGCCTTACCAGACGCTCAACGTGCCCGACCCGGTGGCGGTGGTGGTGGACAATTTCGGCCCGCAATGGGGCTGGCTTGCCAAGATCATCAAGGTCGGCGCGATCGTTGGCCTTACCTCGGTGGTGCTGGTGCTGATGTATGCCCAGACCCGCATCTTCTACACCATGGCGCGCGACGGGCTGCTGCCCAAGGTGTTCAGCCGGGTGCATCCGCGCTTCCAGACCCCGGCGATCAACACCTTGCTGGTGGGGCTGGTGACGGCGGTGGCGGCCGGGTTCTTCGACATCAACGTGCTCGGCGATGTCACCTCGGTCGGCACGCTGGCGGCCTTTGCGATCGTGTGCCTTTCGGTGATCTACCTGCGCCGTGCCGCGCCCGAGCTGCCGCGCGGCTTTTCGGTGCCGTTCTATCCGGTGCTGCCGGTGCTGGGGATTCTCTCCTGCGTCTATCTGATCTCCACTGTGCCGTGGTCGGTGCTGCAGTTCTTCCTGTGGTATCTGTTGGGGGCGGTGGTGCTCTACTTCCTCTACGGGATGCGCAATTCCAACCTCCAGCACGGCGAGGGGCAGGACGAGGCCCCCGACATGGGCGAATTTCCCGGGCCGGTGGTGGGCGACTGAGCCACCCATCCTGATGCGACAGGGGGCGCGGGGGAGCCGGGGGCTTCTCCCGCGCCCTTTTCGTTGCAAGCACGGCGATGTTGGAACATAATGGGAACAAATGAGTCGTTCCCGCATGTCCTCTCGTCCCTTCGTGGCCTGTGCCGCGCCTGCCCGCCTCGCCGATGCGCGCTGGCGCCCGGGCCTCATCGCGCAGCCGTTCCATTCCGAAATCTTCGCGCCCGCGCATGAGGCGAGCGGGGCGGGGCTGGCGCTGGCGCTCGCCTGCGATGCCCTTGCCGCGGCGGGCGGGGATGATGAGACGCGTCAGGTGCTCTGGGTGCAGGATCGCGCCGCGATCCGCCTCGGGGGGCGGCCGTTCCTCCACGGACTTCCCCCCGATCTGCGCCACCGCCTGATCCATGTCGCCGCCCGCACCCCCGCCGATGCGCTCTTCGCGCTCGAGGAAGGGGTGCGATGCCGCGATCTTGCCGGCGTGATCGGCGAGATCGCGGGCAATCCGCGCGCGCTCGATTTCACCGCCTCGCGCCGCCTCAGCCTCACGGCCGAGCGCCACGGTGTGCAGCTGTGGCTGGTGCGCCTCGATGCGGCGGCTGACCTTTCCTCGGCCCGGATGCGCTGGCAGGTGCGCGCCGCGCCCTCGGCCGCCCCGCGCTGGAACCCGGCGGCTCCCGGCCCTGCGACCTGGCACGCCCGGCTGTTCCGCGCCCGCGCCCATCTGCCGGGTGAATGGATGCTTTGCGATGACGATGGAACCTTGCGCCTCCAGTCCGATCGCACCGCTTCAGACGCTCCCGCCGCCACAGCGCCGGATCCTTTCGGTATGGCTCGCGCGACTGTCGGTCGATCGCTGGCAGCGCGCCTGCCCGCCTGAGGCTGCGGCCCGGCCCACCGCGCTGATCGCCGAGACCGCGCAGGGGCCGCGCATCACCGCCGCCAATGATGCGGGCCTTGCTGCCGGGGCGCGGCCGGGAATGCGGCTGGCCGATGCCCGCGCGCTGTGCCCCGATCTGGCGGCGGTGCCGGCCGATCCGGCGGGCGATCTGGCGCTGCTCGAGCGGCTGGCCCTGTGGGCCCAGCGCTGGGGGCCGTGGAGCGCGATCGATCCGCCCGATGGCTTCCTTGTTGATGTCACCGGCGCGGCCCATCTGTTCGGGGGCGAGGAGCGGCTGCTTGGCGAGGTTGTGCGCGCCTTTGCCGGGCGCGGGCTCCTCGCCCGCCCCGCGCTCGCCCCCACCGCGGGGGCTGCCTGGGCGCTTGCGCACCATGGGCCGGCTCAGGCGATCCTTGCTCCCGGGGATGATCCCTTGCGGCTGCTCGGCGATCTGCCGGTGGCAGCGCTCCGGCTCGATGCGGATGTGCTGGCGGTGCTCCGGCGGCTCGGGATCAAGCGGATTGGCCAGCTTGCCGGGCTTGGCGGCGCGGGCGCAGGGGCGGGCGCAGAGGCGGCCATGCGCGATGCGCTCGCCCGCCGTTTCCACCATCACCGCACGCCCGCGGCCAACCCGCTGCTGCGTCTTGACCAGCTGCTCGGCAAGGTGCCCGAGCCGCTGCTGCCGGTGCGCGCCCGGCTGGTGCCGCTGGTGCAGCACCGCCTGTGCGAACCGCTGCGCCACCGCAGCCAGCTCGATCGGGTGGTGGCAGAGCTGGCCGAGGCCATGGTGCGCGCGCTCGAGGCGCGCAGCGAGGGGGCAAGGCGGCTCGAACTGATGCTCTGGCGGCTCGATGGCGCGGTGCTCGAACGCCGCGTCGAACTTGCGGCCGCCACCCGCGAGGCCGGGCACCTCGCCCGCCTGCTGGCAAGCCGGCTCGAGGATGTCGAGGCCGGTTTCGGGATCGAGCTGGTGCAGCTGCGTGCCAGCTGGAGCGAGCCGCTGGCGCTGTCCCAGGCCGATCTCGAGGCCGCTGCCGAACAGCATGGCACCGCGCTTGCCGCCTGCATCGATCGGCTGGTGATGCGGCTGGGCAGGGGCGCTGTCACCCGCCCGGTGCCGCGCGCCAGCCACATCCCCGAACGCGCCCAGGAGTGGCAGCCGCCGCTCGCCCCGCTGGCCCCCAGCCAGGCGGGGCTGGCCTTCCATGCCCGGCCGCTCAAGCTGCTCGACCGGCCCGAGCCGATCGCGGTGCTCCACGCCGCGCCCGACGGGGTGCCGCAGCGCTTCGGCTGGCGCGGCGCGGTGCGCGCGGTGGTGCGGGTGGAAGGGCCCGAGCGCATCGCCCCTGAATGGTGGCGCGAAGGGGGCCGCGCGCGGCTGCGCGACTATTACCGGATCGAGGACGAGGCCGGGCGGCGCTACTGGATCTATCGCCGCGGGATCGCCGGCGACGGGCGCGGCGGGCCGCCCGATTGGTTCCTGCACGGGCTGTTTGCCTGATCGCCCGCGCCCCCTTGCTCAGGGTTTTTTTACCGCTCTGTGCGATTCTTGCGCGCATGAGCATGCACTCGATCACCCGTGCCTCCCAGCGGCGACCGATGAGCCTCACGGTCAAGAGCCGGGTGCGCTCGCGCGTGGTCTATGTCGAGCTTGTCGATCTGTCCGAAGGCGGCTGCAAGATCCGCGCAAAGCCGGGCTTTGCCCAGGTGGGCGACCGGGTGACGATGAAGGTGGCCGGCATCAACGCCCCGCTCGGCAGCATCGCCTGGGTCGATGGCGGGCTTGCCGGGGTGGCTTTTGAAGGCACGATGCACCCGGCAGTGATCGACTATCTGTGCAGCCAGCAGCAGACGCGCGAGGCCGCCCCGCAGCTGCGCCGCATGATCTGATCCTTGGGCTTGCAAGCTTTGCATTTGGCAGGACGATTTCAGGAACATATAAGGAACATATCCCCATGTTCTTTAGGCTTCCCAAAGTCCCATGGCCCAGCAGACCCTTCGCCAGCGTCTCGAGATCCTTGCCGATGCCGCCAAGTATGATGCCTCCTGTGCTTCCTCGGGCACCGCGCGCAAGCATTCGCTCGGCGGGCTAAAGGGAAGGGGCGGCATCGGTTCGACCGAAGGCATGGGCATCTGCCATGCCTATGCCCCCGATGGCCGCTGCATCTCGCTGCTCAAGATCCTGCTGACCAATCACTGCATCTTCGATTGCCACTACTGCATCAACCGCAAGAGCGCCAACACCCCCCGGGCGCGCTTCACCCCGCCCGAAGTGGTCGCGCTCACGCTCGATTTCTACCGCCGCAATTATATCGAGGGGCTGTTCCTCTCCTCGGGCATCGTCAAGAGCGCCGATCACACCATGGAGCAATTGGTGGAGGTCGCGCGCAGCCTGCGCGAGGAGCATGATTTTCGCGGCTACATTCACCTCAAGACCATTCCCGAGGCCGATCCCGAGCTTATCCACCAGGCCGGGCTTTATGCCGATCGGCTCTCGATCAATGTCGAGCTGCCCACCCGCGCCGGTCTGGCCCGGCTCGCCCCTGACAAGAACGAGGCGCGCATCGAGCAGGCGATGGCGCATACCGGCACGCGCATCACCGAGGCGCGCGAGGCGCGCCGGCGCTTCCGCCACGCCCCGCGCTTTGCCCCGGCGGGCCAATCGACCCAGATGATCATCGGTGCCGACGGGGCCAGCGATGCCGCGATCATTGGCAAGGCGCGCCGGCTCTATGACAATTTCGGCCTCAGGCGCGTCTATTACAGCGCCTTCTCGCCGATCCCCGATGCTTCCGCGGTGCTGCCGCTCCAGCGCCCGCCGCTGCTGCGCGAGCACCGGCTCTATCAATCCGACTGGCTGATGCGCTTTTATGGCTTTGCCCCGGAGGAGGTGGCCGCCGCCGCCGGGGCCGATGGCAACCTGCCGCTCGATATTGATCCCAAGCTGGCCTGGGCCTTGCAGTTCCGCGCGCATTTTCCGGTCGATATCAACCGCGCCCCACGCGAGATGTTGCTCAGGGTGCCGGGGCTGGGCACCAGGGCGGTGGCGCGCATCCTCAGCGTCCGGCGCCACCGGCGGCTGCGGCTCGAGGATGTCGCGCGCCTCACCACCTCGCTTGCCAAGGTGCGCCCCTTCATCGCCACGAGCGACTGGCGCCCGACCATGCTCACCGACCGCGCTGATCTGCGCCAGCTGCTCACCCCGCGCGCGCAGCAGCTCGAGCTGTTCGGATGACGGCGATGGGCAAGGCCGGTTTCGGGGCGCATTACGCCGTTCACCTGCCCGCGCCGGATGATTTCGAATTCTGGCGCGCCCGCGCCCGCGCGCTGGTGCAGGCCGAAGTCCCGCCCGACCGGGTGAGCTGGGTGGAGCCAGGCGCAACCGGCGATCTCTTTGCCGGAGGTGCGGCGCGCGGCAGTGCGCGCCTGCCGCAGCCCTTGGCCGATGCGCCGCCGGTGCGCGCCAGCCAGCGCTTCCTTGCCATCGCCCGCAGCGCCGCGCTCAACCGCGATCCGGCCCGCTTCGCGCTGCTCTATCAGGTGCTCTGGCGGCTGCAGCGCCAGCCTCGGCTGATGGAGGACAGCGCCGATCCCGAGGTGCGCCGGCTCGAACAGCTCGCCAAGGCGGTGCGCCGCGATGCGCACAAGATGCACGCCTTCGTCCGCTTCCGCGAGGTCGAGGAGGCCGATGGCACCGCCCATTTCGTCGCCTGGTTCGAGCCTGATCACCACATCCTGCGCGCCGAGGCGGGCTTCTTCATGCGCCGCTTTGCCAATATGCGCTGGTCGATCCTCACCCCGCGCGGGAGCATTCACTGGGACGGCGAGACCATGCGCGAAGGCCCGCCCGCCCGGAGAGAGGATGCGCCCGGGGACGATCCGGTCGAAGCCTTGTGGCGCTCCTACTATGCCTCGATCTTCAACCCGGCGCGGCTGAAGGTCGGCGCGATGCTCTCGGAAATGCCCAGGAAATACTGGAAGAACCTGCCCGAGGCCGCGCTCATCCCCGGGCTCGTCGCCACGGCCCAGGCGCGCGCGGCGGCGATGGTGGCGGCAGGCACGCGCAGCGAGCGGCCACGGCCTTCATCGCTGGCCGAGCTGGCGCAGGGCATCGCCGCCTGCCGCGATTGCCCGATCGCGGCTTGCGGCACCCGGGCGGTGGCAGGCGAGGGGCCGCCCCGGGCCCGGCTGATGATCCTTGGCGAACAGCCGGGCGATCAGGAGGACATCGCCGGGCGCCCATTTGTCGGCCCGGCGGGGCAATTGCTCGACCAGTATCTCGAAGCCGCCGGGATCGCGCGGGGCGCGGCCTATGTCACCAATGCGGTCAAGCATTTCAAGTTCGTGGCGAGGGGCCGGCAGCGCCTGCACCAGTCGCCCACCGCCAAGGAGATCGACACCTGCCGCTGGTGGCTCGAGGCCGAGCGCGCCCTGGTGCGCCCGCGGATCGTGCTGGCGCTGGGGGCCAGCGCGGCGCGCGCGCTGCTGGGCAAGACGGTCAGCGTCACCCGCGCGCGCGGGCGGGCGATCGCGCTCGAGGATGGGGCCGAGCTGTGGGTGACGCTCCACCCTTCCTATCTGCTGCGGCTCGAGGGCGAGGCGCGCGCGCGCCAGGCGGCGCTGTTCGCGCAGGATCTGGCGCTGGTGCGGGCGCGGCTGGAGGCGGCCTAGGTGCCCGAGCCGCCGCTCACCCCCGATCGGCGCACCCTGGCGCGCGATCCCGAGGCCTGTGCCGCCCCGCCGCGCGCCCCCTTTGTCGAACTGGGGGTGATAAGCCCCTTCAGCTTCCTGCGCGGAGCCTCGGACGCGGTCGATCTGGTGCTGACCGCGCATGCCCAGGGCTATGACGCGATCGGGATTGCCGATGTCAATTCGATGGCCGGGGTGGTGCGGCTCCACACCGAGGCAAGGGCGATGAAGCTGCGCCCGGTGATCGGCTGCCGGATCGAGACGGTCGAGGGCCTCGCCTTCCTCGCCTATCCCGAGGATCGTGCTGCCTATGGCCGCCTCACCCGGCTGATCAGCGCCGGGCGGATGCACACCCCGGAAGGGCAATGGCAGGAAAAGGGCGTGTGCCAGATCACGCTTCCCATGCTCGCCGCCCATGCCGAAGGGGTGCAGCTGATCCTGCTGCCGCCCGCGGATCTCGATGCGCCTTGCGCGATCTCCGTGCCGAGTAATGTGGTGCCGCTGCACGGCGGGGCGGCGGTGCCGGAGAGCGCCCCAAACCGGCTGTGCGCAGGCCTTGAGGAGCTTCTCCCGCAGCTTGTCAGCCAGCTTCCCGGCCTCGAGCACATTGCCGCAAGCTACCTCTATCGCGGTGATGACATCGCCCGGATCGAACGGCTCGACCATCTCGCCCGCGCCCATGGCCTTGGCCTGCTGGCTACCAATGATGTCCACTACCACGCCCCCTGCCGCCGCCCGCTGCACGACGTGATGACCGCGATCCGCCACAAGACCACCCTGGCAGCAGCCGGGCACCTGCTCCACCCCAATGCCGAGCGCCATCTCAAGTCTCCGGCCGAGATGCAGCGCCTGTTTGCGCGCTGGCCCCATGCGCTTGCCGCTGCCCGACAGGTGGCCGATCGCTGCCGCTTCAGCCTCGAGGAATTGCGCTACGAATATCCCGAGGAGATCATCCCCGCAGGCCAGAGCCCGCAGCAATATCTGGAGGCCGAGGTCTGGGCCGGGGCAGCGCGGCGTTACCCTGAGGGGGTGCCCGAGAGCGTGCGCGAGACCTTGCTGCGCGAGCTGGCGCTGATCGCCAGGCTTGATCTGGCGCGCTATTTCCTCACCATCAAGGATATCGTCGATTTCGCCCGCAGCCAGGATCCGCCGATCCTGTGCCAGGGGCGGGGGAGCGCGGCCAATTCGGCGGTGTGCTATGTGCTGGGCATCACCGCGGTCGATCCGGCGAAGCACCAGCTCCTGTTTGATCGCTTCATCTCCGAGGAACGGAAAGAGCCGCCCGATATCGACGTCGATTTCGAGCACGAGCGGCGCGAGGAGGTGATCCAGTACATCTATCGCAAATATGGCCGCCACCGCGCCGGCCTCGCCGCGACGGTGATCCACTATCGGCCGCGCATGGCGATCCGCGAGGTGGGCAAGGCCATGGGCCTGTCCGAAGATGTCACCAGCGCGCTGGCGCGCACCGTGTGGGGTGGGTGGGGGCGCGAAATCGGCGAGAAGCACGTGGCCGAAGCCGGGCTTGATCTGAGCGATCCGCACCTCCGGCGGGTGCTCAAACTCACCCGGCAGCTGATCGGGATGCCGCGCCACCTTGGCCAGCATGTCGGCGGCTTCGTGCTCACTCAAGGCCCGCTCAGCGAGACCGTGCCGATCGGCAACGGCGCCATGCCCGAACGCTCCTTCATCGAATGGGACAAGGATGACATCGAGGCGCTGGGCATCCTCAAGGTCGATGTGCTGGCGCTGGGGATGCTGACCTGTATCAGGAAGTGCCTTGATCTGCTTGAAAGGCACCACGGACGGGCGCTGACGCTGGCCACAGTGCCGCGCGAGGATCCGGACACCTATGCCATGCTGCGCCGGGGCGATTCGCTCGGCGTGTTCCAGGTCGAAAGCCGGGCGCAGATGAACATGCTGCCGCGCCTGCGCCCGAGGGAGTTCTACGATCTTGTCATCCAGGTGGCGATCGTCAGGCCCGGGCCGATCCAGGGCGACATGGTGCATCCCTATCTCAAGCGCCGCCGCGGCGAGGAGCCGGTCACCATCCCCGCGCCCGCGCCCCAACACGGTCCGCCTGATGAGCTGACCAGCATCCTTGGCCGCACCCTGGGCGTGCCGATCTTCCAGGAACAGGCGATGAAGATCGCATTGGATGCGGCCAGGTTCACCAGCCGCGAGGCCAACCGCCTGCGCAAGGCCATGGCCACCTTCCGCAGCCGCGGCATGGTCGATGAATTGCAGGACATGATGGTCGAGCGCATGGTGGCACGCGGCTATGACCGCGACTTTGCCCAGCGCTGCTTCAACCAGATCAGGGGCTTTGGCGAATATGGCTTTCCCGAAAGCCACGCGGCGAGCTTTGCCCAGCTGGTCTATGTCTCGAGCTGGCTCAAGTGCCACTATCCGGCGGCCTTTGCCTGCGCGCTGCTCAATTCGCAGCCGATGGGCTTTTACGCCCCGGCCCAGATCGTGCGCGATGCGACCGAACATGGGGTGCGGGTGCTGCCGGTCGATGTCAACCATTCGGCCTGGGACTGCACCCTCGAGGGCGAAGGCGAGCCCTTCGCCCTGCGCCTCGGCCTGCGCCAGATCGATGGCCTGCCCGAACATGTCGCCGCCGCGCTGGTGAGCGCGCGGGCAGCAGGCGGGCCCTTTGGCGATCTTGCCGAACTGCAGCAGCGCGCGGGCCTGTCACCGGCACAGATCGAGCGGCTGGCGAGCGCCGATGCCTTCGGCTCGCTCGGCCTCAGCCGCCGCGCGGCGCTGTGGCAGGCAAGAAGCCTGATCGCCGCGCCCGATCTGCCGCTGTTCCGCGCCGCCGGGGTGCGTCCCGACGGGCCCGAGCGCGCCGCCATCCACCTGCCGGCCATGCCGCTGTCCGAGGAGGTGGTGGCCGATTACCAGACCACGCGCCTCAGCCTCAAGGCGCACCCCATGGCCTTCCTGCGCGCCGATCTTGCCGCGCGCGGCTTCGTGCGCGCCTGCGACCTCAAGCAGCGCAAATTCCGCAGCATGGTCAAGGTCGCAGGCGTGGTGCTGATCCGCCAGCGCCCCGGATCGGCCAAGGGCGTGACCTTCATCACGCTTGAGGATGAGACCGGGGTGATCAACCTCGTGGTCTGGCCCGATCTCAAGGAACGGCTGCGCAAGGTGGTGATGGGCGCGCGGCTGATGGAGGTGCGCGGGCGGGTGGAACATGATGATGCGGTGATCCACGTGATCGCCGCGCACCTTGTCGATGCCACTCATGCGCTCCACGCGCTTTCGGAGGATCTGCTCGAAACCCCGCTCGCCCGTGCCGATCACGTCAATACCCCGCTCACCGGGCCAAGGCCGCTGGCGCTGCACGATCTGGGGCGGCCTGGCCCAGGCACGGCGGACCATCCGCGCGATCAGCGCATCCTGCCGCGCTCACGCGATTTTCATTGAGCCGTGGCAGCGCGCCGCGAAAGGCGCGTTCAGCTTGCCTCGAGCGCGTAACCGGCCGAGCGCACGGTGCGGATCGGGTCCTTCGCGCCCTCGATCCCGATCGCCTTGCGCAAGCGGCGGATATGCACGTCCACGGTGCGCAGCTCGATATCCGAACCCGTGCCCCACACGCCGTCGAGCAGCTGGCCGCGGCTGAACACCCGGCCCGGGCTTTCCATGAAGAACTTGAGCAGGCGGTATTCGGTCGGCCCGAGCTGGAGCGCGCGGCCGCGGCGCTGCACCTTGTGCGCCACCGGATCGAGCCTCAGATCGCCCACCTCGATCACCTCGCCGGCGAGCGCCGGACGGATGCGCCGCATCACCGCCGCCACCCGGGCGAGCAGCTCGCGCGGGGAGAAGGGCTTGGTGAGATAGTCATCCGCGCCCGTCTCCAGCCCGCGCACCCGGTCATCCTCGGCCTCGCGCGCGGTCAGCATGATGATCGGGACGTGGGCGGTTTCCTTGTCGCGGCGCAGGCGGCGGCACACCTCGATGCCGCTGGTGCCCTCGATCATCCAGTCGAGGATGATGAGATCGGGGACCTCCTCGCTCGCCAGCACCAGCGCCTCATCGCCATCGCCGGTGCAGCGCACCGAATAGCCTTCGTTCTGGAAGCGGTATTCGAGCAGTTCGGACAGGGCCGGGTCATCCTCGACCAGCAGCAACTTGGCAGCGGACATGCGCTCTATGCCTCCTCGCGCGTCCCCCTGGAGCGCGCCTTTTCGGGCCTATGTTTCATTTACGCGACAATTTGATGAAACGCGATTGCGGAAGAAGCGGCCTTTAGCGATCGGTTTCGGGCGGATAGGTGCCGGTGGCGGCGAAATGCACCATCTCGGCAACATTGGTGGCATGATCGCCGATGCGCTCGATGTTGCGGGCCACGAACAAGAGCTGCGCTGCGCTCGAAATGGTCGAAGGATTTTCGACCATGTAGCTCACCAGATTGCGGAAGATCGAATTGTAGAAGCCATCGACCTTGGCATCGGTGGCGATCACCTCGCGGGCAAGATCAGGATCGCGCGCGGCATAGGCGGTGAGCACGTCGTGCACCATCTCGCCGGCCAGTTCGCCCATGGTGGGCAGCAGGGTGAGCGGCTCGAACCGCGCCCGGCCCTCGATCATGCCGGTGCGCTTGGCGATGTTCTTGGCATAATCGCCGATGCGCTCGAGCACCCCGCCGATCTTGAGCGCGGCGATCACCTCGCGCAGATCGTCGGCCATCGGCGCGCGCAGGGCGATGATCCGCACGGCGAGCTTGTCGACCTCGGTCTCGAGCGCATCGAGGCGCTTGTCGCGCGCCACCACCTGATCGGCGAGCGCCTCATCGCCGCGCACCAGCGCATCGAGCGATTCGGCGATCGCGACCTCGGCCAAGCCACCCATCTCGGCGATAAGCCCGCGCAGGCGGGTGATGTCCTCGTCGAAGGCCTTGACGGTATGCTCGGCCATCACCCGTACCTCCCGGTGATATAGTCCTTGGTGCGTTCCTCGATCGGATTGGTGAAGATTTCCGAGGTTGGCCCATATTCCACCATCTTGCCGAGGTGGAAGAAGGCGGTGCGCTGGCTGACGCGCGCGGCCTGCTGCATCGAATGGGTGACGATCACGATCGCATAGCGGCCCGAAAGCTCGTCGATCAGCTCCTCGATCTTGGCGGTGGCGATCGGATCGAGCGCCGAGGCCGGCTCGTCCATCAGGATCACCTCGGGATCGACCGCGATCGCCCGGGCGATGCACAGGCGCTGCTGCTGCCCGCCCGACAGCGCGGTG
The DNA here is from genome assembly GCF_000422985.1 of Erythrobacter cryptus DSM 12079. Taxonomy (GTDB): domain Bacteria; phylum Pseudomonadota; class Alphaproteobacteria; order Sphingomonadales; family Sphingomonadaceae; genus Erythrobacter; species Erythrobacter cryptus. Next base: position 49,467 of record NZ_AUHC01000001.1, read on the forward strand.
CCCGGATCGCCCAGCCGGTCCTTGACCTCGTCCCACAGCCCGGCGCGGGTGAGCGAGCGCTCGACGATCACGTCAAGATCGGCCTTCTTTTCGGCAATGCCGTGGATCTTTGGCCCATAGGCGATGTTCTCGTAGATCGACTTGGGGAAGGGGTTGGGCTTCTGGAACACCATGCCCACGCGCGCGCGCAGCTGCACCACGTCCATCGCGCCCGAATGGATGTCCACCCCTTCCAGCTCGATGCTGCCCGTCACCCGCGCCGCGCCGATGGTGTCGTTCATGCGGTTGAAGCAGCGCAGGAAGGTGGACTTGCCGCAGCCCGAAGGGCCGATGAAGGCGGTGACATAATCGGGCGAGATGTCGATCGAGACATGATCGATCGCCAGCTTGTCGCCATAATAGACACACACGTCGCGCGCCCGGATCTTGGCGTTCGCGTCGGTCATGTTGGGATGGATTACAGTCACCAGCGTTTCTCGAATCTGTTGCGCAGATAGATGGCAAGCCCGTTCATCGCGAGCAGGAAGGCGAGCAGCACGATGATAGCCGCGCTGGTGCGCTCGACAAAGCCGCGATCGATCTCGTCAGACCACAGAAAGATTTGCATCGGCAGCACCGTGGCGCGGGCGGTGAAGCCATCGGGCGGGGTGGCGATGAAGGCGCGCATACCGATCAGCAGCAGCGGCGCGGTCTCGCCCAGCGCGCGGGCCATGCCGATGATGGTGCCGGTGAGCATCCCCGGCAGCGCCAGCGGCAAGACGTGGTGGAACACCACCTGCACCGGGGAGGCGCCGATCGCCAGCGCCCCGTCGCGGATCGAGGGCGGCACCGCCTTGATCGCGTTGCGGCCCGAGATCACGATCACCGGCATGGTCATCAGCGCCAGGGTCATGCCCCCGACGAGCGGGGTCGAGCGCAGGCTCGGGAACAGCGCCAGGAACACTGCCAGGCCGAGCAGGCCGAAGATGATCGAGGGCACGGCGGCAAGGTTGTTGATCGAGACCTCGATGAGATCGGTCCAGCGGTTGCGGGGCGCATATTCCTCAAGATAGAGCGCCGCTAGCACCCCCACCGGGAAGGCCAGCACCAGCGTCACCAGCATGGTGAGCATGGTGCCCTTGAGCGCCCCCCAGATCCCCACCGCTTGCGGGGTCGTGGCATCCGAGCGGGCAAGGAAACCCCAGTCCCAGTTGCGCGCCAGCTTGCCCTCAGCGGCAAGGCGCTTGGCGAGCGCCTGCATTTCGGGCGAGCCTTCGCCCTCGAGCCCCGCGGCGAGCGCCGAGGAGACCGGCAGGTTCAGCGTTGCGCTGCGGGTGATGAGCGAGGGATCGTCAGCCAGCGCCGCGGCGACGTCGCGCCAGGCATCCGGCGTGATTTGCCGCGCGGCCTCGGCCCCGAGCTGCTGCTCGGCAAAAAAGGTGATGACATCGGGCAGGCCTTGCAGTTCGAGCGTCTGCATCGCGCTCGGCGCGCGCAGGGAGACCTCATCGCCGGTGATCCCGCTCGCGGGAAAATCGATGGTGACCGCCAGTTCGGTGCGCTGGAACCCGGCAATCCCGTTGATCAGCATGTTGCCGAGCAGGAAGATCAGCACCGCGACCGAAAAGCCCACCGCGCCAAGCCCGAGCAGGCGGAAATTGCGCTCGGCGCGGTAACGCCGGGCGAGGCGCTTCTGGAAGGCGGCGGTGCGGGTGGGGCCAGCGGGCGCCGATTGCTCGGCGGCGGCCGCGGCCGTGGGCAGGGCGGCGCTGCTCATTCGTAAGCCTCCCGGAAGCGCTTGACCACGCGCAGCGCGATGAAATTGAGCGCGAGCGTGACCATGAACAGGACAAAGCCGAGCGCAAAGGCGCTGAGCGTGGCGGGATGATCGGTGCTCTGCTCGCCGGTCAGGAGCTTGACGATCTGCACCGTCACCGTGGACATCGGCTCGAGCGGGTTGAGCGTGAGATTGGCCGCGGGCGAGGCCGCCATCACCACGATCATGGTCTCGCCGATGGCGCGGCTCACCGCCAGCATGATCCCGGCGATGATCCCGGGCAGCGCCGCCGGAAACAGCACGCGGCGGATGGTCTCGGACTTGGTGGCCCCCATGGCCAGGCTGCCATCGCGCATGGCGCTGGGCACCGCGGCCATCGAATCATCGGCCATCGAGGAGACGAAGGGGATGATCATCACCCCCATCACGATGCCCGCGGCGAGCGCGCTCTCGGTCGAGGCATTGGCGATCCCCACCGCCACCGCCGCGTCGCGGATGAGCGGAGCCAGCGTGAGCGCGGCGAAGTAGCCATAGACGACGGTGGGCACCCCGGCGAGGATCTCGAGCAGCGGCTTGACCCAGGCGCGCAGGCGAGGATCGGCATATTGGGTGAGATAGATCGCGCTCATCAGCCCGAGCGGAATGGCAACGATCATGGCGATGATCGCGCCGATGAAGATCGTCCCCCAGAACAGCGGCACCGCCCCATAGCGCGAGGGATCGACGCGATCGGGGCTGGCCATGGTGTCCGGCCCCCAGACCGTGCCGAACAGGAAATCGGCCGGCGAGACGATGCGGAAGAAGCGCACAGTCTCGAACACCAGGCTGACAAAAATGCCGAGCGTGGTGAGGATCGCCACCAGCGAAGCGACGAGCAGGATCATCATCACCGTGCGTTCCACCCGCGTGCGGGCGCTGAACTCGGGGCGCAGCCTCAGGAAGGCGAGCGCCCCCCCGGCAATCGCAATCAGCACGGTGATGATGATGCCGATGGTGTTGTAATGCGCGATCGCGGCGCGGAACGGGGCGACCAGCGGCTCGGCCTCGTCGTTGAACACCCCCGGCGCCAGCCCCAGCGCCACGGCGCGGGCTTCGCCGAGGAAGGCATCGCGCTCGAACCCGCTGGCGGGAAGCGCGCTCGCCGCGCTCGAGGCCAGCACCGATTGCAGCACCAGCTGCGGGGCGATCACCGCCCACAGGGCCACAAAGCCGAGCACCGGCAGGATCACCCACAGCGCCACATACCAGGCATGGTAGATCGGCCGCGACACCGGCCGGCGCGCCGGATCGGCGGACTGGAAGCTCCAGGCCTTGGCCCGACCGGCGAGCCAGCCCGCGAGCGCAAGGCCCATCGCAATCAGGATCAGCGTGATCGGCGACATCAAAGAGACCTGTTCATCCCGCAGGAGCGCGGCACGGCTGCATGGCAAGGCAAGGCCGATGCCTTTGCCCGATCGTGCCATGGCGCGCGCATGTTGAAGAAATAAGACACAGCTATGACAATTGCTCGGTTTGCGCCGGGTGCGCGGCATCAGGGCCTGTGTCCGAGCCCGTCTCGCCGGCGCCGGACGCATCGGCTTGCGCCTCCTCGGCTTTGGCCAGCGGGATGCGCACCACCACCCGGGTGCCCTTGCCCAATTCGCTGGTGATGTCGAGCCGCCCGCGGTGGCGATCAACAATGTGCTTGACGATCGCCAGCCCAAGCCCGGTGCCGCCCGAGGCGCGGCTGCGCCCCGGATCGGTGCGGTAGAAACGCCGGGTGAGGTGCGGGATCTGCTCGGGCGCGATGCCTTCGCCCTCGTCGATCACCGCGATCCGCGCCAGATCGCCCTGCGCCAGATCGAGCGCCACCGTCACAGGACGATCGGGCGCGCCATATTTGAGCGCATTGTCGACGAGATTGCGCACCACCTGTTCGAGCTGTTGCAGATCGCCCAGCACCACCGGTTCGGCCTCGATGGTGAAGATCAGGCGCTCGGCCCGGTCCGGCCCGGCGGCATCGCGCGCCGCCCGTTCGACCAGCGAGGCCAGATCGATCCGCTCGGTCGGCGGATCGTGCTTTTCCGCCTCGACCCGCGACAGGCTCATGAGATCGCTCACCAGCGCCTGGAGGCGCTTGGCCTCGCGCTCGATGATCCCGAGGAACTTGCGCGCGGTGGGCGTGTCGAGCTTGCCATCGCCTTCCTGCAGGGTCTCGACATAGCCGAGGATCGCGGCGAGCGGCGTGCGCAGCTCGTGGCTGGCATTGGCGACAAAATCGGTGTGGGCGCGGCTGATGTCGGCCTCGGCGGTCTGGTTGATGAACTCGAGCATCGCCAGCCGCTCGTCGATCGCCTGGCGGTTGATCTGCCAGACATCGCCGCGCCGCACCAGGCCGCGCACGATCGCCTCGCCCTCGCGGTTCTTGTTGAGCAGCGAGATCGCCTCGGGCTGGCGCAGCGCCACCCGTGCATCCTGGCCCACGACATGCGGCCCCAGCATTCGGCGCGCGGCGCGATTGGCAATGGCGATGGTGCCGCGCTCGGTGATCATCAGCGGAGTGGAGGAGTTCTCGATGAGATCGCGAATCGCATCGAGGGTGAAGCGCTTCTGCTCCTTGACCTTGGGCGGCTCGGGCGGGCGGCCCGCGGCGACGAGCAGCGAGCCGACCCACACCGTCAGCACTGCAAGGGCAATCACCGCATCGACCCCTGCCGCCAGCATCACGGCGAAGGTCACCGCGGCGAGCAGGATGCCCGCGATCGGGATGTTCTGGCCGCTCGGCATGGCGCGCCTGCCTTACAGGCAAGCGGCAGGCGTGGGAAGGGCGGCGCGAACCGCACACCCGCGCGAAACCGGGCACGAAAAAGGGCGGCGAGGACAAGCCTGCCGCCCTTGTTCTGTCTCAACCGGGGATGGTGACCCCTACGGGAATCGAACCCGTGTTTCAGCCGTGAAAGGGCCGCGTCCTGACCGCTAGACGAAGGGGCCGCCGCGGTTGCGAGAGCGCGCCTTTAGGGGGGCGTGCTGCCATGGTCAAGCCCTGCCTGCGGCGGCCATGGCAAAAATCATCAGCCCGCGGCCTCATCAATCGGCAAAGGCGGCATCTTCCAGTTGCAATTCCGCCGCTGGCCGCGCGCCCCAGTCATCGAGCCGCGCCCGCCCGGCCAGGTAGAAGCGGCGGCCCTGGTGGCGGTGGAGCAGGGTCTGGCCGAGTTCGCTTTCGGCCGCGCGAAAGGCGATTGCCTTGAGGCTGCGGCCATCCGGCCCGCTGGCAATGAGGCGCAGGTGATCCTTGCCCACCACATCGGCCTTGACGATCCTGACCGGGCCGATGGCAACGCGCGGGGCGGGCCAGCCGACCCCATAGGGCCCGGCGGCCTCGAGCGTTTCGACCAGCTCGGCTGTCAGCCCGCCGGGGGCAAGCGCAAGATCGAGCAGCATCGCCTGATCGGCGCGGGCGCGATCGACCTCGCGGGCGAGGCGCTCATCAAGAAAGCCGGCAAAATCGGCAAGGCGCGCGGTCTCGATCGTCAGCCCCGCGGCCATGGCATGCCCGCCGCCTGCCACCAGCAGGCCCGATTCGCGCGCGGCGATCACCCCGGCGCCGAGATCGACCCCGCTGATCGAGCGGCCCGAGCCCTTGCCCTGGCCCTCAGCCTCGTCGAGCGCGATCACGATCGCGGGCTTGCCGGTCTTTTCCTTGATGCGGCCGGCGACGATCCCGATCACCCCGGGATGCCAGCCATGCCCGGCCAGCACCTGGACTGCCATGTTGTGCTGCCCGGCAAGCTGCGCCTCGGCCGCCTCCTGCACCGCCGACTCGATCGCGCGGCGCTCCTCGTTGAGCTGCGAGAGCTGCGCGGCGATGGCGCGGGCTTCCTCGGGATCGGCGGTGGTGAGCAGCCGCACCCCCAGCGTGGCCTCGCCGATCCGCCCCCCGGCGTTGATGCGCGGGCCGAGGGCAAAGCCAAGGTCGCTGCAGCGCGGCGCGCGGGTGAGGCGGCTGGCATCCATCAGCGCCGCCATGCCGATCCGCGCGCGCCTGGCGAGCACCTTGAGGCCCTGGGCCACGAAGGCGCGGTTGAGGCCATGGAGCGCGGCGACATCGGCCACCGTGCCAAGCGCGACGAGATCGAGCAGGCCGATGAGATCGGGCTCGGGCCGCTGCGCGAACCAGCCCCTGGCGCGCAGGGTGCGCACCAGCGCCACCGCAAGGAGGAAGGCCACGCCCACCGCGGCAAGGTGGCCATGGGCCGCGGCGGCGTCGCTCTCGTCGAGCCGGTTGGGATTGACCAGCGCCAGCGCCGGGGGCAGCTCGGGCGGGCACTTGTGGTGATCGACCACGATCACCTCGACCCCGGCTTCGCGCGCCATCGCCAGCGCCTCGTGCGCCATGGCGCCGCAATCGACGGTGACGATCAGCCGCGTGCCGCGCTCGGCAAGGCGCACCAGCGCCTCGCCCGAAGGGCCATAGCCTTCGAGCAGGCGATCGGGGATGTAATGATCGGCCTCGTGCCCAAGCTGGCGCAGCAGATCGATCAGCAGCGCCGCGCTGGTGGCGCCATCGACATCATAATCGCCATAGATCGTCACCCTCTCGCCGGCCATGACGCAATCGGCGAGCCGCTCTGCCGCCGCGTCCATGTCGCGGAAGATCGAGGGATCAGGCAGGAAGGCGCGCAAGGTGGGCCGCATGTGGCGGGCCAGATCGGCGGGCGCGACGCCGCGGGTGAGCAGCAACTGCTCGGTGATCGAGCGCGCCAGACCGCGCGGATCGCCCTCGATTTCCATGTTGCCGCCGCGCCAGCGCCAGGCCTTGCCCGAAAGCGAGGCGGCAACGCCAAGCGCCGGGGCAGGCCCGCGCGGGGGCAGGGGGTGGGTGGCCATGGCGCTGCTTTAGCCCAAGCGCGCCGCGGCTGACAGCGCGCGGCGTTGACAATCGACAGGCAAAGCGGCCAGCGAGCGATGGATGGATGCTGCGCCCAGCCTGTTGATCCTCTGGCACAGCCGCACCGGCGCCGCCGCGGCGATGGCCCGCGCCGCGGCCGAAGGGGCGGGGCCAGCGGCGCGGCTGGTGCGGGCCGAGGCCGCCGATCCGCCGCTGCTGCTTGAAGGGCAAGGCTACATCTTCTGCTGCCCGGAAAACCTCGGCACCACCAGCGGGGTGATGAAGGAGATGTTCGACCGCTGCTACTATCCGCTGCTCGGGCGGATCGCGGGGCGCCCCTATGCCACGCTCATCGCCGCCGGATCGGACGGCACCGGGGCCGAGCGCCAGATCGACCGGATCGTCACCGGCTGGCGGCTGCGGCGCGTGGCCCCGGGGCTGATCGCCAATCTTGCCGCGCAAACCCCCGAGGAGATCGCCGCGCCCAAGCAGGTACCCCAAAGGGTGCTGGCCGAATGCCGCGATCTCGGCGCGGCGCTGGCCGAAGGGCTGCGGCTTGGCATCTTCTAGAGATTGCCCCGAAAAGGGACAATCCACCCCTTTGGGGACTCGACGCTCACCGGCAAAAGCGCCAATGTTTGCACGAGGTTCGGTGCCTGCGGGCAATAGCAGAGGGTCTTTGCCAATTTCACCGTCGCGGCGCGCTGAAGATGCCGATCTGCACCTGCTGTTTGTCGCGGGCAAACGGCCGGATTTGCCTGCCCTCCGGCGCTTTGCCGCTACGCTGCCGGGTCTCAGCATCAGCCACGCGCCAGCGAGCGATCGGGGGGTCGCCGAGGAACCCGCCTGGCCCGGGCAGCCGCTGTGGATCGAACTCTTGAGCGATGGGCTCACCTTTGATCTTGCCGGGCTTGCCCCGGGCCCCTCTTGCCCCTTCCCGGTGATCGAGCACCGCTTCGACCTTTCCAGCCTGCCCGGCCCGGCCAGCCACGAGGCCTTGACCTTGCGCCCCGGGCCGCATCTCGCCCCGGGGGGCGCGAGCATGCCGGTGATGCGCGCGCTGCTTGCGCTTGGCTGCCATCTGGTGCGCCAGTTCGAGGCTCTCGAGGCGCTCGCCTGGGGCCCGGCGCGCAGCGCCATCGGGCGGCGCTTCTTCGAATCGGTCACCGCCGCCTGGCTCGATGGCGGGCCGTTCCCGGCGCTGGGGCTTACCTCCTTCGTCGCCAGTATCGATGGCGCGCTCGAGACCATCGGGCTCGATTTCTGGATCGGGCAGGAGCTGCGGATCGAGCCGCCGCTCGCGGCCGATCAGGTCGCGGCAACCCGGCTCGGCATCAGGCTGGTCAATCACCTGGTGCTGAGCGGCGGCCTCGCCGAGGAAGAGCGCATCACCGCGCCTGACGGCACCCGTCTGCTGCTGCGCCCGGCGCGCCAGCGGGGCCGCATCAGCGTGTGGCGCGAATAGATGCGCAAGAAGGGGCGTTCATGCCGCCCGGCGATCGCCTTCCGGGCCGTCAACTGCCCGGGCGCGGCGGGCTATGATCCCGGGCTGCAACGCCATCATCTCCTGCCCCGGCAATTGCTCTCGCAGCGCTGCTTTGCCGGCCTCTTCGCCGCGATCGGGTGCGAGCGGGTGGGGTTTGACGATTTCCGCGCCAACGGTCTCTTGCTGCCCGCCACCGAGGCGGCGAGCCTGCGCACCGGCATGCCGCTCCACCGCGGCCCGCACCGGCGCTACAACGAGGTGGTGATCGCCCGGGTCGGGCGGATCGAGGCGCGCTGGCAGCAGGCCCGCCTCCGCGACGAGGCCGCTGCGCTCATCGAGGCGCTGGAGCGGCTGCGCCTGCTTCAGGCCGCGCTCAGGCGCCAGCTGCTCGACCAGCAGCGGCGCCTGGTGCTCAGCCGCAAGGACCCGCTTGGCGCCGGCTTCGACTTTGCCGAGCTTGACGCCATGGCCGAGGCGCTGTGGGCCGCCGAATAGGCGCGGGGAAGGGCGCCTATTCCGCCGCCTCGGCCAGCGCCGCCCAGGGGGTGAAGTCGGACTTGGCCAGCAGCGCGGCCTTGGCGGCGTGATATTCGCGCTCAAGCCGGGCGACCAGATCTTCGACCGTGCCGACCTGCTTGATCGTGCCGATCCCCTGGCCTGATCCCCAGATGTCCTTCCACGCCTTGGCCTTGGTGTTGCCGCCGCTGCCGAAGTTCATCTTGCTCGGATCGCTCTCGGGCAGGTTGTCGGGATCGAGCCCGGCGGCCACGATCGAGGAGCGCAGGTAATTGCCATGCACCCCGGTGAAGAGGTTGGTGTAAACGATGCCCTCGGCCGTCCCTTCCACGATCGCCTGCTTGTAGGCCTCGGCGGCATTGGCCTCGCGGGTGGCGATGAAGGCGCTTCCGGCATAGGCAAAATCGGCGCGCAGCGCCTGGGCGGCAAGGATCGAGGCGCCGTGGGCGATCGCGCCCGAGAGCGCCACCGGCCCATCGAACCATTCGCGGATTTCCTGCATAAGCGCGAAGGGCGAGAGCGCGCCGGCATGGCCACCCGCCCCGGCGGCCACCGGGATGAGGCCATCGGCGCCCTTGGCGATCGCCTTTTCGGCAAAGCGGTTGTTGATCACATCATGCATGGTGATCCCGCCCCAGTTCCTGACCGCCTGATAGACCTCCTCGCGCGCGCCGAGCGAGGTGATGATCATCGGCACCTGCCACTTCTCGCAGGTCGCCATGTCGGCCTCGACCCGGTCATTGGTCTTGTGGATGATCTGGTTGACGGCAAAGGGCGCCGCCGGGCGATCGGGGTGCATGCGGTTGTGCTTGGCCAGCTCCTCGGTGATCTGATGGAGCCATTCATCGAGCAGCGATTGCGGCCGGGCATTGAGGGCCGGGAAGCTGCCGATGATCCCGGCCTTGCACTGGGCAATCACCAGTTCCGGCCCCGAGACGATGAACAGCGGCGAGCCGATCAGCGGCAGGCGCAGGCGATCAAACGGAGCGGGAAGCGGCATCGGTTTCTCCTCAAAACGTGTTTCGGCTTCAACCCGCCTCTAAAGCGCCGGTTCCGCCCCTGCCAAGCGCGTTTTTGATGGGAAGCCAAGGCTCAGGCGAGCAGCTCCTCGAGGCCATAGAAGCGCGCCGCGGTGCCGGCATAGAGCGCGGCCTTCTCCTCGGCGCTCATCGCGCGGGTGAGGCGCTTGAAGGCATTCCACAGCACCGCGTAATCGGCCCCCCAATAGTCAACCGGATAGTTGCTCTCGAACATCGCCCGGTCTGGCCCGAAGGCCTCGATGCAGGTCTCGATATAGGGGCGCCAGAGCGCGGCGAGATGTTCCGAGCCGTGGCCCGCGGCAGGGCCATCCTCGGGCAGGCCGCAAAAGGCCATGGCCAGCCCGCCGAGCTTGACCACCACGTTCTCGCAGCGCGCAAGCTCGTGGATGTTGCGGCGCCAGATGTCGAAACGCTCGTGCAGCCTGCCCTTGTAGCTGGCAACGCCCAGCGGCGTGCCGCAATGGTCAAGGCAGATCGGCTGATCGGGAAAGGCGCGCGCAAGGTCGATCACATCGGGCAATTGCGGCTCGAGCACCCAGGCATCGAAGGTGAGGCCGCGCCGCGCCAGCTCGGCAAAGCCGGCGCGGAAGGCGCTATCGCGGTAAAGGCCTTCGGGCGCGTGGAAGGGCGGGCCGAGCACTTCGGGATCGGCATCCCAGGCGCCCTGGTGGCGAATCCCGCGGAACCGGCGCGGGGCGGCCTCCTGCAGCGCATCGAGCACCGCGCCCGCGCCGCTGCCGAGCAGGAGATTGGCATGGCCGATAATCCCGGCGCAGTAAGCTTGCGGGCCATAGAGCCCGCTCGCGCTCTGGGCGGCGACGCCGTTCACATATTCGACCTCGCCCACGGGCTTCAATGCCTCGCCATAGGCGCCGTTGTAGAAGGCGCCGCATTCCATGAACACCGTGCCGAGGATCTTATGGCCGCTCTCCGAAAGGTGCGCGTGGAGCTGGTCGAAGGTGTAATAGGCATTGTCCACCAGCGCGGCGATGAAGGGGTGCCGCGGCTCGGGGAACATCGGCATCAGCGGGCGCAGATCCCACAGGTGATGGTGCGGATCGATGATCGGCAGATCGGGTTCGAGGATTTCTTCGGTCATGGGCTCTCCCTTGCGCGCTCTTGCGGTGCGTGTCTGGCCCAAGACCTAACCCGTGCGAGGGCCCGCGTCATTCCACAATCAGACAACCGCCCGGCGATAGAGGTGCCAGGTGGCGTGTCCCAGCACCGGCAGGGCGATGATGAGTCCGAGAAAGGCCGGGATCAGCGCGGCGAGCAGCACCGCGGCGATCAGCCCCGCCCAGGCGAGCATCACCACGGGGTGGGTGCGCACCACCTTGAGGCTGGTGATGATCGCGGTGAGGAAATCGACCTTGCGGTCAACCAGCAGCGGCAGGCTCACCACCGTCATGGCATAGAAGGCGAGCGCCAGCACCCCGCCGACCGCGCTGCCCACCGCCAGCATAGCTAGACCAGATGGTGCCAGCAGCACCGCCAGCGCCTCGGTCGGACTGGCACCCATGCCGCTGGTGCCCATGAAGATCGCGAAGATCGCATGGGCGATGATCATCCAGAAGGCAAAGGCGACAAACACGATCACCCCCATCGAGAGGATCTGGTCATCCCCGTGGCCCTTGAGCGCCCCTAGCACCGCGCGCCAGACCAGCGGCTCGCCGCGCTCGCGCCGGCGGCTGGCTTCATAAAGGCCGACCGCGACGAAGGGCGCCACCAGCGGGAAGCCCGCGATCGCCGGGATCAGCCAGCTTGGTTCGCCGCCAGCAAGACTGGCCCAGCCGATAAGTAGCCCTGCGAGCACATAGACCCCGCCGAAGAAGAGGCCGAAGCGCGGCATCGCCGCAAAATCTTGCGCGCCCGCCTTGAGCGCCGCGCCAAGATCGCCAAGGGCGAGCCTGCCTGCCACCTGCGGCACAGGGGCAAGCCCCGCGCCTTGCGCCAGCCCTGCCGCGTCATCCGTGCCTGACACTGCCATGCGCGCCTCCCCGCCTGCCGTGTGTGGGGCAAATCTGCGCGCAAATGGGCGCTGGTGCAAGCGGGCGCGACCGCCTCAGGCTTCGGCGAGGGCCACCGCACTGTTGGCCGCGCTCAGCACCGCGCGCACGCTGGCGGTGGCGACATCCTCGTCGATCCCGCAGCCCCAGATCGTGCGTCCGGCCGCATCGCGGCATTCGAGATAGGCAGCGGCGCGCGCATCGGTGCCGGCGCCCAGGGCATGTTCGGTATAGTCCACCACTTCGAGCGTGACGCCGAAGGCCTCGCGCAGCGTGGTGATCACGCTCGAGATCAGCCCGTTGCCGCGGCCCGAGACCGATTGCTCGCGGCCATCGACCGCGATCGTGCCGGCAAAGATGCGGGTGCCGTCAGCCGCGCGGCTTTCCTCGTAGCGCACCAGCTGGAAGTGCTTGGGATGGGTCTTGACGTGATAGGCGCGGCGGAAGGCATCCCAGATGTCGGCCGCGGCCAGCTCGCGCCCCAACTCGTCGGCCAGCCGCTGGACATGGCGGGAGAAATCGGCCTGCATCTTCTTGGGCAGCTTGAGGCCCTGGTCCTTCTCCAGCACCCAGGCAAAGCCGCCCTTGCCCGATTGCGAATTGACCCGGATCACCGCCTCGTAGGTGCGCCCGAGATCGGCCGGATCGATCGGCAGATAGGGCACGCGCCAGGTGCCATCGTTCTGCCGCTCGCGCGCCTCGAAGCCTTTCTTGATCGCATCCTGATGGCTGCCGGAAAAGGCGGTATAGACCAGCTCGCCGCCATAGGGGTGGCGCTGATGGACGGGGATGGCGTTGCAATATTCCACCGTCTCGATCACCCGGTCGATATCCGAGAAATCGAGCCCCGGGGCGATCCCTTGGGTGTAGAGGTTGAGCGCCATGGTGACGAGGCAGCAATTGCCGGTGCGCTCGCCATTGCCGAACAGGCAGCCCTCGACCCGGTCTGCGCCGGCCATCAGGCCGAGTTCCGCCGCCGCCACGCCGGTGCCGCGGTCATTATGGGTGTGCAAGCTGATCACCGCGCTTTGCCGATTGGGCAGGTGGCGGCAGAAATATTCGATCTGGTCGGCATAGATGTTGGGGGTTGCCGCCTCGACCGTGGCCGGCAGGTTGAGGATGATCGGGCGCTCGGGCGTGGGCGCGAGCACCTCCATCACCGCGGCGCAGACCTCGATGGAAAAATCGAGTTCGGCGGTGGAGAAGGTCTCGGGCGAGTACTGGAAGTGCCACTGCGTGCCCGGATAGCGCGCCGCCTCGTCGCGCATCACCTTGGCGCCCGCAACGGCAATGGCCTTGACCTCGTCCTTGCTCATCCGGAACACGATCTCGCGCCAGGCCGGGCTGACCGCGTTGTAGAGGTGGACGATCGCCGCACGCGCCCCTTCGAGGCTGGCAAAGCTGGTGCGGATCAGATCCTCGCGGCTTTGCGTGAGCACCTGGACGATCACGTCATCGGGAATCGCGCCCGAGCGCACCAGGCCGGAAATGAAATCGAACTCGGTTGCCCCGGCGCTGGGAAAGCCGATCTCGATCTCCTTGAAGCCGATCTCGACCAAGAGATCGAGGAAGCGGCGCTTCTTCACCGCGTCCATGGGATCGATGATCGACTGGTTGCCATCGCGCAGATCGGTGGAAAGCCAGCGCGGGGCCTTGGTGATCACCCGGCTGGGCCATTGGCGATCGGGAAGGTCGATCTGGCCGAAGGGGCGATATTTGGCGGAAGGATCGGTGAGCATCGGCATGGGAGAAAAGCTCGTCGCGTTATCGAGGCGGGAAAGGCTGCGGCGGTGACCCTTGGGCGGGGCGCCGCGCCATTTCACGCACGCGGCGGCCTACGCCCAAGGGCGCATAAGTCGAAGCAGCGCAAGGCCGGTGCGGTTCATGGGCAGGCTCTTTGCCGAGTCTTGCCGGCGCGCGCAAGGGCGGAATCGCTCGGGGGCGCGGGAAGGGGGCGGCTAGCCGCAGCGCGCGTCGCGGATGATGTTCTGCGCATCGAGCATGATCGAGAGGCGCGGATTGGTGGGATCGGGGTTGACGAAGCCCGGCGTGCCATAGGCCACGAAGCGTAGGTTGTCGCTGCGCCCCAGTACCTTGACGATCTCGGCCCGGGTGGCCGCGTCCGCCGGCTTGCCGATGAAGGGACCCATCAGCGGCGCCCCGCAGGTGCGCGCGGCAGGATCAGTAAGGGTGCCGCGGGCAAAAGGCCCGGGCGCGGCGCCGGGCAGGGGCTTGGCGACAACCGGCGTGGCGGTGGCGAGCGGGGTGGGGACCGCGCTTGCCCCGGTGGCGGGGGTGGCACCAGCCTGGCCGATGCGCGCGGCAAAGCTCTCGGCATCATTGCCCGGCTGTTCGGGCGCGCTCCCACAGGCTGCCAGCGCCAGCACCGCAGCGGTGAGCGACAGAAGGCGCAAGGACGGGGCAAGGCTGGTCATGGCGGAAGGCTCCCTCGCAGAATCGCGCCGCCTCCAAGCGCCCCTTGCGTTACCGGTTTATGACAGGCCCGCCCCCGCCCGGGGCGCGCGCGGCTCAGCGGCGCCGCAGCCGATCGGGGGTGAGCTCGGCGATGTGCTTCACCCCCATCAGCCGCATCCCCCGCTCGATCTCGTCCTTGAGGATGGCCAGCGCGCGCGCGACCCCGGCCTCTCCCGCGGCGGCGAGGGCGTAGAGATAGAGCCGCCCGCCAGAGGCCGCGCTGGCGCCACTGCACAGCGCCTTCAAGACATGGGTGCCGCGGCGGATGCCGCCATCGCAGATGATCTCGATCTTGCCGCCCACCGCATCAACGATCTCCGGAAGCTGGTCAAACGGCGCGCGGCTGCCGTCGAGCTGGCGCCCGCCGTGGTTCGAGATCATGATCGCATCGGCCCCGATCTCGACCGCGCGGCGCGCATCGCCCGCGCTCATCACCCCCTTGAGCACGAAGGTTCCGCCCCAGTTCTCGCGGATGCGCGCGGCGGTCTCCCAGTCCATCGAGACATCGAGCATGGTGTTGAAATATTCGGCAATGCTCACCGCCTTGCGGGTGCCTTCGGCGACGTGGGTTTCGAGATTGGGCAGGCGGAATCTCTCGCGCAGGAGATAGTCGAGCGTCCAGCGCGGGCGGGTGGCATAGCTCCACAGCGCCCGCGTGGTGAAGCGCGGCGGGGTGGTGAAGCCCGAGCGCAGGCAGCGCTCGCGCTTGCCCGAAACGATGGTGTCCACCGTCAGCGCCAGGGCATCGAAGCCCGCTGCCTTGCAACGCGCGATCATGTGATCATTGAGGCCCTTGTCCTTGTGGACATAGAGCTGGAACAGCTTGGGGCCACTGGTGAGCGCGGCGATTTCCTCGATCGAGCGGGTGGCGAGGCTGGAGATGCCGAACCACAGGCCAAACTTCGCCGCGGCGCGGGCCACCGCGGTTTCGCCCTGCCAGTGGAAGGCGCGCTGCACCGCAGTGGGCGAGAGCATCAGCGGCAGCGGCGAGCGGCGCCCGAGAATGGTGCAGGAGGTGTCGATGTGTTCCACCCCGGCAAGCACGTCGGGCACCAGATCGACCTCGGCAAAGGCGGCGGTGTTGCGCGCCCTGGTGATCTCGTCATCGGCCGCCCCGTCGATATAGTCGAACACGGGAAAGGGCAGGCGGGCGCGGGCGAGGGCGCGGAAATCCTCGATATTGTGGCAATCGGCTAGGCGCATGGCAGCGCCTCGCCTGCCGCATTGCCGGCCCGCTGTCGAGAGGGCTCAGGGCTTCTCGAAAGCCACGCTGATATCGAGTTCGACCTCGTCGCTGACAAAGGGAATGCCGTAATTGACCCCGAAGTCCGAGCGCTTGATGCTGGTCTCGGCCTCGAAGCCGATGGTCGCCTTCTTGTTGAAGGGATTGGTGCCCGCGCCGGTGAACTCGGCCACGAAGGTGACGGGCTTGGTGACGCCGTTGAGCGTGAGGTCGCCGGTGATCACCGCCGTCATTCCTTCGGCCTTGACCGAAGTGGAAACGAAGCGCGCCGGGGCAGGCGCCGGGCCGAAGAAATCGGGCGCCGCGCCCTCCTTGCCGGGGCGCAGCAGGTGTTCGGTCAGCCCCTTGCTGGCGGTGGTGACGCTGGCGATGGGGATGGTGACATCGACCTTGGCGGCATCGGGATTGGCCGGATCGATCGTGAGCGTGCCGGCAACATCGCCGAAGAGGCCGTAATAGTCGTTGAAGCCGAAGTGGTTGACCTCGAAGGCGATGAGCGAATGGGCCGGGTCGGCGGTGTAGGTTCCGGCAACCACGCGCGCCGGATCAGGCGCGCCGGGAAGCTCAGGCGCGCCTTGCGCGGTGAGCGCCGGGGCAAAGGCCGCGGTCCCGGCAACGAGCGCGAGTGCGGCGGCGGCAATGGCGTAAGAGCGGTGCATCGGCAAAGGCCCTCCTTCCTGGTGCACCGCTCCAATCCTCAAGCCCGCACCCGCGTTCCCCGGACTGTCCCCAAGCGCGGCGCTGCCCGCCTCAGTTCTTCTCCTTGTCCACCAGCTTGTTGGCGGCGATCCACGGCATCATCGCGCGCAGCCGGGCGCCGGTCTGCTCGATCGGATGGGCCGCGGCGGCCTTGCGCGCGGCCTTGAGTTCGGGCTGGCCGGCGCGGTTGTCGAGCACGAAGTTCTTGACGAAGCGGCCCGACTGGATGTCGGCGAGCACGCGTTTCATCTCGGCCTTGGTCTCGGCGGTGATGATGCGCGGGCCCGTGGTGATGTCGCCATATTCGGCGGTGTTCGAGATGGAATAACGCATATTGGCGATGCCGCCTTCATAAAGCAGATCGACGATCAGCTTGGTTTCATGCAGGCACTCGAAATAGGCCATTTCGGGGGCATAGCCGGCCTCGACCAGGGTCTCGAAACCCGCCTGGATGAGGTGGGTGATCCCGCCGCACAGCACCGCCTGTTCGCCGAACAGGTCGGTCTCGCACTCCTCGCGGAAATTGGTCTCGATGATGCCGCTGCGCCCACCGCCCACGGCGCTGGCATAGGCAAGCGCGATATCATGCGCCGCGCCGCTCGCATCCTGGTGCACGGCGATGAGGCAGGGCACCCCGCCGCCCTTGACATATTCGCTGCGCACCGTGTGGCCCGGGCCCTTGGGCGCGATCATGATGACGTCGATATCGGACGGAGGCTCGATCAGGCCGAAATGGATGTTGAGCCCGTGGGCAAAGGCGAGCGCGCTGCCCGGCTTCATGTGGCCCTTGAGGTCATTCTCCCAGATCGCCGCCTGATGCTCGTCGGGCGCGAGGATCATCAGGATATCGGCCCACTGCGCCGCGGCGGTGTTGGAGAGCACCTTGAACCCGGCGCTTTCAGCCTTCTTCGCGGTGGCCGAGCCTTCGCGCAGCGCGATCGCGACTTCGGCCACGCCCGAATCGCGCAGGTTCTGGGCATGGGCATGGCCCTGGCTGCCATAGCCGAGGATCGCGATCTTCTTGGGCCTGATGAGGTTGAGATCGGCGTCGGCGTCGTAATAGACTTTCATCACTTGTCTCTCTTGTGGTTTGAATTATCGGGGATTGTTCAGATACCCTGCGCCCCGCGCATCATCCCGACGATGCCGGTGCGCCCGACCTCGACGAGGCCCAGCTCGCGCATCAGGGCGATGAAGCTGTCCACCTTGTCGGGTGGGCCGGTGATCTCGAAGATGAAGCTCTCGGTGGTGGTATCGACCGGCCGGGCGCGGAAGATATCGGCAAGGCGCAGCGCCTCGACCCGCTTCTCGCCCACCCCGGCCACCTTGATGAGCGCCAGTTCGCGCTCGACATGCGGGCCTGCGGTGGTGAGATCGATCACCTTGTGCACCGGCACCAGCCTCTCGAGCTGCGCCTCGATCTGGTCGATCACCTGCGGCGGGCCATTGGTGACGATGGTGATGCGGCTGACCGCGTGATCCTCGGTGATGTCGGCCACCGTGAGGCTGTCGATATTGTAGCCGCGCGCGGTGAACAGCCCGGTGATCTTGGCCAGGATCCCCGGCTCGTTGTCCACCATCACGGTGAGCACGTGCCGCTCGGAGGGGCTTTCGGCAATCTTCATCGGCATGGGGCGTTCCTAGACCAGCGCCTTGGCTTCATCGTCCATGGTGCCGCCCATCGCATCGCCATAGAGCAGCATGTCGGTATGCGCCGCGCCCGAGGGGATCATCGGCAGGCAATTGGCATCGGGCGCGACGAGGCAATCGACCATCACCGGGCCGGGATGATCGAGCATCCGCATGATGCCATCGTCAAGCTCGCGCTCCTCGTGGATGCGGATGCCCTTCCAGCCATAGGCCTCGGCCAGTTTCACGAAATCGGGGAGGCTGTCGGAATAGGAATTGGAATAGCGGCTCTCGTAGGTCAGCTCCTGCCACTGGCGCACCATCCCCATGTATTCGTTGTTGAGGATGAAGACCTTGACCGGCAGGCGATATTGCGAGGCGGTGCCCAGTTCCTGGATGTTCATCTGGATGCTGGCTTCGCCGGCAATGTCGATCACCAGTGCGTGCGGGTGGCCCAGCTGCGCGCCGATCGCGGCGGGCAGGCCATAGCCCATGGTGCCCAGACCGCCGCTGGTGAGCCACCGGTTCGGCTCCTCGAAGCCGAAATATTGCGCCGCCCACATCTGGTGTTGGCCCACCTCGGTGGTGATGATCGGATTGCGCGCCCGGGTGAGGGCATAGAGCCGCTCGACCGCGCGTTGCGGCATGATCATGCCCGGGTTTTTGGCGCTGCGTTCGGGATAGGCGAGGCACTCGCGCGCGCGCCAGCCGGCGATCCGCGCCTTCCATTCGCCGAGGTTGCGCGCCGTGCGCGTGCCCCAGGCGGCGATCAGCTGTTCGAGCACCGTGGCGCAATCACCCACGATCCCCAGATCGACCGCCACGGTCTTGTTGATCGAGGAGCGGTCGATATCGATGTGGATCTTCTTCGAACCCGGCGAAAAGGCATCGAGCCTGCCCGTCACCCGGTCATCGAAACGCGCGCCGATGCACACCATCACGTCGCACTGGTTCATCGCCATGTTGGCTTCATAGGTGCCGTGCATCCCCAGCATCCCGAGCCAGTCCGGATGGCTCGCCGGAAAGGCGCCAAGCCCCATCAGGGTCGAGGTCACCGGCGCGCTGGTCAGATCCTGGAACCGGCGCAGCAGCGCGCTTGCCGCGGGGCCGGAATTGATCACCCCGCCGCCGGTGTAGAGGATCGGGCGCTCGGCCGCGGCGATCATCTCCACCGCCTCGAGGATCTGCTCGGGCGGCGCCACCATCTGCGGGGCATAGCGGTGGGTGCCGGCACGCACCACCGCGCGGCGCTCTGAAGGCACGGCGATCTGGACGTTCTTGGGAATGTCGATCACCACCGGGCCGGGCCGACCGGTGGTGGCGATGCGAAAGGCCTCCTTGATCGTGGCGGCCAGATCGGCCGGGTCCTTCACCAAATAATTGTGCTTGGTGCAGTGGCGGGTGATGCCGATGGTATCGGCTTCCTGGAAGGCATCGGTGCCGATCAGCGTGGTTGGCACCTGCCCGGTGATCACCACCAGCGGGATCGAATCCATCCAGGCATCGGCGATCCCGGTGATGGCATTGGTCGCCCCCGGGCCCGAGGTGACCAGCACCACCCCCGGCTTGCCGGTGGCGCGGGCATAGCCCTCGGCGGCGTGGGCCGCGCCGGCCTCGTGGCGCACGAGGATGTGGCGGATGCGCTCATCGCCAAAAAGTTCGTCATAGATCGGCAGCACCGCGCCCCCGGGATAGCCGAAGACATATTCCACCCCCTGTTCGATCAGGCATTGCACCAGGATCGCCGCCCCGCTGAGCGCGGGGGCGCCGTTGGTGGGCGGGGCATGGTCCGGCTGGCCGGGCACGGGATCACTCCATCATTGGCCCGCACCCTGCGAAGGCACGGGGGGAAGGGCAGGCGGGCATCGCACCAAGGCGCAAGGCCCATAACAAGCAAACCGGCCCGATGCAGGCAGAAGTGCACCGGGCCGCGTGAGGGGCGCGCTAGAGGTTACAATCTGACAAGTCAAGAACTAATCGCGCAATAAAGATGCAAAATGAGCCTCAATGTCGATATTTTCATATCCCTCGCCGATCGCGGCGCGCGGCCAATCGGCAGGCGGCTGGCGCCGGAACCAGGTCAGCTGGCGCTTGGCATAGTTGCGCGTTGCCTGGCTGGCGGCGGCGACCATCGCCTCATGGGTGATCTCGCCGGCAAGATATGCGGCGATCTCGGGGACGCCGATCGCGCGCATCACCGGCAGTGCCGGATCGAGCCCACGGGCAAGCAGCGCCTCGACCTCGGCGATCGCGCCACCTTCGAGCATCGCGGCAAAGCGCGCATCGCAGCGGCGGTAGAGCCAGGTGCGCTCGGGTTCGATGATGAGCGGGTGGAGCGCCACGTCCTCGGCAATCCCGCCCGATCTGGCCTGCTGCCAATCGGCAAGGGTCACTCCGGTTGACCGCTTGACCTCGAGCGCGCGGGCGATGCGCTGGCGATCGCCCGGATCGAGCAGGGCAGCCCGCTCGGGATCCTCGAGCTGGAGCAGGCGCCAGGCCTCGCCTTCGGGCAGGCTGCGCACCATGGCGCGCACCTCGGGATCGATCGCCGGGATCGGCGCGATCCCTTCGAGCAGCACCTTGAGATAGAGCCCGGTGCCGCCCACCAGGATCGGCACCGCCCCGCCGGCATGGGCCGCGGCGATCTCCGCGCGCGCCCGCGCCGCCCAGGCCGCGGCCGAGCACGCCTCGGCCCCGTCCCAGGCGCCGAACAGGCGGTGCGGCACGCCCTGCATCTCGGCCTTGCTCGGCCGGGCCGAAAGCACGGCCAGATCGGCATAGACCTGGGCGCTGTCGGCATTGATCACCACCGCGTGGCGGCCTTGCTCTGCCAACCGCAGCGCGAGCGCCACCGCAAGCGCGCTCTTGCCGCTGGCGGTCGGCCCTGCAATGAGCGCGACCGGCTGCAATGGAGAAGACAGGATGCTCATCGCCCGGCTGATAGCAGAGACGCAGGCAAGTGAAACACGTCTCGATGCGCTGGCCGCGGCGCTCGCCGGGGCGGGGATGGCGCTTGCCGGAAAGCGCCGCCTCGCCGCGCTGCCCGAGGTGATCGAGCTTGAGCTTGCGGCAGGCGATCCGGGACAGGTGCTGGCGGTGATCGATGCGGTGTTCGGCCCGGTCGATGTGCTGGTGAGCGCGGCGCCGATCCGCCTGCCGAAGGTCTTCGTCTCCGACATGGATTCGACCATGATCGGGCAGGAATGCATCGACGAGCTTGCCGATTATGCCGGCATCAAGCAGCAGATCGCCGCGATCACCGAGCGCGCGATGCTCGGCGAGCTTGATTTTGCCGCGGCGCTGCGCGCGCGCGTGGCGCTGCTCGCTGGCCTCGATGAGGCGGTGATCGCCACCTGCCTGGCCGAGCGCATCACCCTTACCCCCGGCGCGCGCACGCTGGTGGCAACCCTGGGGGCGCTGGGCACGCGCAGCGTGCTGGTGACCGGGGGCTTTCATCACTTCGCCGATCCCTTGGCCGAGCGCCTCGGGTTTGACCGGGTGGTGGCCAACCGGCTCGAGGTGGCCGGCGGGCGGCTCACCGGCGGGCTGGTCGGCCCGATCACCGACAGCCAGGTCAAGGCCGCAGCGCTGCTCGAGGAGATGGCCGCTGCCGGCCCCGATGCGCTCAGCCTTGCCACCGGCGATGGCGCCAATGATATCCCGATGATCGAGGCGGCGACCTACGGCTTTGCCTATCGCGCCAAGCCTCGCGCCCGCGCCGCGGCCAATGGCAGGATCGAGACTGCCGATCTCACCGCGGTGCTGCGCCTGCTCGGCATTGCACGGGCGGACTGGCGCGCGGATTGATGCCAAACCCCGCGCTGCCGGCCCGGGAAGCCTACCGGCCCGATATCCAGGGCCTGCGTGCCATCGCGGTGGTGGCGGTGCTGCTGTTCCACCTCGAGCTTGCCGCCTTTGGCGGCGGCTTTGTCGGGGTGGACGTGTTCTATGTGATCTCGGGCTACCTCATCGGCGGCATCGTGCTGCGCGATCACGAGGCCGGGCGCTTCACCTATGCCGCCTTCCTTGCCCGCCGGGTGCGCCGGCTGGTGCCGGCGTTGCTGGTGGTGCTGGTGGCGAGCACGCTCGCCGCGGCATTGCTGCTGCTTCCGGCCGAGCTTGCCGCCTATGGCAAGAGCCTCATCGCCGCGCTGGTGTTTGCTGCCAACATCCATTTCCACCGCGGGCAGTTCGAATATGGCGAGAGCGGCGATGTGCCGCTGCTGCACCTGTGGACCCTCGGGGTCGAATGGCAGTTCTACCTGCTGCTGCCGCTGCTGCTTCTCGGCCTGATGCGCTGGCGCAGGGTGGGGCTGTGGCTTGGGCTTGTGGGTGTGGCCCTGCTTTCGGCCGCGGCCTCGCTCGCCTTCCCGCAGGCGAGTTTCTACCTGCTGCCGGCGCGGGTCTGGGAGTTTGTCGCCGGGGTGCTGTGCGTCATTACCCCGCTGCCGGGCCTGCGCTTTCGGGCCTTGCGCGAGGCCCTGGCGCTTGCCGGTCTGGGGCTGATCGCGGCGGCGGTGGGCCTCTTTGACACCGCCGATCCCTTTCCCGGCTGGCGCGCGCTGGTCCCTTGCGCGGGCGCGGCGGCGATCATCCTTGCCGGGCGGGCCGGGCCGACGCTGGTGGGCCGGGCGCTGTCCCTGCCGCTAGCCACCTATCTCGGACGCATCTCCTATGCGCTTTACCTGTGGCACTGGCCGGTGATCGTGTTCCTGGTGCTGGGCCTGCCGGCACCGCGGCTCGATGCGCCGCTGCAGGTCGCAGCGAGCCTGATCGCGCTGGGGCTGGCAGCGCTCACCACCCACTTCGTCGAGGAACCGGCGCGGCGGCCGGGCCTGCCCTTCCGCCGCCTCGCGCTTTATTGCGGCGGGGCGGCGCTGGCGCTGGGGCTGGCGGGCGCAAGCATGATTGCAAGCGGCGGCTGGCCCGGGCGCTTCGATGCGCGCGTGCGCGCGCTGGCGGGCGCGCTCGACTATCCGATCGATCCGGTCTTCCGTTCGGGCCAGTGCTTCATCCACCACCGCAGCCAGCGGCTCGACGAGGCCGCCTGCCTGCTCCCCAGCGATGGCCGCCGCCAGGTGCTGGTGCTGGGGGACAGCCACGCGGCGATGCTGGTGCCGGGCCTCAAGGCCGCCTTTCCGGATAGCGCGATAAGCCAGATCACCGCCGGCGGCTGCCGTCCGGTGACGGGCGCCAGGGCCGAGCGCTATTTCTTCTGCCACCGCCTGATCGACGAGGCCTATGCCCGCCGCATCGGGCCTGGGCGCTATGATCTGGTGGTGCTGGCGGGCTATTGGGAGGAAGGCGATCTAAGCGCGCTCGATGCCAGCCTCGCGCGCCTTGCCGAGCGCGGGCAGAAGGCGCTGGTGGTGGGGCCTTTCCCGGCCTTCGAGAAGTTCGTGCCGCGCCTGCTCGCGCTCGGCGCGGCGCGCGGCGATCCGCGCCTGCCCGATGGCTTCCTGAAACCCGATCGGCGCGCGCTCGATCAAGCGATGGCAAGGATCGCCCGGCGCCGCGGGGCGGCCTATTTCTCGCCGCTCGATGCGCTGTGCGCGCCGCATTGCCGCTATCTTGGAACGAGCGGCTATCCGCTCATCATCGATGATGCCCACCTCACCGCCGAGGGCAGCCGGATCGTCGCCGAGGCGATCCGCGCCGCGGGCGTGATGAAGTGATCGCTCGCGGCGGCAGAGGCGCGCTGGCGGGGATTGCGACGGGCGCGCCGATGATCTATTTACACTCTTGTTAATATCCCTGCCGATAAGCTTGGCGCACGGGAATCGCAGGCGAGAATGGACATGAGCACAACGAGAGGTGACTACACGCAGAAATTTGCCGCTGACGGCACGGTGCTGCTCCATCCCGAGCGGCCCCCGGCGCGCTATCGCCCGTTTCGCGCCATCAACAATTTCCGCAAGCTCATCAAGGACAAGGAGAACACCGCGCTGGTGTTCAAGATCTTCGAATCGCTCCCTTCGCGCGATTTTCTCCCGCGGGTGGAGCGCCTTGCCCTGTCGGAGAAGGGTGAGGAGCTGCGCGCGAAGGAGCCTTTCCTGCCCGAAATCCTCGATGATCACGCCGCGCTGCGCCGCACCCCCAAGGGCAGCCTTGCCCATGCCTACTGTGATTTCATGGAGGCTGAAGGGCTTTCGGCGGCTGGCCTCGTGGCCGAATATGAGCGCGCCGGGCGTCCGCGCTATCCCGATCTTGTCGAATGGTTCATCAACCGCTCGCGCGACACCCACGATCTGTTCCACGTGCTCACCGGCTATGGCCGCGATGCGCTGGGCGAACAATGCGTGCTGCTGTTCACCCATGGCCAGGCGCCGAGCCAGGGGCACCTCTTGATCGGTTATGCCGGGGCGGCCAATATCCGCAAGAAGGTGCAGGGCAGCAAGGCGCCGGTGTTCGGCGCGGTGCGCGAGGCCCATCGCACCGGCAAGGGCGCCCCGCCGCTGATCGAGCAATCGATCCGCGATCTGTTGCCGCGCCCGATCGAGGAGGTGCGCGCCGCGCTGCGCATCCCCGAGCCGCGGCTCTATCGCGAATGCCACCGCATCTGGCGGGCCGAGGGGATCGATCCCTATGACCTGCTCGCCGCGCGCCAGCCGGCCGCGCCGGAACTGCTGGCCGTCTGAGGGAACACGCGCCATGGCCGTGACCGATCTGCCGCTGGTTGCCCCCGAACGCCGGATCTCGCGCATCCGCCCGCTCAAGGCGCTGCATCACTTCGGCAAGCTGGTCGAAAACAAGGAGGACACCGAGCAGGTCTTCCACATCATCGAGGCGACCAAGGGCAAGGCCAGCCACCGCATTGCCTGGGATTTCCTGCGCTCGCCCGAGGGCCGGCGGATGATGGCCGAGGATTGCGATCTGCCGGCGATGCTCGATGATCACGCGCGCTGGGCCGATTGCGGGCCCAATACGGTTGCGGCGCATTACATCGCCTTCATGAAGCGCGAAGGCCTCTCGGCAGCGGGCCTGGTGGCCGAAAGCCACAAGTGGGCGCCGCCCGAAAGCCTGCCGAAAGACCAGACCCAGTGGTATTTCGATCGCCTGCGCGACACCCACGATCTGTTCCACGTGCTCACCGGCTATGGCCGTGACGCACTGGGCGAGGCCTGCTTGCTCGGCTTCACCTACGAGCAGAACCTGAACAAGGGCCTGTTGTTCATCGCCTATGCCGGCGCGCGGCAGATCAAGAAGGTGACCGGCACCAAGGCCCCGCTCTATGCCGCGATCAAGGAAGGCCGGCGGTTGGGTCGCGCCGCCAGGCGCATTGCGCACCAGGACATTGCCGCCCTGATGCGCGAGGATATCGAGGCTGCCCGCGCCCGGCTCGGGATCGGCAAGCCGGAGATCTACCACCAGTGCCTTGCCATCCTCGAGGGCGAGGGCAAGGCGCGCGAGCAACTGACCTTGGGCGGGGCGGGGGCGCAGGCGGCCTGAGGCGCGCTCAGCGCTCCATCCACTCGGCAAAGAAGCGCTCATGCGCGGCGCGCAAACGCGCCAGCGACACGCCGAGGACGGCATCGCCGCCGACCGTGCCGATGCGCTGGAAGCCGATCTGCGCGGTCTCGTCATTGCGCGTGCCCTTGGCGAGCGCGCGGTTGAGCGCTTCGGGATCGGGCACGGTGACAAGATAGCGCCCCTGATCCTCGCCGAACCACCATTGCGCCGGCGTGTAGGCGGGGTTGCCGCGCACATCGACTTCGGCCCCGAGATTGCCCGCCAGCGCCATTTCCGCCAGCGCCACGGCAAGCCCGCCGTCGGAAAGGTCGTGCACCGCGTTGACAAGGCCATCGGCGATCAGCTCGTGGATGATCTGCCCGGCGGCGCGCTCGATCACCAGATCGGTGGGCGGGGTGCGCCCGGCTTCCATCCCCTTGACCACCCGCAGCCACAGCGAACGGCCAAGGTGCGAACGGGTGGGATCGGGCCTCGCCCAATATTCCGGCCCGACGAGATAGATGGCATCGCCCGCCTGCTTGAAATGCATGGTCATCATCCGGGCGCTGTCGGCGATGAGGCCGACCCCGCCGATCGCCGGGGTGGGCAGGATGGCGCTGCCGCCGCCGGTGGCCTTGCTCTCGTTGTAGAGGCTGACATTGCCCGAGACGATCGGGAAATCGAGCGCACGGCAGGCATCGGCCATGCCTTCGAGCGCATGGACGAGCTGGGCCATGATCTCGGGCCGCTGGGGATTGGCGAAATTGAGGCAATTGGTCACCGCCAGCGGCTTGGCGCCCACCGCGATGAGGTTGCGGTAGGCCTCGGCAATCGCCTGCTTGCCCCCCTCGTAGGGATCGGCAAAGACATAGCGCGGGGTGCAATCGGTGGTGATCGCCAGCGCCTTGTTCGTGCCATGCACGCGCACCACCCCGGCATCGCCCCCGGTCTGGAGCGTATCGCCGCCGACCTGCGAATCATATTGCTCGGCGATCCAGCGGCGCGAGGCAAGATCGGGCGAGGCCATCAAGGTGATAAGGTCAGCGGCCACGTCATCGCTCTGCGGCACTTCGCCCAGCGGCTTGACGCCCGCCCAGGCGGCATATTCCTCCTTGGAGAGATAGGGCCGGTCATAGAGCGGGGCTTGATCGGCGAGCGGGGCAAGCGGGATGTCGCACACCACCTCGCCGTTCCATTCGAGCACCATGCGCCCGGTATCGGTGACCTCGCCGATCACCGCGAAATCGAGCTCCCACTTCCTGAAGATCGCCTCGGCCTCTGCCTCGCGGCCGGGCTTCAAGACCATCAGCATGCGCTCCTGGCTTTCGGAGAGCATCATCTCGTAAGGGGTCATGCCTTCTTCGCGGCAGGGCACCTTGTTCATGTCGAGCCGGATGCCGGCGCCGCCCTTGGAGGCCATCTCGACGCTCGAGGAGGTAAGGCCCGCCGCGCCCATGTCTTGAATCGCCACGATCGCATCGGTCGCCATCAATTCGAGGCAGGCCTCGATCAGCAGCTTTTCGGTGAAGGGATCGCCGACCTGCACGGTGGGGCGCTTGGCCTCGGCATCCTCGCCGAAATCGGCGCTCGCCATGGTCGCGCCGTGGATGCCATCGCGCCCGGTCTTGGAGCCGACATAGACGATCGGATTGCCCACCCCGGTGGCGGCCGAATAGAAGATCTTGTCGGCATCGGCGATGCCCACGGTCATGGCGTTCACCAGGATATTGCCGTCATAGGCGGGGTGGAAATTGGTCTCGCCCGCGATCGTGGGCACGCCCACGCAATTGCCATAGCCGCCGATCCCCGCGACCACGCCTTCAACCAGATGCTTCATGCGGGGGTGTTCCGGGCGACCAAAGCGCAGCGCATTGGCATTGGCAACAGGGCGCGCGCCCATGGTAAAGACATCGCGCAGGATGCCGCCCACGCCCGTCGCCGCGCCCTGATAGGGCTCGATATAGGAGGGGTGGTTGTGGCTCTCCATCTTGAAGATCGCGGCCTGGCCATCGCCGATATCGATCACGCCCGCATTCTCGCCCGGGCCGCAGATCACCCAAGGGGCCTCGGTCGGCAGCTTCTTCAGGTGGATGCGCGAGGACTTGTAGGAGCAATGCTCCGACCACATCACCGAGAAGATCCCCAGTTCCACCAGATTGGGCGCACGCCCCAGCGCCTTGAGGACGCGGGCATATTCCTCTTGGGTCAGGCCGTGCTGTTCGACGATCTCGGGGGTGATGGTGGTCATGAAAGGCGTGCTCCTTGCGCGCGCCCCCTAGATCACCGCGCCGACAAGGCCAAGCCGCCGCGTTGGCGCGGCCAGCGATTCTTGCCCACCCAGGCGGCAAGCGCGCTCAGCACGGCAAAGGCAAGGAGCGCCTGGAGATAGAGCAATGCCCCGGCTTCGGCCGGGTGGGGCGCAAACCAGTTGACCAGCTGAAACAGCAGCATCACCCCGGCCAGCACCAGCGGCGGCCCGGCCGGGCCGCGGGTGCGCTTGAGATAGTGGCCAAGCGCGAGCGCGGTGAGGGCGAGTTCGAGCGGCATCGCCGCCCATGGATGGTTCCACAGGCCAAGGCCAAGCTTCGGCGGCGCGCCGGCGAGCGTCAGATCGGGCACATGAACGATGAAGTCGAGCAGCCAGTGCGAGGCCACCACCAGCCCGGCGAGCAGCCCGGCAAGCCAGCTGCGCTGGTGCAGCGCCACCACCAGCAGGAACGCTGCCGCCCATATCGCCGTGCCGGCAAGGCTGTGGGTATAGGGCATGTGATAAAGATCGAAGGGCACCATCACGCTTGCCCCGGGGTCGATCCGCATCCTTTCAACCCCGATCAGCGCGAGCGTGAAGAAGCCCCAATCGACCAGCTGTGCCGCCACGAACATGGTGCCCAGGCGCGGCCGCTCGGGGATCGCGGCGGCGGCGATGAAGGCCGGGGCGAAGTGGCCGATGAACATCTCACGCCGCGGGCGCTGCCGGGGCAAGGCGCAGCACCGCCCAGGTCGCCGCGGTGCTCGCCGCGCCGGTGACGAAGGCGCCCCAGAGGATATCGAGCACGCTCACATGGGTGGCCCACACCTTCATCACCGCCTGCGAGGTGAGGTCGAAGGTGGCATAGCACAGGGCGCCCAGGAGAATGCCGTTGAGCATCGCCGCCTGGAGCGTGCCCGCCTCGATCCCGGGGCGCACCGCAAACCAGCAGATCCCGGCGATGTAGATGAGATAGAAGGCCGCCGCCGCGCCGAAATTGACCTCGCTCGCCATGATCTCCCCGATCACCGGCTTGTAGAGATTGACCGAGGCCCAGCGCAGCCACAGCGCATCGAGCGCGAGAAAGGAGGCGGCGGCAACGCCATAGGCGATGATCCATTTGAGCATGGCGGGTGCTGGTTCCCCAAATCGGTGGCTGGCTTTGTCACCGCCAGCCTTGACCGCACCGCTGCGCCCCGTCAATGCTCCGCGCCATGGACGAGGGCACCCCAGCACCGGCCGATGCGCCGGAGATCGCGCAGATGAGCTTTGAAGAGGCGCTCGCCGCGCTCGAGCGGATCGTGCAGCAGCTCGAACGCGGGGACGTGCCGCTCGACCAGTCGATCAGCCTCTATGAACGCGGCGAGGCGCTGCGCGCGGCCTGCCAGCAGCGGCTCGATGCCGCCCAGGCGCGGATCGAGCGGATCGTCACCGCCGCCGATGGCCGCGCCGCTGCCACCCTCCCCTTCGACGCGGAAAGCTAGGCGATGGAGCTGGTCCAGGCCGGGAGCGACGTGCTCGCCGAGGCGATCGGCCGGGTGCAGGCGGAGATCGATTCGCTTTTCGATGCCCTCTTGCCCGTTCCCCAAGACACCAGCGCGCGGCTGGTCGAGGCGATGCGCTATGCCGCGATCGGCGGGGGTAAGCGGGTGCGCCCGCTCTTGGTGGTGAGCACCGCCAGCCTTTTCGGCGTGGCCCGCAACGCGGCGCTGCGCGCGGGCGCGGCGATCGAGGCGATCCATGTCTATTCGCTGATCCACGATGATCTGCCGTGCATGGACAATGACGATCTGCGCCACGGCAAGCCCACCGTGCACCGTGCTTTCGACGAGGCGACCGCGGTCCTCGCCGGCGATGCGCTCCACGCGCTCGCCTTCGAGATCCTCGCCGAGGATGCCACCAGCGAGGATCCTTTCACCCGCTCCGAACTGATCCTCACGCTCGGCCAGGCCAGCGGGATGAACGGCATGGCCGGGGGGCAGATGATGGACATGGTCGCCGATGAGGAGGGCATCACCTATGATCTGCCCGCGATCACCCGGCTGCAACAGTTGAAGACCGGGGCGCTGCTCGCCGCGGCGGTGGAGATGGGGGCGATCCTCGGCAAGGTGCCCCCGCCGGGGCGTGCGCATTTGCGCGCCTATGCCCGCGACATCGGCCTTGCCTTCCAGATCGCCGATGATCTGCTCGATGTCGAGGGCGATGCCGAAAAGGCGGGCAAGGCGCTGCGCAAGGATGCCGGGCAGGGCAAGCAGACCTTCGTCACCCTGCTCGGGGCCGAGCGGGCGCGCGAACAGGCCCGGGCGCTGGTCGATCAGGCGGTGCTGCGCCTCGCCTCCTATGGCAGCGAGGCCGATGTGCTGCGCGCGCTCGCCCGCTACATCGTCGAACGCGATCACTAGGGGCCGGCACAGGCCGCCGAGGAGAGGACAGGATCATGACACGCCGCGTCGGGATCTATCCCGGAACCTTCGATCCCATCACGCTGGGCCATGCCGATATCATCCGGCGCGGCGCCAAGCTGGTCGATCACCTCATCATCGGGGTGACCACCAATCCATCGAAGGATCCGATGTTCTCCACCGAGGAGCGCTTGCGCATGGTCACGCGCGAGGTGGCAGCGCTGGGCCTTGGCAATGTCGAGGTGGTCGGCTTCAATGCGCTGCTCGTCAAGTTCGCGCAGAAGCAGGGGGCAAGCGTAATCATCCGCGGGCTGCGCGCGGTGGCCGACTTTGAATATGAATACCAGATGGCGGGCATGAACCAGCAGCTCGACGAGCGAATCGAGACGGTGTTCCTGATGGCCGATGTCTCGCTCCAGCCGATCGCTTCCAAGCTGGTCAAGGAGATCGCGCTCTATGGCGGCGATATTGCGCCTTTCGTCAGCCCGCAGGTGTGCGCCGAGGTCAATGGCCGGGTGCGCGAGAGGGGCCTCAGGGGCGATTACTAGGGGCCGGGGGCGCGGCGACGAACATTCATTGCAGTGTCAGCCCGCCGCGGGTAAGCCTCGCCGCCAAACCGGATGAAACCATGATCAAAGCCAAGCTTGCTCCTGCCCTTCTTGCTCTCGGCGCTGCGGCGCTGGTCTGTGCCGCTGGCCCGGCCGCAGCGCAAAAGCAGCGCGATGACACCCCGCCCGTGGCCTTTGGCGAAAACGCCACCAAGGCTGACAAGGACGAGGCCCCCGCCCCGATGCGCACCTATGCGCCGGTCAATTTCGATCCGGCGGTCGATCCGGAAAATGTCTGGGTGCTCGATCTGTCGAACGGCCAGCGGGTCAAGATCCGCCTCATGCCCGATTGGGCGCCCAATCATGTCGAGCGGATCAAGACCCTGACCCGCATGGGCTTCTACAACGGGGTTCCCTTCCACCGCGTGATCGAGGGCTTCATGGCCCAGGGCGGCGATCCCAGCGGCACCGGGCAGGGCGGCAGCCAGCTTCCCGATCTCAAGGCCGAGTTCAATCCCATGCCGCATGTGCGCGGCTCTGTCTCGATGGCCCGCGCCGCGGATGAGGACAGCGCCAACAGCCAGTTCTTCATCGTCTTCTATCCGCGCTTCAGCCTCGACAAGCGCTACACCAATTTCGGCCGGGTGATCGAGAACATGGAAGGGGTGGACGCGATTGCCCGGGGCGAGCCGCCGGCCAACCCCACCTATATCCTCCAGGCCTCGCTGGGGAGCGACAACCTGCCGCCCCCGCCGCCCCCGGCAGCCGCGCAGGAGGGGCCGATCACCGCCGAAATGCTCAGCGCCCCGATGCGCTAGGGGTTTGCGCCGCCCCGCAGGGCCGCTAGGGCGCGGGGGCGATGAAGGTGGACCTGTTCGATTTCGACCTCCCGCAGGAGCTGATCGCGCTGCGCCCAGTGCGCCCGCGCGATGCGGCGCGGATGCTGGTGGTGCGCGGGGGCGATGCGCCTTTCGAGGATTGCGGCGTGCGCGATCTGCCGCGCCTGCTGGCCCCCGGCGATGTGCTGGTGTTCAACGACACGCGGGTGATCCCGGCCCAGCTCGAAGGCCGCCGGGCCGATGGCGCGGCGCGGATCGGGGCGACGCTGCACAAGCGGGTTGATCTGCGCCGCTGGCAGGCATTCCTGCGCAACGCCAGGCGGGTGAAGATCGGCGACCGGCTGATCTTTGGCGGTGGGGTGAGCGCGCGGGCCGAGGAGCGCCACGAGGATGGCTCGTTCACCTTGTTCTTCGAGGGGGACGAGCCGGTCGAGGTGCTGCTGACCCGCGCCGGCACCATGCCGCTACCGCCCTATATCGCCAGCAAACGCGGGGTCGATGCACAGGACCGCGAGGATTACCAGACCATCTTCGCGCGCGAGGATGGCGCCGTTGCCGCCCCCACCGCCTCGCTCCATTTCACCCCACGCCTCATCGATGCGATCGATGCCGCCGGGATCGGCCGGGCGGTGCTCACGCTCCATGTCGGGGCGGGCACCTTCCTGCCGGTCAAGGCCGAGGATACCGATGACCACCGGATGCACGCCGAGTTCGGCCGCATCTCACAGGCCACGGCAGATCGGCTCAACGCCGCGCGGGCTGCCGGCGGGCGGATCATCGCGGTGGGCACCACCGTGCTGCGCCTGCTCGAAAGCGTGGTGGATGAGGCCGGGGTGATCCACCCCTTCGCCGGGGACACCGATATCTTCATCACCCCTGGCCACCGCTTCCGCGCCATCGATGGGCTGATGACCAATTTCCACCTGCCGCGCTCGACCCTGATGATGCTGGTGAGCGCGCTGATGGGGCGCGAGCGGATGCTGGCCGCCTATGCCCATGCCATTGCCCAGCGCTACCGCTTCTATTCCTATGGTGACTCCTCGCTGCTGCTGCCCTAAGCGGTGGCGGTGAGCGATCCGATCCTGTCCATCCGCGGCCTTGCCAAGACCTATCGCGGCGGCACCCGCGCGCTCGATGGGGTCGATCTCGACATCCGCCGGGGGGAGATCTTCGCGCTGCTCGGGCCCAATGGCGCGGGCAAGACCACGCTGATCGGCGCGGTTTGCGGGCTGGTGCGCCCGAGCGCGGGCAGCATCCACGCCTTCGGGCTTGACCTTGCGCGCGATTGGCGCGCGGCGCGGGCGCGCATCGGGCTGGTGCCGCAGGAACTGGCCACCGACATGTTCGAGACCGTGTGGCGCGCGGTTTCCTATTCGCAAGGCCTGTTCGGCAGGCGCCGCGATCCCGAGCGGCTCGAGGCGATCCTCAAGGCGCTTTCTCTGTGGGACAAGAAGGACGCGCAGATCCGCGCGCTCTCGGGCGGGATGAAGCGCCGGGTGCTGATCGCCAAGGCGCTGGCGCACGAGCCTGACCTCCTGTTCCTCGACGAGCCCACTGCCGGGGTCGATGTGGAACTGCGCAAGGGCATGTGGGAACAGATCGCCGCGCTCAAGCAGCGCGGGGTGACGATCATCCTGACAACCCATTACATCGAGGAGGCAGAGCTGATGGCCGACCGGGTCGGCATCATCCGCGGTGGGCGCATCCTGATGGTCGATGACAAGGAGGCGATGATGGAGCGGCTCGGCACCACCGAGGCGGTGATCGATCTGGCCGCGCCGCTCGCGGCGATGCCGGCGGCGCTCGGGCGCTTCCACCTAGAGCTTTCGCCCGATCGCACCCGGCTGGTCTATCGCGGCGGCACCGGCGCGGGCGGGGGTAGGGCCGAGGTCGCCCGGCTCACCCAGGCGCTGGTGCAGGCGGGCATCGCCTATGTCAGCCTCGATATCCGCGATTCCTCGCTCGAGGACATCTTCGTCGATCTGCTCGGGCGCGAGGAGGCGGCATGATCCCCTTCAACCTGACGAGCGCGCTGGCGATCTACCGGCGCGAAATGGCGCGCGCCTTTCGCACCGCTTTCCAGTCGCTGATCGCCCCGGTGCTCACCACCGCGCTTTATTTCGTGGTGTTCGGCTCGGTGATCGGCACCCGCATGGAGCCGGTGGGGGGCGTGCCCTATGGCGCCTTCATCATCCCCGGCCTCGTGATGCTGACGATGCTGGGCGAGACCACCAGCAATGCGAGCTTCGGCATCTACATGCCGCGGTTTACCGGCACGATCTACGAACTGCTTTCTGCCCCCGTGGGCGTGGCCGAGACGCTCGCTGGCTTTGTCGGGGCGGCGATGACCAAGGGGCTGATCCTTGCCGCGATCATCCTTCTGACCGCGCGGCTGTTCGTCGATTACACCATCGCCGATCCGCTCCTTGCCGTGATCTACATCATGCTGGTGGCCGCCGCCTTTGCCCTGTTCGGCTTCATCCTCGGCATCTGGGCCGACAGTTTTGAAAAGCTCGGGATCATCCCGGTGCTGGTGCTCACCCCGCTCACCTTCCTCGGCGGCACCTTCTATTCGATCCGCGATCTGCCCGCGCCGTGGGACAGGATCGCGCTCGCCAACCCCATCGCCTTTCTGGTGAGCGGGCTGCGCCACGCCTTCTACGGCACCGCGGACGTGCCCTTCGCCTTGTCGCTGGGCCTGACGCTCGGCTTCCTTCTCGCCTGCGTGATCGTGATCGCGGTGATCTTCCGCACCGGCTGGCGGCTGCGCGAATGAGGCGCGCAGGCCCGCTCGGCGAGCGGCCTTGGTCGAGTGAGGTTTGTCGTTGGGCCGAGCTTAACCGCAGCTTGTCCGCCCGTTCATGGCCGCGAAAGTGAGGCATTTCTAGGCCCTTGCGCACCGGCTGCGCCCCCTGCAACCGGTCAAGAACAAGGACCATTACCCATGAGAAACCTCGCATTCACCAAGCCTGCCATGATCGGCGCCGCGATTGGCGCGCTGGCCCTGCCGAGCATGGCCCAGGCCCAGAGCAGCGACACGCCGACGGTCGAACCCTATGTCGGCGCCTCGATCGGGATCCACGATCTGGGCATCGGCGCGCCCAATGACGATGGCGGCATCTACGGCGTTCTCGCCGGGGTCGATGTCCCGGTCGGCGAGACCTTCTTCGTCGGCGCCGAGGGCAATTTCCACTTCGGTGACGGCCCGATCGATCAGGAATATGGCATCGCCGCCCGCGCCGGGGTGCGCGTGGGCAAGACCGGCAAGGTCTTCGTGCGCGGTGGCTACCAGGAAGTCGAGCTTGACCTCGTCAACATCCTCGGCGGCAACCCCCCGCCGGGCGTGGACAACAGCGATGGGGATTACCTCGTCGGCGCCGGGGTCGAGTTTGGCCTGGGTGACAGCCCGATCAACTTCCGCGCCGGGATCGACACGATCTCCTTCGACACCACCCGTGCCAGCATCGGGGTGCTTTACAAGTTCTAAGGCGCCTTGCGGCACAAACCCGGGGGCAGGGGCCGCGCGGCGCCTGCCCCCTTTTTTGCTGCGTGGGTGACAGCGCGGCGCGGCGGCGCTAGGGCCGCACGCCTGATGAGCGAGCGCTTCTTCTTCACCCTTCACGCCACCTGCGGCAAGGCGCGCACCGGCACCATCCGCATGCTGCGCGGCGAGATCCGCACACCCGCCTTCATGCCGGTGGGCACGGCGGCCACGGTCAAGGCGATGAAGCCCGAGGCCGTGCGCGCCACCGGGGCCGACATCATCCTCGGCAACACCTATCACCTGATGCTGCGCCCCGGGGCCGAGCGGGTGGCGCGCCTCGGCGGCCTGCACCGCTTCATGAACTGGCCGCGCCCGATCCTCACCGACAGCGGCGGTTATCAGGTGATGAGCCTGAGCGCCTTGCGCAAGCTCAGCGAGGAGGGGGTGGAGTTCAAGAGCCACCTCGATGGTTCGCGCCACCTTCTCACCCCCGAGCGCTCGATGGAAATCCAGCGCCTGCTCGGCGCGGACATCGTCATGGCCTTTGACGAATGCCCCCGGGCCGATCGTCCGCGCGACGAGATCGCCGCCTCGATGGAGCTGTCGATGCGCTGGGCGCGGCGCAGCCGCGATGGCTTTGATGCCGGGGCAGAGCACGCCGCGCGCGCCGCCCTGTTCGGCATCCAGCAGGGCGCGCTCCACGAGGACCTGCGCCGCATCAGCGCCGAGCGCCTGATCGACATCGGCTTTGACGGCTATGCCGTGGGCGGGCTGGCCGTGGGCGAGGGGCAGGAGGCGATGTTCGGCGTGCTCGACTATGCGCCCGACATGCTCCCGGCCGACAAGCCCCGCTATCTCATGGGGGTGGGCAAGCCCGATGACCTCGTCGGCGCGGTCGAGAGGGGCATCGACATGTTCGATTGCGTGCTGCCGACGCGCTCGGGCCGCAACGGGCAGGCGTTTACGTGGAACGGGCCGCTCAATCTCAGGAACGCGCGCTATGCCGAAGATAGCGGCCCGCTCGATCCGCGCTGCACCTGCCCGGTGTGCCGCGATTACAGCCGCGCCTATCTCCACCACCTCGTCAAATCGGGGGAGATGCTCGGCGCCATGCTGCTCACCGAGCATAACCTCAGCTTCTATCAGGCCTTGATGGAGGGGATGCGCGGTGCCATTGCCTCGGGCACCTTCCCCGATTTTGCCGCCCGCTTCCGGCGCGATTACCTGGGACGATCCTGATTGATGACCGATCGCGCTGCCAAAGCCCCCGAAGACTGCACCACCATGGCCGAAGTGCGCGCCGGGGTGGATGCGCTCGATGCCGAACTGGTGGCGCTGCTGGCGAGGCGCTTTGCCTACATGCGCGCCGCCGCCCGGATCAAGGAAAGCCGCGAGGCGGTGCGCGACGAGGCGAGGAAGGCGCGGGTGATCGCCGCCGCGGTGGCCGCAGCCGAGGCCCGCGGCCTGCCCGGCGATGTGATCGCCGAGATCTGGGAGCGCCTCGTCGAAGGCTCGATCGCTTACGAATTTGCCGAGTGGGATCGGATCAGGGGCTGACCTTTTCCCCGAGAAAGGCGGCGAGGCGCGGCTGTTTCTTCTGCGGTGCCTTCTGGCGGATCGATCGCGCGAGCCTTGCGACCTTGGCTTCCCACCTGGCGATATTGCGCGGCGGGGTGTTTTCACCCACCGGTCCCAGCGACAGCGTGCGCACCGGTGCAAAGCCGCAAAAGCCGAGGATTTGCCCCTTCCAGCGCCGGATCACCGGGTTGCCGTAATACCATTTGAGCACGAAGGGCGGGGTGTCCATCGTGACGATCAGATCGGCCGAGCGGCCCTGCATCAGCCTGTCCCACCAGGGATCGCCGACATGATAGGCAAAAGTGAATTTCGGCAGGAACAGCCGGTCGATCAGGCCTTTCAATTCGGCCGGTTCGGCGCCCCACCACATCGGGAAGGCCACCACCAGATGATCGCAGGCGTCAAGTTGCACCGCCAGATTTGCAAGATCCGCTTCCCATTCGGTGCAGCGCTTGTAGCCGTGGCGGAGCACAGGCGAGAAGGCGAGATCGCGCGCTGCCACACGGGTGATCTCGACCGCTGAAGGCAAGGCGGCGGCATAGATATCGAGCAGATGGCTCGTCAGCCGGGCCTTGTCGGGGTGCCCGTCGAGCAGCAGCACTTTCATCGGTGAAGCCGGCCCCAGCTGTCAGCAGTCGCGGCGATGATGGCTGAGGCCTGCGCAAAAGAAAAGGGCGACCCCACAGGGCCGCCCTTCTTTGCCTTGGAACTGCGCCTTGCGATCAGCGCGAATAGAATTCGACCACCAGGTTGGGTTCCATCGTCACCGGGTAGGGCACCTCGTCGAGCTTGGGCACGCGGGTGAACACCACCTTGTCGGTGCCGTCGGGCATGACATAATCGGGAATGTCGCGTTCGGCCAGGCTCTGCGCCTCGATCACGAGGGCCATTTCCTTGGCCTTGGCCCCGAGGCTGATGACATCGCCCACCGCCACGCGGCGCGAGGCGATGTTGCACTTCTGCCCGTTCACATAAATATGCCCGTGGCTCACCAGCTGGCGCGCGGCGAAGATGGTGGGCGCAAACTTGGCGCGATAGACCACCATGTCGAGCCGCTGCTCGAGCAGGCCGATGAGGTTCTGGCTGGTGTCACCCTTCATCCGCGCCGCCTCGGCATAGGTGCGCTTGAACTGCTTTTCGGTGACATCGCCATAATAGCCCTTGAGCTTCTGCTTGGCGCGCAGCTGCAGGCCATAATCGCTCATCTTGCCCTTGCGGCGCTGGCCGTGCTGGCCGGGGCCATAGGACCGCTTGTTGACGGGCGAATTGGGGCGACCCCAGATGTTCTCGCCCATCCGGCGGTCAAGCTTGTACTTGGCGCTCTTGCGCTTCGACATGTGCCTTGTCCTTCAATGTGCTGGATTGCCCCTGTGGCAACCATTCCACCCGGCTTCGCACCATCCGCCCGCAAGGGGGCGGATGCGGCCACTGCTTCACCGGGGTGCAGGGCCCATTTGCGAAGGCGCGCGCATAGCAGGAACGCCGCCGCGGTCAAGCCCCGGGGCTGCCGCGGGCCTATTCCTCGCCGCGCGGCGGACGCTCGAGCGCGCTCAGCACGCCGCGCAGGGTGCGCACCTCGAGGTGGTTCCAGCCGGGCTTGGTGAGGATGCCGCGCAGCGTGCGCCGGGTCGCCTCGGCGCGGGTTTCGGGCAGGAAATAGCCGCGCGGGGCGAGCAGTGCCTCGAAATGGGCGATCAGCGCATCTAGCTCCGCTTGCGGGGCAGGGGGCAGGGCTTCCTCAGCAGTGGGCTGGGCCAGCGTGGCGGTGCTCGCCGCGCCGAGTTCGCGCGCCATGCGCGACCATTCATAGGCCACCAGCACCACCGCCTGGGCAAGATTGAGCGAGCCGAACTCGGGATTGATCGGGATGGTCAGGATCGCGCGGGCAAGAGCGACATCCTCGGTCTCGAGGCCCGAGCGCTCCGGCCCGAACAGCACCGCGTGGCGACCGGGCTGAGTCACCACCAGCCGCCCGGCGTCGTCGGGGCCAATCACCGGGCGGGTGACGCCGCGCTTTCGCACCGTGGTGGCATAGACATGCTGGCAATCGGCGACGGCCTCGGCGGTGGTGTCAAACACCTTGGCGCCGGCGAGCACCTCGTCCGCGCCTGAGGCCGCCGGACCGGCGGCGGGATTGGGCCAGCCATCGCGCGGGGCGACGAGGCGCAGCTCGGTAAGGGAGAAATTGAGCATGGCGCGCGCCGCCTTGCCGATGTTCTCGCCCAGTTGCGGGCGCACCAGCACGATCACCGGCCGATTGGGATCCTCTGCCATCTTCGCCCTAATCTTTCGCGGCTTGCTGCACGGTGCTGGCAAATTTCTCGAAGTCGCGCGCCTCGGAGAAATCGCGATAGACGCTGGCAAAGCGGATATAGGCGACCGAATCGATCTGCCGCAGCCCTTCCATCACCAATTCGCCGATATGGCTCGAGGGCACCTCGGCCTCGCCGGAGGCTTCGACCTGGCGCTGGATCCCGCTCACCAGCTGATCGAGCCGCTCCTGATCGATCCCGCGCTTGCGGCAGGCCAGCGCGATCGATTGTTCGAGCTTGGCGCGGTCGAAGGGCTCGCGCCGGTCGCCCGACTTGATCACCACCACCTCGCGCAGCTGCACCCGCTCGAAGGTGGTGAAGCGCGCGCCGCAGGAGGAGCATTGCCGCCGCCGCCGGATCGCCGTGCCATCTTCGGTCGGGCGGCTGTCCTTTACCTGGGTGTCATCGTGGGCGCAGAAAGGGCAGCGCATTCAGGGGCTTATTTGCGGATGCGTTGATAGAGCGCGAAGCCCGCACCGGCGATGAGGCCGACCGGCCAGGACACCACCGGGAGCAGCGCCCCGGCAAGCGCGCCGATCGCCGCGCCGGTGAGCACCGGGGCGGTGGAGGGGTGATTGAGGCCTTCCTTGCCCATGCCGATGATCTCGGCCTTGGCGTCCTCGATAAGGTCCTGCGGCCTTTGCGGATCGTGGTTCATCGCCTGCCTCACATGCCCGGATAGACGGGGAAGGCCGCGCACAGCTCAGCAACCCGCGCGCGCACACTTTCTTCCACCTGCGCATCGCCTTCGGGGCCGTTCTTGGCCACCCCTTCGACCACTTCGGCGATCAGCCGGCCGATGGTGCCAAACTCCTCGGGGCCAAAGCCGCGGGTGGTGCCCGCCGGGGTGCCGAGGCGAATGCCGCTGGTGACGAAGGGCGAGCGGGTGTCGAAGGGAATCGAGTTCTTGTTGCAGGTGATGAAGGCGCGATCGAGCGCCTTTTCGGCATCCTTGCCCGTCACCCCCTTGGCGGTGAGATCGACCAGCATCGAGTGGTTGTCGGTGCCGCCGCTGACGATCCTGAGGCCGCTTTCCTCAAGGCTTGCCGCCAGCGCCCGGGCGTTCTCGACGATGCGCCGGGCATAGTCGCGGAAGGAGGGATCGAGCGCTTCCCTGAAGGCCACCGCCTTGGCGGCAATGATGTGCATCAAGGGCCCGCCCTGAAGCCCGGGGAACACCGCCATGTTCAAAGGCTTGGTGAACTTCTCGTCGTTCCACAGGATGATGCCCGAGCGCGGCCCGCGCAAGGACTTGTGGGTGGTGGAGGTGACGATGTCGCAATGCGGGAAGGGCGAGGGGTGCGCGCCGCCGGCAACCAGGCCCGAGATATGGCTCATGTCGCACAGCAGCACCGCGCCCACCTCATCGGCAATGGCGCGGAAGGCGGCAAAGTCCCAGGTGCGCGAATAGGCGGTGCCGCCGCAGATGATGAGCTTGGGCCGGTGCGCGCGCGCCTTGGCGGCCACCTCGTCCATGTCGATCGTCTCGCTCTCGCGCGAAACGCCATAGGAGACGACATTGAACCACTTGCCGCTGACATTGACCGGCGAGCCATGGGTGAGGTGCCCGCCCGAATTGAGATCGAGCCCCATGAAGGTGTCGCCCGGATTGAGGAGGGCGAGGAACACCGCCTGGTTCATCTGCGAGCCGGAATTGGGCTGCACATTGGCAAAGTTGCAGCCGAACAGCTGCTTGGCGCGTTCAATCGCCAGGGTTTCGACCACGTCGGCATATTCGCAGCCGCCGTAATAGCGCTTGCCCGGATAGCCTTCGGCATATTTGTTGGTGAAGACGCTGCCCGCCGCCTCGAGCACCGCGCGGCTGGCGATGTTCTCGCTTGCGATCAGCTCGATCTTGTCGCGCTGGCGCGCAAGTTCCTTGGCGATGGCTGCGGCGATCTCGGGATCGGCGGCGGCAAGATCATGGTGCCAGAAGCCGTGCATCGGATCGGCAGCGGCGGCGCGGGCGGCAAAGTCGAGAGGGGCGGTGCTCATTGGTGGGTCTCGATATGGTCGGGCAGGAAGGGCGGCTGTGACAGCTTGCCGACCCGGCGCTGGTGGCGCCCGGCCGGATCGCCGGCATCGGCAAATTCGGTATCGAGGAAGGTGGCGATGCAGGCCTTGGCCATCTCCAGACCTACGAGCCGCGCGCCCAAAGCGATGCAATTGGCATCATTGTGCTCACGCGCGAGCGCGGCCGAGAGCGGCTCGCTCACCAGCGCGCAGCGCACCTGCGGGTGGCGGTTGACGCTGATCGAGATGCCGATGCCGCTGCCGCACAGGGCAATGCCATATTCCACCGTGCCTTCGGCGATAATCTCGGCGAGGCGATAGCCGTAATCGGGGTAATCGACGCTCACCCCCGGCGGCGGCCCGAGATCGGCGACCTCGTGGCCTTCCTCGATGAGCCATTCGGCAAGGTCGGCCTTGAGTTCGACCGCGGCATGATCGGAGGCGATGGCGATGCGCATGGGCGTGCCATAATCGCATGGACGCGGATTCTCCACCCCTTGCCGGCGGGTTTTTCGACCAGCGCCATGGCCTGCGCTTTACCGGGGCGAAAGGGGGGCAGGGCTATTGTCGCTTGCCATGCCGCCGCCCACACCCCGCCTGTCTGCCGAGCAATGGCTCGCGCGCGTCTTTGCCGATGCGGCGCCGCGCCATGTGGGCACGGGCTGGATCAGCGGCATCCTCGGGATCGTGCTGGGGCTGCTCGCGCTCCTTGCGGTGCTGTGCCTCAACTTCCCGCAATACCTCACCCTGCCCGAATTGCGCAGCCGCTATCCGCTCGATCTGGTGCGGCTTGCGATCGACGTGGGGCTGCTCGCGGGGATGGCGCTGTCGGGCCTGTCGCTGCTCTTGCGGCGCAAGAAGGCGCTCGGGGTGGCGGGGCTTGCCCTTGCCGGCGCGGCGCTGGCGCTGGGCGCGGGGGGCGCTGAGATCCCGCGCGTGGGCGAGGCCCGCATCTATCTTGCGCTCGATTGGTTCGTGCTCGGGGTGATCACCACCGCGGCGCTGTTCGTGCCGCTCGAGCGCGCCTTTCCGCTGCGCCGTGGTCAGGGGGTCTTTCGCAGGGGCTGGCTCACCGACACGCAATATTTCTTCGCCAGCCACGTACTGGCGCAGGTGATGAGCGTGGCGGTGCTTGCGCCGGCGGTGGCGCTGGGCGCGGTGCTGGCGCTGCCGCAGGCCCAGGCGGCGGTGGAGGGCCTGCCGTGGCTGGTGCAATGGGCGATGTGCGTGCTGGTGGCTGACCTTGCGCAATATGGCGTCCACCGCGCCTTTCATGCGGTGCCGCTCTTGTGGCGCTTTCACAAGGTACACCACTCGGTCGAGGCGATGGACTGGCTCGCCGGATCGCGGCTGCACCTCGTTGACGTGATCGTCACGCGCGGCCTTGTGTTGCTGGCGCTGCTGGTGGCGGGCTTTGCCGAGAGCGTGGTCTATGCCTATCTCGCGCTCGTCAGCTTCCACGCGGTGTTCATCCACGCCAATTTCGCGCCGAGATGGGGGTGGCTCGAACGCTGGGTCGCCATGCCGCGCTTCCACCACTGGCACCACGCCCGGGAGGCCGAGGCGCGCGATGTGAACTTTGCCGTTCACCTGCCGATGATCGACCGCTGGTTCGGCACCTGTCACATGCCGGAAGGGCGCTGGCCGGAGGGCTACGGCCTTGCCGATGAACGCGCGCCCGAGGGTTGGGCGCGCCAACTGGTCTGGCCCTTGCGCCGCCGC
This sequence comes from Erythrobacter cryptus DSM 12079, assembly GCF_000422985.1. Taxonomy (GTDB): domain Bacteria; phylum Pseudomonadota; class Alphaproteobacteria; order Sphingomonadales; family Sphingomonadaceae; genus Erythrobacter; species Erythrobacter cryptus. The sequence goes on from NZ_AUHC01000001.1 coordinate 91,782, forward strand.
GCGTGAATGGCCCCGCCGAAGCGGGGCCTTCGCTCCCTATTGATCGAGGAACGAGCGCATCTTGCGGCTGCGGCTCGGGTGCTTGAGCTTCCTCAGCGCCTTGGCCTCGATCTGGCGGATGCGCTCGCGCGTCACGCTGAACTGCTGGCCGACTTCCTCGAGCGTGTGATCGGTGTTCATGCCGATGCCGAAGCGCATCCTCAGCACGCGCTCCTCGCGCGGGGTGAGGCTGGCGAGCACGCGGGTGACGGTTTCCTTGAGGTTGGCCTGGATCGCCGCATCCACCGGGATCACCGCGTTCTTGTCCTCGATGAAATCGCCGAGGTGGCTGTCTTCCTCGTCCCCGATCGGGGTTTCGAGGGAAATCGGCTCCTTGGCGATCTTCATCACCTTGCGCACCTTCTCGAGCGGCATCGAGAGGCGCGCGGCCATTTCCTCTGGCGTCGGCTCGCGGCCTTCCTCGTGGAGGAACTGGCGGCTGGTGCGCACCAGCTTGTTGATCGTCTCGATCATGTGCACCGGAATGCGGATGGTGCGGGCTTGGTCCGCGATCGAACGGGTGATCGCCTGGCGGATCCACCACGTCGCATAAGTGGAGAACTTGTAGCCGCGGCGGTATTCGAACTTGTCCACCGCCTTCATCAACCCGATGTTGCCTTCCTGAATGAGATCAAGGAATTGCAACCCCCGATTGGTGTATTTCTTGGCGATGGAAATAACCAGGCGCAGGTTCGCCTCGACCATTTCCTTCTTGGCGATGCGCGCCTCGCGCTCGCCCTTCTGCACCATGTTGACGATGCGGCGGAACTCGGGAAGGCTCATGCCGGTCTGCGCGGCAATATCGGCGATCTCGGCGCGGATGCGCTCGATCGCCTCGCCCTCGCGCTCGAGGAAGGCGGCCCATTTCTTGTCCTTCTTCGCCCGCTCCTTGATCCAGCCATCGTCAAGCTCGTTGCCGACATAGGCCTCGAGAAAATCGGCGCGCTTGATCTTGTGGCGCTCAGCCAGGCGCAGCATCTGCCCGCCCAGCGTGGTCAGGCGGCGGTTGAAGGCATAGAGATTGTCGACCAGGAACTCGATCTTGGTGGCGTGGAACTGCACGCTTTCGACCTCGGCGGTCAGCTCCTCGCGCAGCTGTTCGTAACGCGCCTCCTTGGCCGCGGGGAAGGTGTTGCCCGCGGCAAGGGTTGCCACCCGTTCGGCCTGGAGCTTCTCGAAATCCTTGAACAGCCGGGTGATGCGGGCGAAGCGTTCGAGCGCCTCGGGCTTCAATGCGGCTTCCATCTGCGCGAGGCTCAAGGTGTTGTCGTCATCATCATCATTCTCGGCGCCCTCGGCCATCTTGTCGGCCGGGGGTTCCTTGGAGAGCATGGCGTCAAGATCGAGGATCTCGCGCAGCTGCATGTCGCCGTTGTTGAGCGCCTCGGACCACTGGATGATGGCGTGGAAGGTGATCGGGCTTTCGCACAGGCCCATGATCATCATGTCGCGGCCCGCCTCGATGCGCTTGGCAATGGCGATCTCGCCCTCGCGGCTAAGCAGTTCGACCGCGCCCATCTCGCGCAGATACATGCGCACCGGATCGTCGGTGCGCTCACCGGCGGCGATCTTCTTGTTGCCGGCGCGGGCATCGCGGGCCGGGCCCTTCTTCTCGCCGTCCTCGTCCTCCTCATCGTCCTCATCGACGATCACCTCGTCGGCCTCGCCCTCCTCGGCCTCGGCCTCGGCCTCCTCGTCGCTCTCGACGATCTGCACCCCCATGTCGGCCAGCGCGGTCTGAATGTCCTCGATCTGGTCGGGGCTCATCTCGCCCGAGGGCAGCGCCTCGTTCAATTCGTCATAGGTGACATAGCCACGCTTCTTGGCCTTGCTGATGAGCTTCTTGATCGAAGCCTCGTTGAGATCGATCAGCGGGGCGTCTTCCTTTTCGGCCATAATCTTTCGTGTCTGTCCATTGCCGGGCGGCCTGCTGAGCGAGGCCGCCGATTGATCCCATGCCCGCCTGTCAGGCGGCCGCGTCACCCGATGCCCCGGGCGCATCCGGGGCCGCTGCCTTGCGGCGTCCGAAGGCCTTGAGGCGTTCCTCGATTGCCATGAGCCGTGTACGCAAACGCGCCTGTTCGGCAAACGATCCTTCCGGATCGCTGTCGAAACGCGCGATCGTGGCCGCAAGCGCAGCCTCGAGCGCCGGCCTTTCGACCAGCAGCGACACAGCCTCGGCCAGTTGCGCGCACGCATCGTCGGGATCGGTGCCTTCATCGAGAAAGGCGTAGCGGATGTCTGCCGACGGGGCGGGTTGGCCTTGCGCGCTGCATATGGCGTCTGGCGCGCGCGAATCAAGCGTTTCTGCAAGCTCGAAGAGCTTTTCGATGCGCGCCGCGGCAGCCGGCTCGCTGCGGGCGAGGCGGGCGAGCGCCTCGGCGTGGCGCGCAATCTCCTGCGGATGGCGCGCTAGCCCTGCCAGAACCGCCTCGAGCAGGCCCTGACGCTGGCCGCCCAAGGTGAGCGCGCCAAGCCGGCTGCGTGCTTCGGGGGTGAGGCCCGGCAGGGGCACCGGCGCGCCGCGCCATGTGCCCTTGGCTGCGCCCCGGCGCCCGACCTCAGAGGCGGTGCGCGCAGCGCGCGGCGGGCGCGGGGGAAAGGCAAAGGCGGAGAAGCGATCCGACAGCTCGCGGCGGTAAAGCGCCCTGATCTCGGGGTCGGCAATGGTCTCGACATGCGCCATCAGCCGCGCCTTGAGCCCGGCCTTGGCCTCGGGGGTGGCAAGGGGCGCCGCATCGCGCTCGAATTGCCAGAGCGCCTCGATCAGGCTGAGCGGCGCTTCGAGCAGCCGCTCGATCCCGGTGCGGCCCTGCTGGCGCACCAGATCGTCTGGATCCTGTCCCCGGGGCAGGCGCACGATGGCCAGCGAGCGGCCCGGCGCGAGCAGCGGCAGCGCCCGCGTGATCGCCCGCATCGCCGCGCGCTGGCCAGCGCTGTCGCCATCGAAGCACAAGAGCGGCACCTCGGCGAGGCGCCAGAGCAGTTCGAGCTGCATCTCGGTGAGCGCGGTGCCGAGCGGGGCGACCGCCTCGGCGATCCCGGCGCTGGCGAGCGCGATCACGTCCATGTAGCCTTCCACCACCACCACCCGGCCGCTCTGGCGCACCGCCGGGGCGGCGCGGTGGAGATTGTAGAGCGTGCGACCCTTGTCGAAGAGCTCGGTGTCGGGCGAATTGAGATACTTGGCGAGGCCCTCGCGCGGGGTGAGGATGCGCCCGCCAAAGGCGATCACCCGCCCGCGCGGATCGTGGATCGGCAGCATCAGGCGGCCACGGAAGCGGTCATAGCGCTCGCCCGCCTCGCTCGCGGCGCGCAGCCCGGCCGCCTCGAGCATCGGCTCGCCGAAATGGCCGAGCGCGCGGCCCAGCGCGTGGCGATCATCGGGCGCCCAGCCAAAGCCGAAGGTGCGGCAAAGTTCGGGCGCAAAGCCGCGCTGCGCGAGATAGGCGCGTGCCGCCGCCCCGCCGGGTGCGGCCAGGCTCTCGGCAAAGAAGCGCTGGGCGGCCTCGGTCACATCGATGAGGCTGGCGCGCGCTTCGGCCTTCCTCGCGGCGGCAGGATCGGGGGCGGGCACTTCCATCCCCGCCATGCTGGCAAGTTCCTTGATCGCATCGAGGAAGGAGAGGCCCACATGATCGACCATCCAGCTGATCGCATCGCCATGCGCGCCGCAGCCGAAGCAGTGATAGAACTGCTTGGCATCATTGACATAGAAGCTCGGGGTCTTCTCCTCGTGGAACGGGCAGCAGCCCTTCCACTCGCGCCCCGCCCGCGTCAGCTTGACGCTGCGCTGGACGAGCGCCGAGAGCGTGAGGCGCGCGCGCAGCTCGTCCTTCCATTGCGGGGTGATGGCCATGGGCACAGGTTGCGCGCGCTGGGCGGCGCTTGCAAGCGCCGGCTGTGGAAGGCTCTGTGGCTTTGGCCGACCGGCGCCGGCCGGGGTGGCTTTGGCGCCCGCGATCTAGGCGAGCGCCGCCTTGACGAGGCTGCTCGCCAGCCGGGCATCGAGCACGGCCCCGTGCCGCTCCTTGAGCGCGGCCATCACCGCGCCCATGTCCTTGATGCTGGTGGCGCCCAGTTCCTCTTTGATCGCGGCGATGGCGGCGGCGGTTTGGGCCTCGTCCATCATCCGCGGCAGGAACTCCTCGATCACAGCGAGTTCGGCGCGCTCGGCCGCGGCCAGCTCGGGGCGCCCTCCGGCCTCGTAGAGCTCGATCGATTCGCGCCGCTGCTTGGCCATTTTCTGGAGCACGCCCGTCACCAGCGCGTCATCGGGGGTGGGCTTGGCGGCGGTGCGTTCCTCGATGTCGCGGTCCTTGATCTTGGCGGCGATCTGGCGCAGCGCCGCGGTGCGCGCCTTGTCGCCGGCCTTCATCGCCGCGATCGTGGCGGCCTTGATGTCATCCCTGATCATGCTTGTCTCATTCCTGTGGAAGGCTGTGCTGGCGTGCGCCTCTAACGCAAAGCGCCGGCCAAGCCTAGGTTGACGGGGCGGGCAGCGGCGCCTAGCGGACAAAACTTAGCACCATCGCCGGATCACCTGTAACGGAGCGCCCCATGGCCGACCCCGCATCTTCGCTTGCGCAGCCCCCGGGCGCGACCGGAGTCCTCGTTCTGGCCGATGGCACGGTGATCTGGGGGCGCGGCTTCGGCGCTCATGGCAGCGCCGTGGGCGAGGTGTGCTTCAACACCGCGATGACCGGCTATCAGGAGGTGATGACCGATCCCAGCTATGCGGCGCAGATCGTCACCTTCACCTTCCCGCATATCGGCAATGTCGGGGCCAATCCCGAGGATATCGAAAGCCGGGTCGAGGGCGCGGTGGGCTGCGTGGTGCGCGAGGAGGTAACCGAGCCGTCCAACTTCCGCAGCATCGAGCGCTTTACTGAATGGATGGCGCGCCAGGGCAAGATCGGCCTTTCGGGCGTGGATACCCGCGCGCTCACCCGCCGCATCCGCCTTTCGGGCGCGCCCAATGCGGTGATCGCTCATGCGCCCGATGGCATGTTCGATATCCCGGCGCTGGTGAAGCGCGCGGCCGAATGGCCGGGGCTGGAGGGCATGGACCTTGCCATCCGCGTCACCCGCGAGGCGCCCGAGCGCTGGGAGGGCGGGCCGTGGCGCCTCGGCAAGGGCTATGGCCGGGCGGCCTTCGATTCCCGCCCGCACGTGGTGGCGATCGATTATGGCGCCAAGGACAATATCTTCCGCAACCTCGCGCGTGCCGGGGCGCGGGTGACGGTGGTGCCCGCACGCACCAGCTTCGACGAGATCATGGCCTTGAAGCCCGACGGGGTGTTCCTCTCCAACGGCCCGGGCGATCCGGCGGCGACGGGCGAATATGCCGTGCCGGTGATCCGCGCCCTGCTCGAGGCGGATGTGCCGCTGTTCGGCATCTGCCTTGGCCACCAGTTGCTGGCGCTCGCCGCGGGCGCGAAGACGATCAAGATGCACCAGGGCCACCGCGGCGCCAACCACCCGGTGCAGCGTGTCGGGGAAGGGTGGGGGGAGACCGCCGGCCTCGTCGAGATCACCAGCATGAACCACGGCTTTGCCGTCGATGCGGCAAGCCTGCCTGAACATGTCGAGCAGACCCATGTGAGCCTGTTCGACGGCACCAATTGCGGCATTTCGATCAAGGGCAAACGCGCCTTTGCGGTGCAATACCACCCCGAAGCCTCGCCCGGCCCGCAGGACAGCTTCTACCTGTTCGAGAAGTTCGTGGGGATGCTGGGGTGAGCAACAGGCGCACCGCCTTGGCCTTGCTTGCGCTCATCCTCGCTGCCCCCGCGCTTGCCCAGAACCCGGCGATGACGCCGCGTCCGCTCGCTGAATGGCCCGGGGTCGAGCTTGTCCCCGGGGTTGCCTTTCAGGGCGATGGTGCGGTGCGGGTCGAGCCTTCGGGCGAAAGCGGGCTGCCGCTCGTCAGCTTCTGGCGCCCGGTGCTCCATGACGAGGCCTCGCGCTATCCGGTTGCCGGGCGCATGGATTGCCGCATCGCTGCGAGCGAAGGCCCCTTCGAGGAAGCCGCTTTCGATCCCGCCGCGCGCCACCGCGCCGTTGCCCGCCAGCGCCGCGATGAGGGCTTCATCGATAGCGACACCCGCGCCGCTTCGCGCGGGCAGATCAAGACCTTCGATGTCATCGGGCGGCGCGATTCCCCGCGCAGCTATTACGTGCTTTCCTATGTCATGGCCCGCGATGGCGCGCGGCTCATCGACATCCGCCGCAACTGCACCTTCATCTTCGGCAGCGCCGCCTCGCGCCCCGACGTGCTGCCGCTCGTCAACCGCTACACCCACCTCTCCTTCGCTTTTGCCGAGCAGGACACCTGATGCCCAAAAGAACCGACATTTCCTCGATCCTCGTCATCGGCGCCGGCCCGATCATCATCGGCCAGGCCTGCGAGTTCGACTATTCCGGCACTCAGGCGATCAAGGCGCTGAAGGAGGAGGGCTACCGCGTCATCCTCGTCAACTCCAACCCGGCCACGATCATGACCGATCCGGAGTTTGCCGACGCCACCTATATCGAGCCGATCACCCCTGAGATCGTCGCCAAGATCATCGCCAAGGAACGGCCCGATGCGCTGCTGCCCACGATGGGCGGGCAGACCGCGCTCAATTGCGCGCTCAAGCTCGATGAAATGGGCGTGCTCGCCCAATACGGGGTCGAGATGATCGGGGCCAAGGCCGATGCCATCGACAAGGCCGAAAACCGCCAGCGCTTCCGCGAGGCGATGGACAAGATCGGGCTGGAAAGCGCGCGCTCGGGCGTCGCCAACACGCTCGAGGAGGCCCGCGCCGTGCTCGAGCGCACCGGCCTTCCGGCGATCATCCGCCCCAGCTTCACCCTCGGCGGCACCGGCGGCGGGATCGCCTATAACCGCGCCGAGTTCGACCGCATCGTCGCCGAGGGCCTCGCCGCCTCGCCCACCAATGAAGTCCTGATCGAGGAATCGCTTCTCGGCTGGAAGGAGTTCGAGATGGAGGTGGTGCGCGATGCCAAGGACAATGCCATCATCGTCTGCTCGATCGAGAATGTCGATCCGATGGGGGTGCACACCGGCGATTCGATCACGGTCGCCCCGGCCCTGACGCTCACCGACAAGGAATATCAAATCATGCGCTCGGCCAGCATCGCGGTGCTGCGCGAGATCGGGGTGGAGACTGGCGGCTCCAACGTGCAATTCGCCGTCAACCCCAAGGACGGGCGGCTGATCGTGATCGAAATGAACCCGCGCGTCAGCCGCTCCTCGGCGCTCGCCTCCAAGGCCACCGGCTTTCCCATCGCCCGCATCGCCGCCAAGCTGGCGGTGGGCTACACCCTCGATGAGCTGACCAACGAGATCACCGGGGCGACCCCGGCGAGCTTCGAGCCGACGATCGACTATGTCGTCACCAAGATCCCGCGCTTTGCCTTCGAGAAGTTCAAGGGCACGCCCACCGATCTTTCCACCTCGATGAAATCGGTGGGCGAGGTGATGGCGATCGGGCGCTCGTTCAAGGAAAGCCTGCAAAAGGCGCTGCGCGGGCTGGAAACGGGGCTTGATGGCTTCAACCGCGTGCCCGAGCTTGAGGGCCAGCCGCGCGAGGTGATCACCGCCGCGCTTGCCCGGCGCACCCCCGATCGGCTGCTCAAGGTCGGCCAGGCCTTCCGCGAGGGGCTGAGCGTCGAGGAGATCGCCGCGGTCACCCATTATGATCCCTGGTTCCTGCGCCAGATCGCCGAGATCATCGCCGCCGAACAGGAGGTGCAGCGCGAGGGCCTGCCGATCGATGCGGCGGGCCTCAGGCGCCTTAAGGCCATGGGGTTTTCCGACCGGCGCCTCGCCACGCTCGCGGTGCGCTCGGTGGGGGTGGCCGGCGGCCTGGCCGAAACCCAGGCGCGGCGTTCCGGCCTGCTCCACGATGCGCTGGTCGCCATGGCCGGGGCCACCAGCGCGGCCGAGGTGCGCGCGCTGCGCCACCGGCTCGGGGTGTTCCCGGTGTTCAAGCGCATCGATTCCTGCGCCGCTGAGTTCGAGGCGATCACGCCTTACATGTATTCGACCTACGAGGCGCCGAGCTTCGGTGCACCCGAGTGCGAGGCCGCGCCCTCCGATCGCCGCAAGATCGTGATCCTCGGCGGCGGGCCCAACCGCATCGGCCAGGGGATCGAGTTCGATTATGCCTGCGTCCATGCCTGCTTTGCCCTGGCTGAAGCGGGGTTCGAGACGATCATGGTCAATTGCAACCCCGAGACCGTCTCGACCGATTACGACACCTCCGACCGGCTCTATTTCGAGCCGCTCACCGCCGAGGACGTGCTCGAGATCTTGAGGGTCGAGGCGGCGCGCGGCGAGCTCGTTGGGGTGATCGTCCAGTTCGGCGGGCAGACGCCGTTGAAGCTCGCTCAGGCGCTCGCCGATGCCGGGATCCCGATCCTCGGCACCTCGCCCGATGCCATCGACCTTGCCGAGGACCGCGAGCGCTTTGCCAAGCTGGTGAGCAAATTGAAGCTCAGGCAGCCCGAAAACGGCATTGCCCGCAGCCGTGACGAGGCCGCCGCGGTGGCCGCGCGCATTGGCTATCCGGTGCTGCTGCGGCCTTCCTACGTGCTCGGCGGGCGGGCGATGGAGATCGTCGATTCCGAAGCCCAGCTCGATGATTACATCGCCACCGCGGTCACGGTTTCCGGGGATTCCCCGGTGCTGATCGACCAATATCTGCGCGATGCGATCGAGTGCGATGTCGATGCCCTGTGCGATGGCAAGGAGGTGCGCATCGCCGGGGTGATGCAGCATATCGAGGAAGCCGGGGTCCATTCGGGCGACAGCGCCTGCACCCTGCCGCCCTATTCGCTGCCAGGCGATATCGTCGCCGAGATGGAGCGCCAGGCCGAGGCGATGGCCTTTGCCCTTGGCGTCAAGGGGCTGATGAACATCCAGTTCGCGGTCAAGGACGGGACTGTCTATCTCATCGAGGTCAACCCCCGCGCCAGCCGCACCGTGCCCTTCGTCGCCAAGGCGATCGGCCAGCCCGTGGCCAAGATCGCCGCGCGGGTGATGGCGGGCGAGCCCTTGAGCAATTTCCCGCCGTTCCGCCGCGATCTGCCCTATATGGCGGTGAAGGAGGCGGTGTTCCCCTTCAGCCGCTTTCCCGGCGCCGATCCGGTGCTCAGCCCGGAGATGAAATCGACCGGCGAGGTGATGGGGATCGACACCAGCTTCGAGGCCGCCTTCCTCAAGTCGCAGCTTGGCGCCGGGATGGTGCCGCCGCAATCGGGCACGGTCTTCGTCAGCGTCAAGAACAGCGACAAGCCGGTCATCGTGCCGGCGGTCAAGCGGCTGATCGAACACGGTTTTCGTGTGATCGCCACGGGCGGCACGCAAGCCTATCTGGCCGAGCAGGGGCTGGCGGTGGAACGGATCAACAAGGTGGCCGAGGGCCAGCCGCACATTGTTGACAAGATTATCGATGGCGAGATCGCGCTCATCTTCAACACCACCGAAGGCTGGCAGTCGCTGCGCGATTCGCAGTCGATCCGCCAGGCGGCGCTGGCTGGCAAGGTGCCTTATTACACCACCGCGGCGGCCTCGCTGGCGGTGGCCGCGGCGATCGCGGCGATCCGCCCCGATCAGCTTGAAGTGTGCAGCCTGCAGGACTATTATGGCAATTGACTGACACTTCCCCCCATCGGCAGGCAGCGCTTACCGCCGTGATCGGGCGGCAGCGCGGGCTTTGTCCGGCGCGGCGGGGGTGTTCGCGACAGACGAGAAGGCATGATTATGGCGACGATGGAAAAGGTCCCGATGCTGGCCGAGGGCTACGAGCGGCTCACCGCCGATCTCAAGGCGCTGCGCGAGGAGCGCCCCAGGATCGTCGAGGCGATCGAGGAAGCCCGCGCCCATGGCGATCTGTCCGAGAATGCCGAATACCACGCCGCCAAGGAACGCCAGGGCCAGATCGAGGCGCAGATCGCCGAGCTTGAAGACAAGGTCAGCCGGGCGCAGATCATCGATCCGACCACGCTTTCGGGCGACAAGATCATCTTCGGCGCCACCGTCACCCTGCTTGATGAGGACGACAAGCCGGTGCGCTACCAGATCGTCGGCCAGACCGAGGCCGATGCCAAGAAGGGGCGCATCTCCTACAACTCGCCGCTGGCGCGCGCGCTGATCGGCAAGCAGGTGGGCGACGAGATCGAGGTCACCGTGCCTTCGGGTGAGAAGTTCTACGTCGTCGAGAAGATCGAGTTCATCTGAAGGCGCGCGCAAGGGTCGATGGCGCTCCCGCCGATGCGGCCATTCGCCGAAAGGCGCCTCGCGCGGCATTTCCGTGCCGCCGGGGCGGTGAGCATGGCCGATGCGATCGCCTATGCCCCGAGGGGCGCGGCTGACGCGCGCGCCTTTGCCCGGCTCAAGGGCGCCGATGTGCTGCGCACCGACGGGCAGGGCCGCTGGTGGCTCGACGAGACGCGCTGGGGCGCGCGCCGTTCCGATCGCCGCACCCGGGCGGTGGCGGCGCTGCTTGCGGTGGGCGTGGCGGCGGCGATCGCGGCGCTGCGCTAGAGAGGGGCTCGGCCTCGCGCGCTTTGGCCGCGCCTTGCCCGCGCTCTGGCGCAGCTTTGCCCGGGCTTTACCCGTTCTCCTTATGTTTCACGTGAAACATTGCGCTGGTCAGGCGAGGCGCTTTTCCATCGCATAATTGTGGATCGCGACCTCGCGGCCCTCGAACGGAATCATGAAATCGCGGCGGTGGAGAAGGCTGTATCCGGCCCGTTCGAACACGGGCCTTGCCAGCTCGCTCGCCTCGGTGAGGATCCGCGTCAGGCCGAGCGCCCGCGCCGCCTGCTCGACCTCGTTCAGGAGGTGTCTGGCAAGGCCGGTGCCGGTGTGATCGGGGTGGCAATAGAGCATGTCGAGATGCCCGTCCGGCTCCAGCACGACATAGGCGATGGGAATGTCCCCGCCATCAACCGCGACGCGGATGATATCGCCCTTCGCCGCGCCTGCCACCAGCCGCTCGGGCGAATAGCGCGCCGACCATGCCGCGACCTGATCGGGCGAATAGGCCGCCAGCGCGGTCTGCCCGATCGCCGCCAGCGTCAGCGCGGCAATCGCGGGTGCATCACCCTCCCGATAGCCGCGCGTGACCGCCATGGGCCGGCTCAGTCCTCGGGCGTCAGCAGCTTGTGGATAGGGACCACCACATATTTCATCTCGGCATCATCCACGGTGCGCTGCGCCTGGGCGCGCCAGGCATCGACCGCGGCCTCGTAGGAACTGAACACGCCGACGACGTGGATGCTCTCGGGATCCTGGAATTCATAGCCGCGCGGGTCCTTGACCCGGCCGCCCATCACCAGGTGCAGCTGCTGGGGTGGGGTGGTTACTGCCATCTTGTTCACCTTGGGGAGGATTTTTGGGAGGGGGGATTTCTGGTGGAGGATTTGCGCCGGCGCCCCTAGCCGCAGGCGCGCGCCGCCGCAAGTCCTCGCCCTGCCGCTCAGCCTTGCCGCTTGGCGGCAAGCTCGCGGGCGGCGCGCCGCGCGGCGCTGCGGGCATGGCGGGCAAGGGCCGCGCCGCGCCTCTTGGTCCCTCGAGCCGCGGCGGCGGCCTCCGCGCCGAGCGCCTGGGCCTTGGCGCTGGCTGCCGCGCCGAGGGCCTCGGCGCGCTCCTGCCCCTCGCGCCCGGCGGCCATGGCCTCGTCGATCAGCGCAAGCACCCATGCCATCGCCGCCTCACCCAGCAGCCGACCGAGCCTGCTGCCGGTGGAGGAAGCCGCGCGGCGCACGCTGCTTGCCGCACCGCTTCCGGCCCCGCGCACCGCCTTGCCGGTGCCGGCCAGCGCGCTTGCCGCAAGAGTGCGCCCCGGGCGGGTGATGAGGCCAAGTGCGAGCCCGAGCGCCAGCGCCCCGCCGATCACGGTGAGCGGATGGGCGCGGGTATAGTCAGCCGCGGCGCTGGCAGCGGCGCGGGCCTGATCGGCAAGGCTGCGCGCGGCATTGCGGCGTTCGGCCGCCTCGATCCGGGCGCGCAGCGCGTCACGGCGGTGATCGGCGGGAAGGGGGGTGGGCACGTTCATGCGGGGTTTCCTTCTGGTGCAAGCGTGGCTGGCGCGGGAGCGGGGGGCTCGGCAGGCGCGGCAGGCGCGGCCGGGGCCGGGGGCGCTGCGCCTTCATCCGCGAGTGCGTTGGCTTCGTCGCCCTCGGCTTCCTCATCCTCGGGTCCGAACAGCCATTGCGCGATCGGCCCGCGTGCGAGGAACAGCACCAGCGCCCCCACGAGGAGCGCCAGCACCCCCTTGCGGTCCCCAGCGAGGCTGCGCGCCTCGTCGAGCACGTCGCGCGCCCCGGCGGCGATGCGCGCCCCGATGGTCGCGCGCACCTCGGCCGAAATCCGCGCTGCGATCCCCTGTTCGGCCAGCGCCGCGCGCAGCCGGGCCAGATCGTCGGCCAGCACCGCGCGCGCGGCATCGCGCAGCCGCCGGTCCTCGATGAAGCTCTTGGGCAGGCGGGTCACGGCGCCTCTCCCGGGCCGAACAGCGCGGCGAGCAGCCGTCCATCGCGCAAGGCCGCCCACAGCAACCCGCCAACCCCCAGCAGCAGCACCCCGACGACGATCGCGATCGCGCCCCAGATCGTCACCAGCGGGGCGAGCGCGATCATCACTCCCACGGCCAGCGCAATCAGCGCGAGGTTGAGCATCAGCAGCGCCAGCACCAGCGCGGTGAGCGCCCGCCCCACCGCCTTGCCGGCAAGCGCGGCGCGGGTCTTCTGGAAGGCGATCTCGGCCTCGGCATAGGTACGCGCATCATCGACGAGCGCGGCAAGATCGGCGCGCAGCCCGCCTGCCTCGGCCTCAGGCGACGCCGCTTGCCCCAGCGCTTCGGGGTCGGGTTCGGCGGCATGCTCCTGCGGCGTGGGGGCCGCGCCGGGCTCGCTCTCGTGCATCGCCTCGCTGCCTGCCCGTCCAGCCTTCAGCAAGGCAGCGCTCAGCCGCGCCGCCCGCCCAGCAGGCGGGCGAGGAAGAAGCCGAAGACCGCTGCCAAGCCGACCGCGATCCCGGGGCTCTTGCGCACCAGCGCGCGGGCATCCTCGCCGAGTTCCTCGACGCTCTTGGCCTCGAGCTTGGCCGAGGTTTCCTGCAGCGCGCGCGCGGTCTTGCGGGCATAGTCGCCAAATTGCTCGCCGACCTTCTCGTCGAGCTGGGGGGCAACCTCGCCCACCACCTTGCCGATCGAGGCGATGGCATCGCTTGCCACCTGCTTGCCCTCTTGCGCCAGTTCCCCGGCCTTGCCGAGCGCCTGCTGGCCATAGGCGCGCGCCTCGCCGACGAGATCGCTGCCCTTCTCGCGCGCTTCCCCGCTCACCGCGGCAAGCCGGCTTTCGGCCTCGGCCCTGAGCGCTGCGGCGCCGGCCTTGGCTTCCTCGAGCGCGGCGCTGAAGCGGCCCTTGGCCTCGGCCACCGGGGCCGGATCGGCCGACTTGGCGGCCGCCCCGGTCTTGAGCGGATCGGCCTTGGCGGCGCGCTTGCCTGCGGTGGCGGGGGTGCCCTTGGCCGGGCTGTCGGCGCGCTTGCGGCGCTTGGGGGCAGGGGGCGTTTCGGGGGTGGTCTCGGCCATGGGCTTCTCCTCTATCCGGTTGTGGCGGGCGCTGCCGATCCCCGCGCGGGAACCCGGATGCACCCCCCGCTTGCGCGCCGGCGTGGCGGCGCATAGGGACGGCGCGCGCGCGGGCGATCCCAGAATCGCAGCGTCCAAAGTGTCTTAGAACCCTACAACACATTCCTGCGGGAGCCAAACATGACCGCCATCATTGACATCCACGCCCGCGAGATCCTCGACAGCCGCGGCAATCCCACGGTCGAGGTCGATGTGCTGCTTGAGGATGGCAGCTTCGGTCGGGCGGCGGTGCCCTCGGGCGCCTCGACCGGCGCGCACGAGGCGGTGGAACTGCGCGATGGCGATCCGGCGCGCTATCTCGGCAAGGGGGTGCTGCGCGCGGTCGAGGCGGTCAACACCGAGATCCGCGATCTGCTCACCGGCCATTTCGATGCCGAGGACCAGCGCGACATCGACCTTGCCCTCGTCGCGCTCGACGACACGCCCAACAAGGGGCGCCTCGGCGCCAATGCCCTGCTCGGCACCAGCCTTGCGGTGGCCAAGGCCGCGGCCAATGCCCGGGGCCTGCCGCTTTATGCCTATCTCGGCGGGGTGTCGGCGCACCTTTTGCCGGTGCCGATGATGAACATCATCAACGGCGGCGAGCATGCCGACAATCCCATCGACATCCAGGAATTCATGATCATGCCGGTGGGGGCCGAGAGCCTGGCCGAGGCGGTGCGCTGGGGCGCCGAGGTGTTCCACACGCTCAAGAAGGGCCTGGCGCAAAAGGGGCTTTCGACCAGCGTGGGGGATGAGGGCGGCTTTGCCCCCAACCTTGCCAGCACCCGCGCCGCGCTCGACCTCATCATGGAAAGCATCGCCAAGGCCGGCTTTGCCCCGGGCGAGGATATCGTGCTTGCGCTCGATTGCGCGGCAACCGAGTTCTACCGCGAGGGCCGCTACGCGATCGCGGGCGAGGGCTTGAGCCTCACGGGCGAGGAGATGGCCGATTATCTTGCCAAGCTGTGCGCCGACTATCCGATCCGCTCGATCGAGGACGGGATGAGCGAGGATGATTTTGCCGGGTGGGCCGCGCTGACCGCCCGGCTCGGCAGCAAGGTGCAGCTCGTCGGCGACGATCTGTTCGTCACCAATCCGGCGCGGCTCAAGGAGGGGATCGCGCGCGGCCTTGCCAATTCGCTGCTGGTCAAGGTCAACCAGATCGGCACGCTCACCGAAACCCTCGCCGCGGTCGATATGGCGCACCGGGCGGGCTATACCTGCGTGATGAGCCACCGTTCGGGCGAGACCGAGGATGCCACCATCGCCGATCTGGCGGTGGCCACCAATTGCGGCCAGATCAAGACCGGCAGCCTGGCCCGGTCGGACCGGCTGGCCAAGTACAACCAGCTGATCCGTATCGAGGAGGAGCTGGGCGACAGCGCCGCCTATGCCGGGCGGGCCTGCTTCGGCGCGCGCGCCTGACGGGCTGGCTTGCGAGGGAGCGAGGGAGCGGCGCTGCCGAGGGGCGCGCCCTAGCCGAGCGCGGCGGCGGCAGCGGCGAGGAAGCGCTCCATCGCTGTGTGCCCCCGCGCACTGAGGCGCACCAGCACCCGGCGCTGATCGGCCGGATCGTGTTCGCGCAGCACCAGCCCGGCATCGACAAGGATGCCGAGCCAGCGCAGCCCGGTGGTCGAGGGTGCAGCCGAGCCGATGCAGGCGCTCGAGACCGAGACCGGCTTGCCCTCGCCATGGGCGATGTAAAGATCGAGCAGGATATCCCAGGCCGGCTCGCCGAAGAGGTCGGCCTCGCCGAAGATCGCCGCGCGCTTGCGCCTGAGCGCATAGAGCTTGCGGGCAAGGACGAGGAGCGAAGACTGCGCCCCAGATTCCTGCCGAGCAGCAGTTGGGCGCGACGATGATGCTCCAGCCATACTTGCCTCACGCAGTCGTTCTGCGATGTCCAGCAACTCCGTGATTAAGGGCTCGTAGGAGAAATTGGTTTCTGATGCGTTCGCCGATGCAAGGCCGAACTGCTCTTGGTCGGAGATATCCATGCTTGCGCTCCCACAGCTGCCCCGTCCACTCGGTCTAATTGTAGAACCTCGCTCCCATCGAAGGCAATGTCCAAGCTAACTAAGCAAAAATACTGATCCAGTTTTCGGCCGAGCTGATCGACGATATAGCTCTGGTTCATCCGCGAAATTAACGCTTTATGTGATTCCGATGGAGGTGCTGGATGGCTGCATCGACGTAAGCCGCTGGAACATGCGCACCAATTGCGTCAAGCGCCGCGAGTTGTTGCTCGAGGATCGTGGCAATCTTGAGGGCCAATCGTCGGTTTTCTCTGTCGACCATGACAACTTCCCCCCTCGCCCAGACACACCACCTGTTTGGCATCCAACTGCGGTGGGAACATAGAAGGTATCGATTAACTTAGATCGCTAATCCTTACAGGCCGTGAATGACAGGAATGGGGGTTACCCTCAACGCCTGCGTAAAGAGAATCAGGGATAGGCATTCAGCCGAAGCGTTCGCGCAGCGCCATGAGCGCCAGAGCGGCCCTGGCCGCCTCGCCGCCCTTGTTCTTCTGCGCCGGATCGGCGCGCACCAGCGCCTGGGCCTCGTTCTCGACCGTGAGGATGCCATTGCCGATGGCGATGCCGTCCATCGTCAGCGCCATGATCGCGCGCGCGCTTTCACCGGCGACGATCTCGAAATGATAGGTCTCGCCGCGGATCACCACCCCGATGGCAACGAAGGCATCATAGCGATCGGCCTCGGCCGCGAGCGCGATCGCCCCCGGGATCTCGAGCGCGCCGGGCACGGTGAGCACCTCGACTGTGTGCCCCTCGGCCTCGAGCACGCCGCGCGCCCCGGCGATCAGCATATCGTTGAGGTGGGGATAGAAGCGCGCTTCGACGATGAGGATATCGGCCATTGGGGTTACTCCGGAATCGGGTGGAAGTCCTTGATGGCAAGGCCATAGCCTTCAAGCGCCACCAGATCGGGACGGCTGTTGGAAAGCAGGATCATCTCGGTCACGCCCAGATCGGCAAGGATCTGCGAGCCGATGCCGATGTTGCGCTGTTCCTCGCCCGGCTGCCATTCGCCGGTGCCGATGCGCCCGGTGAGGATCACGATCACCCCCGAGCCATGCGCGCCGATCGCCTGCATCGCCCGCTGGAGCGTGCGCTTCCTCGGTCCGGGCCGGCCGAGCACATCATCGAAGACCGAGATCGGGTGAACACGGGCGAGGGTGGGCTCGCCGGGCACGACATGGCCTTTCTGCAGCACATAGGCCTCGTTGCCCTCGATCCGGTTGCGATAGGTGATGAGCCGCCATTGCCCGCCATAGTCCGAAGTGAAGGCGCGCTCGGACAGGCGCTCGACGAGGTGGTCGTGGCGCATCCGGTAGGCGATGAGATCGCGGATGGTGCCGATCTTGAGATCGTGCTTGCGGGCAAAGCTGATGAGATCATCGAGCCGCGCCATGGTGCCATCCTCGTTCATGATCTCGCAGATCACGCCCGAGGGGTTGAGCCCGGCGAGGCGCGAGATATCCACTGCCGCCTCGGTATGGCCGGCGCGCACCAGCGTGCCGCCGTCGCGCGCCATCAGCGGGAAGACATGGCCGGGGGTGACGATATCATCCGGGCCCTTGCTGGCATCGATCGCGACCGAAATGGTGCGCGCCCGGTCCGCCGCGGAAATGCCGGTGGTCACCCCCTCGCGCGCCTCGATCGAGACGGTGAAGGCGGTCTGCATCGCCTCACGGTTGGTGCGGCTCATCGGGGTGAGGGCGAGCTGCTCGACCCGCTCGCGGGTGAGCGCAAGGCAGATGAGCCCGCGCCCGTGGGTGGCCATGAAGTTGATCGCCTGGGGCGTGGCCATCTGCGCCGGGATGACAAGGTCGCCCTCGTTCTCGCGGTCCTCGTCATCGACGAGGATGAACATCCGCCCGTTGCGCGCCTCGTCGATGATCTCCTCGATGCTGGCGAGCACCGGACGATCGCTGGTGGCCTCGAGAAACGCCTCGAGCTTGGCGAGGGTCTCGGCGGTGGGATTCCAGCCCGGCTCGGTGCAATCGCGCAAGGTGTTGGCATGAAGCCCGGCAGCGCGCGCGAGCCCGGCGCGGGTCATGCTGCCCGATGTGACGAGATCGCGAATGCGTGTGATGACCGATGTGTTCATGGAACGGCCATATCACATTGGGGTGTGATGACAAGGCGGGTGAGCGCCACGCTCGCATGCGCCGGACGCCGCGCACCACAGCGCGTTCTGCGCAGCGATGACTGGCAAGGTTGAGGGGAGAGGCTGGGTGCGGATGGTGGACGCACTAGGGCTCGAACCTAGGACCCGCTGATTAAGAGTCAGCTGCTCTACCAACTGAGCTATGCGTCCATTCCGATCCGGTCGGAAAGCGCGA
The DNA here is from genome assembly GCF_000422985.1 of Erythrobacter cryptus DSM 12079. Classification (GTDB taxonomy): domain Bacteria; phylum Pseudomonadota; class Alphaproteobacteria; order Sphingomonadales; family Sphingomonadaceae; genus Erythrobacter; species Erythrobacter cryptus. The sequence goes on from NZ_AUHC01000001.1 coordinate 109,842, forward strand.
GGGCCGGCGCCGCGGCGCCAAGCCCGATTCGCGTGAGGCGCTCGCATTTAGCGCCTTGCCGCGCGATGGCAAGGGGCTATTCGCCGCTTTGCCCGATCACGTCACAAGGCCGCGCCGCGGGGCCTCGCGGTTCCAGCGGTTGACCATCATCAAGAGGCCGATGCAGATCATGTTGGTCATCATCGAGGAACCGCCGTGGCTCATCCACGGCAGCGGGATGCCCTTGGCCGGGGCCATGCCCATCACCATCAGCAGATTGATGGCGATATAGAAGAAGATCGTCGCGGTTGCCCCGGCGGCAAGCAACGCGCTGAAGCGGTCCTGCGCCTCGCCTGCCACCTTCCATCCCCACCTCAAGATCAAGGCATACATCGCCAGCACGAACAGCCCGCCCACCAGCCCCCATTCCTCGGCCATCGTGGCAAAGACGAAATCGGTGTGCGGTTCGGGCAGATAGTCGAGATGGCTCTGGGTACCGTTGTTGAAGCCCTTGCCGAAGATCCCGCCCGAGCCGATCGCGATCTTCGACTGGGCGATGTGATAGCCCGCGCCGAGCGGGTCGCTCTCGGGGTCGAGGAAGGTGGTCACCCGGGCGCGCTGGTAATCGTGGAGGGCGAAGAAATAGAGGAGCGGCGCTGCTGCCACCGCCGCGCCGCCGGCGAGCAGGAACCACCACAGGGGCAGGCCGGCAAGGAACATCACCACCACCCCGCCAAAGGCGATCGCCACCGAGGTGCCGAGATCGGGCTGCATCAGCACCAGGCCGATCGGCAGGGCGATCAGCACCCCGGCGGGCACCACCGATCGCCAGGTGCCGATCATCCCGGCGGGCAGCATTGCATAGAAACGCGCCACCGCCAGCACCACCGCGGGCTTCATCAGCTCGGAAGGCTGGATGCGGATCGGCCCGACCTCGAGCCAGCGCTGGCTTCCCCCGCCAACCGCGCCGACGATCTCGACCGCGAGCAACATCAGCAGCACCGCGAGATAGGCCGGATAGGTAAGCATGTCGATCGTCGGGCGCGAGAGCGCGGCGATCACCCCGGCCATCACCGCGAACACGGCAAAGCGCAGGAAATGCGGCAGGGCAAAGGGCATCATCGCCCCGCCCCCGGCCGAATAGAGCACCAGCCCGCCAAAGCCGGTGAGCAGCAGCAGCGGGATCAGCATCTCCCACGGCTGGCGGGCGATCGGCTCGGGCACGATGCCGCGCGCGGCAAGGGTGCTCATCGGTTGCCCTCCGCAGGCGGGGACGGGGAGGGGGCTGCGGCCGTGGCCTCGGCCACAGGGGCAGGCTCGCCCGGCTGGGGCGAGGCGGCAGGATTGGCCTCGGGCCGCGGCGCGATCACCTGTTCGGCGATCGCCTCGGATTGGGCCGCGGCAAGCCGCGCCTCGGCCTCGACCCGATCGAAGATCTCCTGCTCGCGCCGCGGCGGGCGGATGATGGTCGCCCCGCGCGCGGCGGCATAGGCAGCATAGCGCGCCTCGAGCCGCTGCTGCGCGGTGCCGCCCCATTGCTGCTCGAGCGCGCGCAGCGCCTCGAGCCCCTTGGCCGGATCGAACATGAAGGTCATCACGTCGCGCGCGATCGGATAGGCCGCGCCCGATCCGCCTCCGTGCTCGATCACCACCGCCCCGGCATAGCGCGGATTGTCATAGGGCGCGAAGAAGATGAACAGCCCGTGGTCGCGGTATTTCCACGGGCCCGACTTGCCGTTGGAGATCGACAGCGAGACGACCTGCGCGGTGCCGGTCTTGCCCGCCATCTGCACCCCCTCGATCGGCAGGCGCGCCCGCCCCGCGGTGCCCGGACCGTTGACCACGTCACTCATCGCCTTCCTGACATAGGCGACCTGCTCGGCGGGAAAGTCGATGGTGTCGAACCCCTTGGGGCGCGTGTCGAGCGTGAGCCGCGGCATCACGTGGTGGCCGGTGGCAAGGCGCGCCGCCATCACTGCCAATTGCAGCGGATTGGCAAGCATGTAGCCTTGGCCGATGGTGGCGTTGACCGTGTCGAACGTCTGCCATTCGCGCCCCCATTTCTTCAGCTTCCAGGCCGGATCGGGCACGGTGCCATAAAACTGGCTGATCACGGGCAAGGGAAATTCCTGCCCAAGCCCGCAGCGCCGCGCCATCGCCGCGATCGGGTCCATGCCGATCCGCTGGGCCATGGCGTAGAAATAGACATCGCAGCTCTGGTAGATCGCCTTGGCCATGTTGACCTGGCCGTGGCCGCGCCGGTTCCAGCAGCCGAACACCCGGTTGCCGACCCTGAGCCCGCCGCCGCAGAACACGGTTTCCTCCGGATCGATGCCGGCTTCCATCAGCGCCATCGAGACCATCGGCTTGACCGTCGATCCGGGGGGATAGAGGCCCTTCAACACCTTGTTGCGCAGCGGCACCCGCTCGTCCTCACGCAGCATGGCATATTCCACCCCGCCGATCCCGTCGGAGAAGGAATTGGGATCAAAGCTCGGCATCGAGGCCATGCACAGAAGGTCGCCGGTGTTGCAGTCCATCACCACCACCGAGCCGCTTTCAAGCCCGATGCGGCGCGCGGCATAGTCCTGCAGCGGGCCATCGATGGTCAGGCGCACCGCCTTGCCTTGCACGTCCTCGCGGGTTTCAAGATCGCGCACGATCCGCCCGCCCGCCGTGACCTCAACCCGGCGCGCGCCGGGGATGCCGCGCAGCTGCTTTTCAAACTGCTTTTCAAGCCCATCCTTGCCGATCTTGAAGCCCGGTGTGTAGAGCAGCGGATTGGGGTCCTTCTCGTATTCCTCGGCCGAGGCCGGGCCGACATAGCCAATGAGGTGGCCGACGCTCGAGGCGGTGGGGTAGAAGCGCGAGAAGCCGCGCTGGGGCACCACCCCCGGCAGATCGGGCAGGCGCACGCTGAGCGCGGCGAATTTTTCGTAATCAAGCCCGCTTGCCACCTCGACCGGCTGAAACCCGCGCGCGCTTGCGAGCTTGTGCTTGATGTCGGCGATGCGCGTGGGCGCCAGCGCGAGGAGCTCGCCGAGCTGGTCGATCGTGCCTTCCGGGTCGCTCAGGCGCTCGGGGATGACATCGACGCGGAAATCGGCGCGGTTGGAGGCGAGCGGGGCGCCGTTGCGATCGAGGATCCAGCCGCGCCGCGGCGGGATCAGGGTGAGGTTGACCCGATTGCTTTCGGATTGCAGCCGGTATTTCTCGTTCTCGGCCACCGCGAGATAGCCGAGCCTCAGCGCCAGCAGCACCCCGATCCCGCCCTGGATCCCGGCGATAAGCACGGCGCGACGCTCGAAACTGCTGCGCAGGATCGAGGCACTGACATGGCGGGCGGGACGCTCGGCTCCGCGCGACAGGAACGGGATCTTCATCAGTCGATCCTGCGTGCCCGGGCGAGGCGGAAGCGGTCAAGACGGGCGACCATGCGCGCCAATATTGGATAGAGCAGCACCGACAGCAAGGCCTGCGGCCAGGCCACTTCAAGCATTTCCCTGGTCACCGGCGCGCCCGACAGCAGCAGGCAGGCGAGCCAATAGGCCACAAGCAGCACCGCGGCGGTGAACCAGTCGTGCCAGAAGTCGCGCCAGGGAAAGCGCGCCTCGATCAGCTCGATCGCGATCATGGCGAGCGACCACAGCAGGATGGCGCTACCGAAGGGCTGGCCGCTCAGCAGATCGTCAAAGGCGCCGAGCGGCAGCCCGGCCCACAGCGGCAGCAGGCCGGGGCGCACCAGGCGCCAGGCCAGCAGCATGATGAAGCCGAGCGGGGGGGCAAGCGGCATCACGTCGGCGATCAGCAGCACCGGCAGGGCCGAGGCGAGCATGATCGAGAGATAGGGCACGCTGTGCACCCGCCAGGGTGAGGGCGCGCGGTTGATCTGCTGGCGATAGGTGGTGCCCCGCGCCCGTGGGCCACGCGTGGCCATCATTCCCCGGCCGCCTCTGCCGATGGGGGCGCAGACCCCGCGCCGCTTGCGGGCGATGAGGCCGGGCGCGGCGGGGTCTGCGGTGCATCGGCAGCGCTGAGCGGGGCGCCGGAGAGCACCGCCACCGCGGCGGGCTGATGGATCGGTTCGACCGCGACATAGGTGGTCGCGGCAGGTTCGGCCACCAGCCGGGCGATCGCGCCATCCGGGGTGAGCTGCGCCACCACCGCCACCGCCACCCCGGGCCGGTAATAGCCGCCGGCACCGCTCGTCACCATGAGGTCGCCCGGCTTCAGGGGGTTGACCCCGAGATTGACCAGCCGGATCCGCAGCATCCCGTCACCCCGCCCTTCGGCAAAGGCGATCACATCGTCGCGGGCGCGGCGCACCGGCACCACGCTCTCGCTGTCGGTGAGCAGCAGCACCCGCGCGGAGATCAGCCCGGTCTCGAGCACCCGCCCGATGAGGCCGCGATCGGAGACCACCGGCATTCCCGGCGCAACCCCCTGGCGCGAGCCTGCGCCCAGATAGGCATGGCGCCGGGCGCTGGTGGCGCTCGAGCCGACGAGCCGCGCGGTCGCCACGGGGCGCACCGGATCGTCGGCAAGGCCCAGCAGGCCCTTGAGGCGCCGGTTCTCGGCCTTGATCGCCTCGGCCTCGGCGAGGCGCACCCGGGCAAGTTCCACCTCGGCCCGTAGGCGCGCGTTCTGGCGCCCGGCGTCAAGATAGGCGGCGATGCCGGCGATAAGTCCCTGCGCGCCGCCGCGGGTGGCCGCGCTCACCTCGCCGGCGGGGGCGACCACATCGCGCGCGGCGCTCCGCAAGGGGGCAAAGGCGGCCGGCTGCCACAGCGAGAGCGCAAGCAGCACCAGGCCCAGCAAGGCGCCCGCACCGGCCATGAGATAGCCGGTGAACAGCGAGAACTGTGCCTTCTTCGAAAAGCCCGAAAGGCGCTTAGCGGGGGGCGCCATGGCCTTGTCGTCCCTTCTGCCAGATCAGCCCGGCCTCATTGCCGAACCGGCTCACGCGGTCATCAGCACGCCGCGATAGACCGGGTCTTCCATCGCCCGGCCCGTGCCGATGGCAACGCAGGTGAGCGGATCCTCGGCGACCGAGACGGGAAGGCCCGTCTCCTCGCGCAGGTGCTCGTCGAGCCGGCGGATGAGCGCGCCCCCGCCGGTGAGCACGATGCCCTGATCGACGATGTCGGCAGCCAGCTCGGGTGCGGTGTTCTCGAGCGCGATGCGCACGCCCTCGACGATCGCGCCGATCGGTTCGGACAGCGCCTCGGCAATATGCGCCTGGTTGATGGTGATTTCCTTGGGCACGCCATTGACGAGATCGCGGCCCTTCAAGGTGATGGTCTCGCCCACCCCGTCCTCGGGGGTGACGGCAATGCCGTAATCCTTCTTGATCCGCTCGGCGGTGGCATCGCCGATCAGGAGATTGTGGTGGCGGCGCACGTAGGAGACGATCGCCTCGTCCATCTTGTCACCCCCGGTGCGCACCGAGGTGGTGTAGGCAAGCCCGCGCAAGGAGAGCACCGCGACTTCGGTGGTGCCCCCGCCGATATCGACCACCATGGAGCCCACCGGCTCGGTCACCGGCATATCCGCCCCGATCGCCGCGGCCATCGGCTCGAGGATGAGATGCACGTTCGAAGCCCCGGCGTTGGAGGCGGCATCGCGGATCGCGCGGCGCTCGACCGAGGTGGAGCCCGAAGGCACGCAGATCACGATTTCCGGATAGCGGAACATGCTCTTCTTGCCGTGCACCTTCTGGATGAAGTGCTTGATCATCTGCTCGGCGACCTCGATGTCGGCGATCACCCCGTCACGCAGCGGGCGGATCGCCTCGATGCTGTCCGGGGTCTTGCCCATCATCATCTTGGCATCATCGCCCACGGCCTTCACGCGGCGGATGCCGTTGATCGTCTCGATCGCGACCACGCTCGGTTCATTGAGCACGATCCCCTGATCCTGGACATAGACGAGCGTGTTGGCGGTGCCGAGATCGATCGCGAGGTTGTGGGAACGAAACTTGAAGAGATTGGAAAGGAAGCTCATCTTGGGTGGTGTTCCGGTGGTGGCAGGGTGGGGCCGCTTCCCGCGTGCCGAGGCGGCGGCGGCGGGAGATCCGGCCCGGTGGTTGCATCAAGCGCCGCGCCTAGCGAATCCGCGCGCAAAACGCCAAAATATTTGTCCATCGCGCTGGTGATTTCCGCCCGCCTGCCCTCGAAATCGCGGCAGGTGCGCGTTAGCGTGCGACAAATGCCCGAAATCCGCCGCCTTCCTGTCCATCTGGTCAACCGCATCGCCGCGGGCGAGGTGGTCGAGCGCCCGGCCGCGGCGCTCAAGGAGCTGATCGAGAACGCCATCGATGCCGGTGCAGGGCGAATCGGGGTGGTGCTGGCCGAAGGCGGGCTTGGCGCGATCGAGGTGGTCGATGACGGCTGCGGCATGGCGCCTGGCGAGGTCGCCCTCGCGCTCGAGCGCCATGCCACCTCCAAGCTCCCCGATTCGCTGATCGGCGCGGACGGCGCGATCGAGCGGGTGATGAGCCTCGGTTTTCGCGGCGAGGCGCTGCCCAGCATCGCCAGCGTTGCGCGCCTCACCATCGAAAGCCGCCCGGCCGGGGCGGGCGAGGGCTGGCGCCGGGTGGTCGATCACGGCGCGCTGGTCTTTGATGGCCCCGCCGGTGTGCCCCCGGGCACGCGGGTGCGGGTCGAGGAGCTGTTCGCCAAGGTGCCCGCGCGGCGCAAGTTCCTGCGCTCGGCCCGCAGCGAATATGCCGCCTGCCTCGATGTGGTGCGGCGCCTTGCCATGGCCCGTCCCGGGATCGGCTTTGCCCTTGAAACCCTGGCCGAGGGCGCGCGGCGCAAGGTGCTGGCGCTGCAGGCGGGCGAGGACATGGCCACCCGCATCGCCCGGATCGTCGCGCCCGAGATGAAGGACAATGCGCTTGCCATTGAATGCACCCGCGAAACCCCGCACGGGGTGATGCGCCTTTCGGGCCTTGCCGGACTGCCGACCTGGAACCGCGGCGTTGCCGATCACCAATATCTGTTCGTCAATGGCCGCCCGGTCAAGGACCGCCTGCTCGCCGGGGCGGTGCGCGGGGCCTATGCCGACATGCTGGCGCGTGATCGCCACGCGGTGCTGGCGCTGTTTCTCGAGCTTCCGCCCGAGGATGTCGATGTCAATGTCCACCCGGCCAAGACCGAGGTCCGTTTCCGCGATGCCGCCGGCGTGCGCGGCTTCATCGTCTCGGGGCTAAGGCAGGCGCTCGCCACCGGCGACCGGCGCAGCGCCCAGGGGCCTGACCGTGCGGCAATGGCGCGCTGGCAGGCCGAGCCGGTGGCACAGGAGGCGCCGGCGGCACAGGAGGCGTCAGCGGCTGGGGCGCCGGTGCTCCAGAGCATCTTTGCGGGCCGCGACTGGAGCGCGGCGCGCCCCGGAGTGGGCGAGGCCCGCCCGGCCTGGCAGGCGCCGGCACCGCTCGCGGCGGCAGCGCCGCAGGGCCGTGCCGAACCGTCCGCGCCGCTGCCTGAGGAGGCGCGCCAATACCCCCTCGGCATCGCCCGCGGGCAAGTGGCCAACACCTATATCATCGCCGAGGCGGCCGATGGGCTCGTGCTGGTCGATCAGCACGCCGCGCACGAGCGGCTGGTGCTCGAACGCCTGCGCGCCGCCGGCGCGGACGCAGCCCTGCGCCGCAGCCAGGCGCTGCTGGTGCCCGATGTGGTCGAGCTGGACGAGCTTGATTGCGACCGGCTCGAGCAAGCTGCCGAGGGGCTGGCGCGCTATGGCCTGGTGATCGAGCGCTTCGGCCCCGCGGCGATGCTGGTGCGCGCGCTGCCCGCGCCGATCGCCGAGGCGGATTCCGCTCGGCTGCTGCGCGATCTTGCCGATGACATTGCCCGGCACGGCGCGCAGGAAGACAGCGGTGCGCTGCTGCTCGCCGAGCGGCTCGATCACGTGCTCGCCACCATGGCCTGCCACGGCTCGGTGCGGGCCGGGCGGGCCTTGAGCGTCGCCGAGATGAACGCGCTCTTGCGCGAGATGGAAGCCACACCGCGCTCAGGCCAGTGCAACCACGGGCGCCCGACCTGGGTGAAGCTGTCGATGGCAGACGTCGAAAAGCTGTTCGGGCGGCACTGAGCGCGAGGCTCAGACGTTGAAGCGGAACAGCATCACGTCGCCGTCCTCAACCACATAGTCCTTGCCTTCCTGCCGCAGCCGGCCGGCCTCGCGCGCGCCCGCCTCGCCGCCGAAGGCAATGTAATCCTCGTAGGAAATCGTCTCGGCGCGGATAAAGCCGCGCTCGAAATCGGAATGGATGATGCCGGCGCATTGCGGGGCCTTGGCCCCTGCCGGGAACGTCCAGGCGCGTGCTTCCTTGGGGCCGGCGGTGAAGAACGTCTTGAGGCCCAGAAGCTTGTATCCGGCGCGGATCACGCGCGAAAGCCCGCTTTCGGCAAGGCCGAGGGCCTCGAGAAACTCGCCCCGCTCGGCCTCGGGCATGGCGGCAAGCTCGGCCTCGATCGCGGCCGAGACCACCACCGCCTCGGCGCCCTCGGCTGCGGCCTTGGCAAAGACCTGTTGCGAAAGGGCATTGCCGCTCGCCGCATCGGCTTCGCCGACATTGCAGACGTAAAGCACGGGCTTGGCGGTGAGCAGCTGGGCCTGGCGCAGGAGGCGCGCTTCCTCATCGTCCTTCGGTTCGGTCAGGCGCGCAGGCCGGCCCGCGCGCAGCAGTTCGAGCGCCTGGCCGAGCACGCTGGCCATGGCCTTGGCTTCCTTGTCACCGCCGGTCGCGCGCTTGGCCGCGGCGGGCACGCGCTTTTCGAGGCTCTCCAGATCGGCGAGCATCAGCTCGGTCTCGACCACCTCGGCATCGGCAAGCGGATCGACCTTGTTGGCGACATGCTGGATGTCATCATCCTCGAAGCAGCGCAGCACATGGACGATGGCATCGACCTCGCGGATATTGCCGAGGAACTGGTTGCCAAGCCCTTCGCCCTTGCTCGCGCCCTTGACGAGGCCGGCGATGTCGACAAAGCCGAGTTGCGTTGCGATCACCTTGGCGCTCTTGGCGATCGCGGCGATCTTGTGGAGGCGCTCATCGGGCACGGCGACCTGACCGATATTGGGCTCGATGGTGCAGAAGGGGTAATTGGCCGCCTGGGCAGCCTGGGTCTCGGTGAGCGCATTGAACAAAGTGGACTTGCCGACATTGGGCAGGCCGACGATCCCGCAACGGAATCCCATGATCGAAACTCTTGGCTGGTGGCAAAGCGCAGCCCCTTAGCGGCGGGCTTGCGGGCTGGCTAGTGCCTCAGCGCTCGTGGACCGCGCGCACCAGCGGCCCGGCGCGCGAGGGGCCGAGCCATTCGGTCTGCACCCGGGCGCTGACCTCGTTGATCGGCACCTGCGGCTTGTTGCCGGGCGAGACCGGCAGGCGCAGCGGCCGGCTGCCGGGGGCAAGGGCAAGCAGCGCGGCGATGGCGCGGGCCACGTCCATCGGATCATTGCTGCGGCCCGAGCCATCCTCGGTGCCCATCGCGGCGACCTGCTGCGGATAGCCCTCGGTGTGACGCGCCTCGGCCCTGTCCTTGAGCGCCTGCGAATAGGCATTGCGGTTGACCCACACCCTGGTGGGATAGCCGCCCGGCTCGATGATCGAGACGTCGATCTTGTGCGGCACCAGTTCGTAGGCGAGCTGTTCGCTCATCGCCTCCAATGCGAACTTGGTGGCCGAATAATGCCCCGAATAGGGCGTGATCACCCGGCCAAGCTGGCTCGAGATCTGGATGATCTGCCCCGCGCCCTTTCTGCGCATCCCGGGCAGCACCGCGCGGGCCATGCGGTGGGGGCCGAAGACATTGGTGTCGAAGATCAGCCGCGTTGCCTCCATGTCCTGCACCTCGACCGGCGAGGTGATGCCGATCCCGGCATTGTTGACGAGCACGTCGATCGCGCCGCCGGCGGCCTGCTCGGCCAGGGCTACGCCCTCTGCCACCTGTGCATCGGAAGTGACATCGATCTCGATCACCTGAAGATCGAGCCGCTCGTTGAGCGCAAGGATGCGAAGAGCGTCGGCCTCGCTGCGGGGCAGGCGGCGCATGGTAGCAAAGACCTTGGCGCCCTGGCGTGCGAGCAGTTCGGCGGCCAGCCTCCCGAAGCCAGAGGAACAGCCGGTGATGAGCACGCTCTTGCCGGAAAGGTCGAGATCGGGGCGATAGACCGGCTCGGCCGCGCGGGCGCGCGCGGCGGTGAACAGGGCAGAGGTGGCGGCGGCACCGGCAAGCAGGGTGCGACGATCAAGGCTCATGCGGCAGATCCCTTGGGCAACGGCAAGACGGCGCCAAGCCTATTGGCTCGGCGCCGATCTGCAAGCCTCAAGCGGCAGGAGCGGGCAAGGTTCCGGCGCGTGGCTCAAGGCGCCGCGCCGGCCGTGCTGGTCAGCGGGCGATCAGGCCCTGGCTGCGGCGCGGCGGCGGCGCGCCATCATGAAGGCCGCCGCCCCGGCGCCGAAGAGCATCATGCTCGAAGGTTCAGGCACCGCCGTGCCGCCCGAGCTGCCGCCCGAAGATCCGCCCGACGAGCTGCTACTGCTCACCGGTTCCTTGGGCGGCTCCTTCATCGCCTGGGCGGGCGCAGCGGCAAGGCCGAAAGCGCCGAGCGCGAGCGCGCCCAGAAGCGCGGTGCGGGAGGCATTGGCAAGAATGGCGCGCATGGCTGGCAGTGTCCCCGATCGATCACAAGCTGTGACCTGGCACGCTAAGCCAAGGGCCGCGCCGGCGAACGGGCCTTGTCTGTCCCTGTCCCGGGCTGGGGCAGTCCGGGACGCAAGGCCTATCCCTGCAAGCGCAGCGCGACATCGCTCATGAAGCGCGCCTCATCCCCCTTGGCCAGCCATTCGGCCTCGGCCGCGATTGCGCCCAGCATGGCGGCCAGATCGTCCTGTTCGTCGCGACCAAAATTGCCGAGCACGTGCCCCGTCACCCGGTCCTTGTGCCCCGGATGGCCGATGCCGATGCGCACGCGGCGATAGGCCGGCGCGCCGAGACTGGCGGTGTGCTGGTCGATCGATTTGAGGCCATTGTGCCCGGCATGGCCGCCGCCCTGCTTCACCTTGACTTTGAAGGGCGCCAGGTCGAGCTCGTCGTGGAACACGGTGAGCGCTTGGGTGGCAAGCTTGTAGAAGCGCAGCGCCTCGCCGACGCTGCGGCCGCTCTCGTTCATGAAGGTGGCGGGCTTGAGCAGCAGCACCTTGTGCCCGGCGATGCGCCCTTCCTGCACCCAGCCCTGAAACCGGGTCTGCACCGGGCCGAAACCGTGCATCTCGGCGATCACGTCGAGCGCCATGAAGCCGACATTGTGCCGGTTGAGCGCATAGCGCGGTCCGGGATTGCCGAGGCCGACCCACAGCTGCATGACTGGCCTTCTAGCCTTGCGCTCCGCAAAACGAAACGCCGGGCCTCTGGCGAAGCCCGGCGCTTATCGCGTTGCGGCGCGGCGAGGTTATTCCGATGCCGCCTCGGCCTCGGCCTCGCTGCTCTTGAGGCCCGAGGGGGCCACCAGCGTGGCGATGGTGAAATCGCGATCGGTGATCGCGCTGGTCACGCCCGCGGGCAAGGTCACATCGCTGATGTGGATGGTATCGCCCACGTCCCTGCCGGTGACATCGATGAGGATCTCGTCGGGGATGGCATCGCTCGGGCACACCAGTTCAAGCTCGTGGCGCACGATGTTGAGCACGCCGCCCTTCTTGAGACCGGGCGACTTGTCCTCGTTGATGAACACCACCGGCACCGCGACTTCCACCTTGGCATCGCCCGTCAGGCGCAGGAAATCGACATGGGTGGGCCGGTCGGTCACCGGGTGAAAGGCCACGTCCTTGGGCAGGGTGCGGATGGTCTTGCCGCCGATCTCGATATTGACGATCGAGTTCATGAAGTGCCCGGTCATCAGCAGGCGGACCAGTTCCTTCTGCTCGACATGGATCAGGGTGGGTTCTTCCTTGCCGCCGTAGATCACGGCGGGCGTGCGGCCTTCGCGGCGAAGTGCTCGGGAGGCTCCCTTGCCAGCCCGTTCGCGCGCTTCGGCCGGCAGGGTAAGAGTCTCGCTCATACGTGTGCCTTTCGAATGCGGGTTGATGAAGCCGGCGAACCGCCTCCAGGGATGACCGGAACGCCGAAGCGCGGCCCCTTAGAGGCAGATGGCCGCCAAGGCAACCGCTTTAGGGCAGGCGGCGGACGCGATAGCCCTTGGCCTCGAGCAGAGCGGCCAGCCCCTCCGGCCCGACCAGATGGGCAGCGCCAACCGCAATCAGGGGGCGCGGGGGCTCTTGCAGCAGCGCCGCGATCGCCTCGGCCCAGCGGCGGTTGCGCGCCACCAGCAATGCCTCGCGCAGCGCCGGATCGGCAAGAAAGCCCTCGCGGGTCGCCTGTTCGATCGCGGTGGCATCTCCCGCGATCCAGGCGCGCTGGAGTCGCTCGGGATCGCGCCCGGGGCGCGCGCTCTCGCGCACCACGCCGGCAAGGAGCGCGCGTTGCTGCGCCTCGGGCAGGCGGTCGAAGATCGCAAGCTGGCCGCGCAGGCCTTCAAGTTCGTGCACCGGGCGTCCGGCGAAATCTGCGATCAGCGCCCGGTCCACCCCCAGCGCCGGATCGCCCGGCGCATCGATGCGGGCAAGCGCCAGCGCCGCGGCCCAGGTCTCCTCGGTGGAAAAGCCATCCGCATCAAACCCGCCGCGCTCCAGCAGCGCGGCCAGTGCAGGGCGCAGCTCGGCCGGAAGGCGCGCAGCGAGCGGCGGGTGGCCTGGGCTTTGCGCCAGCGCGCCGTAGGCATCGCGGTCGCCAGGAGAGGGCGGGCCGATCTCGACAACGAGCAGATCGGCCGCGTCGATGACGCGGCCGATCGCAGGGGTGCGCCACGCGGTGCCGGGGGGTAGGGCGTGGATGGTGCCGATCATCCAGCCCTCGACCTTCCCATCGGCTGCGGCAAGCTCGTAGAGCAGCGGGCTTGCCGACGGGGCATCGGCGGTGCCCCCCGCCGGAGCGCCGCTGCACCCGGCAAGCGCGAGCGCGAGGGCTGGGGCGAGGGCGCGGGCCAGCGACGCGCGGAGGGGATGGGCGAGCAGGGCGCGCAACCCCCGCCGGGCCGCCGCGATCCACCCGCCCCGGCGCCATGCGGTCATCGCGGGCGCGGCCTTGCTCACTTCACCCGGGCGGTGGCGATCCCCTTGGCGGCAAGGTAATCCTGCACGCTCTTGGGGCCAGCCAGGTGCCCGGCGCCAACCGCAATGAACACCGTGCCCGGCAGATCGAGTCGGCCATCGATCCATTCGGCCCAGGTGGCGTTGCGCTTGTAGAGCAGCGCCTCGGCCACCGCCGGATCGTCAAGCCCCTCGTTCATCACCTCGGCCAGCGCATCGGCATCGCCCTTGAGCCATTCGGCGACCATGCGATCGAGCATCGGCTTGGCCTCGTCGATGCCATTGGCCGCCTCCATCAGGAAGGCGATCTGCGCCTCCTGCGGCATCTGATCGAAGATGCCGAGCTGGAACTCGAGCGTCTCGAGCGCCCCGCGCGGCTTTTCGGGCACCTTGTCGAGCAGCACCTTTTCAACCCCGGCGTTGGGATCATAGCCCTGCTGCATCAGCGGCAGGATCGAAAGGGTCAGCCCCGCAAGCCAGGGCTTCATTGGATCGAAGGCTTCTGCCGGCACGCCGAGTTTGGCCAGGGCTGCGGCGTAGGCCTCGTTCTGTTCAGGGGAAAGCAGCGCGCGCAGGGTGGTGCCCGGCGGCAGCAGACCCATCGCCATGGTGAGCTGTTGGGCCTTGGCCTGGGTTTCGCCGTCCATCGGAATCTCGGTGATGATAATGTCCGAGCCTTCGAGCGCGGTGGCGATCGCCGGGTCATACCACTCGGTGTCCTTGGGCAGCACGTGCACCGTGCCAAACAGGTAGATGGTGGTGTCCTCGTCGGCGACCTGCCACAGCGCCGGCCCGCGCGCCGGCGTGGCTGTGGTGCTGGCGGTGGCGGTGGCCGCGGGCGTCTCGGCAAGGATCGGGGGCGCGCCGAGCAGGGCGAAGGGCGCGGCGGCAAGGGCGAGCAGGTGGCGCAGTTTCATGGCAGTTCCTTTCAGCAATCGGGCTTGGGGGGTGGGAGGGACGGGCAGGTGAAACAGGGAAGGTGGCATTCTTGCGGTCAATGCCGCCAGAGCGCGTAGAGATAGGACAGGCCCATGCCGACAAAGGCAAGCAGCCATACGCCGAAAGGATGGGGCGCAGCGCCAAGCCCCCCGGCGTGTAGCACCGCCCAGATCGGAAAGCCCGCCAGCACCGCAAGGACGCCGCCGGTAAAGCCGATCAGGCTCTGCGCGCGCTTGAGCTCATCGATGGTGCGAAAGCCATAGAGCGGCAGCGCGACAAAGCCGAAGGCGAGCAGCACCGCGAGCAGGATGGCCACCGCCGGATCGAGCGCAAGCGCGGCCCAGTTCCCGGCAAACAGGTTGCCATCACCCTCGTCGAAGGCCCCGGTGATGAGGCCGATCACGCCGCCGACAGCGCCGGCGGTGATGAGATAGGCGAGCTGGCGCCGGGCGCGCTGGCGGCTGCGCACCTCGCCGGGGCCAAGGCCCTCAGGCCTGCGGAGGATCATGGGGTGTCTCCATCATCGATGAAAATGTCTTCAATCCGCAGGCCGAACAGCCGGGCGATGCGGAAGGCGAGGGGGAGGGAGGGATCGTGCTTGCCGGTCTCGATGGCGTTGACCGCCTGGCGCGACACATCGAGCCGGCCGGCGAGTTCCGCCTGGCTCCAGTCGCGTTCGGCGCGCAGGACTTTGAGGCGGTTCTTCATGCGCTCAACGGTCCCGGATTCGGCGATAGGCGATCGCCACATGAAAGATCAGCGCCATGATCGCGAGCATCACGCTCGGGTCGTAGACATAATCGCGGGTCCACGGCACGATCTGCACAAACAGGGCGAGCCCGGCAAAGGCGAGCGCAAAATTAGCGCCAAATGCAACCTCGGCGCGGAAGACCTCGTCTTGCGAACCGGCAAAGACCGCTCCGATAAGTGTGCCGCAAACAAAGCCTCCCGTAATCGTGGTGAGGAAAGACAGGGCCTCGAAATGCATGCTCGCCAGCAGCAGCATCGATAAGGGCAGCCCCAGCCACAGGGCGTTATAGGACCAGGTCCGGTCGTCCTGTGTGAAGGCCTTGGGGTTGTAGGGCATCGGGCACCTCCGTCAGGTCAATGCGACTTGGTGTCAGGTTTACATGACTATATGTCGCGATTCGCTGACTATGTCAAGCGCACCTGACATTTTGTCGCTCCAACGTGACGCGGGGGTGGCGCACTCCCCGCCTTGTGCTGCGCTGCATCATTGACGCTTGCCGACCCTTGCGCCATGGCGGGCCGCCATGACTGCCCTGCCAGCCTTTGCCCCGCCAGCCCGCGATCCAGCGCGTTCGTTCCAGGACATGATCCTGACGCTGCACGATTTCTGGAGCGCTAAGGGCTGCCTCATTCTCCAGCCCTATGACATGCGCATGGGGGCGGGCACCTTCCACACCGCCACCACGCTGCGCGCGCTTGGTCCGGAAGCCTGGAACGCCGCCTTCGTCCAGCCCTGCCGCCGCCCGACCGACGGGCGCTATGGCGAAAACCCCAACCGCCTGCAGCACTATTACCAGTATCAGGTGATCCTGAAGCCCTCGCCTCCGGACATTCAGGATCTGTATCTGCAAAGCCTCGCCGCGATCGGCATCGATCCGCTGGCGCATGATATCCGCTTTGTCGAGGATGACTGGGAAAGCCCCACGCTCGGCGCCTGGGGGCTGGGCTGGGAAGTGTGGTGCGACGGGATGGAAGTCACCCAGTTCACTTACTTTCAGCAGATGGGCGGGTTCGATTGCAAGCCGGTCTCGGGCGAGCTGACCTATGGGCTTGAACGCCTGGCGATGTATCTCCAGGGCGTCGATAACGTCTATGACCTTGTTTTTAGTAGCCCTCCGGCCTCAAGTGGCGAAGCGGTTGGCCAACAAGGACTCGTCACCTATGGTGACGTGTTCCTCGAGAACGAGCGGCAGATGTCGAAGTGGAACTTCGAGGTCGCCGGTACCGAGGGGCTGTTCAAGGCCTTCGCCATGGCCGAGACCGAATGCCGCAATGCCCTGGCCGCGGGCGTGCCGATCGCGGCCTATGAACAGGCGGTCGAGGCCAGCCACATTTTCAACCTGTTGCAGGCGCGCGGGGTGATCAGCGTGCAGGAACGCGCCAGCTACATGGGCCGGGTGCGCGATCTCGCCCGGGCAAGCTGCGAGGCCTATGCCAGCATGATGGCGCCGCAATGGCAGGCGCGCCACCCGGGCTGGAGCCTCGTGTGATGGCCGATTTCCTGCTCGAACTCCTGTGCGAGGAAATCCCGGCGCGGATGCAGGCCGGTGCGCGTGCGGAACTCGAAAGGCTGTTCCGGCGCGCACTCGAGGCTGCCGGCGTTGTGCCCGGCGATCTTGCCGTGTGGTCCACCCCGCGGCGGCTGGCGCTGATCGCGCGCGCTCTGCCGCTTGCCACCGAAGCAGTGCGCGAGGAGGCCAAGGGCCCGCCCGAAGGCGCGCCCGATGCCGCGATCGAGGGTTTCTGCCGCAAGCAGGGCGTCGCCCGCGACGCGCTCGAGCTGCGCGAGGTCAAGGGCCGCAAGACCTGGTTTGCCGTGATCGATCGGCCGGGGCTTCCGATCGCTGCGGTGCTGGCAGAAGCGATCCCGGCGATCATCCGCGATTTTTCATGGCCCAAGTCGATGCGCTGGGGGGCAGCATCACTCAAGCCCGATTCGCTGCGCTGGGTGCGCCCGCTTTCGGGCATCGTGGCCCTGCTCGATGACGAGGTGGTGCCCTGCGAGGTCGGCGGCATTGTCGCCGGGCGCACCACGCTGGGCCACCGTTTCCATGCGCCCGGCCCCATCACCATCGCCCGGGTTGGCGATTATCCCGCGGCGCTGCGCGCGGCCCATGTGATCGTTGATCATGAGGAGCGGCAAAGCCTCATCCGCGAAGGCGCGCGCGCCGCCGCGGCTGCGGCGGGCCTCACGCTCGTCGAGGATGAGGGCCTGGTGGTCGAGAACGCTGGGCTGACCGAATGGCCGGTGCCGCTGCTCGGGCGTTTCGATCCCGCCTTCCTCGAGGTGCCGGGCGAGGTGATCCAGCTCACCGCGCGGGTGAACCAGAAATATTTCGTCTGCGAGCGCCCCGAGGGCGGGCTTGCCGATGCCTTCGTGTGTGTGGCCAATATCGCCGCGCGCGATCCGGCGGTGGTGGTGGACGGCAACCGCAAGGTGCTCGCCGCGCGGCTTTCGGATGCGCGCTTCTTCTGGGAGCAGGATCAGAAGACCCCGCTTGCCGAACATGCCAGGAAGCTCTCGCGCATTACCTTCCACGAGAAGCTCGGCACGCTTGCCGACAAGGTCGAGCGGGTGGCCAAACTGGCGCGTTGGCTGTGCGAGGAGGGGATCGTCAAGGCCGATCCTGATCTGGCCGAACAGGCCGCGCGCCTCGCCAAGGCCGATCTCGTCACCGAGATGGTGGGCGAGTTTCCCGAACTTCAGGGCCTGATGGGCGGCTATTATGCGGCGAAAGAGGGGTTGCCCGCCGAAGTCGCCGCAGCGATCCGCGATCACTACAAGCCGGTCGGCCAGGGTGACGAGGTGCCGACCGCCGCGGTGACGGTGGCGGTGAGCCTCGCGGACAAGCTCGATACGCTCAAAAGTTTCTTTGCCATCGACGAGAAGCCTACCGGATCGAAGGACCCCTTCGCGCTGCGCCGCGCGGCGCTGGGCATCATTCGTCTCATCACCGAAAACGGCCTCAGGATGTCGGTGGCCGAAGGCGAGTTGCTCGATTTCTTCGCCGATCGCCTCAAGGTGCAGCAGCGCGAGGCTGGCGTCCGTCACGATCTGATCGACGCCGTGTTCGCGCTGGGCGGCGAGGACGATCTCGTCCGCCTGCTCGCCCGCGTCCATGCGCTGCAGGACTTCATCGCCACCGAGGACGGGGCAAACCTGCTCGCTGGCTACAAGCGCGCCGCCAACATTCTCAAGAAGGAAGGCTTCGAGGCCGAAGGCGCTGAAGCTGCTGTCGCCTACACCCCCGAACCGGCCGAACAGGCGCTGATCGACGCGCTCGCTGTCGCCACGCCCCGCGCCGAGGCGGCGGTAGCGGCTGAGCGCTTCACCGAGGCCATGGCCGCGCTGGCCACCCTGCGCGCGCCCATCGACCGTTTCTTTGATGAGGTGACCGTCAACGATCCCGATGCCAGCAAGCGCGCGGCGCGGCTTGCCCTGCTCGCCCGTTTCCGCGATGCGGTGCACCGGGTTGCCGATTTCAGCCGCATCGAGGGATGAGTTTCGCGTTTCCCCTGTCCTTCCCCGCCCATCGCGCGGGGCCGGGCGCGGGGCAGGACAGGATGAGGTGAAGTGCAGACCGTCTATCCCTTCGGCGGCAATGCCGACCATTCCGATCCGCGCCAGAAGGACAAGGCCGTGGTGGGCGGCAAGGGCGCCAACCTTGCCGAAATGGCCAGCATCGGCCTGCCGGTGCCCCCGGGCTTCACCATCACCACCGAGGAATGCATTGCCTATCTGAAGGACAGGGGCGATTTTTCGGATAGCCTCAAGAATGCGGTCGCCGTCGCCATGGCCCATATCGAGGCCGCGGTGGGCAAGCGCTTTGGCGATCCGGCCAACCCGCTCCTCGTTTCGGTGCGCTCGGGCGCACGGGTCTCGATGCCGGGGATGATGGACACGGTGCTCAACCTCGGCCTCAATGACGCGACGGTCGAGGGCCTTGCCGCCTCCTCGGGCGATGCCCGCTTTGCCTGGGATTCCTATCGCCGCTTCATCCAGATGTATGGCGACGTGGTGCTCGGGATCGATCACGGCCTGTTCGAGGAAGCGCTCGAGATCGCCAAGGAAGACAAGGGGTTCATCAACGATACCGAGATGGCGGCGGAGGACTGGCAGGCCCTCGTCGGCGCCTACAAGCGCATCGTTGCCGAGGAATTGGGCCACGACTTTCCGCAGGACGTGAACGCGCAGCTGTGGGGCGCGATCCGGGCGGTGTTCGAAAGCTGGGATTCCGAGCGCGCCAAGGTCTATCGGCGGTTGAACGACATTCCCGGCGATTGGGGCACGGCGGTCAACGTGCAGGCGATGGTGTTCGGCAACATGGGCGAGACCAGCGCCACCGGGGTTGCCTTCACCCGCGATCCCGCTACGGGCGCGCGCGCCTATTACGGCGAATATCTCATCAACGCCCAAGGCGAGGACGTGGTCGCCGGCATCCGCACCCCGCAATACCTCACCCGGGCGGCGCGCGAGGCGGCGGGGGCCAAGGCGCCCTCGATGGAGGAGGCGCTGCCCGAGGCCTATGCCGAACTCGCCCGCGTCTTCGACCTGCTCGAACGCCACTACCGCGACATGCAGGACATCGAGTTCACCGTCGAGCGCGGCAAGCTGTGGATGCTCCAGACCCGTTCGGGCAAGCGCACCGCCAAGGCAGCGCTCAAGATGGCGGTGGACATGGTGCACGAGGGCCTGATCGACCAGCGCGAGGCGGTGCGGCGGGTCGATCCCATGGCGCTCGATCAGCTGCTTCACCCGACTCTCGATCCCAAGGCCGAACGCCAGGTGCTCACCACCGGCCTGCCCGCCTCACCGGGGGCGGCGGCGGGGCGCATCGTGCTCGATGCCGATACCGCCGAGCAATGGGCGGGCCGCGGCGAGAAGGTGATCCTGGTGCGGGTCGAGACCAGCCCCGAGGACATTCACGGAATGCACGCCGCCCAGGGCATCCTCACCGCGCGCGGGGGGATGACCAGCCACGCGGCGGTGGTCGCCCGCGGCATGGGCCGCCCCTGCGTTTCGGGCGCGGGCGCTGTCTCGATCGATCGCGCCGCCCGCACCGTCAGGATCGGCACCACCGAGCTCAAGGAAGGCGATGCCATCACGCTTGATGGCGGCACCGGGCAGGTGATGCTCGGGATCGTCCCCACGGTCGAGCCGGAGCTGGCCGGCGATTTCGGCACACTGATGGCTTGGGCAGATGCGATCCGCCGGATGAAGGTGCGCACCAATGCCGAGACGCCCGAGGACTGCCGCATGGCGCGCCAGTTCGGGGCCGAGGGGATCGGCCTGTGCCGCACCGAACACATGTTCTTCGAAGCCTCGCGCATCTCGCTGGTAAGGCAGATGATCCTGGCCGAGAACGAGGCCGCCCGGCGGCGCGCGCTCGACAAGCTGCTGCCCGAGCAGCGCGGCGATTTCATCGCCATCTTCGAAGTCATGGCGGGCCTGCCTTGCACCATCCGCCTGCTCGATCCGCCGCTGCACGAATTCCTGCCCCATGCCGACGAGGAGTTTGCCGAGCTTGCCGATGCCACCGGCCTTGGAGTGGATCACCTCAAGCGCCGGGCGGCGGAGCTGCATGAGTTCAACCCCATGCTCGGCCACCGCGGCTGCCGGCTGGGGATCACCTTCCCCGAAATCTACGCGATGCAGGCCCGCGCGATCTTCGAGGCGGCCTGCGCGGTCAAGCAGGCGAGCGGTGCGGCGCCGCTCCCTGAGATCATGATCCCGCTGGTGGCCACGCGGCGCGAGCTGACGCTCCTCAAGGCGTTGGTGGCGAGGGAAGCTGAAGCGGTCTTTGCCGAGACCGGCACCCGCGTCGATTACCTCGTTGGCACCATGATCGAGCTGCCGCGCGCGGCGCTGATGGCCGGCGAGATCGCCGAGGAAGCCCAGTTCTTTTCCTTCGGTACCAATGATCTCACCCAAACCACGCTGGGCGTGAGCCGGGATGATGCGGCGCGGTTCCTCTCGGTCTATGTCGACAAGGGCATCTTCCCGCGCGATCCCTTTGTCAGCCTCGATGTCGAAGGGGTGGGGCAGCTGGTGGAACTGGCGGCAGCGCGCGGGCGCAAGACCCGGCCCGACATCAAGCTCGGCATCTGCGGCGAGCACGGCGGCGATCCGGCGAGCATCGCCTTCTGCGAGCGGGTCGGGCTCGATTATGTCAGCGCCTCGCCCTATCGGGTGCCGATTGCGCGGCTGGCGGCAGCCCAAGCAGCACTTGAAGCGCCGGCGCTGGCAGCAGGCTAGGTGCCGGCGCGCGAACGCCGCCCGGTCAGCGTGATGATCTCGAAGGTCTCGCGCACCTTGCCATCGGCCTCGGCCCGGGCGGCAAAGGCGGCGCGCGCCCGGGCAAACGCGGCGTGGCCAAGCGGCGCGGCCGGGTAGGCAAGGGCATTGCCGAGCCCCTGATCGCGCAGGTCTGCAACCAGCCGTTCGAGGCTGGCATAGCGCGCCGCCAGCACGTGGCTGTCAACCACCGGATCCTTCCATCCGGCGCGCTGGAGCAGGGCGGGGGCGGCGCGGGCATCGACCATGGGGTGCAGCCGGGCGGCGGGCCGCTCCGGCTCGGCGGCCAGCATCGCCGCGCGCAGTGTCGCAAGGCTCTGCCCGCCGAGGAAGCTCGCGATCGCCAGCCCGCCGGGGGCGAGCGCGCGGTTGATCTGGATGAGCGCGCCGGGAAGATCGTTGACGGCATCAAGCTGGCCCACCACGCCGATGAAATCAAAGGGCCCGCCTTCCAGCGGCTGGGCAGGATCGGCCCGCTCGGCGATCAGCGGCGGCGTGCCCCCTTGCGCAAGATAGGCCGCAAGCGGGGCGGGGTAGGGGCCGATCACCAGCGCGCGCATGGGCGCAAAGCGCAGGAAGGAGAGGCGCTCGATCATGTCGGCGCCGATCTCCTCGATCAGGAAGCGCGCCGCATCGCCGCGCTGGCGCTGGCGCGCCGCGGCGCGCGCCAGCCGGGCCTGGCGGCGGCGTTCGGCAAAGATCTGCGGCACGTGCGGCGTGGTCATCAAAGCCGCCCTGCCGCGCTTGCCAGCGCGGCGCAAGCCATGCGAGAGCTTGCGCCATGGCCACGATCGCCGATCTTGCCGAGGCGCTCGCTCCGCTGGTGGACTTCGTCTATCCGCCGCGCTGCCCTTGCTGCGGAGAGGCGCTCGCCAGCCAGGTGGGGGTGTGCGCCGCCTGCTGGGCCCTGCTCGATCTGCCCGGCGGCCCGCTCGAGGAAGGCGGGGAAGGCGTGCCCGTCTATGCCGCCACGCTCTACAACCCGACCGCGCGGCACCTGGTGCTGGCCTTCAAGCACGGCCGGCGCACCGCCCTGGCGCGGCTGCTCGCGCAGCTGATCGCGGCGCGCCTGCCGCTGGTGCCTCCCGGCGAGGCTCCGCCGCTCCTGATCCCGGTGCCGCTCCATCGCTGGCGCCTGTGGCAGCGGGGGTTCAACCAGGCGGCGCTGCTGGCGCGCGAGCTGGCGCGGCTCGGCAAGGGCGAGGTGCTGCTAGACGCGCTCGAGCGGCCGCGCCGCACCCCGCGCCTTGGCGGGCTGGGACGCGTTGCGCGCGCGGAGGCGCTTGACGGCGCGATCCGGCTCGCGCCGCGCCGGGCGCATCGGGTGGCCGGCCGGGCGGTGATTCTCGTCGATGACGTGCTCACCAGCGGCGCCACCAGCCGCGCCTGCATCGCCGCGCTGCGCGCGGCAGGCCCGGCGCGCATCGCGGTGGCCTGTTTTGCCCGGGTCGAGGCGGGGGTGGATGGGGGCTTTTCGCAAAACACAACGCCCGGGGCCATCAAGACCCCGGGCGCGACGTGACGAAACAGAGCCGATCCGCCCTTGCCGGGCCTCGGTGGCCACCCCCTAACTTGGCCACCGGGATCGTGTCCCTCATCGTTCGATCAGCGCCGTTGGCACCCCGCTGCCATCTGGCCGCCGATCACCCCCTGAACCTGGCACCGGGCGGTGCCTGTGTCTGGTGGAGAACCCCTTGCGAAGGTTCTGATGCTCTTGTTTCACCGACAGCACGATCACGAAAGAGAGCTACGAAGCTTCGCGGATTTTTTTGCGCGCGCTGTTGTGAAGCTGCAACAATCCGCGCATGAGCGGTGCTTTAAGGCAGGTGCGCCGCAACGAGGAGCCGGGGAGCCGGAAGGTGAGCGATCATCCCTTGACCACAGCCGAGCGCGAGCAGGGCAGCGTCTTTGCCCCGAAGTTCGATGCCAACGGGCTGATCACCGCGGTCGTCACCGACCATGCCTCGGGCGCAGTGCTGGTGGTGGCGCACATGAACGCCGAGGCGCTGGAGGCAACGCTGGCGAGCGGGCGAGTGCATTTCTGGTCGCGCTCGCGCGGCAGGCTGTGGATGAAGGGCGAGACCTCGGGCCATGTGCTGGTGGTCGAATCGATCCTCGTCGATTGCGATCAGGACGCGCTGGTGATCCGCGCCCGCGCGGCCGGACCGACCTGCCACACGGGTGCGGCAAGCTGCTTCTACCGCGCGCTTGTGCAGCGCGCGGAGGGGCCTGTTCTCGTAAAGGTCAAAACTTGACGCTCACGTAAAGGGAAGGTAAGGGGAGGCATGGCCAGTGCTCCCGCCCAAGACGATACCCCCGGCAAGGCCAGCGCGCCTGCCGAACCGCTCCACCACGGTGCCCACCTTGATCGGCCCGACAAGCACGCGCGCGAGCAGTTCAGCATTTCCGATCTCACCTCGGAATTCGGCTGCACCGCCCGGGCGCTGCGCTTTTATGAGGACGAGGGGCTGATCAGCCCGGCGCGGGTGGGGCTGACCCGGGTCTATTCCAAGCGCGACCGCGCCCGGCTGGCCTGGATCATGCGCGCCAAGAACGTCGGCTTCTCGCTCAACGAAATCCGCGAGATGATCGATCTTTATGACCTTGGCGATGGCCGAGTCGAGCAGCGTCGTGTCACCATCGAGAAATGCCGCGCGCATATCGCCAAGCTCAAGAAGCAGCGCGACGACATCGATTCCTCGATCAAGGAACTCACCGAATTCGTGGCGATGATCGAGAAGCTGGGGCCTGCGCCCTCGGCCTAGTCCATCGCTGCATCTTCGCCTGCCAAGCATTTCAGCCTGTTCATTCAAGGGAACGAACCATGCCGACCTACACCGCGCCCACCCGCGACACCCGGTTTGTTGTCAACGAACTGCTCGACCTTGCCAGCTACGGCAATCTTCCGGGCTTCGAGAACGCCACGCCAGACGTGATTGACAGCGTCGTCAACGAGGCCGGCAAGTTCTGCGCCGAGGTGCTCGCGCCGCTCAACCAGATCGGTGACGAGCATGGTTGCACCCGGCACGAGGATGGCTCGGTCACCACCCCGCCGGGGTTCAAGGAGGCTTACAAGGCCTATGTCGAGAGCGGCTGGGGCACGCTCGCCCAGCCCGAGGAGTTCGGCGGGCAGGGCCTGCCGCATGTGCTCGCCTTCGTGCTCGAGGAATACACCGGCACCGCCAACCAGGCCTTTGCGATGTATCCCGGCCTTACCAACGGGGCGATCGCGGCGATCCTCGCCAAGGGTTCTGAAGAGCAGAAGAAGACCTATGTGCCCAAGATGGTCTCGGGCGAATGGTCGGGCACGATGAACCTCACCGAGCCGCATTGCGGCACCGATCTTGGGCTGATCCGCACCAAGGCCGTGCCCAATGGCGATGGCACCTATGCGATCACCGGGACCAAGATCTTCATTTCCGCCGGCGAGCATGACCTCACCAGCAACATCATCCACCTGGTGCTGGCCAAGACTCCGGGCGCGCCCGATTCGACCAAGGGCATCTCGCTGTTCATCGTGCCCAAGTTCCTGCTCGACGAGAACGGCAATCCGGGCAAGCGCAATGCCGTCACCTGCGGCTCGATCGAGAAGAAGATGGGCATCCACGGCAACGCCACGTGCCTGCTCAATTACGATGGCGCCACCGGCTACATGGTGGGCGAGGAGAACAAGGGCCTTGCCGCCATGTTCATCATGATGAACGCCGCGCGGCTCGGGGTGGGGATCCAGGGCTATGCCCAGGCCGAGGTCGCCTATCAGAACGCGGTGCGCTACGCGCTCGAGCGGCGCCAGGGCCGGGCGCTGACCGGGCCGGCCGATCCCGAGGCCAAGGCCGATCCGATCTTCGTCCACCCCGATGTGCGGCGGATGCTGATGGACGCCAAGGTCTTCACCGAGGGCATGCGCGCCCTGTGCCTGTGGGGCGCGCTCCAGGTCGATCTCACCCACAAGGCCCCCACGGCCGAGGAGCGCGAGAAGGCCGATCTGCTCATCGGCCTGATGACCCCGGTGATCAAGGGCTATGGCACCGACAAGGGCTATGAGATCGCCACCAACATGCAGCAGGTCTATGGCGGGCATGGCTATGTGCGCGAATGGGGGATGGAACAGTTCGTGCGTGACAGCCGCATCGCCATGATCTACGAGGGCACCAATGGCGTGCAGGCGATGGATCTGTGCGGCCGCAAGCTGCCCGCCGGCGGGGGCAAGGCGATCCAGCTGTTCTTTGCCATGATCGATGAGGAAATCGCTGCGGCCAAGCAGGACGAGCGCCTGAAGCCGATTGCCGAGCGGCTTGAAAAAGCGCTGGGCGAACAGAAGGCGGCGACCATGTGGTTCATGCAGAACGCGCTTGCCAACCCCAACCACCTCGGCGCGGGTGCGCATCACTACATGCACATCATGGGGATCGTCACGCTCGGCTTCTTCTGGCTCAAGATGGCCAAGGTGGCGCTGGAGAAGCTGTCCGGCAACCCAGAGGACAAGGCCTTTTACGAGGCCAAGCTGGTCTCGGCCGATTACTATGCTGAGCGTTTCCTCCCCGATGCCGGGGCGCTGCGGCGCAAGCTCGAGGCGGGCAGCGAGGTGATGATGAAGCTGCCGCCCGAGGCCTTCGCCACCGCCGCCTGATGCAAGAAAGGCGCCGCCTGGCAGCGCGCCAGGCGGCGCCGCGCCAGCGCTAGTCGGCAAGGCCCATGAAGCGCTGGGTTTCCTGCCTCACCTTGGGAGCGGCGGCGCGCGCCACCCGGTCGGCAAGGCTCATGCCGTGGCTGCGCGCCGGGCGCGGTCGGGCAGGCGGGGCAGGGCGCGGCTCGCCCGGGCCAGGGGAGGGTGGCGGCGAGGGTGCAGCATCCGACGGGCCGACAGGTGGCGTTTCGGCTATTGGCGGCGCTTTGGCGGCAGGTGCGACAACTGGCTGCGCAACGGGCGCAGGCGCTGGGGCCGGCGCTGGGGCGGGCTGCGTTGTCAGCGGCTCGGCTGTCGGGGCAGGCGCGGGGGTGCGTGCGGCCCCATCAGGAGTTACGGCTGGCGCAGGCGCTTCGCCCTCGGCGGCCCCGGCCAGCAGCTTGGCCGCCACTTCCTCGATCGAGCCGACCACCAGCAGCGGCTGCCCGCCCTTGATCCCGACGCTGGTCTGGCCGTTTTCGGCGCTGCGCAGCCAAGCGACGTTCTCGGCCACGACGAGGTAGTTTCCGCCACGCGATTCGAGCTTGATGAACTTCATGGTCGCAAGGTTTTCCGCAAGAGCAGGCAAGCGCCGCAGGGCGTGGCCGAGGGTCTAGCCCGATCGGATAAGCAAAGGGTTTACGCGCCGGGGCGAATCTCCTGCGCTTGCACCCTGCGCTGCCGGCCTTGGCGGGGAGCCGCAGCCCCCCTTGTGCCAGACGCGCGCGCGCGTGGGGGCAAGGAAAAGGGCACGCCGGGTGGGCGCAAAGGCTCTCGCCCCGCGCCAGCCCGGCTTTGGTGCGGACTACTCTACGGGCAGGAAATCGGGCACCGAGAGGTAGCGCTCGCCGGTATCGTAGTTGAAGCCCAGCACCCTGCTGTCGGCGGCAAGCTCGGGCAGTTTTTTCGCGATCGCCGCCAGCGTCGCCCCGCTTGAGATCCCCACCAGCATCCCTTCCTCGCGCGCGGCGCGGCGGGCCATCTCCTTGGCTTCCTCGGCGCCGACCGTGATCGCGCCGTCGATGGCATTGGTGTGGAGATTGCCGGGGATGAAGCCCGCGCCGATCCCCTGGATCGGGTGCGGGCCGGGCTGGCCGCCGCTGATCACCGGCGAGAGTTCCGGCTCGACCCCATAGGCCTTCATGGCCGGCCAATGCTCCTTCAGCACCTCGGCGCAGCCGGTCAGGTGCCCGCCGGTGCCCACCCCGGTGATCAGCACGTCGATCGGGGCCTTGGCGAAATCGGCGAGGATCTCGCGCGCGGTGGTGCGGGCGTGGACGGCGGGGTTCGCGGGATTGTCGAACTGGCTCGGCATCCACGCGCCGGGGATCTCCTCGAGCAGTTCCTGCGCGCGTTCGATCGCCCCGCGCATGCCCTTCTCGCGCGGGGTGAGATCGAAGCGCGCGCCATAGGCGAGCATCAGCCGCCGCCGCTCGATGGACATGCTCTCGGGCATCACCAGGATCAGGCGATAGCCCTTGACCGCGGCGACCATGGCAAGGCCGATCCCGGTGTTGCCGCTGGTCGGCTCGATGATCGTGCCTCCGGGCTTGAGCGCGCCGCTCGCCTCGGCATCCTCGACCATGGCGAGCGCAATTCGATCCTTGATCGAGCCGCCCGGATTGGCCCGCTCCGACTTCACCCACACCTCGTGATCGGGGAACATCCGCGCAAGGCGGATATGCGGGGTGCCGCCAATGGTGGCGAGGATGCTGTCAGCCTTCATGTCGATACCTCTTGCTTGAGCGCCTCGGGTTCAAAGCTGGTCGCCCGGCGCAATTCGGGGAAATACCATGCCCATATCAGGGTGACGACTATCGCACCTGCGCCGCCGAAGACAACCGCGCCGACCGCGCCGAGCAGGGCCGCGGCAAGGCCCGATTGCAGCTCGCCCAGCTCGTTCGAGGCCGAGATCGCAAGGCCCGAGATCGCCGAGACCCGCCCGCGCCGGTCATCGGGGGTGAACAATTGCACCAGCGAGCTGCGGATGAAGACCGAGACCATGTCCACCGCCCCGAGCGCTGCGAGGATGGCGAGCGAGAGGAGGAAGTGGCGCGAGAAGGCAAAGGCGATGGTGAGCGCGCCGAAGGCCCCCACCGCCCAAAGCATCTTGGCCCCGACCCCGCGGGTGAGCGGGCGGAAGGAAAGCCACAGCGCCACGGCGGCCGCGCCCAGCGCCGGGGCGGCGCGCATCAGCCCCAGGCCTTCCGGCCCGACATGGAGGATGTCGCGCGCGAACACCGGCAAGAGCGCGGTTGCCCCGGCGAGCAGCACCGCGAACAGGTCGAGCGTGATGCAGCCGAGCAGGAAGCGCTCGCGCCAGACATAGGCCAGCCCCTCGATGATCTGGCGCAGCGGTTTGGGGGGCGGCCCCTCCTGCGCGGCCCTGATCGGGCGCACGGTGAGGATCAGGCCTCCCGCCGCGAGCAGCAGCCCGGCCGAAAGCGCGTGGGGCAGCCAGGCGCTCTGGGCGAAGATCAGCCCGCCCACCGCCGGGCCGATCACGCTCGCGCTCTGCCAGGCGATCGAGGAAAAGGCGATCGCCCGCGGCAAGAGCGCAGCCGGCACGATGTTGGGGGCAATCGCGCTCATCGCCGGGCCGACGAAGACCCGCGCCGTGCCATGCGCGGCGGACAAGGCAAAGAGGATCGGCAGCGTCAGCGCGTCCTGCCAGGTCAGCAGCGCCAGCAGTCCGGCGACTGCCGCATCGATGGCATTGGCAAAGGCGGCAACGTGGCGGCGGTCAAAGCGGTCGGCGGCCAGCCCCGCGATGGGGGTGAGCACCAGCAGCGGCACAAATTGCGCCAGGCCCAGAAGGCCCAGCTGGAACGAGGCTTCGGCCACGCTCATGCCATAATCGGCGCGCGCCACCTCGTAGAGCTGGTAGCCCAGCAGTACCACCATCGCCATGGTCGCAAACACCGCGAGGAAGCGGGCGAGCCAGTAGCGGCGGTAATCGGCGATCTTGAGCGGGGAGGTGGGATCGGTCACAGTGCGCCCATGGCAGGCGGACGCGCCGCTGCCAAGCAGGCGAAACTTGGCGTGGACAAGGCTGACCTATCGCGGGCGGCGCAGACGCGGATTGGGCTGGAGCTGGTCGATGATGGCAAGGAAATCGTCGAGCCGGATGATCCGTTCGAACTGGAAGCCGGCGCGCACGTCGCGCGTCCAGATGACATAGGCCTCGATCCGCCCCACGATCGGCAGGCGAATCATGATCCTGTCGCCGCGCTGGAGCCTTTCGGCATTGTCGACCATGAAGCCGTGGGCCGAAAGGTTGCACACATGCAGGTGCATGTCGCCGTGGGCGAAGTGCTCCACCAGCGCCGAATAGTTGACCGGATGGCGCGCCGCGCGGCGCATTTCGGTCACGCTGAGGTTTGCTCCGCCAGCCACGCGATGCAGTCCTTCCCTCCGTATCGGCATGTAAAAGGCCAATGCCGCAGAAAGGCTGACAATTGGTAAAACGCACGCGGCCCACCCCGGGCGTGTGCGGAGGGCAAGGGTGGGCCGGGGGCTAGCGACGCACCAGCGCGTGGCGCTTCTTGCCGAGGCTGAGACGCAGCGTTTCGCCCTCGGCGGGCAGCACCAGGAAGGCTGGATCGGTGATCGCCGTGCCTTCGAGCTTCACCGCGCCCTCGGCCAGCTTGCGCTTGGCTTCGCCGTTGGAAGCGGTCAGCCCCACTTCGGTGAGGAGCGCAGCGATGCGCATGCCTTCCGGCCCGGTGGCGATGCTGGGCAGATCGGCGCCCGCGCCCGAGCCGGCAAAGGCCTCGCGCGCGGTGGCCTCGGCCCGGGCGGCAGCTTCGGTCCCACGCACCAGCGCGGTGATCTCGTTGGCCAGCACCACCTTGGCAGCATTGATCTCAGCGCCCTCGAGTGCCTCGAGCCGGGCGATCTCGTCAAGCGGCAGATCGGTGAACAGGCGCAGGAAGCGGCCGACATCGCGGTCATCGACATTGCGCCAATACTGCCAGAAATCATAGGCCGGCAGCTGATCCTCGTTGAGCCAGACGGCGCCCGCCGCGGTCTTGCCCATCTTGGCCCCGTCGGCGGTGGTAAGCAGAGGGGTGGTGAGCCCGAACAGCTCGGTCCCGTCGCTGCGCCGGGCAAGCTCGATGCCGTTGACGATATTGCCCCATTGATCCGATCCGCCCATTTGCAAGCGCACGCCAAGTTCGCGTGCCAGGTGCCTGAAATCATAGGCCTGAAGGATCATGTAATTGAATTCGAGGAAGGTCAGCGGCTGCTCGCGCTCAAGCCGCAGGCGCACCGAATCAAAGCTCAGCATCCGGTTGATGGTGAAGTGGGTGCCGACTTCCTGGAGCAGCTCGATATAGCCGAGGCGGGCGAGCCAATCATGATTGTTCACCATCACCGCATCGGTAGGTCCATCACCAAACTTCAACAGCTTGGAAAAGACTGTGAAGATCGATTGGATATTGGCCTCGATCGTCTCGTCGCTCAGCATCCGGCGGCTCTCATCGCGCCCGGAAGGATCGCCGATGCGGGTGGTGCCGCCGCCCATCACCACCACCGGCTTGTGCCCGGCCTGTTGCAACCGGCGCAGCATCATGATCTGCACCAGGCTGCCGACATGGAGCGAAGGGGCGGTGGCATCAAAGCCGATATAGCCGGGCACGATCTGCCGGGCCGCGAGCGCATCGAGCCCTGCGGCATCGGTGAGCTGGTGGATATAGCCGCGCTCGTCGAGCAGGCGCAGCAGATCGGATTCGTAACGGGCTTTGGCAGTGCTCATGGGGCGCGGCCCTATCAGCGCGGGGGCGCGACGGGAAGTGGCTTGCCGCAGCGCGCGGGCGGGGGCAGGAAGCGGCGATGCACCCGCTGATGCTCCATAGCAGCTGCGATGTCGGCCCTGTCCGGGCGGTGACCGCGACGATCATGTCGAGCGCGCAAGGCTGCGCGGCACGCTTCCGGATCGAAGGCAAGATCAAGGCCATCGCCGTGCCTCCGCCTGCACCGCCGGCCCGGCGCGATGGCCTGTGGCAGACCACCTGCTGCGAGATCTTCTGGCAGCCGCTGGGGGGTAGCGCCTATCGCGAGTTCAACCTCTCACCCTCTGGCGCCTTTGCCGCCTATGATTTTGATTCCTGGCGGGAAGGGATGCGCGATGCACCCCTCGATGCGATCACCATCGCCTGCGCGCAAGATGCTGGGGCGCTTGAACTTGAGGCCAGCATCGCCGCCACGCTGGAGTGCCCGGCGCAGGTGGGCTTAAGCGCCGTGATCGAGCTAGCCGATGGGCGCAAGCAATATTGGGCGCTCGCCTTTCCCCCGGGGGCGCCTGATTTCCACGCCGAGGCGGGCCGCACCCTCATCATCGCACGTTAGGCTGCCCCATCCCTGCCGAAGGGCCGGTTGAGCGCCACGATCCGGGCGTTGAGCACCAGCGCAAAGCTCACCCAGGCAAGATAGGGCACGTTGAGCCAACCCGGAAAGCTGTCGCCAACCAGCCGCGGCAGGCCCGCCACCAGCCCGGCGACGCTGAGCCACAGCGCGACCCCTTCCATGAGCGCCCAATCGGGCCGCTTACATTTGAAAAACAGCGGCGACCAGGCGAAATGCGCGGCGAAATTGGCACCGAACAGCGCCCACACCCCGGCGCGCGCGGAGGCGCTCGGCGCCCCTTCCAGCCCGAGATAGAAGCTCCACCCGGCAAGGCCGAGAATCACCGTCCAGGCCGGGCCGAACAGCCAGTCGGGCGGCTGCCAGGCGGGTTTCCTGAGCGCGCGATACCAGGGGCCGATCTCGGTCAGCGCGCCCCCGGCAAGGCCAAGGATGATCGCCCACAACGCCGCCACCAGCGCGCTGGCCCAGTTGATGTCCATTTCCATGCCCATGCAACCCGCGCCGCTGCAGCATCGTTCCCGTCCGTGCCATCTCAAGGGATTGCCTTTGCCCCGGCGCTGTTCCAACGCTTGGGCCATGAAGAATGGTATCGACCGGCTGCTCGCCGATCCCCAGCTCCTGCGCCAGCTCAAGGGCCGGCGGGTCGCCCTTGTCGCGCACCCGGCCAGCCTCACCGCCGAGCTTGTCCACAGCCTCGATGCGCTGATCGCCGCGGGCGTGCCGATCACCAGCGCCTTTGGCCCGCAGCACGGGCTCAAGGGCGACAAGCAGGACAACATGGTCGAGACCGCCGACGAGATCGATCCGCGCTACGGCATCCCGATCTTCTCGCTCTATGGCAAGGTGCGCCGGCCGACCGCGGCGATGATGGACAGCGCCGATGTGTTCCTGTTCGATCTTCAGGATCTGGGCTGCCGCATCTACACCTTTGTCACCACGCTGCTCTATCTGCTCGAGGAGGCGGCCAAAGCCGGCAAGGAGGTGTGGGTGCTCGATCGGCCCAATCCCGCCGGACGCCCGGTCGAGGGCACGCTGCTGGTGCCGGGACAGGAGAGCTTTGTCGGCGCCGCGCCCATGCCGATGCGCCACGGGCTGACCATGGGCGAGATGGGGCACTGGTTCATCGCCCATTTCGGGCTCGATCTTGCCTATCGGGTGGTGCCGATGGAGGGCTGGCGGCCGGACGAGGGCCCGGGCTGGGGCTGGCCGCCCGAGCGGGTGTGGATCAACCCTTCGCCCAACGCCGCGAATCTCAACATGGCGCGCGCATATGCCGGGACGGTGATGCTCGAAGGCACGACCTTGTCCGAAGGGCGCGGCACCACCCGCCCGCTCGAGGTGCTCTTCGGCGCGCCTGATCTTGTGGCAGCTGACGTCATGGCGGCAATGCGGCGGCTTGCGCCCGAGTGGCTGGATGGCTGCGCCCTGCGCGATTGCTGGTTCGAGCCGACCTTCCACAAGCATCAAGGAAAGCTGTGCAATGCCCTAATGATCCATGCCGAAGGGCCCTTCTACCAGCACCATGCCTTCAAGCCGTGGCGGCTCCAGGCGCTGGCCTTCAAGGCGATCCGCCTCATCCACCCCGCCTATCCGCTGTGGCGTGACTTTGCCTATGAATACGAGTTTGATCGCCTTGCCATCGACGTCATCAATGGCGGGCCGGGTTTGCGCGAATGGGTGGACGATCCGGCGGCACGCCCCGAGGATCTTGACGCCATGGCGGCGCATGACGAGGCGGCATGGGTTGCCGAGGTGCGCGCGCACCTGCTTTACTGATTGGCGTCACGCCTGCGCACGGCGCGCGGGATCGGGCGGACAATATGAGAGCGGGCCAAAACATGGCCGCCGCAGACGGGAGAGAATGACGGCATGGCCACCACCGCAGCGCCTGCGCGCCCTCTGCCTTCGGTCAGGCTGACCTTGTGGCTGCTGCTCACGGTCTATATCTTCAATTTCATCGACCGCCAGATCGTCAACATCCTTGCCGAGCCGATCGCGCAGGAACTGAAGCTTTCCGACACCCAGATCGGGCTGATGACGGGGCTGGCCTTCGCGCTGTTCTACACCTTCCTCGGCATTCCCATCGCCCGCCTGGCCGACCGTCCGAGCACCCATCGCCCGCGCCTCATCGCCCTTGCGCTGGCGCTGTGGTCGGGGATGACGGCGCTTTGCGGTCTGGCGCACAGCTTCTGGCACCTGCTGCTGGCGCGCATCGGGGTGGGGGTGGGCGAGGCTGGCTGCACCCCGCCGGCCCATTCGCTCATCAGCGATCTGGTGCCGCCCGAAAGGCGCGCCTCGGCGCTGGCCTTCTATTCGCTCGGCATTCCCATCGGCTCGCTGATGGGGATGGTGATCGGCGGGCTGCTCGCCGATTTCCTCGGCTGGCGCCAGGCCTTCGTGGTGGTGGGCTTGCCCGGCGTGGCGCTGGCGCTGGTGGTGTGGTTCGTGCTGCGCGACCCGCGCCATGCCGATGCCGCCGCAGCCCTTGGGGCGCGCAGCGATGCCCCGGCGCTGCCGCTGGGTGCCGCGCTTGCCGAGGTGATGCGCTCGCGCGCCTTCGTGCTGCTCGTCTGTGCGGGTTCTGCAGCCTCGTTCCTCTCCTATGGCAAGACCACCTGGACGACGATCTTCTTCCAGCGCACCCATGATCTCACCCCTGGCGAGGTGGGGCTGTGGTTCGGCCTATTGGGCGGCCTCGCCGGGATCCTCGGCACCTGGGCCGGGGGCTATCTGGCCGACCGTTTCGGGGCGAAGAACCGCCGCCACGTGCTCAGCGCCCCGGCGATCGGCATGGCGCTGGCCGTGCCGCTCGCGATCGCGGCCTATCACGCGCCGAGCTGGCCGCTGGCCCTCGCGCTGCTGCTGCTGCCGACGGTGTTCAACTCCCTCTATTACGGCCCCACCTATTCCGCCGCGCAGGGGCTGGTGCCCCTGAGGGCCCGGGCGATCGCGGCCGCCGCGCTGCTGTTCTTCCAGAACCTCATCGGGCTGGGGCTGGGGCCGCTGTTCTTCGGCGTCCTGTCAGACCTGCTGCAACCCGCCTTCGGGGCCGATTCGGTGCGCTATGTGCTCTATGGCGCAGCGGTGCTGGGGCTGGTGCCGGCGTTCTTCTTCTGGCGCTGCAGCCTGCACCTCGATGCCGAGCTGGACCGCAAGGGCGCCTAATCCGGCTCGCGGACAGGCTGCACCAGCGCAACCAGCACGAAACTGATCAGCATCAGCAGATACCAGCTCCCAAATTTGGCGAGGCTGACCATGCGCCAGCCTTTTTCCTGCCCGGGATAGTTCCAGGCATTGGCGAAGGTGGCGATGTTCTCGGCAAACCAGATGAACAGCGCGACCAGCCCGAAGCCGACCAGCAGCGGCATCCAGCGATGCGCGCGCCAGTTGCGAAAGTGGACACGGGTGCGCCAGAAGATCGCGGCCGTGGCGGCGAACAACCCCCAGCGGATGTCGATGGTATAGTGGTGGGTGAAAAAGTTGATGTAGATCGCCGCCGCCAAGACCCATGTCATCCACGCAGGCGGGTAACCCGTGAAGCGGAAGTCGAAGATCCGCCACACCCGCGCGATGTAACTCCCCACCGCCGCATACATGAACCCCGAGAACAGCGGCACCGCGCCGATGCGCAGCACGCTCGCCTCGGGGTAGGTCCATGATCCGGCCTGCGTCTTGAACAGCTCCATAACCGTGCCGACGAGGTGGAAGATCAGGATCACCCGCGCCTCGCGCCAGGTCTCCAGCCGCAAGGCGAGCATCCCGGTCTGAATGAGAAGCGCGGCGAGGGTCAGGAAATCATAGCGGTGGAGCGCGGCACCTTCGGGATAGAACAGGTGCGTGCCCAGCAGCAGCGCCAGCAGCAGGCCGCCGAACAGGCAGGCCCAGCCTTGCTTGAAGCCGAAAAGGAGTAACTCATAAATCCAAAGCCGCCATCCCGTCCCCGGATCGAAGGCTTCGAGCCGAAGGCGGACGGCCTCGAAGCGGGTGTGGGGCGCTCTTGTGCCTATGCTCAAGCCCCGTGCTTGCGGCTCAGCTCGCGCATCGCATCATCAAGGCCCTCGAGCGTCAGCGGATACATGCGATCATTCATGATCTGTTTGATCATCTTGGTTGATTGCGAATAGCCCCACTGCTTTTCGGGCACGGGATTGAGCCACACGGTCGCAGGATAGGTGTTGACCACGCGCTGCAGCCACACCGCGCCGGCTTCCTCGTTCATGTGTTCGACGCTGCCGCCCGGATGCGTGATCTCGTAGGGGCTCATCGCCGCGTCGCCGACGAAGATGGTCTTGTAGTCGTGCCCATATTTGTGGAGCACGTCCCAGGTCTTGGTGCGCTCCTGCCAGCGCCGACGGTTGTCCTTCCACACCCCTTCATAAAGGCAGTTGTGGAAGTAGAAGAACTCCATGTTCTTGAATTCGCTGGTGGCGGCGCTGAACAGTTCCTCGACCAGCTTGATGAAGGGGTCCATCGAGCCGCCGACATCGAGAAAGAGCAGCAGCTTGACGGCATTCCTGCGCTCGGGCCGCATCTTGATGTCGAGCCAGCCCTGCTTGGCGGTGCCTTCGATCGTGCCGGGAATGTCAAGCTCGTCGGCCGCGCCCTCGCGGGCAAAGCGGCGCAGGCGGCGCAGCGCCATCTTGATGTTGCGGGTGCCAAGCTCGCGGGTGTTGTCGAGGTTCTTGAACTCGCGCTTTTCCCACACCTTGATCGCGCGGCCGTGCTTGCTCTCTCCGCCGATGCGCACGCCTTCGGGATTGTAGCCCGAATTGCCGAAGGGCGATGTACCCCCGGTGCCGATCCACTTGTTGCCGCCCTGGTGGCGCTTTTCCTGCTCAGCCAGACGCTTTTTCAGCGTCTCCATGATCTCGTCCCAGCTGCCCAGCGACTTGATCTTCTCCATCTCCTCGGGGCTGAGGAACTTCTCGGCCACGGCCTTGAGCCAGTCTTCCGGGATCGAGACCGGGTTCTGGCCATAGTCGGAGATGATCCCCTTGAAGACCTTGTTGAACACCTGGTCGAAGCGGTCGAGCAGGCCCTCGTCCTTCACGAAGGTGGCGCGGGAGAGATAGTAGAAGGCTTCGGGCGTCTGCTCGATCACGTCCCGGTCGAGCGCCTCGATCAGGGTGAGGTGCTCCTTGAACGAGGCCGGGATCCCGGCAGCGCGCAGCTCATCGACGAAATTGAAGAACATGGAGCTGGGCCTAGCGCAAGCCGGGGCGCCTTTCCAGCCGCGCAATTGCGAGGGGACAAGGCTTGCGTTAAGAATTGCATGGTAGCGCTACCTTTTGGAGAAGGGGCCATAGTGGGGGAGCAGGCATCGCCAATGAATATCGCAGCAAAAGTTGTCTCGCCCGACAGCAGCGCCATCGCCGCCAGCTGCGGCGAGGTGGTGATCGGGTGCAGCGATGTCGCCGGCATCGTGCG
The DNA here is from genome assembly GCF_000422985.1 of Erythrobacter cryptus DSM 12079. Taxonomy (GTDB): domain Bacteria; phylum Pseudomonadota; class Alphaproteobacteria; order Sphingomonadales; family Sphingomonadaceae; genus Erythrobacter; species Erythrobacter cryptus. The sequence goes on from NZ_AUHC01000001.1 coordinate 146,427, forward strand.
GCAGGTGATCGATTCCTCCGCCGCGCTGCGCACCGAGCACCGGATGCTGGCCGAGACCTTCGCCGCGCTCGAGACCGATCAGCAGCGGGTGCGCGAGGCGAGCGATGAGGCAAGGCTGATCTCGGCCGAGGCGATCCACCGGCTCGAACAGGGCACGGCGCAGATCGAATCCTCGCTCGCGCGGATCGCCGATCTGCTCGCGCTGGTGGGCGCGCTGGCCGAGCATGTCACCAGCTTTGCCGCTGCCATGGCCCAGGTGCAGCGTTCGGCCAAGGATATCGACGCGATCGCCGGGACCACCAACATCCTTGCCTTGAACGCCACGATCGAGGCGATGCGCGCGGGCGAGGCCGGGCGCACCTTCGCGGTGGTGGCTGCCGAGGTCAAGCAACTGGCCGGCCACACCCGCAAGGCCACCGAGGAGATCTCGCGCACCATCGAGGCGCTGGGGAGCGAGGCCGAACAGGTGATCGCCCGCATCGACGAGGGCGCCCGGGCGAGCGATTCGGCCCGTGCCTCGGTCGATGCGATCAAGCAGACCATCGGCACCGTGGCCGAGCTGGTGCGCGATGTCGATCGTCAGAACGACCAGATCGCCCGCGCCACCGGCACGATCAGCGCGCATGTGGGCCGGGTCCACGATGTGCTCGTGCGCTTCGAGCGCGCCAGCGAGGCCGATGAGGACAAGCTCCACGGTGTCCATGCCAAGGTGGCCGAGCTTGAGGACCGGGCGAGCGTGATGTTCGATCACATCGTCGGCGCCGGCCTCTCCCCGCGCGACAGCGCCATCGTGGCGATCGCCGAGGAAGCCGCTGCCGAGGCCAGGCGGATTGCCGAGGCGGCGCTCGCCGATGGCACGCTCACCCCGGCGATGCTGTTCGACGAGGATTACCGCCCCGTCCCCGGCACCAATCCGCAGCTGTTTCGCACCAGCCTTTCCGACTGGGCCGATCGCCACTGGCGCCCGCTGCTCGATGCAACCATGGAACGCGATGGGGCGATCATCGCGGCGGTGTGCGATGATCGCAACGGCTTCATGCCTACCCATCTCACCGCCCGCAGCCGCCAGCCGACCGGCGATTATACCCACGATCTGCAATTCTGCCGGAACGGACGGATCATCACCACGCCCTTCGACAAGTGGGTGAAGCAGGCAACCAAACCCTTTTCGATGGCGGTCTATCGCCACGAGGGCGACGGCGCGCATTACCGCGTGGTGCGCCTCGTCAGCGTGCCGCTGGTGCTGGCCGGCCGGCGCTGGGGCGAGTTCGAGATCTCCTACGTGATCTAGCCTGGGCCGGCGCCGCATTTACCCGGCGGTAACCAAACGCCCTCTAGCCTGCAGCGCAACCACAAGGGGCGCGCCGCATGAAAGAGATCACCATCGATACCACCAATGCCCGGGCCTTGGGCATGATCCCCGAGAGCTGCGGTGCGGTGACGGTGGGCTGCACCGATGTGGCCGGGGTGGTGGAAGCGGTGATCGCCTCCTCGCGCGCGCTGCGCAGCGAGCACGAGGCGCTGGCCGAAACCGTGCGCGCGCTCGAGGCCGATCAGGCGAAGGTGGCCGAGGCGAGCGACGAGGCCCGGCTGCTCTCCGAACGCGCGATCGAGCGGCTCGGCGAGGGCACTGCGCTGATCCAGTCTTCGCTGGCGCAGATCGCCGGGCTGATCGAACTGGTCGATGCGCTTGGCCAGCACGTCACCGGCTTTGCCGCGGCGATGGAGCAGGTGCGCCGCAGCGCCCAGGATATCGACGCGATTGCCGAGACCACCAACATCCTTGCCCTGAATGCCACGATCGAGGCGATGCGCGCGGGCGAGGCCGGGCGCACCTTCGCGGTGGTCGCCGCCGAGGTCAAAAGCCTTGCCGGGGATACCCGCAAGGCAACCGAGGAGATCGCCGCCACGATCGATGCACTGGGCAGCGAGGCGGCCGAGGTGATCGGGCGGATCGAGGCTGGCTCGAAGGCCAGCGGCGAGGCGCGCGCCTCGGTCGGGCAGATCGAAAGCACGATCACCAAGGTCGGCGCCCTGGTTGAGGAGGTTGACCGGCAGAACGATCTCATCGCCCGCGCCACCGGCACGATCAGCGGCCATGTCGACAAGGTTCAGCGGGTGCTTACCAGCTTCGATGCCGCCGCGCGTGCCAACGAGGATCGGCTCCACGGCGCCCATCGCAAGATGGAGGAGCTGGAGATTACCGCGAGCGAGATGTTCGACCGCATCGTCCAGGCCGGCCTCTCGCCCGAGGACAGCGCGATGGTGGCCCAGGCGCAGGAGATCATGCAGGCGCTGCGCGCCCATACCGAAGCGGCGCTGGCCAGCGGGACGCTTACCATGGCGGCGCTGTTCGACACCGATTATGTCCCGGTGCCCGGCACCAATCCGCAGCTCTATCGCACCCGCCTGTCGGACTGGGCCGATGCCGAATGGCGCCCCTTCCTCGATCGCGCCAAGGCCAGCGATGCCCGCGTATTGGCCGCGGCCTGCACCGACATGAACGGCTTTCTGCCCACCCACCTTACCGAACGTTCGCGCCGGCCCACCGGCGATCTTGCCCACGACACGCAATATTGCCGCAACGGACGGATCATGTTCGAGGCGATCGATCGCAAGGCCAAGGCCAGCACCGCGCCCTTCATGATGGCGGTCTATCGCCAGGAGGGCGATGGGCAGACCTATCAGGTGGTGCGCAATGTCTATGTCCCGCTGGTGTTCGGCGGGCGCCGGTGGGGCGATTTCGAACTGGCTTACAGCTTCGATTGACGCCTGGCCGCGATCGCGCGACGTTCTTGCAATGTTTCACGTGAAACATTGCCATTGACGCTCCGCAGAGGTGGGGGCTGGATCGGGGTCTTGGCCGGGCCTGGCGGGGGCTCAGGCCCCTAAGGCCACCTAATTGGATGGCACAGTGATCGTCGTGCCCTGGTTCTCCTCCAGCAGCCCTGCCGAATAAATCGGGGCAACCCTGCCCGGAAGGCCAAGCACCTGCTGAGGCGTGGGCAGCCGGTCGAAAGGCGGATAGGCGGCCTCGGTCACCCCGTTCGATTGCGTGACCAGAAAGCCTTTGGACGGTTTCATCAGCGGCCCCATGTCATAGGCCTTCACCCATAGGCTGGTGCCGCTGTCGCCCAGCGCGATCAGGTAATGATCGGCCTGCCCTTCGCGGCGGTAGATGCCGAATTGCGGCTGCGAGGCGGTATCGCGGCACCACACGGCGTCTCCGCCTGCCGGTGCCTTGGCCTCCTTGTCGCGCGCCACCTTGAGCATTGCGCCGAGCATGATGCTCCCCGTCATGTCGAGCTTGATCGGCCTTGCTCTCTTGCCCGGCGCCATGGGTGCCGTGCAGTCCGCGATCTCGGCAAAGCCCGGGGCGGGGTGGGCGGCATCGGGCAGAGCCACGAGGTTGATGAATTGCACCATCCGCGCCTCTAGCGCCGCGGCCTCAAGCGTCTTGGAACTCATCCTGAGCTTCACCAGCCAGCCATCGTGCAGCCACAGTGCCAGGCCGCTGGCGGTGAGATCGCCTTTGGTGGGCGTCACGATCCTGAGGCCGCTTTTCTCGCCCGCGCGATTGGGCGGGGTGAAGCGTGTCACCTTGACCGCGTTCACATTGACATCGCCGAGGATCGGGTTGGCAAACATCCCCGCCGCCGCCCTGTCGGCCCACACCGCGACCGAGGCAGGGGCGGCGCGGTAGATGTAGAGGTCTGCCCAACTGCCCGTTGCCGGATCGCCAAAGGCGATGCCGATATTGTAGCCGTCTTCGTCGAACTGCTCGCTGTCGCCGCGCTCGAACCCGGCCAGCGCCGCGGGCAGGGTCAGGCCGGAACGATCATGGCTCCAGGTCGCCACCGGACGCGCCGCCGACCCATTGTCCTCGGCAACGACCGGCGCACCACCAAAAAGCGCGCCCGCCAGCCCCAAGGTCAGCGCAAAGCGATGGAAATTCTGCATGATCGGCCCTCTCCAGTCCCGCCCCGACCATATATTGGGCCGCGCGCAGGGCAAGGGGCGCCTGTGGACCTGGCGGAGATCAGTCTCGTTAGCCCTCAGCTCGGATTGCGCCGGGCCATGAAGGCGAGCCGTTCGAACAGCATGATATCCTGCTCGTTCTTGAGCAGCGCGCCGTGGAGCGGGGGAATTGCGCTCGCCGGATTGCTGCTTTGCAGCACCTCGAGCGGCATGTCCTCGTTGAGCAGGAGCTTGAGCCAATCGAGCAATTCGCTGGTCGAGGGCTTTTTCTTGAGGCCCGGCACCTCGCGCAGATCATAGAAGATGTCCATCGCCTTCTTCACCAGCGCCTTCTGGATGCCGGGGAAGTGGACATCGATGATCGCCTGCATCGTCTCGCGATCGGGAAAGCGGATGTAGTGGAAGAAGCAGCGCCGCAGGAAGGCGTCGGGCAGTTCCTTCTCGTTGTTCGAGGTGATGACCACGATCGGGCGCTCCTTGGCCTCGATGCGCTCCTGCGTCTCGTAAACGTCGAAGCTCATCCGATCGAGCTCCTGCAACAAGTCATTGGGAAACTCGATATCGGCCTTGTCGATCTCGTCGATCAGCAGCACGGGGAGCTTTTCCGAGGTGAAAGCTTCCCACAGCTTGCCCTTCTTGATGTAATTGCGGATGTCGTGCACCCGCTCATCGCCCAGCTGGCCATCGCGCAGACGGGCGACCGCGTCATATTCATAGAGGCCCTGCTGCGCCTTGGTGGTGGACTTGATGTTCCATTCGATCAGCGGGGCATCCAGCGCCTTGGCGATCTCGTGCGCCAGCACGGTCTTGCCGGTGCCCGGCTCACCCTTGACCAGCAGCGGGCGGCGCAAGGTGACGGCGGCATTGACCGCGACCTTCAAATCCTCGGTGGCGATGTAGGAGGAGGTGCCTTCGAAACGCTGCTGCTGCTCGCTCATCGGGTTTCCTTTGGAGACTGAATTTGGCCGCCAGCGATAGGGGCGCCGGCCGAGCGGCGCAAGGGGGGATGGCCTCCCCTTTTCTGATGGGCAGATCAGCGAGGCAAAAGCAGGATGCGCTGGGCAATGCCCTCGAGCCTGCCTTCATCAACCGCTGCTGCGGGATTGTTCCACCCCAGGCTCAGCACCCAGTCGCGCCCGGCCTCGTCGCGAAGCAGCCAGGTGAGGTTGAGCACCCCCGGCTCGCTCCCGCCCTTGAAGCCGATATAGGGCCAGCGCGCCTTGATGCCGGGGCTGGCTGAGGGGTTGATCGCCATGATGCGGAAGGCCTCCGGATCGGCGGTCCGGCGCATGTGGGCAAACAGCCGGGCAAGATCGGCGGGCGAGGCAAACCATTCGAGCTGGAGCGCCTTGGGGCCTTGCGCGAAGCCGGCGGTGATCGTCTCGAGCGGCGGATCGCCGCTGGCAAGAAAGGTGGCAATGGCCGGATCGGCCAGCAGCGCGCGGGCGCCGCGCCCGGCGATCTCCTCGTTCTTGAGGCTCTTGAGCAGGAACAGCTCGCGGGTGGTGAGGAAGGGATCATTGGCAGAAGGATTGGCATGGCCGCTGTCCTTCATCGCCTTGAGGATGCGCTCACGGCCCAGCGTGGCGATGAGCTGGTCGGTCGCAGTGTTGTCGCTGACCGAGATCATCAGGCTGGCAAGCGTGTGGAGCGTGAGCGGCGCGCCCCCCGGCCAGTCCTGCAAGCGCCCGCTGGGATAGCTCCTTGCCCCGAGCCTCACCACGTCGCTCCACTTGCGCTGGCCCGCCTTCACCTCCTCGGCCAGCGCGGCGAGAATATAGAGCTTGAAGGCCGAGCCGAGCGCGAGGGGCGTGTCGGGATTGTGCGCGATCACCGGGGCGCCACCATCGAGCGGGGCGAACCAGGCATTGACGCTGCCGGGCAGGGCGGCAAGCTCGGCCACGATCGCCTCGGGAGTGTCGCCCGCCACGGCGACCGGCTCGATCGCGGTGAAGAGCAATTCGCTCACCTTGTTGTCCTCACCCGGATCGATCGCGATGCCGCCCTTGGCGAGGCCACGCGCGAAGCGGATGGCGAGCGCGGCGCGGGCGCCTTCGCGCGGGGTCAGCTCAGCAACGGAAAGCGCCGGGCCGAACTGCGCGGTGAGGCTGGCGATGAGGCCCTTGAGCTGGGCGGGGGGCACGGCCCTGAGGAAGCCCGCGGTGAACAGCGCCTCGGGTTCCACCTTGCCGTTGAGCAGCGCGACGACCTCCTCGGCGCGGGCGGCAAGCGGGGTCTTGGCAGCATCGGTGGCCTCGGCCGGCGCAGGCTCGGGCGGAGCGGGCGCAGCCCAGAGCGCGGCGGGGCTCAAGGCAAGCGCGAGCGCTGCGGCGGCAAACAGGGCACGGGGGATCATCGGCAGGTCTCCTTGGGGCTGGGCACTGGTTTAGAGCGAAGGCGGGGGCGAGCAAAGCGCCTCGATCCGGGCAAGTTCCGCGGCAAGTGCGCGCGCGGCGAGGCGATTGAGCACGAGGACGATCGCAAAGAGGCCGAAGGTGACGGCAAAGGGCCACAGCACGCCCTCCAGCGCCGCGCTCCAGCCCGCGCGCTCGGCCACGCGGGCGGTGACCGCGGCATAAAAGCCGGCAATGCCGGGCAGCAGCGGGGCAAGATACCAGCGCGGCACCGCCCGCAGCGCGGCGTGCTGGCGGCGATATTGGCGCGCAAGATGGGCAAGGCACGGCTCCTCGGGCAGGGCGGGCAGGTTCGTCGCCCGGCGGGCAAGATTGGCGAGCACGGCAAGAAGGCCGAGCGCGATCAGCACAAGGGCGGCAGCGATCAGCGCTTCGCCCCGGGCAGCGAAGAAGGCCGCCAGCGCACCCCACACCGGCAGCTGCACATAGGCGGCCCAGCGCTCGCGGCGGTTGCGCCGCGCGATCTGGCGGGCAAAGGCATCGGCACGCGCGGCGCAGGCGGCCGGATCGGTGAAGGTCGCATCGCCAGCAGCGGCGTGCCACAGCGGCAGGGGAGGGCTGCTCATCGGTCTTGCTCCGGTTGTTCGGGAAAGTTGAAATGGCGGGCGAGCAGGGCCTTGATCCGGTGTACCCGGACATTGATCGCACCCGGCGAAAGGCCGGTGATCTCGGCGATGGCGGCGGCGCTTTCGCCTTCGAGCCACAGCACGATTACCTGCATGTCGGGCGGGGGCAGGCGCCGGATCAGCGCGCCGAGCCGGGCAAGGGCGAGCGCCTCGGCGGTCTTGGCCTCGACATTGCCGGGATCGGGCAGATCGGCGATCTCCTCGAGCGCCACTCGCCGCGGGCCGCGCACCGCGCGGGCGACGTGATCGGCTGCGACATTGTGGGCGACACGATAGACCCAGGTCTTGAGCGCGGCGCGCCCGTCGAAGCGGGCAAGGCTGGCCCACAGCGCGCAGTGCATCTCCTGTTCGAGATCGCGCGCTCGCTCGGGATCGCGCTCGACCGTGCGGGCAAGGCGCGCGAGCGCCGGGGCAAAAGCGGCTCCGGCCTCGCGATAGAGCTGGTCTCGGGTGGGCGTCATGCTCCCTTTAGTCGGCGCGGCGGCGCCAATCTTACGCCGCCTCGAAGAAAAATCGCGCCGGCCCTGCCAATTCCTAGAGCCGCGGGGTCACGGCCAGCAGCACGAGGGTGAATTGCAAGCCCAGCATGATGATCGTCGCCCAGCGCCAGGCCGCCGCGGCCCCGGCCATGCCGCGCCGCCAGGTCCAGCCTGCGATCAACCCGCTCGCCAACCCGCCGAGCGCGATGGTGTAGATGCCACTCGCGCGCAGCAGCAGCACGAACAGGCCGCCCAGCACCAGCGCCTGCACGATCATCGCCGCGGTGAACCACACGATCGGCACCGGGCGATAGGCGCTGTCGGGCACTTCCCAATCGGGCAGCGAGGCATCGGGGCGTGAGAGGCGCCGATCCCCGGCAAGGATGTCCTCCTTGCGCGGATCGGGAAAGCGCCGCTCAGGCATCGATCAGCTCGGGATCGATCTCGGCGGCACGGTTCTGGATGAAGTTGAAGCGGTGCTCCGGGTTGCGGCCCATCAGCTCATCGACCAGCCGGGCAACGCTGGCGCGCTGCTCGTACTCGGCCGGCAGAGTGATGCGGATGAGGCTGCGGGTTTCGGGCGCCATGGTGGTTTCGCGCAATTGCTGCGGGTTCATCTCGCCCAGGCCCTTGAAGCGCGCGACCTCGACCTTCTTGCCCTTGAACACCGTGGCTTCCAGCTCGGCGCGGTGGGCATCATCGCGGGCATAGCGGCTCTCCTTGCCCGCGGTGAGGCGGTAGAGCGGCGGCTGAGCCAGGAACAGGTGCCCGCGCCGCACCACCTCGGGCATTTCCTGGAAGAAGAAGGTCATCAGCAAGGTGGCAATGTGGGCGCCATCGACATCGGCATCGGTCATGATGATGATGCGGTCATAGCGCAGGTTATCCGGGTTGCAGTCCTTGCGCGTGCCGCAGCCGAGCGCGAGGACGAGGTCGGCAATTTCGGAATTGGCGCGGATCTTGTCGGCGCTGGCCGAGGCGACGTTGAGGATCTTGCCGCGGATCGGCAGGATCGCCTGGCTCTTGCGATCGCGCGCCTGCTTGGCGCTGCCGCCGGCGCTGTCGCCCTCGACGATGAACAGCTCGGTCTCGCGCCCGCCTTCGCCCGAACAATCGGTGAGCTTGCCGGGCAGGCGCAGCTTCCTGGCGTTGGTCGCGCTCTTGCGCTTGATCTCGCGCTCGGCCTTGCGCTTCAGGCGCTCGTCCATGCGCTCCATCACCTCGCCGAGCAGCGCCTTGCCCCGCTCGATATTGTCGGCAAGGAAATGGTCGAAATGGTCGCGCACCGCATTCTCGACGAGGCGCGCGGCCTCGGGCGAGGTCAGGCGGTCCTTGGTCTGCGACTGGAATTGCGGATCGCGGATGAAGACCGAGAGCATCACCTCGGCGCCGGTCATCACGTCATCGGCGGTGATGTCCTTGGCCTTCTTCTGGCCGACCAGCTCGCCAAAGGCGCGCAAGGCGCGCGTCAGCGCGCTGCGCAGGCCCTGTTCGTGGGTGCCGCCATCGGGCGTGGGCACGGTGTTGCAATACCAGCTCGTTGCCCCATCGGAGTAGAGCGGCCAAGCGATCGCCCATTCCACCCGCCCCTGCGGCACCCCGTCCAGAGCCGGAAATTCCTGGCTGCCGGTGAAGGGCTGGGCGGTGACACATTCGCGCCCTGCAAGCTGTTCGGCCAGGTGATCGGCAAGCCCGCCGGGAAAGCGGAACACCGCCTCGGCTGGCACCTCCTCGCTGGCGAGGCTGGGGGCGCATTTCCAGCGGATTTCCACCCCGGCAAACAGATAGGCCTTGGAGCGGGCGAGGCGGAACAGCCGCTTGGGGTTGAACTGCCGATCACCGAAGATCTCGGGATCGGGGGTGAAGCTCACCGTGGTGCCGCGCCGGTTGGGCGTGGGGCCAAGCTGCTGGAGCGGCCCCAGCGTCACCCCGCGGGCAAATTCCTGGGCATAGAGCTGGCGATCGCGCGCCACCTCGACACGCGTATGGGCCGAAAGCGCGTTGACCACGCTCACCCCCACGCCGTGCAGCCCGCCGCTGGTGGCATAGGCCTTCCCCGAGAACTTGCCGCCCGAATGGAGCGTGGAAAGGATCACCTCGAGCGTCGACTTGCCCGGGAACTTGGGATGTTCTTCCACCGGGATGCCGCGGCCATTATCGGCGATGGTGAGGCGGTTGCCCTCCTCGAGGCGCATCTCGATGCGGGTGGCATGGCCGGCCACCGCCTCGTCCATGGCATTGTCGAGCACTTCGGCGGCAAGGTGGTGGAGCGCGCGGTCATCGGTGCCGCCGATATACATGCCCGGGCGGCGGCGCACGGGTTCCAGCCCCTCGAGCACCTCGATCGCGCTGGCATCATAATCCCCGCTCGAGGCAGGGGTGTTGGCAAACAGATCGTCGGGAGTGGTATCGGCCATGGGGCAAGCCTATAGGCCCGCGCCCGGCCCCCGAACAAGCTGTGGGGCGCGGTTTTGCTCAGCCGCCAAAGCCGCTTGGCGCCGGATCGACCACGCGCACCTCGCCGCGGCCCACCTCGCGCACTTCGAACGCGCGCTCGGCCACGCCGTTGCGGGCAAAGCGAAAAGGGCCATCAACCCCGAGAAACCCGCCCTTGTCGAACAGCTCGCCCTTGGGGAAGGGGCTGCCCACCTTCCAGTCGCGCGCCACGCGCAAGGTGAGCAGCACCGCATCATAGCCCAGCGTTGCCACCCGGTGGGGCTGGGCGCCGAAGCGCGCGGCATAGCTGTCGGCAAAGCGGCGGTAGCGCTGGTCGGACACGGCGGCGAACAGCGCGCCCTCGGCAGCGGCAGACTTGGCAAGCGCCGCCTCGCCGCTCCACAGCTCGGTGCCGATCAGGCGCGCGCGACCCCGCTCGCCGCGGCGCAGCTCGCCCGCCGCCTCGAGCGCGAGCCGGGCGCTGTCGGCGATCAGCACGGCATCATAGCCCCCCGCCGCGCGCAGCCGGGCGGCGGCGCTGACGATCGAGGTGTTGCCGCGGGCATAGGTCTCGCGCCGCACCATCACCCCGCCGAGTTCGCGCAGCGCGCTCTCGAGCGCGGCGGCGGCGCGCGTGCCATAATCGCCCTCGGGCACCAGCGCGGCAAAGCGGTTCGCACCGCGCGCGCGGGCGAAGGCGACGCTGCGGCGGATCGATTGCTCTGGCAGCTGGCCAAGCACGAAGACATCGGGCCCGGCAATACTGCTGTCATTGGCAAAGGCGATCACCGGCACCCGCGCCGGCCGCGCCGCCGCTGCCACCGCCGGCACGGCATCGGCCATCAGCGGCCCGAGAATGAGCTTGTTGCCATCCGCGATCGCCTGGCGCGCGGCCTCGGCAGCGCCGGTGGCGGTGTCATAGGTGGTGATGCGCAGGTTCTCGGCGCTGGTGTCGAGCAGCGCCATGGTGGTGGCATTGGCGATCGCCTGGCCGACCGGCGCGGCCTCGCCGCTCATCGGCACGAGCAGGGCAATGCGATGCCGACCGCTGTCGGTAGGAAGCACAGTGGCCGAAGGCTCGGGCGTCGGGGCAGGCGGGGCAGTGGCGACCTCGCTCTTGGGGATCATCTGGCACCCTGCTGCGAGCAGCGCTCCCCCTGCAAGCGCGAGGCTGCGCCCGCCAAGGCGCGCGCGCCAGGTTTGGAGCCAGCCGCGCCAGCCCCGGGATTGTGTTGTGCCTTGATGCTTCATTCTTGCCGACCCCTCACCCTTGCGCCATGGAACCTGCCGTGACACCTGCAGCCCTGCCTTCGCTCCCGCTTGCCGCGCAGCCGCTTACCCCCGGGCTCTATATTGTTGCCACCCCGATTGGCAATCTTGGCGACATCACCCTGCGCGCGCTTGCGGTGCTGCGGGGCGCGGCGCTGGTGGCCTGCGAGGACACGCGGGTGACGGGACGCCTCCTCAACCATTTCGGCATCAAGGCGCGGCTCCAGCGGCTTGACGATCATGCCCCGGCAGAAGTGCGCGCCCGGGTGATCGACGAGGCACGGGGTGCCCCGGTGGCGCTGGCGAGCGATGCGGGAACGCCGCTCGTCTCCGATCCCGGCTTTCGCCTGGTGCGCGAGGCGCGCGCGGCGGGGGTGCCGGTGATCGCCGTGCCCGGCCCCTGCGCTGCGATCGCCGCGCTGACGATCGCCGGGCTGCCGTCTGACCGCTTCCTGTTTGCCGGCTTCCTGCCCCCGCGCGATGGGGCGCGGCGCGCCGTGCTCGAGGAGTTGTCGGGGGTGGCTGCCAGCCTCGTCTTCTACGAGACCGCCCCGCGGCTCTTGAAGAGCCTGCAGGCGATCGCGGCGCTCTGGCCCGGGCGGGAGGTGGCGGTGGCGCGCGAGCTGACCAAGCTGCACGAGGAATGCCGCAGCGGCAGCGCGGCGGCCCTTGCCGAGCACTACGCCGCCCATCCTCCAAGGGGAGAGATCGTGCTGATCGTCGGCCCGCCTGCTGCCCAGGAAGCCCCGGCGCCGGGCGCGCATGCCGACAGCGCGCCGGATACCGACGCGCTCCTGCGCGCCGCGCTCGCCCATGCCGGGCCGGGCAAGGCGGCGGGCAAGGTCGCGCGCGCAACGGGGCTTGACCGCGCGGCGCTCTACGCCCGGGCGCTGGAACTCAAGGGCGAATGAGCACGCCCCGCACACCCGAGATGCGCCGCGAGGCCGACAGCCGGGGCCGCGAGGGCGAGGCGGAGGCGGCGCTGTGGCTCGCTGGGCAGGGCTGGCAGATCCTCGCCGAGCGGGTCAAGACCAGGGCAGGCGAGATCGACCTCATCGCCAGGCGCGACGGCCTTGTCGCCTTTGTCGAGGTCAAGTGGCGCGCCCGCGCCGCCGCGCTCGCCGAGGCGATCGACGAGCGCCGCCTCGCGCGGGTCGCCGCGGCGGTCGAGCTGGTGTGGCAGGATTACGTGACTGAGGGCGAGGATATCCGCATCGACGTGATCCTGCTTGCGCCCGGCCGCAAGCCCGCCCACATCGCCAATGCCTGGATGCCCTTTTGCTGATCCCCTAACGGAGCTTGCCCAATGAGCCTGCGCGTCGCTGTCCAGATGGACCCGATCGAGAGCATCAATATCGCTGGCGACAGTTCCTTCGCGCTGATGCTGAGCGCGCAATCGCGCGGCTATCGGCTCTATGAATATCAGGTCGAAAGCCTCACGCTCGATGCCGATGATCGCCTCCATGCCGAGGCCTGGCCCGTCACCGTGCAGCGCGTCGAGGGCGATCACTTCCGCCGCGGCGAGAGGGTTCGGCTCGATCTTGGCCGGGATGTCGATGTGGTGCTGATGCGCCAGGATCCCCCGTTCCACATGGGCTATATCACCGCCACCCACCTGCTCGAGCGCATCCGCCACGAGACGCTGGTGGTCAACGATCCGGTGAGCGTGCGCAATGCTCCGGAAAAGGTGATGGTGCTGAACTATCGCCATTTCATGCCGCCCACACTGGTGACGCGCAGCGTGGCCGAGGTGCGGCGCTTCATGGCCGAGCACGGGGCGATCGTGGTCAAGCCCATCCACGGCAATGGCGGCAAGGCGATCTTCCGCGTGCCCGAAAACGGCGAGAACCTCTCGGCCCTGTTCGAGGTGTTCAACCAGACCTGGCCCGAGCCGCACATGGTGCAGCCCTTCCTTCCCGAGGTGGCACAAGGCGACAAGCGCATCGTGCTCGTCGATGGCGAGGTTGCGGGCGCGATCAACCGCCTGCCGGGCGCGGGCGAGTTCCGCAGCAACCTGGCCATGGGCGGCAGCGCCCAGCCAACCACGCTGACCGAGCGCGAGCAGGAGATCTGCGCCGCGCTCGGGCCCGATCTCAAGCGCCTCGGCCTCATCTTCGTCGGCATCGACGTGATCGGGGAGAAGTGGCTGACCGAGATCAATGTCACCTCGCCCACCGGCATTGTCGCCATCGATCGCTTCAACGGCACTGATACCGCGGGCAGGATCTGGGACGCGATCGAACGCCGCCTTGCCGCGCGTGCCAAGGCCGCCTAACGCCTTTGCCCAGACAACCCAAAAAGCCCCCGCGCCATGACCCAGTTTCTCCTCAGCCTGCTCGACAAGGGCGGCTATCTCGGCATCTTCGTGCTGATGATCCTCGAAAACGTGTTTCCGCCGATCCCTTCGGAGGTGATCCTCGTGGGGGCGGGGGCGCTGGTCGAGCAGGGGCGGATGGACGCCTATCTCCTGTGGATCGTCGCCACCGCGGGGACGCTGGCGGGTAACCTGTTCTGGTTCTGGCTCGGCGCGCGCTGGAGCGAGGAGACCCTGAAGCGGGTGATCGACCGTTGGGGCCGCTGGCTTACCTTCGAATGGGACGAGTTCCTCTCCGCCCGGCGGATGTTCCGCAAATATGGGGACGGGATTGTCTTCACCCTGCGGTTTTCGCCGATACTGCGCACCATCGTCTCGCTGCCGGCGGGCCTGGCGCGGATGAAGCTGTGGCGCTTTTGCCTCTTCACCTTCCTCGGCTCGCTGATCTGGAATGGCCTTCTCATCCTCGGCGGACAGGCGCTGGCCGGGCTGATCACCCGCTACGAGAAACTCGCCGGCTATGTGGTGGTGGCGATCGTGCTCGGCGGGGTGCTGTTCTATCTCTACCGCGTCATCACCTGGAAGCCGGTGAAGGCGCATGAGGGCGGGGACAGCGGCGCCTAGCCGCGCGGATGGGCCTTGCGATACTGGTCGAGCAGCTGGGCGGCATCGACCCTGGTGTAGATCTGGGTCGAGCCGAGCGAAGCGTGGCCGAGCAGTTCCTGAAGCGCGCGCAGATCCGCCCCGGCGCCGAGCAGGTGGGTGGCGAAGGAATGCCTGAGCGCGTGCGGGGTGGCGCTTTCGGGCAGGCCGAGCGCGCGGCGCGCGGCGGCAACGGCGCGCTGAACCATGCCTGGTGAGAGCGGCCCGCCCTTGGCGCCGCGAAACAGCGGCGCATCGCGCGTGAGCGGCCAGGGGCACTGCCGCACATAGTCTGCCACGGCGGCGCGGGTGATCGGCAGCACCGGCACCAGCCGCTGCTTGCCGCCCTTGCCCCGCACCAGCAGCACTTCGCCGAGCGGCTGATCGCCGCCTTTGAGCGCCAGCGCCTCGGCAATCCGCAGGCCTGAGCCATAGAGCAGCAGCAGCACCGCCCGGTCGCGCGCCCCGATCCACTCGGTTGACGCGCTTTCCTCGACCGTCTCGGCCAGGCTCACCGCCTCGTCCGGGGTGACGGGACGGGGCAGGCCCTTCTTGAGCCGCGGCCCGCGCAGCCGCGGCGCGGCGGGATCGGGATCGCCCGCCTGGCCGCGGGCAAAGGCGATGAAGGCCTTGAGCGCCGAAAGCTCGCGCGCGGCGCTGGTATTGGCAAGGCCCTCGGCCCGGCGCGCGGCGAGGAAGGCACGCAGGTGATGCGCCTCGATCCGCGCGAGGCTGTCCCAGTCGTGGCAGGCCTGCGCCGCCACCAGCCGCGCTGCGGCGGCGACATAGGCGCGCACCGTGTGGGGCGAGCGGCGCAGATTGTCGGCCAGATGCGCGCGCCAGGCGGCGAGAAGATCGGCCCCGCTCATGCCGCCACCAGCTCATCGGCGACCAGTTCGGCCAGCACGGCATCGAGCACGCTGCGGCCTTGCGGCTCCACCCCGATGCGCGCACCCGCGCGCCAGACAAGCCCGAGCCGTGCGAGCCGGGCGAGCGCGCCCGCGTCAACCAGCGCTTCCGGGGGAAGGCCAAAGCGTGCGGCCAGCGCGGCAAGATCGACGCCCTCGACAAGACGCAGGCCCATCAGCAGCGCCTCGGCGGCCTGCTCCTCGGCGCTGAGCGCGCGCGCCTCGGCGATCCCGTGGCCCTGGGCGGCGACGGCTTTGAGGAAGCTTTCGGGCTTCTTGTGCCGCACCGTTGCCACGCCGCCGCGCCGCCCATGGGCGCCGGGGCCGATCCCGACATAGTCCTGATAGCGCCAATAGGTGAGGTTGTGGCGGCTCTCCTGCCCGGCTCGGGCATGGTTGCTGATCTCGTAGGCAGGCAGGCCCGCAGCCGCGCACAGGTCTTGCGTGATGCCGAAAAGCTCGGCCGCCACATCATCATCGAGCGGCCTCAAGCGCCCGCGCCGCACCTCGGCGGCAAAGCGCGTACCCGGCTCGATGGTGAGCTGGTAGAGCGACAGATGCGCGGTGCCAAAGCCGAGCGCGCGCTTGAGCTGCTGCTCCCACAAGGCGGGCGTGTGGCCGGGCAGGGCATAGATGAGATCGAAGCTGACCCGGCCAAAATGG
Organism: Erythrobacter cryptus DSM 12079; assembly: GCF_000422985.1. Taxonomy (GTDB): domain Bacteria; phylum Pseudomonadota; class Alphaproteobacteria; order Sphingomonadales; family Sphingomonadaceae; genus Erythrobacter; species Erythrobacter cryptus. The sequence continues at coordinate 162,156 of NZ_AUHC01000001.1, forward strand.
GCCTGCGCGGTCTCGAGCGCGCGCAGCGCCTCATCTGCCCCGTGCAGCCTTCCGAGAAAGGCAAGCTCACCGTCATCGAGCGCTTGCACCCCGAGCGAGATGCGGTTGACCCCGGCCACGGCGAGATCGGCAAAGCGGCCTGCCTCGACCGACGAGGGATTGGCCTCGAGCGTGATCTCGATCTTCCGGTCAAGGCCCCACAGCTGCTCGGCCTCAGCGATCAATGCGGCGACCAGATCGGGCGGCATCAGCGAAGGCGTGCCTCCGCCGAAGAAGATCGAGGTGAGCGGGCCGGTTGCGGCAAGCTGCGCCTCAAAGCGCATGTCGGCAATCAGCGCCGCCTGCCAGGCGGCCACGTCCACCCCGCCACGCACGTGCGAGTTGAAATCGCAATAGGGGCACTTCCTGGCGCAGAAGGGCCAATGGATATAGAGCGCGCGGGCCATGCGCGCAGTCTAGCCGGCGAACTGCGCGGCGACCAGCTTGGCAAAGGCGGCAGCGCGGTGGCTGATCGCGTGCTTTTCTTCCGGCGCGATCTCGGCGAAGGTCTCAGTCCTTCCCTGCGGCACGAACACCGGATCATAGCCAAAGCCCAGGGTGCCGCGCGGCGGCCAGGTGAGGCGCCCCGCGCAGGTGCCTTCATAGATGGCATAGTCGCCATCGGGCCAGGCCAGCGCCAGCGCGCAGTGGAAGGCGGCGGAACGGTCGACGTCTGGGCCGCGCTCGGCCAGCATCCCTTCGACCTTGCCCATCGCCATATACCAATCGCGCCCCGGCGGGCCTTCAAACCACTGCCGCTCGGCCCAGTCGGCGGTATAGACCCCGGGGCGGCCATCAAGCGCCGCAACGCTCAGCCCACTGTCATCGGCAAGCGCAGCCAGCCCCGAGGCCTCTGCCGCGGCGCGCGCCTTGATCAGCGCGTTTTCGGCAAAGCTGCGCCCGGTCTCGGCCGGCTCGGGCAGGCCCAGCGCCCCGGCGGACAGGCAGGTGACTCCGTAGGGGCCAAGCAGCGCGCTGATTTCCTTGAGCTTGCCGGCATTGTGGGTGGCGATCACCAACCGGCCCGCGCCAAGGCGACGGGCGGCATCGGCGCTCATCGCACCGCCTCGGCCTGGGCGGCAAAGATGCGCTCGCACCCGATCCGGGCGAGGCGCAAGAGCCGCAGCAGCGCCTCCTCGTCATAGGTTGCGCCCTCGGCGGTGGCCTGCACTTCGGCGATCTGCCCGCCGGAAAGCAGCACGAAATTGCCATCGGCCTCGGCGCGCGAATCCTCATCGTAATCAAGGTCGAGCACCGGCGTGCCCTGGAAGATCCCGCAGGACACCGCCGCCACCTGCGCCATGATCGGATCCTCGCGCAGCTCGCCCGAAGCGATCAGGCCATTGACCGCGAGGCGCAGCGCCACCCAGGCGCCCGAGATCGCCGCGGTGCGGGTGCCGCCATCGGCCTGGAGCACATCGCAATCGAGCGTGATCTGCCGCTCGCCAAGCTTCTTGAGATCGACCACCGCGCGCAAGGAACGGCCGATAAGCCGCTGGATTTCCTGCGTACGGCCCGATTGCTTGCCCTTGGCCGCCTCGCGCGCCGTACGGCTGTGGGTGGCGCGCGGGAGCATCGCATATTCCCCCGTCACCCAGCCTTCGCCCTTGCCCCTGAGCCACGGCGGCACGTTCTTCTCGACGCTCGCGGTGCACAGCACCTTGGTATCGCCAAAGGCGATGAGGCACGCGCCTTCGGCATGCCGGGTAAAGCCGGTCTCGATGGTGATGGCGCGCATTTCATCGGGCGCGCGTCCGGATGGGCGCATGGGGCAACTCCGTATGGGAACTGGCGCGCCTTTAGGCACCGGCCCCTTGTCGCGGCAAGCGCAAACACTATGGTGGGAAGTGATGAATGCGCCGCCTGTCACCGAATTGACCGCCCGCGCGCGCGAAATCTTCCGCCGCGTGGTTGAGGAATATCTCGAACATGGCCAGCCGGTGGGCTCGAAGACGCTCGCGGCTGATGGCACGCTCAATCTCTCGCCCGCCTCGATCCGCTCGGTGCTGGCCGATCTCGAGGCGCTGGGCCTGCTCGCCGCTCCGCACACCAGCGCCGGGCGGATGCCCACCGATGCGGGCCTGCGGATCTTCGTCGATGGCATGATGCGCGTCGCCGAGCCGACCCGCGAGGAGCAGGCGGCGATCGAGGCGCGCCTCGCCGAGGCCGGGCCGCTCGAGGCGGCGCTGCACCAGGCGAGCGCGATCCTCTCCGATCTCTCGGGCGCGGCCGGGATGGTGCTGGTCGCCCCGCGCGAGCAGCGCCTCGCCCAGTTCAGCCTCGTCGATCTCGGCCAGGGGCGGGCTTTGGCGGTGCTGGTGGGCGAGGATGGCGGGATCGAGAACCGCATCATCTCGCTCGGCGGCGCAATCGCCCCTGGCGCGCTCGAGCGGGCCTCGAACTTCATCACCGCCCGGCTGGCAGGCCGCACCCTTGCCGAAGCGGCCCAGGCTATGCGTGCCGAGATCGCCGCCGGGCGCTCGCAGCTCGATGATGCCAGCCGCGACCTCGTTGAGCGGGGCCTTGCGGTGTGGAGCGAGGATGCCGCGCGCCGCCCGGTGCTGATCGTGCGCGGCGCGGCCAACCTGCTCGATGAGGCCGCGCTTGGCGATGTCGAGCGGGTGCGGATGCTGCTCGAGGACCTTGAAAACAAGCAGGCGATCGCCGAAGTGCTCGAAAGCGCGCGCGAGGCAGAGGCGACGCGGATCTTCATCGGCAGCGAGAACCGCCTGTTTGCGCTCACCGGCTCGGCGGTGATCGCCTCGCCCTATCGCGATCGCGAGGGCCGGGTGGTGGGCGTGCTCGGGGTGATCGGGCCAACCCGGTTGAATTACGCCCGGGTTGTCCCCATGGTGGATCTGACTGCCCGATCGCTGGGCAAGCTTATCGCTTGAGGGAAAGCAGCAAGACATGAACGAGAACGACAAGCCGCTCGACCAGGCGGCGGAAGCCGAATTGCAGGGCGTGCCCGAGGAACTGCGCGAGGGCGCCGCGGCGGATGAAACCGCGCCGCTCAACGAAGCGCTTGAAAGCCTCAAGCGCGATCTTGAGGCTGCGCGGCAGGACGTGCTCTATGCCCAGGCCGAAACCCAGAACGTGCGCCGCCGGCTCGAACGCGAGAAGGAGGAGGCGCGGGCCTATGCCGCGACTGGCTTTGCCCGCGATATCCTGAGCGTGGCTGACAACCTCGCACGCGCGATCGAAGCGATTCCGCAGTCCCTGCGCGAGGATGAGAGCATGAAGGGCCTCATCACCGGACTCGAGGCGACCCAACGCGAGCTGGAAAAGGTCTTTGCCAGCCACGGCATCACCCGGATTGCCGCGGTCGGCCTGCCGCTCGATCCCAATCGCCACCAGGCAATGATCGAGGTGCCGAGCGCCGAACACGAACCGGGCACGGTGGTGTCGGAATTGCAATCCGGCTGGATGATCAAGGACCGCCTGCTGCGCGCGGCGATGGTGGCGGTGGCCAAGGCGGTCGCGCCCGAAGGCGAGCCAGCGCCTGATCAAACGGCACAATAGGCCAAGCGGGCCAGGCACCCGCGCGCTTCAGGCCCGAAAGGGCAGAATCGCCTCGTAACTGGCAAGCGGGGCGGCCCCGGCAACCTGCCGGCCGCGGCGCAGCAGAAAGGCGTGGCGCACGATCTCGGCCTGCTGCTCGATCCCGTATTGCTCGAGTTTCCAGCCGGGCCTCAGCGTGTAGGCATAGCGGCACCAGGGATGGCGGCGCAGCAGCAGGAACCACGGCCCGTGCCGCTGCGCCTGCCAGACATGCACCATCTCGTGGATGAAATGGCCCTGGAGGCTGAGCGCAGCGGCGGCAAAATCATCGCAATAGTGGCGCGCCTCGGGGTGGAAGTGGAGATGCCCGCGCGGCGCCATCGTCACCCCGCGTGGTTGGAAGGGCACGAAGGTGCGGCGGCGGATGGTCACCGCGCCGTAGTCAATCGCATCGCCGAAGATGCTGCGCGCCAGCGCCACCTCGCCCGCGGTCAGCGCGCGCGCACCGCCGACCGGGCAGGCAGGCGCCGCGCCGCTCAGCGCGCCTCTCCCGCAGCGCGCAGCGGCGCGGCAAAGCTGTGCGTGGTGCCATCGGCAAAGCGCAGCGTCACCATCACGCTTTGGCCAGGCTTCCAGTCGGGCGCCGGCTGCATCGCCATCACATGAAGCCCGCCCGGAGAAAAGCTGACCCTGACGCCATCGCTGAGCTGCACCGGATCGGCCCCCACCATCATCCGCGCCCCGTCCTTCTCGATGGTCTGATGGATCATCGTCATGCCAGCCCCTTCGATCGTGACCTCATCAAGCGTTAGGCTGCCCGCGCCGCGGTAGGAAAGATCGAAATAGAGCGCCGCCGGATTGCCGGCCACGGGGGAAAGCACGATCCGGGGATTGGCAATGGCAAGGCCTTGAGGGGCATCAGCGGGAGCAGGGGCGGGGGAGGCGGCAGGGGCGCTTGCCGCTTCACTCCTGGCTTCGGGCGCGCCGGCCTCGGGCGCGCAGGCGGCGAGCAGGGCAAGAACGCCCGCGCCCGCAGGGGAACTGGCGGCAAGGGGGAACAGGCGCATCGCAAGGGGCCTTTCGCAGTGACATCGAAGGTTTCACAAGCTGCGCCCGTCTAGTGCCGCGCGTCCCTTGTGCCAAGCAAATCCGCACCTATATCGCCCTCACAAACGAGCCGCCAAAGTGCTTTGCCGCGATCCGGGAAGCCGACGGCAGCGGTGTCCAACAATTGTCCAGATGGATGGGAAAAACATGGGTAAAGTAATCGGTATCGACCTCGGCACCACCAATTCCTGCGTGGCCGTGATGGATGGGGGCAAGCCCAAGGTCATCGAGAATTCCGAAGGGGCGCGCACCACGCCCTCGATCGTCGCCTTCACCAAGGATGGCCAGCGCCTCATCGGCCAGCCGGCCAAGCGCCAGGCGGTGACCAACCCCGACAACACGATCTTTGCGGTCAAGCGCCTGATCGGTCGCCGGTTCGACGATCCGATGACCAAGAAGGATGCCGAGCTCGTCCCCTACAAGATCGTCAAGGGCAAGAACGGCGATGCCTGGGTGCACGCCGGGGGCGAGGATTACAGCCCCTCGCAGATCTCCGCCTTCATCCTGCAGAAGATGAAGGAGACCGCCGAGAGCTATCTGGGCGAGCCGGTGACCCAGGCGGTGATCACCGTGCCGGCCTATTTCAACGATGCCCAGCGCCAGGCGACCAAGGATGCCGGGCAGATCGCTGGGCTGGAAGTGCTGCGCATCATCAACGAGCCGACCGCGGCGGCGCTCGCCTATGGTCTCGACAAGCAGGATGGCAAGACCATCGCGGTCTATGACCTTGGCGGGGGCACCTTCGATATCTCGATCCTCGAGATCGGTGATGGCGTGTTCGAGGTGAAGTCCACCAATGGCGACACCTTCCTGGGCGGCGAGGACTTCGACAGCGCCCTCGTCGAATATCTTGCCGAGCAGTTCAAGAAGAAGGAAGGCATGGATCTCAAGGCCGACAAGCTCGCGCTCCAGCGCCTCAAGGAGGCGGCCGAGAAGGCCAAGATCGAGCTTTCGAGCGCGGCGACCACCGAGATCAACCTGCCCTTCATCACCGCGCGCATGGAAGGCGGGGTGACGACGCCGCTGCACCTGGTTGAAACCATCACCCGGGCCGATCTTGAGCGCCTGGTCGATCACCTGATCCAGCGCACGCTCGAGCCGTGCAAGAAGGCGCTGGCCGATGCCGGCATCACCAAGGATCAGGTTGACGAGGTGATCCTCGTGGGCGGCATGACCCGCATGCCCAAGGTGCGTGAGGTGGTGGAGCAGTTCTTTGGCGTCAAGCCGCACACCGGCGTCAACCCGGACGAAGTCGTCGCCATGGGCGCGGCGATCCAGGCGGGCGTGCTGCAGGGCGATGTCAAGGACGTGCTGCTGCTCGACGTGACCCCGCTCTCGCTCGGTATTGAGACGCTGGGCGGCGTGTTCACCCGCATGATCGACCGCAACACCACCATTCCGACCAAGAAGACCCAGGTGTTCTCCACCGCCGAGGACAACCAGGACGCGGTGACGATCAAGGTCTATCAGGGCGAGCGCGAGATGGCGGCCGACAACAAGCTGCTCGGCAATTTCGACCTGATCGGCATTCCCCCGGCGCCGCGCGGGGTGCCGCAGATCGAGGTGACCTTCGACATCGACGCCAACGGCATCGTCTCGGTCAGCGCGAAGGACAAGGGCACCGGCAAGGAGCAGACCATCAAGATCCAGGCCTCGGGCGGGCTGAGCGAGGCCGACATCGAGCAGATGGTCAAGGATGCCGAGCGCTTTGCCGAGGAGGACAAGAAGCGCCGGGCCGCGGCCGAGGCGCGCAACCAGGCCGATAGTCTGGTGCACGCCACCGAAAAGCAGCTTGCCGAGCATGGCGAGCGGATCGATGCGGCCACCAAGGCCGAGGTCGAAACCGCGATCGCGGCGGTCAAGACCGCGCTTGAAGGCGGCGATGCCGACGAGATCAACGCCAAGGCCCAGGCGCTCACCCAGGCGGCGATGAAGATGGGTCAGCAGATCTACGAGGCCCAGCAGGCTTCCGCCGCGCCCGAGGGCGATGGCGCCGCGGCTCCCGAAACGCCGGCCGAGGACGTGGTCGACGCCGAATTCTCCGAGGTCGACGAAGACAAGAAGGGCTAAAGCCCCGATGCCAACCCTATCGTCGTCGGCGGGCCCGGTTCCCCTTTCCGGCCCGTCGGCGGCGACCGGCGATGCGGATTAGGTCAGCCTCATGTCCAGCGCCCAGCTCGATTACTATCAGACGCTCGAGGTCAGCCGTGACGCCGACGGCGAGACCCTGAAGCGCGCCTATCGCAAGCTGGCAATGAAATATCACCCGGACCGCAATCCGGGCGATGCCAGCTGCGAGGCCAAGTTCAAGGCGATCAACGAGGCCTATGACTGCCTCAAGGACCCGCAAAAGCGCGCCGCCTATGACCGCTACGGCCACGAGGCCTTCACCCAGGGGATGAACGGCGGCGGCGGTGCGGGGCCCTTTGGCGGCGGCTTCGGGTCGCGCGGCGACTTTGCCGATATCGGCGACATCTTCGAGACCATCTTCGGCAGCGCCTTTGGCACCGGCGGGGCGCAGCGCCAGCACAGCCGCCGCGGGGCCGATCTGCGCTATGACCTGCAAGTGAGCCTCGAGGAGGCCTTCCACGGCAAGTCGACCGAGATCGAGATCGAGGTCAGCGCCCCGTGCGAGACCTGCGAGGGCACCGGCGCCACCCCCGGCACCAGCGAGCGCACCTGCAACCTTTGCCATGGCATGGGTTCGGTCCGCGCCAAGCAGGGCCTGTTCGTAATCGAGCGCCCGTGCCCCACCTGTTCGGGCCGCGGCACGGTGATCGAGAACCCCTGCCGGGTGTGCCGGGGCGAGGGCAGGGTGGACAAGCCCCAGACCCTCAAGGTCGATATTCCCGCCGGGGTCGATACCGGCACCCGCATCCGTCTTGCCGGCAAGGGCGAGGCCGGCCAGCGCGGCGCGCCGGCGGGCGATCTTTACATCTTCCTCCATGTAAAGCCGCACCCGCTGTTCGAGCGCGATGGCACCACGCTTGCCACCCGGGTGCCGATCAGCTTCACCACCGCGGCGCTCGGTGGGTGCGTCGAGATCCCCGATCTTGGCGGCGGGGTGAACCGACTCGAGATTCCGCCGGGCATCCAGTCGGGCAAGCAGCTGCGCATCCGCGGGGCCGGGATGCCGATGCTTCAGGGGCGCGGGCGCGGCGATCTGGTGGCCGAGATCGTGGTCGAGACCCCGACCCGCCTCACCCGCCGCCAGCGCGAGCTGCTCGAGGAGTTCCGCACCACCGAAACCGGCGAGGAATGCCCCGAAAGCCGCAGTTTCTTTGCCAAGCTCAAGGAAGCTTTCGGCGGCTGATGGGGGCGGGCGCGGGCGCGCCTTGTCGGGTCTTGGCGTGATGGCCTCGGCAGGCCGCCCCACGCAACGGCAACCGATGGTCAACCGAGCCTTTCGTGCACCTCGCGCCGGATCTGTGTGAGCAGGCCCATGGCGCAGCGCCCGGCGATTTCCTCCTCCTCGAGCACGGCGAGGAACAGCGCGCGCTTGGCCGCGCGCAGGCTGGCGGGCGGCACGCCCCCGGGCACGGTCGAGGCGATGAGGTCGATCATCCGCTCGGTCCCGTGCAGCCGGCCCCACAGATAATCATTCTCGCGGTAGTCGCGGCTGAAGAAGGCGCCGAAATTGTAGAACTCGATGCCGCGCAAGGTCGCCGCGGTGCCGCCCTCGCGGATGCTGCGCGCATCCTCGGGCGAGATGCGATCGATCTTGACCGGGTTGAACTCATCCAGCCCCTCGCGCCGGGTCAGCGGTAGGGTGGCGACATCGTAGAAGGGAAAGCCGAGATAGGTGAGCAGCATCCGTCGCTTGAGGAGCTTGGGACTGTCCTCCAGCGCGGCGATCAGCATTTCCTCGGCTGCAAGGTCGGTCGCGGGCAGCAGCCTTTCAGTGGCGAGGAAATCGAGCACCGCGTCCGGAGCGTCGTGGGCACGCGCGGCCAGTGCGGCAAAGCGCGGCGATTGCAGCACCTCCTCGTCGGCCTTGTGATAAAGCGCGATGATTTCAAAAATCCGGTCGCGCCCCCGGTCAAGCGCCTCATCAGGGATGGCCGGATCAAGCTCCCAATCGCGCGCCAGCTTGCGCGTCAGCAATTGCAGGCGGCGGATGCGAAAGCCGGTGTCGTGCGCGCGGAAAAAGGCGATCGCCTGCGCGCTTGCCCCGCCGCTGCTGTCGGTCAGCTCGGTCAGCCCGCGTTCGGCCAGCGCAGCGCGCAGCCGGCTGACCAACTCGGCAGGATCGGCCATCGGCGTTCCTGCTGCCTTGAGCGTGAGCCGGGCGAGTTGATCGAGGATCGCCTCGAACTTGGTCAGCGCATAGGCGGCAAAGGCATAGCCGGCGCGCTCGGCCGCGGCCTGCTGCGCCTTGGCCCGCCAGGCCGCAAGCCGCTTGGGCGTCGGCCGATCGAGCAGGAAGGTATAGCCGAACAATCGTTCCACCGCGCGGTCGATATCGGGCTGCAACGCCATGACGATGCGCCTCAGCCGCGCCGCCTCGCGCGATTGCTGGGCAATGCGTTCGAGATCGTCGCGGATCGGCTGTTCACGCGGGATGGTCGAAAGCGAGCCGAAGATCGCACCGAAGAAGCCGACCTCGCGCCGCCGCGTGCCGGGGGCAGGGCCGCTGCCTTCCGGGCGCGGGTCGAGATAGACGAAGCGGCGATCGACCTCGCGCTGCGCCGGGCGCCCGTGCAGCGCCCCGAGCGCGGCGCCGAAGGGGGCGTTGACCAGCACCGCTCCGTCGATCAGCGCCACCTGATCGAGCGTGCCGGCACGCACATGGGCGGGCATGGTCCGGGCCAGAAAGGTCTCACGGCTGTGCCAGATGTGCCCCTGAGCCTCAGCCAGGGCGTCGATTTCTGCCAGGGTCAGCGGCGGAAAGGCGCCGGGAAAGCTGGCCGTGGCGCGCGCGGCCAGCACCAGTTCGAGCCGGTCGGCCAGCACCTGCGGCGGGTCGGCGCCAACCGAGGCGCGAAAGCAGATCGGCAGGCGGTGCTCGGTCTCCTCCACCTCGGGGGGAGAGTGGAGCCGCAGGGTTTCGGGATGGCCGCGAAAATCGGTCGCCGTCACCACCAGATCGACCGGGTGGCCTGGCGGTAGCAGCGGCGCGCCGTCGCCCTCCTCGGCCATGCGCGCCAGCGCCTCGTAGAGCATGGCGGAAAAGCGCGTGCCCGAGAAGGGCGGTTCAAACCAGCGCCCGCGCACGAAGCGCGAGACCTTTCGCCGCACCTCGGCGCGCGTTTCGGGCGAGACCGTGGCGCTCACCCCATTGTCGGGGCGCGAGAGGAACCATTCGGCGATCGGCTGCGCCCAGAACTTGGCATAGCGCCACAAGGGCTCGGCCTCGGGATCGGTGAGCGCGCTGACATCGGCATTGGCAAGCCACAGATCCGTGAGCGGCTCGAGGCTGTGGCCGGCATGGATCGCCTGGGCCAGGAACACCGCGTTGATGCCCCCCGCGCTCGCCCCGGTGAGGATGTCGGGCAGCACCCTCAGGCGCATGGCGTGCTCGCGCTCGATCATCGCCAGCACATCAAGATAGGCCGCGGCCGCGCCTTCGAGCCGCACCGCCGAAGGGTGATGAAAGGCGCGGCTGGCGCGGGCAAGATGCCAGACTTCCTTCGTGATGCCATGCATGTAGACCGCAAGGCTGATGCCGCCATAGCAGACAAGGGCAAGGCGCAGTTCCTTCTGGCGCATGGACAATCCCTAGCGGCCAAGCGGCACGCGATGCAATTGCGTTCAGCATCTGTTCCGGTTAAGGCAGGTGATCATGGCAAAACCCAAGCGCCGCTATGTCTGTCAGGAATGCGGGGCGGTCGCGCACCGCTGGCAGGGGCAATGCGGCGATTGCGGGGCGTGGAACACGCTGGTCGAGGATGTGCCGGCAAGCGTCTTTGCGCAAAGGCACGATCTCTCGCAGGGTGGGCGGCTCGTGGCCTTCGAGCCGCTCGATGCGCCGGCGCCGCTGCCGCAGCGCACCTCGAGCGGCCTTGCCGAGTTCGATCGGGCGCTGGGCGGCGGGTTGGTGCCGGGATCGGCGGTGCTGCTGGGCGGCGATCCGGGTATCGGCAAGTCCACCCTGCTGCTCCAGACCGCGGCCAGCATCGCCCGCAGCGGGCTTGATGTCGTCTATGTCAGCGGCGAGGAGGCCGCCGGCCAGGTGCGGCTGCGCGCGGCGCGCATGGGGGTGGCGGCAGCGCCGATCCGGCTGGCGGCGGAAACCTCGGTGCGCGACATCCTCACCACGCTGGCCGAAGGGCCGCCCCCGGCGCTGCTGGTGATCGATTCGATCCAGACCATGCACGCCGACATGATCGAGGGTGCCCCCGGCACGGTCAGCCAGGTGCGCGGCTGCGCGCTCGAGCTTATCCGCTACGCCAAGGAGAGCGGCTGCGCGCTGGTGCTCGTTGGCCATGTCACCAAGGATGGCAGCATCGCCGGGCCGCGGGTGCTTGAGCACATGGTCGATGTGGTGATGAGCTTCGAGGGCGAACGCTCGCACCAGTATCGCATCCTGCGCGCGCTCAAGAACCGTTTCGGCGCGGTGGACGAGATCGGGGTCTTTGCCATGGCGGGCGAGGGGCTGGAGGAGGTGGCCAACCCCTCGCTGCTGTTCCTTTCCGGGCGCGAACGCCCGGTGGCGGGAAGCGCGGTGTTCCCTGCGCTCGAGGGCACCCGTCCGGTGCTGGTCGAGATCCAGGCGCTGATCGTGCGGCTGCAATCGGGCGCAACGCCGCGCCGCGCGGTGGTGGGGTGGGACAGCGGGCGGCTGGCAATGCTGCTTGCGGTGCTCGAATCGCGCTGCGGGCTCAATTTCTCGGCCGCCGAGGTCTATCTCAATGTCGCCGGGGGCTATCGCCTGACCGATCCGGCGGCCGATCTTGCCGTGGCCGCGGCGCTGGTCTCGGCGCTGGCGGACCGGCCCTTGCCCGACAAGACCGCCTGGTTCGGCGAGGTGAGCCTTGCGGGCGAGATCCGCGCCGTGGCCCATGCCCCGGTGCGGCTGCGCGAGGCGGCCAAGCTCGGCTTTGCCCGCTGCTATGGCCCGCCCGGCGCGCTCGCCGGGGCCGGGCGCGAGGGAGGCGGGGCCGATTACCGCGAGCTTGGCGCGCTTGCGAACCTCGTTGACCAGGTGATGGGCAGCGCATAACCAAGCTGGCCATGGCCGGGCTTGACATCATCATTATCATCATCGTCGGCGTTGCAGCAGTTGGCGGCTTCACCCGCGGACTGGTGCAGGAAGTGCTCTCGCTTGCCTCGTGGGTGATGGCGGCGCTGGCGCTGCACTTTCTGCACCCCTACCTCACCGAGGCGTTGCGCAACGTCTATCGCGCCGAGCCGGCGGTCTCGCTGCTGGCCTTCGTGCTCCTGCTGCTCATTCCCTATGCGGCGATGAAGGTGATCACCGGCACTGCGAGCGGCGCCTCGGACGGGGCGGTGCTCGGCCCGATCGATCGGGTGCTCGGTTTCGGCTTCGGCGCGGTCAAGGGCGCGCTGATCGCGGTCTTTGCCTTTGCCCTGCTGGCGATCGGCTTCGATCAGAGCTGGGGATATCGCGGCAGGCCGCAATGGATCACCGGTGCGCGCACCTATGCGGCTGCCGATGCCTTCTCGCGTCAGCTGATCCCGGCGATCGCGGTGCAGCGTGAGCGCTTGCGGCGCGAGGCCGAGACGCGCGATGCCGCAGCCGCGCGCGCCGGGGGCAAGGGCGGCTGAGCGGGGATGGCAAGGCCCAGTCCTGCGGCACGGCTCTACAGCCCGGGGCTGCTCGCGCTTGCAGCCGAGCTTTCCGCTTATCCCCTCGATCCGGCCCTGCCACTGCGGGCCGAGGCGCGTTCGCGCAGCTGCGGTAGCGTGATCGCGCTTGGCCTTGCCTGCGATGGGGCGGGGCTGGTGGAGCGGATCGGGATGATGGTCTCGGCCTGCGCCATCGGCCAGGCCTCGGCCGCGCTCATGGCGCGCGGCGCGATCGGGCAAGGCGCTGCGGCGATCACCGCCACCGGCGCGCAGCTTGCCGCCTGGCTTGGCGGTGATGCTCCGCTGCCTGATTGGCCGGGGCTTGCCGCGCTGGCACCGGCGCGCGAACATCCCGGGCGGCACGAGGCGCTGCTGCTGCCGTGGAAGGCGGCGGCGCAGGCGCTTTCCTGCCCGGCAGCGGGCGGCTAGGGAAGCGGGAAAGTCTCGCGCAGCGCAGCTGCTGCGCGTGCAAAGGGGAAAGACACGCATGGCACAGGCTGAGGCGCTCGGCACCCGCGAGCCGAGCGAACAGGAAATCCGGCTGGTGATCGCCGCCTCGAGCGCGGGCACGATCTTTGAATGGTATGATTTCTTCATCTACGGCACGCTGGCCTACATCCTCAAGGACGCCTTCTACGCCACCGACAACGAGACGCTGGGCCTGCTCCTCGTCTGGTCAACCTTCGCGGTCGGCTTTGCCTTTCGCCCGCTGGGGGCGATCCTGTTCGGCTTTCTGGGTGACCGGCTGGGGCGCAAATACACCTTTCTTGTCACTGTCACGCTGATGGGGATTGCTACCGCGGGCGTCGGTCTCATCCCCACGGTGGACACGATCGGCATGGCCGCCCCGATCATTGTCATCTGCCTGCGGGTGATCCAGGGCCTGGCGCTGGGCGGGGAATATGGTGGGGCGGCGATCTATGTCGCCGAGCATGCCCCGCCCGAAAAGCGCGGCTTTTACACCAGCTTCATCCAAGCGAGCGTCGCCGGGGGCTTTGTCCTTTCGATCATGGTGGTGCTCGCCTGCCGGGCGCTGATCCCGGCCGAGGCCTTTGCCGCCTGGGGTTGGCGCGTGCCTTTCCTGCTCTCGCTGATCCTGCTCGGCATATCGCTGTGGATGCGCCTCAAGCTGTCCGAAAGCCCGGTGTTCCAGGCGATGAAGGCGGCGGGCGAAACCAGCGGCAACCCCTTTGTCGAAAGCTTCACCTATCCCGGCAACAAGAAGCGCATCTTCGTTGCGCTTTTCGGCATCACCGGGGTGCTCACCACGATCTGGTACACCGCCTTCTTCTCCGGCATGAGCTTCCTGCGCGGGCCGATGCATGTCGATGACCTGACCGTCGAATGGGTGCTGCTGATCTCGGGCCTGATTGCGATGAGCTTCTACCTTGTCGTGGGCAAGTGGTCAGACCGGGTGGGGCGCAAGCTGCCGATCATCATCGGCGCGGCTCTGACGCTGGTGCTGCTTTTCCCGCTGTTCTGGGCGCTGGGCGGTCTTGCCAATCCCGGCCTTGCCGAAGCCGCGCGCCGCGCCCCGGTGGCGGTGAGCGGCCCGGCCTGCGAGACCGATCCCTTTGCCGAGCTGTTCCAGCGTGAGCAGACCGATTGCGGCAAGCTGCTCGAAACCCTCACCGCCTCGGGCGTGGCCTACAGCCTGACCCCGGGTGATGAACTCTCGCTCACCGTCGGCGGCGAGCCGGTTGCGATCGATCCGGCCTGGTTTGCCGATGCTGCCGCGCGCAAGGCCGGAGTGCAGGCCGCGCTTGCCGCGCATGGCTTTGACTTTTCCAAGCAGCGCCCCGCGCTGGCCAATGTGCTCGGGATCATCGCGGTGCTGCTGGTGCTGGGGATGCTCTCGGCGCTCACCTATGGCTCGGTGGCCGCGCTGCTTTCGGAAATGTTCCCGGCCAAGATCCGCTATTCCTCGATGTCGATCCCCTATCATATCGGCGCGGGCTACCTTGGCGGATTCCTGCCGCTGATCGCCGGGGTAATCGTGGCGAGCACCGGGGATATTTATGCCGGGCTGTGGTACACTTGGGCGGTGGTCGCCTTCGGGGTGGTGGTGGCCTGGTGGGGCATTCCGGGCGGGCCGCCGCGAGACTTTGCCGATGACTGAGCTGCGCCGCGCGTGCCCCTCTGCGACAGCAGCGGATCTGGCCGTGCCGCCGCCGCAGCTGCGCCTCATTGTCGATCAGGCGGCCCTTGCGGCAAACTGGCGCGCGCTGGCCGCGCTTTCGGGGCGGGCCGAGACCGGGGCGGCGGTCAAGGCCGATTGCTACGGCCTTGGCATCGACACCTGCGCGCCCGTGCTCCTTGCAGCGGGGTGCCGCAGCTTCTTTGTTGCCCATTGGAGCGAGGTGCGCGCGCTTGCGGCCCACGTCCCGGCAGAGGCAATCGCGGTCCTCCACGGTCCGATGAGCGCGGCGGACTGCGCCTTTGCCCGCGCGTGCGGCGCGGTGCCGGTGATCAATTCGCTCGATCAGGCGCGGCTGTGGAACGCCACGGGGGGTGGGCGCTGCCACCTGATGATCGACACCGGGATCAACCGGCTCGGCATTGCCCCGGCCGAGGCGGGCGATCCGGCGATCGCCGCGCTCGAGATTGATATCCTGATGAGCCACCTTGCCAGCGCCGACGAGGACAGCGCCATGAACGCGCGGCAAGCCGAGCTGCTGCGCGCGCTCGCCCCGGCGATCCCCCATCGGCGCGTGAGCCTTGCCAACAGCGCCGGGATCGCGCTGGGCGAGCGCTTCGCCTTCGATCTCACGCGGCCGGGGCTTGCGCTCTATGGCGGTGTGCCGCGGGGTGAGCTTGCCCCCCACATCCGCCCCGTCGCCCGGATCGAGGCGCAGCTTTTGCAATGCCGCGAGATCGGCGCGGGCGAGAGCGTGGGCTACAACGCCGCCTTCACCGCTGCGGCGCCGATGCGCATCGGCACGGTGGCGATCGGCTATGCCGATGGCTTCCTGCGCCAGCGCGGGCCGGGCAATGCCCTCCTGCATCAGGGCCGCGCCCTGCCGATCCTTGGCAAGGTGTCGATGGACATGGTGGTGGTCGATCTCGGGCCTGCGCCTGATCTTGCCGCGGGTGAATGGGTGGAGGTGCCGTGGAACCTTGCCGATGCAGGGCAGGCCGGCGGGCTTTCGCCTTACGAGCTGCTCACCACCATCGGGCCACGCCTGCGCCGCTGTTAGTTTCACCGGGCCGCTTATTGCGCTGCAGCTTGTGCGGGTGCTAAAGGCGGAGTTCCGGGGAGACATAACAAGGATCGCGGGTCAATGGTCGGAAAGGCGAAGGCAGCATCGCGCGCTGAAGGCGAAGCGATCATCATCAAGAAATACGCCAACCGGCGGCTCTACAACACCGCGTCATCGAGCTACATCACGCTTGAAGACCTCGCCCGGATGGTGCGCGAGAATGTCGAGTTCCAGGTGCTCGATGCCAAGAGCGGGGATGACATCACCCATTCGATCCTCACCCAGATCATCATGGAGGAGGAAGCCAATGGCGGGCAGATGCTCCCGGTGAGCTTCCTGCGCCAGCTCATCGGCATGTATGGCAATTCGATGCAGGCGCTGATGCCGTCCTATCTCGAAGCCAGCATGAACAATTTCCGCGAGAACCAGGCCAAGATCCGCGAGGCCTTTGAAAAGGGTATGAGCGCGGGGCCGCTCGCTGCGCTGCACGAGACCAACATGGCGATGATGCGCGCCGCGGCCGATGTCTTCCTGCCCGCCATGTCCAAGCCCAAGGACAAGCCGGCACCGCCGCCGCCAGCTGATGAGCTGGCCGAGCTGCGCGCGCAGATGGCGGCGATGCAAAAGCGGCTGGACGAACTCGGCAAATAGCGCTTTGGCACGTCCCCGCGCCTCGGCGCTGCCTCTCGAGCATTTTCAGGAAAGCACCCCAAGTGTCCCAGATCCGCCACGCGCTCTCCACCAGGCGCGCCGATGATTTTGCCAGCTGGTATCAGGAAGTGATCGCGGCTGCCGACATGGCCGAGGAATCGGGCGTGCGCGGCTGCATGGTGATCAAGCCCTGGGGCTATGGCATCTGGGAGCGCATCCAGCGGCTGATGGATGAGCGCATCAAGGCCGCAGGCGTGCAGAACTGCTATTTCCCGCTGTTCATTCCGCTCGCCAATTTCACCCGCGAGGCCGAGCATGTCGAAGGCTTTGCCAAGGAGATGGCGGTCGTCACCCACCACCGCCTGATCGCCGATGGCAAGGGCGGGCTGATCCCTGATCCCGCCGCCAAGCTCGAAGAGCCGCTGGTGGTGCGTCCAACTTCGGAGACGATCATCGGCGATGCCATGGCGCGCTGGGTGCAGAGCTGGCGCGATCTGCCGCTGCTCACCAACCAATGGGCCAATGTGGTGCGCTGGGAGATGCGCACCCGCATGTTCCTGCGCACCAGCGAATTCCTCTGGCAGGAAGGCCATACCGCGCACGAGACCCGCGAGGATGCCCTCGCTGAAACCCACCGCGCGCTCGAGATGTATCGCGCCTGTGCCGAGGAGGATCTGGCGCTGCCGGTGATCGCCGGGGAGAAGCCTGAGAACGAGCGTTTCCCGGGTGCGGTCGAGACCTGGTCGATCGAGGCGATGATGCAGGACGGCAAGGCGCTGCAGGCCGGCACCAGCCACTACCTCGGCACCAATTTCGCCCGCGCCGCCGGCATCCAGTTCCAGGATCGCGAGGGCACCCAGCAATATGCCCACACCACCAGCTGGGGGGTTTCGACGCGCCTCATCGGCGGGGTGATCATGACCCATGGCGATGATGACGGGCTGCGCGTGCCGCCGAAGATCGCGCCGCAGCAGATCGTCGTCATCCCGATGCTGCGCGAGGCACCCGAGGACGCCGAACTCATCGCCTATTGCGAGCGTGCGCGCGCCGAGCTTGCTCAGCACAGCGCCTTTGGCGAACGGCTGCGGGTGCTGCTCGATGTGAAGCCCGGCAAGGCCGCAGCCAAGCGCTGGGACTGGGTGAGGAGAGGCGCGCCCGTGATCATCGAGGTTGGCCCGCGCGACATGGCCGAGGGCAAGCTGGCGGTGCTTCGGCGTGACCGGCTGTGGAACGCCGAGAGCGGCAAGCCTGCCTTCACCTATCCGGCGCTCGACGACTTCGTTGCCGGGGCCGGCGCGCTGCTCGAGGCGATCCAGCAGGGCCTCTTTGCCGAGGCCCGCGCGCGGCGCGATGCCAATATCACTCGTGCGCTTACCGATTGGCGCGCGGTGGTCGATCATTTCGCGCAGGGCGGCAAATATCCGGGCTGGGTCGAGGTCGAATGGGCGCGGCCCAGCGGCGCGGCGCTGGAGCAGGTGGTCGCGCAGCTCAAGGCGGCCAAGCTCACCATCCGCAACGTGCCGTGCGGGGCCGAGCCGGCGGGCGGCACCTGCATCTTCACCGGCGAGAAGGCGGTCGAGCGGATTATCGTCGCGCGGGCTTACTGATCCGCGCGTCCGGGCTTGCCCCAACAGGTTCGTGCGGGCAGACAGCGGGGCATGATCACCCGCCTCGCTTTCTTCGCCGCCGCGCTCATCGCCGCCCCGCTCGCCGCTGAGGATCACCCGGCCGACAAGGTTTCAGCCGAGCGCCTGCGCGCTGATGTCGAGGCGCTGGTGAGCTTTGGCACCCGCCACACCCTGTCCTCGCAGACCGATCCCAGGCGCGGGATCGGCGCGGCGGTGGATTGGGCGCTCGCTGAGTTCGGGCGGATCGGCGCCACCTGTGGTGGGTGCCTCGAGGTGCTGCCCGTGGCCGAGGTGATCGCGCCCGATGGCCGCCGTATTCCGGCGCCGACGCTGGTGCGCAATGCCGTCGCGATCCAGCGCGGCAGCGCGCGGCCGAACGAGGTCGTGATCGTGCAGGGCCATATCGACAGCCGCGTCTCCGACGTGATGGATGCGACCAGCGATGCCCCCGGCGCCAATGATGATGGCTCGGGCAGCGCCCTGGTGCTCGAGGCGGCCCGGGTGCTTGCGGGCCGGAAATATCCCTCCACCATCATCTATGCGCTGCTCTCGGGCGAGGAGCAGGGGCTATTTGGCGGGCGCATCCTTGCCGATTGGGCCGCCGCCCAGGGCTTCACCGTCAAGGCGGTGCTCAACAACGACATCGTCGGCAATTCCTGCAGCGGCGAGGGCTATTGCGAGCCGATGATCGTGCGGGTCTTTTCCGAAGGCCCCCGCGCCGATCTCAACGATAGCTTGCGCGCGGCGCAGACCCGCTTTGGCGGTGAGAATGACAGCCCTTCGCGCAATCTTTCGCGCTGGGTCGCCGAGCTGGCTGAGCAGCATCCGGACGATATCCAGGTGCGGCAGATCTGGCGCACCGATCGCATGGGCCGCGGCGGCGACCAGGTGCCCTTCCTCGAGAGAGGCTTTCCGGCGATCCGCTTCACTGTCGGGGTCGAGGATTACGACCACCAGCACCAGGACATCCGCGTCGAGAACGGCGTTACCTATGGCGATACCATCGAGGAAATGGATTTTGCCTATCTTGCCCGGGTGACGCGGCTCAATGTCCGCGCGCTCGATGCGCTTGCCCGCGCACCGATGCCGCCGAGTGTGCGCGTGGAGGCGGCGGTGCGGCGCGACAGTCTGCTGCGCTGGAGCGTGCCCGATGGTGCCCAATCCTTCCGCATCAAGGTGCGCGCCACCGACGCGGCAAAGTGGTCAGACGAGACCCTTGCCGGTGGCCAGACCGTGGGGGATGGCGAGCAGGCGGCGGTGATTGCCCGGCGCGGGGATGATTACCTGTTTGGCGTGGCGGCTTGTGCCGGGGAAGTCTGCTCGCCCGTGGCAAGCGCCGTGCCCGGCGGCGCCTTCGGGCCGGTGCAGCAGCGCTGAACCATTGCTCGACACGGCGCGCGCGGCGCCATAGGGCATACGTCCATGTCCAAGCCACCCAAACGCCCCCAGGGAATGCCTACGCGCGAGCAGGTGCTCGACTTCATTCAGGCCTCGGACACGCCCGCAGGCAAGCGCGAGATTGCCAAGGCCTTTGGCCTCAAGGGGCAGGAGAAGATCAGATTGAAGGCCCTGCTCAAGGACATGGCCGAGGAAGGGCTGATCGACGGCAAGAAAAGCGCCTATCACCGCATGGGCGGGCTGCCGCGGGTGACAGTCCTCAGGATCGTGGCGATCGAGGATGGCGAAGCCATCGCCGAGCCTGACACCTGGGACCCTGAGGCTCCCGGCAGACCGCCGCGTCTCACCGTGCGCGAGCCCAAGCCGCGCGGCGGCAGGCGTCCCCCGGCCTTGAAGCGCGGCGATCGCATCCTTGCCCGCACCGAGGAGAGCGCGGCGGGCTGGATCGCGCATCCGATGAAGAAGCTGCCAGCACGCAGCGAAGGCTTGATGGGGATTGTCGAGATCGACCGAGCGGGCAGGGCCTGGCTCGCGCCGGTTGACAAGCGTGTGCGTCAGGCCGCCCCGATTGCCGATCTCGGCGCCGCCGAGGCGGGCCAATTGGTGATTGCCGAGCGGATCGGGCGTTCCGAACGCTCAGGGGTCAAGGTGATCGAAGTGGTGGGCGATCCGCTCGCCCCGCGCGCCTTCAGCCTCATCGCCATCGCCAGGCACGGCATTCCGCACATCTTTCCGGAGGAAGTGCTTGACGAGGCCGCTCGGGCGGCGCGGCTCAGGCTCTCCGAAAAGACCCGCGAGGATCTGCGCCACCTGCCGATCATCGCCATCGATCCGGCCGATGCGCGCGATCATGACGATGCGATCTGGGCCGAGCCGGATGGTGAAGGCGGCTTCAGGGCGATCATCGCCATTGCCGATGTGTCTTTCTATGTCCGTCCTGGCTCGGCGCTCGACCGCGAGGCAAGGAAGCGCGGCAATTCGGTCTATTTCCCCGATCGGGTGGTGCCGATGCTGCCCGAGGTGCTGAGCGCGGATGTGTGCTCCCTCAAGGAAGGCGAGGATCGCGCTGCGATGGCCTGCCATCTGCACATCAACGCCGAAGGCAAGGTCACGCAGTTCCGCTTTACCCGCGCGCTGGTGCGGATCGCCCAGAACCTCGCCTATGAGCAAGCACAGGCGCTGATCGATGCCGGCGAGGCGCCCGCGCACCTTGCCAACCTCTGGGACGCCTGGCGCGCGCTTGCCGCGGCGCGGGCGGCGCGCGATCCGCTCGAGCTGGAGCTGCCGGAGCGCCGGGTGGTGCTCGACGAGGAGGGACGCATTGCTGCCATCGCCATCCGCGAACGGCTGGATGCCCACCGCGTGGTCGAGGATTTCATGATCGCGGCCAATGTCGCGGCGGCCAAGGCCCTCGAGGCGCGTGCGGCCCCGGTGGTCTATCGCATCCACGAGCCACCAAGCCGGGAGAAGCTGATCGCGCTGCGCGATTATCTTGCCACGATGGGAAAGAAGCTGGCGCTCGGCCAGGTCGTCACTCCCGGCCTGTTCAACCGGATGCTGAGGGACATTGGTGATGAGGCCGAGCGGGCGCTGGTGATGGAGGCGGTGCTGCGCAGCCAGACCCAGGCCTATTATGGCCCCGTCAACGCCGGGCATTTCGGCCTGTCGCTCGGCTCCTATGCCCATTTCACCTCGCCGATCCGGCGCTATGCCGACCTGCTGGTGCACCGCGCCCTCGTCGATGCCTATGGGCTGGAACAGCCCGCCCCGCCGGGCGGTCTGCCGACCACGACCGGCCTTTCCGAGCGTGACCGTGCCTCGCTCTCACAGGTCTCCGAGGCGATCAGCCAGACCGAGCGGCGGGCGATGGAGGCCGAGCGCGAGACGATCGATCGCTATGTCGCCGCCTGGCTTTCAGGCCGGGTGGGCGAGGTGTTCGAGACCCGCATCACCGGGGTGCAGGCCTTCGGCTTCTTTGCCACCATCATCGGGCTTGGTGGCGATGGGCTGGTGCCGATTTCGACCTTGGGGAGCGAGTATTTCCGTCACGAGGAGGCCGCGCAAGCGCTGGTGGGCAGCGAGAGCGGCACCACCTATGCCGTGGGTGACAGCCTGCGGCTGCGCCTGGCCGAGGCCAATCCGCTCACGGGCGCGCTCAAATTCGTGCTGCCCGAGACCGATGGTGCAGTGATCGAGCCGCGCGGCGCCCCACCGGCGCCGCGCCGCCGCAGCACTGCGCCGGGGGGCAAGAGCAAATACCTCGTCGGCAAACGCGGCCGACCGGCCAATATCCGCCACCAGGGCCGGCGCAAATAGGCGCGGCTCAGGCGAGCAGTTCGTTCGCAGCCTCGTCGTAATCGGGCGGGATGATGTAGAGCGGGCAGGGCAGCGAGCCGGCGGCGCTCGAGAAATGGGTGACCAGCGGCCCGGGATTGTTGCCCTTGGCCGCGCCCAGCACCAGCGCGGCGACCTCGCGGTGCTCGGCCAGAAACTCGCTGACGATCTTCTGCCCGGGGCCGATCTTGACCGAGATGGTCGGCATGATCCCGCTGGTGGCAAGGAGGTTGCCCGCCACCCCGTGGGCGAGCATTTCGGCCCGGTCGCGTGCCTCGGCCTCGATCGTCGCCTGCACCGCGCCAAAGGCGGAAAAGTTCTGCTGTGGCACCAGCGCCAGAAGGTGCACCGCGCCCCCCACGGCCACCGCGCGGCGCGCGGCATAGCGCAGCGCGGCGCTGGCTTCCTCGGTCTCGTCGATGATCACCAGGAATGTGCGCATCCCAAAAGGCCCCGTTGCCCTTGGCGCTATCAATGCATTCGTATGGATTGGCAAGAGGGCGCGTCGATCCGCAATTCTGGGCCTTGCCCGGGCCACGCGAATTGGCCAGAGAACCGGCCAGGGATCACACACGGGAGGTTAAAGCCGATCATGCCCTTGGACATCAGGATGCCCGCGCTTTCGCCGACGATGGAGGAAGGCACGCTCGCGCGCTGGCTGGTGAAGGTCGGCGATACCATCGCGGCGGGCGACGTGATGGCCGAGATCGAGACCGACAAGGCGACGATGGAGTTCGAGGCGGTTGATGAAGGCGTGATCGCCGAGATCCTCGTGCCCGAGGGCAGCGAGGGGGTGAAGGTCGGCGAAGTGATCGCGCGCCTCGCGGTCGAAGGCGAGGACGCTGCGCCCGCCCCCGCGCCTGCCCAGCCTTTGGCGGCTGCGGCCCCGGCCCCCGCCGGCACGGAAGGCCCCTCGGCCACGCCCACTGCGCGCAAGCTCGCCGAGGCCCATGGCATTGATCTTGCCGCGCTTGCCGGCACCGGTCCCAAGGGGCGCATCACCAAGGAAGATGTCGAGGCGGCAATCGCCGGCGGCAAGGGCGTGTCTGCCGCGAGCGCCGCGCTTGCGGCAACGCCCGCTCCTGCCCCGGCGACAGCGCCCGCGCCCGCGCCCGTAGCATCGGGAGCGCGCATCATTGCCTCGCCGCTTGCCAAGCGTATCGCGGCGGACAAGGGGATTGATCTGGCGCAGGTCAAGGGCAGCGGCCCCAATGGGCGGATCATCAAGGCGGATGTCGAAGCCTTTGCCGCCGGTGTCGCTGCTGCGCCGGCTGCGGCTCCGGCGGCTGCGGCGAGCGCCGCTGAACCTGCACCCGCGCCCGCACCGGCTTCCGTGGGAGAAGGCGGCGCGCCCTTCACGGAGGAGAAGCTTTCCAATGTGCGCAAGGTCATCGCCCGGCGCCTGACCGAGAGCAAGCAGACTGTTCCGCACTTCTATCTCACCATCGACATCCGCCTCGATCCGCTGCTGGCGCTGCGCAGCCAGCTCAACGCCTCGCTCGAGCCCGATGGGGTCAAGCTGTCGGTCAACGATCTTTTGATCAAGGCCCTGGCGCGGGCGCTGATGCGGGTGCCGCAGTGCAATGTCAGCTATCATGGCGACACCCTGCGCCGATATGCCCGCGCCGATATCTCGGTGGCGGTGGCGGCGCCCTCGGGCCTCATCACCCCGGTGATCACCGAGGCCGACACCAAGGGCCTCGCCGCGATTTCCACCGAGATGAAGGCGCTCGCCGCCAAGGCGCGCGAGGGCAAGCTGATGCCGCATGAATATCAGGGCGGCACCGCCAGCCTCTCCAACCTTGGCATGTACGGGATCAAGCAGTTCGACGCGGTGATCAACCCGCCGCAGGGCATGATCCTGGCCGTGGGCGCGGGCCAGCATCAGCCCCATGTGGTCGATGGCGCGGTCGAGGTCGCCACAGTGATGCACGCCACCGGCAGTTTCGATCATCGCGCGATCGACGGGGCGGACGGCGCGCAGCTGATGGAAGCCCTGAAGCAGCTGATCGAAAACCCTCTGGGGCTGGTGGTGTGAGCACTGCCGGGCAAGGCCCCGTGCGGGCTTGCCCGACACCGTCGCCATTCCCCCTCACCGCGTGCCAAACAAGGGATCATCCACATGTCTGCCACCTATGATGTGATCGTCCTCGGCTCCGGCCCCGGCGGCTATGTCGCGGCGATTCGCTGCGCCCAGCTCGGCCTTAGGACCGCGATCGTCGAGCGCGAGAGCCTCGGCGGCATCTGCCTCAACTGGGGCTGCATTCCGACCAAGGCGATGCTGCGCTCGGCCGAGATCTACCACTACATGCGCCATGCGGGCGATTATGGCCTCAAGGTCGCCGGCGCGATCGAGGCGGACCTTGCCGCGATCGTCAAGCGCAGCCGCGGGGTGGCGAAACAGCTCAACCAGGGCGTTGCGCACCTGATGAAAAAGAACAAAATCGCCGTGCACATGGGCGAGGGGCGGCTCACCGGCCCGACCAGCCTGGCGGTGAAGGGGGAGAAGGGCGAGGAGAGCCTTTCGGCCAAGCACATCATCATCGCCACCGGCGCGCGCGCGCGCGAGCTGCCCTTTGCCCCTGCCGATGGCAAGCGGGTGTGGACCTATCGCCATGCCATGACCCCGGCCGAACTGCCCGAGAAGCTGCTGGTGATCGGCTCGGGCGCGATCGGAATCGAGTTTGCGAGCTTTTACAACGATCTCGGCAGCAAGGTGACGGTGGTCGAAATGCTCGACCGGATCGTGCCGGTGGAGGATGCGGACGTCTCGGCCTTCCTGGAAAAGAGCCTCACGAAGCAAGGCATCAAGGTGCTGACCGGTGCCGGGGTGGAGGCGATCAAGGTAAGGGATACCGGCATCACCGCCACGATCAAGGACAAGGCGGGCACCAGCACAACGAGCGAATTCACCCACGTGATCGTCGCCATCGGCATTGTGCCCAACACCGAAGGGATCGGCCTTGAGGGCCTCGTCGAGATGGAGCGCGGCTTCATCCAGATCGATCCCTATGGCCGCACCAGGACTCCGGGGCTGTGGGCGATCGGCGATTGCACCCCAGGGCCCTGGCTGGCGCACAAGGCGAGCCACGAGGGCGTCACCTGCGCCGAGGCGATCGCGCAGGAACTCGGCAATTCCGAAGTCCACCCGCACCCCCTCAACCGCAGCAACATCCCGGGCTGCACCTATTGCCACCCGCAGATCGCCAGCGTGGGTCTCACCGAGGCCAAGGCGCGCGAGGCCGGCCATGAGGTCAAGGTCGGCACCTTCCCCTTCATCGGCAATGGCAAGGCCATCGCGCTGGGCGAGGCGGAAGGCTTCATCAAGACCGTGTTCGACGCCAACACCGGCGAGCTTCTGGGCGCGCACATGATTGGCGCGGAAGTGACCGAGCTGATCCAGGGCTACACCATCGGCAAGACCCTCGAGACCACCGAGGCCGAACTCATGCAGACGGTCTTCCCGCACCCGACGCTCTCGGAGATGATGCACGAAAGCGTGCTCGATGCCTTTGGGCGGACGCTGCACTTCTGATGGGCGAGGCTTCCCCCGAGGCCCTGCAGGGTGAAGACTGGGCCGGCGAGATGGGCGCGCGCTGGCTCGCCAATCTTGATCGTTTTGAAGGCATGATCGCCCCCATCGGCGCGGCGCTGCTGGCACGGGCGGATTACCAGCCCGGCGAGCGCGTGCTTGACCTTGGCTGCGGCGGCGGCGCGACCACGCTGGCGATTGCCGAGGCGGTCGGACCGGAGGGCGAGGCGCTCGGCCTCGACATCGCCCCGATGCTGATCGCGGCGGCTGAGGAGCGCGCCGCGGCCGCGGGAAGCAGGGCGCGCTTCGTCTGCGCCGATGCGGCCACCGTCCGGATCGATGGGCCGCCCTTCGGCCGGCTGTTCTCGCGCTTTGGCGCGATGTTCTTCCCCGAACCCGTGCCCGCTTTTGCCAACCTCAGGGCCATGCTTGCGCCCGGGGCGCGCATCGACCTTGCGGTCTGGGCGCACCCGCGTGACAATGTCTGGATGATGGAGATTATGGGCGTTGTGCGCGCCCATGTCGAGGTGCCCCCCGCCGTGCCGCGCGCGCCCGGGCCCTTTGCCTTCGAGGATCTTGGCTATCTCGAAGAAGTGCTGACTGCTGCGGGCTTTTCCGCATTCGAGGCCGAGGCACATCAGGGCGTGCAGGCTGTCGGTGGCCCGGGCGCGACGCCGGAAGAAGCCACCGCCTTCGCGCTTGCCTCGATGGCCGCGGGCCAGCTGCTTGCCGAACAGGGCGAGGCGGTGCTTGCCGCGGCGCGCGCCGACCTTGAAGCCATGTTCGCCCGCCATCACCGGCCCGGCGAGGGGGTGATGCTGGGTTGCAAGGCCTGGCTGGTGCGGGCGAGGGCCTGAACCTTGGCCGCGAAAGCCGGGCTGGCGGACAGGGTGGGATTCGAACCCACGGTAGGCTTGCACCTACGGCGGTTTTCAAGACCGCTGCCTTAAACCACTCGGCCACCTGTCCTGTGCCTCGGCTGGCTAACGCCAGAAGGCGGTATTGTCACCTGCGGTGACATCTCCGGCGCATGCGCGCCTGCGACTCCAAGGCCGCTGCCTTGGAAGCACTCGGCCCCCTGCCCATGCGCCCCAGCGCCGCTAGCGCGATGCCGCGGCATTGTCATCCGTCTTTGCTCTCCAAGGGGTGACAAGCGCAATCCGGCTGTTGGGAAATCAGCCAAGCTGTGACATCCCTTGGGCCATGATTCCCCGGCTGCTTCCCGCCATCGCGCTGGCCCTTGCTGCGCCCACCGCGCCGTCCCTCTCGGCGCCCGTCACCGCGCAGGCGGCTGCTGATCTGCCCTTCGATGCCTATCTCGAGCTGCTAAAGGCCCGCGCCCGGGCCGAAGGTGTGAGCGAGGCGACGATCGAACGCATGACCGCCGGGCTCACCCCCAATCCGCGGGTGATCGCGCTCGATCAGAACCAGCCCGGCAGTGCCACCACCCGCGGCTATCCGCCGATGGCCGACTATATCCGCACCCATGTCGATGCCGCACGGATCGCCGGGGGCAGGGCGGTCTATGCCCAGAGCCAGAGCACGCTTGCCGCAATCGAGGCGCGCTATGGCGTGCCGGGGTCGATCCTGGTGGCGATCTTCGGGCACGAGACCAGCTATGGCCGGGTGAAGGGCGATTTCGATCTCGCCCGCAGCCTTGCCACGCTTGCCTGGGAGGGGCGGCGGCGCGAGCTGTTCGCGGGGGAATTCGTGGCGCTGATGAAGGTGGCCGAGAAGGGCTATGACCGCGCGCAGCTGGTCGGCTCCTATGCCGGGGCCTTCGGCAATCCGCAGTTCCTGCCCAGCGTCTATCTGCGCCTTGCCAGTGATGGGGATGGTGATGGGCGGGCCGACATCTTCACCAACCGGGCCGATACCTTCGCCTCGATCGCCAACTATCTGCGCGATGCCGGCTGGCGCACCGGTGAGCCCTGGGGTGTGCGTGCGCGTGTGCCACCGGGCTTCGATCTGGCGGGCCAACGCAGCCGGCTCGTCGCTCCCCAATGCCCGCGGGTGCACGAGCGCTTCAGCCGCTGGCGCACCATTGCCGAGTGGCGCGCGCTTGGCATCGAGCCCATGGCCGGCATTGGCGATGACGTCATGGCCTCATTGTTTCAGCCCGATGGGCCGGGCCAGCCCGCCTGGCTGCTCACCGGCAATTTCCGCGCCATTCTCGAATACAACTGCTCGAGCTATTATGCGTTGAGCGTCGGCCTGCTCGCCGATGCCATTCGGGATTAAGCCCGGCGCGTGCCTCGCCAAGGCACCGCTGCGGCGATATAGCGGGCGCGTGTCTGACATGCCCGTGATCCTGCGCCTGCTTGCCCCCTTGCTTGCCCTTGCCGCTCTCGCGGTGCCCGCCCGCGCTGCGCCGGCCGTTCCCACGGCACAGGAGGCGCCCGTGGCCATGCTGGTCGATCTGTCCAGCGGCCAAGTGCTGCACGCGCGCGATCCCGATCGGCGCTTCGTCCCGGCCTCGGTTACCAAGGTGATGACGCTCTATCTCGCCTTCGAGCAGATCGCGGCGGGCAAGCTCGATCCTGACCAGGTCTTTGCCATGAGCCCGGCGCTGGCACGCGACTGGCGGCGCAAGGGTTCGACCATGTTTCTCGAACCGGGCGAGCCGGTGCGGGTGCACGATCTGCTGCTCGGCATTGCCAATGTCTCGGCCAATGATGGCGCGGTTGTGCTGGCCGAGGGCGCGGCGGGCTCGATTGCCGCCTGGACTGCGGCGATGAACCGCACCGCCCGATCCTTGGGGATGCATGGCAGCCATTTCGCTTCGCCCAATGGCTGGCCCGATGAAGGGCGCACCTTCACCACCGCGCGCGATCTCGTCACGCTTGCCCGCGCGCTGGTGACGCGCCATCCGGACGCTTTCGGCTATTACGTCGGTCGCGCCGGGTTTGCTTACAAGGGGATCGCGCAGGTCAATCACGATCCCATGATCGGCCGCGTACCGGGGGCGGACGGGATCAAGACCGGCTTTACCAACGAGGCGGGCTTCACCTATCTCGGCACCGCGGTGCGCGATGGCCAGCGGCTGGTGCTGGTGCTCGCCGGGGTGGAAAGCGCCAGGCTGCGCGCGCGCCTCGCGCGTGCCTACACCGAATGGGGCTTTGCCGCATTTGATCGCAAGCACCTGTTTGCGCCCGGCAGCGTGGTGGGCAGCGCGCGGGTGCAGGATGGGGCGGCCCGCCATGTGAGGCTGGTGGCGCGCGGGCCGGTGGCGATCAACCTGCCGCGCGGGCAAAGCCCGTCGCTTAGCGCCGTGATCCGCTATGACGGGCCGCTGCGCGCGCCGATTGCCAAGGGCGAGGAGATCGCGGTGCTCGAGATCACCGGCCCCGGCCTTCCTCCCGCGCGCATTCCGCTTGTCGCCGCCGAAGCGGTTGCGAAGGCCGGGCCGCTGGCGCGCATCCGCAACGCGCTGCTGGAGCCCTTTGCATGAGCGCAGCGCGCGGGATCTTCATCGCCTTTGAAGGTGGGGAGGGGGCAGGCAAGTCCACCCAGGCGCGCCTGTTGGCCGAAGCGCTGCGCGCGCGTGGGCGCGAGGTCGTCCTCACCCGCGAGCCGGGCGGCACGCCGGGAGCCGAGGCGATCCGTGCCCTGCTGCTCGCGCCCCCCGGTGAGGGCTGGGGGAGGGAGGCCGAGGCGCTGCTCTTTGCAGCCGCCCGGGCCGATCATGTCGCGCGGCTGATCCGCCCGTCGCTGGGACGCGGCGCGGTGGTGGTGTGCGATCGCTTCGTCGATTCGAGCCGGGCCTATCAGGGCGCGGCGGGCGGGCTTGGTGATGAGGCGATCTGTGCGCTCCACACCTTTGGCAGCGGCGGCCTGCGGCCCGATCGGGTGATCCTGCTCGAGGCCGACGAGGCCGCGCTCGCCGCAAGGCTTGCCGCGCGCGACGGGGCACGCAGCGATGCCATCGGCGGGCGCCCTCTCGCCTATCACCGCAAAGTGGCCGCGGCTTTCCATGCCATGGCGGCGCGCGATCCTTCCGGCATTGCCCGAATCGACGCGAGCGGCTCACCCCAGGAGGTCCATGCCCGGGTGCTCGCCGCGCTCGCTGATCTCATCGGCGCAGAGGAAGCGTGAGCGCCTGGCCCAACCATGCCGAGCCCTGGCGGCAGTGGCGCGAGGCGCTTGCCGGCGCGCGGATGCACCATGCGTGGCTGCTTGCGGGCAAGGAGGGGCTGGGCAAGCGCGACTTTGCCCTTGCCGCTGCCCGCGCGCTGGTGGCCGAGCCGGGAGTGCCGCAGCCGCAGGGCGAGCATCCCGATATCATCACCCTCACCTATGGCCCCAAGGACGACAAGGCCGCGCGCGACATGGCCGAGGGCAAGCCCTTCGAGCGCGCCCGCTCGATCCGCATTGCCCAGATCCGCGCAATGCAGCGGCGGCTCGTCACCCGCCCGAGCCTGGGCAGCCGCCGGGCGATCATCATCGATCCGGCCGATGATCTCGAAAAGCCCGCAGCCAATGCCCTGCTCAAGAGCCTCGAGGAGCCGCCCGCAGGCACCTTTTTCCTGCTTGTCTGCCACCGCCCGGCCCGGCTCTTGCCGACCATCCGCTCGCGCTGCCGGATGCTGCGCTTTCCCACCTTGAGCGCGCAGGAATTGGCGGCGATGCTCGAAGCCGAGGGGCTGGGTGCCGATCCGCAGGCGATCGCTGCCGCACAAGGCTCCTTCGGCGCCGCGCGGCGCTTTGCCGAGGAGGGGCTTGGCCCGGTGGCGCGCGTGATCGACGCGCTGATCGGCAGCGGGGATACGGGCCTTCAGGGGCGCGGCGAATTTGCCCGGCTGATCGGCCCGCGCCCCGCGCGCGAGCGGGTGCAGGCGGTGCTCGAGCTCGCCCAGGCGCTGGTCGCCGCGCGGGCGCGCGCCACTGCCGAGGATGCCCACCGCCTGAAGCTGATCGAGACCCATGCGGCGCTGGTGAGGCTCGCGGCCGAGGCGCCCACCGCCAATTTTGATCCCGGCCTGCTTGCCTTCGAGATCGGCGGCTTGCTTGTCGCAGCCGCCCCGGCTAGCGAACCGGCCCATGGCTGACACCCCCTTCTACATCACCACCGCGATCAGCTATCCGAATGGCAGGCCGCATATCGGCCATGCCTATGAAGCGATCGCCGCCGATGTGATCGCGCGCTACCACCGCCTCGCCGGCAGGCCGGTGCGGTTCCAGACCGGCACCGATGAACACGGCCTCAAGATGGCGCGCAAGGCCGCCGAGCAGGGTCTGGCCCCGCGCCAGTTGGCCGATGAGATGTCATCCTATTTCAGGGAGATGTGCGATCGACTGAACGTCTCCTATGATCGCTTCATCCGCACCAGCGAGCCCGATCATCACCGCGCCAGCCAGGCCTTGTGGCAGGCGATGGCGGCAAACGGTGATCTCTATCTCGATCGCTACGAGGGCTGGTATTCGGTGCGCGACGAGGCCTTCTATGACGAGACCGAGCTGGTCACGGGCGAGGGGGGCGAGAAGCTCTCCCCGCAAGGCACGCCGGTGGAATGGACGGTGGAGGAAAGCTGGTTCTTCCGCCTTTCGAAGTATGAAGGCCAATTGCTTGAATTGTTGAAGCAGCCCGGCTTTCTCGAACCGGCAAGCCGGCGCAACGAGATGATCGCCTTTGTCGAACAGGGGCTGCGCGATCTGTCGGTCAGCCGCACTTCGTTTAATTGGGGGGTGAAAGTCCCGGGCAGCGATGGCCATGTGATGTATGTGTGGGTCGATGCGCTCACCAACTACCTCACCGGGCTGGGCTATCCCGACGAGACCGAGCTGATGGCGCGCTTCTGGCCGGCGAGCCTGCATCTCATCGGCAAGGATATCGTGCGGTTTCACACCATCTATTGGCCGGCCTTCCTGATGAGTGCAGGGCTGCCCTTGCCACAGAAGGTGTTCGGCCATGGCTTTCTGCTCAACCGTGGGCAGAAGGAATCAAAATCGCTCGGCAATGTCACCGATCCGCTGGCGCTGGCCGAGCGCTTCGGGGTGGATGCCTTGCGCTACTTCCTCATCCGCGAGGTCGCCTTCGGGCAGGATGGCAGCTATTCGCCCGAAGCCATTGTGCAAAGGGCCAATGGAGAGCTGGGCAATGCCTTTGGCAATCTCGCGCAGCGCACGCTCGGCTTCATCGCCAAGAACCTCGATGGGCGGCTGCCAAAGCGCGGGGCGGAAAGCGCGGCGGATCTCGCGCTCCTCGATGCGGTGGCACGGGCGACCGAGAGCGAGATGCCGGAGGCCTTCGCGGCGCTGGCGCTGCAACAGGCGGTCGAGGCCTGGCTCCAGGCGGTCTTTGCCTGCAATGCCTATATCGATGCCGAGGCGCCGTGGACCCTGCGCAAGACCGATCCGGCGCGGATGGAGAGCGTGCTGGCGACGCTGTGCATCGCCATCGGCCGCCTCGCGATGGCGATCAGCCCGGTGATTCCGGCGAGCAGCACGAGGTTGCTCGACATGCTGGGCGTGCCCGAGGCGGCGCGCAGCCTTGGGGGGATCGCCGCCGATTGGTATAGCGATCTGACAGGCAGCGGCCACGTGATTGCCCCGCCGACGCCGCTGTTCCCGAGGCTCGAACTGGCACCGGAAGAAGCATGAGCCGCAGCCATGCTGGTCGATAGCCATTGCCATCTTGAATACAAGGGTCTCATCGAGGATCAGGCGGGGGTGCTCGCACGCGCCCGGGCCGCAGGCGTGGGGGCGATGCTCAACATCTCCACCCGCCAGAGCGAATGGGACCAGGTGATCGCCACCGCGGCGCGCGAGGCGGATGTCTATGCCAGCGTCGGCATTCACCCGCACGAGGCCGATGCCCACCGCGATCTCGGGCGCGGCGCGCTGCTTGCCGCCACGCAGCATCCGCGGGTGATCGCAATCGGCGAGACGGGGCTCGACTATTATTACGATCATTCCGACAGAGAGGCGCAGAAGACTCTGTTCCGAATGCATATTTCGGTTGCACGGGAAACCGGCCTGCCGCTCATCATCCACACCCGCGATGCCGAGGAGGACACTTATGCGATCCTCGCCGAGGAGCAGGGCGAAGGGGCCTTTCCGGCGCTGATCCATTGCTTCACCGCCTCGGCCGACTTTGCCGAGAAGGTGCTGGCGCTGGGCCTGTTCATTTCGCTTTCGGGCATCGTCACCTTCAAGAATGCCAAGGCCTTGCAGGAAGTCGCGAAGATCATTCCTGAAGATCGGCTGCTGATCGAGACCGACAGTCCGTTCCTCGCGCCGGTGCCGCATCGGGGCCGCGTGTGCGAGCCGGCCTATGTGGCTGACACCGCCCGTTTTCTCGCGTCCCTGCGCGGGACCGATGCGGAGACCCTGGCAGCGCAGACCAGCGCCAATTTCTTCGCCCTGTTCGGAAAGGCGCGGGCGTGAAGCTGGTGATGCTCGGCTCGGGCACGTCCACCGGGGTGCCCCGGGTCGGCGGACCTGACGGGGCGGGCGACTGGGGGGCCTGCGACCCGGCCGAGCCGCGCAACCGCCGCACCCGGGTGTCGATCCTGGTCGAAAGCGCCGAGGGACGGCGGCTCTTGGTCGATACCTCGTCCGATTGCCGCGCGCAGCTGCTCGCCAACCGCATCGCCAGCATCGATGCGGTGTTCTGGACCCATGATCATGCCGACCACTGCCATGGGATCGACGATTTGCGGGTGCTGCGCTATGGCCGCGCCGCGCCGATCCCGGGTTTCGCCTCGGCGGAAACCGTGCGGCGGCTGCGCCAGCGCTTCGGCTATGTCTTTGCCGCGCAGGATGGCTATCAGGCAATCTGCACGCTCGACACGCTCGATCGGCTCAAGGTGATCGCCGGCTTTGCGGTGGACTGGTGCCAGATGCCCCATGGCTCGGGCGAGACCACCGGCTATCGTTTCGAAGCCGATGGCAAGTCCATCGCCTATGCCACGGATTACAGCGCGATTACGCCCGAAATGGTGGATCTTTTCGCCGGTGTTGACATTCTGGTGAGCGATTGTCTGCGGCGCGAGCCGCATCCCACCCATGCGCATCTGGCGCTGGCGATCGAGTTGGGCGCGCGCGCGCGGGCCCGCCGCCTGGTGCTGAGCCACCTCGACAAGAGCATGGATTATCGCACCCTGTGCGCTGAGGTGCCCGATTTCGTGATCGTCGGCCACGATGGGCTGGAGCTGGTCGCGTGAGCGGCGAGGTGCTCACCATCATCACCGGGCTTGCCTGGCTGTTCTTCGCCGCGAGCGCGCTCGCGTCCTATCGGCTCGGCTGGAGCCAGCTTGCGCGCATGGCGCTGGTGTGGATCGCGATTTTTCTCGGGCTGCTGCTGGTGGTGGAGGCGGTCGCGGCGCCGCCGGGCCGTTCTTCTGCCCTGGCATATTTAACATAATATATATTATCCATCTTGAGGATCGTCATGGACGCGCACCCCTCCCAATCCCCTGATGCGCCCACGGGTGCGGTTGCCCGCCTGCTTGCGATCATGGCCCGGCTGCGCGATCCGCAAAGCGGCTGCGACTGGGATCTGGCGCAGGATTTTGCCAGCATTGCGCCTTACACGATCGAGGAAGCCTACGAAGTAACCGATGCCATCGCCCGCGGCGATATGGCCGATCTCAAGGACGAGCTTGGCGATCTGCTGCTCCAGGTGGTGTTCCACGCCCGCATTGCCGAGGAAGCCGGCCACTTTGCCTTTGCCGATGTGGCCGCAGCGATCAGCGACAAGATGGAAGCGCGCCACCCCCACATCTTCGGCACCGAAGGCGGCAGCATGGACAGCGCGCGCTGGGAAGACCTCAAGGCCCGCGAACGCGCCGCCAAGGGCACGACGAGCGCGCTCGATGGCGTCGCACTTGCGCTTCCCGCGCTGCTGCGCGCGCAGAAATTGCAGCAGCGCGCCGCACGCACCGGCTTTGACTGGCCGGATCCCTCGGGCGCCGAGGCCAAGATCGCCGAGGAACTCGCCGAGCTGAAGGCGGCAGGCAGCGATCTCGAAAAATTCGAGGAAGCCGGCGATCTGCTCTTTGCTGTGGTCAATTTCCTGCGCGCCCACGGCATCAGCGCCGAGGACGCGCTGCGCGCCGCCAATGCCAAGTTCGAACGCCGCTTCCGCGCGATGGAAGGCCTTGCCGGACCCGAGGCTTTCCCGAAGCTTTCGCTCGAGGCCCAGGAAGAATTGTGGCAGAGGGTCAAGAAAGCCTGAGAACCTTCAGGAAAGTCTTGAGAACTGCCCCAATTCCTTGGGCTTGAGCCGCACCCGCAGGCGGCGCAAGGGGCCAAGCGTGTCGCTCTCCCCCGCATCCTCCTCGGCCAGCACTTCGCCATGGGCGTGAAGCCAGGCGATCCGTCGGCCATCGGCAAGCGGAACCGTGAGACTGACCTCGCGCGCCGCGCCGGTCAGCAGGCGCGCAAGCTCGGCCTCGAGCCGCTCCACCCCCTCCCCCGTTGCCGCCGAGACCATCACCGCCCCCTGCCCCGCGGCGGCCTCGGCCAGTTCCGCCCGGGCCGGAGGTGGCAGAAGATCGCACTTGTTCCACACCTCGAGGATCGGAACCGTACCCGCCCCGGTCTCGCGGTCGGCAACGCCAAGATCGGCGAGCACCTCGATCACCTGCTTCTTCTGCGCTGCGTGGCTCGGGTTGGCCATGTCGCGCACGTGGCAGATCACATCGGCGGCGGTCACCTCCTCGAGCGTGGCGCGGAAGGCCGCGACCAATTGCGTCGGCAGATCGGAGATGAAGCCCACGGTGTCGGAGAGGATCGCCTTCTCCACCCCCGGCAGGCTGATCGCCCGCATGGTCGGATCGAGCGTGGCGAACAGCAAATCCTCTGCCATCACCTGAGCGCCGGTGAGGCGGTTGAACAGGGTGGACTTGCCGGCATTGGTATAGCCAACCAGCGCAATCACCGGCCAGGGCGCCCGCTCGCGCCGGTCGCGGTGGAGCTTGCGGGTCTTGCGCACCTGATCAAGCTCGCGCCTCAGACGCGCCATGCGCTGGCGGATCATTCGCCGGTCGGCCTCGATCTGGGTCTCGCCCGGCCCGCCGAGAAAGCCGAAGCCGCCGCGCTGCCGCTCAAGGTGGGTCCAGCTGCGCACCAAGCGGCTCTGTTGATAGTCGAGATGCGCCAGTTCCACCTGCAGGCGCCCTTCTGCGGTGGCGGCGCGTTCGCCGAAGATTTCGAGGATGAGGCCGGTGCGGTCGATCACCTTGCGTTTCAGCCGATCCTCGAGATTGCGCTGCTGGATCGGGCTGAGCGCGCCATCGACGATCACCAGTTCGGCTGCGTGGAGTTCACACCAGGCCGCGATATTGGCCACCTGGCCCGAACCGAACAGGGTGTTGGGCTGTACCCGCCGCACCGGCAGGATCGCCGCATGGGCAATGACAAGGCCGATCGCCCGCGCCAACCCCTCGGCCTCGGCGAGGCGCTCGGCGGGCGCAAGGTCATGGTGCTGGGTGCGGATATCCGGGCACAGCACCAGGGCCCGCGCCCCGCGGGTCACCTCATTGGCGTGGTCGGCGGAAAAGCTCAGTCGCCGGCCCCATCATCGCTCGCCGGCGCGTCATCATCGGCAACGGTGAGATCAACCGGCGCTGCGGGCTGAATGGTCGAGACGGCGTGCTTGTAGGCCAGTTGCACAGCCCCATCACGCTCGAGCAACATGCAGAACAGGTCATAGGCGACAATCCGGCCCTGGAGCATCACGCCGTTGACGAGGAACATCGTCACCTGCACCTGCGCCTCGGCGACGCGGCTCAGGAACACGTCCTGAAGCAGCCGCTGTTTCTTCCCGCCTGCCGGGACGATGAACTGCGCCGGATCGAGCGCCTGGCCGGGCATGATCGTGCTGATCGCGTGCTTATAGACCAGCTGCGATTGGCCATCGCGGCGCAGCAGGATCGAGAAATTGTCAAACCAGGTGACGATCCCCTGCAGTTTCACGCCCTTCACCAGAAACATGGTGACCGGCACCTTGTGCTTGCGCAGCAGGTTGAGAAAGGCGTCCTGCAGGTTGCCGGGCCGCGCGCCGGGGCCGCTGGTGCCGGGCCCGGGGATGGGGCGCGCTTCGGCCGGTGCCGCGGCACGCGCAACCGGACGGGGAGAGAGCGTTCGTCCGCTGGCCATCGTCTAAGCTCCTGTTCTTGGCGGCCGCCCTTGCGGTCCGCAGGTCAGGCGAGCCGTCCACCAAGCCCGCCAGAGTTGCATAATGGCGACTCGAGCCGGCTGCGACAAGGTGTGATTTTGCCGCGACTTTGCCGCGCGGCGCTGCGCGCTTACCCCTCGCCGTCGCGCCGATCGGCCATGCCGAGCAGCTTGAGCTTGCGGTGCAGCGCCGAGCGCTCCATCCCGATGAAGCTCGCGGTCTTGGAAATATTGCCCGAAAAGCGGCGGATCTGGATCGCCAGATATTCGCGCTCGAAGCACTCGCGCGCTTCGCGCAGCGGCACGCCCATGATCGCCGAGAGGCTTTCGCTGGCAAGCGCGATCTGACCGCCGATGATCTCGGGCGGGAGCATGTCCGGCTCGATCCTGGCCAGCTTCTCGCGCGGGGTCATGATGATGGTGCGCTCGACCACGTTCCTCAATTGGCGGACATTGCCGGGCCAGTCATAGGCCTGGAGCGCGGCGATCGCCTCGGCGGAAAGTTCGGGCGGAGCAAGGCCCTGGTCGGTGGCATAGCGGGTGAAGAAATGCTCGGCGAGCGCGGGGATATCGTCGCGCCGCTGGGCGAGCGAGGGGATCGACACCGGCACCACGTTGAGCCGGTAGAACAGATCCTCACGGAAGCGCTTTTCCGCCATCTCCACGTTGAGATCGCGGGTGGTGGAGGAGACCACGCGCACATCGACCCCGATCTGGCGGGTGCCCCCCACCCGCACAAAGCTCTGGTCAGTCAGAACGCGCAGGATGCGCGCCTGAGTGGACAGCGGCATGTCGGCGATCTCGTCGAGATAGAGCGTGCCGCCGTCGGCCAGTTCGAGCAGGCCCGGGCGCACCAGCTTGCCACCCGATTCCTCGCCGAACAGCTCCTGCTCGAAGCGCTCGGGGGTGATCCGGGCGGAATTGACCAGCACGAAGGCATTGTTGGCCCGCGGGCTCCAGGCGTGGAGCAGGCGCGCCGCCACTTCCTTGCCGGCGCCGGGAGGGCCGGAGATCAGCACCCGGCTGCCGGTGCCGGCCACGCGCTTCAAGGTCGCGCGCACGGCGTTGATCGCAGGCGAATTGCCGGTGAACTCGGCATTGCCCCAGCTGCCTTCCCGCAGCCGGCTGTTCTCGCGCCGGAGCCGCTCGGTCTCAGTGGCGCGGGCGACCAGCAGCAGCAGGCGCTCGGCCTCGAAGGGCTTCTCGATGAAGTCCATCGCCCCGCGTCCGACCGCGGCAACCGCGGTGTCGATGTTGCCGTGGCCGGAGAAGATGATCACCGGCAGGTTGGGCTCGCGCGCCTTGATCGCATCGAGCAGTTCGAGCCCGTCCATCGGGCTGCCGTGGAGCCAGACATCGAGCAGCACCAGGCTCGGCCGGCGCTCGTCGATCGCGGCGAGCGCGGCGGTGCTGTCACCCGCGGTGCGGCAGACATAGCCTTCATCGCTGAGCACGCCTGCGACCAGTTCGCGAATGTCGCGCTCATCATCGACGATCAGGATTTCAAGCGCCATCGGCTCATTCCTCGGATGCGTGGAAGGTTGTGGGACAACGCGCGCTCATGCGGCACCCGCCTCGGGAGGCTGGGGATTGCGGGCGAAGCGCAAGGTGACGCGGGTGCCGCCGCTCGGCGCGCTGGCAAAGCTCATGTCACCGCCATGTTCATCGACGATCTTGTTGACGATCGCGAGGCCCAGCCCCGTGCCCTTTTCGCGGGTGGTGACATAGGGCTCGACGATCCGCTCACGGTCGGCCGGAAGGCCGATGCCATTGTCCTCGATCGTCACGCTGATCGCATCGCCATGATCGCTCAAACTCACCGCGATCTCGCCGGCATAGGCGCCCTTGGCCTCGGCGGAGCGCGCCTCGACCGCTTCGACCGCGTTCTTGAGCACGTTGGTCATGGCCTGACCGAACTGGTGGCGATCGCAACGGATCTCGCGGTTCGACAAGCCCGAAGCGTTCACGCTGAAGGCGATGCCGGTATGCGCGACCTCCTGCAGGAACACCGCCTGGCGCACGAGATCGAGCACGTCCTCGTCGCGGAACACCGGCTTGGGCAGGCGGGCGAAGGAGGAGAACTCGTCGACCATCTTCCTGAGGTCCCCCACCTGGCGCACGATGGTGTTGGTAAGGTCGTCGAACAGCGCCTGATCGGCCGCGTCCACCTGGGTGCGATAGCGGCGCTTGAGCCGCTCGGTCGCGAGCTGGATCGGGGTGAGCGGGTTCTTGATCTCGTGCGCGATCCGCCGCGCCACATCCGACCAGGCCGCCTGACGCTGGTCGAGCAGCTGGCGGGTGATATCCTCGAAGGTGATCACCTGGCCCTCGCTTCCCGGAGCCACCTTGACCGCCAGGGTCAGCAGTTCGCTGCCCTTGGCATGGGTGATGATTGCGCGCTCCTTGCCCTCGCTGATCAAGCGGGCAAGTTCGGGCGAGAGCGTCTCGAGCGACTGGCCGATCATCTCACCGCTCGAAGCCGGGCTGTCCTCCGGCCCGAGCAGCCGCTGGGCCGAGGAGTTCATCAGCGTCACCTCGCGCGCGGCGTTGACCGAGATCACCCCGGCGCTGACCGATTCGAGCACCGCCTCGGTGAAGGCGCGGCGATCATCGATCTGGCGGTTGGCATTCATGAGCGCCCGGGTCTGCTTTTCGAGCTGCGCGGTCATGCGGTTGAAGGCGCGGTTCAACAGCCCGATCTCGTCAGCCCCGGTGCGCCCATCGATCCGCAGCGCGAAATTGCCCTGCCCCACCTTGCGCGCCGCGGCGACCAGATTGGTGAGCGGCTCGACCTGGCGGTCGGCAAAGCGCAGCGCAAACCAGATCGCCAGGCCCACCAGCAGCAGGCTGACCGCCACCAGCGCGATGTTGAAGCGCAGCTGCAAAGTGCGCGCGCTTCCGGTGAGCCGATTATAAGCAGCGACGATCGATTGCGCGCGCGACCAGGAATTGAACATCGTCTCTTCGGTGGTGCGGGCGTTGTAGAGGTAGATCCCGCTCACCGGATCGATCGGCACCAGCGCCTCGATCCGCTCGGGGCTGCCCACGACCACGGCAAACTCCCCCTTGTCGAGCCGCGGCAGCGCGGCGCGGCTGAAGGCCAGCGGGCTGTTGTCCTTGGTGAGGTTGAGGATCGCCGCGGTGCGCAGGGAGCCATCGCCCATGCGCTGGAGAATGGCGCTCTCGGAGATCTCGCGCGCCTGG
Source organism: Erythrobacter cryptus DSM 12079 (assembly GCF_000422985.1). Lineage (GTDB taxonomy): Bacteria > Pseudomonadota > Alphaproteobacteria > Sphingomonadales > Sphingomonadaceae > Erythrobacter > Erythrobacter cryptus. The sequence goes on from NZ_AUHC01000001.1 coordinate 201,620, forward strand.
GCCTGATAGGCGTAGAAATCGGGAAAATCGGGATCGGTGATCGGCACCCGCGCAAGGATGTCGCGCATGTCGGTGGCCATGGTGATGGTGTTCTGTTCGACATCGCGCTGGTTGGCGTCATAATAGTTCTGCGCCAGGGCATTGGCGTTTTCCATCAGCCCGCGCGATTCATCGGAAAACCAGAAATCGACACCCGACTGGAACAGGAAGGCGGCAAAGCCCGCCACCAGCAGGGTGGGCACCGCCGCCACCAGCGAGAAGAAGAACACCAGGCGCACATGCAGCCGCGCAGTGCTGCCCGCGGCGCGCCGCAGCGCGAGACGACGTCCGATCAGCACCAGCAGCGTCATTGCCGGTACCAGCGTTGCCATCAGCAGCACCGAGACCTGCATCGTCGGCAGGAGATCGTCGGGCCGGGCGGAGCGGTCGTAGGCGGCATAGGTCGCCGCCACCGCCGCCACCAGCGCCACCACGCAGGCAACTTCAAGCCAGAGGAAGACATTGGCCCGGCGTGCCGCCACCAGCGCACGCCGCCACCAACGCGGCGGGTGCCGGGTGGGCGGAGTGGGCGCGCTGGGAGCAGAGCGATGCATCGTTGCTACTTTACAACAGCGGTGTGGCATTCATGCAAGGGCAAAGTGTTGCCTGCCCGCCCCTGCCGTGCCGATGCGCGGTGCCTCAGGACGAGGCGAAACGATCGGGCTCGAGCCCAAGCTCGCCGATCCGCTTGCGCAGGGTGTTGCGGTTGATCCCGAGCAGCTGGGCCGCGCGAAGCTGGTTGCCCCCGGTGCGCCCGAGGGCGTATTCGATCAGCGGCTTCTCGAAGGCGGCAAGGGCCCGGTGATAGACTGCACCCGGCGGCGGTGCTTCGGCGGCAAGCCAGGCGCTGAGCGCCGCGCCAAAGCCACTGGCGGGCTCGCCCGGCTGGCCGGCGGGAGCGATTTCCGGGCCGATGATGTCGCTCACTGCCGCGGCATCGATCCGCTCCTCGCGCGCCATCAGCGCCAGGCGATAGATCACATTACGCAGCTCGCGCACATTGCCGCGCCAGCTGCGGGCCTCGAGCAGGGCGATGGCATCGGCGGTCAGGTGCCGGCGCGGCAGCCCATCCTCGGCGGCCTTGATGAGAAAGTGCTGGGCCAGCGCGGCGATGTCCTCGCGCCGCTCGCGCAGGGGCGGCAGGTGGATCGGTACCACGTTGAGGCGATAGAACAGGTCCTCGCGGAAGGTACCGGCGGCGATCATTGGCGCCAGATCGCGGTTGGTGGCGGCGATGATGCGCACATTGACCGCGATTTCCTGCCGCCCGCCCACCCGGCGAATGCGCCCCGATTGGAGCGCGCGCAGCAGCCGGGTCTGGGCCTCGGCCGGCATGTCGCCGATCTCGTCGAGAAACAGCGTACCGCCATTGGCCTGCTCGAACTTGCCGATCGCCTGGGCGATGGCGCCAGTGAAGGCGCCCTTCTCGTGGCCGAACAGCTCGCTTTCGATGAGATCGGAAGGGATCGCGGCGGTGTTGACCGCAACGAATGGGCCGGTGCGGCGGTTGCCAAGCTCGTGGATCGCCTCGGCCACCAGCTCCTTGCCGGTGCCGCTCTCCCCGGTGATGAGCACGGTAAGATCATTGCGCAGCACCCGGGTGATCATCCGATAGACCGTCTGCATCGCCGGGCTGCGCCCGACCAGCGGCATGGTCTCGCCCGTGCCCACGGCCGCCTCGCCCGGCTCGCCCCCATGCGCGCGCGCCCCGGCCGCCTGGCGCACCGCCTGCACCAGCTCGTCTAGGTCAAAAGGCTTGGGGAAATATTCGTAGGCCTCGCTCTCGCTCGCCCGCACCGCGGTGTCGAGCGTGTTCTGCGCCGAAAGCACGATCACCGGCATCTCGGGCGCGCGTGCGCGCACCGCGGCAAGGCTCGCCAGCCCATCGCCATCCTCGAGAATGACGTCGGTCAGCATCACCCCGAATTCGCGCTGCGCCAATTGCTGGTCGCGCGCCGCGATGCTGGTGCAATGGGCGATGGCAAAGCCCTCGTCCTCGAGCGCGGCGATGATCACCGTGGCAATCGCCGGATCGTCCTCGACCAGCAGGATCGGCAGACGGTTGGGCATGGGCTCAGGCCGCCGCGGGTGCCTGCGGCAGGTGCAGGCGGAAATGGGTAAGCCCGGCGCGCGCATCGCGTTCATGGCTGACATTGCCGTTCATGTCGCGCACCAGCTTGCGCACCAGCGACAGGCCCAGCCCCTGGCCCGAAGGCTTGGACGAGACGAAAGGCTCGAACACGTGGTCGCGCAGCGCCGGATCGATCCCGGGGCCATTGTCGGTGACGGTGATCTCGATCGGCAACGGCACCGCCCGGCCATTGCGGATAGCGCTGAAGGCCAGCCCGCTGACAAAGCGCGTCTGCACCGTGATCAAGCCCGCGCCGCCCTCGCCGCGCACCGCGTCGCGGGCATTGGAGAGCAGATTGATAAGCACCTGTTCGAGCGCGTCGCGATTGGCCAGCACCGGGGGGAGCGAGGGATCGAACTCTTCGCGGATCTCGATCGCCTCCCCTGCGGCCTCCGCGGCGCGCAGCGTCGCCACTGCGGTGCGCACCGCCTCATGAGGGTTGCAGGGGGCAACCGGCCCGGTGCGGGTGCTGCCCAGCTGCTGCATCCGATCGATCAGGCGGGCGATGCGGTCAACCTCGTCGGTGATCATCCGCGCCAGCTTGCGATCGACATGGGGCAGCTTGCGCGCAGCCAGCTGCGCGGCGCCGCGGATGGCGGCGAGCGGGTTCTTGATCTCGTGCGCCAGCACCGCCGGGGCGCCGAGCATCGCCTCACCGCTGCCCGGGGGCGCGCTGTCATCGTGCCCCAGCTGCGAAAGCGTCACCACCCGCCAGCCCGGATGGTGCGGCAGGGGCGAAACGGTGAGGTTGACCCTGAGCTCGTTGCCCGAGAGCCGCACGGCAAGATCGCGCACCACGAGGCCTTCCTCGCCCGCCGCAAGGCGCGCCTCGACCCGCGGGTCGAGCGGACCGAGCCGGTCGATGAGGCGGGTGCCGATGAGGCGGCTGGCGCTGGTACCGATCAGATCCTCGGCAGCGTGGTTGACCTCACGGATACGGCCCTCATCGTCAATCAGCAGCAGGGCGAAGATCAGCCCGGCAATCTGCGCACGGGCATCGGGGTGCGCTGCCTCAGGTGCCTCGGGCGGTTCGGCCGGATGGGTCGCCAAGGCTCAGGCCGCCTCGCGCAGCAGGAAGGGTTCGTAGAAGCGCGCGATCTCCTCCAGCACCGCGCCCGCATCCTCGAGGAAATTGACTCGGTTGCGAAACTCGGCCGAACCGTACAGCCCCTTGGTGTACCAGCCCAGGTGCTTGCGCGCCATCTTCACCCCGGTCTCGCGCCCATAGTGATCGAGCATCCGCTGATAGTGCTCGACCACCAGACGATATTGCTCCTCGAGGCTTGGGCCAGGCAGCGCCTGGCCGGTGCGCCACCAATGCATCACCTGCGAAAGCAGCCAGGGCTTGCCGTAGGCGCCGCGCCCGATCATCACCCCGTCCGCGCCCGAAAGCTCTAGCGCGCGGGCGGCATCGGCAATGGTGCAGATATCGCCATTGACAATCACCGGGATGCGCACCGCCTCTTTGACCTTGCGCACGAAGGCCCAATCGGCATGGCCCTTGTACATCTGGTTGCGGGTACGGCCATGGACGGTGACCATCTGCACCCCGAGATCCTCTGCGATGCGGGCAAGCTCGGGCGCGTTGAGGCTGTCATGATCCCAGCCCATGCGCATCTTGACCGTCACCGGCACCTTGACCGCCTTCACCGTCGCCTCGATCAGCCGGATCGCCAGCGGCACCTCGCGCATCAGCGCGCTGCCGGCATATTGGCCGACCACCTTGCGCACCGGACAGCCGAAATTGATGTCGATGATCGCCGCGCCATTGCCTTCCTGAAGCTTGGCCGCCTCGGCCATGCTGTTGGGATCGCAGCCGACCAGCTGCATCGAGACCGGCTCCTCGATCCGGTCCCAGGCGGATTTCTGGCGCGACTGGCGGGTTTCGCGGATCGCCGCCTCACTCGCCACCATCTCGGTGACATTGAGGCCCGAGCCATAGCGCCGCACCAGGGTGCGGAAGGGCAGGTCCGTCACCCCCGTCATCGGCGCAAGCAGCACCGGCTCGGCCACGCACACCGGGCCGATGGCGATGGGCCGCAGGGGCGGAGGGGCGGGAAGCGCGGTCATGGTGGAAGCTTGCCTAAAATATGGGCAGGCGCATAATGGATTGCCCAAGGCCCGTCCAGACCCTAAGCGAGCCGCTGCGATGGAGACCGCCGCCCCCCTTCCCGCCTTTGCCGCCGTGGTCGTGGCGGCCGGCAAAGGCCTGCGCGCTGGCGGAGAGACCCCGAAACAATTCAGGATGTTGCGCGGGAGGCCTGTGCTCCTGTGGTCCATCGACAGCCTCGCACGGGCGGGCGCCGATGTGATCGTGGCGGTGGTCAGCCCAGAGCATGAGGATGCCGCGCGCCAGGTATTGGCGGGCACGCCGGGCGTGCGGATCGTTCGTGGCGGGGCGACCCGGCAGGAATCGGTGCGCGCCGGGCTTGAGGCGCTGACGACGAGCGCGCCCGCGCGTGTGCTGATCCACGATGCCGCGCGCCCCGATCTGCCCCATGGCGTTATCGCCCGCCTGCTCGCCGCGCTCGCGCACCATCCCGGGGCGATCCCGGTGATGCCGGTGGTGGACAGCCTCGCGCGCGACGAGGGCGGGCTGATGGCGGGCAGCGCCCCGCGCGAGCGCCTGCGCCGGGTGCAGACCCCGCAGGCCTTCCGCTATGATGCGATCCTCGCCGCGCACCGCACCTGGCAGGGCCCGGCCGATGCCGGCGATGATGCTCAGGTGCTGCGCGCGGCCGGGGGCGCGGTGGCGCTGGTCGAGGGGGACGAGCGGCTCAAGAAGATCACCTTCGCCGAGGACCTGATGGACGAGAGCGCCCTTCCCCCCTGCCGCATCGGTCAGGGCTTTGATGTGCACCGCCTTGCCCCGGGCGAGGAACTGTGGCTTGCCGGGGTGCGCATTCCTCATGATCGAGGGCTTGTCGGCCATTCCGATGCCGATGTCGCGCTCCATGCCATTACCGATGCGGTGCTGGGTGCGATCGGGGCGGGCGATATCGGCACCCACTTTCCGCCGAGCGATCCGCAGTGGAAGGGTGCGCGTTCCGGGCGCTTTCTCGAACATGCCCTGGGCCTTGCCCGCGCGGCGGGCTATGCGGTGGGCAATGTCGATCTGACGCTCATTTGCGAGGCGCCCAAGATCGGCCCCCACCGCCCTGCGATGCGGGCCGAGCTGGCGCGCCTGATGGGCGTGGATGAGCCTGCGGTCAGCATCAAGGCGACCACCACCGAAAGGCTCGGCTTTACCGGCCGCGGCGAAGGCATCGCCGCCCAGGCCATCGTCATGCTTCTGCGCACAACCTGAGGGACCCTGCCATGACCCGATCGCTCCTTGCCCCCGTGCTTGCCTTTGCCGCACTGCTCACCGGCGAGGCTGCTGCGGCACAAACCCAGGCCTGTGTCGCGCCCGCCGATCTCGGCGACGGCGTGGTCTATGCCATGCCGATTGCCTATGAGGCGGTGCGCAGCGCCTGCGCCAATCGGCTTGCGCGCGATGGCTTCATCAGCGCCCGCGGCGAAGGCTTCATCACGCCCTTCAGGGCCCGGCAGGACGCGGCCTGGCCCGGCGCCTTCCGTCTACTCAAGACCTTCATGGCGAGCGATCCCAAGAATGCCGGCAATGGCGGGCCGGATATGCTCGCCATGCTCTCGTCGATGCCCGAGGATGCGCTGCGGCCCTTCGTCGATGCTATGATCGGCCAGGTCATCGCCGAGGAGATCAAGGGCGATGATTGCAGCCGTATCGAGCGCGGGGTGGAACTGATCAGCCCGCTGCCGATCGAGAATGTCGGTGGCCTCGTCGCCTTCATTGCCGAAATGGCCGATCTCAAGAACCCCTCGATCTGCCCGACCGCTGCTGGCGCGCCGAGGAAGTGATGGCGGCTCACCTTCTGCCTGACGACATCGCCGCTCTTGCCGGACGGGTGATTGCCGAGAATGCCGCCGCCGGGCGCGTGGTGACCCTCGCCGAAAGCTGCACCGGCGGGCTGGTGGCCGCGGCGCTGACCGAGATCGCCGGCTCGTCGGCGGTGCTCGATCGCAGCTTCGTGACCTATTCGAACGAGGCCAAGATGGAGCTGCTGGGCGTTGCCGCAGACATTATCGAGACCTTCGGCGCGGTCTCGGTGGCCTGCGCCTGGGCGATGGCCAAGGGCGCGCTCGAGCGCTCGAAGGCCGATGTCGCCGTGGCGATCAGCGGGATTGCGGGGCCCGGCGGCGGCACCGCACAAAAGCCGGTCGGAACGGTGGTCTTTGCCCGCGTCACCCGCGAGGGCGAGGCCGAGCCCGAGGGCGAGCTCAGGTTCTTCCCCGGCGGCGAAGGCCCCGATGGCCGCGCCGCGATCCGCCGTCAGGCAACGCTCTGCGCGCTCGAGCTGCTGCTGCCGTAAAGCTGCGCCGCGCGCGCCTCGAAGGCCTCCACCATCTTGCGGAAGGCCTTGTCAAAATATTGCCCGGCGAGCTTTTCAAACAGACGGTTCTTGAAAGTGAAATCGACCATGAAGTCGATCTCGCAGCTATGCGCATCGATCGCCCGAAAGGTCCAGACATTGTCGAGATCGCTGAGTGGCCCATCGACATAGTGGACATCAATCTCACGCGGGCAGGTCTTCTTCACCCGCGAGGTGAAGCTTTCGCGGATCGCCTTGAAGCCCACCACCATGTCAGCCAGCATCTCGGTGTCCGAATTGCTGCGCACCCTGGTGGCGATCACCCAGGGCAGGAACTCGGCGTAGCGCCCGACGTCCGCCACGAGGTCGAACATCTGTTCGGCGCTGTAGGGCAGGCGGCGGGTCTCGCGGATGCCTGGCATCAGGCGCCTGCCATGGCTCCGCCGCGCGCCAGCTTGGCCTCGCGCGCCGCGCGCATCTGGGCAAAATCCTCGCCCGCGTGATAGCTCGAGCGGGTGAGCGGGCTCGAGGCGACCTGCAGGAATCCCTTGGCCCGCGCGATCACGCCATAGGCGGCAAAGGCCTTGGGGGTGACGAATTCCTCGACCTTGGCGTGCCGCGGCGTGGGTTGGAGATATTGGCCCATGGTGATGAAATCGACATCGGCGCTGCGCATGTCGTCCATCACCTGGTGCACCTCGAGCCGCTGTTCACCAAGGCCAAGCATGATCCCCGACTTGGTGAAGATCAGCGGGTTGTGCGCCTTGACCTCCTCGAGCAGGCGCAGCGAGGCATAGTAGCGCGCGCCGGGGCGGATCGTCGGATAGAGCCTCGGCACGGTTTCGAGATTGTGGTTGTAAACGTCCGGGCCCGCCGCGCAGATCATCTCCACCGCGCGGCGCATCTTGCCGCGGAAATCGGGGGTGAGGATCTCGATCGTGGTCGTCGGCGTGGTGCGGCGCAGCGCTTCGATCACCTTGACGAATTGCGCAGCGCCGCCATCGGGCAGGTCGTCCCGGTCAACCGAGGTGACGACGATATGCTCGAGCCCCATGCGCGCTGCGGCGATGGCGACATGCTCGGGCTCGAGCGGATCGACCGCGCGCGGCATCCCGGTCTTCACGTTGCAGAAGGCACAGGCGCGGGTGCAGACATCGCCAAGGATCATCACCGTGGCGTGCTTCTTGCTCCAGCATTCGCCGATATTGGGGCAGGCGGCCTCCTCGCACACGGTGTTGAGATTGAGCTCGCGCATCAGCCGCCGGGTCTGGTGATAGCCCTCGCTCACCGGAGCGCGCACGCGGATCCAGTCGGGCTTGCGCTGGCGCGCGGGGCGCGCTGCGGGTGGCGGCGTGCTGGCAAGATCGTTCATGGGTGCCATTTAGGCGCCAAGCCGCCCTGCCGCAAGCGCGGCGCAGCGCCTTCCATCAAGGCCCTACCCCCACAAGCGAAGGCGCGCGCCGGATCGCCCCGACGCGCGCCTTGTCGTGAAGCGGTAAAGCGGTTGCTTAGCCGCCGGAGGCCGCAGCGCCTTGCTGTGCGGCATAGGCCGCCCACAGCCGCGCCACGGGCAGCCGCGCGCCGCCAACATTGGCGAGCGCCTCGCGCGCCCCGGCGATGTCACCGGTGCCGATCAGCGCCATGCCGAGCCGGGTGAGCACGTGATCGCGGTCCACCCCGGCCATGCCGAGCGCCTTCTGATAGAAGCCCGCGGCCTTGGCATTCTCGCCATTACTCAGAAACACATCGCCGGCGGCCACCACCGTGCGCAACTGGGCGCTTGCTGCATTGGCATCGCGCTCGAGCCCGACCATCTCCGCTCTTTCGGCCCCGGCCCGGTCGCTTGCGAGGCGATACTGGTCATCGACGAAGCTGTCCGATCCGCGCGGGATGGTCCCATTGGCGTAGGCCTCCTCGATCACCGCCTTCACTTCACCCGGCAGGCGCCGCGCATCGGCGGACTCGATATAGGCGATGTAGTCGTTCTTGCCCTTGAAGGTGCCGATCTTGCGCCCGAGGCGCAGCAGATCGAGCAGCGGCTGGGACTCGAACTCGTTGAGGTTGCGGGTGAGGTTGACCGCATCACGCCAGCTTTCGGGCGAGGGATAGTCCGTCACCCAGCCCGCCGCGAACTCATAGACCTGCGGCACGATCTCGTTGGTGTAGGCGACCGAGACCGCGCGGCGATACCACTTCAGCGGCACCTCGCTGCCGGCAGCTTTGCGTGCGGCAATCAGATCAGCAAGGTAGGTGAGGCCATCGGCATAGCGTTCCTCGCTGAAATAAAGCTCGGCATAATTGAGCCTGAGATCGTCGGTCGAGGCATTGGGCGAGCTGAAGCCGAGGTCGATCGCGGCCTGGAGATAGGCGCGTGCCTGATCAAATTGCTTGCGCCCCGTCGCGATCTGGAAGCCGACGACGTTGAAGCGGGCCGCTTCGGCCTGGGCCAACTTGCCGCTGGACAGCATCAGGTCGATGCCCTCGATCTCCAGATCCTCGTCCTTGGCGGTGATCCCGGCATTGAAGATCATTGCGCCAAGCGCCTGCTTCTCGTCTGCCGACTGGGCCAGCGGCTTGAGTGCCAGCAGCTGCGGCTTGAGTGCAGGAATATCCGCACCGGGAGCCTCCAGCGCCTTGTTCAGCGGTTGATAGGCAGCAAGAAACTCCTTGGAAATGACAGGCTTGGCCGCGCCCTTGGGCTCGTCCTTCTTCTTCTGCGCCATGGCAGGATCGGCAAGGCCGGGCACAGTCAGCACCGCTCCGCCCGCAGCAAGCGCAAGCGCCAGAGCGAAGTGACGAGCAAGACCGGCCGAGCGGCGGCGAAGCGAAGTGGGCTTGATCACGGGGTCCTCCAGCAAATACCCGGCAGAAAGACCCTGAGGGCGCCTCCTGCCACAACCATGGCGCAGCCTTTGAACGGCTCACGGCCAATTTGCAATCGCCGCTAGGCGGGCGGTGCTGAACCGGCTTTGAATGGCCGCCCGGCGCAGGCAGCGCCGCATCAGCGCATATGTGGAAAAATTGGCAGCGTTCGCGGCCTGTTCCGTGGCTCTAGTGGCGAAATCACGGCCAAGCTCCTAAATGGGGGGGGACCCGGCCGCTCGCGGCCGCTTGGCGCCGCAGCGCGGCGCATCGAACACGAACAGAAACGGCCCCAGCCTTGAGCGACGATACCGATATCCTCGATTCCCCCGCCCCTGCCCCGATGGGCGCCTTCGAACGCATCGACATCGTCGATGAGATGAAGTCGAGCTACCTCGACTATGCGATGAGCGTGATCGTCTCCCGGGCGCTTCCCGATGTGCGCGACGGGTTGAAGCCGGTTCATCGCCGCATCCTCTTTGCCAGCCAGGAAGGCGGCTTTGTCGCCGGGCGTCCCTATCGCAAGAGCGCCAAGATCGTCGGCGACGTGATGGGCAATTATCACCCGCACGGCGATGCGGCGATCTATGATGCGCTCGCACGCATGACCCAGCCATGGTCGATGCGCCTGCCGCTGATCGACGGCCAGGGCAATTTCGGCTCGATGGACCCCGATCCCCCGGCCTCGATGCGCTACACCGAGGCGCGCCTTGCCCGGGTGGCAAGCGCGCTGCTCGACGATCTCGACAAGGACACGGTCGATTTCCAGGACAATTACGACGGCAGCCGCAAGGAACCGACGGTGCTGCCGGCGCGCTTTCCCAACCTGCTTGTCAACGGCGCGGGCGGGATCGCGGTGGGCATGGCCACCAACGTGCCGCCCCACAATCTGGGGGAAGTGATCGATGCCTGCCTTGCCTTCATCGACAATCCGGACATCACCTCCGAAGATCTGATCGAACATATCCCCGGGCCCGACTTTCCCACCGCACCGCTGATCCTTGGCACCCAGGGCGCGCGGGCGGCCTACACCACCGGGCGCGGGTCGATCCTGATGCGCTGCCGTCACGAGATCGAGACCGGCCGGGGCGAGCGGCAGAGCATCGTCTTCACCTCGATCCCCTACCAGGTCGGCAAGGCGACGCTGGTGGAAAAGATCGCCGAGGCGGCCAAGGACAAGCGCATCGAGGGGATCGCCGACATCCGCGACGAATCCTCGCGTGAGGGCGTCAGGGTGGTGATCGACCTCAAGCGCGATGCCACGCCCGAAGTGGTGCTCAACCAGATCTGGCGCCACACCCCGGCCCAGGCCTCCTTCCCGGCGAACATGCTGGCGATTCGCGGCGGGCGGCCCGAGGTGCTGACCTTGCGCGACTGCATCAGCGCCTTCATCGCCTTCCGCGAGGAAGTGATCACCCGCCGCACGAAGTTCGAGCTCGCCCGGGCGCGCGAACGGGCGCATATCCTGCTTGGCCTGGTGGTGGCGGTCTCCAACCTCGACGAGGTGGTGACGATGATCCGCGGGGCGGCCAACCCGGCCGAGGCGCGCGCCCGGCTGCTGGCCAAGGAATGGCCGATCGGCGAGATCGCGCCCTATATCCGCCTTGTCGAGGCGATCGAGCCGAGCGCGGCCGAACTTGGCGGCGCCTATCGCCTGTCCGAGCGGCAGGTGCGGGCGATCCTCGAGCTGCGCCTCCACCGCCTCACCGCGCTGGGGCGCGACGAGATCGGCGACGAGCTTGCCGGGCTTGCCCGCGCGATCGAGGAATATCTGGCGATCCTCGGCAACCGCGCGCGGCTCTACGAGGTGATGCGTGCCGAGCTTGCCGAGATCAAGGCGACCTACGCCACCCCGCGGGTTTCCGAGATCGCCCCGCCGGTCGAAGGCTTCGAGGATGAAGACCTGATCGAGCGCGAGGAGATGGTCGTCACCGTCACCCACGATGGCTATATCAAGCGCACCGCGCTTGCCGCCTTCCGCGCCCAGGGCCGCGGCGGCAAGGGCCGCTCGGGCATGGCCACCAAGGATGAGGATGCGGTGGCCGAGCTGTTCGTCACCTCCACCCACAATCCGGTGCTGTTCTTCACCAACACCGGGCGGGTCTATCGCCTCAAGGTCTGGAAGTTGCCCGAGGGCGGGCCGGCCACCAAGGGGCGCCCGATGGTCAACCTGCTGCCGCTCGGCCCCGAGGAGCGGATCACCAAGGTGCTGCCCCTGCCCGAGGATGAAAGCTCTTGGGCGCGGCTCCACATCGTCTTTGCCACCGAGCAGGGGATGGTGCGGCGCAACGCCATGGATGCCTTTGCAAACATCCCCACCGCGGGCAAATATGCCATGGGCTTTGTCGAGGGTTCGGGTGACCGGCTCGTGGGGGTGGCGCTGCTCCGGGAAGATCAGCACATCTTCCTTGCCAGCGACAGCGGCAAGGCGATCCGCTTTGCCGCGACCGAGGCGCGCGAGACCAAGAGCCGCACCGGCATCGGGGTGCGCGGCATGAGCCTCAAGAAAGGCGGCAAGGTGGTCTCGATGGCGGTGCTCGAGCCTTTCACCGCCGATCTCGAAACCCGCGAGGCCTATCTGCGCGCAGCGCCATGGAAGAACAATGATGCCGCCCCCACCCTGCCGCCCGAGCAGATGGCAGCGATGGCGGCAGCCGAGGAGTTCATCCTCACCGTCACCGCCAATGGCTATGGCAAGATCTCCTCGGCCTATGAATATCGCGTCACTGCACGCGGCGGACAGGGCATCACCAATATCGGCGTGCCCGAGAGCAACCCGGATCGCAATGGCCCCGTGGTGGCGAGCTTCCCGGTGCGCCACGGCGCGCAGGTGATGCTGGTGACCGATCAGGCCAAGCTCATTCGCCTCAGTATCGACTTGCGCCACCTTGTCGAAGGCGGTTTTGGCCAGCCTCCCAAGGGTATCGCGATTTCGGGCCGCGCCTCCTCGGGGATCCGCCTGTTCAACGTCGCCGAGGGTGAGCACATCGTCGGCGCAGCACTGATCGATGCGGACGAGGCGGACGAGGCACCCGAAAGCGCGAGCGCCCCGCCCTCTACCTGACCGGCTGTTCGCCGCGCAGGCATTGCACGATCCCCGTGGCGATCATCACCTGCCCGGCATAGTAGAGCGGCCAGATGAGCAGATCGGGCAGCGGAGCCAGATCGAAGGCGCCCATGCGCGCAAAGATCAGCCAGTCGCTCACCACGAACAACACCGCCCCGCTGCCCACGCGGTAGCGGGGATAGTGGCTCATCCACGCCGTCGCAGCCATGGCGCCGAGGAACAGCGCATAGATCGCCGCCTCGCTGCGCGCGCTCAGCAGCCAGCTTACCAGCGGGGTGGCGACCAGCAGGCCCGCCCCGATCAGCTTCTGCATCGGTGAAGGGCGCGGGTGGCGGTTCCTGAGATAGAGCACCACCGCGACCACATGCGCCGCGGCGAAGAGCGCGCCGCCGGCGCGAAAATCGAGTTCGATCGCCACATCGCCCGCCGCTGCAAGGGCGAGCGCGCCTGCCAGCAGCAGCCCGTCGGCACGGTGGCGGCCCGCTGGCACGCGCAGCAAAACATATATTGCGAGCAGGCCCACGGCCGACCCCTTGGCGATCAGCCCCCACAGGCCCTCGAACACCGGATTGTCGCTGAGCACATAATAGGCGCTCGCCGCGATGATGCTGGCGAGCAGCCACGGTCTGCGCTCGATCAGCGCCTGGTGTGCCATCTTGCGCGCTCTCCTCCCCTTCCTGCGGCCCTGCAGGGCTTGCCGCGGCGCTATCATGCAATTACCTGCCCCGCCATGGCGCCAGCATCATCTGTGCACGACATCCACATCATCGGCGGCGGGCTCGCTGGCAGCGAGGCGGCCTGGCAACTGGCGCAGCGTGGCTTTCGCGTGCGCCTTTCCGAGATGCGTGGCAGCGGCGCCACAACCCCTGCGCACCAGACCGATGGCCTTGCCGAACTGGTGTGCTCCAATTCCTTCCGTTCGGATGATGACACCAGCAACGCCGTCGGCCTCCTGCATCACGAGATGCGGATGCTCGGCAGCCTGGTGATGCGCGCGGGCGAAATCGCGCGCCTGCCGGCGGGCAGCGCCATGGCGGTTGATCGCGAGGTGTTCTCGGCCGAAGTGGAAAGGGCTCTGAGCGAACATCCCAATATCACCATCGTGCGCGAGCGCATCGATGCCCTGCCCGCTGCAGGCCCGACGATCATCGCCACCGGCCCGCTCACTGCGGAAAGCCTTGCCGCCAGCATCGTCAGGGTGACGGGGGCCGAGCGGCTCGCCTTCTTCGATGCGATCGCGCCGATCGTCTATCGTGACAGCATCGACATGAGCAAATGCTGGGTGCAGTCGCGCTGGAACAAGACCACCCATGCCTCGAACGATGGCGGCGACTACATCAATTGCCCGCTGACGCGGGAGCAATATCTCGCCTTCCACAAGGGCTTGCTCGAAGCGGAAAAGACCAGCTTTCGCGAGTGGGAGAAGGACACGCCTTATTTTGAAGGCTGCATGCCGATCGAGGTGATGGCCGAGCGCGGGGTCGATACGCTGCGCTTCGGGCCGATGAAGGGCGTGGGGCTCGACAATCCCTTCGACCGCACGCCCGAATATCCGCAGGGCCGTTGGCCCTATGCGGTGGTGCAGCTGCGGCAGGACAACAAGCTTGGCACCTTGTGGAACATGGTGGGCTTCCAGACGAAGCTCAAATATGCCGAACAGATCCGCCTGTTCCGCACCATTCCGGGGCTGGAGAAGGCCGAGTTTGCCCGGCTCGGCGGGCTGCACCGCAACACCTTCCTCAACTCCCCGCTGGTGCTCGATCGCCAGCTGCGGCTGAGGGCCGCGCCGCATATCCGCTTTGCCGGGCAGGTGACAGGTTGCGAGGGCTATGTCGAAAGCGCCGCGGTCGGCCTTGTCGCCGGGCTGATGGCAGCAGCTGAGCTGGCCGGGCGCGCCTGGCAGCCGCTCCCGCCAACCACCGCGCTTGGCGCCATGCTCGCCCACATCACCGGCGATGCCGAAGCGGAGACCTTCCAGCCCATGAACATCAATTTCGGCCTGTTCCCGCCGCTGCACGAGATCGGCAAGAAGGCGCGCAAGGAAGCCTATACCGCGCGGGCCAAGGCCGATCTGGCGCGCTGGATCGCCGCCAACCGCGAGGTGGTGCCCGCCTGAAGCCTCAGCACTTGCAGGCCGGTTTCTTCGGGGCGGGCTTGGGCGCGGTGGTGGCAAACTCCTGTGGGGTCAGGCGCCCGTCGCCGTCCTTGTCGGCACCCTCGAAGCGCTTCACCGTGGTCACCGCCCATTCCTCGAAGGTCAGGAGGTTGTTGCCATCGACATCGAGTGCGCGAAAGCCCGCGGTGCGGGTGGAGAGCATCTCGTTGCGCGAGATCACCCGGTCGCGATTGCGATCATAGCGGAAGAAGCGCTGTTCCTCGCGCGATAGTTCGCTCACCTCGGGCGGCGCCGGGCCCTTCATCGTGCCCGGATCGGCAATCGGCAACACCTCGGGATCGGTGATGGGCGCGGCGGGCGGTGGCGGCGGGGCGCGGCTCTCGATGCTGGCGCGGCCCTGCCACCAGAACAACCCGATGCCCACCAGCACCAGCGCTCCCAATGCTCCCAGCACGGCCTGCCGCATCGCTCTGCTCCCCGCGTTGCTGACGAGGTTTCTTGAATAACCGCAATCACCTCAGAAAGATAGCGCCCCTGAGCGCGCTCAGCGCGGCCGCCCTGCCTTCCATCAGGGGGCGCCCGCCCCGTGCCAGCGCGCGGCGCCCCAGCGCGGCGAGCACCGCAAGGCCGCGCAGCGCGGCAGGAAGGCGCGCCGGCCGCGCAGCCGCTGTCTGTCCCGCGGCCACCAGCACCGCGCGTTCGGCCGGATCGGAAACCGCGGCGGCGGCATCGGCCAGCGCCCACACCCGTGCCGCTGCCGCCACCGCTTCGGCCACGGCCGGCGGCGCCGCCTCGTTCGGCAACAGGGCAAAGAAGGCGGCGCGCTGGCGCGCGAAGGCCTCGGCCTCATCCGCTCCGATGCGCGGGGCGCTCACCAGCACCTCCCAGCCATCGACCAGCGCGATCAGCCCCGCCTCGCGCCCGGCCCAGTGCTGGCCGGCGTTATCAAGCACGAGATCGCCGCGCGGGCGATCGGCGACCGGCTTGCCGAGCGCCTCACGCCACCACGCAAGGCGCATCTGCCCCAGCATCGGCTCGCGTGTGCGCATCGCGATGCGCGCCAGACGCCGATCAAGCGCAAGGGCGGTAACGAGCCGGGCGCGCAGCGGCGGCGGGCTCCAGGCGAGCGCCATCCGGGCCTCGGGCGGCAGGGGTTCAAGACTGGGGGAATGCACGGCGCAGCCTTTAGTGATGCCCATATAGGTTTGGCAAGCAAACTGTCCTGTGGCGGGACAGCGGCGGCACAAGGGCTTGGTTTGCCTACTTTAACCCTCTGTCAACCATGATCTTTCGCGTTCCGCTTACCAGACTGGCCTATGCGCGGAAGTTGCATCCGGGATGGCGGCGCATGCCTGCGCTCGCCAGCGGGGGAAAGGCATCGATCCGATGGAGCACGAACGGCAAAAGCACGCGACCTTCATGCGCAAGCTGCTGCATGACCGGACCGCGAACACGCTGGCGATCTCCGCCGCAGCGATGTTTCCGATTATCGCCATGGTTGGCAGCGGCATTGATGCCAGCCGCTATTACATGGCGGCCTCGCGCCTTCAGGCGGCCTGCGACTCCGGCGCCCTTGCCGCCCGCCAGGCAATGACCAACGACACCTTCACCACCGCCCACCGCCAGATCGGGCTGAGCTTCTTCGATCAGAATTTCGAGGAGGGCATGTTCGGTCTGGAGGATCGCACCCGTGATTACACCAGCGACGGCAAAGGCGTGGTGATCGGTCAGGCAAGCGGAACCCTTCCCACCAGCATCATGCAGATTTTCGGCTTCGACTCGTTTGAAATCGCGGTAAGCTGCACCGCCGAGATCAACATATCGAATTCCGACATCATGTTCGTGCTCGACACGACTGGATCGATGGCCGAGTGCCCCGATGGCACGCCGTGCAGCTCGGGCCCTGGCTCCAAGATCGTGGCGCTGCGTCAGGCCGTGATCAATTTCTACGACACCGTCGATGCTGCGACTTCAGACAGCGCGCAGGTGCGCTATGGCTTTGTGCCCTATTCACAGCAGGTCAACGTGGGCTTCCAGATCCCCCGTGCCTACATGGCGAGCACCCACTCCTATCAATCGCGCGTCGCACGCTATGACCCCGCGGATTTCCCCAACAACCAGGAGGGGGATGTCATTCTGATTTCCGATCAGGAAGAATGGCTCCCGCGGTCGACCTCGAATTTCAATTCGACCAACGTCGATCACTATCGCTTCCGCACGGATGGCTCGGCCGGCACCACGGCACGCAATTTCTGTCAGAGCAGTTTGCCTGGCACCTACACCGTCACGGTCGGGGGCAAGCCGCAGACCTGGCAGGTCTTTCCCACGCCCCAGATCGTGCTGAACCAATGGTCGGGTGGGTCTTCCAACAACCGCGCTGGTTGCCGTGGCCGCGTGCGCAAGACCCGTACGCTCACCAGCGCCGATGTCACTCCCAAGTTCCGCGAGTGGGTCTATTGCCAGGTGACACCGGGCGAGGCCAACCCCTGCGGGGTGGTCAACCCGCCCAACAGCCCGCCTGGATGGGAATCGGTCAACCTTGCCGATATCTACACCAACAACACGCTGCAGATCCCGGTGGGCACCAACGGTGCGATGACCACCCAGACATGGACCGGCTGCATCGAGGAAGCGGCGACGGTTCTGACCGACACTTATGATCCGATCCCGCCAGGCGCCCATGACATCAACATCAATCTCGTCCCTACCACCGAGGCGCAGCGCTGGAAGCCCTCGCTCAATTCGGCCGTATGGGAGCGGCGCGACGGGGCCAACAACCGCACGACAAATCCGGTCACCGATTCCGAGCGCATCGCTGCTGGCCGCTCGACGACGCAGGACCGACCAGGCTGGTCATGTCCGCGCCCGGCCCGCCGGCTGGCAGAAATGAGCCGCACCGATGTGGTCAATTATGTCAACGCGCTGGTCGCCACCGGCAATACCTATCATGATATCGGTATGCTGTGGGGCGCACGGTTCATCTCGCCGCGCGGCATGTTCGCGGCCGACAACACCAGCGCTCCCAATGGTGATGCGATCGCTCGGCACATCGTGTTCATGACCGACGGTGCGCAGGTCAACAATGTCGAGAACTACTCGACCCACGGGATCGAGTGGTGGGATCGGCGGATCACCGGCGATGGCAACAGCACTCGCGAATTCAACCGCCGGGCGGCGCGCCTGCAGGCCATCTGCCGGGCGGCGAAGCAGGAGAATATCACCGTGTGGGTCGTGGCCTTCGGCACGACGCTGACGCAAAACCTGATCGACTGTGCTTCCCCGGGCCGTGCGTTCCAGGCGAATGACAGCGCCACGCTTAACGCGCGGTTCCAGGAGATTGCCCAGAAGATTGCAGCATTGAGGCTGACGTCATGATGCCGCGTTTCACGCCTTGCGCCGCTTTGCTGCGGCGCCTCACCCGTGAAAGCGAGGGTGCGACGATTGTGGAGTTCGCCTTTGTCGCCCCCGTGCTGATCCTGCTGATCCTGGGCGTCTTCGACATGGCCCACACCCAGTTCACCAACGCGATGCTGAACGGCGCGCTGCAAAAGGCCGGGCGGGACATGACGCTTGAAAGTGCCTTGACACGTCAGGCCGACATCGATGCACGGGTGCGTGACAAGCTCGAGGTGGTCGTCCCTGCCGGCGCCACCATCACCTTCGAGAAATTGTCGCACTTCGACTTTGCCGACATCGGAGAACCCGAGCCGATCCTTGGCGACAACGGCAATAACCGCTGCGACCCGGGCGAGCGTTACGTCGATATCAATGAATCGGGCGCATGGGAGGCAGACCGCGGGAAGACCGGCATCGGCGGGGCGCGCGACGCGGTGCTCTATACGGCAAATGTCACCTATCCGCGGCTGTTTCCCGTCTTCGCACTGGCGGGAATGCCGCGCGATGTTACGCTTCGCGCCTCCACGGTGCTGCGCAACCAGCCCTATGACGAGCAGGATCGCTCCACCATCGAGAGGGATTGCTGATGATGATGGCAGCCCAGGCTTCCACCGTGAAGCGTCGCCGCGGCCTGCTCGGTCGGCTTGCGCGAAACCGATCCGGCGTGGCGATGATCGAGTTTGCCTTCGCCATGCCGATCGTGCTGACCGCCGGGCTGATGGGCGCCGAGACAGCGTTTCTGGTGGTCACCCACATGCAGGTGAGCCAGCTGGCCATGCAGGTTGCTGACAATGCCTCGCGCGTTGGTGACGACACCATGCTTTCGGCCCGCAAGGTCTATGAGCGCGACATTGCCGAGACCCTGATCGGTGCGGAAAAGCTGGGCGAGGGGATCAGCATCTTTGAGCAAGGCCGCGTCATCATCTCGAGCCTGCAGCGCAATGCCCAGGGCGGGCAGTGGATCGCCTGGCAGCGCTGCCGCGGGGCCAAGGTCTATAACTCGGCCTATGGCCGCGAGGGTGACGGCAAGACCGGCACGGGCTTTCCCGGCATGGGCGAGCCGGGCCGGCAGGTCACCGCAGCGCCGGGCACCGCGGTGATGTTCGTAGAGGTCGCCTATGATTATCGCTCGCTCACGCCGGTGAACATCTTTGAAGGCAAGACGCTTACCTACACCGCCGCCTTCAACGTGCGCGACAACCGCGACCTCACCGGCGGGCCGGATGGGAACGGGCTCTACACCGGCGGGCCGGTCGCCCGCTGCAACGTCTATTCGGCGGCGCGCCCGACCTGATCGCGGATCGGGGCGCCGCCGCGTGCCGGCCTAGCGATAGCACACCTTGCGCACCGCCGCGGCGATGCGGTCAGCATCGATCAGCGCGAGCTTTTCAAGGTTGGCGGCATAGGGCAGCGGCACATCCTCGTTGCACACCCTGAGCACCGGGGCATCGAGGTGGTCAAAACCCTCCTCCATGCATAGTGCCATGATCTCTGCGGCGATCGAGCAGGTCGGCCAGCCTTCCTCGGCGATGACGAGGCGGTTGGTCTTGGCAAGGCTGGTGAGCACGGCCTGCTTGTCGAGCGGGCGCAGGGTTCTAAGGTCAATCACCTCGGCATCGATGCCCTCCCCCGCCAGCATCCCTGCGGCCTCGAGCGCAAGGCCCACCCCGATCGAATAGCTCACGATGGTGACATCGCGCCCCTCGCGCACGATCCGGGCCTTGCCGATGGGAAGCACATAGTCCTCGACCTGTGGCACATCGAAGCTGCGGCCATAGACCAATTCGTTCTCGAGGAAGACCACCGGATCCTCGCATCGGATCGCCGCCTTGAGCAGGCCCTTGGCGTCAGCCGCATCATAGGGCGCAATCACGATCAGCCCCGGCACATTGGCATACCAGGGGGCAAAGTTTTGCGAATGTTGTGCCGCCACCCGGCTCGCCGCACCATTGGGCCCGCGGAACACCACCGGACAGCGCATCTGCCCGCCCGACATGTAATTGGTCTTGGCGGCCGAATTGATGATGTGATCGATCGCCTGCATGGCGAAGTTGAAGGTCATGAACTCGACGATGGGCCTGAGGCCACCCATCGCCGCGCCGGTGCCGATCCCGGCAAAGCCATATTCGGTGATCGGAGTGTCGATCACCCGCTTGGGGCCGAATTCGGCAAGCAGGCCCTGCGTGACCTTGTAGGCGCCCTGGTATTCGGCCACCTCCTCGCCCATCACGAAGACCCGCGGATCGCGGCGCATCTCCTCGGCCATGGCATCGCGCAGCGCCTCGCGCACGGTGGTGCTGACAAGGGCCGTGCCTGCCGGAATTGCCGGGTCCGCAGCGGCGGGAGCAGCCGCAGCTGCCTGGGCCGGGCGCGCAGGCGCCGGCGTGGGAGCCGCTGCGCGCACCGGCTCGGGCGCGCTGGTGGCGGCAATGGCAGGGGCAGGCGCGGCCGCTGCCTCCCCTTCTCCCGCGATCAAGGCGATCACCGCCCCGACCGCGACATCCTCGGTGCCGGCGGGCACGACGATTTTCTCGAGCACGCCCTCGTCGATCGCCTCGAATTCCATCGTCGCCTTGTCGGTCTCGATCTCGGCGATGATGTCGCCCGGCTCGATCCGATCACCCTCCTGCTTGAGCCAGCGCGCCAGCGTGCCGCGCTCCATCGTCGGCGACAGCGCCGGCATCTTCAGTTCGATTCCCATGGCTCAATAGCTCCCCACCAGCACGTCGGTGTAGAGTTCGGACGGATCGGGTTCTGGCGCACTTTCGGCAAAATCGGCTGCGGCAGCGACTTCGGCGCGCACCGCCTTGTCGATCGCCTTGAGATCTTCCTCGCTTTTGCCAGCGGCGAGCAGCACCTTCTTCAGGCCCTCGATCGGGTCGTGCAGCTCGCGCTGTTCCTGCACCTCCTCGCGGGTGCGATACTTGGCCGGGTCGGACATCGAATGGCCGCGGTAGCGATAGGTATTGCACTCCATCAGTACCGGCCCCTTGCCGGCGCGCACATGGGCAAAGGCGACTTCTGCCGCGGCGCGCACCTCGAGCACGTCCATGCCGTTCACCTCCATGCCCGGGATGCGGAAGGCGGTGCCGCGGCGATAGAAGCGGGTTTCGGCCGAGGAACGCCGGGTGGCCGTGCCCATGGCATACTGGTTGTCCTCGACCACGAAGACGATTGGCAATTGCCACAAGGCGGCCATGTTGAAGGTCTCATAGACCTGCCCCTGGTTGGCCGCGCCATCACCGAAATAGGCAAGGCAGATCCCGCCATCCTCGTTGTATTTGTGTGCGAGCGCGAGGCCCCCGCCAAGCGCCACCTGCGCGCCGACGATGCCGTGCCCGCCGTAAAACTTGTGCGCGGTCGAGAACATGTGCATCGAGCCGCCCTTGCCCTTGGAAATGCCCGCGGCGCGGCCTGTAAGCTCGGCCATGATGACCTTGGGATCGATGCCGTAGGCGAGCATGTGGCCATGATCGCGATAGCCGGTGATGACGCTGTCCTTTTCGGGATCGAGTGCCGATTGCAGCCCGATCGCCACCGCTTCCTGCCCGATATAAAGGTGGCAGAAGCCGCCGATCAGCCCCAGCCCGTAAAGCTGCCCGGCCTTCTCCTCGAACCGCCTTATCAGCAGCATCTGGCGGTAGAATTCGAGCATCTCGGCCTCGCTGGCCGGATAGCGCCGATTGGCGGCAAAGCGCTCCTGGAGCGAATGGAGAATGAAGTCGGCATCCTCCGCCACACTGACGGGCGGGCTTGCCGGGCTTGACGGTTTTGCAGGCTTTTTGGCCAAGGTCTGGATCCCTCCGACTGGCGCGCCCCTGGGGAGGAGATGCGCGCGCTCCGTCTATAGGCGCCAAGCCCCGCACGGCGCAACGCCAAGCCGCGCAAGGCTTAAGCGCGCATACGAAATCAAGCCGAATGCAGAAAAGAATTGCCGGGTGGACAGGGTAGCGATCACTCGTCCTCGAGCGTGATCACCACCTCATCCTCGCGCATCACGCCGAGCTGCTCGCGCACCAGCTCGCTGGCAAGATCAGGATCAGCCGCCTCGGGATCGAGCAGGCGCACCCGGTTGCGCAGGGCATCACGCTTGGCCGCAAGCGCGGCGATCTCCGCCTGGCGCGCCTCGAGCGCGGTGGAATTCTCGCTCCAGGCGAGCAGGCCCCAGGGGCCGGCAACGGCAAAGCCTGCGAGCACCAGCAGAACGCCCAGCGCCAGCCACTGCCTGCGGCGATCCTGTGTGGCGATGCTGCGCGGAGCTGCCATCGTGATCCCTTGCCCGTCCCCCTTGCCGCGCCTCACGCGCGTGGCATTCCTCACAGAATCACACTTGCCGCCCCAGCGCAAGGCCCATGCGCCGCAGCTCGTGGAAATCCGGGGCGAAACGAAAATTTCTCAATAGGATCGCGGCAGGCCGAGAACGTGTTCGGCAAGATAGGAGAGGATGAGATTGGTCGAGATCGGCGCCACGGTGTAGAGCCGGGCTTCGCGGAACTTGCGCTCGACATCATATTCCTCGGCAAAGCCGAAGCCGCCGAAGGTCTGCACGCACATGTCGGCCGCGGCCCAGCTTGCCTCCGAGGCGAGAAGCTTGGCCATGTTGGCCTCGGCGCCGGGATTGCCGCCCTCGTCATAGACGCGCGCGGCATGGTGCACCATCAGCTCGGCCGCGCGCATCTGCGCATAGGCCCGCGCGATCGGGAACTGCACCCCCTGGTTCTGCCCGATCGGGCGGCCGAAGACCTGCCGCTCACGCGCATATCCTGTGGCCTTCTCGATGAACCACTTGGCATCGCCGATGCACTCGGCGGCGATGAGGATGCGCTCGGCATTCATGCCTGAAAGGATGTAGCGAAAGCCCTTGCCTTCCTCGCCCACCAGGCTGCTCGCGGGGATCTCGAGGTCATCGAAGAACACCTCGCAGGAGGAATGATTCATCATCGTGCGGATCGGCTTGATCGTCATGCCCTTGCCGAGCGCGGCGCGCATGTCGACGAGGAAGATCGAGAGCCCCTCGGTCCTGCTCGACGCCTCCTCGCGCGGGGTGGTGCGCGCGAGCAGCAGCATGAGATCGGAATGTTCGGCGCGGCTGGTCCAGATCTTCTGCCCGCTGACGATATAACTGTCGCCCTTGCGCACCGCCCGGGTCTTGAGGCTCAAGGTATCGGTGCCGCTGGTCGGCTCGGAGACCCCAAAGGCCTGCAGGCGCAGCTCGCCGCTGGCGATGCGGGGCAGGTAATGCGCCTTCTGCTCAGGGCTGCCGTAACGCAGCAGAGTGTTCATGATATACATCTGCGCATGCGCCGAGGAGCCGTTGCAGCCGCAGGCCTGAATCTCCTCCATGATCACGCAGGCCGCTTCAAGGCTGAGGCCGCTGCCGCCATGCTCGGCAGGGATCAGTGCGGCGAGAAAACCCGCCCGGGTGAGCGCATCGACGAATTCCGCCGGATAGGCGCGCACGGCATCCTTGGCGCGCCAATATTCGCCGGGAAAGTTTGCGCACAGGCTGCGCACCGCAGCGCGGATGGCGGCAAGGTCTTCGGTTTCTCGGGTGTCCATCATGCTGCCTTTCCTCGGTTTGATGCGCACCCACTGCGCCCTGACCTGCCTCGCGGCCGCGGCGCAGCTCGCAATTCTGGCTGCTTTTGCGAAAGAGGCCGGCTCTGGCAATCCCGTTTCGATCTGCTACCCAACGCCCCGAGGGAGCAACCGCCATGCAGATTCTCGCCCACGATCCGGCCCGCTTTGCGCAATTGCCCGACTATCCCTTCGCCGAGAACTGGCTGACGATCGAGCTTGGCGAGGGCCTTGCCGGCCGGATGCATTACCTCGACGAAGGCCCCAGGCACGCACCGCCGGTGCTGCTGCTGCACGGCGAGCCATCGTGGAGCTATCTTTATCGCAGGATGATCCCGCTGCTGGTGGCGGCGGGCTTTCGCTGCCTTGCGCCCGATCTCATCGGCTTTGGCAAGAGCGACAAGCCCGACGATCCGGCCTTCTACACCTATGCCCGGCATGTCGCCTGGCTGAAGCAGTGGCGCGATGCCGTGGTGCCCGAGCTCGTCGGCCTGTTCTGCCAGGATTGGGGCGGGCTGCTTGGTTTGCGCATGGTAGGCGAGGAGCCCGATCGCTTTGCCTTCGTGGTGGCGAGCAACACCTTCCTCCCCACCGGCGGCGGGCAGGCCTCGCCCGGCTTTCTTGCCTGGCGCGAATTTGCCCGCGCCTCGCCCGAGTTCCGGATCGGCGGGATCATGAATCGCGGCTGCCAGCGCGGCCTGACCGAGGCCGAGATCGCCGCCTATGACGCCCCCTTCCCCGACGAGCCGAGCAAGGCCGGGGCGCGGGCCTTCCCACAACTCGTGCCGATTGAGGACGATATGGACGGGGTGACCGAGAACATCGCCGCCTGGCGCGGCCTTGCCGGGTACGCGCGGCCCTTCCTCACCCTGTTCGGCGCCGATGACCCGGTGCTGGGCGCGGCCGGGCCGGCGCTGGCTGGGCGGATCAAGGGCGCAGCCGGCCAGCCCCATGCGCTGCTTTCGCGCTGCGGCCATTTCAGTCAGGAAGACCGCCCTCACGAACTCGCCCAGGGGGTAATCGACATGGCGCGGGCGGCGGGCTTTCACGCTTGAGCAAGCTGGCCGGCGCCCCTTCCGCAGCCTCTCCCCCTGCCTCGGCGCTGCTTACCCGGGCGCAGGAATGGGCACTGGCGGTGGTGATCGCGGTGGTCACCGCCAATGCCTATTACATCCACCCGATCATCGGGCTTGTCGCAGAAGGCTTTGGCGTCGGCACGGCCGCGATCGGGCTGGGCCGGCGCTCAACCAGATCGGGCTTGCTCTTGGCATCGTGCTGCTGCTCCCGCTCGGCGATTTCTATTCCAACCGCCACCTGTGCCTGATCTTCGTTGCCGCCCAGACGCTGTGCCTTGCGGGCATGGTGCTCGCCGACGACCTCGTTCTCTTCACCGCCGCATCGACCCTGCTCGGCTTTGTCACCATCGCTCCCTATCTCATTCCGGCCTATGCCTCACGCCGCGTCGCGCCCGAACGCCTTGGGCAGGTCACCGCGCTGCTCACCGCTGCGGTGATCTTCGGGATCCTGGTCGCTCGCCTCGGCGCCGGGGTGATCGCCGAGCTGGCCGATTGGCACAGCGTCTATGTCATCGCCCTCGCCTTGATGGTGGGGGCAACCGCCCTGCTTGCGGCGACCATGCGGCGCGAGCCTGCCGCATCAAGGCCGGGCGGGGCGCATTACGGCGCGCTCGTCGCCTCGGTCTTCACGCTTGCCGCCCGCAATCCGGACATGCGCCTTTCGGCAGCGATCCAGGGGCTCAACTTCGCCATCTTCACCGCCACCTGGCTGGCCCTCGCGCTGCACCTTACCAGCCCGGCGCTCGGCTATGGCACGGACGAGGTCGGATATCTTGCGGCAGTGGCGGCGGTGAGCGTCTTTGCCACCCCGCGGCTCGGGCGCTGGGCCGACAGGGTCGGCGCCCACCGCGCGCGGCTCGTTGCGGCGCTGGTGCAGCTTGCCGGCATTGCGCTGCTCTACCCGCTGGGTTCCAGCATCTGGGGGGTGCTCGCCTCGCTGGTGCTCACCAACGCGGTTGGCCCCACGATCGACGTGACCGGGCGCATGACGCTGTTCACCCGCGAAAGCGAAATCCGCACCCGGCTGACCTCGGGCTACATCATGGCGATGTTCCTCGGCGGGGCGCTCGGCAGCGCGCTCGGCACCGCCGTCTTTGCCAGCCACGGCTGGGCGGGCACCTGCGCGCTGCTGCTCGCGCTATCGGCCGGGGTGACCGGGCTTTCGTGGCAGGCCGCGCGGCGCTGGCGCCGGCTCGAGGGCTGATGGTGACCCCGGCGCGATTCGAACGCGCGGCCCTCAGATTAGGAATCTGATGCTCTATCCTGCTGAGCTACGGGGTCCCGGCGCTCTCCTTAGCAGCCGGAACGCTCCGATCAATTCAACTTTTCGGGCGGCGCCACGGGGAATGGCAGCGGCGCGATCGGCACGCCTTCCTCGACCAGCGCGCGCGCCTCATCGAGGCTGGCCTGCCCGTGGATCGGGGCCTGTTCGCGCTCGCCATAATACATCGCGCGCGATTCCTCGGCGAAGCGCTCGCCCACCCAAGTCGAATGCTTGAGCGCCTCAGCCTGAGCACGGGCAAGCGCGGCGAGCGCCTCGCGCAGCTGCGGCGGCAGCGGTGCGCTGGCCATGGCACGATGGCTTTCGGGCGCGAGCACTTCCTGGCGCGCATTTCCCTTGGCCGGCACCGCGGGGGCCATCGGCGCCTTGCTGATCTCGGCATGGCCACAGGTCGGGCAGGACAGGAGCCCGCGCGCGCGCTGCGCCTCGAACTCGGCGGAATTGCCGAACCAGCCTTCAAAACGGTGCCCGTCGGGGCAGGCAAGGTCATAGACGATCATGGCAAATCACGATGTGGGAATTGCCCGGCGGTTGGCAAGAGCCGGGATCTGCGCGCGCACTGCGGCGATGCGGGACAGATCGATCGCGCACAGGGCCAGCCCCGGCGCCTCGCCGCCCATGTCGAGCAGCACCTCGCCCCAGGGATCGACCACCAGACTGTGGCCATAGGTCTCGCGCCCATCGGCATGGTGGCCAACCTGCGCCGCGGCGATGATGAAGGCCTGGGCCTCGATCGCCCGGGCGCGCAGCAGCACATGCCAATGGGCCTCCCCAGTGGGTCGGGTGAAGGCGGCCGGCACCGCGATCGCATCGCAGCGCCGATCCCCCAGTGCGCCGAACAGCGCCGGGAACCTGAGATCATAGCACACCGTCAGCCCGATTCTCCCGATCGGTGTTTCCTCCACCGTCACCACCCTGCGGCCCGGCTCATAGGCACTGCTCTCCCGCCAGCTCTCGCCGCTGGCAAGATCGACATCGAACATGTGGATCTTGTCATATGTGACCGGCTCGGCGCCGTCGGCGCGGAAGTAGTACGAGCGATTGGCCCATTTGCCGCTCGGCGCGCGCACAGGCATCGAACCGAGGGCGATGTCGATCCTGCAATCGGCAGCCAAGCGGCGCAGCTCGGCGGCCCACCCCTGCGGCGCATCGGCAGCGATCCAGCGGCCCGCGCGCGCGCGGTTGCGATCGAGCAGCACCGACATTTCCGGCGTGAACAGCACCTTGGCGCCCTGCCGTGCGGCGGTGGGCGACGCATCGGCAATGGTGGCAAGATTGGCCTCGGGATCGATCCCCGAGGTCATCTGCAGGACCGCGATCGTCACCATCCCCGACAAATGCCCCTAGCCTTGCAGCAAGGCATCGAGCTTGCCGGAGGCCTCGAGCGCGTGAAGATCGTCGCACCCACCCACGTGGGTCTCGCCGATGAAGATCTGCGGCACGGTGCGCGCCTGGGGCGCGCGGGCGAGCATCTCCTCGCGCCGCGGACCGCCGAGCGTGATGTCATATTCGTTGAAGACAACGCCCTTGGAGGCGAGCAGCCGCTTGGCCCGGACGCAGAAAGGGCAGGCAAACTTGGTGTAGATGTCGATCCGCGGCTGCCCCATCTTCAACCTCTTGAAAGCCTCGTCGCCAAAACCAAATAAGGCGTGCCGCCGCGTTCCGCCAGTCTCGGGGAGCTTGCGGGGGCAAGCGGGTGCTGCATCCGGCAGGCCCGCGCCAGAACCCAAATTGCTCGATCAAGGAGGATTTGCGCAATGTCTCGTTTCGATTTTACCCCCTATCGCCGCACCACCGTGGGCTTTGACCGCCTGTTCGATCTGCTCGAGAACCAGGCGCGGCTCAATGCCGGTGACAACTATCCCCCCTTCAACATTTCGCGCCGGGGCGATGATCACTACCGCATCACGCTGGCGGTGGCGGGCTTCCGTCCGGCCGATATCGACATCACCGCGCAGCAGAACCTGCTCATCATCCAGGGCAAGAAGCGCGAGGAAGTCGAGGACGGGGCCGAGCTGATCCATGTCGGCATCGCCAACCGCGGGTTTGAACGCCGCTTCGAACTGGCCGACTATGTGCGGGTCGAACGCGCCGATATGGCTGACGGCCTGCTGGTGATCGATCTGGTGCGCGAGGTGCCCGAGGCGATGAAGCCGCGCAAGATCGCCATCGGCGGCGGCGCCCAGCTTTCCGCAGTGCCTGCGCCCGAGAGTGACAAGGCCAACGCCGCCTGATCTGCGAACGGCGCCCACGGGCAGCTAGTCTTTCAGGCTTCCGGAAACTTTAAGGGGGCGGGCCGTGCGGTCCGCCCCCGCGGCTTGCGCCGCCTCGCCTGGCCCTGTCCGTCCGGGTCGCAGAAGACGGACAAAACCGGGCAAGCCTTTCAAGCCAAGCGTCCTGCGCCGGTGGGATGCGCTTCCCGACGATGGTCCGCGGGGCTTATCCCACCCAAAGTGCATAAGGCGTTGCCGTTATCCCGGGTCTAATGCCGAAGGCGCCGCCGAGGCAAGAACTAACTTGCAAGCTTGTAAAGAAACGACAGAAGATTTTCTCTATTCTCTAACAAGGGTTTATATCGACACCCGAAGAACTGGCGCGAAGTCTTGCAGGGTGCCGCGGCCCGATTGGCTTGAGGCCTATTCAATCTGACAGGGCACCCGCAAGCAACGCCCGTGCGCCGCTCAGACGAGTCGTGACTGCTCGAGCGCGGCGGCGATGAAACCGGCGAAAAGCGGATGCGGATCGAAGGGCCGCGACTTGAGTTCGGGGTGGAACTGTACGCCGACAAACCAGGGATGATCGGGCCGCTCGACGATCTCCGGCAGCAGCCCGTCGGGCGACATGCCGGCAAAGATCAGCCCATGCTTCTCGAGCGGTTCGATAAAGGCGCTGTTGACCTCGTAGCGGTGGCGGTGCCGCTCGGAGATGATCTCGGCGCCGCCATAGATGCGCGCCGCATGGCTGTTGGGCGAGAGCCGCGCCGGATAGGCGCCGAGCCGCATGGTGCCGCCCAGATCTCCCCCTGCCTCGCGCTGCTGCAGACCTTCGGGGCTCATCCACTCGGTGATGATCCCGACCACCGGCGTATCGGTCGGGCCGAATTCAGTCGAGGAGGCCCCAGGATAGCCTGCGGCCCGCGCCGCCTCGATGCAGGCCATCTGCATCCCGAGGCAAATGCCGAAGAACGGGATCTTGCGTTCGCGGGCAAAGCGCACGCTCGCAATCTTGCCCTCGCTGCCGCGCTCGCCGAAGCCTCCGGGCACCAGAATGCCGTGCATCGGCTCGAGCGCCGAGACGATCGCCGACTGGTCATCGGATTCGAAAATCTCGGCATCGATCCACTTGATGTTGACCTTGACCCGGTTGGCAAGGCCGCCGTGGATCAGCGCCTCGTTGAGGCTCTTGTAGGCATCGGGCAGGCCCACATATTTGCCCACCACCGCGATCGTGACTTCGCCTTCCGGGTTGAAATAGCGGTCGGTCACGTCGCGCCACGCCGAAAGATCAGGCTCGGGTGCATCGGTGATGCCGAAGGCGCGCAGCACCTCACGGTCGAGGCCCTCGGCGTGATATTGCAACGGCACCGAATAGATCGAGGGTGCATCGAGCGCGGGGATCACCGCTTCCTTGCGCACGTTGCAGAAATTGGCGATCTTCTGCCGGTCGCTTTCGGGAATGGGATGTTCGGCCCGGCAAAGGAGCACATCGGGCTTGATCCCGAGGCTGGCAAGCTCGCGCACCGAATGCTGGGTGGGCTTGGTCTTCAGCTCGCCTGCGGCCTTGATATAGGGCACGAGCGTCACATGGACGCTGACTGTCTGGAGAGGCCCAAGCTCGTTTCTGAGCTGGCGGATCGCTTCCATGAAGGGCAGCGATTCGATGTCGCCCACGGTGCCGCCGATCTCGCACAGGATGAAATCATGATCGTCCTGATCGGCCAGCGCGAATTCCTTGATCGCGTCGGTGACATGCGGGATCACCTGCACCGTGGCGCCCAGGTAGTCGCCCCGCCGCTCGCGCGCGATGATGTCGCGATAGACCCGGCCCGAGGTGATGTTGTCGCTCTGGCGCGCCGAAACCCCGGTGAAGCGTTCATAGTGGCCAAGATCAAGGTCGGTCTCGGCCCCATCGTCGGTGACGAAGACCTCGCCGTGCTGATAGGGGCTCATCGTCCCCGGATCGACGTTGAGATAGGGATCGAACTTGCGGATGCGCACCTTGTAGCCGCGCGCCTGCAAGAGCGCCGCGAGCGAGGCTGCCATGAGACCCTTGCCAAGCGAGGAGACCACGCCGCCGGTGATGAAAATGAACCGCGCCATGGGACTTGAGCCTTAATCAGCGGGAGGGATTCGGAGCAAGCGAATTGCAGCGGGGCCGGTACTGCCATCCACAAGCGCGTGGAACATGGCTTGCCGCGGCTGCAGCGGGCGGGCCGTTCCGGCCCGTCACGGGGCTCGGGGGCGCAAGCCTATTCGGCCAGCGGATCTGCGCCCGCGGGCGGCGCCGGAGTCTCACCGGGAGCCGCAGCAGGCGGAGCGGGATCGGCGAGCAGATCGGGCCCGGCAGGGGGCTTGGCCGCGCGCTCGAGCGTGGTGGTCACCCCGCCAACCTGGTTCTCGCGCACCGCCAGCGCAGCAAGCACGATCGACAGGCCGACAAAGGCAATCGCCAGCCATTTGGTCGAACGGGTGAGAAAATCCGCTGCCCCGCGCGCACCGAAGGCGCCCGAAGGATTGCTGCCGATGCCGAGCCCCCCGCCTTCGGATCGCTGCATCAGCACCACGCCGACCAGCGCGGCCGCCACCAAGGCCTGGATCACGGTGAGAAAAATGAAAAGCGACATCGGCAAATCTCGTAGCGGGGGCGCTTCATCGCCCGTAGGAAGCGTGTGGCGGCCATGTAGGCGTCCGCAGCCCCCGGGGCAAGCCCGGGCGGCTCAGGCCAGGCGGGACAAGGCCGATCAGGGATCGAAGGGCTCGCTCGCGGCGAGTGCAATCCCCATCAGGCTGTCGGCTGTGAGGCTCGCCCCACCCACCAGCGCGCCGCTGACCTCGGGCACGGCAAAGATAGCCGCTGCGTTTTCGGGCTTGACCGAACCGCCATAGAGGATGCGCACCTCGCGCCCCTGTTCCTCGCCGAAAAGCTCGACCATCAGCTCGCGAATGAGGCCATGCATCTCGGCGATGTCCTCGGTGGTGGCGGGCGTCCCTGTGCCGATCGCCCAGATCGGCTCATAGGCAATGGTGAGCCGCTCGCCGACATCGGCAGGCATGGCCTCGGGCGGGGGGAGCGAGGCCTTGAGCTGGCGCTTGATGAAGGCCGCGGCCTTGCCCGCGGCGCGGGTCTCGGCGCTTTCGCCGCAGCACAGGATGATCTTCAGCCCCGCCGCCAGCGCCGCCTCGGCCTTGGCGCGCACCAGTGCGTCACTCTCGCCGTGGCCGAGGCGCCGCTCGGAATGGCCGAGGATGACGAAAGTCGCCCCGGCATCGGCCACCATCGCCGCAGAAATGTCG
The DNA here is from genome assembly GCF_000422985.1 of Erythrobacter cryptus DSM 12079. Taxonomy (GTDB): domain Bacteria; phylum Pseudomonadota; class Alphaproteobacteria; order Sphingomonadales; family Sphingomonadaceae; genus Erythrobacter; species Erythrobacter cryptus. The sequence continues at coordinate 233,070 of NZ_AUHC01000001.1, forward strand.
CCGGTGAAAGCTCCGCCCTCGGCATGGTGGCAATCCTGCGCGCCCACGGCGATCTGTTCGGCCTCGCGGTGGATCGGGTGAATCAGGGTGTAGGGCGGCGCAAGCGCCACCTCGACCTTCATGTTACGCTGGGCCGCCCGGTCGATCGCGCGCGCTTCGGACAGCATCGCGCGGGTGCCGTGCATCTTCCAGTTTCCGACAATGAGCGGTCGGCGGGTCATCGGTTCTTATCCTGCGCCTGAGGCGATTGAGAGGTTTATGCCGCGGGGCCTTGTGATTCTCGCTTTGCTCTAGTGCCCCAGGGCGCGCTGCGCTAGCCGAGGCGCAAGCCCTAGTCAAAACCCCAAGCCACCTGTTGCCGCGCGGTCGCAGGGCCTCTAAAGCGCCGCGGTGCCACGCCTTGCGCGCGGCGCGCCCCCGCGGGACAGCCTGTCCTGCGCCACTACCAGCCTTGGACGGGTCGATACACGCCATGCTTTCGTTCTTTCGCCGCTTTTTCGCCTCGAAGATCGGCCTGCCGATCTTCCTTGCCTTCCTGGCGTTGATGGCGCTCGCCTTTGCCGCTTCGGACATCACCGGCACCACCTTCGGCGGAATTGCAAATGGGGACCGGGTGGCGGTGGTGGGCGGCGAGCCCGTGCCGCTGCGCGATGTGAGCATCGCTGCCAACACCGCGCTCGAGCAGGTGCGCGCAAGCGATCCGACGCTCACCATGCCCGAATTCGTCGAACGCGGCGGGCTGGAACAGGTGGTGGAACAGCTGATCGATCGCTATGCGGTGGGCAATTACGGCGAGAAATATGGCCTGCGGGCGGGCGAGAACCTGGTCAACAGCGAGATCCTCAAGATCGATGCCTTCAAGGGCCTTACCGGCGCCTTCGATCCGCAGCGCTACCAGGAACTGTTGCGCCAGCGCGGGCTAAGCGATGCCACGTTCCGCCGCGATCTTGCCGACGGGCTGATCGAGCAGCAACTGCTGCGCCCGGCGGTGAGCGCCCCGGTCCTGCCCGAGAAGGTCGCCCGGCGTTATGCCGCGCTGGTGCTGGAGAGGCGCAAGGGCGAGATCGCGCTGATCCGAAGCGATGCCTTTGCCCCGGCGCGCGAGCCGAGCAACGCCGAGCTTGAAGCCTGGTATCGCGACAACCGCACCCAATTCGTGCAGCCCGAACGCCGCACCATCCGCTTTGCGGTTTTCGGCGAGGCGCAGCTCAAGGCCAGCACCGCCCCCACCGCTGCCGAGATCGCGGCGCGCTATCAGCGCGATGCGGCGCGTTACAAGGCGAGCGAGAAGCGCGCCGTGACCAGCTTCGTGGTGCCGACCGAGGATGCCGCCAAGGCCTTCGCCGCGCGCATTCAGGGTGGACTGCCGCTTGAGACGGCAGCGCGCGAGGCCGGCTTTACCGCCTCGCGCAGCGAGCCGCGCACGCGCGAGGCCATGGCCAATGCCACCAGCTTTGCCTTTGCCGAGGCGGTATTCAAGACGCCGCAGGGTGGGATCGTCCCGCCGACTCAGGGCACGCTTGGCTGGTATGTCGCACGGGTCGATGCGATCGAACGCACCCCGGCGCGCAGCCTTGCCGAAGCTACGCCCGAGATCACCCGTCAGCTCACCGAGGAAAAGCGCGCCGCCGCGCTCGCCGACCTTACCGCCGAGGTTGAAAGCGAGATCGACAGCGGCACCGCGCTTGCCGAGGTCGCCAAGGCCTATGGTCTCAAGGTCGAGACCACCCCCCCGATGCTGGCCAATGGCCGCGCCTTTGGCAGGCCCGAGGTGCAGATCGTCCCCCAGCTTGCCCCGGTGCTCGCCACCGCCTTCCAAATGGAGGAGAGCGAGCCGCAGCTCGCCGAAGTGGTGCCGGGCAAGGAGTTCGTGATCTTCGAGGTCGCCCGGATCGAGGAAGCCGCCGCCCCGCCGCTCGCCGAGGTGCGCGCCGAGGCGATCGCCGGGTGGAAACGCGCACAGGGCGCAAGGCTGGCCGAGGCCGCGGCCAACCGGGTGAGCGCTCGGATGCGCGGCAAGACCCCGCTCGCCGCTGCCCTTGCAGCCGAGAAAGTCACCGGCGCCGAGCTCGAACCCATCAACCTTGAGCGCCGCGAACTCCTCGCCCGCAGCCGCGGCGGCAATGTCCCCCCGCCGCTGGTGCTGCTCTTCAGCATGGCCCAGGGCTCGGTCAAGGTTCTCGAGGCGCCGCGCAATCTCGGCTGGTATGTTGTCAGCCTCGATGAGATCAGCACCGCCCCACTCGAAAGCGCGCCGGGGCTGGTGGAGAACACCCGGCGCCAGCTCGGAGAGGCGCTCGGCGAGGAATATCGCCGCCAGACGCTGGCCGCGATGCGCAAGGAACTGGGCGTCACCCGCAATGATGCGGCGATCGCTGCCGAGCGCAAACGGCTTTCGGGCGAACAGTAGAACCGGGCGCGATGCTGGCGTGAGCACTCCCGCAACAGGCCTGCCCGAAAACGCTGCCGCAGCGATCGAAGCCCTTGCCGCCGGGCGGGCAACGCTGGTGTGGCGGCAGATCGTTGCCGACAGCGACACGCCGGTGGGCGCAGCGCGGCGGCTGATGGCGCGCGGGCGCGGCGATTTCCTGCTCGAATCGGTTGAAGGCGGCGAGGTGCGCGGGCGCTACAGCCTGCTCGGGCTCGATCCGGACCTCGTCTTTCGCGCCCGAGGCACCCGCGCCGAAATCAACTGCGCCTGGAAACTTGCCCCGGAGGTCTTCGAGCCGCTCGAGGGCGATGCCTTGAGCGCCCTGCGCACGCTCGCAGCCGCCTGCCGGATCGACCCGGTGCCTGCGGGCCTGCCCCCGGCGCTCGCCTTCCTGGTGGGCTACCTGGGCTATGAGACCATCGGTCTCGTCGAGAACCTGCCGCGCGCACCCGAAAGCCCGCTCGATCTGCCCGACATGCTGTTCGTGCGCCCCACCGTGCTCCTGGTGTTCGACCGCCTGAGCGATGCGCTCTATGCGATCGCGCCGATCTGGCAGGCGGATGACCCGGAAGGCGCCGTGGCGCGCGCCGGGGAACGGATCGATGCGGTGCTCAGCCAACTCGCCCAGCCTGCCCCGGCGGGAGGGACGGACGCGTTGCCCGAAAGCCTTCCCGAGCTTGCCCCGGTGATCGCACCGGAGGATTACAAGGCCATGGTGCGCGCGGCCAAGGACTACATCCTTGCCGGCGATATCTTCCAGGTGGTGCTGGCGCAGCGCTTCACCTGCCCCTTCCCCCTGCCCCCGCTCGCACTCTACCGCGCGCTCAGGCGGGTCAACCCCTCGCCCTTCCTCTATTTTCTCGATCTGCCCGGCTTTGCGCTGGTCGGCTCGAGCCCCGAGATCCTCGTGCGCGTGCGCCCCGATGCGCATGGACGCAGCGAAGTCACCATCCGCCCGATTGCCGGCACCCGCCCGCGCGGCGCCACGCGCGATGCTGATCTTGCCAATGAGGCCAGCCTGCTGGCCGATCCCAAGGAGCGCGCCGAGCATCTGATGCTGCTCGATCTCGGGCGCAATGATGTCGGCCGGGTGGCCGCCGCTGGCAGCGTGCGGGTGACCGACAGCTTCACCATCGAACGCTACAGCCATGTGATGCACATCGTCAGCAATGTCGTGGGCGCGCTCGCCCCGGGCAAGGACGCACTCGATGCCCTGTTTGCCGGCTTTCCGGCCGGAACGGTTTCGGGCGCGCCCAAGATCAGGGCTTGCGAGATCATTGCCGAGCTGGAGCCCGAAACCCGCGGCGCCTATGCCGGTGGCGTGGGCTATTTCGCCCCCGATGGCAGCCTTGATTCGTGCATCGTGCTGCGCACCGCCGTGGTCAAGGACGGGGTGATGCATGTGCAGGCCGGGGCCGGGATCGTCGCCGACAGCGATCCCGACTATGAACTTGCCGAGTGCCGGGCCAAGGCCGGGGCGCTGATCGCCGCGGCGCGCGAGGCGCTGCGCGTGGCGCAGGAGCCGGGGTTCGGCCAATGAGCTTGGGTAACACTGGGCCTGTCCGCGGCGTCTTGCCGCTGGTGGTGGCGCTGCTGCTCGGCGCCTGTTCCGAGCAGCCAGCAGGCGAGGCGCTGGTTGAAGTCAAGCTTGGCAGCGCCAGGAGCGTGGGGAGCGCGGCGGCGCCCACGCCCACTGCCCCGGCAAGCGCCGAAGCCTCGGCCTGCCGCGAGGTGCGTTTCGAGGAGGTGCCGCTTACCCATTGCATCGCCGATCCGGCGCTGCACCGCATCGCCATGGCCAATCTCGGCCCTGACCGCCAGCCCTACGGATCGCTTGCCGCCTTTGCCGCCAATGTCGATCCGGCCACGATTGCCTTTGCCATGAACGGCGGGATCTATGGCGATGACCTCAGGGCCATAGGCTACTATGTCGAAAATGGCGAAAGGTTGAAGGAACTCGACCGCGGCGAGGGGGAAGGCAATTTCTACATGAAGCCCAACGGGGTGTTCTTCGGCAGCGGGGGCAAGTGGCAGGTGCTGGGGAGCAACACCTTCTTCAACACGGTGAGCGAGAGGCCCGAATTCGGCACCCAGTCGGGCCCGTTGTTGGTGGTGGAGGGCAAGCTCCACCCCGAAATCCAGGACAATGGCCCCTCGCGCGCGATCCGCAACGGCGTGGGCGTGGATGCGCGCGGCCGGGCCCATTTCGTCATTTCCAATGCCCCGATCAGCTTTGGCCAGCTCGCCCGCTATTTCCGCGACGAGATCAAGGCCGCCAATGCGCTCTATCTCGATGGGCAGGTCTCGAGCCTGTGGGATCCGGCGAGCGGGCGCATGGACAAGGGCCGGGTGGGGCCGATCATCGTCGTGATGAAGCGGCAGGAGAGGGCGGCCCCATGATCCTCGTGATCGACAATTACGACAGCTTCACCTTCAACCTCGTCCACTATCTGATGGAGCTGGGGGCCAAGGTGCGCGTCGAGCGCAATGATGCCCTGAGCGCGGCTGAGGCGCTGCGCACCAAGGCCGAGGGCTTCCTCATCTCACCCGGCCCCTGCACCCCCAACGAGGCGGGCATCAGCCTCGATCTGGTGGCGGCCTGTGCCGATGCGGGCAGGCCGCTGATGGGCGTGTGCCTAGGCCATCAGGCGATCGGCCAGCATTTCGGCGGTCGGGTGGTGCGCGGCGGGCTGATGCACGGCAAGACCTCGCCGATCCGCCACGATGGCACCGGGCTGTTTGCCGGCCTGCCCTCGCCCTTTACCGCCACGCGCTATCACAGCCTCGAGGTGGTCGATGTGCCGGGCGTGCTGATCGCCAATGCCGAGGCCGATACTCCGGGCGCCGATCATGCCAGCGTGATGGGCTTTCGCCATGTCGCGCTGCCCATCCATTCGGTGCAGTTCCACCCCGAAAGCATCGCCACCGAGCACGGCCACGCGCTGCTCGCCAATTTCCTGCGCCTGTGCGGGATCGCGCCGTCAATGCCCGAAAGGCCTTTGCCGTGAGCCTCCTGCCTGATGTCACCGCGCCGCTGTCCGAGGCCGAGGCCGAGGCGGCCTTTAGCGTGCTCCTCGATGGGGCCCCAAGCGAGGAGGAGATCGCCGCCTTCCTCATCGCCTTGTCGCAGCGTGGGGAGACCGCGGCGGAAATCGCCGGGGCAGCCCGGGCGCTGAGGGCCCGGCTGATCCCGATCGCCGCTCCGCCCGGCGCGATCGACGTGTGCGGCACCGGGGGCGATGGGCATCACACGCTCAATGTCTCGACCGCGGTGAGCCTGGTGGTCGCGGCCTGCGGGGTGCCGGTGGCCAAACACGGCAACCGCGCCGCCAGCTCCAAGGCCGGGGCGGCTGACACGCTCGAGGCGCTCGGGCTTGACCTCGAGGCCGCCGGGCGCACCGCCGAGGCCAGCCTGGCCGAGCTTGGCATCTGCTTTCTCTTTGCCCGCAACCATCACCCGGCGATGGCGCGCATTCAGCCGATCCGGGTGAAGATAGGCCAGCGCACCATCTTCAACCTCATGGGCCCGCTGTCGAACCCCGCCGGGGTGGCAAGCCAATTGATCGGCATTGCCCGGCCCGCCTATGTGCCGATCTATGCCGAGGCGCTGGCGCGACTCGGCACCGGCATGTCGCTGATCGTCTCGGGCGATGAGGGGCTGGACGAGCTTAGCCTTGCCGGCGGCAACGAGGTCGCGCGGGTGGTCGGCAACGGCTTCATCATGGAGCGGGTGGATGCCTCGCAAGCGGGCCTGCCCCATGCCCCGGTGGCGGCGATCCGCGGGGGCGATGCGCGCCACAATGCCGCGGCCTTGAAGGCATTGCTGATGGGCACCCCGGGGCCCTATCGCGATGCAGTGCTGTTCAACGCCGCTGGCGCTTTGGCCGTCGCGGGTCGGGGGACAGACTGGCGCGAGCGGGTGGCGATCGCTGCCGAAGCGATCGATTCGGGCGCTGCCCTCACCCTGCTCGAACGCTGGATCGGGATGGCCAAGTGATGGACAAGCTCGCGCAAATCTGCGCCACCAAGCGCGAGGAGGTGGCCACGCGCCGCGCTGCCATTTCGCGCGCCGAGCTCGAGGCGCGTGCCCGTGCGGCCAGCCCCCCGCGCGGGTTCGAGGCGGCGCTGCGCCAGCGCACCGGCGCGGGCGGCCTTGCCCTGATTGCCGAGATCAAGAAGGCAAGCCCATCCAAGGGGCTGATCCGCGCCGATTTTCACCCGGCAGAACACGCCGCGGCCTATGAGGCGGGCGGCGCCACCTGCCTTTCGGTGCTGACCGACTCGCCCTATTTCCAGGGGCACGAAGATTACCTCGTCGCCGCCCGCAGCGCCTGCCGCCTTCCGGTGCTGCGCAAGGATTTCATGGTTGATCCCTGGCAGTGCCTCGAGGCGCGCAGCATCGGGGCCGACGCGATCCTCATCATCGTTGCAGCCCTTGCCGACCAGCAGATGGTCGAGATCGAGGCGGCGGCGCGCGCCTGGGGCATGGACGTGCTGGTCGAGGTGCACGACGAAGCCGAGCTCGTGCGCGCTCTCACCCACCTGCAATCGCGCCTGATCGGGGTGAACAACCGCGATCTCAAGACCTTCACCACCAGCATTGAGGTGACCGAGCGGCTCGCCCCGCTCATGCCCCCTGGCACCCTTGTGGTGGGCGAGAGCGGGATCAACAGCCATGCCGATTGCCAGCGCCTCGCCGCGGTGGGGGTGCGCGCCTTCCTGGTTGGCGAAAGCCTGATGCGCGCCGATGACATTGCCCTTGCCACCGCCGCGCTGATCGGCGCACAAGCCTGAGGCATGAGCGGGCTTACCCATATTGATGCAAGCGGGGCGGCGCGCATGGTCGATGTCGGTGCGAAGCGCGCAAGCCAGCGCCGGGCGGTAGCCAGCGGGCGGATCGCCATGTCTGCCGAGGCGCTCGCCGCGATCCGTGCTGGCGACGCCCCCAAGGGCGATGTGCTCGGCGCGGCGCGCATCGCCGGGATCATGGCGGCCAAGCGCACCGGCGAGCTCATCCCCCTGTGCCACCCCCTGGGGCTGGAGACGGTCAGCATCGACTTTGCCTTCGAGGATGGCGCCATCCGGGCCACGGCCAGCGCCGCGCTGACCGGCAAGACCGGGGTTGAAATGGAAGCGATGACAGCGGTTTGCGTTGCACTCCTCACAATCTATGACATGGCCAAGGCGATCGACAAGGCGATGGTGATCGGCGAGGTGCGCCTGATCGCCAAGTCAGGCGGCCAGTCAGGCGACTGGAAGGCGCCGGACGCACAGGTGCCGTGAGCGAGCTGCTCTCTCTCGAGGAGGCCCAGGGGCGCATCCTTGCACTCGCCCCGCTGCTGCCGCTCGAGCAGGTGCCTCTCACGGCGATGGCGGGGCGCTATCTCGGCGAAGACCTGCGCGCCGCACGCACCCAGCCTGCTGCCGATCTTTCGGCGATGGATGGCTATGCCCTCGCGCCCGGCCCGGGCCCGTGGCAGGTGGTGGGCGAAAGCCGCGCCGGCGCCCCCTTCGCACGTGCGCTGGCGCCCGGTCAATGCGTGCGGATCTCGACCGGCGCGGTGATGCCCGAGGGCGCCGATCGGGTGCTGCTTCAGGAAGATGCCGAGCGTGCCGGCGACGTCGTGCACGCCGCGCAGCAGCCGTCTCCGGGGCGCCACATCCGTCCGCGCGGTTTCGATTTTCGTGATGGCGATCTGCTCATTCCCCGCGGCGCAAGGATGACCCCGGCGCGCATCGCCCTGGCGCTGGCGGCGGGCCACGCCGCGGTGCTGGCGGCGCGCCCCTTGCGCGTGGCACTGCTCGACAGCGGCGATGAGCTGAGCGCCGATCCGTCGGCCTGCGGCGCGCATCAGGTTCCCGCCAGCAATGCCGCGATGCTCGCCGCGATGCTCGCCCCACTTGGCTGCAAGGTGTCGCTGCTCGGCCCGGTTGCCGATAACCACACGGCGCTGGCTGGAGCCCTCGAACAGGCCGACAGCGCAGATATCCTCATCACCACCGGCGGGGCCTCGGTGGGCGACCATGATCTCATCAAGCCTGCGCTGGCGCGCTGGGGCGCCGAGATCGCTTTCTGGAAGGTGGCGATCAAGCCCGGAAAGCCGCTGCTGGTCGCCACCCGCGGCGTGCAGGTGGTGCTCGGCCTGCCGGGCAATCCGGCGTCCTGCTTCGTCACCGCGCATCTTTTTGTCCTGCCCTTGGTACGCGCCAGCCTCGGGGCAGCCCATCCCCTGCCGACCACCGCCAGCGCGGTGGTGGACGAAGCGCTGCCCGCGGTGGGCGCGCGCCGCGAATTCCTGCGCGCCCGGCGCCTGGGCGAGCGCGTGGGCCTTGCCGGGTCACAGGATTCGGGTGCGCTTTCCACCCTCGCGGCGGCCGACTGCCTGATCGATCGCCCGGCCCGCGCGCCGGCGCTCGGCGCGGGAAGCCCGGTGACGATCTATCCGCTCGATGGCGGCTGAGGCGCCCCGGACGCACGGCTGTAGGGCGTGCTTGACTTTGGCGCACCAGTTTCCTAATTGTTCTGCGTTCGTTCACCTTTCGGGGCGAGCGACAAGTGCAGGCAAAGCACCGCTGGCGCAGCCCGGTCGGGTGCCTCTTGGTGCACGCGAGGGGATTGGCATGGCCCTGCCACCCGCGGGGCCTGACGCTACCGAGGGAGTATTGCGCAATGCTGACAGCCAAGCAGCACGAATTGCTCCGTTTCATCCAGCAGCGGCTGGAGGAGACGGGCATCTCGCCCAGTTTCGAGGAAATGAAGGAAGCGCTCGATCTCAAGAGCAAGTCGGGGGTGCACCGACTGATCTCCGCGCTCGAGGAACGCGGCTTCCTGCGCCGCCTGCCCAACCGGGCGCGGGCGCTCGAAGTGATCCGCCAACCCGGCGATGTCACCCCCATCCGCGCTGGCATCGGCGCGGCCTCGGGACCGGCAATGCCGCGCACCCCGGCACCGGAACCGGCCAATGACGTGATCGAACTGCCGCTCCACGGGCGGATTGCCGCGGGCGCGCCGATCGAGGCGCTCGAGGGTCAGAGCACCCTTCCCGTTCCGGCGGCGCTGCTCGGCCCGGGCGAGCATTTCGCGCTCGAGGTCTCGGGCGATTCGATGGTCGAGGCTGGCATCTTCGATGGCGACTATGCCCTGGTGCGGCGCACCAATGTCGCACGCGAGGGCGAGATCGTGGTGGCGCTGGTGCGCGGCGAGGAGGCCACGCTAAAGTATCTGCGGCGCGAAGGCGGTAAGGTGCGGCTCGATCCGGCCAATTCCGCCTATGCACCGCAATATTACCGGCCCGAGGAGGTCGAGGTGCAGGGCAAGCTCGCCGGGCTGCTGCGGCGCTACCACTGAGGCTGAGGCGCTGGCCGCGTCGGCCCATGGGGCCGCGCCGCCAGTCACCCTTTGCCAGCGGTCGGCAGCGCGCCTTGATGCGGCTGGCATGTCTTGCTGGCTGCGATGCCTGCTGGGATGCATGCTGCAACAAGATGGCCGCGCCGGCCACTGCACGCCGCCGCGGAAGATCGCGTTTTGTGCGCGGGCTGTTGCGTATTGGCGCCCGGCCAAGGCCTTGGCGGCTCAGCGGAGATTGTCGGTGCCGCTGGGCCAGGCCAGATCCCCGCGGCGCGCAACCGTGCTGCCCCGCCACCAACCATGCGCGCCCTGGGTTTCGGCGACGCTGGTGATCTCTCGCCGCGAAAGATCGATGGCAAGCCCGCCGCTCGCGGCAAGATAGCGCCGATCGGCCTTGAGCCAGCGCGGCAGGCACGAGCGGGGAAGGCGCCGGTCGGCGACAACGATATCGGCCTCGGCGCAGGCAGCCGCGAGCGCGCGCTCGGGAACCTGAAAGCGGCTTAGGGCGATGAGAAGGTTCCACGCCTGCCCGCCGCGCACGATACGCACCGCGCAGAAGGCCGAGGAACAGCGTGCCCCCGGCCATGACGCGAGCGGCACCGGATCGGCCCTGACCCCGGCAAGCTCCATGAAATTGTCGCGCACATAGTCCGAACGGCTGTCACGCAGCACCACGAGGCCGCGCCCGCCATCGGCCAAGCGCAGCGTGATGCCCACCTGCCGGCCGTCGCCGGCAATGAGCACATCGGGGATCGGGGTCATGGCCGCCATCAGGCTCGCCGCCGCGATCGGCACCAGGCCCCACAGCCGCACCCGCCCGCGCCACAGCCCCAGCCACAATGCTCCCACCACGAACAGCGCGATCGTGGCGCGGCTGATCTGCGGTATCAGCGTCACCGCCCCGGCCTGCGCTGCGGTAAAGCGGGCGATCGCGAGCAGCAGATCGAGCGCCTTCTCGACCACCCACCAGCACGGCGCCCCCAGCCCGGCGAGGTCGAGCACCAGACCAAGCGCGATCATCGGCATGGCGACGAAGGTGACGAGCGGGATCGCCACCACGTTGGCCAGCGCGCCATAGGCCCCGGCACGGTGAAAGTGGAACAGCACGATGGGCATCAGCGCCAGCTCGATCACCACCCCGGTCGCAAACAGCATCGCCACCTGCCGCAAGAGGCGCCGCCACCATGGTTCGTCACGCGCGGCCATGAAGGCGCGCACCGGCGCGCTCGTGGCCAGCGCCACGATCGCCAGCACCGCGGCAAAGCTCATCTGGAAGCTCGGCCCGATCGCGCTTTCGGGCCACAGCAGCAGCACCGCAGCGGCGGCCACCGCGACCATGCGCAGCGACAGCGCCTCGCGCCCCAATGCCAGCGCGCCAAGCACCAGCAGCGCTGCGAGGCACGAGCGCACCGTCGGCACCTCGGCCCCGGTGAGCAGGGTGTAGCCGATCCCGGCCAAAGCACCGCCGCCCGCCGCCACCAGCGGCAGCCGCAGCCTGAGCGCGAGCGCGGGCCAGAGTGCGAGCAGCCGCAGCATCGCCAGATAGGCCGCACCGATCACCGCACTCACATGCAGACCGCTGATCGAGAGCAGGTGGGTAAGGCCCGAATCGCGCATCGCCGCCTCGTCCGCCGGCGCAATGCTGCCGCGCTCACCGCTGGCAAAGGCCGCCGCGATCGTGCCGGCGGGCCCATCAACCCGCGCACGCACATGGGCGGCGAGCGCACGCTGCAGGCGCGCCAGGCCCCAGCCCGCTTTCGCCGGGCGCAGCACGACAAGCGGGCCTACCATTGTGCCCGTCGCCGAAAGCCCCTTGAACCAGGCCGCCCGGGCAAAATCATAGGCGCCCGGCAGCATCGGGCTTGCCGGGGGCATCAGCAAGGCGCGCAGCCGCACCCGCGCGCCCTCGGCCAGCCCGGGCGGGGCGCCCGTCTCACCAAAGGCGGCGAACGGGACATTGACCCTGACCTTGCGCGCCGCCTCCTCGCCCGGCAGCCGCACCGCAAGGGTAAGGCGCAGCCTGCCCTCGGCGGGCTCATCCTCACGCGCGAGCACATGGCCATCGATTTCGGCCAGCATCGGCGCCTTGATCGGCGCGGCCCCGACGATCGCCGAGCGCGCCCAAATCAGCGCCACACCAAGGGCAAAGACCAGCCCGCAGGCGATCAGCGCCCCGCGCAGATGGGCCCGCGTTTCATCGGCGGCGCTGCCGAAGGGCCAGAGCAGCCGCGCGCCGAGCGCCAGGCCCAGCCCGGCAGCAATCGCCGCACACCATTGCCAAAGTTGCGGCAGCACGAACCAGGCGGCGATCCCGGCGGCGAGCACCACCGCCAGCCAGGGCGCACGGTCGAACCCCGCCCGCGCGAGGAAGGCCTCTGCGGCATCGGCAAGCCGCGATCCGATCGCGCCAGCACCCCCGCTGGACAAGCGCGTGCCGGTTTGCCAAGGGCGCGCCGGACTTCCTTCGGCAGCATCGCCGCCGGGATCGTCTCCAAGCGGAATGATCGGCACGTCGCGCACAGGCCTGCCCCCTGACCGGCTCAAGCCCGGCGGCAAACCAGCGCTCAAGCCGCTCGAAGTGAACAGGAAGTGATCGCCCATGGCAAGCGAAACCAACGCCCCACCATCGCCCGCACCGGGTTCCGTGGTGACCCGCTTTGCCCCCTCGCCCACCGGCTTTCTGCATATTGGCGGGGCGCGCACGGCGCTGTTCAACTGGCTCTATGCCCGCCACCACGGCGGGCGGGTGCTGCTCAGGATCGAGGACACCGACCGCCAGCGTTCCACCCAGGCCGCGATCGATGCGATCATCGAGGGGCTCGACTGGCTCGGGCTCGATTTCGATGCGCCGCCGCTGTTCCAGTCCGACCGCGCCGAGCGCCATGCCGAAATCGCCTGGAAACTGCTTGCCGCCGGCCATGCCTACAAGTGCTTCGCCACGCCCGAGGAGCTCGAGGCGATGCGCGCCCAGCAGCGCGCCAACAAGCAGCCGCTGCGTTATGACGGGCGCTGGCGCGACCGCGATCCTGCCGAGGCTCCGGAAGGCGCCCCCTTCACCATCCGCATCAAGGCCCCGCGCGAGGGCGAGACCACGATCCATGATCGGGTCCAGGGCCCGGTGACGGTGAAGAACGCCGAGATCGACGATTACATCATCCTGCGCGCCGATGGCACGCCCACCTACATGCTCGCGGTGGTGGTGGATGATCACGACATGGGCGTCACCCATGTGATCCGCGGAGATGACCACCTCAACAACGCCTTCCGCCAGCTGCCAATCATCCGGGCGATGAACGCGATCGAGGGCGACTGGCCCGATCCGGTCTATGCCCATATCCCACTGATCCACGGCAATGATGGGGCCAAGCTTTCCAAGCGCCACGGGGCGCTGGGGGTGGAGGCCTACCGCGACGAATTCGGCATCCTGCCCGAGGCGCTGTTCAACTATCTGCTGCGCCTTGGCTGGGGGCATGGCGACCGCGAGGAGATCAGCCGCGAGGAGGCGATTGCGCTGTTCGATCTCGACGGGGTGGGCAAGAGCCCCTCGCGCTTCGACATGAAGAAGCTCGAGAATCTCAACGGCCACTATCTGCGCGCGGCCGATGATGCGCGCCTTGCCGCGCTGGCGGCTGCGCGGATCGGCGAGGAGGCCGATGTGGCGCTGCTCACGCAGGCCATGCCGGTGCTGAAGGTGCGGGCGAGGAACCTCAACGAAATTGTTGAAGGCGCTCGCTTTCTCTTTGCCCGGCGCCCGCTTGCCATGGACGCGAAGGCGACCGCCCTGCTCGATGACGAGGCGCGCGCGATCCTGCGCCGGATTGTCGATCGACTGGCGGGCGAAAACGACTGGACAAGCGCGACGCTCGAAGCCACTACCAAGGCGCTCGCCGAGGAGTGGGGATTGGGGCTCGGCAAGCTGGCGCAGCCGATGCGCGCGGCCTTGACCGGGACGACCACTTCACCCGGCATCTTCGATGTCCTCGTGCTTTTGGGCCGGGACGAGGCGCTTGCCCGGCTTGCCGATCAGGCTGGCACTGCCGCCTGAGCAAGCCGGGGCGCGTCACACAGGGATTTTGGACAGGAGAATTATCGTGGCAGACAAGCTGGCGAAACTCGAACTGGACGGCAAGACTTATGAATATCCGGTGTTCGAGGGCAGCACCGGCCCGGACGTGATCGACATCCGCAAGCTCTATGCCCAGACGGGCCTGTTCACCTTCGATCCCGGCTTCACCTCCACCGCCAGCTGCGAAAGCGCGCTCACCTATATCGATGGCGATGCCGGGGTGCTGCTCCACCGCGGCTATCCGATCGGGCAGCTCGCTCAGGATTCGAGCTTCATGGAGGTCTCCTACCTGCTGCTCAATGGCGAACTGCCGACCAAGCAGGAACTCGACGACTTCACCTACACCATCTCGCGCCACACCATGCTGCACGAGCAGCTGATGACCTTCTATCGCGGGTTCCGCCGCGACGCGCACCCGATGGCGGTGATGTGCGGGGTGGTCGGCGCCCTCTCGGCCTTCTATCATGACAGCACCGACATTTCCGATCCCGAGCACCGCAAGATCAGCTCGCACCGGCTGATCGCCAAGATGCCGACGATCGCGGCGATGGCCTACAAGTATTCGATCGGCCAGCCCTTCATGTATCCGGACAATTCGCTGAGCTACACCGGCAATTTCCTGCGCATGACCTTTGGCGTTCCGGCCGAGCCCTATGTGGTGAACCCGGTGGTCGAGCGCGCGCTCGACCGCATCTTCATTCTCCATGCTGACCACGAACAGAACGCCTCGACCTCGACCGTGCGCCTCGCCGGTTCCTCGGGCGCCAATCCCTTTGCCTGCATCGCGGCGGGCATTGCCTGCCTGTGGGGCCCGGCGCATGGCGGGGCCAACGAGGCGGCGCTCAACATGCTCAAGGAGATCGGCACCCCCGATCGCATCCCGCACTATATTGAGCGCGCCAAGGACAAGAACGATCCCTTCCGCCTGATGGGCTTCGGCCACCGGGTTTACAAGAACTACGATCCGCGCGCGACGGTGATGCAGCAGACCGTGCGCGAGGTGTTCGCCGCGCTCAAGGTTACCGATCCGCTGTTCGAGACAGCCTTGCGGCTCGAGGAAATCGCGCTCAGCGATGATTATTTCATCGAGAAGAAGCTGTTTCCCAATGTCGATTTCTATTCTGGGATCATCCTTTCGGCGATCGGCTTCCCGACCACCATGTTCACCGCCCTGTTTGCCCTCGCGCGCACCGTGGGCTGGGTGGCGCAGTGGAACGAGATGATCTCCGATCCGGCGCAGAAGATCGGGCGTCCGCGCCAGCTTTACACCGGGCCGACCCAGCGCGATTACGTGCCGATCGACCAGCGCTGAGCGGCGCGCATGGCCGCGCTGCGCAGGCTGATCTGGATGATCGGTCTCGCCATGGTGGTGCTGGGCGGCCTCTGGAGCCTGCAGGGCCTGGGGCTGCTCGCCTGGCCCCCCGGCACCTTCATGTTCGCGCACGGCGAATGGGCGCTTGCAGGGGCGCTCACCCTTGCAGCCGGGGCGGTCATCCTGTGGTGGCTGCGCCCATTGGTGCGGTAAGGCAGCGGCCTTCTTGCCGCGCTCACCAACCTCCCTTCGATGATCGCTGACGCCGTCAGCCGGTTGCGCTGGGCTTTTCAACCCAGGCGGGCAGATCGAGCCGGAACACCGCCCCGCCTTCCGGCCCGTTGCTGACCGTGAGCGTGCCGTCCATGGCTTCGGCGAGCCGGCGCGAGATGTAGAGGCCAAGGCCCGCGCCGCCCTCGCGCCCGCCCTCCTGCGCGCGCCCGAGCCGCTCGAACTTGTCGAAGATCCGCGCCGCCTGCTCGGGCGTGATGCCCGGGCCTTCATCGGCAACGCTCACGCCCACGCGGTCTCCGGCGGCTCCGTGCACGGTGATGGTGACGGTGCTCGCCGCGGGGGCATAGGCGATGGCGTTGCCAATGAGGTTGATGAGGATCTGCAGCACCCGGCGAAACTCGGCGCGTGCCACCGCCGCGCCCGCCTCGCCCACGACCTCAAGCACGGTCTCGCGGCTGCGTGCCCGCACGCCGAGGATGCCCGCCGCGCGCCTTGCCGCATCAACCAGATCGACCGGCTCCTCGGCGGTGGCAAAGCCCGGGGTCTCGACCACCTCGAGATCGGCAAGATCATCGAGCATCGCCGCAAGGTGCTGCCCCGCACTGGCGATGGTCGCGGCATAATCGCTGTATTCCTCGCGCAAGGGGCCGGCAAGGCGCGCGCGGATGGTCTCGGCATTGGCGATGATCCGCGCCACCGGCTGGCGCAGCACCGGGGTGAGCGCGGTGCCGACCAGGCGCGCAGGGCTTGCCTCGCCGGCATCGTCCTCGGCCTCGGCGGCGGGCTCGGCAAGCAGGGGTTCCTCAGGCACCAGCAACCATTCAAACCCGCTCGGGGCCTGGGGATCGGGGCCGAGCGGAATCAGCCGCACGCGCCAGCTGCGCGCCGATCCGGCAAAGCGGCACAGCGCGCCATCGAGCAGGCGCCAATGTAGCGGCTGGTGATGCGAAATGTCGGCCAGCTCGACCAGCTGCGTCCAAACCTGCCCCGGGGCTGCCATCGCTGCTGCCTCGAGTGCGGCGGCATCGGGGGCGGTGGCGTTCAGCACCTGCACCTGCTGGCGGGCATCGAGCCGGGCGCTGACTTCGGCGCTGGCCCGGTCGATCGCATCGAGCGTTGCGGCCATGTCGCGCGCCAGCCCTGCCGAAGGCGCCCGGCGCTGCCAGTTCTCGACCAGCACCTCGCACCCCCCGCCCTCATCCGCGCCGAGCGGACGGATCCGAGCAAAGCCAGAGACCTCCGCCTCGCCATCATAGGCGCTGAAGGCGCGCGCGAGGCGCAGCCCCATGCGCCGCGCCTGCTGCACCAGCGCCAGCAATTCGGGGATGGCGAGCGTTCCCGGCAATTCGCCGCCACAGCGCTCCTGCAGATCGGCAAGCGCCGCATCGGCCTGGAGCAGGCGGTCGCGCGCATCGGTGATGCCGGCGGCGCCAAGGCGGCTGTCGGGAAGGTCCATCGCGGTCATCACCAGGCCGGATCGCTGGCGAGGATTTGCCCGGCGCGCGCGGGCGCCAGCGCGGCAATCGCACGGGGCATCCGCGCGGCGGGGGCGATCAACAGGCATTGGCGCTCGATCTCGGGCAACTCGGCCCCGGCGGCGCGCAGCGCCAGCGCCAGCCTTGCCCCCTGCCCCTCGTGACAGGCGAGCACCAGCGCGCCGCGCGGGAGGCGGGTGGCGGCGGCGAGCGCGCTGGCAAAGAGCGCAAGCCCCGCGTGCTCAAGGCCAAGCGCCGCCCGCGCCGCCCCGCGCATCGCCGCCACCAGGCGCGCGAGCAGACCAATACGGCTGGCCCCCTCATCATGCCCGGCCTGAAGATGCTCAAGGCCGGCGCGCATTGCGAGGGCGTGGAACAGCTCGGCCGGAAGTTCGCCGAGCGGCAGTTCCATCCGCCGCTGGCTCTGGATGAAGCGCGATTGCGCCGCGAGCGTGCGCATCGCCAGGCTCGCGGTGGCGGGATCCTGCGCGGCGATGAGTTCCTGAAGCAATGGGCTCAACACCGGATCGATGGCGTGGCGCTGGTGCAGCCGCTCGGCGATCAGCCCCTCGGCGGCAAGCGCGTGGCAGAAGGCGAGCAGCGCCTCGTCGGCAATCAGCGCGGCGCTCCAATGCGCGATCTGGTCTTCCGCCTCGGGCCCAGCGCGCATGGACGGATCGCGGCCCGCCCGTGCAGCGACGATCTGCGTGGAAAGATCTCCGATCATGCCGCGCACCCGGGCAAGCACGGCATCGCTCACCAGCCCCTCGGCCTCGCTGCCGAGCAGGTGGCGCAGCACCGGGACGACCGCCGCCAGCGCGCGCTGCTCGCGCGCGACAGCCTCCGTAAGGAGCGCCTCGACAGCATTGTCGGCAGCCTGATCGATCACCTCATCGCCCATCGCACGAGGCTTAGTCCCGGCATAGTTAAATCCGCGTTAGTTCATTGCATCGGCGCGCGCAGCAGCAAGACCGCCAGAAGCGTGAGCGCGAGCACGGCGACCGCGCCGGGCAGCTGGCCAAGCGCGGCAGCAAGCCCGAGCAGCGCGAGGAGGCCAGCACGCTCGGCCGCAAGCGGCGCCAGCGCTCCGGCAGAGCGCGCTGCAAGGCGGGCAAGCCCGACAAGGAGCGGCCCGATGAGCGCCAGCGGCGTCTCGAGCGGCCAGGGATCGAGCGCGAACCATACGACCAGCGCGGCAAGCCCGTCTCCCAAGGGGCTGAGCGCGGCAAGGCCGCGGCCTGGCGGCACGCCGTGCAGCCGCGCGCCCAGCAAGCCGATCGCCTCGGCAAGCGCGACGCCGAGGCTCGCTGCCGCGCCAAGCGCCAGCGCGAGCGGGGCTGCGCCGACGAGCGCGGCGGCCACCGCCGCGCCGAGGCCCGCCAGCCCCAGTCCACCTGCGATCAAGGCGCCCTGCGCCACCCCGCGCGGCGCAAGCGCCCGCGCCAGCGCCATGGCCAGCATCGCCGAGGGGGCGGACCCGGGAACGGGCGCCGCGGCAGCCGCGATCAAACGCGCCTCGTGCCGCCCGGCAGCCTCGGCGCTGTCGAGCAGCATCCAGCTTTCGTCGCCAAGCACCGCGCCCGGCAGCGTCTCACACGGTGTGCCGGCCTGAAGCGCAAGGCGCAGCAGCACCGAAATCGCATCGGCATCTTCGGGAACATCGGCAAGGCGCTGCACAGGCCCGCCGCGCATCACCAAGAGGCCCGCCCAGCAGTGGGCGGCATCGATGCGTTCGAACACCTGCGGATGCGCGGCCGCGCGGGGGTGATCGGCCGGGATCGCCACCACCACGCGCCGGGCGCTTTCGCCCGCGCCAAGCAGGCCCGAGAGCGCCGCGGGATCGGGCAGGATCCCTTCGCGCAGCACGATCAGCGTGTCCTCGGCCCTCACCAGCGCGGGCAGCGCGGCAAAGCGCGCGAGGGCGTGGAACTCCGTCCCCGCCGCCTCGGTCTCGTGCTGCGCCGCCAGCACGGCATCGCAGCGCTCTCGGCACAGGCAGATCACCCGCTCGGCCCCTGCCTTGCGCAAGAGCGCCGCCTGCCAGGCGAGCAAGGGTCGGCCGGCGAGCGGCAATTCGGCGCCGAGCGCGCCCGTCTCGGTGGTTGAAAGCGCTGTCAAAAGCGCGATCCGCATGTCCTGCTCCGCCTCGCGGCGATCATGTCCGCATCAGCGCAGTGCCGCTTTGTGCGGGCCAGTGCAAGCGGTGTGCGCTGCCCTGCCTTTGCCGCTCAGCGGCGCTGCTGGCGCTGCTGGTCGCGCTGGTGGGCGCGGGCATAGCGGGCGATCACCCCTTCGACCTCGCGCACCGCCATCGGCTCGCCGGGTGCGGCGTGGAGCGCGATCTCGGCCGCCTGAAGCAGATCATCGGCGTTGAAGCTCGCGGCAAGGCCCTTGAGCCGCATCGCGGCGACGTGCCAATTGCCATCGCACCGCGCACGCTTGAGCAGATCGAGCTGGCGCGCCGCGCTTTCGAGAAAGGCTTGGCGCAGCTCGCGCATCAGCGCGGCATCATCCCCGGCCGCTGCGGCGAGGGTGGCATCAAGGGCACCGTAATCGAAGGCCATGGCCGCTGCCATAGGCCTGTTCGGGTTAAAGCGGGGTTTATCGCGATTCCGAGTGTGGTAAGGATGTCCCATGGCAGGACGGCATCAGATGCGCGCCTTGGGGCGCGGGGGCAGCCAGGGCGACGCGGCTGAGGAGAGCGCGGCGGCAGGGGCCGAGGCGCTGGAGCTTGGCCCTGCCGATGAGGAACTGGCGCTTGCCGATGGCTGGAGCGCCGAAGACGAGGCCGAGGCGGCGCATGCGCCCTCCCCGCGCCGCGGCTGGATCGCCGCGGCGCTCGCCGGGCTGGTGCTGGCCGGGTGGAGCGGGTTTTTCGCCTGGGCGCATCAGGACGTGCTCGCCAGCGGCGCAGCACCGCGCGAATGGGCAGCGCTGATCGGCCAATGGGCGGTGCCGGCCGGGCTCATCGGCATCGTCTGGCTGCTGGCGATGCGCTCCTCGCGCGCCGAGGCGCAGCGCTTTGCCGAGAGCGCTGCGCTGCTGCGGCGCGAGAGCGAGGCGCTCGAGGCGCGGCTCAAGGTGGTCAACCGCGAACTCAGCCTCGCGCGCGAGTTTCTTGCCGCCGAAGCGCGCGATCTCGAAACGCTCGGGCGTCTTGCGGTCGAGCGGATCTCCACCCACGCGGCAGAGCTGCAGGCGCTGATCGCCGACAATGGAGCGGAGGTGAGCGCCATCGCCACCGCCAGCGAGGCGGCGCTCGGCAACATGAACCGGCTGCGCGGCGATCTGCCGGTGATCGCCCAGGGTGCGCGCGATGTGTCCAACCAGATCGGCGCCGCCGGCCATGCCGCGCACGAGCAACTGGCCCGGCTCAGCGAGGGCTTCACCCGGCTCGAGGCCGCGAGCGCGGCAAGCGCGGCTAAGGTCGATGGGCTGGGCAGCGAGGTCGAGCGGATCACTGCCGGGCTTGAAGCGGCGATGGCGCGGATCGAGGCGCTGGCGCAGGGCCGCTTTGCCACGCTTCAAGCCGAGGCCGAGGCCTACCAGACCAAGCTCGAGACGCTCGCGGGCGAGGCGCGCACGGCCCATGAAGCGCGCCTTGCCGCGGTGGAGGAGGAAGGCAAAGCGCTCACCACGCGTCTCACCGAGGCGGCAGAAAATGCCCGCAGCGCCTATGAACAAGCGATCGCGGCGCTCCATGACCGGCTGGTCGAAAAGCTGCACAACATTGATGAGCTTGACCGCAGCACCGGCGCCGCGGCGAGCCAGCGCGTTCTTGCCTTGCGCGAGGAAGCGGCGCGCCTTGACGAACTTCTGGCCGAGCATTGCCGCCGCTTTGATGCCATGATCGCGCAGCGTCAGGCCGCCTTCGAGACGCAGGAGGCCCAGGCGAGCGAGGTGCTGGCGCAGCGCCTTGCCGCGCTCGATGATGCGCTTGGCGAGCGGCGCGCCGCCCAGCTGGCCGAGGCCGAGCAGCTGGTGGCACAGGGCGAGGCGCTCGCCGGAAGGCTCGAGGCGCTGCGCGCGGTGATGGCCGAGGCCGGCGCTGCCGGGAGCGAGGCCGAGCAGCGCCTCAACGCCGCTCTGGCGGCCATCGCCGCGGCGCTCTCCGACAAGCGCAGTGCGCTCGGCGACACCGCCAGAGGCCTCGAGCAGCTAACCGACAGCGCGGTGCGGCTGCTCGAGATCATCCAGGCTGCCGCGCGCACCTTGCGCGAGGATCTCGACGCGGCCATTGCCGCTGCCGGGGACGCGCTCGGCACGCTCGAGACCCGCGCCGAGGCGGTCTCGCAACTTATGCTCACCAGCAGCGCGGCGGGGCAGGATCTTTCTGCCTATCTCCACGAGACCCGCGCCGGGATCGAGGCCGCCGAGGCCGCCATGACGAGCTTCAAGGCCGATCTTGCCGCCGACAGCGAGGAGGCCCTCGCCCGGCTCCAGGGCTTGCGCGGCGGCTTTGCCCGGCTGGCTGCCGAAAGCGCGGCACTCGCCGGCGAGAGCCAGGATGCGCTGCGCGCCGCGCTCGCCCGGCTTGAGGAGGCGATCCGCGAGACCTTTGCCACGCTCGAGGATGGCACGCTCACCCGCGCCGGCGCGCTGGCCGAGCAGCTTGGCGGTCAGGCGGTCGAGACGCTCGAGCGCGCGCTGCGCAACGAGGCCGCGGCCACCATCGGCAAGCTCGAACAGGCCGCCGCCCATGCCTCGGGCGTGGCACGCGAAGCGGCGATCCAGTTGCGCGACCAGCTGGTCAAGGTCAACGAGCTCACCGGAAATCTCGAGCAGCGCGTGGCGCGCGCCCGCGAACTGGCCGAGGAACAGGTCAACAATGATTTTTCCCGGCGCATGGCGCTCATCGCCGAGAGCCTCAATTCGGCCGCGATCGACATTTCCACCGCGCTTTCGGCCGAGATCGCTGATACCGCCTGGGAGGCCTATCTCAAGGGCGACCGCGGGATCTTCACCCGCCGGGCGGTGCGGCTTATTGATAACGCCACGGCGCGCGAGATCGCCGGGCTCTATGGCAGTGACGAGACCTTCCGCGCCAATGTCAACCGCTACATCCACGATTTCGAGGCGCTGCTGCGCGCCACGCTCTCGACCCGCGACGGGCATGTGCTGAGCGTCACCATGCTGGGATCGGACATGGGCAAGCTCTATGTCGCGCTGGCCCAGGCGATCGAGCGGCTGCGCACCTAGCGCGTGCTGGCTTCAGCGCTCAGCCCGGGCGGCTTGGGCAGGAAGTCGATATCCTCCGGGGTAATCCAGCCATAGGTGTAATTGGCAAGATAAAGCCCGGTGCACAGGGCCGCAAGGATGGTGGCGCGCAGCATCAGCCGGCCGGGGCGGAAGTTGACCGGCGCGCTCTCGGCCTGCCCCGGCACCTTCTCCACCCCGGCCTCGTCGGCGGTCTTGACGCCGAAGGGCAGCATGATGAAGGCGCACATCACCCAGAACAGGAAGTAGATCGCCAGGATCGAGGTGATCTGCATCAGGCCGCGGCCCCAGGGATAATCACCCGCACCTGTGGGCGCTTGCCCGACCAGCGCTGCGCCGCGCGCCGGGCGGCGAGCCGTGCCGCCTCGCGGATCGCCTCGGGATCGCGCCCGTCGCGCCCCTTGAGCCGCCCGATCGCGGCGAGCACGTCCTCGGCGGCTTCATCGAGGAACTCGGGCAGATCCTCATCCAGCGGCAGGCCCACCGCCTCGATCACCGGCCGCTGCCCGCGCAGCAGCACCACCACCACCAGCCCCTCGGCGGCGATGCGGCGGCGCATCGTCATCGCTTCGCCATTGGCCGGGGTGATGATGTCGCCATCAAGCACCAGGCGCCCGGCGCGCACCTCGGCGATCTTGCCGGGGGCGCCGGGGGCTAGGCGGACGAGATCGCCGTTCTTCTGCACCACCTGCGCCGGGATACCGCAGACCTTGCCGAGGCGCGCTTGCTCGGCCATGTGGCGCATCTCGCCGTGCACCGGCACCAGCACCTGCGGGCGCAGCCACAGGTAGAGTGCCTCAAGCTCGGGCCGGCCGGGATGGCCTGAAACATGGATGAATGCCTGCCGGTCGGTCACCATGGTGATGCCGCGGGCGGCCAGCTGGTTCTGCACCCGGCCAATCGCGATCTCGTTGCCGGGGATCTGGCGCGATGAGAACAGCACCACATCGCCCGGCGCCAATTCGATCGGATGGTTGCCCTCGGCCATGCGCGCCAGCGCCGCGCGCGGCTCGCCCTGCCCGCCGGTCGCCAGGATCAGCACCTCGCCGCGCGGCAGGCCCATGGCGGTGTCGAAATCGACCGGCTCGGGAAAATCGGCAAGGTAGCCATTGTCCTGCGCCACCTCGATGATCCGTTCGAGCGAGCGGCCCGCCACCACGATCCGCCGCCCTGTCTCGCGCGCGACCTCGCCCAAGGTCTGCAACCGCGCGACATTGCTGGCAAAGGTGGTGACGACCACGCGCTTGCCTGCATGGCGCGCCACTTCCTCCATCAGCGCGCGGTGCACCGCGCCCTCGCTGCCCGAGGCCCTGGGATTGAAGACATTGGTGGAATCGCACACCAGCGCGAGCACCCCATTATCGCCGATGGCGCGCAGCTCCTCCTCGGTGGTCGGCTCGCCGATGATGGGCTCCTCGTCGAGCTTCCAATCGCCGGTGTGGAAGATGCGCCCATGGGGCGTGTCGATCAGCAGGGCGTTGCCCTCGGCAATCGAATGGGCGAGCGGCACATAGGTGATGGCGAAGGGGCCAATGGGAATAGGCCCGTGATCCTCGGGGATGATATTGAGTTCGACCTCGTCGAGCAGCCCCGCTTCCTCGAGCTTCCTCGCCACGAGGTCGGCGGTGAAGGGCGTGGCATAGATCGGCACGCCGAGATCGGCGGCGAAATAGGGCACGGCGCCGATATGGTCCTCGTGCGCATGGGTGAGCACGATGGCGAGCAGATCCTCGCGGCGCTCCTCGATGAACTCAAGATCGGCAAAGACCAGCTCAACCCCGGGATATTCGCTGCCCGAAAAGGTCATGCCGAGATCGACCATGATCCACTTGCCCTGGGCGCCGTAGAGGTTGACGTTCATGCCGATCTCGCCCGAGCCGCCAAGGGCGCAGAACAGCACTTCGTCCTTGGGGGAAAATTCCTTGGTCACGATTGTCCTTACGTTGGCGATCTTCAGGCGGTTTCGGCCTGGCGGGCAAGGATGGCAAGGCCATCGAGCGTGAGATCGGCATCGACATGGTCGAAGATGTCGCTCGCCTCGTCGAACAGGATGGCAAGCCCGCCGGTGGCCACCACCTTGGCCGGCCGGCCGATCTCGGCCTTCATCCGTGCGACCATCCCCTCCATCATCGCGACATAGCCCCAGAACACCCCGATCAGCATCTGGTCCTCGGTGTTGCGGCCGATCACGCTGCGGCTTTCGGGCACGCGGATGGCGATTCGCGGCAGCTTGGCGGTCTTGCCCACCAGCGCATCGAGCGAAAGGTTGATGCCCGGGGCGATCGCGCCGCCCTTGTAGGCGCCGGTGTAATCAATCGCCTCGAACTTGGTGGCCGTGCCGAAATCAACGACGATGAGGTCGCCGCCATACTTGTGGTGGGCGGCAAGGATATTGACCGCCCGATCGGCCCCGAGCGAGGAGGGCTGATCGACATCGATGGCAAAGCGCCAGCGCGCCGCCCCCTGCCCGGCAAACAGAGGGGTGATGCCGAAATATTTCTGCGCCAGCACGGTGAGATTGTGGTCGGCGCGCGGCACCACCGAGGCGATGATGATCTGCGTGATGGCGCTGCGCTCCACCCCCTCGATCTTGAGCAGCTGGAGCAGCCAGACGGCATATTCATCCCCGGTGCGGCGCGGATCGGTGGCGATGCGCCAGCGCGCGCGGATGGTGTGGGTTCCATCCACGCCAAGGTCGACAAGCGCAAAGACGACATTGGTGTTCCCGACATCGGCGGCAAGCAGCATGGGGCCGGTCCTCTCTCGCTTTAGGATAAGTCGCCTGCGCGAATGGCACGTTCGCGGCCATCCGCCAAGCGCAGCCGCAAGGCCCCGTCTGCCTCATCGAGCCCGGCGAAGGTGCCGGTGATGCGCGCGCCGTCGCTGTCATGCACGGTGACGGGCGTGCCCGGGGCGTGGATTGATCGCAACAGGAAGGCCGAAAGGATCGGCGCAAGGCCAAAGGTGCGCCAGGCAGCAAGGCGCTCGGCAAAGCACGCGGCAAGACGCGCGGCAAATTCCTCGGGCGCGGGCGTTGCGGTGACATCTGCGAGCGCCGCCGTCCGGCGTTCGGGCACCTGCGGTGCGTGAGCCAGATTTACCCCGATCCCGATGATGATGCGCCCTTGCACCATCTCAAGCAGGATGCCGGAGAGCTTGCCGCCATCAAGGAGCACGTCATTGGGCCACTTGAGGGCCAGCGCCGCCCCCTCACCTACCTGCGCCGCAGCGGCATCGTGCACCGCCAGCGCGGCAACGAAGCTGAGGCTCGCCGGTGGCGGATCGCCGGGGCGCAGTATGACCACGCTCGAGCCCATGAAATTGCCCGCCCCGTCGAACCATTGGCGCCCCTGCCGCCCACGCCCGGCGGTCTGGCGCCGCGCCACCAGCCAGTGCCCCTCGGCCCAGCCCTCGCCGCGCCGGATCGCCGCGGCAATATCGGCGTTGGTCGAGCCGGTCTCGTCGAGGAGGGTAATCAAACCGCGAGGAACAGGGCTGAAGCGGCCTTGTCGGCAAGGTCGCTGAGCGAGCGGGTGAGGAAATAGCCGAGCGGCGAGACGATCACCGCGGTCAGGCCCAGCAGCACCCAATGCGCCGCGCCGCTGCGCCCAGTGATCACCCCGGCGGGCGGATCGAAGAACATCACCTTGACGAACTTGATGTAGTAGAAGGCCCCGATCACGCTCGCCGCGATGGCGATGGCGCCGAACGCAACGAGCCCGGCCTCGACCGTCGCCTGGAACACCACGAACTTGGCATAGAAGCCGAGCAGCGGCGGTATCCCGGCAAGGCTGAACATGAAGATGAGCAGCGCCGCGGCCAGCGCCGGACGGGTGATCGATAGGCCGCGGATATCGGCAAAGGTCTCCATCAGGCTGCCATCCTCGCCGCGCAACATCAGCAGCGCAACAAAGCTGCCAAGGCTCATGACAACATAGATGAACAGATAGACCAGCATCGCCGCCGCCCCGCTGTGATTGGCCACCGCAAGACCAAGCAGGATAAAGCCGATATTGTTGATCGAGGAATAGGCGAGCAGGCGCTTGAGGTTCTCCTGCCCGATCGCCCCCAGCGCCCCGAAGATGATCGAGGCAAGCGCGGTGAACATCACGATCTGCTGCCAGGCGGCAACCTGCGCGCCAAACACCTCGAACACCACCCGCGCGGTGAGCGCCACCGCCGCCACCTTCGGCGCGGTTGCAAAGAAGGCGGTGACCGGCGTGGGCGCACCCTCATAGACATCAGGCGTCCACATGTGGAAGGGCACGGCGCTGATCTTGAAGGCTAGCCCTGAGAGGACGAAGATCACCCCGAACAGGGCGCCATAGCCAAGCTCGCCCGAAAGCCCGGCGCGCACCGCGGCAAAGCCGGTGCTGCCGGTAAAGCCGTAAAGCAGGCTCATGCCATAGAGCAGGATGCCCGAGGCCAGCGCCCCGAGAACGAAATATTTGAGCCCCGCCTCGCCCGAGCGCGCATCGCGCCGCAGGATCGCCGCGAGCACATAGGCCGAGAGGCTGTTGAGCTCGAGCCCGAGATAGAGGCTCATGAAATCATTGGCCGAAACCATCAGCCCCATGCCGACGCAGGCGAACAGCACGAGCACCGGATATTCGCCGCGCATCCCGCGCTCGCTGCCAGCGGCGGGGCTGGCGAAGAAGGCGGGCGCAACCATCAGCGCGCCGATCGCGGAAAGATAGATCAGCGCCTTGGCGAAAAGGGCAAAACCATCAACCTTGATGAGGCCGCCAAAGCCCAGCGTCGCCGGCCCCTCGGCGCCGCCGTGCAACCCGGGCACCAGCAGGAAGCCGGCAACGAACAGTGCCGCTGCCGCCCCGATGGCGATCTGGCGCGCGCCCTTGTCGCCGCTCCAGGCTACAACCAGTAGCAGCACGAGCCCGGAAACGCTCAGCAGCAGATCGGGAATGATAAGGCCGAAGGAATGGGCAAAGTCCATCAGTGCGCGCCCTCCTTGGCGCTTGCATGATCAGCGCTTTGATGATGCTCGATGGCGTTGGCGGGCCCGCGTGGGGCGCCTGCGGCAAGCTGCGCATCGCCCTTGGGCGCCGCGGCGGCAAGACGCGCATCGAGCGCGGCAATATCGGCGCGCATCGGCGCAAGGAAGGTCTCGGGATAGACCCCCATCCACAGCACCGCCGCCGCGATCGGGGCCATCATTGCCCATTCGCGCGCGGTGATATCGGGCATGGCGGCGGCATCGGCATTGCTCTGCGCCCCGAAGGCAACCCGGCGGTAGAGATAGAGCATGTATGCCGCGCCAAGGATGATCCCGGTGGTGCACACCAGCGCCACCGTGCTCGAGATCTGATAGATCCCGGCGAGCGAGAGGAACTCGCCGACAAAACCGCTGGTGCCGGGCAGGCCGATCGAAGCCATGGTGAAAAGCAGGAAGAACAGCGCGTAATAGGGCATGTTCGTTGCCAACCCGCCATAGCGCGCGATCTCGCGGGTGTGCAGCCGGTCGTAGATCACGCCGACGCACAGGAACAGCGCGCCCGAGACGAGGCCGTGGCTCAGCATCACGATCATCGCCCCTTCGAGCCCCTGCACGTTGAAGGCGAACAGGCCGACGGTGACGATCGCCATGTGCGCGACCGAGGAATAGGCGATCAGCTTCTTCATGTCGGCCTGCACCAGCGCGACCAGCGAGGTATAGACCACCGCCACCATCGAGAGGGCAAAGACCAGCCAGGCAAACTGCGCGCTCGCCTCGGGGAACATCGGCAGGCTGAAGCGGATGAAGCCATAGCCGCCGAGCTTCAGGAGCACACCGGCAAGGATCACCGAGCCGGCGGTGGGCGCCTGCACGTGGGCATCGGGCAGCCAGGTGTGGAAGGGCCACATCGGCACCTTGACCGCAAAGCTGGCGAAGAAGGCGAGCCACAGCCAGGTCTGCGCCTGCGGCGGGAAGTCATATTGCATCAGCGTCGGGATGTCGGAGGTGCCCGCCTCGGCCACCATCCACAGCATCGCGATGAGCATCAGCACCGAGCCGAGCAGGGTATAGAGAAAGAACTTGTAGCTCGCATAGATGCGGTTGTCGCCGCCCCACACCCCGATGATGAGATACATCGGAATGAGGCCCGCCTCGAAGAAGACATAGAACAGGAACAGGTCCTGCGCGGCGAAGGTGCCGATCATCAGCACCTCCATGAACAGGAAGGCGGCCATGTATTCGCCCACCCGCTTGTCGATCGCCTCCCAGCTGGCAAGGATGCAGATCGGCATCAGGAAGACGCTCAAGAGGATCAGCATCAGCGCGATGCCGTCGATCCCCAGCGCCCAGGCAAAGCCGGCGAAAAGCTCGGCCCGCTCGGTGAATTGCCACTGCGGACCGCCGATCTCGTAGCCCGACCAGAGCACGAGGCCGAGCAGGAAGGTGACGAGCGTGGCCACGAGCGCAATCAGCCGCGCGGCCTGCGCCCCGGCAAACAGGCAGAGCAGCGCGCCCATGAGGGGCACGAGCATCATCAGCGAAAGGAGAGGAAGGCCTTCCATGAGCGAAGCGCGCTCCTAAAGCAAAACGTAGGTGACAGCCGCGACCAGCCCCAGCAGCATGATCAGCGCGTAGGTGTAGACATAGCCCGACTGGAGCGACCTTGCGGCAAGCGAAGAACGCGCCACCACCGCGGCAACGCCATTGGGCCCGAAGCGATCGATCGTGCCGATATCGCCCCACTGCCAGAAGATCCGGCCAAGCGCGAAGGCGGGCCTGACGAAAAGCGCGTCGTAAACCTCGTCGAAATACCACTTGCGATAGACGAAGTTGTGAATGGCACCGAAACGCTGCACGAACTTCGCCGGAAGCTCGGGCCGCGCGATATAGGCAAGGTAGGCCCCGGCAAGGCCGATGAGCATGACGATCAAAGCCGTGTATTTCACCCAATAGGGCACGGAGTGCATCGCGTGGATCAGCGCCTCGTTGTAAAAGATCGAACCGTTCCAGAAAGCCGCGCTGTCGAGGAAGCTCGGGGCAAAAACCTGCCCCGCGGCAACCGCGCCCAAGGTGAGCACGCCCAGCGGCACAAGCATCGAGAGCGGGCTTTCGTGCGGGTGATAGCCGCCGGTGGTGTCGGCGCCCGCTTCCTCCGGCGTCTTGTGCACGGCGTGCTGGATGTGTTCGCTCTCGATCCAGCGCGGCTTGCCCCAGAAGGTGAGGAACATCAGGCGCCAGGAATAGAAGCTGGTGAGAAGCGCCGCGAAAGCGCCCGCCCAGAAGGCGAACTGCCCCGCGCCATTGCCGCGCGCAAAGGCGGCTTCGAGGATCGCGTCCTTCGACCAGAAGCCGGCAAAGCCGAGCCCGAGGTGATAGACGCCCAAGCCTGTGATCGCCAGCGTGCCGGCCATCATCGCCCAGAAGGTGAAGGGAATGTGCTTCCTGAGGCCACCATAGAAGCGCATGTCCTGCTCATGGTGCATGGCATGGATCACGCTGCCTGCGCCGAGGAACAGCAGCGCCTTGAAGAAGGCGTGGGTAAAGAGGTGGAACATCGCCGCGCCATAAGCCCCCACCCCGGCGGCGAAGAACATGTAGCCAAGCTGTGAGCAGGTCGAATAGGCGATCACCCGCTTGATGTCCCATTGGGTGGTGCCGATCGTGGCAGCAAAGAAGCAGGTCGCCGCGCCGATGATGGTGACCAGCGCCAACGCGGTCGGCGCGGTCTCGAACATCGGCGAGAGGCGGCAGACCATGAACACGCCCGCCGTCACCATAGTTGCCGCATGGATCAGCGCGGACACCGGGGTCGGCCCTTCCATCGCGTCAGGAAGCCAGGTGTGCAGCCCGAGCTGCGCGCTCTTGCCCATCGCCCCGATGAACAACAGGATGCACAGCACATCCATGGTGTAAAGGCGCATCCCCAGGAAGGTGATGGTCGAGCCGCTCATGCCCGGCGCAGCGGCGAGGATCTCGGGGATCGAGGTGGTCTGGAACACGAGGTAAGTGCCGAAGATCCCCAGCATGAAGCCAAGGTCGCCGACGCGGTTCACCACGAAGGCCTTGATCGCCGCGGCGCCCGCACTCGGCTTCTGATACCAGAAGCCGATCAGCAGGTAGGAAGCCAGGCCCACCCCTTCCCAGCCAAAGAACATCTGCACCAGATTGTCCGCCGTCACCAGCATCAGCATCGCGAAGGTGAACAGCGAGAGATAGGCAAAGAAGCGCGGCTGATCAGGATCCTCGGCCATGTAGCCCCAGGAATAGAGGTGCACCAGCGCCGAGACCGAGGTGATCACCACGAGCATCACCGCTGTGAGCGTATCGACCCGCAAGGCCCAGTCGAAGCTGAGCGTGCCGCTTTCGACCCACTTGAGCACGCGCACGACCTCGGCGCTCTCGCTCCCCGAGAGGTAGCCAAGGAAGATCGGCCAGGCGAGCGCGGCGGAAAGGAACAGCGCAGCCGTGGTCAAGGACTTCGCCGCAACATTGCCGATCATGCGGTTGCCCAGCCCCGCAACGAGCGCAGCCAAAAGCGGCCCGAAGGTGATGATGAGGATCGGATGCACGAGCGCCTTACCCCTTCATCCGGTTGATATCATCGACCGCAATGGTGCCGCGGCTGCGGAAATAGATCACCAGGATCGCAAGGCCGATCGCGGCCTCGGCCGCGGCAACGGTGAGCACCAGCATGGCAAAGACCTGCCCCACCAGATCTTGCATGAAGGCGCTGAAGGCGACGAGGTTGAGGTTGACGCTGAGCAGTATCAGCTCGACCGCCATGAGGATCACGATCACGTTCTTGCGGTTGAGGAATATCCCCAGAACCCCGAGCACGAACAGGATTGCCGCGACGGTCAGGTAATGTTCGATCCCGATCACAGTTCGATCCCCTTGCCCACTTCGGGCCGCTTCATCACCACGGCTTCCTCCGGACGGCGGCGAATTTGCTTGCCGACATCCTGCCGCGCCCGCGCGCCCGGCCCGGGCGGCTGGAAGGTGAGCACGATCGCGCCGATCATCGCCACCAGCAGGATGATGCCCGCCACCTCGAACAGGAGGATGTAGCGGCCATAGAGCAGCGCCCCGAGCGCCTCGATATTGGGCACATCAGCCGGCTGCAGCGCCGCGCCATCGGGCGTGCCCAAACGGATGCCCCCAGCCTGCCAGGCGCCCACCCCGAGGAGCAGCTCGGCCAGCAGCACCGCGGCAATGGCAAGGCCGAGCGGGGCATTGCGGGCAAATCCTGCGCGCATCGCGGCAAAATCGATGTCGAGCATCATCACCACGAAGAGGAACAGCACCGCAACCGCGCCGACATAGACGATCACCAGCAGCATGGCGATGAACTCGGCGCCGACCAGCACCATCAACCCGGCGGCGTTGAAGAAGGCGAGGATCAGCCACAGCACCGAGTGCACCGGATTGCGGGCCATGACGACCATGACCGCGCTGGCGACCACAATCGTCGCGAAGAAATAGAAGGCGATGGCCTGTATCATGCTTGTCCCCAACCCCTAGCCCGCCCCTTGCAGGAGCGAGGCCGCGGGGGCCGTCCGAAATAATCCCAATTTGCGCTTCCCGGAGCCGGCGCAGGTTGCTGTCCGGGCGCGCGTGGCTTTGTGTTCGGCGCCCCCTAGCGATAGGGGGCGTCGGCTTCAAGATTTGCCGCGATGGCCCTTTCCCACTTGTCCCCGTTCGCCAGCAGCTTGGCCTTGTCGTAAAGCAGCTCCTCGCGGGTTTCTGTGGCGTATTCGAAATTCGGCCCCTCGACGATGGCATCGACCGGGCAGGCTTCCTGGCAAAAGCCGCAGAAGATGCATTTGGTCATGTCGATGTCGTAGCGGGTGGTGCGGCGGCTGCCGTCTTCACGCGGTTCGCTCTCGATGGTGATCGCCTGCGCCGGACAGATCGCCTCGCACAGCTTGCAGGCGATGCAGCGTTCCTCGCCATTGGGATAGCGGCGCAAGGCATGCTCACCCCGGAAACGGGGGCTGAGCGGCGCCTTCTCGAAGGGGTAGTTGATCGTCACCTTGGGCTTGAAGAAATACTTCAGCGTCAAGGCATGGGCCTTGAGGAAGTCCCAGAGGGTGAAGGATTTGATCAGGTGGGAAACGCTGGTCATGCGAAATGCCCCATGGCCATGAGATAGCCGGAAGTGGCGGCAACAAAGACGAGGCTCATCGGCAGGAACACCTTCCAGCCAAGCCGCATCAGCTGGTCGTAGCGGTAGCGCGGCACGGTCGCCCAGATCCAGCTGAACATGAAGAAGAAGATGAAGGTCTTGACGAGGAACCAGACGATCCCCGGCACCGCATAGAGCGCCGGAATGACGAACGGCGGCAGCCACCCGCCCCAGAACAGCAGCGTGTTGAGGCTGCACATGAGCAGAATGTTGGCATATTCACCCAGCCAGAACAGCGCGAAGCTCATCGAGGAATATTCGGTCTGGTAGCCCGCGACCAGTTCGCTCTCGGCCTCGGTGAGGTCAAACGGTGCGCGCGCGGTCTCTGCGAGCGCCGAGATGAAGAACACCACCCACATCGGGAACAGCAGCGGGTGCACCGCATAGGCGTTGATGAGCCCCAGCCCGAAACCTTGTTGCCCGTTGACGATGCCCGAAAGGTTGAAGGTGCCGGCAAACAGCACCACGCATACGAGCACGAAGCCGATCGAGACTTCGTAGGAGATCATCTGCGCCGAGGCGCGCATCGCCGAGAAGAACGGGTATTTGGAGTTCGAGGCCCACCCGCTCATCACCACGCCGTAAACCCCCATCGAGGAGATCGCGAGAATGTAGAGGAGGCCCACATTGATGTCCGCAATCACCATGCCCGCATCGAAGGGGATCACCGCCCAGGCCGCGAGCGCCACGGTGAAGGTGATGATCGGCGCGATGAGGAAGATGCCCTTGTTCGCGGCCGAAGGGATGATGGTTTCCTGCAAGAACACCTTGATCCCGTCGGCAAAGCTCTGGAGCAACCCGAAGGGCCCCACCACATTGGGCCCGCGCCGCAGCATGATCGCGCCGAGCACCTTGCGGTCGACATAGATCACCATGGCGACGCTGAACATGACGAGCAGCGAGACGATCAGGATCGCCGCAAGCGTCGCCACGGCCCAGGCCCATTCATAAGAAAGGCCAAGCGATTGGAAGAAGGCGGTCATTCCGCGGCCTCCTTGAAATCAGCCCCGTGGAGCAGTTCCTGCGAGCAGCGCTGCATCACCGCGCTGGCGCGGGCGATGGGGTTGGTGAGGTAGAAATCCTTGATCGGATAGGCCGCAATCTCGCCCTCGAACCTGGCGGCGCTGTCGGCCTTGGGAAGCGCGCCGAAATCGGCAAGGCCCTCTTCGCCCAGCGCCGGAACCGCGGCGATCATGGCGGCCTGAAGCTCATCAAAACTGTCGAAGCCCACGCGCACCCCCAGCGCATCGGCCAGCGCGCGCAGGATCGTCCAGTCCTCGCGCGCGTCCCCCGGGGCAAACACCGCCTTTTCGGCAAACTGTACGCGGCCCTCGGTGTTCACATAGGTGCCGTCCTTCTCGGCATAGGAAGCGCCCGGAAGAATGATGTCGGCGTGATGCGCGCCCTTGTCGCCGTGGTGGCCGATATAGACCTTGAGAGCGCCGGCAAAGGGCGCATAGTCCATCTCGTCGGCGCCGAGGCTGAGCAGCACCTTGGGGTTGGCCGCGGCCAGCTCGGCCATGCCGCCCGGCAGCGTGAAGCCGAGCATCAGCGAGGCCATGCGCGCAGCCGAGATGTGCAGCACATTAAAGCCGTTCCACTCCTCCTTCACGAGGCCGAACTTGTCGATGAGCTTCAAAGCGGCCGACAGCGCGCCCCTGGCCAGCGCCGCCGCGCCGAGGATCACCGCCGGGCGCTGCGCTGCCTTCATGACGTCACCCAATTCCTTGGGCACGCGGTTGAGGATCTTGAGATCGCTGCCGAGGAAGGTCGCCGGATAGGTGGTCTCCCATTCCGGCCCGATGATGAACACCCTGGCCCCGGCCTTGACCGCCTTCCTCAGGCGCACATTGAGCAGCGGCGCCTCCCAGCGCACGTGGCTCCCGATGATGAGGATCGCATCGGCAGTCTCGATCCCGGCTAGCGTGGAATTGAAATTGACTGCCGCGAGGTTCGACACGTCATAGGTCATGCCGGTCTGGCGCGCCTCGGTAAGCTGCGAGCCGCAGGCATTGATGAGCGCCTTGGCGGCAAACATGGTCTCGGCATCGACGAGATCGCCCGCCACCGCGGCGATGCTGGCCTTGTCGGCGCCGAGCACGGCGGCGATGAGGTCAAAGGCCTCGCGCCATTCGCCCGGCTGTAAGCGGCCCTCGCGCCGGATCCACACCCGATCGAGCCGCCGCCGGGTGAGGCCATCGACCTGGTAGCGGCCCTTGTCTGAAAGCCATTCCTCGTTGACCTCGTCATTCACTCGCGGCAACGCGCGCATCACCTCGCGCCCCTTTGAATGGAGCGTGATATTGGCGCCGATCGCATCGGAAACATCGATGCTCAGGGTCTTCTTCAGCTCCCAGGGCCGGGCCTCGAAGGCATAGGGGGCGCTGGTGAGCGCGCCCACCGGGCACAGATCGATGACATTGGCCGAAAGCTCGTGGCGCGCGGCGCGCTCGAGATAGGTGGTGATCTGCGTGTCCTCGCCGCGATAGAGCGCGCCGATCTCGTCCACCCCGGCGATTTCTTCGGAAAAGCGCACGCAGCGGGTGCAGTGGATGCAGCGGGTCATGATCGTCTTGATCAGCGGGCCCATGTATTTCTCGGTGACGGCGCGCTTGTTCTCGGCAAAGCGCGAGGTGCCGCGCCCATAGGCCATCGCCTGGTCCTGCAGATCGCATTCCCCGCCCTGGTCGCAGATCGGGCAATCGAGCGGGTGGTTGATGAGCAGGAACTCCATCACCCCCTCGCGGGCCTTCTTGACCATGGGGCTATCGGTGCGGATCTCCTGCCCATCGGCAGCCGGAAGCGCGCAGCTTGCCTGCGGCTTGGGCGGCCCGGGCTTCACCTCGACGAGGCACATGCGGCAATTGCCCGCAATGGAGAGGCGCTCGTGATAGCAGAAGCGCGGGATTTCCTTGCCCGCCAGCTCGCAGGCCTGGAGCACGGTGGCGCCTGCCGGCACCTCGATCTCGACGCCGTCAACGGTGACCTTGGGCATTACTCGGCTGCCTCTTGGAATTGTGCGCTGCGTTCATGGATCCGCCGCTCAAGCTCGGGGCGGAAGTGGCGGATGAGGCCCTGGATCGGCCAGGCCGCGGCATCGCCCAGCGCGCAGATGGTGTGGCCTTCGACCTGCTTGGTGACTTCCTGCAGCATGTCGATTTCCTCGATCGCCGCGTCACCCGTGCGCAGGCGTTCCATCATGCGCCACATCCAGCCCGTGCCTTCACGGCAGGGGGTGCACTGGCCGCAGCTTTCGTGCTTGTAGAAATAGGACAGGCGGCTGATCGCGCGGACGATGTCGGTGGACTTGTCCATGACGATGACGGCCGCCGTCCCGAGGCCGCTGCCGAGTTCCTTCAAGCCATCAAAATCCATCGGCGCATTGCGGATCTGCGCGGCCGGCACCAGCGGCACCGATGAGCCGCCGGGGATCACCGCAAGCAGGTTGTCCCACCCGCCGCGGATGCCGCCGCAGTGCTTCTCGATCAGCTCCTCGAAGGGGATGCTCATCGATTCTTCCACCACGCAGGGCTTTTCCACATGGCCCGAAATCTGGAACAGCTTGGTGCCCTTGTTGTTCTCGCGCCCGAAGCTGGCGAACCAGTTGGCCCCGCGCCGCAGGATGGTGGGCACGACCGCGATGCTCTCGACATTGTTGACCGTGGTCGGGCAGCCATAGAGTCCTGCGCCCGCCGGGAAGGGGGGCTTCAACCGCGGCTGGCCCTTCTTGCCCTCGAGGCTCTCGATCATCGCGGTTTCTTCGCCGCAGATATAGGCCCCCGCGCCGCGGTGCATGAAGACGTCGAAGTCATAGCCCGACTTGCAGGCATTCTTGCCGATCAGGCCGGCGGCATAGGCCTCGTCGATCGCCTTCTGGAGCGTTTCGGCCTCGCGGATATATTCGCCGCGGATGTAGATATAGGCCGCGCGCGCACGCATGGCGAAGCCCGCCAGCAGCGCACCTTCGATGAGCTTGTGCGGATCGTGGCGGATGATCTCGCGGTCCTTGCAGCTGCCCGGCTCGGATTCATCGGCATTGATGACGAGGAAGCTCGGGCGGCCATCGCGGCTTTCCTTGGGCATGAAGCTCCACTTGAGCCCCGTGGGGAAACCCGCCCCGCCCCGGCCGCGCAGGCCAGAGGCCTTGACCTCCTCGATGATCGCATCGGCCCCGCGCTCGAGCAGCGCCTTGGTATTGTCCCAATCCCCGCGCGCCTGCGCAGCCTTCAGGCCCCAGTCCTGAAAGCCGTAGAGGTTGGTGAAGATGCGGTCCTTATCCGCGAGCATTGCTGCTGTCCTTCCCTTTGGCGCGCTTGAGGCGCACCAGCGCAATCACCTGAAAAACAAGGGCCAGGCCCATCACGATCACGCCCATCTCGTAAGGCCCGGTGACGGTGAGCACCGCGCCAAGGGCAAAGCCGGTGAGCCCCAGCATGGCAAGGAGGAGCGTGAGCGGGTTCATCCGATCACCCCCTGGCTCCACAGCCCGGCCAGCACGGCGATGATCAGCAGGATCACACCCACGCGCAGCAGCCCCATCAGCACCTTGTAGGCGATGAAGGCGAGCACAGCCGCGCCAACCAGGGAGGCGATCGCGCTCACCTTACCACTCGCTCCGGTAATCGTGATTCTCGTGCACCATCTCCTTCAAGGTGGTCGGCCCGCCCAGCGGTTCGCTGGTGTGCCGCCCCGGCTCCTGCGTGCCGGTCTTGGGCTGCTCGCCGCGCGCGAGCGCATCGAGGATGGCATCGAGCCGTTCGGGCGTCAGATCCTCGTAATTGTCGTCGTTGATCTGCACCATCGGCGCGGTGGCACAATTGCCCATGCATTCGACTTCGGTGAGGGTCCACAGCCCATCATCCGAGACCTCGCCCTTCTTCATCCCCCGCTTCTTGCAGGTGGCGATGAGATCGTCGCTCCCGCGCAGCATGCAGGGCGTGGTGCCGCACACCTGCACGTGGAATTTGCCCACGGGCTTCAAGTTATACATGAAGTAGAAGCTGGCGACCTCGAGCACGCGGATCACCGGCATGTCGAGATACTTGGCGACATATTCGATCACCGGCAGCGGCAGCCAGCCCTGCGTGCCGGTCTCCGCGCCGACCTGCCGCTGGGCGAGATCGAGCAGCGGCATCACTGCCGAGCGCTGGCGGCCCGGCGGATATTTGGCGATGTGCCAATCGGCGAGCTTCTTGTTCTCAGGCGTCCACGCGAAGCCGCCCCAGCGGGCGCGCAGTTCGGGGGTGTCGGGAGCGGGGGTACGGTCAGCCATTATCGGTCACACTCCCCGAACACCACGTCGATCGCGCCCAGAATGGCGGTGACGTCGGGCAGCATGTGCCCCTTGGACATGAACTCCATCGCCTGGAGGTGCGAGAAGGCGGTGGGGCGGATCTTGCAGCGATAGGGCTTGTTGGTGCCATCGCTCACCAGATAGACGCCGAACTCGCCCTTGGGGCTTTCAGTCGCCACGTAAACCTCGCCCGCAGGCACGTGGAAGCCTTCGGTGTAGAGCTTGAAGTGGTGGATGAGGCTTTCCATCGATTGCTTCATCTCGCCCCGCTTGGGCGGCACCACCTTGCGATCGGTGCTGGCGATCGGCCCGCCCGGCATGTCGCGCAGACACTGGCGGATGATCTTGGCGCTCTCGTAAACTTCCTTCACCCGCACCATGAAGCGATCATAGCAGTCCGAATTGGTGCCCACGGGCACATCGAACTCCATGCGATCATAGACATCATAGGGCTGGCTCTTGCGCAGATCCCAGGGGATGCCCGCAGCGCGGATCATCGGGCCGGAAAAGCCCCAGGCAATCGCATCCTCGCGGGCAACCACGCCGATATCGACATTGCGCTGCTTGAAGATGCGGTTGTCCATGACGAGGCTCATCGCATCCTCGAACAGCTGGAAGAAGCGGTTGTCGAGCCAGGCGCCGATATCGACCAGCAGCTTCTCCGGCACGTCCTGATGCACTCCGCCCGGACGGAACCATGCCGAATGCATCCGCGCGCCGCTCGCCCGCTCGAAGAAGGTGAGGCAATCCTCGCGCAGATCCATGATCCACAGGTTCGGCGTGAAGGCGCCGACATCGAGGATATGCGCCCCCATGTTGAGCATGTGGTTGCAGATGCGGGTGAGTTCCGCGAACAGCACCCGCAGATATTGCGCGCGCAGCGGCACCTCGAGGTTCAAGAGCTTCTCGATCGCCAGCACATAAGAGTGCTCCATGGCGAGCGGCGAGCAATAGTCGAGCCGGTCGAAATAGGGGAGCGCCTGCAGATAGGTCTTGTGCTCGATCAGCTTCTCGGTGCCGCGGTGGAGCAGGCCGACATGCGGGTCGATCCGCTCGATCACCTCGCCATCAAGCTCCATCACCATGCGCAGCACGCCGTGCGCGGCCGGGTGCTGGGGGCCAAAATTGATCGTGTAGTTGGTAACGATCTCGCCCTCGGTGGTGGGCGATTCTTCCTTGGTAAGGGTCATTTCTTCGCCTCGCCTTCGGGCCTCGCAGGGGCCTTTTCATCGCCCGGCAGCACGTAATCCGCCCCTTCCCAGGGCGAGAGGAAATCGAAGCTGCGCATTTCCTGCGCGAGTTCGACCGGCTCATAGACGACGCGCTTTTCCTCCTCGGAATAGCGCAGCTCGGTATAACCCGTCATCGGGAAGTCCTTGCGGAAGGGGTGCCCTTCAAAGCCGTAATCGGTCAGGATGCGCCTGAGATCAGGGTTGCCGGCGAAGGTCACGCCGAACATGTCGAAGACCTCGCGCTCGAGCCACCCGGCATTGGGCCACAAGGTGGTGACGGTCGGAACAGGCGTGTCCTCGCTCGCCGAGCACTTGACCATCACGCGGTGGTTCCTGGTCAGGCTCTGGAGCATATAGACGACCTCGAAGCGCTCGGGCCGCGAGGGGTAGTCAACCCCGGCAATCTCCATCAGCTGCTGATATTCGTGCGCATCGCGCAGGATCTCGAGCACCCGCGCGATGCCATCGCGCGTGACCCGGAAGATCACCTCGCCATGGGCCTCTGTCGCCTCGATCAGCCAGACGCTGATCGTCGGACTGATGGCCTCGATCACGCCCTCGTTGGAAGCAAACCGTGGGGCGGAATGAAGAACAGCCATTGGCCTTGCCCCTTACCTTTCGATCGTGCCCACGCGCCGGATCTTGCGCTGCAATTGCATCACGCCATAGAGCAGCGCCTCGGCGGTCGGCGGGCAGCCGGGCACGTAGATGTCCACCGGCACGATGCGGTCACAGCCGCGCACCACCGAATAGGAATAGTGATAATAGCCCCCGCCATTGGCGCAGGACCCCATGCTGATCACATATTTGGGATCGCTCATCTGGTCATAGACCTTGCGCAGCGCCGGGGCCATCTTGTTGCACAGCGTGCCCGCCACGATCATCACGTCCGACTGGCGTGGACTAGCGCGCGGCGCGGCGCCAAACCGCTCCATGTCGTAGCGCGGCATGTTGACGTGGATCATCTCGACCGCGCAGCAGGCAAGGCCAAAGGTCATCCACCACAGCGAGCCGGTGCGCGCCCACTGGAACAGCTCCTCGGTCGAAGTGACGAGGAAGCCCTTATCAGTGACCTCGGTCTGGAGCGCGTTGAAGAAGGCAGCATCGGGCTGGCGCACCTCACCGCCGCGCGCGGTGGGCAAGGCCGAGACATCGGCAAGATTGCGGGGAGGAGAAACGGTGTCGGTCATTCCCAGTCCAGCGCCCCCTTCTTCCATTCATAGGCCAGGCCCACAGCGAGGATGAACAGGAACAGCATCATCCCGCCCCAGCCAACCCAGCCCGTCTGACCGAGGCTCACCGCCCAGGGGAACAGGAAGGCCGCCTCGAGATCGAAGACGATGAAGCTGATCGCCACCAGATAGAAGCGCACGTCAAAGCGGCTGCGGGCATCCTCGAAGGCGGGAAAGCCGCATTCATATTCCGAAAGCTTCTCGGCCGTCGGATTGTGCACCCCGGTGAGGCGCGAGACTGCCATCGGCGCCACCACGAACAGGACCGAAAGCCCCAGGGCGACAAGCACGAACAGCAGTATCGGCAGATACTGGCTAAGGTCGAGCACGAGGATGTCCAAGCTGTTAATCCCAAGGCTCGCCCTAGGCCGGTCGGGCCCCGCGCGCAAGGGCCCGACTCGGGGAAAAGCCCGTGTCTATATTGCAGGAAATCGAACAGTCGTTGCGGCCGGCTGCGCGCTGCGCCTCGCCTATTTCATCATCCGCGCTGCCGCCGCCGCGGTCGCCTTGCCATAGGGGGGCTTGAGCCCGCCGAGCTTGGCCACATCGATCTTAGGCTGGTGATAGACCGCGCGGGCGTGGCTGAACTCGCGGAAACCCTCGATGGCGTGATAGCTGCCCATCCCCGATGGCCCGACCCCGCCGAAGGGCAGGTCTTCCATCGAGACGTGGAAGATCACGTCATTGGTGGTCACCCCGCCCGAGATGGTCCGGCTCAGCACCCGCTCCTGCTCGGCCTTGTCCTCGCCAAAGTAGTAAAGCCCGAGCGGGCGATCATGCGCGTTGATGTAATCGATCGCCTCGTCCACCGCCTGATAGGTCATCACGGGCAGCAAGGGGCCGAAGATCTCCTCTTGCATCACTGCCATGTCGTCATTGACGCCGCGCAGCACGGTGAGCGGGAGCTTGCGCTGGTTGGCATTGGCGAAATCCTCACCCGCCGGGTTCACCTCGATCACCTCGGCGCCCTTGTCGCGAGCATCGGCGATGAGGCCCTTGAGCCGCTCGAAATGGCGATCCGAGACAATCGAGGCATAGTCTTCGTTGTCGAGCAGGCGCGGATACATCGCCGCGGCCGCGCCAGTGACGCCGGCCACCGCCTCATCGGCCTTGTCCTCGGGCACCAGCAGATAATCGGGGGCAAGGCAGATTTGCCCGGCATTGAGCATCTTGCCGATGGCGATGCGCTCGCCCGCGCGCTTCAGATCGGCGCTGCGCCCCATCACCACCGGCGACTTGCCGCCCAGCTCGAGCGTCACCGGCACGAGGTTCGCCGCCGCCGCCTGCATCACCCGGCGGCCTGTGGCGGTCGATCCGGTGAAGATCAGGTGATCGAAGGGGAGCGACGCGAAAGCCGCCGCCACCTCGGGCCCGCCGGTCACCACCGCCACTTCCTCGGGCGCGAAATATTGCGCCGTCAGCTCGGCCATCAGCGCGCTGGTGCGCTCGGTGAACTCGCTCGGCTTGATCATCGCCCGGTTACCCGCGGCCAGCACCTGCATCAGCGGGCCGAAGGCAAGCTGGACGGGGAAGTTCCAGGGCGAAAGGATGCCCACCACCCCCTTGGGCTCATAGCGCACCTCGGCCTTGGCTCCGAGCAGGCCGAGCGGAAACTGCACCTTGCGCTTTTCCGGCCGTGCCCATTGATCGAGGTGCTTCAG
This sequence comes from Erythrobacter cryptus DSM 12079, assembly GCF_000422985.1. Classification (GTDB taxonomy): domain Bacteria; phylum Pseudomonadota; class Alphaproteobacteria; order Sphingomonadales; family Sphingomonadaceae; genus Erythrobacter; species Erythrobacter cryptus. The sequence goes on from NZ_AUHC01000001.1 coordinate 274,710, forward strand.
GGCATGATTGCCCGCCCCCACCGTGGCGGCGATATCGGTGAGCATCGACTGGTGCGCCGAACGGTTGCCGAAATCGGCGCTCATCGCCTTGGCGAAGGCCTCGCCATGCTCCTTGACCAGCGCGATGGCGCGGCGGATGCGGTCCTTGCGCTGACTCAGCGGCTCGGGGCGCGAGGCGGTGAAGGCGGCGCGCTGGCGCTCGAGCAGGCTTTCAAGTTCGGCGCGGCGGTCGTCGGCCATGGTCATCTCCCCTCGGTCAGGATTGGTTTTCATTTGCGACGCGTTCTTGCGCAAAGCCCGCGGCCTGACAAGCGCCTTGCCGCGCAGCCGGCGCAATTGCCAATGTCGCAATGCAGCATTAGAGGCAGGCCCAGCCTTCCGCCATGTCACGCGAGGAACCTGCCATGACCGCCTTTTCCGCTGCCGACCCGATCGTGATCCTCTCCTATGCCCGCACCCCGATGGGGGCGATGCAGGGCGCGCTGGCCGATCTTTCTGCAACCGATCTTGGCGCTATCGCGGTCAAGAACGCAGTCGCGCGCGCGGGCGTTGCGGGTGAGGACATCGACCGCGCCTATATGGGCTGCGTGCTTCCCGCCGGGCTCGGCCAGGCCCCGGCGCGTCAGGCGGCGATCAAGGCCGGCCTGCCGCAATCGGTTGAGGCCACCACCGTCAACAAGGTGTGCGGCTCGGGGATGCAAACGGTGATAATGGGGGCCGAGGCGCTCGCCAGCGGCACCATCGACATGGTGGTGGCCGGCGGGATGGAGAGCATGACCAATGCCCCCTACCTGCTCAAGAAGCACCGTTCGGGCGCGCGTCTCGGGCATGACACGGCCTATGACCACATGTTCCTCGACGGGCTCGAGGATGCCTACGAACCGGGCCGGGCGATGGGCACCTTCGCGCAGGAAACCGCCAATGCCTATCAGATGACCCGCGAGGAAATGGACGCCTATGCGATCGAATCGCTCGCCCGGGCCAACCGCGCGATCGCCGAGGGCGCCTTTGCCGACGAGGTGGTGCCGGTGACCGTTGCCACCCGCGCGGGCGAGGTGGTGGTGACGGTGGACGAGCAACCCGGCAAGGGCCGCCCGGACAAGATCCCGCAGCTCAAGCCCGCCTTCGCCAAGGATGGCACCATCACCGCGGCGACATCCTCCTCGATCTCCGATGGTGCGGCCGCCCTCGTGCTCACCCGCGCCAGCGTTGCCGAGGCCAAGGGCCTCACCCCCGTCGCCCGGGTGGTGGCTACCGCTGCCCATGCCCATGCCCCGGCGCTGTTCACCACTGCGCCGATCCCGGCGATCCAGAAGGTGCTGGCGCGCGCCGGGTGGAGGGTCGATGATGTCGATCTGTTCGAGGTCAACGAGGCCTTCGCCTGCGTTGCCATGTTCGCGATGCGCGATCTCGGCATCCCGCACGAGAAGATCAATGTGAACGGCGGGGCGACCGCGCTCGGCCACCCGATCGGCGCCTCGGGCGCGCGCATCATCGTTACGCTGATCGCCGCGCTCAAGGCGCAGGGCAAGAAGCGCGGGGTGGCGAGCCTGTGCATCGGCGGGGGCGAGGCCACCGCGATCGCGGTCGAACTGGTCTGAGGCGCGGCTGGGGCGATCCGGGCGGCTAGCGGTCGCCCGGCAAATCCTCGCTCCCCCACAGGCGCCCGCGCGCAACCCAGCCCTTGAGGCTCACCCCGCGCGCGCGCTCTGCGCTGCGGGCGAAATCGACCTCGCACCAGGCCTCGCGGCAGCGCAGCAGCCGCGCCAGCGCCCCCGGCTCGGCGCGCCACTTGAGCCGCCCCGCCGCGCCCGGCTCGGCCCGCACCTCGGCGAGCCCTGCGCCGATCACCACCGCCCCGCGCTCGCGCAGAAGCTGGCTTTCGGCAATCCAGCCTCTGGTGCCCTCGGGATCCTCTACGAGGCGCCAGCCCTCACGCACGCGCACCACCCGCACGGGAAGGCCCCGGCGCTTGTAAACCCAGGCGATCGGATATTCATCGCTCGGCCCCACGCGCATGCGCACCTCGTCGTAGCGCAGCATCGCCCAATAGGGCACTTTCCTGTCCTGCGCCCGCGCAGGCGCGGCGAGCGCCGCCCCAAGCAGCAGCACCAGCGCCGCGATCTTTGGCCAATATCCCATAAGTCATGGCGATAGCCGCAGCGCGCCGGCGCTTTCAAGGCCCCGCTGCGCCCGCGCGCCTTGACCGCGGCGGGGCTGTGGCATTAGCCCCCATAGCCATGAGTCAGCGCCTGCCCCGCCCGCTTGCCGCGCCCCCCCGCGTGATCGTCACCCGCCACCTGATGCCGCAGGTAGAAGCGCGGATGCGCGAGCTGTTCGACGTCGTGCTCAACGAGACCGACGTGCCCTTCACCCGCGATCAGCTGGCCCAAGCCATGCAGGATTGCGACGTGCTGGTGCCGACCGTGACCGACCGCATCGATGCCGAACTGATCGCAGGCGCGGGCGAGCGGCTGGGCCTGATTGCCAATTTCGGCGCGGGCACCGAGCACATCGATCTCGCCGCCGCCGCATCGCGCAGGATCATCGTCACCAACACCCCGGGGGTCTTCACCGATGACACCGCCGATATCGCCATGGCGATGATCATCGGCGTGCCCCGGCGGGTACGCGAGGGCACCGCGCTGGTGCGGCGCGGGGAGTGGACCGGGTGGACACCTTCGGGCCTCCTGGGGCGAAAGCTTGCCGGCAAGGTGCTCGGCATCATCGGCATGGGCCGGATCGGCCAGGCGGTCGCGCACCGCGCCCGCGCCTTCGGGCTCGAGATTGCCTATCACAACCGCAAGCGCCTGCCCGAGGCATTGGAGCGGATGCTTGGCGCACGCTTCGTCGCGGGGCTTGATGACCTCATCGCCGCGGCCGACATCCTCACCCTGCACTGCCCGCTTACCGAGGAGACCCGCCACCTCATCGACGCCCGGCGGATCGGGTTGATGAAGCCGGGCGGCGCGATCGTGAACACCGCGCGCGGCGAGCTGATCGATCAGGAGGCGCTGATTGCGGCGCTGGAAAGCGGGCATCTCGCCGGCGCCGGGCTCGATGTCTATCCCGACGAGCCGCATGTGGACGCACGCCTCATCGCCCACCCCAATGTCATGACCCTGCCCCACATCGGCAGCGCCACCGCCGAGGGCCGCGAGGAATCGGGCCACAAGGTGATCGCCAATATCCGCATGTGGGCCGACGGCCACCGCCCGCCCGACCAGGTGCTCGACGCGCTGGTGCCCTGATCCGGATCAAGGCTGGCGGCGACCGCGCCTCAATCCCCCGTCAAAATCCGCTCCACCAGCTCCTTCACGCTCGGCGTGTAGCCGTTAGAGAAGAAGGGATCGGTCTTGAAGCGATAGGCCGCATGGCCGGCAAAGGCGAGGTTGCGGGCGGGATCGGCGCCGTGGGCAATGTCCTGCAGGGTCTTCTGGATGCAGAAGCTGCGCGGATCGGCAAGCCGCCCGGTGGTGAAGTCGTCGTGATCCTTCCAGCTCGAAAACTGGCAGTGCGACAGGCAGCCCATGCAGTCCTGCTGGTCCTTGCGGATGGTCTCGCGGGTTTCCGGGGTGACGAAGACGAGCGTACCGTCCGGAGTCTTCAACGGCTCGGTATGCCCGGCACGCATCCACAGCTCGGCCCGCGCCTTGTCCTCGGGCCACACCCAGAAGCTCCGCGCCTTGCCCTCCTCGCCGAGCGGCACCGTGCCCTCCTGCTCGCCGCGTTTGAAGAAGGCGATCTGGCGCTCAGAGCGGTGCATCAGGTCATAGAGGAACGGGGTCTTGACCGCGCTCGAATAGAAGCCGGTGGGCGAGAACTTGTGCAGGAGCACGTCGCCCGGCTCGACATTGCGCAGCATATCCTTCCACACCTGCGGGATCGGGCTTTCCTTGGTTAGCAGCGGGCGAGTGCCGAACTGGAAGGCAATGCTGCCCAGCTCGGGATTGTCGATCCAGTCGTTCCATTCGCGCAGATACCACACCCCGCCGGCCATCACGATCGGCACGCTCTCGCTCACGCCTTCGGCGCGCATGGTCTCGCGCAGCAGCTTGACCCGGGGATAAGGATCCTCGGGCTTGGTCGGGTCCTCGGCGTTGGAAAGGCCATTGTGCCCGCCGGCGAGCCAGGGATCCTCATAGACCACCGCCGCCATCAGCTCGGCAACCTTATGGTAGGAGCGCTTCCACAAGGCCCTGAAAGCTCGGGCGGAACTGACGATCGGCAGATAATTGACGTTGAAGCGCGCGGCGATCTCGGCCAGCTTGTAGGGCATTCCCGCCCCGCAGGTAACGCCTGCAACCAGCCCACGGGTGCGCTCGAGCACGCCTTCGAGCACCGCCTGGGCGCCACCCATTTCCCACAGCACGTTAATGTTGATCGCGCCCCTGCCGCTGGCGATCTCGTAGGCCTTCTTCACCTGGGTGACCGCGCCCTCGATGGCATAGCGGATCAGCTCCTGGTGGCGCTCCTCGCGGGTGCGACCATGATAGATCTGCGGGATGACATTGCCGTCGGCATCATAGCTGTCGGCGTTGACGGCGCTGACCGTGCCGATGCCCCCCGCAGCCGCCCAGGCGCCAGAGCTTGCATGATTGGTGGCCGAAACGCCCTTGCCGCCCTCAACCAAAGGCCAAACTTCGCGCCCGCCGTAAAGGATCGGGCTAAGTCCCTTGAACAATTATGATCCCCTTCAGCGCGAGAGCCGCCCCGCGCGCACTTTCCGGTTTTTGCCATAATGCGCGCCGCCGCGCATCGCAACCTTGCGCCCCAGACGGCCTCAATCGGCGCTGCACACCTTGATCGCCTCGGGCGCGGTGCGCGCCTTGCCACGCTCGAAGCGGGCATAATAGCCCTGGATATCGGGCCGCTCGATATATTCGGCGAGCACGTAGCCCACCGCCTCGAACTCGCAGAACAAGAGGCCGTGCGGCAGCCCGTGCTCACCCACCGGGCGCTCGCTTTCTACCACGATGATCTGCCCGCCCGTCGCCAGTGCCGGCCACAGCCGCCAGAGGAAGGCATAGGGCTCGCTCACCTCGTGATACATGTGCACCATGAAGATGCGGTCAAAACTGTCCGGCGGCAACTGCGGATCGTCCGGCTGGCCGAGCTTGATCGAGATGTTCTCGAGCCGCTCGCGCTCGACCCGGCGCCCGAGCCGCTCGAGCGCTTCGCGGCTGATGTCCTGCGCCAGCACCCGGCCTTCGGGGCCCACCCTTTCGGCAAGGCGCACGGTGTAATAGCCCTCGCCCGCGCCGATATCGGCCACGGTCATGCCGGGGCGGATATCAGCAAGGTCCATCACCACCTTGGCCTCGCCGCGCTCGTCGCGGTCATCCTCGTTGGAAAACTCGTTCGCAACCACCCGCACCACCGGGCGGCTCGGCCGGGGAAAGCTGAGCGCGCTTTCGGGCCGCTCGGCCGCGACCGGAACCACCGCATCGCAGCCGGCAATGAGCGGCGCCAGCACCGCCATCAGCAGAGCAAGGCCCCGCGTGCCCATGGCCTATTCGACATCCTCGATCTCGACCTTCTCGCCCGTCACCCTTTGGGCAAGCGCGGCCGAGATGAAGGGATCGATCGCCCCGTCGAGCACGTCATTGGGCGAGGTCGAGACCACCCCGGTGCGCAGGTCCTTCACCATCTGGTAGGGCTGGAGCACATAGGAGCGGATCTGGTGGCCCCAGCCAATATCGCTCTTGGAGGCGTGCTCGGCATTGGCGGCTTCCTCGCGCGCGCGCATCTCGGCCTCGTAGAGCCGCGCCTTGAGCATGTTCATGGCGATCTCGCGGTTCTTGTGCTGGCTGCGATCCTGCTGGCTCGCCACCACGATGCCGGTGGGCACATGGGTGATGCGCACCGCCGAATCGGTGGTGTTGACGTGCTGCCCACCCGCGCCCGAAGCGCGGTAGGTGTCGATCTTGAGGTCGGCCGGGTTGATCTCCACCTCGAAGCTATCGTCGATCACCGGATAGACCCAGACGCTCGAAAAGCTGGTGTGGCGCCGGGCCGAGCTGTCATAGGGGCTGATGCGGACGAGCCGGTGCACCCCGCTTTCAGTCTTGGCATAGCCATAAGCGTTCTCGCCCTTGATCAGCAGCGTTGCCGACTTGATCCCGGCCTGCTCGCCCGCCTGGTATTCCACCGTCTCGACCTTGAAGCCGCGCCGCTCGGCCCAACGGACATACATGCGCAGCAGCATCTCGGCCCAGTCCTGGCTTTCGGTGCCACCCGCCCCGGCGTGGATTTCAAGATATGTGTCGTTGGCATCGGCCTCGCCCGAAAGCAGCGCCTGCACCTTGTCGGCATCGGCGCGCTCGGCGAGGCGCGCAAGCGTGGCAAGCCCCTCGGCGATGATGCTCTCCTCACCCTCGGCCTCGCCCAGCTCGATGAACTCGATCGCATCGGCCATCTCGGCGGCGATCTCGTTGACCGTGCCGATCGCGGTCTCGAGCCGCTTGTGCTCGCGGGTTATCGCCTGGGCCTGCTTGGGGTTGTCCCAGAGCGCCGGATCCTGCACCCGCGCGCTCAGTTCATCGAGGCGCCTGAGCGCGCGTTCCCAGTCGAGCGATTGGCGCACCAGCGCCAGCGCCGCCTCGATCCGGTTGACATAGGTCTGGGCCTCGGCCCGCATGGGTCTTCCTTCGCATCCGCAAGCTGATCAGGCGGCCCCGCTTAGCGTTGGCGGCGCGATTGTAAAGCGCCGCGCCGGGCTGGCCGCCGTGCGGCTACTTCTTCGCCAGCCTGCGCACCGCGGCGAGGGTCTTTTCGACATGGCTGCGATAGTCGGGATCGGAATGGACCAGCACCACCCGGCCATCGCGGTCGATCACATAGGAGGTGCGCCGCGCCAGGCCCGAAGTGCCCATGCCCACGTCATAGGCGGCGATGATCTTCCGGCTCGCCACCCCCACCGGAAACGCATCGCGGCATTCCTCCCGGCTGAAGCGCTTCAAGGTCTCGATATCGTCGGCCGACATGCCGATCACGCTTGCCCCTGCGGCCTTGAAGCGGGGCATGGCCTCGGCAAAGGCATTGGCCTCGAGCGTGCAGCCCTGGGTGAAGGCCTTGGGGTAGAAATAGAGCACCACCGGTCCCTTGGCGAGCGCGGCGCGCAGGGCAAAGCCGAATTCCTTGCCCTTGAGCGCCGCCCGGGTGGCAAAGACCGGCGCTGTTGCCCCTTCGGCGAGTTCGGCAGCGGCGGGGGCGGAAATGAGCGCAAGCGCTCCGGACACAAGCGCGGCGGTGAGGTTTTTCAGAGGCCTGATCATACCCGCCCAACCCGCAACACCTGCCGCCGGTTCCTTGTCGAAATCTTCAGGCCCGAACTTTAAAGCCCTGCCGGATCGAGGCCGATATCGTCGATCGGCTCCTCCTCGGCATCGACCACCGCGTTTTCGGCGTTGCGCCGTCCGGCGCGGATGAGGGCGATGATCTCGTTGCGCTTGGCCGCGATCGCATCCTGGCGGGTGAAGCGTTCGGGCTCGGTATCGGGCTTGAAGGCCTCCCAGATGATCGCCGACTTGGGATCATCGCTCGGCCAGCCCTCGAACACGCGCTTGCCCGAGCGCCGATCGACCCGCACCATGCGCACCCCATAGGGCGCCACCGGCGGCAGATCGGACCAGCGCGAACGGGTCTTCTCGATCAGGCTTTTCACGATCGGCGCGGCAATCGTGCCGCCATAGGCATAGCCGCCCATGTTGCGCGGGCGATCGAAGCCGACATAGGCCCCGGCGATCATCGCCTGGGTGCCGCCGATGAACCACACGTCCTTGGGGCCGGTGGTGGTGCCGGTCTTGCCGAACAGCGGCAGGCCGAGCGAATTGAGCACTGTGGCGGTGCCGCGGCTCACCGCGCCGCGCAGCATGTGCATCACCTGGAAGGCGGTGCGCGCATCCATCGCCTGCACCCCGCGCATGCCCAGGCGCGGCATCGGCTTGCCATCCCACTTGGCCATGTTGCAGCCGCGGCACTCGCGCGTGTCCGCGCGCCAGAGCACCTTGCCGCGCCGGTCCTGGACATAGTCGATCACCGTCGGCGGGTTGAGCCGCCCGTGATTGGCGAGCGCGCCATAGGCGGCAACCATCTTGATCAGCGTTGTCTCGCCGGCGCCCAATGCGGTCGAGGGATAGGGCGGGAACTTGCCGATCCCGACCTTCTCGATCTCTTTCACGACATTGGCCATGCCGGCGCTCATGCCGATCTGCACGGTCATGATGTTCTGCGACTGTTCAAGGCCATAGCGCATCGGGAACTGCCCGCCGCGCCCGCCGCGGATGCATTTCTCGCCGAGGCCTGCGCCCTGGTAATAACAGAAGCGCGAATTGTCGATCTGGGTCGAAGGCGTCATTCCGGAATCGAGCCCCGCGGCATAGACGAAGGGCTTGATCGTCGAGCCGGGCTGGCGCAGCGCCTGGGTGGCGCGGTTGAAGTCCGACAAGCGGTGATCGAACCCGCCCTGCATCGCCAGCACCCGCCCGGTCTGCGCCTGCTCCACCACCAGCGCGCCTTGCGCCTCGGGAATGGTGCGCACCTGCCAGGCATTGCCGGCTGGGCTGGCGGCGATCACGTCGCCTGCCTTCAGGCGATCGGGCAGGCCCGTGAGCGGCGCCTCGCTGCCATCGGCAAAGCCGATCCGCGCGCTCGGCCCGCTGCGGCTGGTGACCACGCCGACGCGCCAGTCCTTGTAGCTGATGCCGAGCGGCGAACTTTGGAGCTGACGCGCCCAATCGCCGCGGCGCACATCGATGGTGGCAATCGGCCCGGCCCATCCGCGCGCGCCGTGATAGCGCAACAGGCCCTCGCGCAGGGCATCGCGGGCGGCGCGCTGGATCTCGGGATCGAGCGAGGTGCGCACCCACAGCCCCCCGGCATAGACCGAATTGGGCCCATCCTCGGCAGTCTCGCCGAAGCGCTCGATCAGCTCACGCCGCACCTCCTCGAGGAAATAGCCGGCATCGACGCTGCGCTCCTGGCGCTGGGTGACAAGGCCGAGCGGCTTGGCCGCAGCCTCGCGCCGCTCGGCCTCGGTGATGAAGCCATTGGACGCCATCTGATCGAGCACGAAGGCGCGCCGGGCATAGGCGGCCTTTTCCTGCCCCTTGCGGCCATAGCGCTCGGGCGCCTTGGGCAGGGTGGCAAGGAAGGCCATCTCGTGCAGCGCCAGATCGCCCACATCCTTGTCGAAATAGGCGCGCGCGGCGGCCTGCACCCCGAAGCTGCGCCGCCCGAGCGGGATCTCGTTGAGATAAAGCTCGAGGATCTCCTGCTTGGTCAGCACCGCCTCTATGCGCCCGGCAAGGATCATCTCCTTGAGCTTGCGGGTGATCGAGTATTCATCGCCAAGCAGCAGGTTCTTGGCGACCTGCTGGGTGATGGTCGAGCCGCCCACCGCGCGCTCGCCCGAGCCGAGCTTGCGGGCATAGTCGAACACGGCGTTGAGCGTGCCAAGATAGTCGATCCCGCCGTGGCTGAAGAAGTTCTTGTCTTCCGCGGCGAGGAAGGCCTCGATCAGCTTCGGGGGAAAATCGGCATATTGGAGCTGCACCCGCCGCTCGCGCGCATAGGAGTGGACGATCTCGCCATCCACGCCGCGCACCACCGTGGGCAGCGGGGTTTCATAGGTGAGCAGCGCCTCGGCCTCGGGCAGATCGCTCGCCAGCCATACGAACAGAGCGATCCACAGGCTCAAGCCCAGCCCCAGCGCGATCGCGCCGAGGCGGAACAGGCGGCTCGCACGCCAGCGCGCGACAAACCACGCCCCTGCCCCGCGCAGATCACGGTTCACCCGGTAGCGCAGATAGGCCCAAAGGCCGAGGGCTTCGGAAGGGGCGGAGGCTTCACTCATGCGCGCCGCGCGCCCCTAGCATGGACGCAGGCCTGAAGGCTAGCCGCTTTCCCATCGCCTTAGCCCGGTGCCCGGGCCGCCTCGCGCGCAAGAAAGACCCTTATCGCCCGCGCCAGCGCCGCGGCATAGGCAGCGCGGCCCTCGGGCGTGGTCAGCCGCGCACGATCCGTGGTGTTGGTGACAAAGCCGCTCTCGAACAGGACGGAGGGCACATCGGGGGCGCGCAGCACGGCGAGCGCGGCGCTGCGCTGCGGCTGGGGATGGAAGGCGATCGCGCTCCCGCCCTCGCGCAGCACCAAATCGGCAAAGGTAAGCGCAGCTTCCTGCGTGCGCTGCTGCGACAATTCGACGAGGATCGCGCTCACCGCCGGGCTGGTGCCGGCAATGGCGATGCCGTTGAGCCGGTCGGCATCGTTCTCGCGCGCGGCAAAGCGCGCCGCCGCCTCGCTCGAGGCGGCCTCGGACAGGGTGTAGATGCTCGCCCCCCCCACCTCGGCCTTGTCTCCGGCGGAATCGGCGTGGATCGAGACGAACAGATCGGCCTCGAGCCGCCGGGCGATCTCGGGCCGGTGGGCGAGCGGCAGGATGCGGTCATCCGCGCGGGTGAGCGCCACGCGAATCCCGCCGCCGCGCAACAGCTCGGCGCGCAGCGCCTGGGCGAGCGCAAGGGTAATGTCCTTCTCGGCAACCCGGCGCCCTGCCGCATCGGTGCCGATCGCGCCGGGATCGCGCCCGCCGTGCCCGGCATCGATCACCACCAGCGGGCGGGAGGGATCGGCCGGCCCTTCGACCGGGGGCAGCACCAGCGGCGCGCGCGCGGCGCCCAGCGCCACGTGCACCACATAATCGCGCCCCCAGACGGGCACCGGCACGCGCCAACCCATCAGCCCGGCCGCGCCGAACACAGCCAGCGGCACCAGCAGCACGATGAGGGCAAGGCTGCGCAGGCTCATTACGAGCGGCGCTTACGGTTTTGTGCGGGCCAAGCGCAAGAGAGTTGCGGGGTTTGTCCCACAATGCTAGCGCATGAGATTGAAAGGCCGCACCAAGGCGCACCCACGCGTCCCCACCGTCCGTCTTTCCCGCCCCATCGCCCAATTCTTCCCCGGGCAGCGGCTCGAATACAGGTTGATGCAGTGACAGGATGTCTTTCCCCGCTTCCATGCACCCGGCGCCCGGCGCGCGCGGGCGCGGGTGCGGGCCAAGGCGCGGCGCCGTGCCGCACGCCTGCTACTGCAGACACAGGCTTCGCACTTGCCGGCCCCGGCCGGTCGAGCGCGGCACTCCCTTCCGGCACGCCCGCGCGGCGCGCCGGTTCACCCCACAATGCGCGCCCCCCTGCGGCCCCGATGCGGGCCCGGCCGGGCGCATGGAGACGATTGAATGGCAACGCGCATGCTTATCGATGCGCGCCACCCGGAAGAAACCCGGGTGGCGGTTCTGCAGGGCAACCGGATTGAGGAATTCGATTTCGAATCTGCCGAACACAAGCAGATCAAGGGCAATATCTATCTTGCCAAGGTAACCCGGGTCGAACCTTCGCTGCAGGCGGCCTTTGTCGATTTCGGCGGCAACCGCCACGGCTTTCTCGCCTTCAGCGAAATCCACCCTGATTACTACCAAATCCCCAAGGCCGATCGCGAGGCGCTGCTTGCGGCCGATGCCGAGGCCGCGGCCGAGGAGGAGCGGCTGCGCGCCGAGGAGGAGGCCGAGGGCATCGCGCCGGGCGCCGAATATGACGCTGCCGACGACAGCGGTGAGGCGCTGGCCGAGGATCTGGCCGAAAACGGGGTCGAGGAAGTCGACACCTCGGACAAGGACGAGGTAGCCACACTCGAGGACGGGGTTTCCGACGAGGACGAGACGGCTGAGGAGAGTGAGGCCGAAGGCGCCGAGAGCGATGAGGGCGATGAGCAGCCCCGTGCGCGCCGCGGGCGCCGGCGCCAGGGCAAGGGCGGCGAGAAGGCCAGCGAAAAGAGCCGCAGCCGCGCCAAGCTGGTTGATGAACTGCGGGCCCGGCGGCTGGAGCTTCGCCGCCGCTACAAGATCCAGGACGTAATCCAGCGCCGCCAGGTGCTGCTGGTGCAGGTGGTCAAGGAGGAACGCGGCAACAAGGGCGCCGCGCTCACCACCTATCTGAGCCTCGCCGGGCGCTACACCGTGCTGATGCCCAACAGCACCAGCGGCGGCGGGATCAGCCGCAAGATCAGCTCGGCCGCCGATCGCAAGCGGCTGAAGGAAATGGTCGCTGATCTCAAACTGCCCAAGACCATGGGCCTTATCGTCCGCACCGCCGGGATGAGCCGCACCAAACCCGAGATCAAGCGCGATTTCGACTATCTTGCGCGGCTGTGGGACGAGATCCGCGAGAAGACCCTCGCCTCCACCGCCCCTGCGCTCATTCATTCCGACAGCGATCTCATCAAGCGCGCGATCCGCGACATCTATCACCGCGATATCGAGGAAGTGGTGGTCGAGGGCGAGGAGGGCTACAAGTCGGCCAAGGCCTTCATGAAGCTGCTGATGCCGAGCCACGCACGGCGGGTGAAGGCCTATTCCGATCCGGTGCCGCTGTTCCAGCGCTATGGCGCCGAGGACCAGCTGCGCGCGATGTATGATCCGATGGTGCAGCTCAAGAGCGGTGGTTACATCATCATCAACCCCACCGAAGCGCTGGTCTCGATCGACATCAACTCAGGCAGGTCGACCAAGGAACACAATATCGAGCAGACCGCGCTCAACACCAATCTCGAGGCCGCCAAGGAAATCGCCCGCCAGCTGCGGCTGCGCGACATGGCCGGGCTGATCGTGATCGACTTTATCGACATGGAATATCCTTCCAACGTCCGCAAGGTCGAGAAGGCGATGAAGGAGGCGCTCAAGAACGACCGGGCGCGTATCCAGGTGGGCCGCATCAGTTCCTTCGGGCTGATGGAGATGAGCCGCCAGCGGCTGCGCACCGGGGTGCTCGAGGCGACCACCCGCCCCTGCCCGCACTGCGATGGCACGGGCCTGGTGCGCACCGCCTCCTCGGCCGGGCTGTCGGCGCTGCGGCTGATCGAGGACGAGGCGGCCAAGGGCAAGGGCACGCGCATCCGCCTTGCCGCCAGCACCGAGGCGGCGATCTACCTCCTCAACGAGAAGCGCGCCGACCTCATCGAGATCGAGCAGCGCTACGGCGTCAGCGTCGAGGTGGTGCCCGAGGGCGAGCAGGAAGGCGCGAAGATGAGCATCACGAGCCTGGGGCCGCGCCCGCTCCAGGCCCCGAAATTCGCGCCGATTATCGACGAGGACGACGACGAGCTCTCCGAGGAGGAGGACGAGGCCGCCGAGGAGGCCGCGGATGCATCCGCCGCGCGGCAGGATGACGAGGACGGCGGCGGGCGCAAGAAGAAGCGCCGCCGGCGCCGCGGTGGGCGTGGCCGCAACCGCGAGAGTGACGAAGGCAGCGCGCACGAGGTTGCCGCGGGCGAGGCCAAAACAGGCGATGCCGATGCGGCCGAGGCGGCAGGCGATGAGAGCGCCGCGGACAGCGAGGCGCGCCCCAAGAAGAAGCGCCGCCGCGGCGGACGCGGGCGCAAGCGGCGCGAGGCCGGAGAGGTGTCCACCAGCGAGGAGCAGGATGGCGAGGAGACGCGTGCGGGCGGTGAGGAAGCCCCCGCACCTGCTGCCGATGCCCCTGCGCCCGAGGAGGTGACGCCCGCCGGCCCGGCCGATGAAGGCGAGGCGGCGGCGGAAAAGCCCAAGCGCAAGCGTGCGCCGCGCAAGACCAAGGCCGCCGTCGCCGATGAGACGGCACGCGAAGCCGGGGCCGAAGCCGCGCCTGCCGAGCCCGCCGAAGTCGCCGAGGAAGCCGCCCCGCCTGCCGAGGAGAAGCCCAAGCGCAAGCGCGCGCCGCGCAAGGCCAAGGCTGCCGAGGCCGAGAACGGAGCGGTGGAAACCGCCGCCGCCAGCCCGGCTGAGTCGGTCGAACCGGCCGAGGCGCCGCAGGCCGAAGCCCCGGCTGCGCCCGAGCCTGAGACTCAGCCCGAGCCCCAGCCTGAACCCCAGCCTGAACCCCAACCTGAACCCAAGCCGCGCCGCGGCTGGTGGCAACGCACCTTCGGGGAATAGGCCTCACGGACAAAAGTAAAGCGGGCGGGAAGGCCTGGCCCTTCCTGCCCGCGTTCACTTGGCGGGCGCGCAAGCCGCCCTGCTGTTCGCCAATCGCGCCGGGACGCAAGCGCTGCAGGTGCCTGCGCGGGCAAGGCACACCCTGTCAGCCGGCCTTGCGCGCCACCCCCCATTCCATCCAGCCCGCGATCCGCGGGGCCTTGGGCGTATAGCCCTCCCCCAGACGCTCGACGACAAAGCCCGCGTGTGCGAGCGCGCTTGCGATCGGGCGGGTAAGGTGGCAGCCCCCGGCAAGGCGCTTCCACAAGGGTTCGATGCGCTCCTGCCAGCGCCGCACGCCGGCATCGGGCGCGCGGCCATGTTCGAGGAACAGCACCTCGCCGCCGGGGCGCAGGATGCGGCGCAGCTCGCGCATCACCTGCGCCGGATCTTCCACGGAGCACAGCGTAAAGGTGCACACCACGCAATCGAAGCTGGCATCGGCAAAGGGGATCGCCTCGCCTCGCCCCTCGCGGATGTCTGCCGCCCAGCCCTTGCGCTGTGCTGCTGCGCGCGCGCCATCGAGCAGGCCGGCGTGCGGGTCGATCCCGGCATAGGTGGTGATCGCCGCCGGATCATAGAAAGCCTGGTTGATCCCGCCCCCGCAGCCCAGCTCAAAGACATCGCCGCGGGCGCGCGGCACGACTTCGGCGCGGCGTTTCATCACCTTAGGCTGGCTACAGGCGCAGGTGATCAGCCGCGGCATGATCCGCGCCTCGTACCAATCCTTGAGCCCCATCACGCGCTCCTCAATGCCCCTATCGCGCCGGGCCCATGCGTGGCATATCTCGCCTCCCTTGCCAAACCGCTTCGTGCCGGGGAGTGCCATGATGACCCTCAACACCGCCCCCAATCCCAAGCGCCGGCTGCGCCTCCACCCGATGCTCTGGCTCGGCGCGGCGCTGCTTCTTGCCTTTCCGGCGCTGGCGATGGTGATGAGCGCCGAGGTGCGCTGGGGGCCTGAGGATTTTGCCGTCTTTGCCCTGTTGCTCGCAGGGCTGTGCGCGGGGATCGAGGCCGCCCTGCACCTGTTCGAGACGCCGCGCTGGCGGATCGGTGCGGGGCTGATGGCGGTGCTGATATTCCTCACCATCTGGGCCCATCTCGCCGTGGATTTGTTTGACTAGGCCGGCACTTCGGCGCCGCGCCAGTCGAACACCCGGCCCGATTGTTCCGGGCTCAGCCCTGCGAGCACACCAATCAGCCTCTCGGCGGCAAGCTCGGGCGCGGTCAACTGCCCCGGGGCAAGCCCCGCCTGGAACGGGCGCGAGAGCGCGCTGTCGACCGTGCCCGGGTGCAGCCCCACGACGATCCCTTGCGGGTGGGTGCGGGCCATCTCGATCGCGAAATTGCGGATCAGCATGTTGAGCGCGGCCTTGCTGGCGCGGTAGGAATGCCACCCGCCAAGGCGATTGTCGCTGATCGAGCCGACCCGGGCGCTGAGCGCAGCGAAAACGAAAGGCCGGCTGCGCGGCATGAGAGCAAGGCAATGCTTGGCAATGAGCGCCGGGCCAATGGTGTTGAGCGCAAAGACCTCGGCCATCACTCGTGGATCGAGCCGCTTGTAGGTGCGCTCCGGCCCGGTGCCATCGGCAAGGGTGAGCACCCCGCTCGCCACGATCACCCATTCGGGCGGATCGTCCTTCATCATCGCTGCCGCCGCGGCGATGCTCACCTCGTCATTGAGATCGAAGGCGAAGGGCGTGAAGGCTGATCCTGTCGGCGCAGCGCCGCGGCGCGATCCGGCGTAAATCCGCTCGCAGCCAAGCGCCGCCAGCTTCTCGCACAAGGCCTTGCCGATCCCGCCCGAGGCGCCGAACACGCAGGCCGTGCGCGGCACGGCGCGCGGGGCATTGGTTGTCTCGTCCATGCTGGCCAAAGCGCCTGGGCGGCCCCGGGGTTCCCTTGCCCGGCGCTTGCTGTGCGCGGTTCAACCCCTGTTAAAAAGGCTGCAACACCCCCCGCTTGCGCGCCCCGCCAATCGCGCTAAACAGGGCCGCGTCAGGCACAGGGATCAATCAATGGCGACCTTCACTCTCCCCAAGAACTCGAAGATCAACCCCGCCGGCAAGGTGCACAAGGCCAGCGGCGGGCGGGTGAAGGCGTTCAAGATCTACCGCTACGATCCCGACAGCGGGGAAAACCCCCGCTATGACCGGTTCGAGATCAATCTCGATGAATGCGGGCCGATGGTCCTGGACGCGCTGTTCAAGATCAAGAACGAGATCGACCCGACGCTGACCTTCCGCCGCTCGTGCCGCGAGGGCATCTGCGGCTCGTGCGCGATGAACATCAATGGCAAGAACGGCCTTGCCTGCACCACCGCGATCGAGGACTTGAAGGGCGAGATCCGCATCACCCCGCTGCCGCACATGGACGTGATCAAGGATCTCGTTCCCGATTTCACCCATTTCTATGCCCAATATGCCTCGATCCGCCCGTGGCTGCAGACCGTCACCCCCGCGCCCTCGGGCAAGGAGCGGCTGCAGAGCCCCGAGCAGCGCGAGAAGCTCGACGGGCTTTACGAGTGCATCCTGTGCGCCTGCTGCTCGACCTCGTGCCCGTCCTATTGGTGGAACTCGGACAAATTCCTTGGCCCCGCGATCCTGCTCCAGGCCTATCGCTGGCTTGCCGACAGCCGCGACGAGATGACCGGCGAGCGGCTCGATGCGCTCGAGGATCCGTTCCGGCTCTATCGGTGCCACACCATCATGAACTGCGCCAATGTCTGCCCCAAGGGCCTCTCGCCCGCCAAGGCGATTGCCGAGACCAAGAAGATGCTGGCCGAGCGGGCCATCTGAGCCGCGGCGCGGGGCTGGCTCATGGCAGATGTCGGCGAGCGGGCGCTGCCCTTTGAATATCGCCCGCTCGCGCCCGAGGAATGTGGCGGCGAAGAGGGCTGGTTCACCTGGAACCTCGTTGATCGCACTCGCTTCAACACCGCGGTGCTGGGCGAGATGCGGGTGCGGCGCGAGGGCGACAAGTGTCGCCTGCGCATGTTCCCTGAACGGCGGCACACCAATCTTGGCGACAATATCCACGGGGCGGTGACGCTGGGGCTGATCGACATTGCCCTGTTTGCGGCGATGCACATCAACGGCAGCGGCGAGGCCGGGCCTTCGGTGACGGTCGAGCTATCCACCCAGTTCGTCGGCGCGGGCGATCCCACCCGCCCGCTCGATGCGGTGAGCGAGATCGTGCGCGAGACCGGGCGGATGCTGTTCCTGCGCGGCTTTGCCACCCAGCCCCGCGCCGATGGCGGTGAGGACGTGATCGCCGCCTATTCGGGCATCGTGCGCAAGATGCGCGCGCGCGCCTGAGGCGCCGATGCCAGGCCTCATCTCCCGCTATGACGCGCTCATCGCCAGCGGCGAATTGCGCCCCGATGCCGACCAGCGTGCCGCCGCCGAAAGGCTGGCCGCGTTGCAGGGCGCGCTCGAGGCCCCGCCTGCCCCCCCCGGCTTCGTCGGCAGGTTGCTCGGCCGCAAGCCCGCCCCGCCCCCGCGCGGCATCTATTTGTGGGGCGGCGTCGGGCGTGGCAAATCGATGCTGATGGACCTTTTCGTCGAGACCCTCGGCATTGCCGCCAAGCGCCGCGTCCACTTCCATGCCTTTATGCTAGAGGTCGATCGGCGCATTGCCGCGGCGCGCGAGGGGCGCATTGCCGATCCGCTCACCAGCGTCGCGCAGGAGATGGGGCGCGGCCTTGCCTGCCTTGCCTTTGACGAGCTGGTCGTCACCAACACCGCCGATGCCGCGATCATGGGGCGCTTCTTCACCGCGCTGATGGCAAGCGGCACGGTGATCGTCACCACCTCGAACCGCCCCCCACGCGATCTTTACAAGGACGGGCTCAACCGCTCGCTGTTCGTGCCCTTCATCGAGCTGGTCGAGCGCGAGATGGATGTGCTCAGCCTCAACGGCCCGACCGACTACCGGCTCGAGCGGATCGGGGGTCTTGCCACCTGGCACACGCCGCTTGGCGATGCCGCCACCGCGCAGGTGCGCGAGGCCTTCTTCCGGCTCACCGATTTCGCGCCAGAGGATGCCGCCCACGTGCCTTCGGGCGCGCTCGATCTTGGCGGCGGGCGGGTGCTCCACGTGCCCAAGAGCCTCAAGGGCGTGGGTGTGTTCAGCTTCAGGAAGCTGTGCGGCGAAAACCGCGGCGCGGCCGATTATCTTGCCATCGCCCGCGCCTTCCACACCGTGATCCTTGTTGGCATCCCGCGCATGGGGCCGGAGCAGCGCAACGAGGCGATCCGCTTCACCAAGCTGATCGATGCGCTCTACGAGCACCGGGTCAAGCTCTTTGCCACCGCCGCCGCCGCGCCCGAGGCGCTCTATCCCGAAGGCGATGGCGCCTTCGAGTTTGCCCGCACGGTGAGCCGGCTCAAGGAAATGCAGTCCGACAGCTACATGGCGCTCGGCCACGGGGCGCAAGACTAGGTGCGCCTAGGCCGCAGGGCCAAGCCGCGCGAGCGCCCTTTCCAACATCAGCAATTGCCACAGGCTACGAGCATGGTCGGCCCGCCCGGCGATATGCGCCTCGGCCATGGCGGCGATCGCCTCGGGCTTGAACATGCCGGTCTGCGCCAGCCCGCCGCTGGCGATCCCCCGCGCCGCGCCGGCGAGCGGCCCCTTGAGCCACTCGGCGATCGGGGTGACAAAGCCCTGCTTGGGCCGGTAAAGCACCTCGTGGGGCAGATAGCGCGTGAGCGTGTGCTTGAGCAGCGCCTTGCCGATGGTGCCGCGCACCCTTTCGCGCTCGGGCAGGCGCGCGGCAAAGGCAACAAGGCGATGATCGAGCAGCGGCTCGCGCGCCTCGAGGCTCACCGCCATGCTGGTGCGGTCGATCTTGGTGAGGATATCGCCCGGTAGCCAAAAGGCCAGATCGGCATATTGCGCCCGGTCGAGCCCCGAACGCGCCGGCGCAGCGCGCATCAGCGCCACGAGTTCATCCTCGGCGCGAAAGCCGCCAAGCTCAGCGACAAAGCTGTCGGTATAGAGCGCGCGGCGCTGCTCGGGCGGCGTGATCGCCAGCGCCCGAGCATAGGCTTCCTCGCCGCTTTCGGCGAGCGCGAGCAGCGTGGTCTTGGCGCGCAGCGGGCGCGGCGCCCAATCGGCCTTGGGCCAGACGCGCCCGAGCGTGCCGAATACCCCGGCCCGCAACCCCGCGGGCAGCAGCGCGCGCAGGCGCTCCTCATGATGGTGGAACACCTGGCGGCGATAGCCGGCAAAGGCCTCGTCCGCCCCGTCGCCCGAGAGCGCCACCGTCACCCGCTCGCGCGCCAGCTCGCACACCCGCAGGGTGGGCAGCGCCGAGGCATCGGCAAAGGGCTCATCGAAGATCGCGGCGAGCCTATCGATCGCGGCGAAATCATTGGTGGCAACGATCCGCTCGGCATGATCGGCGCCAAAGCGCGCCGCGACCTGCCGGGCATGGGAGGTCTCGTCATAGGCAGCGACATCAAAGCCGATCGAATAGGTCTGCACTGGGGCGGCACTCGCCTCGGCCATCAGCGCGACGACAGCGGAGGAATCGACCCCGCCCGAGAGGAAAGCGCCAAGCGGCACATCGGCAACCATGCGCGCCTGCACCGCCTCGCGCAGCAGGTGGACGAGCCGGGCCGAAAGATCGGCGGTGCTGCCGGTCTCGCGCTCGGCAAAGGAAATCTCCCACCAGCGCTGCGGCGGCGGGGGCACCTTGCCCTGGGTGAGCAGGCGGAAATGCCCGGCGGGGAGCTTTTCCACCCCGGCAAGGATGGCGTGGCTATCGGGTACATAGCCCCAGGCCAGATAGGCCTCGATCGCCTGCGGGCTCAAACGCCGGCGCAGCAGCGGGTGGGCGAGCAGGCCCTTGAGTTCGGAGGCAAAGGCAATGCTGCCATCGGAAAGCGCTGCGGTGTAGAGCGGCTTGACCCCAAAGCGGTCGCGCGCAAGCAGCAATTGGCGCTTTTCGCGGTCGAACAGGGCAAAGGCGAACATGCCATCGAGCCGCGCAAGGCAATCCGTGCCCCATTGCTGCCAGGCGGCAAGGATCACCTCGGTATCGCCGCTGGTGCGGAACACATGGCCCGCCGCTTCGAGTTCGCGGCGCAGGGCGCGGAAATTGTAGATCTCGCCGTTGAAGACGATCACCGCGCGGCCATCGGCCGAGGCCATCGGCTGGGGCGATCCGGCCAGATCGATGATCGAGAGGCGCCGGTGACCGAGCCCTACCCCGTGATCGGTCCACACCCCCGAGCCGTCCGGCCCGCGGTGGGCGAGCGCATCGCACATGCGCACGAGGCGCGCGGGATCAACCGGCTTGGGGGTTTCGGCATGGAAGATCCCGGCAATTCCGCACATCGCGCGTGCTGGGCCTAGAGCATGGCGAGCGCTGCGGCAATCGCGGCCAGCACCGCAATGCCAAGCGCACCGGCGGCGGGCGGCAGGGTGATGCGCTCGGCCCGGGCGAGCCAGCCCCACTGCGCCAGCGCCTCGGGCGGCCAGCCATAGGTTTCAGGCTCGCGCTCGAACCAGCGCCAGGCCGCGGCAAGCAGCCCGGCAACGATGAGCGCGAAAAACACCCAGCCATAGACGATGTGATCGAACCCGGTTGCCGCCTCGGCGCCGATGAACTGCGCGACATAGACCGTCGCCCAGGCGCGCACGCCATTGGCCAAAATCGGCACGATCAAGCAGGCGATCAGGAAGGCCGCGCGCCGCTGCCAGCTCACAAAACGGGTGAAGATGACGAGCACGCCGAGCGTCACCATCGCCACCAGGAACTTCACCCCCGAACAGGCCTCGGCCACGATGAACAGCCCGGCAGGGGTGTGGATGTGGATCCCCTCGATCCGCGCGGGGATGCCGCTCCAATGGGTGAGCGCAATGGTGATCTTGGCCGTGATCACTTGCAGCGGCGGGATGATCTCATCGCCAAAGGGGACGAGGAAGGCGCCCATGCCCAGCGGCAGGGCGAGTGTGAGGCTGGCGCGCAGGCCGAGGAGCGTGAGCACCGCGGCCTGGAGAGCGCCCACCGCGCCGGCATGGGCGAGCAGGTTGATGCCGCTTACCCGCCCGATCAGCCACAGCGCCAGCGCCGCTGCCACCAATGCAAGGCCGGGGGCAAAGGGCTGCGGGGCAAGGCGCGCCAGCGCGCCGGCCTTGAGCCGCACCAGCCACGCGACGATGAAGGGCACGAGCAGCAGGTGATTGTAGGTGTCGATGTTCCACCACTGGTGGAGCATCTCGCCCCAGCTCGGGGCGGTGGCGGCAACGAGCGCCAGCACGGCTGCGCCGAGCGTGACCAGCGGCGCGCGCCAGGTGGCGGGCAGCGCGGCCAGCATCGCCGGGGCAGGCGCGGTTGCGAGCGGCTCAGGCGGCATGTCGCGCCCGCTCCCCTTCGATCCCGACGAGGCCGGCAAGCGGGGCGAGCATGGCTTCCCACCCGTGCTCCGCGATCACGAAGCGCCGCGCCGCCGCGCCGAGGCGCCCGGCAGCCTCGCGATCGGCAAGCAGGTCGGCAATGCGCCCCACCATCGCCACGGGGTCGGCGGGGCTGACCAGCCAATGGACCCCGTCGCGCGCGGCAATTCCCGTCGCCGCCTCGGGGGTGAGCACCACGGGCCGGGCCATGGCCATGGCCTCGAGCACCTTGTTCTGCACCCCGCGCGCGATCATCAGCGGGGCGAGCACCGCATCGGCCGCGGCGAGGAAGGGGCGCACATCGGGAACCTCGCCCCATACCCGCACGCCCGCTTGGCCCGCTGCGGCGCGCAGCCGCGCCGTGGGCGCGCGCCCGACCACGTGAAAGCACGCCTCGGGCCAGCGCGCGCGCAGCTGGGGCATGAGCGCTTCGATCACCCACAGCGCCGCTTGCTCGTTGGGGCGATAGTCCATCTGTCCGGTGAAGACGAAATGCGGCCCCGGGGCGCGCGCAAGTGCCGGATGTGGCTGGGCTGCGGCGGGATCGAAACGGGCCGCATCAATGCCATTGCCGATCACCCGGATATTGACCTTCCCGGGCGCGTCCAGGCGGCTGCGATAGAGCGCTGCCTCGTTCTCTGAAATCAGCAGGGTGGCATGGGCGCGGTGGCCGAGGCGCTCCTCCTCGGCGGCGAGCAACCGCGCCTCGCGCGCGTTGAGCCACACCCGCTCGCCCGCGGCGGCATAGGCGGCAAACTTGGCGCTATCGACATCGCACAGGTCAACCACCACCCTGCCGGGATAATCATCGGGCACGAACTGGCCCATCTGGCCCGAGAACACCACGATCGCGCTGATGGGGCGTGCGGCCAGCGTCGCGCGCACGAAGGCGGCAAGGCGGCGGCTGGCAAAGGCGGCAAGGCTCACCGGCCTTCCCGTCAGCACCGCCTCGGCCCCGGCAAGAAGCAGCGGCTTTGCCCGGCGCACCACGCAAGCCGAAGCAGCAAGGGCGCGCAGCGCGGCCTCGGCCGCAGGGTCATGGCCCTCGGCAAAGCAGCCGACATGCACCGGGGCGAGGCGGGAGAGCGCCTGGAGGAGATGGTGCGAGCGGATGCGATCGCCGCGGTCGGGCGGAAAGGGCACGCGGTGGGCCAGAAACAGGATCTCGCCCATCACGCCAGCCCACGCGCGATCCACGGCCCCAGGGTGTTGGCGATCGGCAGCGGCAGCTTCTTCCACAGCGCGATCTTGCGCGAATAGGCGGCATCGGTGGGATCGGCCCGGCGCGCCGGTGCGCCTGCCGCGCTCCAGGCGGCATAGGTCAACGGTTCGGGCGCGAAGCCCCAGTTCTTCTTGAAGTGATAGGGGCCGCTGCCGGTCTTGGAGCGGCCGAAATCGAAACGCGCCATGCCCCGGCTGCGGGCATGGCCCATGAGGGCGTAATACATCACCTCATTGGCCCGGGCCACGCGGGCGGCAAACACGCCCCCGCCCCAGAACGGCATCACGGCGCCGGCGTGATAGAAGCTGAGCACGCTCGCCAGCGGCCGCTCCCCCGCCCACACGGTGAGGATGTCGCTCTCCTCGGCAAAGGCATCGAGCATGGCGGCAAACAGCCGCCGCGGAAACACCGGGGTGCCAAGATTGCGCACGCTGGCGCTGTAGCAGGCGTAATGCGCGGCCAAATCGCCTGCACCCCGCCCGATGGTGATGCGGTGGCCCATGGCAAGGCCCTTGCGCACCTCGGCGCGGGCCTTGCGCGGGATGGCGGCAAGCTCGGCCTCGTCGCTCGGCGCGAGCGGGCGGGCAAAGCCGCAATGCCGGTCGCTCCAGGCCTCCCAGCCCTGGGGGATCGGCCCGCCGCGCAGCTCGATCGTGGCAAAACCGTCGGCCCTGGCGCGCGCCTCGGCGGCGCTGGCGAGCGCCCGCGCGGCCGCCTCGCTTTCGGCGATGATCCCCCCGCCCACGCCAAAGCCGCTCGAGACCAGTGCTTTGCCGAACAGGGCCGAGCGCACCTCGGTGAGCGGCAGCCATCCGGTGATCACCCCGAGCCGCTCGCACACCAGGCCTGCGGCGCGCTGGCCGGTGCCAGCCTCGACCGCCATGAGCCAGGCCGGGCGGTGGAACAGGCTTCCCGCCTTTTCGGCCACGAAGCCCTCGATCCGCCGACGCGTGGCGGCATCGGCAAGATCAGCCGCGCGCACGCTGTGGCCGAGGGCGAGCGGCGCGTTCATGCCGCCACTCCGGTGATCTGGCCTGTCTCTGCCGCAAGGCGCGCGGCCTCACGATGCGCCACCAGATCCATCCGCCCCCAGCGGAAGGCGTGAACGAGCGCCTTCAGCTTGCCCGCCATCTGCGCAAGGCCGGTGTAGTGGCGCAGGCGCGCACGCATCGGCGCGTGGCTGAGGCGGGGCTGATCGGGATCGATCTCCCAAGGGTGGAAATAGAAGATCGCCGGGCGGCCCTCGCGGCGGTTGACCTGGCGGATCGCCCAGCGCGAGAAGGCATAGGGCAGCACCCGGAAGAAGCCCCCTCCCCCCGCCGCCACCCGGCGTCCGCCGAGCATGGCGGTGGTGACGGGCAGTTCGATAAGATCGGCCCAGGGCAGCGGACGGAAGGCAAAGCGCGGCGCCTCGGGCCAGCCATAGTGGTCATGCACCACCGGGGCCACGCTCGAGGAATAGGCATAACCCTGCGCGGCAAGCTCGGCAAAGGCCCAGGGCGTGCGCTGGTCGATGGAGAAGCTGGGGGCGCGATAGCCGCGCACCGCCACCCCGGCGCAATCCTCGATCACCGCGCGCGCCTTGCGGATATCCGCTGCAAATTCCTTCGGCGTGAAGGTGAACACCCGGGCATGGTCAAAGCCGTGGCTCGCCAGTTCATGCCCCGCATCGGCGATGCGGCGGATCATCTCGGGATGGCGCTGCGCCACCCAGCCAAGGGTGAAGAAGGTGGCGTGCACCTCGGCCTCGGCGAAAAGATCGAGCACGCGATAGATATTGTCGGCCACGCGGGTCTTGATGCTGTCCCACTCGTCGCGGGCGATCACGTTCTCGAAGGCGCCGACCTGAAACCAGTCCTCAACATCGACCGACAGGCCGTTGAGAATGGCCGGCTGACCTGCACCATCGGCTTGTGCCATCATGGTCAGGCCGCCTCGCGCGAGGGGCGATCCTCGAGCCACTCGATCAGCATGGTGAGCACGTGGCGGAAGGATTGCTCCTGTTCCTCGAGCCGCGCCTCGATCCGCGCCAGCGCTGTGCCAAGGCGCGCCTCGGCCTCCTCATCGACGCCATCACCCACCCCGGCCGGTTGGGCGCGGCCGGCGGCCTGCAATTCGCTGATCGCTGCCTCAAGCTCGGCGGTGCGCGCGTCGCGGTCAGCCAGCAGCGCGGCGACCTCGGCGGTGGGCATGGTCTCGGGCGCCGCCGCAGGCGCGGCGGGCGCTGGCGCGGCCTCGGGCGCGGCGCGCAGATCGGCATGGCTTCGCGCCCCCCCGGCGCCGCGGGTCTGATCGGCCTTCATCTCGGCGATCACGGCATCGAGCATGGCATTATCAAGCGCGTCGCGCTCCTCGATCGCGCCGAGCAGCAGCAGCCGGTTCATCACCTGGTTGACCCGCCGCGGTATCCCGTCGGTGTGGCGATAGAGCGCCTCGAGCAGCCCTTCGGCAAAGCGCGGGTGGCCCTGCCAGCCCACCTGCGCCAGCCGGTGGCGCACGTAATGGGCAACTTCGCCAGCATCGAGCGCTTCGAGATGGTGCGAGGCGATGATCCGCTGGCGCAATTGCTCGAGGCCCGGATGATGCGCAAGGGTGCGCCGGAACTCGGGCTGGCCGAGCAGCAGGCATTGCAGCAACGGGTGGGCACCAAGCTGGAAGTTGGAGAGCATCCGCAGCTCCTCGAGCGCGGCAAGATCAAGGTTCTGGCACTCGTCGACCACCAGCAGACAGCGCCGCCCGGCGCGCGCCTCGTCCTGGAGGAAGCGCTCGATCGCGCCGAGGGCCGCGGCCTTGTCGTGGCCCTCGACCGCAAGGCCAAAGGCCTGGGCAACGACATGGACGATCTCGGCCCCGTCAAGCGCGCTGGTCACCACCTGGGCCACGGTAAGCGCACCCGGATCGATGCGCTCCATCAGATGCGCCACCAGGGTCGATTTGCCCGCGCCGATCTCGCCGGTGATGACGATGAAGCCCTCGCCCTGGGCAAGCCCATAGCCGAGATAGCTCATCGCCTTCCTGTGGCTGGCGCTTTCGAAATAGAAGTGCGGATCAGGGGTGAGCTGGAAGGGCCTGCCGCTGAAACCGTAGAACTGTTCGTACATGAGGCGTGAGGCTCCCCCGGCTAGAAATCGTAGCGCAGGCCCACCAGCGCGGTGGCATAGGCAAAGTCCTGCGCGTTGAACTCGCTGTCGAAATAGTCGACCGCCAGCGCCGCCCGGCCCGAGAGCCGGCGGGTGATCGCCTGGCTGTAGGCGGCCGAGGCGCCAAGCGCGGTCACGTCATTGTTGCCGGCCCCGTCGAACCAGTTGACATAGGCATTGGTGGTGAGGCTGGCATTGGCCCCGAGCTGGCGGGTGAGCCCGCCGATCACGTAATAGCTCTCGTCGGTCAGCCCATCGGCGGGCGCCAGCGCGGTGCCGGCCGCGGCGATGAAGGTGCGACGGTCATAGCCCGCGCCAAGCGCTGCGGTGGTGCGCCCGAACTGGCGCTGGTAGGAGGCGCGCACCCCGCGCCCGCGGAAGGCGGCCGAGCGCACCGAGCCGAGGCTGCCGACCAGCGCCTGACCCTGGGTGCCGCTGACAAGGCCGCCGAAATCGCCGGTGACGGGGTTGCGGATCGCCTCGAAATCGCTGTCGAGCCCGGCGAGCGCATTGTTGATCACCCCGCCAAAGCCACTCACCCCGTCATAGGCGGCGATCGCCAGCGCGCTGCGGGCATTGGGGGTGTAGGTGAAGGTGCCGTAATAGGTGGTCGAATCATAGCGCCGCCCCACCGCCGCGGCGAGGTTGGTGCGCGAGGAGGGGCGCCAGAGCACCCCCACGTCCCACAGCAACCCATCGACATCAAAGGCGATCCGGCGCGGCGAGGATGGATCGGTGACGAAGCGGCCATCGCTGCCGATCACCGGGTTGCCATTGGCATCGCGCAGCGCATCGCGGCTCGAGATCTGCACGTCCTCGTAGCCCGCGCCCGCCACCAGCGCGAGGCTGGGGCTGAGCGGCACGGTGACATCGCCGCGCACGTAAAGATCGCGCACCCGCTGGTCGAGATTGCCGATATCCTCCTGAAAACCGCCCGCGGTCACGGCAAGGCCCACGGGCAACACTTCGCCGGCGCGCACCCCGGCGCGCAGCTGCCCGAGATAGGTGACGCTGTCATCGAAGGCATCGACCAGCGCGCCCTGGGGGTTGATGATCGCCGCGTCGGTCTCGAAGCGGTTGTAGCCGACCCGGGCCACGCCCTCGATGCCGACCCGCCCGACCTGGGTCTTGAGGCTCGGCCCGGCATAGAGGCTGTAGATGCGGCTTTCGGCATCCTCACGCACCAGCGGATTGGCGCTCGCCCCGCCCCCGCCATCGGCGCGGGTGCGCGCCGCCAGCGCCCCGGCCTCGAGGCTGAGCGCATTGGGGATCACCGCCAGCGTGCCGCGGGCAATCCCGCTCAGCGTGTCGGTGTCGATGCTGTCCTCGCCCCAGCCGATGTTGCGCTCATAGCGAAGCGAGACCGCCGCCCCACTGTTGCGGCCTTGCACATTGATGTCCACGCCCACGGCAACCTGGGTGAAGGTGAGCACGTCATCGCCAGGGGCGATCTCGGCCGAGAGCACCTGGGCGACCTCGATATAAGGCTGGATCACGCCGGCGCGGCGGGCCGGGGCGCCTGCCCCATCGCCCGCGCCCATGGCCTGCGCCCACACCGGCGCAGACGACAGGGCCAGCGCGGCGCCTGCCGCGGCCAGGGTGCCAAGCTGAAGGATGCGGGCACGCATGGCTATCTCCCCCTCGTGCCGTAAGTGCCGAAGCGCCGCCCCGAGGGGCTGTAGCGCGCGGCATTCAAGAGCAGCTTGATATCCCCGCAGGCCGAAAGCAGCTGCTGCGCATCCTCGAGCGCGGCGCGCCCGGTCTCCTCGGCGCGCACCACCAGCAGCGCCTGGCCGACATGCTGGGCGAGCGCGGCCGCGGGCGAGGCGGCAAGCGCGGGCGGGGTGTCGAAGATCACGATCCGGTCGCTTGTCCCGGCGGTCAGCCGGTCGAGCACCGCGCCGGTGCGGGCGCTGGCAAGCAGTTCGGCATCGCGGTTGGTGGCGCTGCCGGCGGGCAGCACGAAGAGGCCGGGAATGTCGCTGCGCAGCACCAGGGTTTCGGGCCGGATCGCCGGATCGGCGAGCGCATCCATCAGCCCCGGCCCCTCGGGAAGGCCGAGCCTGGCGGTGATCGCGGGATTGACCACATCGGCATCGACCAGCAGCACCTCGAGTCCCGGCTCAGCGGCGAGCGCAATGGCAAGGTTCGTGGCGCAATAGGTCTTGCCCTCGCCCGAATGGGGCGAGCACACGAGGATGCGGCGCGCCAGCGGCGAGGCGGAGGCGCGGGCATCGGCGAGGAGCTCGCGTTTGACGATGCGGAACTCCTCGAGAAGGCCGGTGACCGGATCCTCGGGCACGATCAGGCCCTCAGCGCGCAGGTGATCGCGGTCGATTGCCACCATCGGCCCGCACAGCGCCACCGCGCGCGGCACTTCGGGGGCCGGCGCAGATGCGGCTGGGCGCGTGCTTGCGGCGCCTTGCGGACGTTCTGCTGCACCGGCAGGCGCAGGCCCCGGCTGCGGGCGCAGCGGGGCGCGGCGCAGCGCCTCGGGCACCGGCGGCACCCGCGGCGCGCGGCCCACCGGGCCAAGCCCGAAGGCCGCATCGGCACGCTCGAGCAGCGAAGCCGGGCGAGCCTTGGCGGGGTCGATCCTGCGCTGTTCGGTCATCGCCTCTCCCCCCGCCTCAGACCAGCGTGCGCACCGTGATCACCTCGATCACGATCAGCACCATGAACACCGCCAGCAGCCCCCCGCAGGCGCCGAAGAACTGCGTCAGCCGCTTTTTCTCGAGCGCGCGCGCGGCATCGGAGAGGTTGAGCGAGATCGCCCCGATCACCGGCAGGGCGAGCGCGGCCTCGAGCTTCTTGGGCGTGGCAAAGCCGGCCTTGAGCTGGGCCATGGCATAGGCCGCCGCCACCCCGGCGCCGATCCCCACCACCAGCACGCCCAGCAGCAGCAGCGGGCGGTTGGGCGCGGCGGGCTTTTGCGGCACGCTGGGCTGCTGAACCACGTCGAAGCGGAACTGGCTGGCTTTGTCCTCGACCTTGCCGCGGGTGCGCAGCGCCTCGCGGTCCTCGAGCAGCTTTTCATAGTTCTTGCGCAGCACGTCATAGTCGCGGCTGATGCGGTTGGCCTCGGCGGCCACGGCCGGCTCGCTCGCCTGGCTCGCCATCAGCGCGGCGAAATTGCTCTGGAGCGCGGCGCGGCGGGCCTGCAGCGCCTCGACATTGGCCTGGCGCTCGCTGCGGATCGCCACCAGCGAGGCATAGGCGGGATTGGGCGTGCCGCCGCCATCATCCCCCGCCGCGGCGGCTTGCCTCGCCAGCAGCGTCACCTGGCGCGTGGCGGCGACCACATCGGGATGGTTGTCGGTCAGCCCGCGGGCGCGCAGCTCGGCAAGCTGGGTCTGGGCCTGAAGCAGCGCGGCCTTGGGCCCGGTGGCATCGCGCCCTGTGCTCGCCAGGGTGCGCGGGGTGCTGGCGATCTGCGCGGTGATCGAGGCGAGCGCGCTTTCGGCCGCGGCGAGATTGGCCTCGACATCGCGAAGCTCGGCGCGGGCCTGCTGGACCTTGTTCGAGAGGCTCTCCGAACCGCCGACGAGATCGGGATATTGGGCCTCGAAGGCAAGGCGGCGCTGTTCGGCCTCTTCCAGCTCGCGCTTGCGTTCCTCGAGCTGGCGGTCAAGATCGGCGATCGCGGTGCTGATCCCGGCGCGGTTGCCGACGATGTGCTCTTCGCGCAAGATGTCGAGCAGCTTTTGCACGACATCGCGCGCCAGCACCGCGTTTTCCGCATCGCTCAGATTGCGCAGGCCGATCGTTGCCGTGATCTCGAACAGGTTGTCCTGCTCGCTCGTCACCTTGACCTTCTTGTCGAGCTCGGCGATCGCCGCATCGAGCGCGCCGCGCTCGGTGATGCCTTCGCCCAGCCGGGTGGCGGTGATCACCTTTTCGAGGTTCTTGGCGCTCGAAAGGGTCTGGCGCACCCGCATGATCTCCTCCTTGCCGTCCCCGGCAAAGCCGAGCTGGCGCGAGAGCACATCCTTCACATCGACATAGACCCGCGCCTTCGATTCATAGGAATTGGGGATCAGCGAGATCACCAGCCAGCCGATGAGGCACACGCCCCAGGCGGTGGCGAGCGCGATCCAGCGGCGGTGCCAGACCGCCCACAGCGCCGCGCGCAGTTCCTCGAGAAGCTCGCTCATCGGCGCCGCGCCCGCCCTAGAACCGGCTCTCGGGGATGATGATGGTATCGCCCGGCATCAGCATCACATTGGCGCTGGCATCGCCGCGGCGGATGAGATCGGACAGGCGCAGGCGATATTCCACCTGTTTGCCGCTCTCGCGATCAAGCCGGATCAGCTTGGCACGGTTGCCAGCGGCAAATTCGTTGAGGCCGCCCACCGCGATCATCGCGTCGAGCACGGTCATGTTGGCGCGGAAGGGCAGCGAGGCGGGCTTCTCGGTCGCCCCGATCACCCGCACCTGCTGGGTGAAATTGCCCTCGGGCACGTTGACGATCACCGAGACGATCGGCTGCTCGATATATTTGGAAAGCTCCGCGGCGATGTATTCCTGCAGCTGCGTGGCGGTCTTGCCCACCGCCGGGATGTCCTGCACCAGCGGGATGGTCAGCCGCCCATCGGGGCGCACACGCACCTTGTCCGCGGAAAGTTCGGGATTGCGCCACACATGGATGGTGATCTCGTCGAGCGGGCCGATGGTGTATTCCTCGCTTGGCGCGATGGTGCTGCTCGAATAGCTGGCGCTGGGCAGCTGCGGGCCGCTGCCCGCACAGGCGGCCAGAAGCGGCGCGGCCAGCCCCAGCGCGGCGAGCGGGACGAGAGGCAGACGGTGGAACATGATGTGCGGATCCTTGGCCAGTGCTTGCCGGGAGACCTGCACCATGCTGCAGGAGCGACCTGCAACACCTGACCTCCGGGCATGTCGGGTCGGTTCTGGCTGGAAATGGTGAACATCTGGTTAGTTATACAACGCCAAATCCCGCCCCATCCCGTTCCGGGACAGCGGCTGGGCGCAGGTTAACGCGGCGGTTTCACACCAGGATTTCAGCCGCCGGGCCATGGCCGAGAAAGGCCGCCGGGCTGGCGCTGGCGCCATAGGCCCCGGCGCAGAACACCGCCACCAGATCGCCCACCTCGGCGCGCGGCATCATCGCATTGTCAGCCAGCCGATCGAGTGGGGTGCACAGGCAGCCGACGATGTTGACCTCTTCTTCCGCCGGGGCGTCAAATCGGGTGGCGATCGCCACCGGATAGTTGCGCCGCACCACCGTGCCGAAATTGCCCGAGGCGGCCAGCTGATGGTGCAACCCGCCATCGGTGATGAGGAATGTGACGCCGTGGCTCACCTTGCGATCGACCACGCGGGCGAGATAGACCCCGGCCTCGCCAACGAGAAAGCGCCCCAGCTCCAGGCACAGCTCGGCCCCGGCCAGTGCGCTGGGCAAAGCGGCCACCCGTTCGGCCAGCGCCGCCCCCACCCGCGCCAGATCAACCGGCGTATCGCCGGGGAAATAGGGAATGCCAAGCCCCCCGCCCATGTTGAGCTTGGGGCACGGCGCGCCGATCGCCTCGGCAAGCTCGGCCGCAAGACGCAGCACATTGGCCTGGGTCTCGATGATCGCCTCGGCCGCAAGCGTCTGGCTGCCGGTGAAGATGTGCAGCCCCCGCCATTCGGCCCCTTGCGCGATGACATGCCGCGCCAGAGCCGGCACGCGCTCGGCATCGAGCCCGAAGGGCTTGGCCCCGCCGCCCATCTTCATCCCCGATCCGGTCATCACGAAAGAGGGATTGACCCTGATCGCCAGCCGCGGCGCCTTGCCCAGCCGCGCGCCGATAACCAGCGCGCGCGCCGCCTCGCCCTCGCTCTCGCAATTGAGCGTGACGCCGGCTGCAATCGCCGCCTCGAGTTCGCTGTCGCGCTTGCCCGGCCCGGCAAAGCTGATGCGCGCCGGATCGATCCCGGCGGCCATGCACAGCGCAAGCTCGCCCGCCGAAGCGATGTCAAAGCCATCGACCAGCCTGCCCATGTGCGCCACCACCGCCGGGTGCGGATTGGCCTTGACCGCATAGTTGATCCTCACCCGCGGCGGGATCGCGGCGCGCAACTCAGCCATGCGGGCATCGAGATGCGCGCGCGAATAGACGAACAGCGGCGTGCCCCCGGCCTCATCCACCAGCGCGCGCGCCGTCCTGCCGCCGATCGCTAGTTCGCCTTCGATCACCTCATAGCCGGAGGGGATGGGGCCGACGGGCTTCATGAGGCATGTTCCCGGTCAAGCTCGGCCTGAAGCGCGGCGCGATCGATCTTGCCATTGGGGTTGAGCGGCAGCGCGGCGCGCCAGTGGATCGCCTTGGGCTGCATGAAATTGGGCAGCTCCCGCTGCAATTTCTCGGCCAGTTCGGCCTCGCGCGCCACATCGCCGCGCACCACCAGGTGCACCGCCTGGCCGAGCCGGGGATCGGCCACCCCCAGCGCCACCGCCTCGGCCACCAGCCCGGTGGCGAGCGCCGCCTCCTCGATCTCCTGCGGGCTGATGCGGTTGCCGGCACTCTTGATCATCGCATCGCGCCGCCCGGCAAAATAGAGCAGGCCGTCCTTGTCGCGCCGCACCCTGTCGCCCGACCACACCGCCATGCCGCCATAGGTGGAGGCTGCCGGGGCCGGGCGGAAGCGCTCGGCGCTGCGCGCAGGATCGCGCCAATAGCCCTTGGCCACCAGCGGCCCGCAATGGACGAGTTCGCCCTCCTCGCCATCGGCGGCGAGCGCGCCGGCATCATTGATGACCAGCACCTCGGCAAAGGGAATGGCCTTACCCATCGAGGTCGGGTGGTGATCGATCAGTGCCGGATCGAGAAAGGTCGAGCGGAAGGCCTCGGTCAGCCCATACATGGCAAACAGGCGCGCCTCGGGGAGCAGCGCGCGCAGGCGCCGCACCAGATCGACCGTCAGCGCCCCGCCGCTGTTGGTGAGGCGGCGCAGGCCGGCG
The DNA here is from genome assembly GCF_000422985.1 of Erythrobacter cryptus DSM 12079. Classification (GTDB taxonomy): domain Bacteria; phylum Pseudomonadota; class Alphaproteobacteria; order Sphingomonadales; family Sphingomonadaceae; genus Erythrobacter; species Erythrobacter cryptus. The sequence continues at coordinate 307,451 of NZ_AUHC01000001.1, forward strand.
CGCGCCGCGGCGGGCCAGTCGGTCTCGGCCAGCTGCACCCACAGCGGCGGCACCGCGGCAAGCGTCGTCACCCCGTGCGCGGCGCAGGCCTTGACCACATCGCGGGCAAAGAGAAAGTCGAGCGGCACCACGCAGCCCCCGGCATACCAGGTGGAAAGCAGCTGGTTTTGCCCATAGTCGAAGGACAGCGGCAGCACCGCCAGCGTCACGTCATCCTCGGCCAGGTTGAGATAATGCGCCACGCTCACCGCGCCGAGCCAGAGATTGGCATGGCTCAGCATCACTCCCTTGGGCCGCCCGGTCGAGCCTGAGGTGTAGAGGATCGCGGCAAGGCTTTCGGGATCGGCTGCCGATGGCCCCAGCTCGCGCGCTGCCGCCGCGGCAGCGGCCAGAGCTTCGCCCTCGCCCAGCGCCGCGCAGCCGGGCGGCAGATCGCCGCTTGCCAGGCTGGCAAGGCGTGACGGCGTGCCGATGAGCAGCCGCGCACCGCTGTCGGCAAGGATATGGGCCACCTGCGCGCGCTTGAGCAGCGGGTTGATCGGCACATGCACCAGCCCCGCGCGCGCCGCGGCGAGCGGCATCAGGCAGGAAAGCTCGCCCTTGGCCGCCCAGGTGGCCACCCGCGCACCCGGCTCGGGCACCATCGCAGCGAGCCACCCGGCAAGGCGCGCCACACGCTGTCTTAACTGATTGTGGTTAAGCACCTCCCCGCGCAGCACCAGCGCCGGCCGCGCGCCCAGCCCCGCCGCCTCGGCCCTTTCGGCGAGGTGATCGAGCGGGAAGGGGGTGGGGTCAGGGGCTTGGGCCATGATGAGGAGCGGTTTTCCAGTGATCGAAGCGCGGTATCACGAGAGCGTTAATGTCTTGCAAGCGCTCAATGCGCCCGCCGCCGCCCCGTTCGACCGGGCCGAGTGGTATGGGCTGCTCGCTCAAACCGGGCTGGTCCCGCTGATCGCGCTTGCCAGCGATGGCGAAAACAGCGCGGCCCTCGCGCTCACCGAAAGCGGCGGGCGGATCGTGCCGCTGCGCAATTGGTACAGCTTCACCTGGCGCGAGCTTGCCCCGCCCGGCCCTTCGGGCGACCTTCTGCTTGCGGCGATCGCCCGGCAATTGCGCGCGCGCGGCTGGCGCGTCACGCTCGAACCCGTGCCGGGCGAGGATGGCTCGGCCGCCCGCCTCGCGCGCGCCTTTCGCGCCGCCGGCTGGCAGGTGGCGGTGGAGCAATGCGACATCAACCACGTGCTTGCGGTCAAGGGGCGCAGCTTTGCCGAATATTGGCAGAGCCGCCCGGGGGCGCTGCGCAGCACGGTGAAGCGCAAGGGCCGCAAGGTGGAAACCCAGGTGCTCACCCGCTTCGATCCCGCCGTCTGGGCCGAGTATGAGGCGATCTATGCGGCAAGCTGGAAACCGGCCGAGGATCACCCGGCGATGCTGCGCGCCTTTGCCGAGGCCGAAGGCGCCGCGGGCCGGCTGCGGCTCGGCGTCGCGCGCGCTGATGGCCAGGCAGTGGCAGCCCAGTGCTGGACGGTCGAGAACGCCATCGCCTACATCCACAAGCTCGCCCACCGCGAAAGCCACCGGCACCTTTCGGCCGGCACCACGCTCACCGCGGCGCTGTTTGCCCATGTGATCGATGTCGATGGCGTGGAGCTGGTCGATTTCGGCACGGGCGACCAGCCCTACAAGGCCGACTGGATGGACACCATCCGCCCGCGTTACCGCATCGACTGCCTCGATCCTGCCGACCCGCGCGCCTGGCCGGCGCTTGCCAAGCGCCTTTTGCGCAGGGCTTGCGCGCCTGCGTGGGGCTGGCTAAGCCCCGCGCCCACGGCCGCCCGGATGCGGCCGGCAGGGGACCGAGACTGCCGATGACCAGCATTCCCATCCTTGACGGCGAGGCCGCGCTCGATCGGGAAATGAAGGGCTTGATTGCCGAAGTGCTCGGGCTCGATCCCGATCGCGCCGCCGCCTTCGGGCCGGAGACCGGCCTGTTCGGCCACCTGCCCGAGCTTGATTCGATGGCGGTGGCAGGGCTGCTCACCGAGATGGAAGACCGGCTCGGCATCACCATCGAGGACGAGGATGTCGATGGCGCCATGCTCGAAACCTATGGCGCACTGCTGGACTTTGCCCGGGCGAAGCTCGCCGAGGCGAGGCGCCCCGCCTAGCCTGCGCGGGCCGGTTGCCCCGTGATTTCCTCCTGGCTCTGTCCGGCTGATGCAGGCGGCTCGCCGCGCGAGGAACTGCTGATCGCCTTTGATCGCGCTCGCAGCGCGCGCGTGCTGGTGCTGCCCGCGTGGTTTGACGAAGCAAACAAGCTCAGGCGCTTCACGCTCGAGGTGATGCGGCGGCTCGATCGCGCCGGGATCGACAGCTTCCTGCCCGATCTGCCCGGCTGCAACGAGAGCCTCGCCCCACTTGCTGAGCAAAGCCTCGATGGCTGGCGCCGCGCCGCCGAGGCTGCCGCGGCCGCCTGCAAGGCAAGCCACGTGCTGGCGATCCGCGCCGGATGCCTGATCGCCCCTCCCGCCCTGCCCGGCTGGCACTATGCCGCGCTCTCCGGCCCGAAGCTCTTGCGCGCGATGCTGCGCGCCCGCAGCCTTGCCGCGCGCGAGGCCGGGATTTTCGAGACTTCGGAAGAATTGCTCGAAATCGGTCGCGGCCAGGGCCTGGTGCTTGGCGGATGGTCGATCGGCGCGCCAATGCTGCGCGCGCTCGAAACCGCCGAGCCTGCGCCCGGCCCGGCCCAGCGCCCCGTCACGCAGGCCATGCTCGGCGCGGGCGGCGGCCTGTGGCTGCGCGCCGAACCCGATGAGGATGCGGCCCAGGCCGATGCCCTCGCCGCGCTGATCGCGCAGGATCTTGCCGGGGGCGCAGCATGACCCGCCTGCACCTTGCCTTTGCCTGCGAAGGAGCGATGCTCGCCGGCACGCTCGATCCAGCGCCGGGCAGCACCGGGCTGCTGATCGTCTCGGGCGGCAACGAGATCCGCAGCGGCGCCTTCAGCGGTCAGGCCGAGCTGGCCCGGCGGATCGCCGCGGTCGGCTTTCCGGTGTTCCGCTTCGACCGCCGCGGGGTTGGTGACAGCGAGGGCGATAACCGCGGCTTTCGCCATTCAGACAAAGATATAAGGGCCGCACTTGAGACCTTCCGCGCGCTCGCGCCGCAGCTTGGCCGGGTCGTTGGCTTCGGCAATTGCGATGCCGCCTCGGCGCTGATGCTGGCGCGCGGGGGCGGCTGCGATGCGCTGGTGCTCTCCAACCCCTGGACGATTGAGGAGGAACAGGGCGGCGCAGAGCACCCCACCCCGCCCCCCGCGGCGATCCGCGCGCGCTATGCCGAAAAGCTCAGGAACCCGCGCGAGATCGCCCGCCTCATCACCGGCGGGGTCGATCTCGGCAAGCTCGCCCGCGGGCTTGCCCGGGCGCTGCGCCCGGCCCCACCGCCGTCGAGCCTCGCCGACGAGATGCGTGCGGGGCTGTCCGGCTTCGCGGGGCCGGTGCGCATCCTGCTGGCCGGGGCCGACCGCACCGCGCAGGTGTTCGAAAGCGCGTGGGACCGGGCCGACCCGCGCATCCGCCGCTGTCCCGAGGCGGGCCATGCTTTTGTTGAAGCCGCGCACCGCGATTGGCTTGCGGCCGAGATCCGCGCGGTGCTCGAGACCTAGCGCTGAAACAGGCTGACGAGTTCGACATGGGTTGACCAGCGGAACTGGCCGACCGGGCGCAGCCGTGCGAGGCGATAGCCCGCTGCGGCCAGCACCGCCGCATCGCGCGCCCAGCTTGACGGGTTGCAACTGACATAGACGATCCGCTCCACCCGGCTTGCCGCCAGCTCGGCCACCTGCGCGCGGGCGCCGGCGCGCGGGGGATCGAGCAGCACCGCATCGAAGCGTTGAAGCTCCTCGGGCCGCAGCGGATTGCGGAACAGATCGCGGTGGAGCGCCAGCACCCGCCCGCCAGCGCGCGCGCCCGCAGCCTTGCACGCGAGATGCGCGGCGCGATCGGCCTCCACCGCAAGCACCCGCGCCCTACCGGCAAGGCCGAAGGCAAAGGTGCCAAGCCCGGCAAAGAGATCAACGATCGTGCCCGCGCCCGCGAGCCATTGCGCCGCATCGCCCACCATCCGCGCCTCGGCGTCAGCAGTGGCCTGGAGGAAGGCGCCGGGCGGCAGGCTTACCGCCGTGCCCGAGAGGGTGATGGTCACCGGCTCCGGCTCCCACAGGGTTTCGGCCCCAAAGCCCTGATCGCACGCGAGCCGCGCGAGGCCCTGCTCCCGGGCGAAAGCAAGCGCCGCCTCGGTCGCCTCCAGCCCCTCGAGCGCCAGCGGCCCGAGCGCGACATCCACCCCCTGATCACCAAGGGCAAGGTCGATCCCCACCATCTCCCGCGGCCCCCAGGCGGCAAGAAAGGCGCGCAGCGGGCCGATCAGGCGGGCGAGCGCGGGGTGGAGCACCGGGCAGGCGGACAGATCGACGATCCGGTGCGAGCCGGCCGCGCGAAAGCCCAGCACCGCCCCGCCCGCGGTGCGCAAGCCATGAAGCGCGGCCCGGCGGCGGCTGCCAGGGGGCGAAAGGTGGACGGAAAGCACCTCCCGCGCCTCCAGCCCCTGCGCCCTTGCCGCATGCACCACGCGATCATGCACGAAAGCACCAAGTGCTTCCTCGTCAACATGTTGGAGCTGACACCCGCCACAGCTTGAAAAGTGTTCGCAGGGCGGGGTTTGGCGATGCGGGCCAGGGATCACCTGCCCTGCCGCATCGATGAGATCGCCCGGCACCGCTCCCGGAACGTGGCGGCCCGAGGCGGTCACCCCGTCGCCCTTGGCGGCGAGGCGGATGATCGGCTCGGGCGCGCTCACAGGCAGGCCGCCAGCGCGTGGGAGACCTGCGCGGCGAGCGCTGCGGGGGTGAAGGCCGGCCCCGCCGCCCGGGCTGCCGCGCCGTGGAGCCACACCGCTTCGCAGGCCGCGGTGAAGGGATCGGCGCCGCAGGCCATGCGGCTCGCCGCGATCCCGGCGAGCACATCGCCGCTGCCTGCGACCGAAAGCCAGCTTGGCGCCGGCGGGGCGAGCGCGAGGCGGCCATCGGGCGCGGCGATCAGCGTGTCCGGTCCCTTGGCCAGCACCACCATGCCGCTCGCCCGGGCCAGCGCCAGCACCTGCGCGCGCCGATCCCCGCCGGAAATGCCGAAAGCGGCAAGCAGCGCGGCAAGCTCGCCCGCGTGCGGGGTGGCGATGAGCGGCAACCCGGCGGGAAGCTGGTCGGGGGTGAGCAGCATCAGCGCATCGGCATCGAGCACCAGCGCCCGCGCCCCGCCGAGCGCCGCGGTGAGCGCCGCGCGCGCGGCCTCATCCCGGCCCAGCCCCGGCCCGATCAGCACCGCCGCGAGCCGCGGATCGGCCAGCGCCGCGCCGAGCGGGGCATGATCGGCGACGAGATCGGGCGGCGCCGCGAGCCCCGGCGGCGCGCCCAGCAGCTTGACATAGCCCGCCCCGGCGCGCTGGGCGGCGGCAGCGGCAAGCAGGCTCGCGCCTTGCATCGCGCCCACAACAATGCCGAGCAAGCCGCGGGAATATTTGTTCGCCTCAAGCCCCGGCGCGGCGATCCTGGGGCACGTCACCAGCCGTGCCGCGCCCGCCACGGGAGCAATCCCGATCGGCACCAGCCGCTTTTCGCCCATCAGCGCCCGGCCCGGCAGGCTCCAATGCGCAAACTTCCACGCGCCGAGCGCGAGGGTGAGGTCGAAGCATGGCAGGCCCTCGGCCAGCACCGCGCCGCTGTCGCTGGCAATGCCCGAGGGCAGATCGATCGCGATCTTGAGGCGGTGGCGCGCGGCGAGGCCGGCGATCAGCCGCGCGTGATCGCCGGCGAGCGGGCGGGTGAGGCCGGAGCCGAACAGGCAATCGACCAGCACTTCGCCCCTCGCCGCCTCGGGCGCGCTCGGCGCGCCGCCCCAGCGCTGCCGCGCCTCCTGCGCCGCCGCGGTTGTGGGCGTGAGCGGCGCGACCACCGTCACGGCATTGCCCGCCTCGCGCAGGCGGCGCGCGATCACATAGCCATCGCCGCCATTATTGCCGGGCCCGCACAGCACCGTCACCGCCCGGCCCGCCGCGGCGCGCCGCACCCATTCGGCCGCGCCCCCGGCGGCGATCTCCATCAGTTCGCCAACGCTGGTGCCAGCATCGAACAGCGCCTCTTCGGCGGCGCGCATCTGCGCGGCGGTGAGGATCTGCGCCGCGCTCACGGCCGCGCGGACGCAGCGAGCAGCTCTGCCGGAACGCGATAGCGATCCGCGCCCACGGCAAAGGCGAGCGTGCCCGCCGCGCCTTCCTCGCGCACCAGCGCCTCGGCCCCGTCCCCAGCGCTCAGCGCGCCGCTGGCGGGATCGCGGGTGAAGCGGCGAAAGCCGCCGTCGGGATGGTGGATGACGAAATCACCGCCGCCCGCCACGCGCTCGAGCGTGCAGACCTCGGAAAAGTCACGCGCGCCCCCGATCGCGCAGGCCACCTTCTCGCCCGGTGGCGGTGGGCTGGCCTCGCTGCAAGCCACCGCGGCAAGGCCGAGCAGCAGCGCGCTAGATATCCGCAAAGACATGGGTTTCCTCCCGCGCACCGGGATGGGTCACCGCCCCATAGCGCGCCGGGCCAACGTTCTGGGCATAGCGCCACAGCGCCCCCGAACCATAGTCGTTCTGGCGCGGCTGCCAGCGGGCCCGCCGCGCGGCCAGGACCTCCTCGGGCACGTCGAGGTCGATCGTGCCCGCCACGGCATCGATATGGATCATGTCGCCATCCTCGACCAACGCGATCGGGCCGCAATCGGCCGCCTCGGGCCCGACATGGCCGATGCAAAAGCCGCGGGTGGCGCCCGAGAAGCGCCCATCGGTGATCAGCGCCACCTTCTCCCCCATGCCCTGGCCATAGAGCGCCGCGGTGGTGGAGAGCATCTCGCGCATTCCGGGGCCGCCCTTGGGCCCTTCATAGCGGATCACGATCACGCTGCCTTCGGCAATCTCGCGCGCCTCGACCGCGGCAAAGGCATCCTCCTCGCATTCGAACACCCGCGCCGGGCCGGAGAACTGCAGGCGCGCCATGCCGGCGACCTTCACGATCGCGCCATCGGGCGCAAGGCTGCCCTTGAGCCCCACCACCCCGCCGGTGGGCGAAAGCGGCGTCTTGACGTCATAGAACACCTTCTGATCGGGGTTCCAGGTGATCTCCTCGAGGTTCTCGCCGATGGTCTTGCCGGTCACGGTGATGGGGTTGGGATCGAGAAAGCCGCCATCGAGCAGCGTCTTCATCGCCATATAGACCCCGCCGGCCTCGTGCATGTCCTTGGCGACATACTTGCCGCCGGGTTTGAGGTCTGCGATGTAAGGCGTTGATTTGAAGATTTCGGCGACATCGAAAAGATCAAACTCGATGCCGCATTCATTGGCCATGGCAGGCAAGTGCAGCGCGGCATTGGTCGAACCGCCGGTGGCCGCCACCACCCGCGCGGCGTTCTCGAAGGCGGCGCGGGTGCAGATGTCGCGCGGGCGCAGGTTGCGCGCCACCAGCTCCATCACCTGGCGCCCCGCGGCAATCGCGATTTCCTCACGCGATTTGTAAGGTGCAGGCGCCATATTGCTGTTGGGCAGAGACAATCCGATCGCCTCGCCCACGCAGGCCATGGTGTTGGCGGTGAATTGTCCGCCGCAGGCGCCGTGGCCCGGGCAGGCGACCTTCTCGAGCGCGATCAGCTCGCTCAAGGGGCACTTGCCCGCGGCGTGCTGGCCCACCGCCTCGAACACATCGACCACGGTGACATCCGCGCCGCGATAGGTGCCGGGCAGGATCGAGCCGCCATAGACGAAGATCGACGGCACGTTGAGCCGCAGCATCGCCATCATCATGCCCGGCAGGCTCTTGTCGCACCCGGCAAAGCCCACCAGCGCATCATAGCAATGGCCGCGCACCGAAAGCTCGATCGAATCGGCGATCACCTCGCGGCTGACGAGCGAGCTTTTCATCCCCTGGTGGCCCATGGCGATGCCATCGGTCACGGTGATGGTGTTGAACCGCCGCGGCGTGCCCCCGCCGGCGATCACCCCTTCGCGGCAGATATCGGCCTGGGCATTGAGGGTGGTGTTGCAGGGCGCCGAATCGTTCCCGGCGCTGACCACGCCAACGAAGGGGCGGTTGATCTCCTCCTCGCTCATGCCCATGGCATAGTAATAGGAGCGATGCGGGGCGCGCTCGGGCCCGAGCGAGACATGGCGGCTCGGCAGCCTGGTCTTGTCGAAGGTGTGCGACATGGAATGTCCTGTTGCGCGGGGTGTGACGCAATGTCCCCTGCCTTCAGCCGAGCCGCTGCGCAACCCTTTGCGCGATGCCGGCGATGCGCGCGGCCCAGCGGGCGTGGTCGGCAGGGGTGCGCACCAGGTCCTGGCGCAGCTCAAGCCCGAGATAGGCGCGCCCCCTGCCTTCGGCGTGGCGGTTCATGGTGTAATTGAGATCGCGCCCCGAATAGGGAAGGTTGTCGCCCACGATCAGCCCTTCGGCCTCCAGCAGCGGGATGGCGATGCGCGCGGCGCGCGCGTAGGTGTTGTAGAGCACGCCGACCTGCCACGGGCGCGCCTCATCTCGGCTGGCAAGGCGCGGGGTGAAGGAGTGGAGCGAAAGGATCAGCGATGGCTGCGCCGCTTCGAGCCACGCCGCCAGCGCGCTGTGATAGGGGCGATGGAAGCGGGCGAGGCGCAGCTCGCGGTCAGCCCCGATATTGCCGGGGATCGCATGCCCATCGCTCACCTCGGGCACGAGGCCGGGGGCATCCTCCTCGCGGTTGAGATCGCAGACGAGACGGCTGACCGCGGCAAGATGGGCGGGGATGGCATGATCGCGGGCGAGGCGCGCGGCGATCGCCGCGGTGCCGATGTCGAGCGCGATGTGGTCGTCAAGCAGGCTCTCAGGGATCCCAAGGTCGATATCTTCCGGCACGTGGTTGCTGGCGTGATCGACCACGCAGACGATCCCGCCGGGCGCGGGCGTGCCGATCTGGCGAAAGACTCCGCTCACCGCAGCCGCCCCGCCATGGTCCACCACGCCTGCGGCATCGCCGCGCGGGCTGCGTCGCGCGCCGCGCTCGTCTCGTAAAGCGCAAAGCAGGTCGCGCCCGAGCCCGACATGCGGGCAAGCCAGGGGCCGGTGGCGCGCAGGGCGGCGAGCACCTCGGCGATCACCGGGCACAGGCCGATGGCGGGGGCTTCAAGATCGTTGCGCCCTTCCCTTGCGATGCGGCTCGCCGGGCCTTGCGGCAGCGGCCCGCGGTCCACCCCGTCCCAGGCCTTGAACACCGGCCCGGTCGCCAGCGGCAAGCGCGGGTTGACCAGCAGCACCGGGGTTCCGGCAAGATCGTCTTCCACCTCGGCCTGCTCGGTGCCGGTGCCAAGGCCAATATGGGTGCGGCTCAAAACGCATGCCGGGACATCCGCGCCAATCTTGGCCGCGCGCACGGGCCAGTCATCGGGCAGGCCGTGGAGCGCCTCGACCATCCGGAACACCGCCCCGGCATCGGCCGACCCGCCGCCAAGGCCCGCGGCGACGGGGAGGTTCTTCTCCAGCGTCACGCTAAGGCCCTGCGGGCGCGGCAGGGCGTTGAGGGCGCGGGCGACGAGGTTGTCGAGCGGGTTGTCGAGCACGCCTGCAAATTCGCCCAGCGTGGTGACGCTGTCCTGATCGGCGGGCGACGCCCTCAGCACATCGCCCGCATCGACAAAGGCAAACAGGGTCTCGAGCGCGTGATAGCCGTCCTCGCGCCGCCGCCGCACATGCAGCGCGAGGTTGAGCTTGGCATAGGCGGTTTCCTTGAGCGGCAAGGCGCCGCTCACATATTCGGATAGTTCGGCCCGCCCCCGCCTTCCGGCGTCACCCAGTTGATGTTCTGGTTGGGATCCTTGATGTCGCAGGTCTTGCAGTGGACGCAGTTCTGCGAATTGATCTGGAACCTGGGCGCGCCGGTCTTCTCGTCGGTCAGCCATTCATACACCCCCGCCGGGCAATAGCGCGCCGAAGGCCCACCATAGACGCCAAGCTCGCTTTCCACCTGGAGCGCCAGATCCTTGACCTGCAAGTGGCAGGGCTGATCCTCGGCGTGGTTGGTGTAACTGTAGGCGACGTTGGTGAGCCGGTCGAAGCTGATCACCCCATCGGGCTTGGGATAGTCGATCCTGGGATAGAGATCGGCGCGGCCCATCTGCGCATAATCGGGCTTGTGTTTCATGCTGATCGGCAGACCGATCTTCAAGGTGCGCATCCACATGTCGATGCCCGCAAGCAGCGTGCCGACATCGCCGCCAAACTTGGCGACCGCCGGCTGGGCGTTCTGCACCAGCTTCAATTCGGTGGCGATCCAGCTTGAACGCACCGCCGCGTCGTAATCGGCAAGCTCGGTCTTCTCCTGCCCCGCCGCGATCGCCGCGGCGACGCTTTCGGCCGCCAGCATCCCGCTCTTCATCGCGGTGTGGCTGCCCTTGATCCGCGGCACGTTGACGAAGCCCGCCGCGCAGCCGATCAGCGCGCCGCCGGGGAAGGCGAGCTTGGGCACCGATTGCCAGCCGCCCTCGTTGATTGCCCGCGCGCCATAGGCCACGCGCTTGCCGCCTTCGAGATATTCGCGGATCGCCGGGTGCTGCTTCCAGCGCTGGAACTCCTGATAGGGCGAGACCCAGGGGTTCTTGTAATCGAGCGCGGTGACGAAGCCGAGCGCCACCTGACCATTGGCCTGGTGGTAAAGGAAACCCCCGCCCCAGCTGTCGCTTTCCGACAGCGGCCAGCCCTGGGTGTGGATCACCCGGCCCGGCACGTGCTTCTTGGGATCAATGTCCCACAACTCCTTGATGCCAAGGCCATAGACCTGCGGGCAGCAATTGGCTTCAAGGTCATAACGGGCCTTCATCCGCTTGGTGAGGTGCCCGCGCGCGCCTTCGGCAAAGAGGGTGTATTTGGCGTGGATCTCCATGCCCGGCTGGTAATCGGGCTTGTGGCTGCCATCGGCGGCAACGCCCATGTCTTGGGTGATGACGCCGGCAACCCGGCCTTCTTCATCGATCATCACCTCGGCCGCGGGAAAGCCGGGGAATACCATCACGCCCAGCGCCTCGGCCTGCTCGGCCAGCCAGCGGCACAGGTTGCCGAGGCTGCCGGTGTAGCAGCCGTGATTGCTCATCAGCGGCGGCATCAAGGCATGGGGCAGCGCGGTCTTGCCGCTCTTGGAGAGCACCCAGTGCCAATTGTCGGTCACCGGGGTTTCGGCCATGGGGCAGCCCATGCTGCGCCACTCGGGCAAAAGCTCATCGAGCGCCCGGGGATCGACCACCGCGCCCGAAAGGATATGGGCGCCGATCTCCGAGCCCTTCTCGAGCACGATCACCTCAAGCTCGGGGTTGATCTGCTTCAGCCGGATCGCCGCGGAAAGCCCGGCCGGGCCGCCGCCCACGATCACCACATCGCAGGGCATGGATTCACGTTCGCTCATCGGGCTATCCTGATCCTTGGCCGGTTTGGGCGCGCACGCCGCACAATCCGGCGAATTGGCTGTGCGGCTCACTTGCTAACAGGGTGTGGGACAGTCAAGACCTGCCTTTCTTGACATGGGATCGCAATGAGCCTGGCAGACCTTTCGCTCGCCCGCGATGTGGCAGCAACGCTGGCCTGGTGGCAGGCCGCGGGGGTGGACTGCGCCTTCCACGATGACGCTACGGCGCTGCTGGCCGAGGCGCCGCTTGACGAGGCCCAGGGCGCTGCCGGGCCAGCAGGGCCGCGCGGCACGCCCGCCGCATCGCCGGCAGCCTCGGCCCCCGCCCCATCCACTGCTGCCCCCGCCCCCCAGCCCGATCTCATGGGCGAATCGCCCCCGGCTGATCTTGCCGCCTGGCGCGAATGGTGGCTGAACGATCCGGCGCTCCTCCCCCGCGGGCTCTATCCGCGCGTGCCCCCGCGCGGGGTGGCAGGCGCCGCCCTGATGGTGCTGGTGCCCCAGCCCGAGGAAGGCGATAGCGCCGCCCTGCTCGAAGGGCCGCAGGGGCGCCTGCTTGCCAATATGCTTGGCGCCATGGGCCTCGGGGCCGACGAGACCTATCTGGCGAGCGCCCTGCCCTGCCACATGCCGCTTGCCGATTATGCCGCGCTCGCAGCGCAAGGGTGGGACAAGGTGCTCGCCCATCACATCGCCCTGGTGGCGCCGCAGCGCCTCCTGGTGCTCGGCAGCGCGCTCGGGCCGCTGCTGGCACCGCAGGCGGGGACGTCTTTACGTGAATTCAACCATGCTTCGGGCAAGGCTCCAGTGATGATTGGCGATGCGCTCGAGGCAATGCTGGCGATGCCCCGGCTCAAGCCCCGGTTCTGGCGGAGATGGATGGAATGGTCGCGCGAGGCATGAGGCACCTTCGGGCAGCGCTGGGGATGATCGGCCTTGCCGCCCTCGCCCTGCCGGGCGCGGCCGCAGCGCAGGTCGGCAATCTCGTGGCCGACTGGCGCGGTGAGGCGCGCGCCGAGGCCAGCGCCGCCGTGCCGAGCCTGCTTTCGCCCGAGGAACGCGCGCATTATCGCGCGCTGTTTGCCGCGATCGATGCCGAACAATGGGCTGAGGTGGAAAGCCTGCTCGCCCAGCGCCCCGACGGGGTGCTCACCCAGGTGGCCGAGGCGGAATATTACACCCATGCCCGCAGCCCCAAGGTAAGCGCCGAGGCGATCGCCGCCTGGCTTGCGCGCGGCACCGATCTGCCCCAGGCTGAACAGCTGGTGCGCATGGGGGCCAAGCGCGGGCTGGCCGTGCTGCCGGCGCTGCCGAGCGCGCAGGCGCTGGTGCGCCAGCCCTCGGCGCCGCGGCGCATCCTGCCCCGACCGGTCAATGACGGCACCATGCCCGCCGCCACCGCCAGCGCCATCCTCGCCGCGATCAAGGGCGACAATCCGGTCGAGGCCCAGAGGCTGCTCGCCGAGGTCGATCCGCTGCTTTCCGCCGATGCCCGGGCCGAATGGCGCCAGCGCGTCGCCTGGAGCTTCTACATCGAGAACGACGACAATGCCGCGCTCGAACTGGCGCGCACCGCCGCCGAGGGCACCGGCGAATGGGTGGCCGAGGCCGCCTGGGTCGAGGGCCTCGCGGCCTGGCGGCTGGGCTATTGCGCGCTCGCGGGCGAGGCCTTTGATCGGGTGGCGGGGCGCGCTGCCAATGTCGAACTCGCCGCTGCGGGCCACTATTGGGCGCACCGCGCTGCGATCCGCTGCCGCGAGCCGGGCGCCGCGCAGCAGCACCTTGCCGCCGCGGCGCAGCTGCACGAGACGCTCTACGGGATGCTCGCGGCCGATCAGCTCGGGATCGAGCTTCCCGCCCATGCCCCGCCCGCGCCCTTCAGCCGCGAGGACTGGCAGCAGCTTGCCACGCGCAGCAATGTCGCGGTGGCCGTGGCGCTGGCCGAGATCGGCCGCCCGGCGCTCGCCGACACCGTCCTGCGCCACGAGGCGAAGATCGGCCCGGTGAGCCATTATGCCGCGCTCGCCCGGCTGGCGCGCGAGCTGGGCCTGCCTGGCACGCAGCTGTTCATGGCCCACAACGCCCCCTATGGCACCAGCAGCGATCCGGCGCTGCGCTTTCCGCTGGCGCGCTGGCAGCCGGTGGGCGGCTGGCAGGTCGATCCGGCGCTCGCCTTTGCCCATGCGCTGCAGGAATCGAACTTCCGGGCCGATGCGGTCAGCCCGGCCAATGCCCGCGGGCTGATGCAGATCATGCCGGCGGCTGCGCGCGATCATGCCGGGCGGCTCAATCTCGGGGCGAGCTGGGCCGATTTGAACGATCCCGAAGTCAACCTTGCCTATGGCCAGCGCCACCTCGCCATGCTGCGCGACCATCCCGCCACCGGCGGGGTGCTGCCCAAGATCATGGCCGCCTACAACGCCGGGCTGACCCCGGTGGCGCGCTGGAACGCCGAGATCAACGATCAAGGCGATCCGCTCTTGTGGATGGAATCGATTCCCTATTGGGAAACCCGCGGATATGTGGCGATCGTGATGCGCAATTACTGGATGTATGAGCGGCTCGCCGGGACTGCCTCGCCCAGCCGCCGGGCGCTCGCCGAAGGGCGCTGGCCGACCTTCCCCGATGCCCGCCCGATGCGCGCCGCGCGGCTGGAGCGCTGATGGCGATCGATCCTTCCCGCCCATTCAAGCCGATCAACATCGCGGTGCTGACCGTATCGGACACCCGCACGGCCGAGACCGACACCTCGGGCGATATCCTTGCCGCGCGGGTGACCGGTGCCGGCCACCAGCTTGCCGCGCGCAAGATCGTCAAGGACGATGCGCCCACGCTTGCCGCGAAGCTTGAAGCCTGGATCGACGATCCGGCGATCGATGCCATCATCAGCACCGGCGGAACCGGCCTCACCGGCCGCGACGTGACCCCCGAGGCGTTGGCGATGATCCGGGAAGCGCGCGAGATCCCCGGCTTTGGCGAGCTGTTCCGCTGGATCAGCTTCAAGACCATCGGCACCAGCACGGTGCAATCGCGCGCCATGGCGGTGGTGGCGCGGGGCACCTACATCTTCGCCCTGCCGGGATCGAACGGCGCGGTGAAGGATGGCTGGGACGGCATCCTTGCCGAACAGCTCGACAGCCGCAACCGCCCCTGCAACTTTGTCGAACTGATGCCGCGGCTGCGCGAAAAATAGCCCGCACGCGCGCTGCGCCCCCTGTTCAGGCTTGGGATTTCTGTTAGCCCCATGGCCTCATCACGAGGAGGGGCCCCATGAAAACCGCAATGATTCTCGCCGCCGGGCTGTTTGCCCTGGCCAGCACACCTGCTCTGGCACAGGCCAGCGGCACGCTCACCCACTTCACCCGCGACGAGTTCGAGGCGGCGCTGCGCGATGCCGGGGCGACCATCACCTCGCCGCGCACGGCCGAAAGGATCGACTTCACCTTCAATGACGGGGTGCTCGCCGATGCCCTGCTCATGGCCTGCGAGGACAACGAGAAGAAGACCAACTGCCTCGGCAGCTCGATGCTCGCCACCTTCACCCCCGATGACGGCACCACCGATGAGCAGATCGTCGCGGCGATCAACACTTACAATTACCGCGAGAACTTCGGCCGCGCCTATACCGAGCCCGATGGCACCATCGCGGTGCGCATGTACATCATCGCCGATGGCGGGATCACGCGCGAGAACTATCGCCGCCAGATCGGGCTGTGGTTTGGCTCGGTGGTCGATTTCTTCGGCTATCTCTACGGCGAATAGCACCGCCGCGGCGCGCGGCCCGGCCTGCGCCCCCAAGGCTTGGCAAGCGCACTTTCGTTCCGTAAATGTTCCACGTGGAACATTTCCGGATCAAGGGGCGCGGGGCGCAATCGCGGGCCGTTTCGGCCAGATTCGGCCTGCCCGCGCGCGAAGCGGATGGCGATTGGCGCGAGCATGTGCGCATGCTGGGCGAAGCGCCGGTCAAGCTCAAGACCCGGGTGCACGAGGAGCGCGCGCGCAGCATCCTCAGCTTCAACGCCTCGCCCGATATTCCCTTTGACCGCTCGGTCAATGCCTATCGCGGCTGCGAGCATGGCTGCATCTATTGCTATGCCCGGCCCACCCATGCCTGGCACGATCTTTCGCCGGGGCTTGATTTCGAGACCGAGCTTTTCGCCAAGCCCGATGCGGCGGCGCTGCTGCGCGCGGCGCTGGCGCGGCCCGGCTACCAGCCCCGCCCGATCGCCATGGGCACCAACACCGATCCCTATCAGCCGATCGAGCGGCGCTATCGCCTCACCCGCCAGCTGCTCGAGGTCTGCCGCGAAACGCGTCACCCGGTGACGATCACCACCAAGTCCGACCGGGTGCTGGCCGATCTCGATCTGCTCGCAGAGCTGGCGCAGGAAAACCTGGTGGCCGTGGCGATCTCGGTCACCAGCCTCGATCCTGGGCTTTCAGCAAAGCTCGAGCCGCGCTGCCCCACGCCCGAGAAGCGCCTCGCCGCGCTCGGGCGGCTGGTCGAGGCGGGCGTGCCGGTGCATTGTTCACTCTCGCCCGTCATCCCCGCGCTCACCGATCGATTCATCGAGGCGATCATCGCCCGCGCGGCCGCGCTGGGGGTGAGAAGCGTCGGCTGGATCCCGCTGCGCCTGCCGCACGAGGTGGCGCCGCTGTTTCGCGAGTGGCTCGCGGTCCATTTCCCCGAGCGTGCCGCCAAGGTGATGGCAATCGTGCGAGAGATGCGCGCAGGCCGCGACAACGATCCGCGCTTCTTTAGCCGGATGAAGGCGCAAGGGGTGTGGGCCGATCTCATTCGCAGCCGCATCCGCCTTGCCTGCATCAAATCGGGGATTCCCACGGGCGCCAAGCGGGTGCGCTTCGAACTCGATTGCACCCGTTTCCGCCCGCCCGCCAGCAGCGCACAGCTGGCGCTGTTCTGACCGCGCCCGGCCCGGCGCCGGTGACTCAACCTTGCTGGCGCGTGGCCAGCACGGGCGCCTTGGCGGATCGCCAGAGCAACATGACTAATATTTAGCTAATAATTGACTATTTGTATTAATCAATATTGTCGCGATTCTACATCTTTGCCCGACAATTTTCTTGTATAAACAGAATCGGCGCAATCCTGTTTCGAATTTCTGAATATTTCACTCGATTTTCGGGATTGCTGCCGTGTGCCTGATTGAAACTGCACAAGAACATGGTCGCGCAATCATGCCGCCAACACCAGCGCAGGGAAGGATCACGATCATGGGCAAGATCAGAATACTCATCGAGATGGCGGGCGATACCAATGTGGCCAAGGCCGCCGCCGCCTTTGCCGCCGATGTCGCCGCCGAAGGCGGAGCCGATGGCGCCAAGGCGATGATGAAATCGAAGACCGTCAGCGCCGCAGATGGGGTCAAGGGCCTCAGCATCGATACCGATTTCGGGGTGGCGGTGGTCACCGATATCGCCGCCGGGGGCCCCGCGGCCGGGTTTGCCGCGGCCGATGGCGATACGGCTTCGGGCGATGAGCCGGCCGCCTTCGACATGCAGCCGCCGATCTCGGAAACATATCTGATGCGCGCCGAATGCGAGGCCGGCGAGGCCGAGAGGATCGCCGATGAGCTGCTGGCGCAGGACGGGGTGATCGGGGTGTTTGCCGATGTCGCGATCGAGCCTTGCCTGATCTGCCCCGGCTCGCCGCCGCTCGGCGATCATCACACCGTGGAACGGCTGCTGTGCACCGATGCGCTGCACCGCGCCGGGGCGACGGGCGAAGGTGTGCTGGTGGCGATCGTCGATACCGGCATCAACCTTGCCCACCTTGCCGCCAGGGGCAAGCATCCCGCCTTCGATGCAACGCGCAGCTGGGTGCCGCGCGTGGGCCTGGTGCCGGGCAATCTGCCGGTGGGCCACGGTACCATGTGCGCCTTTGATGTCTGCATCGCCGCGCCCAGGTGCACCCTGCTCGATATCGCGCTGCTGCAATCGACCGCGACCGGCGCCACCCGCATGGAGGGCTTCCTTTCGGATGCGGTGCGGGCCTACAACCACCTCATCGCCGTGATGCGCGCCCCGCGGCGCCCGGGCGAAACCCGCTCGCTGGTGGTCAACAACAGCTGGGGCATGTTCCACCCCTCGTGGGACTTCCCGGTCGGCCACCCGGGCAATTACAGCGACAACCCCAACCACCCCTTCAACCGCATCGTCGCCACGCTTGCCAGCCACGGCGCCGATATCCTCTTTGCCGCGGGCAATTGCGGCAGCGATTGCCCCGATGGCCGGTGCCAGGGGGTGACCGCCAACGCCATCTATGGGGCCAACAGCCACCCCGAGGTGCTCTCGGTCGCCGGGGTGGACACTGGCAAGACGCGCGTGGGCTATTCGAGCAAGGGCCCCGGGCGGCTGGCGCGCACCAAGCCCGATATTTCGGGCTACACCCATTTCAGCGGTTCGGGGGTCTATGCGGCCGATGGCGGCACCTCGGCGGCCTGCCCGGTGGTGGCCGGCGTGGTCGCCGCGATCCGCACCAAGCGCCCCTTCGTCGCCGGCAATCCCGCGCGCAGCCCGGCGGCGATCCGTGCGCTGGTGACCGGCACCGCCGAGGACCTTGGCAGCAGCGGCTATGATTTCCTCCACGGCTTCGGGGTGGTCAATGGCTGCGCCATCGCCCGGCAGTTGCAGCCGCTGGTCATCGATATTTGCCGGCGCTTCCCCCACCTGTGCCGCCCGGTGCCGGTGCCGCCCGACCTGTGCCGGCGCTTCCCTCAACTGTGCCGCCCGATCCCGCCGATCCCGCCCATCCCCCCGATCCCGCCGATCCCGCCCGTGCCCCCGGTGCCGCCGATCCCGCCGCGCCCGGGGCTCGATGCCGGCGCGGGCGATCCTTACGCCTGGGGCTGGCCAGGCGCCGCGCCGATGGGCGGCATGCTCGATCTTGGCGATGGCAGCGCCCTCTCTCAGCTTGGTCTCGATGATCTGGCCGAGTTGTTCTATTATCTCGGCCAGGTTGATGCCCGTGCCGGCGCCGCGCTCACCGCTCCGCCCGCTCCGGCCCCGGCAAGGCCCGCCGGGGGCGGATGCGGCTGCGGCGGCTAGGCCGCGAGGCAAGCAGAAAGGACTTGCGGCCATGCCCGAACCCGAGAACACCGCGGCCGATGCCCCCGAGCCGGGTGACAAGGTGATGGTGCAGTTTCGCTATGATGGCGAAGCTCCGCCTGACCGTGAGGGCGTGGCCGCCCTTTTTGCGATCCCGCTCGACGTCATCGATCCTGATTTCGGCGTGATCGTCACCGACGAGGCCGAAAGGCTCGCCTGCGTGCTGGTGTCGCGCGCTTGGGCCGCGCGCGTCGATCCGCGCTTTGCCGGGGCCGAGGAACCGGGCGGGGTGTTTTCCAACCCGCGCATTGCCCCCTTCGGCCCGCCGGCGGCAGGTGAGGAAGGCGAAGCGGCGGATTAGGCGCCGAACCCCTCGCCCGCCTCCAAGGGCGCAAAGCGAATGAGCCGACTGTCAAGAAGCGCAGCGCTGCGGTTGATCACCGCCTTTTGATAGTCAGGGTCCTTGATCATGGCAAAGAAGGCCGCGGCATTGGGATAGAAGGCGATGAAGCCATCATCCCAGCGCTTGCCTTCCGGCCCGGTCACCATGGTCTCGAAGCGTCCGCGCCACACGATCCTGCCGCCCACGCGCTGGAAGATCGGCGCACTGGTGCGGCCATATTCCTCATAGGCGCGCCGCCCGCTCCAGCCCTTGCCCGCATGTTCGTGGCCTTCGGGATAGTCGGCAAGCGCGCGATAGGCGAGCAGGTTGAGCATGTGGATCGGCGTGTCGCGCGGCAGGGCCTTGAAGGCGGCAAAATTGGCCGCGCCCGGATCAATATAGGCTGTCATCCCCGTCCCATCCCTTTCCTTTGAGATCGTATTGCATATAGACCGTATCGAGCCTGCGGCCGAATTTCCTGCCAACCTTGCGCATCCGCCCGGCATGGACAAAGCCGCATTTGGCATGGAGCGCCACCGAGGCCGGCTCGCCTCCGCCGATCACCGCGATCATCTGCTCGAACCCGGCCGCGCGCGCCGCTTCGATCAGCGCTGGCAGCAGGGCGCTGCCGATCCCCTGCCCGCGCGCATCGGCGGCGACATAGATGCTGTCCTCGCAGGTCGGGGCATAGGCCGGCCGCTCGCGGAAGCGCGCGGCATAGGCATAGGCGATCACCTCACCGCCGCGCTCGGCGACGAGGAAGGGCAAGCCCCGTGCGGCAAATTCGGCGATCTTCGCTGCCCAGGCCTCGGCGCCTGGCGCCTCGAGATCGAAGGTGGCGGTGCCGTTTGCCACGTGCCAGGCATAGATCGCCGCGATCGCGCCGGCATCGGCGGGCGCGCCTCTGCGGATCGCCGGATCAGGCGAGCTGGTAGTCACGGAAGCGATCGCGCAGATCCTTCTTGCTGATCTTGCCAGTGGCGGTGTGGGGGATCTCGTCGACGAACTCGACCGCATCGGGCAGCCACCACTTGGCCACCAGCGGCCGCAGGTGCTCGATGATGTCCTCTGCGCTGACCTCGGCCCCGGCCTTCTTCACCACGAACAGCACCGGGCGCTCGTCCCACTTGGGGTGGGGCACGCCGATGCAGGCTGCCTCGGCCACGCCCGGGTGCCCGCAGGCGGCGTTTTCCAGCTCGACCGAGCTGATCCACTCCCCGCCCGACTTGATCACGTCCTTGGTGCGATCGGTGAGCTGGAGCGTGCCATCGGGATGGAGAATGCCGACATCGCCGGTATCGAACCAGCCCTCGTCGTTGACCGCGTCCTTATCGGCCTTGAAATAGCGCTTGATCACCCAGGGCCCGCGGATCTGCAGCGCGCCCGCAGTCTTGCCGTCGCGCGGCAGTTCGGTGGTCATGTCATCAAGATCAACCGTGCGCAGCTGGACGCCGAAGATCGGGCGGCCCTGCATCGCGGTCTTTTCGACCTTCTCTTCAAGGGTGAGGCTGTCCCAGTCCCAGGTCGGCCCACCCACCGTGCCGATGGGCGACGTCTCGGTCATGCCCCAGGCGTGCTGCACCCTTGTGCCGTTCTTGAGCAGCCGCTCGATCATGAACCGGGGCGCCGCCGAGCCGCCGATGGTGGCGGCCTTGAGCGGCGGCAGATCGAGCCCGTTGGCATCGCAATATTGGAAATGCGCAAGCCACACCGTGGGCACCCCGGCGCTGTCGGTCACACCCTCATCGAGCATCAGCTGGTGCAGCACCGCCGGATCGTTGAGGGCGGAAAAGACGAACTTGATCCCCGCCATCGCCCCGGCATAGGGCAGGCCCCAGCTGGCTGCGTGGAACATCGGCACCACCGGGAGCATCACCGAGGAGGCGCTGAAGTTGAACGCCGCCGGTTGCAGGCCGGCAAGGGCGTGTAGCACGGTCGAGCGGTGCTCATACTGCACCCCCTTGGGATTGCCGGTGGTGCCCGAGGTGTAGCAGATCATGCAAGGGTCGGTCTCGGCGCCCATGACCCATGCGAAATCGCCGTCCTCGGCCCCGATCCAGTCCTCGAAGGCCGGCGCGTTGGCGCCGCTATCGTAGCAGATATAGTGCTCGACCGTGGGCCAGCGATCGCGCATCCGGTCGACAATCGGCTGGAAGGCGGCATCGTAGCACAGCACCCGGTCTTCGGCGTGATTGACGATATATTCGAGCTGGTCGTCAAACAGCCGCGGGTTGACGGTGTGGAGCACCCCGCCCATGCCCGCCACGCCATACCAGCTGACGAGGTGGCGCGAATGGTTCATGGCAAGGCTCGCCACCCGCTCGCCCGGCTTGATCCCGAGCCGCTGGAGCGCCTGCGCCATCTTGAGGGCATCGCGGCGGATCCCGGCCCAGTTGGTGCGGGTGATGCTGCCATCGGCCCAGCGGCTGACGATCTCGCGCGTCGGCGCCTCGCGCGCGGCATGATCGATCACCGCGGTCACCCGCATGGTCCAGTCCTGCATCGCTCCGAGCCTGGTGGCGGCCATTTCTCTCTCCCTGTCTGGCTGGCGCGGCCGGGCGCTGTGCCCTGAGCCCCGCGGAATCGCGCCCGATTTCATGCCCGCCTGCCGCGCGCTTGGCAATCGCGGCGGCTGAGCGCCAGGGGCGAGCGCAAGGCCCGCGCGCTTCAGCCCCGCAGGGCGCGGCATGCCCCTGTTTTGCGGCGCTCTCAGGCCACCAGCCGCAGCTGGGGCCGGCGCTTGAGGGGCGCGAGCGCGACCTGGCTGATCCCTTCGACCGCGCCGAGCCTTTCGGCAAGTTCGCCCGAGAGCACGAAGCGCGTGCCGAGCCTCACGTGCGCCGTCCCCCCGCCCGCAAGCCTGAGGCACGCCACCACCTCGCCATTGCCGCCCTCGCCCTCGCTCCGCGCCGCCTCGAGCTCGCGCTTCAATTCGCCTAGCGCGGTGATGCTGGCGATCTCGAGCGCAAGCTGCATCGGCGTGGTGCCGCTCACCTCCTTCAAGGGCCGCGCCCCGCGCACGGTGAGGCGCGGCGGCTCGTCGGGATTGGGGGCATCGAGTTCCACCGTCAGCAACAGGCACTCGCCCGCCTCGGCCCAGCGCTCGAAGGAAGGGATCAGCGCCTCCTCGAAGCAGGCGGCGGAAAACTGCCCGCTGGCATCAGAAAAATCGGCCCGCACGAAGGCGCCGCCCTTGCGCGTGCGCGCCTTGGTCAGCCCTTCGACCATCACCGCCATTACCGCGGTGCCGCGCCCGCCCGGCGGCGCCCCGGCCTCGATCAGGCTCTGGTAGGAGCGCGCGCCATTGGCCGAGGCGATGGCGCGATATTGCTGCACCGGGTGGGCGGAGAAGAAGAAGCCGAAATTCTCGCGTTCCTTGGCCATGCGCTCGGCCCGGCTCCAGGGCGCGGCCGGCTGCAGGCGCAGCGCCGCGGCCTCGCCCGCATCGCCGCCGAACAGCCCGCCCTGCCCGCTGCTGCGCTCGCGCGCGGCCGCCTCGGCAAGCGCCATCAGGTGCTCGGCATTGGCGTGGAGCAGGGCGCGATCGGGCTCGAGCTCATCGAGCGCGCCCGCACCGATCAGCGCTTCCAGTTGGCGGCGGTTCATGCTGCCCGGGGGCAGGCGCTCGAAGAAATCCTTGAGGCTGGCGAAGGGCCCGCGCGCCCGGCGCTCGGCGACGATCGCCTCCATCGCCTTTTCCCCGACATTGCGGATGCCTGCGAGCGCATAGCGCACGCCATAGCCCGCATCGGTCTGCTCTACGGTGAATTCGGCCTCGCTGGCGTTGATTGCGGGCGGCAGGATGGCAACGCCGCCCGCCCCATTGGGATAGCGCCGCGCGTCATCGACAAACACGCTGAGCTTGTCCGACTGGTGCATGTCGAAGCACATCGAGGCGGCGTAGAACTCCTCGGGATAATGGGCTTTGAGCCAGGCGGTCTGATAGGCGAGCAGGGCATAGGCCGCGGCGTGGCTCTTGTTGAAGCCATAGCCGGCAAACTTGTCGATGAGGTCGAACAGCTCGTTGGCACGCTGGGGCGGGATATCGGAAACCTTGCCGCAGCCCTCGACAAAGCGGGCGCGCTGGGCGTCCATCTCCTCCTTGATCTTCTTGCCCATCGCCCGGCGCAAGAGGTCGGCCTCGCCCAGCGAATAGCCGGCCAGCACCTGCGCGGCCTGCATCACCTGTTCCTGATAGACGAAGATGCCGTAGGTCTCGGCGAGGATCTGCTCGAGCCTGGGATGGGGATATTCGATCGGCACCAGCCCCGCCTTGCGCTGGCCGAACAGGTCGATATTGTCCATCGGCCCGGGCCGGTAGAGCGAGACCAGCGCGATGATGTCGCCAAAATTGGTGGGCTTTACCGATTTGAGCGTGCGGCGCATCCCTTCCGATTCAAGCTGGAACACCCCCACGGTGTTGCCCGCCTGCATCAGCTGATAGACCGCCGGATCGTCGAGCGGCAGGGCGCCCAGATCGATGCCAATGCCGCGCGCGGCGAGCAGATCGACCGCCTTGCGCAACACCGAGAGCGTCTTGAGCCCGAGAAAGTCGAACTTGACGAGGCCGGCGCTCTCGACATGCTTCATGTCGAACTGGGTCACCGGCATGTCCGAACGCGGATCGCGGTAGAGCGGCACCAGCTCTGCCAGCGGGCGATCGCCGATCACCACACCGGCGGCATGGGTGGAGGAATTGCGCGGCAGGCCTTCAAGCTGCATGGCGAGGTCAACCATGCGCCTGACCTCGGGATCATTGTCATATTCGCGCTTGAACTCGGCCACGCCGTTGAGCGCGCGCGGCAGCGTCCAGGGATCGGTGGGATGGTTGGGCACCATCTTGCACAGCCGATCAACCTGGTCATAGCTCAACTGCAGGATGCGCCCGCAATCGCGCAGCACCGCGCGCGCCTTCAGCTTGCCGAAGGTGATGATCTGGGCGACGTGATCGGCCCCGTATTTGGCCTGGACATAGCGGATCACCTCGCCGCGGCGGGTTTCGCAGAAGTCGATATCGAAATCGGGCATCGAGACGCGCTCGGGATTGAGGAAGCGCTCGAACAGCAGCCCCAGGCGGATCGGATCGAGATCGGTGATGGTGAGCGCCCAGGCGACCAGCGAGCCCGCCCCCGAACCGCGCCCCGGCCCCACCGGAATGCCCTGCTGCTTGGCCCATTTGATGAAATCGGCAACGATGAGGAAATAGCCGGGAAAGCCCATCTTGGTGATCACCTCGACCTCGAAGGCGAGGCGATCGAAATAGGCGCGGCGTTCCTCCTCGCTGAGATCGGGATAGGCGGCCAGCCGCGCCTCGAGCCCGCGGCGCGCATCCTCGGCCAGCATCCGCGCCTCGCCCGCCTGGTCGCCGGCGAGGCTCGGCAGGATCGGCTTGCGATAGGGCGGGGCGACCGCGCAGCGCTGGGCAATCACCAAGGTGTTGGCGATGGCCTCGGGCAGGTCGGCAAACAGCTCCTCCATCATCGCCGCCGACTTGACGAAGGCCTGCGGGTTCGAGCGCACCCGCTCCTCCGCCTCAAGGTGGGTGGAATGGGCGATGCACAGCATGGCATCATGCGCGGCGTGCATCTGCGGCTCGGCGAAATTGGCAGGGTTGGTGGCCACCAGCGGCAGATCGCGCGCATAGGCCAGATCGATCAGCGCCTCCTCGGCGCGTGCGCAGACCGGATCGCCATGGCGCGCCAGTTCGACATAGAGCCGCCCGGGAAAAAGCTGCATCAGCCGCTCGGCCAGCCGCGCGGCCGCCTCGTGCTGGCCCTCGGCAAGCAGCCGGGTGAGCGCCCCCTCTTCCGCCCCGGTGAGCGCGATCAGACCCTCGCTGCGGCCTTCCAGATCAGCCAGCGTGACATGCGGCGCGCGCTCGAGCGGGCGATCGAGATGGGCCCTGGAGACGAGGTGGCACAGATTGGCATAGCCCGCCTCGTCCTTGGCATAGAGCGGCAGGTGATCGATCGCCGCCCCGCCCTCCTCGCGCGCCACCCCCAGCAGCGCGCCGATGATCGGCTGCACCCCTTCGCTCTTGCACGCCGCGGCGAAGGCCATCGCGGCATAAAGCCCGTTGCGGTCGCAGATGGCGATGGCGGGAAAGCCGCGCTCGCGCGCGAGCCTGGCGATCGCCTTGGGATCGATCGCCCCCTCGAGCATCGAATAGCTCGAAAACACGCGCAGCGGGACGAAGCGGGCAAAGGGCATGGGCCAAGCCTAGGCCATGGCGGCGATTCCCGCAGCCCGCCGCGGCGCGGGTTGTCCACAGCCGCGCCCGGCGCGCCTCACAGCAGCGCCTCGATATCGCGCGCGATCCGCTCGGGCGTATCGGTGGGGGCATAGCGGCGCACCACCCTGCCCTCGCGGTCGATCAGGAACTTGGTGAAGTTCCACTTGATCGCGCTGGTGCCCAGCACCCCCTTGGCCTCGCGCTTCATCCAGTCGAACAGCGGCGAGGCATCGGGGCCATTGACCTCGATCTTGGCCATCAGCGGGAAGGTGACGCCAAAGTTGACGCTGCAGAACTGGGCGATCTCCTCGTTGCTGCCCGGCTCCTGCGCGCCGAACTGGTTGCAGGGAAAGCCCAGCACCTCAAAGCCCCTGTCCTTGTAGCGCTGATAGAGCGCCTCGAGCCCTTCATATTGCGGTGTGAAGCCGCATTTGGAGGCGGTGTTGACCACGAGCAGCACCTTGCCGAGCTTGTCCTTGAGATCGAGCGGCTCGCCGCGGTTGGTGGTAACGGTGAAATCGGCAATCGTGGTCATGGCATCTGCCCTTCCTGTTCGTGCAGCACCCCGTCCTTGAGCCGCACCACCCGGTCCATCTTTGCGGCGAGGCGTTCGTTGTGGGTGGCAACCAGCGCGGCGCTGCCCTCGCCCCGCACCAGCGCGAGGAACTGGGCGAGCACCACGTCCGAGGTCGCCTCGTCGAGATTGCCGGTCGGCTCGTCGGCAAGCACCAGCGCCGGCCGGTTGGCCAGCGCCCGGGCCACGGCGACGCGCTGCTGCTCGCCGCCCGAAAGCTGGCTGGGCCGGTGGGTGAGCCGCGCGCCAAGCCCAAGCCCGGCAAGCAGCGCCTCGGCCCGCGCATCGGCCTCGGCGCGCGGGCGGCCAAGGATCATCTGCGGCATCACCACGTTCTCGCGCGCGTCGAAATCGGGGAGCAGGTGGTGGAACTGATAGACAAAGCCAAGGTGCTCGCGCCGCAATTGCGTGCGCGCATCGGCGGAAAGCTCCTCGGCGCAGACCCCGGCGATGCGGATCGAGCCTTCAAACCCGCCCTCGAGCAGGCCGACCGCCTGGAGCATGGTCGATTTGCCCGAGCCCGAAGGCCCGAGCAGCGCGACGATCTCGCCCGGCATGATGTCAAGATCGACCCCGCGCAGCACCTCGATGCGCTCCCCCCCCTGGATGAAGCTGCGCTTAAGGCCGCGCAGCGCCACGATCGGCTCCACCCTATTCATAGCGCAGCACCTGCACCGGATCGGTGTTGGCAGCCTTGAGCGCGGGGTAGAGCGTGGCAAGGAAGCTCAAGGTGAGCGCCAGCGCGATGATCCCGGCCACCTCCCACGGATCGGTGCGCGACGGCAGGGTGGAAAGGAAGCGCACCTCCGGATCCCAGATCTGCTGGCCGGTGGCAAAGGCGATGGCCGCGACGATCTGTTCGCGGAAGAACAGCACGATTGCGCCCAGCACCAGGCCCGCCGCGGTGCCGATCGCCCCCACGGTGGTGCCGGTGGTGACGAAGATCTTGAGCAGGCTTCGCCGGGTTGCCCCCATGGTGCGCATGATCGCGATGTCGCGGGTCTTGGCGCGCACCAGCATGACGAGGCTCGAAAGGATATTGAAGGCCGCAACCAGCACCATGAAACTCAAGGCAAAGAACATCGCCACGCGCTCGACCTGCAGGGCCTCGAACAGCGCTGCGTTCATGGTCTTCCAGTCGGCAATCACCGCCTTGCCCGACAGGCTCTCGGCCACGGGCGCAAGGATCGTGCCGACCCGGTCGGGATCGTCCACCGTCACCTCGATCTGCGCCACGGCATCGCCCATCAGCAGCAGGGTCTGCGCGTCCTTCAAGGGCATCACCACGAACTTCTCGTCGAAGGTGTAGATGCCGACCTCGAAGATCGCGCCGACCTCGTAGCCCACTTGGCGGATCGAGGTGCCGAAGGGCGTGGTGCGGCCCTGGGGGTTGATGATGGTGATGATATCGCCCACCCGCACCCCGAGGTTCTGCGCCAGCCGGCTGCCGAGCGCGACCCGGCCTGACCCGTCGAGCACATTGGCAATATCGCCGATCAGCACCTTGTCGGAAAGCGCGCGGATATCGGCATCGGTGTGGCCGCGCACGAACACCGCCTCCACCCGCCCGCCGTAGCTCGCGAGCAGGGGCTGCTCGATCAGCGGCGAGGCTTCGCGCACCCCGGGCGTGCGCTCGAGCCGGGCGATGATGCGCTGCCAGTCCTCGATCCGCCCGCCATAGGCCTGCACCACGGCATGGCCGTTGAGGCTGGTGATCTTCTCGAGCAGTTCGGCGCGAAAGCCGTTCATCACGCTCATCACCACTACCAGCAGCGCCACAGAAAGCGCCACCACCCCCACCGAGATGCCGGCCACCAGCGCGATGAAGGCCTCGCCCCGGCCGGGCCAGAGGTAGCGCTTGGCGATCATCCATTCGAAGGGGGAAAGCATGAGAGGAACGATGAGGCCCGGAAAGCTGCGGTGCGGGATGCATCTAGGGCGCGCGCGCGCGCTCGGCAATCCCGCCCGCATCCCTGTCCCCGGGCCTGTCCCCGGGCCTGTCCCCGGGCGGGGTGGTCACATCACGGTCGCCAAAAATGCGGGGGTTGCAGCGGTGCGGGCACTTGTAATTGATCGGTCACATCGCCATTGGGGCGGAGCGCGACGGCGCCGGGCGAGACGCACAGGTTGGTGATGCCGATGACACCCTGCAATCTGACCCATCCCTGGCGCGATGCCGAGGGCGACAAGCTCGGCGAGGAATGCGGCATCTTCGGCGCGATCAACGCCGCCGATGCCGCGGCGATCACCGCGCTCGGGCTCCACGCGCTCCAGCACCGCGGGCAGGAAGCCGCCGGGATCGTGAGCTATGACGGGCAGGAGTTCTATGCCCGCCGCGGGCTTGGCCATGTGGCCGAGAACTTCTCCAACGCCGAGGCGATCGCCGCGCTTCCCGGGCACATGGCGGCAGGCCACGTGCGCTATTCCACCACCGGCGGATCGGGCCTCAGGAACGTCCAGCCGCTCTATGCCGATCTTGCCAGCGGCGGCTTTGCCGTGGCGCATAATGGCAACATCTCCAACGCGATGGTGCTGCGCGGCGACCTCGTCAGCAAGGGTTCGATCTTCCAGTCGACCTCGGACACCGAGGTGATCATCCACCTGGTTGCCACCAGCCGCTATCCCACCATCGCCGACCGGCTGGTCGATGCGCTGCGGCTGGTCGAAGGCGCCTATGCCCTCATCGTGATGACGCCCGAAGGCATGATCGCCTGCCGCGATCCGCTCGGCATTCGCCCGCTGGTGATGGGCCGCATCGGCGAGGCGATCGTCTTTGCTTCGGAAACGGTCGCTTTCGATGTCGTCGGGGCCGAGCTCATCCGCGAGGTCGAGCCGGGCGAGCTGGTGCTGGTCAACTTCGCCGGCGAGATCCGCTCGGTGCGCCCCTTCGGCAGCCTGCCGCCGCGCCCCTGCATCTTCGAGCATGTCTATTTCAGCCGTCCCGATTCGGTGTTCGCCGGGCGCAGCGTCTATGAGGCGAGGAAGGCAATCGGCATCCAGTTGGCGCGCGAGGCCCCCTGCAGCGCCGATGTGGTGGTGCCCGTGCCCGACAGCGGGGTGCCCGCCGCGATCGGCTTTGCCCAGGAATCGGGCCTGCCCTTCGAGCTTGGCATCATCCGCTCGCACTATGTCGGGCGCACCTTCATCCAGCCTGGCGACGGCGCGCGCCATTCGAGCGTCAAGCGCAAGCACAATGCCAACCGCGCGCTGGTGGAAGGCAAGCGCATCGTCCTCATCGACGATTCGATCGTGCGCGGCACCACCTCGCTCAAGATCGTCGAGATGATGCGCGATGCCGGGGCGCGCGAGGTGCATTTCCGCGTCGCCAGCCCGCCCACGGCCCATTCCTGCTTCTATGGGGTCGATACGCCGGAGCGCTCCAAGCTGCTCGCCGCGCGGATGGAGCTTGAGGCGATGCGCGCCTTCATCAAGGCCGACAGCCTCGCCTTCATCTCGATCGAGGGGCTTTATCGCGCGGTGGGCAAGGAGGGGCGCGATCCGGCCTGCCCGCAATTCTGCGATGCCTGCTTCACCGGCGACTATCCCACCAGCCTCACCGATCTTGCCATCGCCGAGGCGCGCAGCGCCGAGCTTCCCTTTGCCGATCCCAAGGCCGCCTGAGACAGCATGACCCAAACCGACAAACCGCTCGCCGGGCAGACCGCGCTCGTCACCGGAGCCAGCCGCGGCATCGGCGCTGCCACTGCCAAGGCTCTGGCCGCGGCCGGCGCGCATGTCATCCTCGTGGCGCGCAAGGTCAAGGCGCTCGAGGAGGTCGAGGATGCGATCCACGCCGCGGGCGGCAGTTCGACCATCGCCCCGCTCGATCTGGCCGAGCCCGATGCGGTGGCCCGCCTCGCCGCGGCGGTGGCGGGGCGCTGGCAGGCGCTCGACATTCTCGTGCTGGCTGCGGCCTATCTGCCCGAGCTGACCCCGACCGCGCAGATCGATCCCAAGCAGTTCAACCAGGCGCTGCTCACCAATGTGGTGGCCACCCAGGCGCTGATCGCGGGCTTCGATCCGCTCCTGCGCCGCGCCGCGGCGGGCAAGCTCATCGGCCTTACCAGCAGCGTTGCCGCCGCGCCGCGGGCCTATTGGGGGGCCTATGGCGCGACCAAGGCGGCGTTTGAAAACCTGCTTGCCACCTATGCCGCCGAGGTAGAACGCCTTGCGCCGCTGCGCGTCGCGATCATCGATCCCGGCGCGACCCGCACGCAGATGCGCGCGCGCGCCTATCCGGGCGAGGATCCGGCGAGCGTCAAGCCGCCCGAGGTGGTGGCCGATCGCCTGGTGGCGCTGATCGCGGCGGGCTTTGATGGCCTCCACCGCGAACGCATCGAACAGGGCGCCTGATTGCCCGCGGGTTAACCCCGTTTGGAAAGATGGCCTTAGGGATTGGCGGCGCACACGCGCAAGTGGCCCGCAACAGGGCCATCCCGCAGCCAGACCAGTCAGGGCACACAGCGATGCGACGCGACCTTGATCCCTACAGCAGGGCAGCGCAGGAAGACCGCTGCGCCCCGCGCACCAAGCTCACCATCCCGGCCACCCTGCGCGCCTCGGGCGGGCGGGCGTTCCAGAGCGTGGTGCACGATCTTTCGA
Organism: Erythrobacter cryptus DSM 12079; assembly: GCF_000422985.1. Lineage (GTDB taxonomy): Bacteria > Pseudomonadota > Alphaproteobacteria > Sphingomonadales > Sphingomonadaceae > Erythrobacter > Erythrobacter cryptus. The sequence continues at coordinate 337,824 of NZ_AUHC01000001.1, forward strand.
TCTCGGGCTTTTCCGCCGCGGCGATCAACCGGATGCACGAAGGGCAGATCTGTTGGCTCACCCTGCCGGGGCTGGAGGCGCTCCAGGCCGAGGTGGTGTGGTGGGACAATTGCATCGTCGGCTGCGCCTTTGCCGAGCTGTTAAGCCCGATCGTGCACGACAATATCCTCCAGCGCTACAGCAATGTCGGGGTCTATCGCCAGATGATCTGAGCCGCTCGCGGCGCGGGCGGCGCTAGTCAAGGCTTGCGGCGATCTTCTGGCTGAGCGCAAGCAGGCGCGCGCGCTCCGGTCCGCCGCTGGCCTGCGCCCAATTGCCGACATAGGCGATCACCAGCCGCTTGGCCGGCACGATGGTGATCGCCTGGCCGAAGATGCCTTGCGCGCCATAGGCCCCATCGGGATAGGCCCACCACTGATAGCCATAGCCAAAGCCCGGCCGCTGCGGGGCAAAGCTCACCTTGGCCGCGCCCGCCTCGGCAAACCAGCCCTCGGGCACCACCCCCTTGCCCCCTTCGAGCGCGAAAAGGCCCATGCGGGCATAATCGGCAAGCCTGAGCGAAAGGCAGCACCCGCCGATATTGCCCCCGCGCGGATCGACCATCCAGAACATCGGGCCGGCAAAGCCCGCCGGATCGACGATCTTGGCCTTGGCATATTCGGCAAGCGGCCTTCCCACCGCATTTTCCACCAGGACGCCGATGAGATTGGTCTCGCCGGTCTTGTAAACCCACTTGGTGCCCGGCTCGGCCTCGCGCGGGAGGCGCTTCATCTGCTCGACAATGGCATCGGGGCCATATGCGACGACAAAGCGGTTCATCTGCGCCACATCGCTTGCCGGATCGGTGTAATCCTCGTTCCACTTCACCCCGCTCGTCATGGTGGCAAGCTGCTTGACGCTCACACCCTCGTAGGCGCTGCCCGCAAGGCCGGGAATATATTTGGTCACCGGATCGTCGAGGCTGGTGATGAAGCCATCCTTCACCGCCGCGCCGAGCAGGGTGGAGGTGAAGCTCTTGGCCACCGAGAAGCTGGTCCAGCGGTCATCGGGGCCAAGGCCAAGGCGATAGGATTGAAAGCGCACCTTCCCGTCCTGCACCACCATTAGCCCGGCGGTGTTGGTTTCGGCCATGACCGCTTCGAGTTCGGCGCGAAGCTCGGGCGCGAGCTGCGCGCCCTCAGGCAGCGCGCGCGGCGCCGGAGCGGGCGGCACCTCGTGCCCGGCAAACCACTGTTCCATCGCCCGGAACCGCGCGCTGCGCTCGGCATCGCTCCAGAACAGCACCTGCAAATCCTCTGGCGCGCGCGGCGGCGGCTGGTGCAGCGTCACCGTACCTGCCTCTGGCCCGGCCAGCGCGGGCAGCGGCGCCAGTGCCACCAAGGCGGCACCAACAATCCCCGAGGCGGCGCGCGCGATCATGCCCATATGCTGTCCTTTCTCCCCTTGTGGCCCCGCCATAGGCGGATGCGGCGGGAAAGGGCAAGCGCCTCAGGCGGTTTTGAGCGTCTTGAGTGCCGCGAGCGCCCGCTCGCGCGCGGCGCGGTGGGCGATGATCTTGCGCGGATAGGCGGCGGGCCTGCGCCCATATTCCTCGGGATCGTGGACGTAAGGCTCCTCCAGCCCCTTCAGTTCCGGCACATAGGTGCGGATATAGCGCGCCGCGTCGAACTTCTCCGACTGGCTGAGCGGGGCCATGATGCGGCCGAACATGTTGGCATCGACCCCGGTGCCCGCGGTCCACTGCCAGTTGGTGGCGTTGGAGGCATAGTCGGCATCGACGAGGCAATCCCAGAACCACTTCTCGCCCTCGCGCCAGTCGATCAGCAGGTGCTTGATGAGAAAGCTCGCGGTGATCATCCGCACGCGGTTGTGCATCCAGCCGGTGTGCCACAGCTGGCGCATCCCGGCATCGACGATGGGATAGCCGGTGCGGCCCTGCTGCCAGGCTTCAAGATCGCGCGCGGCGGCCTCGTCGGTGGCAGGATCGCGCCAGGGAAAGCGGTCAAAGGCGGCATTGTAATTGCGCGTCGCATAGGCGGGATATTGCAGGATCGCGTTTTGCGCATAGTCGCGCCAGATCAGTTCGCCCTCGAAGGTTTCCCAGCCTTTCGAGCGCCTGTCGCTGAAACGGTGCCAGATCTGGATCGGCGAGATCTCGCCAAAATGGAGGTGCGGGGAGAGGTGCGAGACCTTGTCTTCGCTGGGGAAATTGCGCTTGTCGTCATAGTCATCAAGATCGGCCGCCCAGGCCTCGAGGCGCCTGTGCGCGGCCTCCTCGCCCACCTGCCAGAAGTCGCGCAGGCCCCCCGCCCAATCGGGCCGGGTGGGCAGGAGCTGCCACGAGGCAAGATCATCGCTCTCAGGCCATGCGGCGGGCGCTTCCAGCCTTTCGGGCGCGGGGAGTTCGGCACGCGGCGGCAAGGCGGCGCGCAGCGCGCGGGCAAAGGGGGTGTAGATCTTGTATGGCCCGCCGGTGCCGGTGGTGATGCTGCCCGGGGGCATCAGGTAATTGCCGTGATAGAGCTTGAGATCGAGCGACTTGGCGAGCTTGCGCTCGGCATTGAGCCACCACGGCTCGTAATGGCAATTGGCGTGGATCGTGGCCGCGCCGACCTCCTGCGCCAGCTTGGTCAGCTCCGCCACCGCCTCGCCGCGCCGGAGGATCAGGCGGCTGCCCTTGGCTTCTAGGCTCCGAGCAAGGCTCGCCAGCGAATGATGCAACCACCAGCGCGAGGCCCCGCCATAGGCGTGGTGCCTGGGGCTTGCGTCGTCGAGCACATAGACAGCCACGACCGGGCCAGCCTTGGCGGCGTGGTAGAGCGCGGGGTTATCGGCGAGGCGCAGATCGCGCCGCAGCCATACGATTTGGGGGGAACTCAAGAGCAACCTCCGTTCGCCCTAAGCTTGTCGAAGGGCTGTCCTTCTTCCGGCTCTAAGCGAGAAAGTGAAAAGCAGGGCTTCGCCAAGCTCAGCCCGAACGGGTGTGGGACGGTAATGCGCCTACCCCTTGGGAAGTTCCTCGCATGTCACATCCGGCAGCGCGACCGAGAACCGGTCCCGCGCGCGCGGATCGTAGAAGCGGGCGTCGTAGAGGATCACCGAGCCGTCCTCGGCCCGCACCGCGAAGGGCGCGCGCGACCAGAACAGGAAGGCGTCGAGTTGGGAATTGCTGCGGCGGATCTCGGTGAAGTCCGGCAGCTTGCAGTCACCAACCACATCGCTGTCGATCGCATAACGGCCATTCTCCCCGCTGATCAACTCTCTGCCGAAGGGGCCTCGGATGGGTAAGGGGCTGGCAATCACAGGCGATCCGCCGACAGGGCTAAAGTCGTAGTAATTCTTCGCGGCCCACGTCGATCCCGCATTCACCCCGATATAGGCCAGCATCGCCGCCAGCCCCACCCGCGCAGGCCGCATCCACTCCGCCCCAGCCTTCTCCCGCCGCCGCGACCACCACACGCTGCCGATCAAGATCGCCCACAGCCACACATCAATGATGAACAGCGTATCGCCGTAGAACCACCGCGAGGAGAACGGCTCGAGCAGGCGAATGCCATAGACGTTGAGCCAGTCGAGCGCCGGATGGCTGAGGCAGCCGATGAAGGCCATCGCGTAAAGCCAGCCAAACCGCACCGGCGCCCGCGCCTCGGGCCGCGTGCCGCGCCGCTCCTGCCAGCGATCAAAGCCCCACAGCAGCCCCGCCAGCACCAGCGGCAGCAGCACCAGCGCGGGAGGGCCGTGGGTAATGCCGCGGCGGAAGGCGAGGTGCTCGGTGCCCTCGAGCCAGAAGAAGCAGCCCACGTCCACATCGGGCAGGTTCGCCCCGATGATGAGGGCCGGCATGGCAAGCCCCGTGGTGCGCTTCAGCCCCGCCTGCCCCAGCACCGCACCGACAAGGCTATGGGTCAGATTGTCCATCGCTTTGCAGCGCTAGCGCGGCGCGTGCGCGCGCGCGAGCGCAAATGCGCTTGGCGAAGCTGCCCGCCCTCGCCTATCGCAGCGCCAAAGACACGGGAGAGAGCATGACCGACACCCCCTATATCCGCCCCGACATGAAGGCCTTCCTCGAGATGATGGCGCAGGTGAACGGGCCCAAGCTCAGCGAAATGAGCCTCGATGAGGCGCGCGCCTCCTACCTTGCCATGCACAACCTTGCCGACCGCCCGGCGCGCGCGCTGCCGGTGATCCGCGATCTTTCCTGCCCCGGCCCCAAGGGCGAGATTGCCTTACGTCTCTACGACCCGCGCGAGAGCCGCGAGGGGCCAACGCCCGTCATCACCTTCTTCCACGGCGGCGGCTTTGTCATCGGCGATCTCGATACCCACCATGCGCTGTGCACCGAGATCGCTGCGCTCATGGATCTGCCGCTGGTCGCGGTCCACTATGCCCGCGCGCCCGAGGCGCCCTTCCCCGCCGCAATCCTCGATTGCGAGGCGGCAACGCGCTGGATCGCTTCCAGCCCCGCCGAGCTGGGCCTTACCGCGAGCGGCATCATCACCATCGGTGATTCGGCCGGGGGCAATGCCACGGTGGTGGTCGGCCAATTGCTCGCCGCCAGCCCGGCTGCCGTTCCGGTGGTGCTGCAGGTGCCGATCTTCCCGCTGGTGGCCGATGCGGTCAGCTCGGAGAGCATGGCCGCCTTTTCCGAGGGCTATCTTCTCACCGCCGAGACCATGGCCTTCTTCGATGCCGCCTATGGTGCCGATCGCTCTGACCCCCGCGGCTTTCCGATCCTCGGGCGGCACGACAACGCGCCCCCCACCATCGTGGTGACCGCCAGCCTCGATCCGATCCGCGATTCGGGCCGCGCCTATGCCAAGGCGCTTATCGATGCCGGGCGCGACTGCGTGTTCCTCGAGATGCGCGGGGTCACGCACTCCTTCACCAACCTGCGCCAGATGGTGCCGAGCACGCAGGCCGACCTCGAACGCGTCATCGCGGCGATGCAGTTCATGCTGGCAAACCCCGCATGAGCGATCCTGCCAGCCTGCCCTATCGCCCCTGCGCTGGCTTCATGCTGGTCAACCGGGAAGGCCGCGTCTTCGTCGGCGAGCGGATCGATGCCAGCGCCCATGGCTTCTGGCAGATGCCGCAGGGCGGGATCGACCCGGGCGAGGATGTCGCCGCCGCGGCGCTGCGCGAGCTTGCCGAGGAGACCGGCATTGCCCCCGATCTCGTCGAGGTGATCGCCCGCAGCGCGCGGCCCCATCTCTATGATCTGCCGCCCGAACTTCTGGGCAAGGTGTGGAAGGGGCGCTATCGCGGGCAGGAACAGCACTGGTTCCTCGGCCGCTTCCTTGGTGAGGACAGCGACATCGATCTTGCCGCACACCACCCGCCCGAGTTCAAGGCCTGGCGCTGGGTGGAGCCGGAGGAGCTGCCGCGGCTCATCATCCCCTTCAAGCGCGCGGTCTATGAAGCGGTGGTGGCCGAGTTCGCCCCGCTGATCCGCGCCTCAATTGGCGGCTGAGGCCGGCTCGGCGCTGCTCTCGGCGGCAAGCCGCGGCGCTCCCCCACGCGCGATCGAGGATTGCAGCGCCCGGGCCTCGGGGCAATCGGCCCCGCAAAGCGATTGCAGCGTGGCAAGGTTGCGCTTGGCCTTCTCCACCGCGCCCTTTTCGGCCAGCGCGGCGCCCTCGCCCGAGATCGCGGCAAGATTGCCCGGCTCGCGCGCCAGCGCCTCACGGTAATAGCGGATCGCCTTGCCCTGCAGGCCCTGCTGGCGCGCCGCCTCAGCGAGATCGATGAAGATCGGGGTGAAGCCGGGATCGAGAGCCAGCGCCGCCTCGAAGGCATCGGTCGCCGCTTCGGCATCGCCCGCGGCCAGCGCCGCGCGGCCCTCGGCCAGCAGCGCCGCGGCGCGCGGATCGGGGGCGGCGCGCCCGCCCGCGGTGGTGACGCTGGCACTGATCGCAAGGCACAGCGCAAGGGCAGCGGCAGCGGGCGCAAAACGCATCACAAGCTCCTTGATGGCATCGATCCGGGAACCGGCTGGGGGCATATCATGCGAAGCTATCATGGTGAACGCAAGGCCGCGATGAAAAAACCATCAGTGCCGTGATGAAGCGGATCGAGCCGCATTCCTTCGCCCCGCGGCGTGCCAAGGGGAAGGGGCACGGCCTCGCTGCGCCAGCCCGGATGGCGCGCGAGGAAGGTGGCGATCCGCTCTGCCCCTTCGGCATCAAGCAGCGAACAGGTGACAAAGGCGATGCTGCCCCCGGGACGCACCAATTGCACCGCGAGATCGAGCACATGGTCCTGGAGCGCCGTGAGCCGCGCCAGTTCCGCCCGATCGAGCCGCCAGCGCCCTTCGGGATTGCGCCGCCAGGTGCCGCTGCCCGAGCACGGCGCATCAACCAGCACATGATCGGCCTTGCCCGCCCAGGGGGCAAGGGCCTCAATCTCGCGGCCGGGATCGAGCAGCACGATCTGCGCGATCGCCGCGCCCGCGCGGTCGGCACGCGGAGCAAGATTGCCGAGGCGGCGCTTGTCGGTGTCGGCGGCGATCAGGCTTGCGCCATTGCCCAGCCGCGCGGCCAGCGCGAGCGTCTTGCCCCCGGCGCCCGCGCACAGATCGATGATGGTATCCCCGCGCGCCACGGGAAGCGCCTCGACGATGAGCTGGCTGCCCAGGTCCTGCACTTCGATCAGGCCTTGGGCATAGGCCTCCCATTGTTCGACCGGGGTGCCCGCAGCAAAGCGCAGGCCCTGCGCGCTGGCGAGCGCTTCGCCCGGTTCGGGCAGGTCGATGCGGCCGCGGTCGGCCTTGAGGGCATTGACCCGCACATCGAGCGGGGCGCGCTCCAGCAGCGCGGCGATCTCGGGCGTGCCAAGGCCCGAGCCGCGCAAGGCAGCGGCAAGCCACTTCGGGGCAAGGCCGGTCGCGGCGGCCTTCTCGCCCTTGCCGCGCGGCGCGGGGCCATGAGGGGAGCCATCGAAACAGCCCGCGAGCGCCGGATCGGTCTCGGAGAGCGCCAGCATCGCCGCGCGCCCGCTGGCAGGCACGGGGCCGCACAGGCGGATGGCGCGATAGGCCAGCTCGCGCACCGCGCGCCGGTCCTTCGCCCCGGCATAGCGGCGGGCGCGGAAATAGTCGGCGATAAGGCGGTCTGCCGGGGCACCCTTGGCGCGCGCTGAGGCAATGATCTGGTCGAGCAGCTCGATCGCCGCCTGGACGCGCGCCGCCGGGGTCATCGCCCGCCCCTAGCGGGTGGGATAATTGGGCGCCTCACGGGTGATGGCGACATCGTGGACGTGGCTTTCCGACAACCCGGCATTGGTGATGCGCACGAATTGCGCGCGCGCCTGAAGCTCGGGGATCGTGGCAGCGCCGGTATAGCCCATCGCCGCCTTGATCCCGCCGACGAGCTGGTGGATCACATCGGCCGCCGGGCCCTTGAAGGGCACCTGGCCCTCGATCCCCTCGGGCACCAGCTTCATCGCGCTGACATCCTGCTGGAAATAGCGATCCGCCGAGCCGCGCGCCATCGCCCCCACGCTGCCCATGCCGCGATAGGCCTTGTAGGAACGGCCCTGATAGAGGAACACCTCGCCCGGGCTTTCGCTGGTGCCGGCGAGCATCGAGCCGATCATCACGCTCGAGGCCCCCGCGGCGAGCGCCTTGGCGGCATCGCCCGAGGTTCTGAGGCCCCCATCGGCGATCACCGGCACGCCCGCCTTGGCGGCTTCCGCAGCGCTTTCCATGATCGCGGTCAATTGCGGCACGCCCACGCCCGCCACCACCCGGGTGGTGCAGATCGAGCCCGGCCCGATCCCGACCTTGACCGCATCGGCCCCGGCATCGATCAGCGCGCGGGTGGCCTCGGCGGTGGCGACATTGCCGGCGATCACCTGCACCGCATTGGAATGCTTCTTCACCCGCTCGACCGCGCGGGCGACCTCGACATTGTGGCCATGGGCGGTGTCGATCACGATCACATCGACCTCCGCGTCGATCAGCGCCTCGGTGCGGGCAAAGCCGAGATCGCCCACGGTCGTCGCCGCGGCGACGCGCAGGCGCCCGGCGGCATCCTTGGTGGCGGCCGGGTAGGTCACCGCCTTCTCGATGTCCTTGACGGTGATGAGGCCGATGCAGCGATAATCCTCATCGACCACCAGCAGCTTCTCGATCCGGCGCGCATGCAGCAGGCGGCGGGCCTCGTCCTGGCTGGTGCCGAGCGGCACGGTGGCAAGGTTCTCGGTGGTCATCAGCTCGCGCACCGGCTGCGCCGGGTTCTCGGCAAAGCGCACATCGCGGTTGGTGAGAATGCCCACCAGCTTGCCGGTGCCATCAACCACCGGGATGCCGCTGATGCGGTTGGCCTGCATCAGCGCCTGGGCCTCGCCCAGCGTGGCATCGGGGCCAATGGTGATGGGGTTGACCACCATCCCGCTCTCATAGCGCTTGACCGCGCGCACCGCGGCGCATTGCGCCTCGATATCGAGGTTGCGGTGGAGCACCCCGATCCCGCCCAATTGCGCCATGGCGATCGCCATGTCGGCCTCGGTCACGGTGTCCATCGCCGCCGAGAGCACCGGGATGTTGAGGCCGATCTCGCGGGTCAGCCGCGTCGAGGTGTCGGCCATGCTCGGCAGCACGCCCGATTCGCGCGGGCGCAGCAGCACGTCATCAAAGGTAAGGCCGAGGGGGATATCCATGGCTGCCACTTTCCGCGTGATCGAGAGAGCAAGGCTCCGGCAAGGGAGAATCGTGGCGGCCCATGTAACCGCGCTTGGAGCCAAGCGCTAGGGCCGCGCCGCGGGCGGCGGCTGATAGCGAGCCGGATCGGCGATCAGGCGGATAAGCCGCTCGTGCAGCAAAAGGTCATCGATCGCCCCGCCAAGCTCGATGCGCCGGGCCTCGTCCGAAGGGCGGTGATAGTGACTGTCAAGGAAAGGGCGCAGCACCGCCTCGCTGCCATAGGTGCTCGAAAGCAGCACCGCAGGCACACCGTGCTGATTGAGCGCCCAGCCATCCTGACGCTGGAGGAAGCTGTCGGCGAGCGCCTGGTCGCCAAGCCGCCTGCCGCTTGCCGCGATGGTCTCGAGGATGAGGCCATCGAGCTTGGTCTGCCCGCGCCCGACAAAGCCGAGCGGCGCGCCTGCCGGGGCGAGCGCGACCATGTCGAAATTGAAGGCGGCAAGGATGCTTTCAAGCGGTAGCGGCGGCGCCTTGATGAAGGCGCGGGTGCCGAGCAGCCCGTCCTCCTCGGCGGTGACGGCAAGCACATAGATATCGCGCCCGAGCGGTGGGCCGGCCCTGAGGCGCCGGGCAAGTTCAAGCAGCACCGCAAGGCCGCTGGCATTGTCGGCCGCGCCGTTGCAGATCCGGTCGGTGGCCTCGGGCGGCGCACATTCGCCGAGGTGATCCCAATGGGCCAGCAGCAGCACCGCTCCCGATCCCGGCGCGGTGCCGGGAATGCGGCCAATCACGTTATAGCTGACGAATTCGCGCCGGTCGGAGGTGGCCTCGAGCGTCATGGCGAGGTTGAGCTCGAGCGGCTCGAAGGCGCTGGTTTGCGCCTCGGCGCGCAGCCGCGCCCAGCGCTTGGGCCCCAGCACCTCGGCGAGCGCGTCCTCGGTGAGATAGGCGGTGAGCCGGTCGGCCTCCTCGCTCGCCAGCTCAAGCCGGGCTCGGCCCTCGCGGCGCCTGACCGCGGCGAGCGCCGCCGCATCGGGCAGCACCGTCACCACCGCGGTGGCGCGCTGGCGCAGCAGCGCCTCGCGCCGCGCCGCATCGCGCGGCGGATCGGCCAGCATCACCGCGATCGCCCCGGCGAGCGCATCGCCGAGCACCGAGCCATCGCCATAGCCGACGAACACCACCGGCACCCCGGTGCCCGGCCCGCCCACCGCCAGCGCCCGGCGGCGCGGGGTGAAGACTGCCGCCGCTTCCTCGGGCACGGCAAGGCTGCGACTCCTGTGGGTGAGCACGAGGCGCGCGGTCTCGGGCGCGCTGGCCACCAGTTCCACCGGCAAGCGCCAATAGCTGCCCGGATCGCCGGTGCCCGAGACCAGACCGATCTCGGCCATGCGCCGTTCCAGATAGGCCCAGGTGGCCCGCCCGCCCGGCGTGCCCGGCTTGCGCCCGGCAAACTCGTCGCTCGCCAGCACGGCAATATCCGCCCTCAGCCGCGCGGCGATCGCCTCGCGCTCGTCCACCGGTGGGCCGGGGCGCGGCGGCGGGGCTGCGCAGGCGGCAAGCGCAAGGCTTGCCAAGAGCGCCCACAGCCAGCCGCGCCTTTCCGGTCTCATTCGGCGGTCCAGCCCCCGTCGATGCTGTAATTGGCCCCGGTGATGCTGGCCGCGGCATCGCTGCACAGGAACACCGCCAGCGCGGCGACTTCCTCGGGCGCGACGAAGCGCTTGGTCGGCTGCTTGGCCAGCAGCACGTCACGGATCACCTCCTCGCGCGAAAGCCCGCGCGCGGCCATGGTGTCGGGGATCTGCTGTTCGACCAGCGGGGTCCAGACATAGCCCGGAGAGATGCAATTGGCGGTGATGCCGTGGGTGGCGAGTTCGAGCGCGATCACCTTGGTAAAGCCGGCAAGGCCGTGCTTGGCGGCGACATAGGCGCTCTTGAACGGCGAGGCGGCAAGCGAATGGGCGCTGGCGGTGGAGATGATGCGGCCCCAGCCCTTGGCCTTCATCGCCGGCACCGCGAGGCGCGTGGTGTGGAAGGCGGCGGTGAGATTGAGCGCGAGGATCGCGTCCCACTTTTCCGGCGGAAACTCCTCGACCGGGGCGACATGCTGCATCCCGGCGTTGTTCACAAGGATATCAACAGGGCCGATCTCGTCCATCATCGCCGCGATTGCGGCCGGATCCATGAGGTTGGCGCCGTGGTGGCGCGCGCCGAGTTCGGCGCAGAGCCGCGCGATCTCCTCAGGATCGCCAAAGCCGTTGAGGATCACCTCGGCGCCCTCGGCCGCCAGCGCCCGGGCGATGGCAAGGCCAATCCCCGAGGTCGAGCCGGTCACCAACGCGCGCCTGGCCTTGAGCATTGCTTGCTTCTCCTGCACCTTCGGGCTTGTTGCGCCACGCTTTTGCCGCCATCAGCGCGGCTGTCCAGCGATTTGCGCGCAGCGCGCGGCAGAAGGAGGGGGCGGCAATGCGGCTCGGGCCATTCGATACATCGCGCATCACCGTGCGCTCGTCCGAGGGCGGCGGGGGCGGCGGCATGGGTCGCGCCGGGGGGATCGGCTGCGGCACCCTGGTGATCGCGCTCATCGGCGCGCTGGTCTTCGGGATCGATCCGATGCAGACCATCGGCATGGTCGAAGGGGTGCAGCAGCAGATGGCCCCCGCTCGTGCCGATGCCGCAAGCAGCAGCGGGGCGCGGCTGAGCGAGGAGGAGATCTGCGCCAGCAGCGCCTATGCCGAGGAGGCCTGCAACGCGCTCACCAGCCTCAACGCCACCTGGGCGGCAACCTTTGCGCGCAATCGCCTCGCCTTTGAAGAGCCGGTGCTCGACCTTTACCGCGGCGGGCGGGTGACGACCGATGGCTGCGGCAGCGCCACTTCGGCCGCGGGGCCGTTCTATTGCCCGGCGGACAAGGGCATCTATATCGACACCGGCTTTTACGATCAGCTCGCGCAGATGGCAGGCACCGGGGGCGATTTCGCCCGGCTCTATGTGATCGCCCATGAATATGGCCACCACATCCAGAACCTCACCGGCCTTGCCGCGCAGGTGCGCGCGGCCCAGCAGCGCAATCCTGCCGCCGCCAACCGCTTGCAGGTGGCGATGGAATTGCAGGCCGATTGCTATGCCGGGATGTGGGCGGGCAAGAACCGCAACCTCATCGAGCCAGGCGATCTCGAGGAAGGTCTCAAGGCCGCAAGCGCGATCGGCGATGACACGCTGATGCGCAACGCCGGGCAGCGCATCAATCCGGAAAGCTTTACCCACGGCACCAGCCGCCAGCGCATGGAGGCATTGCGCCGCGGGCTTGAGGCGCGCGATGATGCCGCGTGCGATGTGTTCTTTGAATGAGGGAGAGCGTGATGATCCGCCCGATGCAGTGTGCCGCCGCACTGTGGCTGGGGCTGGCGCTTGCCCCGCTCGGCAGCGCCGCGGCCCAATCCATGCCCGAGCCCGATGTCGAGGAAGTGGCCAAGACCCCGCTGCGCGATCTCAACATCGATGCGCGCGACATTCCCGAGGTGCTGCTCTCTGCCGAGGCCGATCCCTATGCCACCAAGGGTCTTGGCCGCTGCACTGCGCTGATCCGCGAAATCGCCGCGCTCGACGAGGTGCTGGGCGCCGATTACGACATTGCCAGCGGCAAGCAGCGCGACCGCATCAGCGAGGGGCGGATCGGACAGAGCCTGATCGGTTCGCTGATCCCCTTCCGCGGGATCGTGCGCGAGGTGACGGGGGCGGCGAGCAATGACCGGGCGCTGCGCGCCGCCTATACCGCCGGGATGGTGCGGCGCGGCTTCTTGAAGGGCCTCGGCCTTCAGCGCGGCTGCGCCTACCCCGCCCGTCCGAAGCGCAAGGCGGACCGCTAACCCACCCCGCGCCCGGCGCTGCGGCCTCAGCCCTCGCCTTCGCGCCAGCGGGCGATCTCGCGGTCGAGCTGCTCGATCAGGCGCTTGCGCATCGCCTCGGGGATGGCAGGATCGCGGGCGATCTCGGCCCGGGCGCGCTCCAGCCCCGAACGGGCCGAGGCAAAGGCGCGCGCCTCGCAGATGGTGATGATTTTCTTGCCATCGGCGCTGGTGCTGCTCTCGCCCGCTGCGCTCTCGCCAGGCTTGCAGTGCCGGCGCATGACGATGCGCGGCATGGCACCGCGCGCCGCGGCCGAAGCGCCGCGGGCCTCCTCTGCGGCGCGGCGGGCTTCCTCGAGGATGCGCGGCATGTCCTTGCGCACCCGATCAAGCTCGGCCATGCCCTCGCGCAGCGACAGCTCGATGATCTCCTCGGTGGTCTCGTCGTTCGCGCTGCCCTCGGCGCCGCGCGGCGCATCAGGGCGGTCGCGCAGCACCAGGCGCATGGTGGTGACCTTGCCGTCCTTGTCGGTGATGGTGTGCTCGCGCACCATCTCCCCGCCCTCGGTGATCACCCGGTGCGTACCTTGCCCAAGGATGATGATGCGATCCTTGACGCCCGCCTCGGGCGCCTCGGGCGCTTCGGGCGCTTCGGGCGCTGCGGGAGCTTCAGGGGCCTGGGGTGCCTCGGGCGCTTGCGGCGCAGCCGGGGCTGCGGGCGCTGCCGGGGGTGCGGGCGGCCCCGCGTCGGCAGTGCGCGGCGCGGCCGCGGCATAGCCGAACGTGGCGGTAAGCGGCAGGGCCAGCAGCCCGGCGCCGACAAGTGCGCGCCCGGCGAGGCGCCGGCGCTCGGTGATATGGGACATGGACATACTCCTCAAGCGATGAAGGATCGAGCTTTCGCCCAGCACCGGGCAGGCCATCGGCGCGCTCAGCGCCACCGGCGAGGCGCTGCGCGCGGCCCCGGCAAAGCGGGCGATGAGCGCAGCGTAGGCGGCCCGCTCGCTCGGCGAGCAGCGCGCCACCACCCGGGCATCGCAGGCCGCCTCCTGATCGCGCCGCAGCGCCAGCCAGCCATAATGGGCAAGCGGGTTGAACCAGTGCAGCGCGAACAGCGGCTGCACCAGGAAGTTGACGAGGAGATCGCCGCCGCGGTGATGGGCAAGCTCGTGCGCCAGCGCGAGGTCGCGCTCCTGGCGATCGGGCAAGGCGAGAAAGCCGCAGGGCAGCGCGATCACGCGGTCGAGCACGCCAAAGGCCAGCGGAGCGCTGGTCGCCGGGGTCTCGACCAGCCGCACCGCGCCCATGCGCCCGGGGAGCCGTCCGGCGAGCCGTCCGCGCACCCGGCCAACCTCGCGCCCCTCGGCGAGCAGCGCCGCGCGCAGGGCGAAATAGGCGGCAAAGCGGCGCCACAGGAACACCCCCGCCCCGCCGAGCCACAAGGCGAGCAGCACCTCGCCCAGCGGCAGCGCGTCAAGCAGCGCGAACAGATCAAAGCCCGCAGGCGCACCCGGTTCGGCCACAGGCGCGCTGGCCGAGGCGGCCCACAGCACCGCCTCGCCCGAAACGCCCTGAGCCTCTGGCGCCAGCGCAAGCGGCATGGCCCGAGAAGCGGGAGCGGGCGCCACTGGCAGCAGCGCGGCCGGCGCCATCCAGGCCGGCAGCGTGATCGGCGGCAGCACCAGCCGCAGCACCGGCAGCGCCCAGAGCGCATAGGCCGCCTCCGGCCCGAAACTGCGCGCCACCGCCCGGCGCAGCACAAGCACCAGCGCGATCAGCACCCCGGTCCACACCAGGGTTTCGAGCAGCACCGCGCTCATGGCCGCAGCTCCTTGAGCAGCGCCTCGATCTCGGCGAGGTCCTCCGCGCTCAGCGCCTCGCTTTCGGCCAGATGCGCCACCAGCGAGGCCGCGCGCCCGCCGAACAGGCGATCGAGCAGCCGGCGCGATTCGCCCTCGACATAGGCGGCGCGGGCGATCAGGGGCGTGTAGAGATAGCGCCGGCCATCAGGCTCGGCGGCGAGCGCGCCCTTGCTCACCAGCCGCGCAAGCAGGGTCTTGACCGTGGGCAGGCTCCAGCCGCGCACGGCGCACAGCGCCTCGCACACCTCGGCAGCGGTGAGCCGCGGGCGCTCCCACAGCACTTCCATCACCGCGTGCTCGGCCTCGGTGATGCGCTCGCCGGGGCTGTCATCGGATGGGGAGACCACCATTTCCCTCCTTAATGATTACGCCTGTAATCGTGACGGCTACAGGTGTAAACCTTGCCCGCGGCTGAACGGCGCCGCGCCGCGCTTGCGCTTCGACGAAGCGGCGATAGGCTCTGACGAATGACGTGCCCCCGCCCCCTGTCCGCAAAGCGCCGCGCCCGCCTGCCCCTCGCCGCGCGCGGGCTGGCCGTGCTCGCCGCGCTCGGCGCGGCATTCCTCGCCCCGGCCGCGCCGTGCGCGACCCGCAAGCGGGCGAAAGGGTGATAAAGGGGAAGATGCTGGCAGAACCGGTCAGGATCTTGCGCGCGCGGCGGCTCGACCCACCACAGCCCTAATCGGCACTTTCGCGCTCCAGGAAGGCGATCTGCAATTTGAACGGCCCGGCCACTTCGAGATGGTGCACGGTCTCGGGGGGGATGAGCACGCTGGCGGGGGCAACCAGCTCTTCGGATCGCAGCGGCTCGTCTTCCCACACCATGCGCACCGCGCCTTCGGTGATCTGCACCCAGCCCCAGCGTCCTGCCTTGAGGCTGTGGCTGGAGAGCAAGCCGGCGGGCAGGCTCGCCGCATCGAACGGGCCGATGCGGCGAACCAGCGAGAATCCTTCGGGGATTTCGGAGCTGGTCACAGAACGGCAGCGCAGATCACCGCGATGCCCACGCCGAACAGCGCGATGCAGGCGGGTACGACGAGAACCTGGCCATAGACTGCGCCTGCGCCCATCGGCCCGGTCCAGGTCGGCAGGGCCTGGCCACGGCTCAGGGGCGAAGCCTCCTGCGCCTGTCCTTGCAGGGCAACGATCCGCGCGGTGGCGAAGAACATCGCGGTGTAGAGCACGCTGATCATGATGGCGAACAGCGCGTGACCGCTTCCCCCCGTGGCAACGGTAATGCTGACGAAGAACACCGCGTAGCAGGCGATCATTGCCCCCCACACAGTGCCGGGCAGCTCAAACCGGCGGGCTTCCGGCTGGGTCTGCGCAGCAGCCTGGTTCGCCACCGGCTCATGATCGAGGTCGATGCCGAGCTCGGCGAACTCGGCCGGGAAATCGCGCAGTTGTTCAAGCATGGGGTAGTCTCCTGCTGGTGGTGGCCGGGCGCAGCCCGTGGCGTTGCAACTCGATACCGGTAAGGAGGCTCTCGGCAATCATCCGTGCCCGCGCCGAAAACTGCTCGGCGCCCTCGGCCTGCGAACATTCTTCCTGGACGGTGCGGTAAAACAGTTCCAGCCAGTGCCTGAAATGGCGCTCCTCGAGGCCGGGGATCTGCTGGTGGCGAACCATAGGATTGCCCGAGAATTCGGCCGTGCCCAGCAGGACCGAACGCCAGAAGCCCTTCATTTTCGCCAGATGCGCGGGCCAGTCATCAATCCGGGCGTCGAAGATCGGGCCGAGCAGCGCATCGGCCCTGACCCTGCCGTAGAATCGTTCAACCACCCGGCCGATTACCTCCGCGTCCAGCCCGATAGCTTCGGCTTCGGCACGCTTGCGCTCGCGAATTGCGAGCACGGCGCTGCGGTGGTCAGGCTGGTGGAGTTGCTCGTTTGCCATGGCTGCGACTCATAACAGGTAGATTGAATGCCTGTTTACATCGCTTGCGCCCAAAAGCAATATCTAATATACTTCTTTTATGCAGTTGAGCCTTCATACCGACTATGCCCTGCGCGTGCTGATGCTGCTGGGCGGCACAGGGGCCCAGTGGACGATCGACGAGATTGCCGCCTGGTACGCAATCTCGCGCAATCACCTCGCCAAGGTGGCGCAGACGCTGCAGGCGGAAGGGCTGGTTGAAACGCAGCGCGGACGCGGTGGAGGCCTGCGCCTGGCACGCCCACCGGAGGAGATCGTGATCGGGCAGGTCGTGCGCCGGCTGGAGCGGTTCGACGGGTTCGTCTCGTGCATGGGCACGAACAGCGACTGCGCGATTTCCGGAAACTGCCAGCTCAAACCGGCTCTGGCAGGGGCGCTGGAGGCGTTCCTCGCCCACCTCGACCGGTTCACTCTCGCCGACCATCTCGGCTGCGGGGACCGCTCGGTATGGTCGCGATCGGTATCCCCCCTGGCAGCGGAACCGCCCCGCGCCCCGGTCTAGGCTGGGACGCCGGCGATCCTGCCGAAGCGGCCGCGCGCGGCCAGCAAGTGGGCGAAGGGGTGATGAAGGGGCAGATGCTCGCTGCCCCGGTGACGATCATCAGGGCGCGGCGCGCGGCCCCTTCCCCGCCCGCGCGTTGAGCGCCGTCTCGTCGAAGGCGGGCCGGCCCACCGGGGCACTGGCGATCTCGGGCATGGCGGCCTCGATCTCGGCGAGCCATGCGCGCGCCCCGGCGCCGATATTGACCTGCGGCAGCGAGGCGAGAAGGCGCGCGCGCGCCTCCCACTCCGCCACCATCCGCCCCGCCGTGCGCGCCGCCTCCTCCAGCCCCACCGGCTGGCGCAACGCGTGGTTGATCAGCGCATCGCCGAAGAAGGTCCAGTCATTCTCGGCCACGCAGCCAAAGGAGCTGCGCGTGCTCGCCGCGGCGGTGAGGATCGCGGTGTCCGGCCCGGAGAGCACCGGCACGAAGACGCCCGAATAGCAGGCCGAAAGGATCAGCACCCGGCGCCTGATCCCGGCCTCGTCGAGCGCGCGCTTGAGCCCTGCGGGCGAGACCACGCCATAGCCGCTGTCGCCCCAGTGATAGGCAAGGCCAAGCTCGGTGCCGTGGCTGGTGGTGTAGAGCACCAGCACGTCCTCGGCCGGATCGATCATCCGCCCGATGTGATCGAGCGCCTCCATCAGCGCGCTCACCGAACCATGCGGGGCATCATCGCGCGCGCCATCCGGCCCGGCGAGCACCAGCGTTCGCTCTTGGGCATTGTAGCGCGCGGCCAGCACCCGCCCGGCCTCGCGCGCCTCGCGGGCAAAGACGGGATCGCTGTCAAGCGCGATTGCAACCACGAAGGCATCGGCCCGGCCCGGCTGCTGCGGCGCGAGCGCATCGAGCGCGGCGGCAAGCCGGACTGCCTGCGCGCGCCGGGCCGCGGGGGAAAGGCCGCGGTGCAGCTCCGGGTTGAGATCGAAGGAGCGCCGCCAGGCCTCGCGGCTTTCCCCGCTGCCAAGATCGGGGAAGGGCTGGGTGTGGGCCGGCGGCTGATAGGGATTGGCCGGCGGCGCAGGCGCGGCCGATTGCGACAGCGCCGGCACCGCCAGCAAAGCCGCCACGGCCCCTGCGATGATCCTGCCCCTGTTCATGCGGCAGGGAAGGTGACCTTGGCGCGCCGCAGCGTCAAGCCGCTCCGGGATTCGCGCGCGCGGTGCGCCAGGCGGCAAGATCGCGCGCGAGCCAGGCCCGGCGCAGCCCCCGCCCGGTGATGAGCCGCGAGAAATCGGCCCGGTTGTCGAAATGCTGGAGCTGGCGGTGATAGTAGTTCACGTATTCCGCCAGCGCGAGCCCGGCCGCGCCGCTTGCTGCCCAGCGATCACCCGCAGCGCTGCCGGGCAGCGGCAGGATGAAGCCTGCCACGGCGAGCGCGCAAGCGATGATGGTCAGCACCAGCAAGGGGCGATCCCAGCGGTCGGCCAGCCGCAGCGCCTTGTCGAGCGCCGCGCCTTGTCCTTGGAGCGCGCGCAGCTTGCCGCGCCAGTAGAGCCCGCCGACGATCAGCAGCCCGGACATCGGCATCATCGCCAAAAGGCTCGGCCAGCCGACCGCGCCGCCCAGGTGAACGCCAATCACGACGAGGAACAGCGGCACCAGCGCGGCATTGGCAAGCTCGACCTGCCAATACCACGCCAGCCGCCGCGCAACCCGCCCGCCGCCTGCCATCAGCAGGCCCCGCAGCCGGGCGCAAGCCGCATCAATAGACCCGCGCCTTGGGCTCGATATAGGCGATGTCGTCGGTCAGCGTGTAGGTGTGCACCGGGCGATAATCGATCCGCACCGCGCCGCCATTGCCGCCCCAGCCCTCAAACCACGCGACGGTGTGCTTCATCCAGTTGACATCGTCGCGCTGCGGATAGTCCTCGTGTGCATGAGCGCCGCGGCTTTCCTTGCGGTTGGCGGCGCTTGCCATCGTCACATTGGCCTGGGCCATGAGGTTATCAAGCTCCAGCGTCTCGATGAGGTCGCTGTTCCAGATCAGCGACCGGTCGGTGACGTGGATGTCCTCCATCCGCTTGTTCTGCTCAGCAAGCTTGGCCACGCCCTCGTCCATCAGCTTCTGGTCGCGGAACACCGCGCAGTGCTTCTGCATCGCTTTTTGCATCTCGGCGCGGATCTGCGCGGTGGGCGAGCCGCCCTTGGCAAAGCGGAAGTGATCGAGCCGGGTGAGCGCGAAATCGGCGCTGTCGGCGGGAAGCTCGGGCTGCTTGGCCCCCGGCTTCAAATTGTCGCGCAGGTGATGCCCGGTCGCGCGGCCAAACACCACGAGGTCGATCAGCGAGTTGGAACCGAGGCGGTTGGCCCCGTGCACCGAGACACAGGCCGCCTCGCCCACGGCGTAGAGGCCCGGCACCACGTGATCGGGGTTGCCGTCCGGCCCGATGGTGACCACCTGGCCGTGATAGTTACACGGGATGCCGCCCATGTTGTAATGCACCGTCGGGGTGACGGGCAGCGGCTGCTTGGTGAGGTCAACCCCGGCGAAGATCTTGCCGCTCTCGGTGATCCCCGGCAGGCGCTCGGCCAGCACCTTGGGATCGATGTGGTCGAGGTGGAGATAGATGTGGTCCTTCTCCGGCCCGACCCCGCGGCCCTCGCGGATCTCGAGCGCCATCGAGCGGCTCACCACATCGCGGCTGGCCAGATCCTTGGCCGAGGGGGCATAGCGCTCCATGAAGCGCTCGCCTTCCGAATTGGTGAGATAGCCGCCCTCACCCCGCGCGCCCTCGGTGATGAGCACGCCGGCGCCATAGATGCCGGTGGGGTGGAACTGCACGAATTCCATGTCCTGCAGCGGCAGGCCGGCGCGCAGCACCATGCCGCCGCCATCGCCGGTGCAGGTGTGGGCCGAGGTGGCGGTGTAGTAGCAGCGGCCATAGCCCCCGGTGGCGAGCACCACCGCCTGGGCGCGGAAGCGGTGGATGGTGCCGTCATCGAGGCACATCGCCATCACCCCGACGCAGCGCCGCTCCCCGTCGCGCTCGGACATGATGAGATCGAGCGCGAAATATTCGATGAAGAAGTCGGCGTCATACTTCAGGCTCTGCTGGTAGAGCGCATGGAGCATGGCGTGGCCGGTGCGGTCGGCCGCGGCGCAGGTGCGCTGCACCGGCGGGCCGGCGCCCATGTTCTGCATGTGCCCGCCAAAGGGGCGCTGGTAGATCGTGCCATCGGGATTGCGGCTGAAGGGCACGCCGGCGTGCTCAAGCTCATAGACCGCCGCCGGGGCCTCACGCGCAAGATATTCGATCGCGTCCTGATCGCCCAGCCAGTCCGACCCCTTGACGGTGTCGTACATGTGCCAGGTCCAGTGATCGGGCGAATTGTTGCCGAGCGACGCGGCGATCCCGCCCTGCGCCGCCACGGTGTGCGAGCGGGTGGGGAAGACCTTGGAGATATTGGCGGTCTTCAGCCCCGCCTCGGCCGCGCCCATGGTGGCGCGCAGGCCCGAGCCGCCCGCGCCCACCACCACCACATCATAGGTGTGATCGATGATGGTATAGGCGCCCTGAAGATGCGGGGCGCCGCCGTTGCCGAATACTGCATCGGCCATCAGACAGTCCTTCCGAAAGCGAGGCTGGCGACGCTGAAAATGGCAAAGGCGCCGCCGCCGATGGTGGCAAGATTGAGCGCTGCGATCAGCGCGAATTTCGAACCGGCATCGTGGATGTAATCCTCGATCAGCACCTGCAGACCCAGCCGCGCGTGCCAGAACAGGCTGATGACGAGGAGGATCATCGCCGTGGCCGGAATGGGTTGCGAGAGCCACTTGACGATGCTCGCATGGCTGAAATCACCCAGCAGCGCGAGGCTGATCACGAACCAGCTCATCAGCACCACATTGCCCGCTGCGGTGAAGCGCTGCACCAGCCAGTGATGCGCACCGTGATGCGCCGCGCCCAGCCCACGCACCTTGCCGATCGAGGTTCCGTTACCCATCGCCCTTGCTCCTTCAGCGCAGCAGCACCGCGGCCCAGAAGGCAGCGGTCAAACCCAGCGCGATGAGCAGGGAGGCGATCGACCAGAAACGGTTGATCCCAAGCTCATAACCCGCGCCAATATCAAGCACGAAGTGCCTCAGTCCGCTCATGAAATGGGTGAAGAAGGCCCAGGAAAGGCCGACCAGCACCACCATGCCCACGGGCGAGCCCATCACCGCCTGGAAGGCGGCATAGGCCTCGGGCCCGCTCGCCAGCGCGCCAAGCCACCATACCAGCACCGCAAGGCCGACAAGCGCCATGCCATCGCCGGTGATACGGTGCAGGATCGACACCAGCATGTGCGGCCCCCAGCGCCACACCTGCAAATGCGGAGAAAGCGGTCTTTGGTTCATGGTGATCCCGATATGTCCCTGTTGACTGCCCCTTCCCCTTAGCGCCCCTGTTGCTTCTGGCAAGCGGCGAGGCGGTGGACAGGGCTTGCAAAGTTTCGGATAGGCGCTTGCATGGGATACATTCTCGTCACCGGATCAAGCCGCGGAATTGGCAGGGCCGCGCTTGCGCTCCTTGCGCAGCGCGGGGCCAGGGTGATCGGCCATGGCTCGCGCCCGCAGCCTCAAGATGCCAGCGGCCTTGCCTTCATCGCCGCCGATCTTGCCGATCCCTTGAGCGTCGATCGCCTGTGGCACGCCGCGCTCGAGATCGCCGGGGGCAAGATCGACGCGGTGGTCAACAATGCCGGGCGCTTCGAGGCCAACCGGCTCGAGCGTTCGGACATCGAATGGCTCGATGCCTGGGAGGATACGCTGCGCGTCAATCTCACCGCCGCGGCGCAATTGTCGCGCCTGGCGGTGCTGCACTGGCAGGCCGAGGGGTGCGGCGGGCGGCTGGTGCATGTGGCAAGCCGCGCGGCCTATCGCGGCGATTCCCCCGCGCACTGGCACTATGCCGCGGCCAAGGGCGGAATGGTGGCGATGCACAAGACCATCGCCCGCGCCTATGCCGGCCAGGGGATCTTGAGCTTTGCCATTGCCCCCGGCTTTACCGATACCAGCATGGCGGGCGATTATCTTGCCAGCCGCGGCGGCCCCGGGCTGCTGGCCGACATTCCCCTGGGCCGTGTTGCGAGCCCTGAGGAGATCGCCCGCATCATCGCCTTTTGCGCGCTCGATGCGCCCGAAAGCATGACCGGCGCGGTGATCGATGCCAATGGAGCCAGCTTTGTCCGCTGAGAGCACGTGGAAACTTTCGGCCCACGCCCCAAGGCCGGTGATCGAGGCGGCGCTGCTCGCGCATGAGCTGGTTGCCGACTGGGACGCCGAGCTGGTGATCGCCGGGCGCGAGCTGGCCGAGGACCGGCCCGGTGACTGGGTGCTCGAGGCCTGGTATCCGCGCAAGCCCGGGCCAGAGGTGATCGCGGCGATCGAGCGCCTGTTTGCCGGCGGCGCCCCGCCGCTCGCCATCGAGGAGCTGCCCCCGGCCGATTGGGTGACGCTGAGCCAGCACACCACCCCGCCGATCCGCGCCGGGCGCTTTCATGTCCACACCCCCGATTTTCCGCCCGATCCGGGGCTGATCGATCTCGTCATCCCGGCCGCGCAGGCCTTTGGCACCGGCCACCACCACACCACCGCCGGGTGTCTCGAGATGCTCGGGCACATCAGGGCAAGCGGGCTCATCGCGCGGCGCATCGCCGATATCGGCACCGGCACGGGCCTGCTGGCCTTTGCCGCGCGCGCGCTGTGGCCCACAGCGCAGCTGACGCTCACCGATATCGACCCGGTCTGCGCCGGAGTGGTGGCGGCCAACGCCGAGATGAACGCCGTGCCGCTCGGCCCCGGGCCGGGCGCGGCGCTGATGATCGTGGCCGATGGCATGGCCGATCCGCTCATTGCCTTGCGCGCGCCCTTCGATCTTCTCATCGCCAATATCCTTGCCGGGCCGCTGGTGGAGATGGCCGAAGATTTCGGCAAGGCGGTGCGCCCGGGGGGGAGCCTGCTCCTTGCCGGGCTGCTCGCCGGGGCGCAGGAGGACGCGGTCTGCCGCGCGATGCGGCGCGCCGGGTTTCGTCCGGTGGCGCGGCTCCAGCGCGGCGACTGGGCGATCCTGTGGCTGCGCCGACGCCGCGCAGCAAGGCCGGCCTAGCGCGCCAGCCCCTCGGCCAGCAGATCGAGCGCGTTGCGGGTGAAGGCACCCATGTTGGCGATGCGATCATCGCTGCCGGTTTCGATCAGCCGGGTCTCGGCAAGGCCCGGGCCGACGAGCGCCGCGACCGAGCGGCCCGCCGGCGCGCCCGAGGGATGCGCCGATCCCCCGGCCGATCCGCTCTCGGCAAGGCCCCACTCAGCGCCGAAATGGGCAGCGATGGCGCGGGCCTGGAGCAGCGCATAGTCCGCGCTCGCCCCGCGCATCCCGCGATAGGCCGCGCGCGGCAGGGCAAGCAGCACGTCGCGCGCGCGCAGCGAATAAATGACCCCGCCGCCGACGAGAAAATCGAGCGCCCCGGGAACGGTGAGCAGGCTCGCGGCGATGAGCCCGCCGGTGGCCCCGTCCGCCACCGCCAGCTTCTCCCCGCGCTTGCGCAAGAGGCCGGCAATGCGCAGGGCCTGGGGGTGAAGCTCGCGCAAGAGATCCATCAGCCGCCGCCAAGCGCCTCGGCGACGATCGCCGCCCAGGCGGCCTCGTCGATCACCTCGATCCCGAGTTCGGCTGCCTTCTTGAGCTTGGAGCCGGCCCCCGGCCCGGCCACCACCAGATCGGTCTTGGCGCTCACCGATCCGGCCGCCTTGGCGCCCAGCCTTTCGGCCTGGGCCTTGGCTTCCTCGCGGCTCATGGTCTCTAGCTTGCCGGTGAACACGACGGTCTTGCCCGCGACCCGGCTGGCGAGGGTTTCCACCTCGTAGCGCGGCGGGGAGACTTCGCTGAGCAGATCCTCCCACACCGCGACATTGTGCGGCTCGTGAAAGAAATCGCCGAGCGCGCGCACCACCACCGGGCCGATGCCGTCAATCGCGGTCAGCTCAGCGAGCGCCTCGGCATCGCCGGCATGGGCGCGGGTAGCCAGATCGCGCAGCACCGGCAATTCATGGAGATGCTTCATCAGGTCGCGCGCGGTCACCTCGCCGACATGGCGGATGCCGAGCGCGAACAGCAGCCGCGCGGCATCGGGCTGGCGGCGCGCCTCGATCGCGGCGAGCAGGTTGTCGACCGATTTTTCCTGCCAGCCCTCGAGCGCGAGGATCTCGGCGCGGCGGCGCTTCAAGCGGAAGATATCCACCGGGCTTTCGAGCCAGCCCAGGGCAAAGAACTGGGCGATGGTCTTTTCCCCCAGCCCCTCGATATCGAGCGCCTTGCGGCTGACGAAGTGCTCGAGCCGCTGGATGCGCTGGGCCGGGCAGATGAGGCCGCCGGTGCAGCGCACATCGACCTCGCCCTCCTCGGCCACCGCCTCGCTGCCACATTCGGGGCAGTGATCGGGAAAGACGAAGGGCGCGCGCGGCTCCTCGCGGGTGAGATTTTCCACCACCTGCGGGATCACATCGCCCGCGCGCTGGATCACCACGCGGTCGCCCACGCGCAGGCCAAGCCGGGCGATCTCGTCGCGGTTGTGGAGCGTGACATTGGTCACCGTCACGCCCCCCACCAGCACCGGGGCCAGCCGACCGACGGGGGTGAGCTTGCCGGTGCGCCCGACCTGGATGTCGATCGCCTCGAGGGTGGTCTCGGCCCGCTCGGCCGGGAACTTGTGCGCGAGCGCCCAGCGCGGCGCCTTGGCGACAAAGCCCAAACGCTCCTGCCAGTCGAGCCGGTCGAGCTTATAGACCACCCCGTCGATCTCGTAGGCGAGATTAGGGCGGGCGCGGCCGATCTCCTCGAAGCGCGCCATCAGCGCCTCCACCCCGCCCTCGACGCGGGAAAAGAGCGGCGAGACCGGAAAGCCCCAGCCCCGGATCGCCGCCATCACCTCGGCTTGCGTCGTGCCCGGCAGGGCCGAATGGGCGCCCCAGCCATGGGCCCAGAAGCGCAAGGGGCGCTGCGCGGTGATGCGCGGATCCTTTTGCCTCAGGCTCCCCGCGGCGGCGTTGCGGGGGTTGGCAAAGAGCTTGCCCCCGGCTTCATGCTGCGCCGCATTGAGCGCAGCAAAGGCCTGTTTTTCCATGTAGACCTCGCCGCGCACCTCGAACACTTCGGGCACGCCTCGGGGCAGGGTCTGCGGGATATCGGGGATGTGGGCGACATTGGCCGTCACATCCTCGCCCACCTGGCCATCGCCGCGGGTGGCCGCGCGCACCAGCCGGCCCTGCTCGTAGCGCAGGCTGCACGAGAGGCCATCGATCTTGTCCTCGGCGGTGAGCGCAAGCGGGGCATCCTCGGGCAGGGCAAGGAAGCGCCGCATCCGCGCCAACCACTCGGCCACCTCCTCGGCCGAAAAGGCGTTGTCGAGGCTCATCATCCGCACCTCGTGCGTGACCTTGCCGAGCGGCGAGGCAGCGACGCCATGGCCCACTTTCCGCGAAGGGCTGTCGGGGCGCACCAGATGCGGGAAGGCTGCCTCGATCTCGGCATTGCGGCGCACCAGCGCATCATATTCGGCGTCCGAAATCTCGGGCGCATCCTCGAGGTGATAGAGCCGGTCGTGCCGGGCGATCGCGCGCGCGAGGCGCATCAGCTCGTTGGCGGCTTCGGCTTCGCTGAGCGTGGCGGGGTCTTTCATCGGATCACATCTCGCCCTTGAGCACGGCGAGCATCGCCGGTTCGTTGGCGATATAGGCCGGGCTTGCGGGGGTCAGAATCGCAAAGTGGCTCGCGCCCGGGTTGGCGCGGATGGTCAGGGCCGCGCCGCCCGCTGCCAGCGCGGCCTGGGTTGCGGAGGCGGGCGCGGGCAGGCGTGCCTGCACAAACAGGATGTGCGCGAGCTGCGGTGCATGGGTGGCGGGGGAAATGGCCTCGTATCGTGCAGGCGCGGCGGCGGGCGCAGCGCCCATGAAGGGCGTCACGGCGGAAAACTGGCACAGGGCATCAAAGGCGCCCTGCTCGGCCCCGACATCGCCCGGCCCGTCGAGCACGATCGCGGCGCGCGCGGCCAGCGGGGCGCGCGCCCCCAGCGGGCCGTCTGCCCCATCGCCCCGGGCCAGCCAGATCGCCGGGAGCGCGCCCGCCGAATGGCCCACCAGGGTGATGCGCGCCGTGTCGATCGGGTGCTTGGCCGCAACCTCGTCAATCAGCCTCGCCGCGGCGGCCCAATCCGCGAACGAACCCGGCCAGCCCCCGCCATCGCCGACCTCACGGTAATCAACATTGAGCGTGGCGATGCCAAGTTGCTGCCAGCGGGTGGCAAGCGGCGCCATGTAGGCCTGGCTTGCGATCCCGGTCTTCCAGCACCCGCCGTGGAAGATCACCGCGAGCGGAAAGGGGCCTTGCCCTTGCGGCAGGCGCAGCTCGGCAAAGCCGCGCGGGTGATCGGCATAGCGCAAGATGGCATCCGGCGCCGAGGCGGCGAGGTTGGCATCGGTGCCGAAGCTGGCATGGTTGGGCTGCACGGCGGGCGGGGCCTCCTCGGGCGCGGACATCGCCGGGGCGCAGGCGACCGCAATCAGCACGGCCGCGGCCAGGGGCGCGCGCCTCACACCCCCTCCAGCAGCCGCTCGGCCTGGGCGCGGGCCTCGGGCGTGACCTCGGCGCCCGAGAGCATCCGGGCGATCTCCTGCCGCCGCCCTTCGGCATCGAGCAGCACCACGCTGGTCTTGGTCACCGTGCCGCTCGAGGACTTGGCGATGAGATAATGGCGGGTGCCGCGCGCGGCCACCTGGGGGCTGTGGGTGACCGCGAGCAATTGCCCGCCCGCCGCCAGCCGCGCCAGCCGCTCGCCGATCGCCGAGGCGACCGCGCCGCCCACCCCGCGGTCGATCTCGTCGAAGATGATCGTCGCCGCCCCGCCCTGCTCGGCCAGCGCCACCTTCAATGCGAGGATGAAGCGCGAAAGCTCCCCGCCGCTCGCGATCTTGCCGAGCGGGGCAAAATCGGCGCCGGGATTGGTGGCGATCAGGAACTCTACCGCGTCCATCCCCGCCGGGCCCCACTTGTCCTCGGGCAACGGGCTGAGCGCGGTGCGGAAGCGCGCGGCATCGAGCTTGAGCGGCGCAAGCTCACCTGCCACCGCGGCATCGAGCCGCGCCGCGCCCGCGCGCCGCGCCGCGCGCGCCGCCTCGGCCCTGGCGACATAGGCGGCGCGGGCCTCGCGCGCCGCGGCCTCGAGCGCATCGAGCCGCGCCTCGCCCCCCTCGATCGCATCGAGCCGCGCGCGCAGGCTGCGCGCGAGTTCGGGCAGATCGTCGACCTCGCAGCGGTGCTTGCGCGCGGCGGCGCGCAGATCGAAGAGCCGCGCCTCGGCCCGTTCAAGCTCGAGCGGATCGTGCGCCAGCGCCTCGGCCGCGCGGGCGAGCCGCTCCTCGGCCTCGCTCGCCTCGATCACCGCCCGGTCGAGCGCGGCGAGCGCCTCGCCCAGCAGCGGATGTTCCCCGGCGATGCGATCGAGCCGGCGCGCCGCCACCCGCAGCGCCGCAAGCGGCGAATCCGAGCCTTCCCAAAGGTGCCTCAGTGCCGCCAGATCGCCCGCCAGCCGCTCGCCCTTCTGCATCTCGGCGCGCGCAAGGGCGAGGCGCTCCTCCTCGCCCGCCACCGGATCGAGCGCGGCAAGCTCGGCAAGGTGCGCGATCAGCAGCTCCTGATCGGCCTTGGCCGCCTCGACCGCGGCACGCGCCTCGGCCAGTTGCGCCTCGGCCCGCGCCCATTCGGCCCAGGCGCGCTCCAGCCCTGCGGTATCGACCCCGGCAAAGCGGTCGAGCAGCGCGCGGTGGCCGCGCGGGTTGACGAGCCCGCGCTCGTCATGCTGGCCGTGAAGCTCGACCAGCGCCGGGGCGAGCGCGCGCAGCAGCGCCACGCTCACCGGCTGGTCGTTGACAAAGGCCTTGGAGCCGCCATCGGCGCGCAGCACGCGGCGGATCAGCAGCGGCTCGCCCGGATCGATCGCGATCCCCGCCTCATCGAGCGCCGCCGCAACCCCCTCGGGCAGGGCGGCAAATTCAAACGCCGCCGTCACGCTGGCCTGCTCGGTGCCGGCGCGCACCAGCGCGCTGTCGGCCCGGTCGCCCAGCACCAGCCCGAGCGCATCGAGCAGGATCGACTTGCCCGCCCCCGTCTCCCCCGTGAGCACCCCGAGGCCGCGCGCAAAGGCAAGGTCGAGCGCTTCGATGAGGACGATGTTGCGGATCGCAAGGCGGGTGAGCATGGCCGGGGCCGAGCGATAGCGCAGGCAGCCGCGCGCGTCACCAGCCGATCGCAGCACCATCCCCAGCGCCGGGGCGCCGGCGGCAATGACGCCTCAGCGCCGGGCGCGCTCGATCAGATCGACCAGCTCCTCGAACTTGGCCCTTTGTTCTTCGGCGCTGCCGCTCGCTATCGCCTCGTTGACGCAGCAGGCGACATGATTTGAGCACCTGGCTTTCGACCTTGGCGAGCGCGGCGCGGATCGCGGCGATCTGCTGGAGAATCTCGATGCAGTAGCGCTCATCGGCGATCATCTGTGCAACGCCGCGCACCTGCCCGGCGATGCGGTTGAGCCGCTGCACCTTGGCCTTGGTGTTCTCCTTCATCGCCGCCTCCTTGCCCCAAGCCCTTGCCATACCCGTGGGGGGGTATATAGAAGACCGCCAGCCCCAACCAAAGACCTTTCTTGACCGCCCATGTCGCTCTCCCGCCGCCGCTTCCTGTCTGGCTCTGCCGCCTCGCTCGCGGCGCTCGGGCCTTTGCCGGCCTGGGCGCAGGGCCATTCGCTCCACCGGATGAAGGGCGGCGCCCCGATCCGCGCCGGGTTCGACATGGCCTCGGGCGAGGCGATCGCGCTGAGCGTCGCCGCCGGCGTGCGCCGGGTGCAGGGGCGGCGCGGGCTCGGGATCGCGGTCAATGGCTCGGTACCCGGGCCACTCATCCGCCTGCGGGAAGGCCAGAAGGTGCGCCTTGCCGTCACCAACCACCTGCCCGAGGACACCTCGATCCACTGGCATGGCCTGCTCGTCCCCTTCCACATGGACGGGGTGCCGGGGATCAGCTTTCCCGGGATCAGGCCGGGCGAGACCTTCACCTATGAATTCCCCGTGCGCCAGGCCGGCACCTACTGGTATCATTCGCATTCGGGCCTGCAGGAACAGCAGGGCCATTATGGCCCGCTGGTGATCGATCCGGCCGGGAGCGAGCCGGCGGAATACGAGCGCGACTACATCATCCTCTTGAGCGAGTTCACGCCGCGCGATCCGCACCAGATCATGGCCCGCCTGCGCACCGGCGAGGGCTATTTCAACTACCAGCAGACCAGCTGGAGCGATGCCTACCCGCTTTCGGGCCGGGAGCGGCGGATGTGGGCCAAGATGCGCATGCCCCCCACCGATATCGCCGATGTGACGGGCGCGACCTATACCTATCTCGTCAATGGCCTGGGACCAGAGGAAGCGCCCAGCTTCCGCTTCACCCCCGGCGAGCGGGTGCGCCTCAGGATCATCAACGGCTCTGCCATGACCTTCTTCAATGTCCGCATCCCCGGCCTGCCGATGACGGTGATCGCCGCGGATGGGCAGAATGTCGCGCCGGTCGAAGTCGATGAGTTCCAGATCGGCACCGCCGAGACCTATGACGTGATCGTCACCCCCACGGCCGAGGCCCATGCGATCGTGGCCGAGAGCATGGACCGTTCCGGCATGGCGCTGGCGATGCTGGCAAGCCGCGAAGGCGCGCGCGCCCCAGTGCCGCCGCTGCGCCCCGCACCCCTGCTCGACATGGGCGATATGGGCATGAACCATGGCGAGATGAACCATGGCGATAGCGGCGCCAAGGGCCACGCGGGCCATTCCATGGCGGGCATGAAGATGCGCGACACGCTGCTGCTGCCGCCCGATGTCAAGGTGGGGCCGGGCATCGACATGGTATCGATGGCGCCGGTGGACAAGCTCGGCGATCCGGGGATCGGCCTTCGCGATGTGCCGCACCGGGTGCTCACCTACCGGATGCTCGAAGCGCGCGAGCCCAACCGCGACACCCGCCCACCCTCGCGCCTCATCGAGCTGCACCTCACTGGCAACATGGAGCGCTACATGTGGTCGTTCGACGGCGAGATGTATTCGGCCGTTGCCGACAAGCCGATCCGCTTCGCCTTCAACGAGCGGGTACGGGTCAAGCTCGTCAACAACACCATGATGGCCCACCCCATTCACCTGCACGGCATGTTCTTCGAGCTGGTCAACGGCAAGGAGCCGGCGCGCCAGCCGCGCAAGAACGTGGTGATCGTCCAGCCCGGGGCGAGCGCGCAGTTCGATCTCACCGCCAACGAGCCGGGCGACTGGGCGTTTCACTGCCACCTGCTCTATCACATGCACGGAGGGATGATGCAGACGGTGACGGTGATGGGGCCGGCGGCGTGAGGCGCGCCGCGCTTGTTGCCGCGCTGCTGGGGCTCGCCGCGCCGGCGCCGCTCGCCGCGCAGCACCATCACCACGGGGCAGAAATGCCCGCGCCCGCGCCAGCGCCCGCGCCAGCCCCCACGCCAGACCCGGCACCGGCGCCCGATCCCCATGCCGGGCATGCGGGCGCGGATGCGGGAGCGGGTGAGGCGCCGGACGAAGCGGCGAGTGACTCGCTGTCCCCCGGCCCCGCGTTCGAGACCCCGCCCCCGCCCGAGGCCGGCAGCGGCCCGCCGCGCGCCGCCGATGCGATCTGGGGCGCTAAGGCCATGGCCGCCGCGCGCGCGGCGCTGCGCCGCAGCCATGGTGATTTTCCCCTGTTCTGGTTTCAGGGGGATCGGCTGGAGACGCAGCTGCGCGAGGGGGCCGATGGCTTCCTCTGGGATATCCAGGGCTATTATGGCGGGCCGACGCGGCGGCTGTGGTTCAAGAGCGAGGGCGAAGGCGCTTGGGGCGATGGGGTGGAGGAGGCCGAGCTTCAGGCGCTCTATGCCGAGGCGATTGCCCCCTTCTGGGACGTGCAGGCCGGCCTGCGCCAGGATCTCGCCGGGCCGGAGACCACCCATGCGGTGATCGGGGTGCAGGGCCTTGCGCCCTACATGTTCGAGATCGATGCGGCGCTGTTCCTGAGCACCCGCGGCGACGTTACCGCGCGGATCGAGGCCGAGATCGACCAGCGCATCACCCAGCGCCTGATCCTCCAGCCGCGCGTGGAAGCCAACCTTTCAGCACAGGACATCCCCCGGCTCGGCATTGGCGCGGGGCTCGATGAACTCGCGCTCGGCGCAAGGCTGCGCTATGAATTCGCACGCGAATTTGCCCCCTATGTGGGTATCGAGCAATCCTGGCGCGGCGGGCGCGGCGCCGATTTCGCCCGCGCCCGGGGCGAGGACCCTTCCGTCACCAGCCTCGTTGCCGGCATCCGTTTCTGGTTCTGATCGCAAGCCCCAAGGAGTTCACCCGATGCGTTTGACGCCTGCCCTTGCCGCCCTTGCCCTTGGCCTTGGTCTTGGCCTTGCCGTGCCCACGCCGCTTGCCGCCGAGGTTCAGCTCGTTGCCTCCACCCCGGCCGACAAGGCCAGCGCCAAGTCCCCCCGGGTGGTGCGGCTCGCTTTCAGCGAGAAGGTCGATCCGGCGCGCAGCGTCGCGGCGATCGTGATGACGGCGATGCCGGGCGTGGCCAATCACGGCGAAATGCCGATCCGCAATTTCACCCCCAGCTGGTCAAAGGATGGCAAAACCCTCGAGCTCAGGCTGCGCCAGGCGCTGCCCGCGGGCACCTATGAGGTGCGCTGGCAGGCCGCCGGGGCCGATGGCAAGCTGGTGCGCGGCAAGTTCGGCTTCACCGTGGGCTGAGCGCCCCCTGCCCCGCCCCCGCTCGCGGGGCGCGCTCCCGGTCAGGACGGGGTGACGCCGCTGGCGTGCTTCTGCACCAGTTGGTAAGCGCGTTCGTACCACTTCGAGCCGGGGTAATTGGCCCCCAGCACCGCGGCATATTTCACCGCCTCGGCCGGCAGGCCAAGGGCAAGGCTGCTCTCGCACAGGCGGTAGAGCGCCTCGGGCGTGTGGCTGGTGGTCTGGAACTTGTCGATCACGTTGCGAAAGCGCAAATCGGCGGCCAGCCACAGCCCGCGGCGCTGGTAGTGGCGGCCGATCTCCATCTCCTTGCCGGCCAGGTGATCGGCGACGAGATCAAGCTTGAGCCGCGCATCGGCGGCATATTCGCTCTGGGGAAAACGGCGGTTGACCTCGCGCAGCGCGGTCTGCGCCTGTTCGGTGATCTTCTGGTCGCGGTTCACATCGCTGATCTGCTCGTAGTAGCTGAGCGCGATCAGATAGTAGGCATAGGGCGCATCCTTGTTGCCCGGATGGATCGAGAGGAAGCGCTGGGCGTTCTGGATTGCCTTGTTGTAATCGCGCGCGACATAATAGCTGAAGGCGCTCATCAGCTGGGCGCGGCGGGCCCAGGGCGAATAGGGGTGCTGGCGCTCGACCTCATCGAACAGCGCCGCGGCCTGGAGCGTGTTGCCCTTGTCGAGCCGCTCCTGCGCGGCGGCATAGAGCGTTTCGACATCGCGCGCGACATAGGCGACATCGCGCCCGGCCTTGTTGCCGGCGCAGGCGGAAAGGCTGGCGGCCGCCGCGGCAAGCAGCGCGGCGCGGGCAAGGCGGGGGGAGATGATCTTGGCCATGGCCCGGCTCTATAACGGCCGCCGGGCTGAACGCCAAGTGAAGCTGCAAGCTCCATCCCCATGGCCCACGGTTTCCTACTTGCGCGCCCTGTGATTTCCTCGCCCGCCATGACCCGTCGCAAGCCGCCCCGCACCGCCCAGCCCCCCGTGCCCGCCGGGGAACTCCCCCCCTTCACCCCCGTCCCGCGCCAATCGCCGCGCCACGATGGCTGGACGCCCGAGCGCCAGATCGCCTTCATCGAGGCGCTGGCCGACACCGGCTCGGTCGAGGCGGCGAGCCGGGCGGTGGGGATGAGTGCGCGCGGCGCCTATCACCTGCGCCGCCAGAGTGGGGCCGAGAGCTTCCGCGCCGCCTGGGAGGCCGCGCTCCAGCTCGGCGTGGCGCGGATCGAGGATGTGGTGATGGACCGCGCGCTCAACGGGGTTGAGGAGCCGGTCTATTCCTATGGCAAGCTGATCGGTACGCGCCGGCGCTACAACGACCGGCTGCTGATGTTCATCCTCAGGAACCGCGCGCCCGAGCGCTTTGCCGACGGGCGCTCCAAGGCGCTCAACGCGATCGGCCGGATGCAGCTTGAACAGCTCAAGGAGAAGTGGCGCAAGGAATGGGAGGCCGAGCGGCCGAAGGTGACCCAGGCCGAGGTCCGCGCCAGCATCGAGCGCAAGATCGCGCAGATCCGCAAGGAGGTCGAGGCCGAGCGCGCCGCGCTCTGGGCGCAGATGAGCGATGAGACCAAGACCGCCTGGGCGCGCTTCGTCGAGCTGCGCGAGCGCGATCTTGCCGCAATCAAGGCCAACGCCGAAGGGCGCAAGCTGATCGCGGTGGAATGGAACGCCCGTGCGGAGACCTTTTCGGCGGGCGGGACGGCGCCGGGTGCGGGGGCGGCAGATGCGCCGGAGGGCCGCGGCGCGGGGTGAGCGCGGGCGTGGTCGGATCGCTGGATTTTTTGCTCAGCAGGGTTTGA
Source organism: Erythrobacter cryptus DSM 12079 (assembly GCF_000422985.1). Lineage (GTDB taxonomy): Bacteria > Pseudomonadota > Alphaproteobacteria > Sphingomonadales > Sphingomonadaceae > Erythrobacter > Erythrobacter cryptus. Next base: position 371,268 of record NZ_AUHC01000001.1, read on the forward strand.
GGGGGCGAAGCCTCAGGCCGAAAAGGCGTGAAAGCTGCGATGCCATGACAGGAATTGCGGGTGGGGGTGATCGGCTTCACGGGCTGGCAAAAAGAGTTTGCCGGTGGGATTGATGATAGCCTCAACACCGCTCCGGTCATTGACCTTCCGGTGGATCATGATTTCGTAATTGTCGGCAATGCCGATCAGGCCACGATCAAACATCCAATGTGCCGTGCCTGACAAGGCAAGCCCGTTCCTGATCGAATCTGGCCCACCATGTTCGACAGGACGAATATGCGCGGCTTCGGCTTCGAGTCGACCGCCCCCGTTAACAAGGCGCCATCCGGTTACCGCACAGCGGCCGTCATAGGCGTGGAGCACCGCGCGCCGGAACGCGCGATCGCGAAAGGGGCGGCTGAGAAGGGACTGGACGAGTGGGCGCTCGACTTCAAATGGCGTCTGTTCTTCGCGAAAGACGTGGGGCGGCTCGGGCTCGCCAATGCGCGGCAACATCTCATCATCAGGCAAACCCAGAGAGACAATTCGGGCGAAATCAGATGGCGAAAGTGGGCGCACCGCGGCCTGCGCATTGGCAAGATCGCGCTCGACGGGTTGGCCATCAACAATATGGGGCACGGTGGGGTTGAACGGCAAATAGCTGCCCGGTTCGATAAGGGCGCGAAAGTGATCCACCCGGTCGGGATCGGGAATGATCTTGGCGACCTTGGCAACGGCAAAGAAGCCTTTTGAGTTCGGAACCTTCACCGGCTCGCGGTAAACGATCCAGTCGCCTATCATGTGCCTGGCGCGGGACAGGTAGATTTTGGGAAACTGGTAATGGACCTCCGGGATGTCGTCGTAGATCGACCCGTCCTTGTGCATGAAGACGCCAAAGCCCATGCGGATGTGATCGAGCGCGACGCCACGCAAGTCAAGCGGCAGACGGCTCTGGTTCCGGTGCGCTGGGCAGCACAGATGGCCCGGCCTCAAAGCTAAGCTGGGCGCGCCAGAGCGAGCACATCGCCGCGGCCTCAGGCGAAGCCGTGGGGTGAGCCTTCGGAAAGCAATGCGATCCTCCTGGTGCCCCGACCGTCAGGCGCAAACCCGTTGCAGGTTAACAGCAGCGTTATCCGCCCCACCGCAACTTGCGGCGGTCTTGCGTCCAGTTGACGGCAAAGTTGCGGACGAGCCGCGGCAAAGCCGCGGCTTGCGTCGAACGGGTTGGCCTGCGGCCATCCACCGGCCGGAATGCGGCCTCTCGCGGACGCGCCTGCGGCGTGTTCGCGGGCCTTATTCTTCCCCCATCCTCAGTGCCGCGATGAACGCTTCCTGCGGGATCGACACATTCCCGTATTCGCGCATCCGCGCCTTGCCCTTCTTCTGCTTTTCGAGCAGCTTCTTCTTGCGGGTGATGTCGCCGCCATAGCACTTGGCGGTCACGTCCTTCCTCAGCGCGGGGATGGTCTCGCGGGCGATGATCTTGCCGCCGATCGCCGCCTGGATCGGGATCTTGAACAGGTGGCGCGGGATCAGGTCCTTGAGCCGCTCGCACAGCCCGCGCCCGCGCTCCTCGGCATTGGCGCGGTGGACGATCATCGACAGCGCATCAACCGGCTCGCCATTGACGAGGATGTTCATCTTGACGAGATCGCCCTCACGCGTGCCGATCTGCTCATAGTCGAAGCTGGCATAGCCGCGCGAGATCGACTTCAGCCGATCGTAGAAATCGAACACCACCTCATTCAAGGGCAGCTCGTAGGTCACCTGCGCGCGGGTGCCGACATAGGTAAGGTCGGTCTGGATGCCGCGGCGGTCCTGGCATAGCTTGAGGATCGCGCCCAAATATTCATCGGGGGTGTAGATCACCGCCTTGATCCACGGCTCCTCGATCCGCTCGATGCGGTTGACATCGGGCCAATCGGCCGGGTTGTGGATGTCGATGACCTTGGCGTCCTCGTGCTTCGAGTGCGACAGGTGGATGCGATAGACCACCGAGGGCGCGGTGGTGATGAGATCGAGATCATATTCGCGCGCGAGCCGCTCCTGGATGATCTCGAGGTGCAGCAGGCCCAGAAAGCCGCAGCGAAAGCCGAAGCCGAGCGCCGCGCTCGATTCCATCTCGTAGGAGAAGCTCGCATCGTTGAGCCTGAGCTTGGCGATGCTCTCGCGCAGTTTCTCGAAATCGGCCGCATCGACGGGGAACAGCCCGCAGAACACCACCGGCTGCACCGGGCGATAGCCGGGCAGCGGTTCGGCCGCGCCGTTCTTGACCGTGGTGATGGTATCGCCCACGCGGGCCTGCTCCACCTCCTTGATCTGCGCGGTGATGAAGCCGATCTCGCCCGGGCCAAGCTCGGCAAGGTCGGTGCGCTTGGGGGTGAAGCAGCCGACCCGGTCGATGAGGTGCTGGGTGCCGCCCTGCATGAAGCGGATGTTGAGCCCCTTGGTGAGCTTGCCATCGATCACCCGCACGAGGATGACCACGCCGAGATAGGGATCGTACCAGGAATCGACGAGGCTCGCCTTGAGCGGGGCCGCGGGATCGCCCTTGGGCGGGGGGATGCGGCGCACCACCGCCTCGAGCACTTCCTCGATGCCGATGCCGCTCTTGGCGCTGGTGAGCACCGCCTCGGAGGCATCGAGGCCGATGATCTCCTCGATCTCGGCCCTGACCTTCTCGGGATCGGCGGCGGGCAGGTCGATCTTGTTGATGACGGGCACGATCTCGTGGTCATGCTCGATCGACTGGTAGACATTGGCGAGGGTCTGCGCCTCGACCCCTTGCGCGGCATCGACCACCAGCAGCGCGCCCTCGCAGGCGGCGAGGCTGCGCGAGACCTCGTAGGCAAAGTCGACATGGCCGGGGGTGTCCATCAGGTTGAGCTGATAGGTCTCCCCGTCGCGCGCGGTGTAGGAAAGGCGCACGGTCTGGGCCTTGATGGTGATCCCGCGCTCCTTCTCGATGTCCATGTTATCAAGCACTTGCTCGGACATCTCGCGCTCGGACAGCCCGCCGGTGAACTGGATCAGCCGGTCGGCCAGGGTCGACTTGCCATGGTCGATATGTGCGATGATCGAGAAATTGCGGATCTTGGAGAGGTCGGTCATACCCCGGGCGGATTAGCGCCGGGGCGCGGCAAAGTCATGCGCCAAAAACGCAACACCCCCTCACCCCTCAGCCCGGCTCGGCGCGCGGGCTTGCAGCATAGCCGAACTTGGGCACCGCGCCGCCCTGCCCGATCCCGACGAAGCGGCCCGGCGCCAGCGCCGCGAGCGGCGCGCCTGCGGCGGCGAGCGCATAAGGGGAGACGCGGTTGCGGGTGCACAGCCCGCCCGAGCCGTCCTCGACCAGCTCCTGCTCGAACTCAAGCCCCTGGACATCGCCGTTCGAGCGGGTGACGGTCGCCACCGCCAGCTGCCCGCCGCCAAGGTCGACCACGAACTGCGTGCCCTTGGGCACATCGACCAGCCCCTGGATCAGCGCCCCGGTGCGCGAGAGGTTGCGCAGCGTCACCTCGTAGGCATAGTCATCGTGGATCACCTGGATCTTGCGGAACACGGTGCGGCGCCGGGCGCGGCGGGTGCGATCGGTGCCGGGGGCGATCTTCCAGCTGCCCCCGGCCAGCTCCTGCGCCAGCGTGTCTTCGTCCACCGGCTCGCTGAAGATCGGCCCCTCAAGATAGCGCACCCCGCAATCCTTGAGCGCGGCCAGCAGACCCGGGCTCTCGATCCCGTTGGCGATGGTGTCCATCTGCAGCGCCCCGGCCAATGCCACGATCGCGCGCACCAGCTCGAGCCCGCGGCCCTCGTGGCGCTCGGCCTCGGCGAGCAGGCGCTGGTCGATCTTGAGGCTGTCAAAGGGCGCGCGGCGCAGATAGGCGAGCGAGGAATAACCCGAGCCGAACTCGTCGAGCGTGAGCCGCACCCCGAGCTTGAACAGCGCAGCCAAGGTGCGATCGACGGTGCTGGCATCGCCGAAGAACACCGCCTCGCTGATCTCGAGCTCGAGCCGCCCCGGAGCAATACCAGCGCGGGTGATGGCCTCTTCCACCAGTTCGACAAAGCCTTCGGCGAGGAACAGCGCCACCGGCACATTGACCGCCACGCGGATGGTCTCGGGCCATTGCCCGGCCCGCGCGCAGGCCGCGCCGATCGCCCAGCGCCCGACCTCGCCCACCAGCGCCGAGCCTTCAAGGATGGCGGCGAACTCCTCCTCGTCGATGATCCCACGGGTCTCGTGGAGCCAGCACACATGGGCCTCGAGCGCGCAGACCGTCTCGCTCGCCACCGCGACGATCGGCTCGAAGCGCAGGAACAGCTCCTCGCGCGCGAGCGCGCTGCCCAGTTCCTGTTCGAGCCGGCGGCGGAAGATCGTCTCGTTCTCAAGCTCACCCGAGAAGAAGCGGTATTGCCCGCGCCCGCCGTTCTTGGCGGCATAGAGCGCAATGTCAGCCGCGCGCACCACCTCCTCGCGCGTCACCCCGTCATGGGGCGCGATGGCGATTCCCACCGAGGCGCCGATCACGCAGCGCCCCTCGGCAAGGCTATAAGGCTGGCCGAGCATGGCAATGATCTTGAGCGCCAGCTCGCCCAGCACCCCGCGGTCGGCAATGTCGGGAAGCATCACCTGGAATTCATCGCCGCCCAGGCGCCCGATCTCGCACTCGCGGTCGATCGCGCGGCGCAGCCGCTCGGCCACCTGCTTGAGCAGCTCGTCCCCCGCGGCATGGCCGAGCGTGTCGTTGACATGCTTGAAGCGATCGAGATCGAGCATCATCACCGCGCAATTGCGCCGCGCCGCCTGAAAGGCGGTGAGCGTGGTCTCGAGCTGGTGCGCCATGCGATAGCGGTTGGACAGGCCGGTGAGCGAATCATAGCGCGCCAGCCGGGCGGTTTCGGCCTCGCGGACATATTCCTCGGTGATGTCGGTGGCGGTGCCGCGGAAGCCGGCAAAGCCGCCGCCCCCGAGCACCGGCTGGCCCGAGAGCCGCAGCACCGCGCCCGCGCCCTGCTGCGCGGCGCGCACCGCGAGGTTGGCAAAGGGCTTGTGCGCGGCCAGCAGCAGCGGCAGCGAACGCCCGCGCCCTTCATGATCGACGGCGATCAAGAGCTGGGCCAGCGGCTTGCCGATGAGGTCGCCGAGCGGCACCCCGATCCGCGCCGCCATCGCGGGCGACAGATAGGTGAGCATCCCCTGGGCATCGCTCGCCCAGAACCAGCCCAGCCCCGATTGCTCGAGCGCATCGAGCATCGCCAGCCGCTCGTCATCGGACAGGGCCGAGACGCCGGCGGCAGAACCGCGGCGGGCGCCCCCGCCGCCCCGGGATGACAAGAGACCCTTGAGGGACATCTGACGCGCGGATCCTCCAGATCGTGGCCGTCTTCGCCCTGCGCAGCGGCGGCGCGGCCATCATGCGCTTGGGGTAAGCCCTGATGGTTATTATTCCGCTAAAGGGCGGGCCAAGGCCGGCAGGCCCACCACCCCCGGGCCGAGGAAGGCTGGCCCTTGAGCACCGCGAAGCTGCCATCGGCGCGGCGCCTCAGGGGCATGTGAAACGCGATCCCGACGCGGTTCTCGCGCGACCAGCGCACCTGCCCGGTGACCGACTTGTCGGCGCTGCACTCGACCCTGAGGGTGCTGCCTGCGGGCATGTTCCACAGCCCCTAGATCATCGCCCCGCTCTCCGAGATGTTGCGCAGCGTGGCGTTGAGGCGGTTGCCATTGTGCACCACCACCACCCGGCACAGCAGGTTCTGGCGCGCGGCGCGGGCCGATTGCGGGTCATTAGCCTCGGCGACAAGATCGCCCGCCACCGGCGCGGTGGCATCGGCGGCGCTCATCGGCTTGAAGTAGATATAGCCCTGCACATGGCTGCAACCGAGCAGGCGCACCAGTTCCAGCTCATCGAGCGTCTCCACCCCCTCGGCGGTGGTGTCCATGTTCAGCGCCTCGGCCAGCGAGGTGATCGAGGCGATGATCGCGCCGTTGCGGCTGCCCTCCTCGGTCGCGCCCTGGACGAAGCTGCGGTCGATCTTGATCTTGTCGAAGGGCGCCTTGTTGAGAAAGCCCAATGAGGAATCCCCAGTGCCGAAATCATCGAGCGCCAGCCGCACCCCCACCCGCTTCAACGCCTTGAACATCGCCTCGGTGCCGGCACTGTCGTTGAGGAGCACGCTCTCGGTGATCTCCAGCTCGAGCCGCGAGGGCGCCACCCCGCTGTGCGCGAGGGCATTGGCAACGATGGTGGGAAGATCAGGATTGGCAAATTGCAGCGCCGAGACGTTGACCGCGCAGCGGATCGCGCGCGGCCTGCGGGCGAGGTCCTCGCAGGCCTTGCGCGGCGCCCATTGGCCGATGCGGTCGATGAGCCCGGCATCCTCGGCAATCGGCACGAACTTGGCCGGGCTGATCCACCCGCGCCTCGGGTGGTTCCAGTGCATCAGCGCCTCGAAGCCGACGATCTTCTCGTTGGCGGCATAGACCACCGGCTGGTAGTAAAGCTCAAGCTCGTCGCGGGCGATCGCCTCGCGCAGGTCCTGCTCCAGCTCGACGCGCTCCTCGGCCGCGGCGTGGAGATCCTCGGCATAGAAGCGATAGGCCCGGCGCCCGGCATCCTTGGCGGCATAGAGCGCCAGGTCGACATTGCGGATCAGCTCGTCGCTCGCTGCGCCGTGCTCGGGCGCCAGCGCGATCCCGACCGAGGCGCCGATCATCACGCTCTGCCCTTCGATGGTAGGGCTGCGAAAGCTGGGTGATGATCTCCTGCGCAAGATGGCCGAGCACCTCGCGCTTCTGGTGGCCTGGGACGATCACTTGGAACTCGTCGCCCCCGAGGCGCCCGCAGCGCCCGGCCGTGCCGATCGCGCGCTCGAGCCGCTGCGCCACCTGCTTGAGCAGCGCATCGCCCGCCGGGTGGCCGAGTGTGTCGTTAACATGCTTGAAGCGATCGAGATCGAGCATCATCAACGCGCAGGAGCGCTGGCTCACCCGGAAGGCGGCGAGCATGGCGGAGAGCCGCTGACCCAGCTTGCGGCGGTTGGCAAGGCCGGTGAGCGAATCATAGAGCGCGAGGCGCGAGACCTGCTGCTCGCTGCAGCGCATCTCGGTGAGATCGGTGCCGTGGCCGCGAAAGCCGCAGAAGTTCTTTTAGCTGTCATACACCGGGCCGCCGGTGAACGCCCACCAGCGCTCCTCCTCGCCTGTGGCGGCGCGCACCTCGACATCGTGGAAGGCCGAGCGGGCCGGGAGGTGGAAAGACAGCGTGCGCTCGGCCTCGACGGCGCCGGCGCCGGCATCGACAATCGTGCTCAGCGGCTGTCCGCAGACCTCCTCGACGCTTTTGCCCAGCACCAGCGCGGCCTTGGGGGAGATACAGGTGATCAGCCCGCGCCGGTCGGTCTCCCAGAACCAGCCCTGCCCGGTCTCCTCGAAGCTGCGCAGGATATCCTCCGCGCGCGCGGCCACCCGCTCACGGGCCTCGCGTTCGAGGCGGCGACGTTCGGCGGCCTTCCATTCGAGCCGGGCGATCAGCGCCAGGGTGATTGCCACGCCTACCAGCGAAACCAGCGTGAGCATTCCCGGACCGATCAGGGCAAAGCCCGACCATGCGGCGATCTTGGCGCAGAACAGCGAGATGATCCGCACCTCCAACAGCGCCGCGGTGGCGGCGTTGATGCACAGCAGCGTTGCCACCGCCCATTGCCAGGGCAGGCCCTCGCCCACCCACCCGGCAAGCGCCACGCCCGCCAGCGCCATCGGGGTCACCACGCCCACCAGCAGGACCAGAAGCCGCATCGCCCGCCCGGTCTCGGCCCGGCGCTCGAGCGCGGCAAAGAGCGATCCGGCGGCGAACAGCCCGAGCGCGGCAAGGCCCACAAGGCCGGTGCCCTGCGAAGGCAGGCCTTCGGTGACGAGAGCGGCGATGGCAAAGGCCACCGCCACGAAGGCCGCCATCATGCTGGCATGGCGGGGCAGGAAGTGGTTGAGATCGGCAACCGGATCGGCCTCGGGCGTGCCGCCCGCGCCGGCCCGCAGGCGCTCAGGCGCGCGGCGCTCGGCGCGGCTGCGCTGTTCGCTCTCAGGCGCGCGGGCCTTGACCACCGAGCGCAGATCGCGCCCCGACGCGAGCGGGCGCGGCGCGTCTGAGACCAATTTGCGGACAGGTTCCCCGGGTATCCCCGGGGCTATGGCGCAGCACCCTTGCGAGAATCATTATGGCCGCGCCGGACACCGCCTTGCCCGGGTCTCGGGGCCAACGCGGCGCGCTTGCAACTTGATCGGGCAGGCTGCATTCTCGTGCCCAGCGGCCCACCGGCACCGGGCTCGACCAAACAAGAGGGGATCGTAATGGCAGACAGCAAGATCAGGCTCGAGAACGAGGCCGCCCAGTCCACCCTGGCGCTGGGGCCGCTGATCGGGGTCGCGCGCGAGGATTTCGTCGGCGCGGTGGCCTTGCTGCTGCGCGAGACCGCGAGCGATCCGGCGCGGCTGGTGCGCCACACCACCGCTATGGCCGAGGACATGGTCAAGATCATGACCGGCAAGAGCGAACTGGCGCCCGATCCCAAGGACAAGCGCTTCATGGATCCGGCATGGCAATACAACCCCTTCTTCCGCGCCGGGGTGCAGTATTACCTCGCGGTGCAAAAGGGGATGCGCAGCTGGCTCGAGGAGCTGGAGCTGGATGAGCTGGAGCGCAACCGCGCCAACTTCATCGCCAACATCATCCTCGATGCGCTTGCCCCCACCAACACCCTTGCCGGCAATCCCACCGCGCAAAAGCAGATCATCAATTCGGGCGGGCTCAGCCTCATCAAGGGGTTGCAGAACGCCTACAACGATCTTGTCCACAACAAAGGCATGGTCAGCCAAGTGGACAAGCGCCCCTTCAAGCTGGGGGTGAACATCGCCACCTCGAAGGGCAACGTGGTCTATCGCGACGAGATCATGGAGCTCATCCAATATGCGCCGAGCACCGAGGAAGTTTATGAAATTCCTCAGCTCACCATCCCGCCGCAGATCAACAAGATGTATATCAACGACCTCAGCCCTGAAAAGTCTGTGGTCAAGTGGCAGGTCGACAACGGCATCCAGACCTTCGTGATCTCGTGGCGCAATCCGCGCAAGGAGCAGGGCCATTGGGGCATGGCCGATTATGTCGCAGCTTGCGAGAAGGCGCTGGAGGTGGTGCAGGCGATCACCGGCTCGGACAAGGTCAATGTCTCGGCCGGGTGTTCGGGCGGGCAGACTGCCTCGGTGCTCGCCTCCAAGCTCGCCGCCACCGGCAACCCCGTGCTCGGCACGCTGACGCTGATGGTCTGCGTGCTCCACCCGATGCCGACCGATATCGAGGCGGCCTCGCTGGTGAGCGAGAACGGCATGAAGCTCGCCCGCCAGCGGGCAATGAAGCAGGGGGTGATCAAGGCCGACGACCTTGCCCGGGGCTTTGCCTGGCTCAGGCCCAACGATCTCATCTGGAACTATGTCATCAACAACTACCTGCTCGGGCAAGACCCGCCGGCCTTTGACGTCCTGTTCTGGAACGCCGATGCCACCAACCTTTCTGCGAGCCTGATGGGCGATTTCCTCACGCTGTTTGAAACCCTTGCCTTCACCAAGAAGGGTGAGGTCGAGATGGCCGGGCACAGGATCGACCTTTCCAAGGTCACCGCTGACCTGTTCATCCTCGGCGGGGTGACCGATCACATCACCCCGTGGAAGGCGACCTATCGCTCCACCCAGCTGTTCGGATCGAAGGACGTGACCTACGTGCTCTCGCAGAGCGGGCACATGCAGGCGATCCTCAACCCACCCACCAATCCCAAGGCCAAGTATTTCATCCAGAAGAAAAAGGGCAAGCTGCCGCCGACCGCGGACGAGTGGCTGGCCGGGGCCGAGGAGGTCAAGGGCAGCTGGTGGCCGCTGTGGATGGAATGGGTGCAGGCGCGCTCGGGCGCCAAGCGGCCGGCGCCGCAGAGCCTCGGCAATGCGCAATATCCGCCGCTCGAGGCCGCGCCGGGACTCTACGTCGTCGAAGAAGTCTGATATGGCGTCGGTGCGCGCCGCCTGCGAGGGATAGGGCCGAGGCGCGCAAGAGCTTGGGGGCGCGCGCGCTATGGGATCGGCCCGCGCGCCCAACCCCCGTGCCCTCGTGCGCGGCAGAAAGGACGGAATTTGCATGGCCGATGCGATGGACGATGCGCTCGTCACCATGGAACAGGTGGGCGGGCGGACGCTACGGACTGCGGCATGGCGGCTCGACATGCCCTCCGATCACCTGCCGATCCTGTTCTTCAACGGTATCGGCGCCAATATCGAGGCGGTTGCCCCGCTCGCCGCGGCCCTGCCCGAGCGCGGCTTCATCATGTTCGACATGCCCGGCACCGGCGAATCGCCCGATCCGGTGATCCCCTACAACCCTTTCACCATGTGCTGGACCGCGGCCCAACTGCTGGCGAAATACGGGCTGGATGAAGTCGACGTGATGGGCGTGTCCTGGGGCGGGGCGATGGCGCAGCACTTCGCGCTCCAGCACCCCGGGCGCACCCGGCGGCTGATCCTCGCCGCCACCACCCCGGGGATGCTGATGGTGCCGGGCAACCCGGCCGCCTTCACCAAGATGGCCAATCCGCGCCGCTATATCGATCCCGAGTTCATGAACGAGCATTTCGCCACGCTTTATGGCGGGCTCGACAAGGACGGGGCCGAGCATCAGAAGGACCGCCATATCGGCCGGCTCAAGCCGCCCAGCCCGCGCGGCTATTTCTACCAGCTCCTGTGCATGCTCGGCTGGACCAGCCTGCCCGCCCTGCCCTTCCTCGCCAAGGAAACGCTGATCATGATGGGCGAGGACGACCAGATCGTGCCGCTCATCAACGGCAAAATCCTGAAGGCGATGATCCCGCGCTCCGAGCTCGTCACCTTTGCCGGCGGCGGGCACCTGTTTCTGCTCACCCATGCCGATGAGAGCATCGCCGCGATCCGCGCCTTTCTCGATGCGCCCGAGAGCGCGCGCGACGCCAAGGGCATGGCCGCGGCCTAAACGCGCAGCGCTGGACAGGCCGGCGGGATTTCGACATTCTCGCGCCCGAGAGGGAGAGAGAAGATGGCGCAATATGATCTCATCATCCGCGGCGGCACGATTGTCGATGGCACGGGCGCTCCAGCCTTCACTGGCGATGTGGCGATCCGCGACGGGCTGATCGCCGCGGTCGGCGCGGTCTCCGGCAGCGCGCGCGAGGAGATCGACGCCACCGGCAAGATCGTCACCCCCGGCTTTGTCGATATCCACACCCATTACGACGGTCAGGCGACCTGGGACCAGGAGATGGCCCCATCGAGCTGGCACGGGGTCACCACCGTCATCATGGGAAATTGCGGGGTCGGCTTCGCCCCGGCGAGGCCCGATCGCCACGAATGGCTCATCAGCCTGATGGAGGGAGTGGAGGACATCCCCGGCACCGCGCTTGCCGAAGGGATCACCTGGGATTGGGAGACCTTCCCCGAATATCTCGACGCGCTGGAAAAGCTCCCCCGTACGGTCGATGTCGCCACCCATGTGCCCCATGGGGCGGTGCGCGCCTATGTGCTGGGTGATCGGGAGCGTCCAGGCGCGGTGCCCACCGCGGAAGACATCGCCGAGATGAGCCGCATCGTCGAGGAAGGCGTGCGCGCCGGGGCGCTCGGCTTTTCCACCTCGCGCACGGTGCTGCACAAGTCGGTCGATGGCGAGCTGGTGCCCGGCACCACCGCCACCCCCGAGGAGCTGATGGCGATCGGCCGGGCCATGGGCCGCGCCGTCGCCGCGGGCGGCCATGCAGTGTTCGAGATGGCAAGCGACCTCAAGCGCGAATGGAACGAGTTTGCCTGGATGGGCCGCTTGAGCCGCGAGGCGCGCATTCCCGTCACCTTTGCGGCGCTGCAATCGATCGCCAAGGAAATGCCGCTCGATGAACAGATCGCGGCGATGCGCGCCGAAAATGCCAAGGGCGCCAATATCGTCGCCCAGATCGCACTGCGCGGCAATGGCATCATCATGGCCTGGCAGGGCACCGTCCACCCCTTCCGCTTCCGCCCGAGCTGGCAGAAAATCGCCGATCTGTCGTGGGAGGAACAGAAGGCCCACCTGCTCGATCCCGCCTTCAAGGCACAACTTCTGGCCGAACCCAATGATTTCAGCAGCGCACCGGCTGATATTGGCGGCGTGGTGATGGCCATCGCCATGGGCTGGAGCCTGCAATACGAGATGGATCCCGATTTCGATTACGAGCCGGGGCCGGAGGCAAGCATCAATGCCCGCGCTGCGGCCGCCGGCGTGGCCCCGCAGGAATATGCCTACGACCTTCTGTGCCGCGACGAGGGCCGGGGCTTCATCTATCTGCCGATACTCAACTATGCCGATGGCAATCTCGATTTTCTGGTGCCGCTCCAGCACGCCGAGGACACAGTCAATTCGCTTTCGGACGGCGGGGCCCATTGCGGCACGATCTGCGATGCCGCCTCGCCCACCTTCATGCTCGAGCACTGGGTCAAGGGGCGCAGGCGCGGGGCACGCATCGCGCTCGAACATGCGATCAAGCGCCAGTGCCATGACACCGCGCGGCTCTATGGCCTCGAGGACCGCGGGGTGATCGCGCCGGGATATCTTGCCGATTGCAACGTGATCGACCTCGAACGCCTCAAGCTCGGCAAGCCCTGGCTCGCCTTCGATCTGCCCGCCGGCGGCAAGCGGTTGCTGCAGAAGGCCGAAGGCTATGTCGCCACGATCAAGAGCGGGGTGGTGACCTTCCGCGAAGGCAAGTGGACGGGCGCAACGCCGGGCGGGCTCATCCGCGGGCCACAGCGTGCACAGCTGGCCGAGGCGGCCGAATAGGCCGCTCCGCGCCGCGTCACACCCGCATCGGCATCAGCACATAGAGGGCGCGGGCCTGATCGTCCTCGCGGATCAGCGTCGGCGCCCCGGCGTCGGCGAGGTGGATTTCCACGCTCTCGCCATCGATCTGGGCGAGAATGTCCTTGAGGTAATTGGCATTAAAGCCGATCTCCATGGCGCTCGCGCGGTATTCGGCGGCCAGTTCCTCCGCCGCAGTGCCATTGTCGGGCGAGGTGACCGAGAGCGTCACCCGGTCATTGTCCAGCGCGATCTTGACGGCGCGGGTCTTTTCCGTGGCAATGGTGGCGACGCGATCGACCCCGGCATAGAGCAGCTTGGGATCGACCTTGAGCAGCTTGTCATTGGCGGTAGGGATCACCCGGCTGTAATCGGGGAAGGTGCCATCGATCAGCTTGGAGGTGAGCACCACCCCGCCCTCGCCGCCGAGGGTGAAGCGGATCTTGCTGGCCGAAAGGTCGACAAGCACATTGCCGTCCATCGCTTCCTCGAGCAGCTTCCTGAGTTCACCCACCGCCTTTCGCGGCACGATCACATCGGGCATTCCGGCAGCGCCCTCGGGCCGCGGCAGGGTGAAGCGCGCAAGGCGGTGGCCATCGGTGGCCGCGGCCTTGAGCAAAGGCTCCGCCTCATCGCTCACATGGAGGAAGATGCCATTGAGGTAGTAGCGCGTTTCCTCGGTCGAGATGGCAAAGCGGGTGCGATCGATGAGTTCGGCAAGCAGCCGCGCGGGCAGTTCGAAGCTGGTCGGCAGATCGCCCTCGACGATCACCGGAAAATCATCGCGCGGCAAGGTTGGCAGCTTGAAGTTTGAACGGCCTGCCTTGACCTCGAGCCGGTTGTCGACGGTGGCAAGGCTCACCTGGCTGCCTTCGGGCAGCTTGCGCGCGATGTCGAACAGGAGGTGGGCCGAAACCGTGATCGCCCCGGGCGCAGCAACCGCAGAGGCGGTCATCGTCTCGACCACCTGGAGATCAAGATCGGTCGCCATCACCCGCACGCTGCCGCCGGCATCGGCATCGATCAGCACGTTGGAAAGGATGGGGATGGTGTTGCGCCGCTCGACCACGGATTGAACATGGGAGAGACACCTCAGCAGCGTCGCGCGTTCGATCGTGGCCTTCATCGCTTGTCCCTATCGGTCCTCAAGACGCCAAGGCGGCAAAGGAATCGCCCCCAAGCGCCGGAAAGTCCGCAAAACCTTAGCGCCGGTGGCAACAGGGGCAAGTTGGCGGCTGTGCAAGCGGCGACTGGGCTGGGGATAAGGGGGGGCGCTGCGACCTCGAAGGCCTACCCCACCATCGCCATGCCGCCGTTGACGTGCAAAGTCTCGCCGGTGACATAGGCCGCTTCGCGGCTGGCAAGATAGGCCACCGCCGCGCCGATCTCGGCCGCCTCGCCCATCCGGCCCATCGGGATGCGGGCATTGATCGCGGCCTGCTGTTTCTCGTCAAGCGCGGCGGTCATCGCGGTGCGGATGAAGCCGGGGGCGACGCAGTTGGCGGTGATTCCGCGGCTGGCCACTTCCTGGGCAAAGGCCTTGGTCATGCCGGTCAGCCCGGCCTTGGCGGCGCAATAGTTCATCTGCCCGGGATTGCCGGTGGCCCCCACCACCGAGGTGATGTTGACGATCCGACCGAAGCGCGCCTTCATCATCGGCTTTGCCGCCGCGCGCATCAGCCGAAAGGCAGCTTCGAGATTGATGCGGATCACCTGATCCCATTCCTCGTCCTTCATCCTCAGGGCAAGGTTGTCGCGGGTGATCCCGGCATTGTTGACGAGGATCTCGATCGACCCCAGCGTGTCGAGCGTGGCCGGCACCAGTTCCTCGACCTGCTGGGGATCGCCAAGATCGCAGGTGATCTCGACATGGCCATCGTGGTCATGGTGGGGATAGGCCTCGTTGAGCTCGTCGCGAAAGGCGCGCAGCTTGGCCGCGTTCGAGCCGGACAGCGCAAGGCGCGCCCCTTGCGCTGCGAGCGCATGGGCGATGGCCGAGCCGATGCCCCCGCTCGCGCCGGTGACCAGCGCGTTCATGCCCTTCAATGAAAACATCAGGCGATCTCCCTGGCAAAGGCCTCAAGGTCGGCCATGGTGACAAGGCTTCTGACTTCGGCCTCACCATCGATCCGGCTGACCATCGGCCCCAGCACCTTTGCCCCCAGCTCGACAAAGCTTTCCACCCCATCGGCGCGCATGGCAAGCACGCTTTCGCGCCAGCGCACGCGGCCTGTCACCTGCGTGACCAGCAGTCCCGCCTCGGTCTCGGGATCGCTCACCGCGGCAGCGGTGACATTGGCATAGAGCGGCAAGGTGAAGGCTCCGGGCGGCGTCGCAGCGAGCGCCTCGGCCATGCGCGCTGCCGCCGGGGCCATCAGCGAGCAATGGAACGGCGCTGAGACATTGAGCATCATCGCGCGCCTGATCCCGTGCTCCTTGGCCAGCGCCACCGCGCGCTCGATCGCGCCCTTGTGGCCCGAGATCACCACCTGGGTGGGATCATTGTCATTGGCAACCTCGCACACCTCGCCCTCGGCTGCGGCCTGGGCCAGCGCCTCGGCCTCGGCAAGACCGGCGCCGAGCAGCACCGCCATCGCCCCCTCGCCCACCGGCACGGCCTCCTGCATCGCCTCGCCGCGCAGGCGCAGCAGCCGCGCGGTATCGGCAAGGCTGAAGGCCCCGACCGCGCAGAGCGCCGCATATTCACCGAGCGAATGGCCGGCGACACAAGCGCCGTGCTCGGCAAGGGCAATGCCGAAATCGCGCTCGAGCACCCGCAGCGTGGCAATGGCATTGGCCATGATCGCCGGCTGGGCATTGGCGGTGAGGGTGAGCACGTCCTCCGGCCCTTCGCGCATCAGCTGTGAAAGCTTTTGCTTGAGGGCCTCGTCCACCTCCTCGAAGACCTCGCGCGCGGCGAGGCTCGCCGCGGCAAGTTCCGCCCCCATGCCGACCTTCTGGCTGCCCTGCCCCGGAAAGAGAAACGCGCGCATGTGCCGATCCCGTGCTTAGGTGATTTTGGCGCGCGCCGTTAGGCCTGCACGGGCGGGCTGGCAAGCCCGAAGGGCACCACGTGATTGGCCGCATTGTGCCCGATCAGCGCGCGGCCGAGATAGGCAATGCCCGCCCGGGCGCACCAGAAGCGCGCGATCTCCTCCTCGCTCTGCCCAAACTCCACATAATTTTCAGGCACATCGGTGATCGCACCGAGCCTGAGGCCAGCAAGCCGCGGGAGCGTTGCGGCCAGGTGGAAGAACAGACGATCGATCGCATAGAGGTGTTCGGAAACCTCCTCGACCATCAGCACATGGCCGGCCAGATCGGGCATCAGCGGCGTGCCGGTGAGCATGGCGAGGGTGATGAGGTTGAAGGCCGCCGCGGGCGTGGTGCCATCGAGGCTCGGCTCGACCCCGCTGGTATCTCCTTCAAGCCAGCGCAGCACGCGCCGGATCGCCTCGCGCCCGCCTTCGGACAGGGCGCTTACCGGCATGTGGCCATGCACGCTCTGGCCGATCCCGGCGCGATAGAGCGCGGCCAACAGGTAGCCGCAATCGGAAAAGCCGACATAGGTCTTGGCCCGCGCGGCTGCGTTCATCTGCGCCACTGCGGCCTCGGCAATGCGGTTCGAGCCATAGCCGCCCTTGGCAAACCACACGACATCGAAGGCAGGATCATTGGCGCAGTCGAGCAGCGCCGAGAGGCGCAAGAGGTCGTCCCCGGCAAAGTGCCCGGCGCGGGCAAAGCACTGCTCGTGAAATGCCACCGTGAGCCCCGGAAACTCGGCCGCGACCAGCGCCAGCAATGCATCGCGGTGGGCGGGCGTGATCGGCGTGGCAGGGGCGCAGACTGCGATATTGGTCATGGGTTCAAGCCTAGGGCGCTTGTCAGTGCCGGTGCAAGCCCATATGGATCGCGCGCATGGACGAAGGGATCACCGCCGGGTCGCTTGCGGGTCGGCCCCTGTTTTTCTGCGGTATCGGCGGATCGGGGATGCTGCCGCTGGCACAGATCGCGCGCGGGCTCGGCCATCCCGTGGCCGGGTCCGATCGCAGCCGCGACCAGGGGCGCACGCCCGACAAGTTCGCCTGGCTCGAAGCCCATGGCTTTGCGCTCCATCCCCAGGACGGCAGCGGGATCACCTCGCCCGAGCAGGTGCTGATCGCCTCGGCCGCGATCGAGGAGAGCGTGCCCGAAGTCGCCCGCGCCAAGGCCCTGGGCTGCCTGCGCCTGAGCCGGGCCGAATTGCTCGCCAGCCTGTTCAACGCCGCCGATCATCGCATCGCGGTGGGCGGCACCTCGGGCAAATCCACCGTGACCGGGATGATCGCCTGGATCCTCAAGGAAAGCGGGCTTGATCCCACGGTGATGAACGGGGCGGTGATGAAGAACTTCGTCACTCCGGACAATCCCTATGCCAGCGCGCGGATCGGCGCGCCGGGCCTGTTCGTCAGCGAGGTGGATGAAAGCGACGGCTCGATCGCGCTTTACCGGCCCAGTATCGCGGTGCTGCTCAATGTCAGTCTTGATCACAAGAGCATCGAGGAACTGCGTGTTCTGTTTGGCAATTTTGTGGCGGCAAGCCAGACCGCGGTGATCAATCTCGACAGCGAGGAGGCGGCCCATCTCGCCAACCAGGCGCGGCGCAAGGTGACCTTCGGGATCAGGGCGGTGAAGGCCGACATCGCGGTGGAGCCGGATTCGATCGACCAGAGCCCGCTCGGCATCCGCGCCGCGGTGCTCGACAACCGCCGGCGCGAAGTGTTCCCGCTGATCCTGCCGATGCCGGGGCTGCACAACCTTGCCAATGCGCTGGCGGCGATCGCGGCGGCGAGCGCTGCGGGCATCGGGATCGACCGGGCGGTCTATGCCCTGCGCAGCTTTGCCGGCCTTGCGCGCCGGTTCGACGTGATCGGCACCTCGCCTCAGGGGATCACGGTGATCGATGATTTTGGCCACAACCCGGAAAAATGCGCCGCCACGCTGCGCACGCTCAAGGCCAGCGAAGGCCGGGTGATCGCCTTCTTCCAGCCCCATGGCTATGGCCCGCTGCGCCAGATGGGGCACGAACTTGCCGCCACCTTCGCGCGAGAGCTGGGGCCGGATGACATCACCATCATGTGCGATCCGGTCTATTTCGGCGGCACGGTTGATCGCAGCGAGGGCACGGAGCGGATCGTCGATCTGATCACCGCCGCGGGCCGCCATGCCGAGCACATCCCCGAGCGCAACGCCTGCGCCGATAGGATCGTCGCGTTGGCGCGCCCGGGAGACAGGATCGTGGTGATGGGCGCGCGCGATGACACGCTGACGCAGTTTGCCCAAGCGCTGCTCGCCCGCCTGCCATGAGCCTTTACGCCCGCGCACGGCGCCATGCCTGGCGGATGATGGGCGTGCTCGCCGCCGGCGTGGTGCTGGTGGTGCTGGTTGATCGGCTCGCCGGCCATTCCACCCTCGCCTTTGCCGCGGCGATCCTGATGCTGCTCATCGCCAATGCGCCGATGCTTGGCTTCAACTGCCCCACCTGCGGCAAGAACGCCTTCTTCCGCGGCGTGCTGGTGGTGCCCTGGCCCAACCGGCGCTGCACACGCTGCGGCAGCGATCTTGACGCGCCCGCTCCCCAAAATCGCTGATGGAGCAAGGGCCTTGCGCGCATTAGCCTTGCGCCCATGCATCCGCGTGACTTCAGCCTCGACACCCTGCTTGCCAATTGCGCCCAGCGCCACGGGCACCGCCTTGCCAGCGTCGACGGATCCCAACGCCTGACCTATGCCGAGCTTGACGCGCGCGTTGCCAGCCTTGCCCGCTGGCTGCTCGCGCGAGGGATAAGCCCCGGCGATCGGGTGGCGCTGCTGCTCACCGATGGAGCGCCGTTCCTCACCGGGCTGCTCGCCGCAGCGCGGATTGGGGCGATCGCGGTGCTCCTGAACTGGCGCCTCGCCCCGGGAGAGATTGCCTGGATCTGCGGCGATGCCCGCCCGGTGATGACCTTTGCCAACCCGCGCTTTGCCCACCTGCTGGCCGAGGCCGAGCCGGGCGAAGTGATCGCGGTTGACGAGCGGCACGATGCCGAGGGCCAGTTCGAGACCATCGTCACCCGCGGCGATGACGCGGCCGGCTATCGCTACTATCTCGGGCTTGCGCTTGCCCCCGATCGGCCCGTCTACATGATGTACACCAGCGGCACCACCGGGCGACCCAAGGGCTGCCTGCAGGCGGGCAGTGCGGTGGCGGCAAGCGCGCTCGGCTTTGCCCAGCACCGCCGCTTCACGCATGAGGAAGTGCTGCTCTCCGTCAACCCGCTGTTCCACGTGGTGGGGATGCAGCAGGTCGCGGCGATGCTCGCCTGCGGGGGCACCAGCGTCTTTGCCGGGCGCGATGATGACAGCGCAGGCATTCTCGATCTTCTCCACCGCGAAGGCTGCACCACCACCAGCGCCTTTCCCACCATCTGCTTTCCGTGGCGCGCGATGGATGCGGTGCGCGGCGGGCGCATGCCGCTCACCAACTACACCGGCGGGGCCGGGACCGGGCGCCCCGAGATGTATGAATTCATCGAGAAGGAATGGGATGCGCGGGTGGTGGGCGGCTATGGCCAGACCGAGATCTGCGGCTTTGCCACCTTCATCGACTATCCCGACATGCTCGAGGCGCCGCGCTCGATCGGCTGGACGCTGCCCCATGTCACCATGACCGTGCTCGATCCCGAGGGCCGGCACCTGCCCCCCGGCGAGGAGGGCGAGCTCGCCTTGCGCGGCCCCTCGGTGATGCTCGGCTATTGGAACAATCCCGAGGCGAGCGAAGCGGCGCTGGGCCACGGCTGGCTGCGCACCGGCGATCTTGGCACCATGGACGAGCGCGGGCGCAGCTACCTCCTCGGCCGCGCCAAGGAGCTGATCAAGACTGGCGGCGAAAACGTCTATCCGGCCGAGGTCGATGCCGTCTTTGCCGCCATGCCCGAAGTGGCCGATGCCGGCTGCTGCGGCGTGCCCGACAAAAAGTGGGGCGAGGCGGTCAAGGCCTTCGTGGTGCTCAAGCCCGGTATGAGCCTGACGCGCGAGGAGATCACCCGCCGGTTCAAGGGCCAGATCGCCGGCTACAAGCGCCCGCGCTATATCGAGTTTGTTGACAGCCTGCCGCGCGACCCGATCGGCAAGCTGCTGCGCCGCGAACTCGCTGCCCGGCCGGTCACGCCCGATCAGGCCGCCTGAGGCCGAGGCGCGCCGGAACGGCTGCTCCACCCGATCCTGGCCTTGCAACTTGGTCACGGATTTGCAATCTGGCGGCCAGGAAGTGCTCTCCTCGTGCCGGGGGCGCGGCAGAGGATTACCCCCCATTATGACAGGTTATGAGCTGACCAGACAAGCGCGGCTGACGCGGGCTCGGCACTGGCTGCGCCGCATACTCGGACCCTGGGGCGTGTTCATTCAGGGCTTTGTCCAGCACCCGCGCATGGTCGCCTCGATCATTCCTTCCTCGCGCTACACCATCGCCAGGATGCTGGCGCCGGTTGACTGGCAGGCCTGCCGGCTGTTTGTTGAATATGGCCCGGGTGTAGGCACCTTTTGCGGCCCGGTGCTCGAGCGGCTGCGGCGCGATGGCACGCTGATCGTGATCGACACCAACCCGCTTTTCATCGACTACCTCAAACGCACCATCCGTGACAGCCGCTTCATCGCGGTGCACGGCTCGGCCGAGGAGGTCGAGGCGATCATCCGCGCCCACGGGCACGAACATGCCGATTACATCCTCTCGGGCCTGCCCTTTTCCAATCTGCCCGAAGCGGTGGGCGAGCGTATCCTTGCCGCCACGGCGCGGGCGCTGCGCCCGGGCGGCGCCTTTATGACTTACCAGTTCAGCCGGGTCGCGCGCGATCTGACCGCGCAGTTCTTCAGCAAGGTCGATGACGGGTTCGAGTGGCGCAACGTGCTTCCCTGCCGCCTCGCCTGGGGCTGGAAGGACAAAGACTGAGCCATTGCCAAGCAGCGGCACTTGCGCCGCTGCGATTCATCTTCTTTCGGGGAAACCCCGGCCCCCCCCCTTTTTTCGCGAGCCGGGGGCCGCGCTGGCGTGAGCGCGGCTATCCCGAATTTGGGCGGCCCGCGCCGAGGATAGCCGGTCCGGCAATGGGCAGCCTCACGTTTCCCATTGCCGGACCGGTGCCACCCTGGGGCGTCAAGGCGCTTGGGTGATCACCAGGAGCGACTTTTCGTCCTCGCTCTTGCCGAGTTCCTCGACCATCTGCTGGCTGTATTCGCAAAAGCCGTCAGGATCCTGGGCAAAGATCGCCAGCTCGCCGCCCATCATGGTGTGATAGGCGCGCAGCGCCGCCTCGACCTTGGGATTGGGCTTGCCGGGCTCGGCGCCCTGAAGGATCGGCTGCAGGGTGCGGAACATCACCGGGATCATCCGCTTGCCATCCTTTTCAAAACCCTCGCAGCTGATCGCCGTGGCTTCCTGCTTGGCGAGCAGAATGAGCCGCAGGAACAGCGGCTGCATGATGTCGCGCTCGGGCACCGCGGCCTCGAGCTCCTTCATCGCATAGCTGTGCACGTGCATCCCCATCCGGGCAGAGACGGGGACATCGCTGCGGCGTACCATCGCGCCGCTATCGGCAGCGGCCTGCTGGGCCTGGGCCGCGCCGCCAAGCCCGATCGCGCAGGTGGCGGCAAGAACGAGAAATTGACGCAACATGGCTTTCTCCATGATCAGTGGGCGCGCCGCTCAGATGCGCTCAATCGAGGTGGTGCTGTTGTTGAAGTAGAACTTGCAGCGCCAGCGCTCGAAGCTAACCGTCATCTGGCTGCGGCGGCTCTGCATGATCACGTCGATGCGGTTCTTCTCCGGATGGGGCGTGACGCTTTCGATGAAGATATTGCGCAGCCCCTTGCGCTCGCCGCGGTCACGGCAGACACTGCGGGCGCGATCGGGATCGTAGCTGCCGCCCCAACCGCCAAAGCCGCCTTCCCACGAACCGCCCGAACCGCCAAACCCGGCCGAAGTGCCGAAGATGCGCTTGGTCCAGCGATAGGAGAAGTGTCCGCCTTCATAGCACTTGCGCTGCTGCGGCAGGCAGGTGACCCCGTAGGCCGGGCTGAAGGGCTCGCCGTAATAGCTGGTGTCCCAATCCTGATCGTGCTTGCGCTTCTTGCCGTGCTTGGAGGCGATGGCGATACCCGCCCCGAGAATCGCCAAGCCTACCACCGCGGCGGCGGCATCGTCCTTCTTGTCGTCACTTCCCCGGCGCGCATCCTGGGCCAGCGCGGCCTGCGGCGCCACGGAGCCGGCCAGCAGGGCAATGCTGGCGGCCAATCCGGCAGTCTTTCTCATTGGCTCCCTCCATCATGTCCACCAACTGGGGCGGACCGCTGGGATGCACTCTAGGCGAGACGAGCCGAGTTCGTGGCGCCAGATGACCCGATCTTGGTCAAGCGCCTGTCCGATTTGCCGCGCCGGCCGCGGAACGCACTGCGCGCTGTCAGATGAGCCTGACAACCCCGAGTTCGGCCAGCCTTTCGGTGGTGGCGGTCCAGCGCTTGGCAATTTCGGCAAGAAAGGGGATGAAGCTTTCGGGATCAACCACCTTGTCAGTCACCACCAGCTTGCCGCGACAGCGCTCGGTGATCAGCCCCTGCGCCATCAGCCGCGCGGTTGCGCGGCGCACGGTCTCGAACGGCAGATCGAGCACCTGCGCGATCGCGCGGCGCGACAGCGTGCCGCGCTCCTCGGGCGGAACCGCGAGCTTGCGCTTGAGCGGCACGCCGCGGCCTGCCAGGCGCATCGTCCGCTGCGCTCCGGCCACAATCAGCACGTGCAGCGCCAGCATGTCGACCGGCTTGAGGCCATACATGTGCCGCACCTCGATGTTGATCTGCAGCAGCGCATTGCCAATGGCGTAGGCCACCGGGAGCGGCGCCTCGGCAACCATCTCCTCGCGCACATCGAACAGCGCTTCGCCACGGCGCAGGTGCCGCATGATCCTGTGATCCCCCAGAACGTTGCCGGCGCAGATTGGTGACTTGGCCCGATCAAGGCAAGCCGGATCGTGCGGGTGGCGGCCTCAGCCGGCGCTCTCGAGCGCGAGGCGGCCGGCTTCCTCGCGGGCAAAGGCGCGCTGAAAGGCCGGGCGCGCGGTCAGCCGCGCGCGATAGTCCTTGAGCGTCTGCGGCACGCCCTCATCAAGCCCGATATTTTCAGCAAGGATCAGCGCATAGCCAACGCAGATATCGGCCACGGTGAAGCGATCGGCGCACAGATATTCGCGCCCCTCGAGGCGCTGTTCGACCTTGACGAGGCGCTTGTGGAACCACTTGGCGTAAGACCGGCCCGCCTCTTCCAGCCCCTTGTCCTTCTCGAACAGGCAGAAGCGCATATAGACCGTCTGCGGAAAGGTGATCGTGGCATCGGCGTGATAGGTGAAGTCGCAATATTCGGCGTAATCCCTGGCGCCCGGGGCGATGGCAAGGTCGGTATGGCCCTCGCGGGTGGCAAGGTAATGCGCGATGGCGCAGCTTTCGGTCATCTTCGCCTCGCCATCAACCAGCATCGGCACCGTGCCGAGCGGGTTGAGCGCGAGATAGTCGGGCGCAAGATAGCGCGGCGGAAAGGGCAGGATGCGAAGGTCAATATCAACCTCGGCTTCTTCGGCCGCCCAGGTCGCGCGCAGGCCGCGCGAGCGGGCGCAGGTGTAAAGGATGGGCTTGGTCATGACGGCTTAGCCTAATGGCTTTCGGCGCTGCCCACACCCAGCACTTTGTGCAAGGCAAAGGCGATGGCCGCGCCCAGCGCCAGGCCGACCAGGGCCGAAAGCACCGTCGCGGTGAGCCAGCCCAGCACTCCGCCCGCGGCGCCCGCGCCCGCGTGCACCCAGTGCTCGGCGGCGTGGATCGGGCCGTAGAACCCGTCCCAGCCAAGCTTGTGGAGGCTGTCGACCACGATGTGCCCGCCGACCCAGAGCATGGCGATGGTGCCGATGATCGAGAGCACCGCAAGCAGCTGCGGGACGAAGCGCAGCAGGAAACGCCCGGTGCCCTGTGCCGCGCTGCTGGGGCGGCGGGCAAGGGCAAGGCCGATGTCGTCAAGCTTCACGATCAGCCCGACCGCGCCATAGACCGCCACCGTCACCACCACCGCCACCAGCGCGAGCACCGCGGCGCGCATCGCCAGGCTCTCAGCCGCGACCTCGGCCAGTGCGATCGCCATGATCTCTGCCGACAGGATGAGATCGGTGCGGATCGCGCCTGCCACCCGCTGCTTTTCAAAGGCGACCGGATCGGCAATCTCGTCCTCGAGCGTTGCCCCATGCTTGGCAAAGCCGAGCTTTTCCATCACCTTTTCCGCGCCCTCATAGGCAAGGAAGGCACCGCCCACCAGCAGCAACCAGACGATCGCCTGGGGCAGGAACTCGGACAGGAGCAGCGCGGCGGGCAACAGGATAATGAGCTTGTTCCTGAGGCTGCCCAGCGTGATCTTCCAGATGATCGGCAATTCCCGTGCCGGGGAAAGGCCCGTCACATAACTCGGGGTGACCGCAGCATCATCGATCACCACCCCCGCAGTCTTGGTGCCGGCCTTGCCCGCGGCCAGGGCCACATCGTCGATCGAGGCCGAGGCTGCCTTGGCAATCACCGAAATGTCGTCGAGCAATGCGACCAGTCCTGACGGCACGGCAAACCCCCTTGATGCGAATCGTGTGGCCAATCCCGGCGCCTGCCCCGACAGTTCCCGCGCGACAAGTCTTGCAATTTGCGCGCAAGGCTGTAAGGGGCCGCGCTTCGGCGGGGATGCGCCCCGGCGATTTGTCGAAGAAAGCCGGAGGGGCCCCGCGCGCCGCATCAGGTGCAGGCGCCGGATCAGCCAGCGATCGGCAGGGAAGTGAAAGGACGCAAGGATGGCGCTCTACGAGCACGTCTTTCTTGCGCGTCAGGATCTGAGCCAGGCTCAGGTTGACGCGCTGGCGGCGCAAGCCACCGAAATCATCGAAGCCAACAACGGCAAGGTCACCAAGATCGAAACCTGGGGTTTGAAGTCGCTCGCCTACAAGATCGCGCGCAACCGCAAGGCCCATTTCGTGCTGCTCAATATCGATGCCCCCGGCAGCGTGGTGGCCGAACTCGAGCGCCAGACCCGCATCAATGAGGACATCATCCGCTACATGACCGTGCGGGTCGATGCCCATGAGGAAGGCCCCTCGGTGATGATGCGCAAGAACGAACGCGAGCGCAAGCGCCGCGAAACCCGTGAGGAGCGTGACTGATGGCCCGCCCATTTTTCCGTCGTCGCAAGTCCTGCCCCTTCGCGGCCAAGGATGCGCCCAAGATTGATTACAAGGATGTGCGCCTGCTGCAGGGCTTCATGTCCGAGCGCGGCAAGATCGTGCCCTCGCGCATCACCGCGGTCTCGGCCAAGAAGCAGCGCGAACTCGCCCAAGCGATCAAGCGCGCGCGTCATCTCGGCCTTCTGCCCTACATCGTGAAGTAAGAGGGGACAGTCATGGAAATCATTCTCCTCGAACGGATCGAGAAGCTCGGCACCATCGGCGATGTGGTGACGGTGAAGGACGGCTATGCCCGCAACTTCCTGCTGCCGCAGAAGAAGGCGCTGCGCGCCAATGAGGCCAACCGCAAGATCTTCGAAGCCAACCGCGAGCGTCTCGAGAAGGAAAATGCCGAACGCCGCGCCGCGGCCGAGAAGCTCGGCGAAAAGGTCGAAGGCGCCGAGGTGGTGCTGATCCGCGCCGCCTCCAACGCCGGCCAGCTCTACGGCTCGGTCAGCGTGCGCGACATCGTTGCCGGCCTCGCCGAACTCGGCCACACGGTGGACAAGCGCATGGTGATCATGGGCGCGCCAATCAAGACCATCGGGATGCACAATGTCACCATCGCCCTGCACCCCGAGGTGCGGGTGACGGTCAAGGCCAATGTTGCCCGCTCGGACGACGAGGCCAAGCTGCAGAGCGAAGGCGTGGACGTGCTTGCCCAGATGTTCGCCGACGAGCAGCGCGCGATCGAGGAACAGGCCGAGGCGACCCGCATCGACACCAGCCTCGAGCCGGGCGAAATCCCGGCCGAACTGCGCGAGGGCGGCGAAGAGGCCTGATCCTTTCGGCCCCACGGCCAGAAAACACGGCAGGGCGCGAAGGTCGGATGCGATCTTCGCGCCCTTGTTGCAATCACCGCCCGCCTGCGCCACGGCCTTGCCAAACAAGCATAACAACAAGGGAGCAGAACATCTGCCATGATCGACATCCCCGCCATCCTCGCCCAGCTTCAGGAGCATTATGACGAAGCCGTGCGCAACCTGCGCGAGGACGTGATCGCCTTCGGGCGTGATGGCACCCTGCCCCCGCCGAGCCGGCGCGAGGATGGCTCCTATGCCTATCCCCAGATCACCCTGCATTATGGCGGGATCGGCGCGCCGCGCGATCGCAGCCGCGCCTTCGGGCGGCTCGAGGCGCCCGGCACCTATGCCACCACCATCACCCGCCCGGACCGCTTTGCCGCCTATCTCACCGAGCAGCTCGAGCTGATCGCTGCCGAATACGAGATCGAGGTTACGGTCGAGCGCTCGCGCCAGGAGATCCCCTTTCCCTATGTCCTCGATGGCGAGGCCGGCGCGGCGATGGTGGGGGTGGCCCCGCAGGAGATCGCGGCGCATTTCCCCTCGACCGACCTTGCCCTCATTGGCGATGAACTTGCCGACGGGATCGAGCTTGACGGCGATCACCCCATGCCGCTCTCGCTGTTCGATGGGCTGCGCACCGATTATTCGCTGGCCCGGCTCAAGCATTACACCGGCAGCGAGGTGGCCGATTTCCAGGACTTCATCCTGTTCACCAACTATCACCGATATGTCGATGAATTCGTGAACTGGGGTGCGCAGCAAATCGGCAAGGACGGCTATGAAGCGCTGACCGGCGCGGCCGGGCTCGACATCCGCGCGCCCACGCCCCACGCGCAGGATCAGCTCAATGACACCGCCTGGCGCCGCCACCAGATGCCCGCCTATCACCTCATTCGCAAGGACGGGCGCGGGATCACCCTCGTCAACATCGGCGTCGGTCCTTCCAATGCCAAGACCATCTGCGATCACCTCGCGGTGCTGCGCCCCCATGCCTGGATGATGATCGGCCATTGCGGCGGGCTTCGTTCCACCCAGAAGATCGGCGATTTCGTGCTCGCCCACGCCTATCTGCGCGATGATCACGTGCTCGATGCGGTGCTCCCGCCCGAGGTGCCGATCCCGCCCATTGCCGAGGTGCAGCAGGCCATGGCGGCGGCGGCCGAGCAAGTCTCGGGCGTCCAGGGCGCCAACCTCAAGCAGCGGATGCGCACCGGCACGGTGGTCACCACCGATGATCGCAACTGGGAGCTGCGCTATTCCTCCTCGGCGCGGCGCTTCTCGCAGAGCCGCGCGATCGCGATCGACATGGAAAGCGCCACCATCGCCGCCCAGGGCTATCGCTTCCGCGTGCCCTATGGCACGCTGCTGTGCGTTTCGGACAAGCCGCTCCACGGCGAGATCAAGCTGCCGGGGCAGGCCAACAAGTTCTACGAGGAAGCGATCGCGGCGCACCTGCAGATGGGGATCGTCGCGGTCTCGCGCCTGCGCGACGAGGGCGACCGGCTGCATTCGCGGAAGTTGCGCGCCTTCAACGAGCCGCCTTTCCGCTGAGCCGCAGCCGCAGCGATCCGGCAGGCAACCCCACTCGGGTCTGCGCTGAAAGCACTACTTGCCGAACACCAGTTCAGCGGCGTTGCTGATGGTGTTCTCGAAGCGCCGGACGCTGCTGAGGAACACGGCCGCAGGAATGCCATCGCCGGTCACGACGTCCCACGTGAACACCGGATCGCCCTCGTCATCGAGCGAGGCAGAGGCATAGCGATACTTGGCGGCGAAATCCGATACGGCGCGCGCCGTCCACGGCTCCTCGCGGTCAAACGCGGTGCGAAACTGCACCGAATCGCAGCCCTTGTGCGTGGTCTTGTCGCAGCCATAGAACAGCATCGTCACCCGGTAGCCCTCGCCCCGGAAACGGATCAGCGGATCGCCCAGATCGTCCTTGTCGAGCGTGGTCTCGTAGCCCGCACCCTTGAGCACCGCGACCAGCCCTTCGGGCTGGGCTGCGCTCACCATGCCGCGCTGCGTTTGCGCGGCGGCGGGCACGGCAAGGGCGGCGCACAGCGCCAGGCCCGATGCAAGCGCCAGCGCGCCGCGCGCTGCATTGATGCGTAATGCCATAATCTTCCCCCCCAATCGCGTGTCCGACTCGCTTCTATCCCTCCACCGGGCAGTGGTCCACCACTATCCCTTGCCCTTGGTCCTGGTCTTGCCGCCCGCGGCATTGGCAGCGATGAAATCGATGATCTGCCCGGCCACGTCCTTGCCGGTGGCGCTTTCGATGCCTTCAAGCCCCGGAGAGGAATTGACCTCCATGATCACCGGGCCGTGATTGCTTCGGAGCATGTCCACCCCACACACGTTGAGGCCCATGCGCCGCGCCGCGCGCACCGCGGTCGAGCGTTCCTCGGGAGTGATCCGGATCACCTCGGCCGAACCGCCGCGGTGGAGGTTGGAGCGGAACTCGGTCTGCGCGCCGGTGCGTTTCATCGCCGCGACCACCTTGCCCCCCACCACCAGCGCGCGGATATCAGTGCCCCCGGCTTCCTTGATGAATTCCTGCACCAGGATGTTGACGTTTGCGCCGCGGAAGGCCTCGATCACCGACTTGGCGCTCGACATGGTCTCGGCCAGCACCACGCCGATGCCCTGCGTGCCCTCGATCAGCTTGATCACCACCGGCGGCCCATTGACCGCGCGGATGATCTCCTCGGCGGCCTTGGGATCATTGGCATAGGCGGTGAGCGGCAGGCCGAGCCCGTGCTTGGCGAGGATCTGCAGCGCGCGCAGCTTGTCGCGGCTGCGACCGATGGCGACGCTCTCGTTGAGCGGCCAGATCCCGGCCATCTCGAACTGCCTGAGGATGGCAAGGCCGTAATTGGTTATCGAGGCGCCGATGCGCGGGATCACCGCATCATAGGCGGCAATCGGCTCACCATTGTAATAGACCACGGGCCGGTGGCTGGCGATGTGCACGGTGCAGCGCAGAGTGTTGAGGATGTCGAGGCTGTGGCCGCGCGCCTCGGCGGCCTCTTTCAGCCTCCTGTGCGAATAGAGGTTGGCGTTGCGCGCCAGCATCGCGATCTTCATCTGTGGTCTTCCCTCGCCGGCGCTCTAGCCGCGGCCCGGCCCCATATCCGCAATCCCTGCGGATTGCAGCCACGAATGGCCGCTATCCACCACTGCCCGCCGCCGCAGCGCGGTGCGGCCGATCAGCATCGGAAACTGCATCTGGGAACGATCCGCCAGGCTGATTTCCGCCCGAAAGGTGAGGCTACCGATCGTAAGCGGCGTCTTGATGACAAAACGGCGCTGGGTCTCGCCATTGGAACTGGTGACCCCGCGCAGATCGACATGGATCGCCTCGCAGAAATGGCGCATCCCGCCCCAATCGACGGCAAAGCGCACGAACCGCTCGCCCTTGCGGGTGAATTCATCGAGCACATGGGCATGGAGCGAGGAGGTGCGCGCACCGGTATCGATCTTGGCCGGAATGCCATGAAGGCCAAGCTCGGGCAGACTGACAAGCTCGCGCCAGCCCACCACTATGAGGGGCTTGGGTTTCGAGGGGCCGGGCGCCTTCAAGGCAGGATCGCCAACCCGTCGCCGCCCTCGCCCGCCTTGAGCCGACGCAGCACCTTGCCGCTGGCATAGTCCACCTCGGCGATGGTGCTGGTACCGGTTTCGGCGACATAAATGCGGCTGCCGTCGGGCGACCACAGGATCGTCACCTGAAAGCGGCTCTGCGCCTCGGCGGGACCGGAGACAGCAATCTTGCGGATCACCTTGGCCTTGGCGGTGTCGATGACAGTGAGGCTGCCGTCCTGCAGATCGGACGTGACCGCCACATCGCCTTGCGGACGGACGGCGATGCGCAGGGGAAAGCGCCCGGTGGCGATGGTCTTGCGCACCTCGAGTGTTTCGGCATCGAGGACAAAGGCCTGATTGGATCCACGCGCCGAGACCCACAGGGTCTTGCCATCGCGCGACAAGGCAATGCCTTCGGGCTCCTCGCCCACCGCCACGGAGCGCGGTGCTACGCCCGGTACCAAGGTCACCCGGGTGACAGTGCGCGAGCCCAAATCGGTGGTCCAGGCGGCGCTTGCATCGCCCGCAACCGCGATCATGTGGCTGCCCAGCTTTCCGGTTGCAAATTCCGCGAGCCGCGGCGCGCCCGAAAGCGGCGCGCTGATGCGAAACAGTGCGCGGCGTCCCTCGGCGGTGACATAGATCGCGCCTGATGGATGCCAGACGATCCCATGCGGACGCGCGTTCTCACCCAGTTCGATGCTGGCAACCTTGGCCAGTTCGGCGGTGGTGAAGATATCAACCGTGGTGCCGCCATAGCAGGCAAGTGCCACATGCTCGCCATCGGGCGAGGTGGCAAGCTCGTGCGGATTGGCGCAGCTTGGCACCCGCAGCACCTCCGCGCCGCTGGCAAGATCGAGCCTCGAGAGCGTATTGCCGCGCTTGGCCGCGACGAACAGCGCGCCCTCGGCCCGTGCCCCGGCGGCAGGATGGCTGGCGGCAAGCACCGCCAGCATCGCTGCGACAAGGCTGCGCGAAGGCCGCTTCACCAGCCCGCCTTCTCGCCCTTGTTCTGCTTTTCCAGCCACTTCATCAGCGGGGCAAAATATTCCATCATCGCCTTGCCGCTCATCTGCCTTGTGCCGGTGAAGGCTTCGAGCGCATCGGGCCAGGGCCGCGAGGCGCCCATTTCCAGCATCGCGTTGAGCTTCGCGCCCACGTCCTTGTTGCCATAGAAGGAGCAGCGGTGGAGCGGCCCCTTCCACCCGGCAATATCGCAGGCCGCCTTGTAGAACTGGAACTGCAACAGCCGGGCAAGGAAATAGCGGGTGTAGGGCACGTTGCCGGGAATGTGATACTTGGCGCCAGCGTCAAAGCCATCCGCCGGACGCTCCACCGGCGGGACGATGCCCTGATATTGCAGCCGCATCCGCGTCCAGGCGGTGTTGGTGTCGGCCTCGGGGATCGAGCCGTCGAACAGGGCCCAGCGATAGCGATCGATCAACAGGCCAAAGGGCAGGAAGGCGACCTTGTCCATCGCCTGGCGCAGCAACAGGCCGATATCCTTGTCGGCGCTCGGCACGTCCTTCGGATCAAGCAGGCCGATCTGCACCAGATATTCAGGCGTGATCGAGAGCGCGATCATGTCGCCGATCGCCTCGTGAAAGCCGTCATTGGCCCCGTTCAGATAGAGCAGGTCCTGCTTGTTGTAGGCGCGCTGGTAGTAATTGTGGCCGAGCTCGTGGTGGATGGTGATGAAGTCATCGGCATTTGGCTTGATGCACATCTTGATGCGCAGATCATCGACATTGTCGATATCCCAGGCCGAGGCATGGCAGATCACCTCGCGGTCGGCCGGCTTGACGAACTGGCTGCGCTCCCAGAAGGTCTCGGGCAAGGGCGCAAAGCCGAGCGAGGAGAAGAATTGCTCGCCGATCTTGACCATGCCAATCGGATCGAGGTTCTTCTTCGTGATGAGGTCGGCAAGGTCATAGCCGATATCGCCCGCCCCCGGGGGGGCCACCAGCGGATAGATATTGCCCCATTCCTGCGCCCACATGTTGCCGAGCAGATCGGCGCGGATCGGGCCGGTACGAGGCTGCACCGCATCGCCATATTTCTCGTTGAGCTTGCGCCGCACATAGGTGTGGAGCGCGATGTAGAGCGGCCTTACCTCCTGCCACATGCGCTCGGTCTCGGCGGCGAATTGCTCGGGCGGCATGTCATAGCCCGAACGCCACATCGCCCCGAGGTCGGCAAAGCCCAGCTCGCGCGCACCCTCGTTGGCGAGCGCGGTCATGCGGGCATAGTCCTGCCGCATCGGCGCGCCGACATTGTCGTGCCAGCTCACCCACATTTCCTTGAGTTCCTCTGGCGAGCGCGCGAGATTGCCCATCTCCGCCTCGATGTCCGAGCCGTTGATCGGCTGGCCGCCGAGCGTGCCGCGGCCGCGCCCATAGGCCGAATTGAGCCGGGTGGCGATGGCGTTGAGCTCTTCGGCCGCGCCCGGACGGGCCGGCGCGGGCAGCGAAATGCCGATGCGCAGCATGTCGAGCTTGCGGCGCGTCTCGGCATCGAGATTGGCAAGTCCGGCATAGCGCGCCGCCTCGTTGGCATAGGCGACCTGGCGCTTGGTCAGCTCGGCGCCATATTGCGCGGCGAGCGTGTCGGTATCGAAATTGATGTAGGTGGCGTTGAGCCAGCTCACCCGGCCATAGTCGACGAGGAAGGGGGCAAGCTCGGCCTCGACCCGGGCCACGAAGGCGCGCGCCTCGGCAGCGCTCGGGGCCGCGACATCGGCCGTAGCCGCAGCCGTAGTGGCGGGGGCAGGCGCGGCGTCATCCTCGGCGGCAAGCGGCGCCGCCGCGGCGATGGCGAGCGCAGCGACAGCGCCGCGCAGAACATGGGCGGTAATGGTCATCGGTTGGGTTTCCCGGAACTGATCATGGGACTGCCCGGCGGTGTGAACCGCCCTGCGGCGGGAATCAAGCCGTGAGGAAGGCAAGAATCCCCTCGGCCAGTTCGGGCCGAGTGGCGCTGTCGAGGTGGCCGCCGGGGATTTCCTGATAGCGCGCCCGCGGCAGCAGCCTTGCCAAATCCGGAGCCGAGCCATTGTCCTGATCGCGCGCGCCGCAGATCACCAGCGTCTCCACCTCCACGGCGACCAGGCTGGCCGGATCGAGATTGGTGAAGGTGTCGAGCAGCAGCCGTGCCGCCACCCGATCAACCCCCTGGGATTTCAAGAACTGGCGCGAAAGCCAGGCTGGGTCCTCGCGGGTGATGGTGTCGAACTCATCGATCACCCGGCGGAAGAAGGCACCGCGCCGCTGCCAGTCGGCAAGGCCGGAAACCCCCATTCCCGCCAGCACCAGGCGCCGCGGGGCAAAGACGCCGCTGGCGCAGCCATGAGCCGCGGTGCGCGCGCCGAGCGAAAAGCCGACCAGATCATAGCCTTCCTCCTCGAGGGCGAGGTGATCGATTAGCGCGGCGACATCGCGCACCAGCACGCCCGGCGGATAGGCCGCCGGATCGTGCGGCGCCGCGCTGTGCCCATGCACGCGAAAATCGAGCATCACCACCCGCATCCCGGCCTCGGCAAGGCGCGCGGCATGGCCCCACTTGATCCAGTTCATCTCGGCCGAGGAAAACAGGCCATGCAGCAGGATCGCCGTGCGCCCCCCGGCCCCGGCGCTGTGATAGGCAAGGCGGGTGCCATCGAAGCTGTCGAACATGTGCGTGGTGATGCTCATGGCCCGCCTGCTAGCGTGCCGCCGACGCAAGCGCCAGCGTGCTTGAAAACAGTAAGCCTGCTTATTATAAGCTCACGCATGAGCATTGCCACCGGCTATCGCCTTGCCGACAATTCGCGCCAGCTGCGCCGCCTGTTCGATGAGCGGGTGCGCTCGCTCGGGCTTACCGGGCCGCAGGCGCGGCTGCTTCTTGCACTTGCCCGCAATCCAGACCGCAACCAGGCCTTCTATGCCGAGCGGCTCGAGATCGAGCCGATCACGCTCACCCGCATCTGTGACCGGCTCGAGGATGCCGGCTGGGTCGAGCGCCGCGCTGCGCCGGCAGACCGGCGCGCGCGCATCCTGCACCTGACCGACAAGAGCCGCGGCATCGTCACCCGCCTCGAGCAGACGGTCGAAGCCCTGTCAGAAGACATGCTCGCCGGGTTTGACGAGGAGGACCGCGCGCTGTTTGCCGCCATGCTGGCGCGGATTGCCGACAATCTGGCCGCCGCACGTCAACCCGAGGCCGCCCATGGCTGAGGCCGATCCCCTGCGCCCTGCCCCCGAGACCGGCGAAGCCAGCGCGCCCGCGCCTGCGCCCGCCACCCCTGCCGGGCCGACCCCCGCTGCCGCGCCGCGCGGCAGGTGGCGGCGCTGGGCGGTGATGCTGGCGGTGCCGCTGGTGCTGATGATCGCCGCGCTTGCCTATTGGCACAGCCTTGCCGGGCAGGTCTCGACCGACAATGCCTATGTAAAGCAAGATCTTGTCTCGGTCAGCGCCGAGGTCGGCGGCAGGATCGTCGAGGTCGCGGTTGCCGAGGGCGAGGATGTCGCCGCGGGCGACCTCTTGTTCCGTATCGATCCCGAGCCCTACCGCAACCAGCTGGCCGAGGCCGATGCGGCAATCGCCGCGGCCGAGGCCAATCTCGTCGTGCTGAGCAATGATGCCGATCTGACCGGCACCGAGATTTCCGCGGCGCGCAAGGATGTCGGCTTTGCCGAAGCGCGGTTCGAGCGGGTGCGCGCGCTGCGCGAGAAGGGCTTTGCCACCAAGGCCGATTACGAGGCGGCCGAACAGGCGGTGCTCCAGGCGCGCGAGGCCGTGGCCCGGGCGCAGGATCGTCAGCGCGAGGCCCGCGCCCGGCTGGCCACCGGATCGGCGGTGCCCGGGGTCAACCCCCAGCTTGCCGCCGCCCGGGCACGCCGGGCCAGCGCCGAGCTGGCGCTGCGCCGCACCGAGGTGCGCGCGCCCGCCGCGGGCCGCATCGCCGAGGCCGATCGGCTCCAGGTGGGCCAGCAGGTGGTGCCCAACCTGCCGGTGCTCACCCTGGTGCGCGCCGGATCGGCCTATATCGAGGCCAATTTCAAGGAGACCGACCTTGCCGATATGGCGGTGGGCCAACCGGCCGAGATACGCATCGATGCCTATCCCGGCTTGGTGCTCAAGGGCCGCGTTGCGTCCATCGGCGCCGGCACGGGGGCGGAATTCTCGGTGCTCCCGGCGCAGAACGCCACGGGCAATTGGGTCAAGGTTACCCAGCGCGTGCCGGTGCGCATCGCGCTCGAGGAGCAAAGCCCGCGCCGCCTGATCGCGGGGCTTTCGTGCGAGGTGACGGTGTTCACCGATCGCCGCCGGCGCGGCTGAGATGGCAAGCGCGGCGGCCAATCCCTCGGCGGCCGGGCCGATCGCGCCCCCGCACCGCCCAGACCAAGCCGAGCTTCAAAGCCGCAACTATCCGCTGATGATCATCGGGGTGATGGCAGCATCGCTGTTGCAGATCCTCGATACCACCATCGCCAATGTCGCGCTGCCGCACATGCAATCCTCGCTCGGCGCAACAGTTGAAACCATCACCTGGGTGCTCACCAGCTATATCATCGCCTCGGCGGTGGCGCTGCCGATCACTGGCTGGCTGGCCGACCGCATCGGCGCGCGGCGGCTGTTCATCGGCTCGGTGGCGGGCTTCATCCTCGCCTCGGGCCTGTGCGGCCTTGCCCAGAACCTCGAGGAGATGG
This sequence comes from Erythrobacter cryptus DSM 12079, assembly GCF_000422985.1. Taxonomy (GTDB): domain Bacteria; phylum Pseudomonadota; class Alphaproteobacteria; order Sphingomonadales; family Sphingomonadaceae; genus Erythrobacter; species Erythrobacter cryptus. Next base: position 406,531 of record NZ_AUHC01000001.1, read on the forward strand.
TGATCTTCCGCGCGCTGCAGGGCGTCGCCGGGGCCTTCATCGCCCCCCTCAGCCAGTCCTTCATGCTCGATACCACCCGCCCCTCGCGCCACCCGCAGGTGATGGCCCTGTGGGGCATGGGGATCATGATCGGCCCGATCCTGGGGCCGATCCTCGGCGGCTGGCTCACCGAAACCGCCAACTGGCGCTGGGTGTTCTTCGTCAACCTGCCGGTGGGCGCGCTCTCGCTCGCCACGCTGATCGCCTTCCTCCCGCAGCGGCCAAGGCGCGCGCGCAGTTTCGACCTTGCCGGATTTGTGCTCCTCGCACTGGCGCTGGCAGCCTTCCAGCTGATGCTCGACCGCGGCCAGCAGCGCGACTGGCTCGCCTCGGCAGAAATCTGGGCCTATCTGCTCATCACCCTTTCAGCCACCTGGATGGTGGTGGTGCATTTTGCCACGGCGCGCAGCCCGCTGTTCGAACGCGCGCTCTTTGCCGATCGCAACTTTGCCCTGGCGCTCGCCTTCATGGTGGTGATCGGGATCGTGATGTTCGCGGTGATGGCCCTGCTGCCGCCGATGCTGCAGAACCTGCTCGGCTATGGCGTGATCGACACCGGGCTGGTGCTGATGCCGCGCGGGGTGGGGATCCTCGTCTCGATGCAGATTTCCGGGCTGCTGATGCGCCGCGGGATCGACGCGCGCCCGGTGGTGGCAAGCGGCTTTCTCATCAGCGCCTTTTCCTTGTGGCAGATGGCGCATTGGTCGCTCGCGGTCGATGCGCGGCACATCATCATCAGCGGCCTGGTCCAGGGGCTGGGCATGGGCCTCGTGTTCATCCCGCTTCAGGTCAGCGCCTTTGCCACGCTCAGCCCGACCCTGCGCACCGATGGCTCGAGCCTATTGAACCTGTTCCGCTCGCTCGGAGCCTCGGCGGGGATTGCGTGGATGACTGTGCTGCTGGCGCGCAACCTCCAGGTGGCCCACGGCGATCTCGCCAGCCATGTGACCGCGGGCACGGGAAGCATCATCGATTTTTCCACCACCGATCGCTTCCAGGCGCTGGGCAATGCGGGGATGGCGCTGATCGATGCCGAGGTGAACCGCCAGGCGGCGATGATCGCCTATATTGATGACTATTGGCTGATGATGTGGATCACCCTTGCCGCTGCCCCGCTGGCGCTGCTGATGCGCCGCAACCGGGCGCCGGCAGGGCCGGTGGCGCTGAGCGAGTAGGGCCTACCAGTAATCCTGCATGATCGCGCGCGCCCATTCCGGCTCGCGCAGCGCCCCGCGCGGGGCAAAGCCCTGCATCACCGGCTTGATATCGAGCACCGGGGTGCCATCGACCGCATCGAGCCCGCGCAGCCGCAGGGTGAGGCCGTCAACCCCGAGGATCTCGCAGGTCGTCAGCCCCAGGCGGTTGGGCCGGTTCTTGCCGCGCTGCGCAAAGATCCCGACCCGCGGCCAGTCCGCGCGCCCGCGCGGATGGCGCGCACCGGTCTCGATCTTCGCCTCGGGCACCCGGTCGAACAGGAAGATCACCTCGCAATGGCTGAAATCGCCAAGCCCCGCCAGCGCATCGGGGGTAAAGCGCTTGGGATCGAGCGCAATTGCCGCCTCAACCGCGCCCCAATTGTCATCGATCACCTGCGCGCGCCCGCCCACGACATGGCCGATCGGATAGAGCGTGATCGCCCCCGGCGCCTCAGCGGAAGAAGCACTGGGTTCCGGCATAGAGCATCTCCACCGCATCATCCTTGATGAAGCCCCCGATCTTCTCGCCCAGCGCAAACTCCTCGCCGAGCGTGCTGCCGGCGATCGGGGCAAAGCCGGGGGCGGCCTCCACTAGCGCGCGTGGGCTGGCAAGCGCCACCTTGCTGCCGGAAAGGCGCAGCCTACCGCGGCCCGGCGCATCGCCATCCTGCCTCTGATGCCAGTTCCAGCCCACCAGCCGCCCTTCCTGGAAATGGGCCGTAAGCCCGCCGGGAAAATCGGTGAAGGTGATCGGGCCTGCCGGGCAATCGGGATTGGCGCCGCTGCGCATCGCCGGGCCGAGCACGCGGGCGAGCGCAGCCTCGACCTCCTTCTACCCGGCGGCGAAATAGAAGGCTTCGGCCCCAGCGCTCAGGCCCTCACCGCGCAGCTCGACCACATCGGCAGCAAGCGCCTCGCCCGCCGCCGCGCCCTCGGCGCGCTCGGTCGGGCTCGGCACCTCGCCGCTGTCACAGCCCGCCGCGAGCAGCAAGGCCGCAAGCACAGCCAGCCCCGCGCGCATCGCGCCTAACCCTTCTTCAGGTGCCGGCGGCCGAGCAGTTCGGCAATCTGCACCGCGTTCAAGGCCGCGCCCTTCCTGAGGTTGTCCGAGACCACCCACATCGACAGGCCGTTTTCCACCGTCGGATCCTCGCGCACGCGGCTGACAAAGGTCGCCGCATCGCCAACGCATTCGATCGGGGTGACGTAACCGCCATCCTCGCGCTTGTCGATCAGCATCACGCCCGGCGCCTCGCGCAGGATATCCTGCGCCTCGGCCGCGCTGATTTCCTTCTCGAACTCGATATTGACCGCTTCGGAATGGCCGACGAACACCGGCACCCGCACGCAGGTGGCGGTGAGCTTGATCGCGGGGTCGAGGATCTTCTTGGTCTCGACCACCATCTTCCATTCCTCCTTGGTCGATCCATCCTCGAGGAACACGTCGATGTGAGGGATCACGTTGAAGGCGATCTGCTTGGTGAACTTGGCCGGCTCAACCGGATCGCCAACAAAGATCGCGCGGCTCTGGGCGAAGAGCTCATCCATGCCCGCCTTGCCCGCGCCGGAAGTGGACTGGTAGGTCGCCACCACCACCCGCTTGATCCGGGCGACATCGTGGAGCGGCTTCAAGGCCACCACCAGCTGCGCGGTCGAGCAGTTGGGATTGGCGATGATGTTGCGCTTTGTGTAGTCGTCGATCGCATCCGGGTTCACCTCGGGCACGATCAGCGGTACATCAGGGTCCATGCGGTAGAGCGAAGAATTGTCGATCACCACGCAGCCCGCCGCAGCCGCCTTGGGAGCATAGAGCTTGGCCGGGCCGGAACCGGCGGCAAACAGGGCGATGTCCCAGCCGGCAAAGTCGAAGTGCTCGATGTTCTTGCACTTGAGCATCCGCCCGGTATCGCCGAACTCGATCTCGGTCCCGGTCGAGCGCGGCGAGGCGACCGCGGCCACCTCGTCGCAGGGAAATTCGCGCTCGGCCAGCACCTGCATCATCTCGCGCCCGACATTGCCGGTTGCGCCGACCACTGCCACCCGATAACCCACCTGGCTTTCTCCTTCTGTCTCGCGTGGGCGCCATAGCGCGCGCGCGGCCAAGCGCAACGCCTATCCGCAATGGCTGCAGACCTATTCGGCAGGCGGCGTCACCCCGTGGGCGGCAAGGAAGCGGAAGATGCTGTTCCACAGGTGCGGGCCCACCATCGGCCCGCCGACGCGGTGGGTATAGCCAGGATAGAGCATCATCTCGAAGGGGCGGTTGGCCTCCTGCAGCACGCTGATGAGCTCGCTGCTGTGCTCGAACACCACATTGTCATCGGCCATGCCGTGGATCAGCAGCAGCGGATCGGCAATCCGGCTCGCCTCACCGATGGCGCTTGCCCTGGCATAGGCCTCGGGCACCTCGCGCGGATCGCCCATGTAGCGCTCGGTATAATGGGTGTCATAAAGCTCCCAGCGCGTCACCGGCGCCCCCGCAATGCCGGCGGCATAAAGCCCGGGATCGGCCTCAAGCATCTTGAGCGTCAGATAGCCGCCATAAGACCAGCCATAGATCGCGATCTTGTGAGGATCGACGAAGGGCAGGCTCTTGAGAAAGGTCGCGCCCGCCTTCTGGTCGCGCACTTCGACGCTGCCCATGGCACGGTAGAGCGGCTGCTCGAAATCGACCCCGCGGTTGGCCGAACCGCGGTTGTCGAGCACGAAGTAGATATAGCCCTTGTCAACGATCGCCTGGGCGAGCGCACCGCCCCAGCCGCGCGTCACCATCTGCGGCCCCGGCCCGCCATAGTGGCTGAAGAACACCGGATAACGCTTGCCCGGTTGCATCTTGGGCTTCAGCATCATCCAGTGGAGCGGTGTGCCGTCCTCGGCCGCGATCGTCCCGAATTCGGGCGTGGCATGGCCGGCAAGGAAGGGGGCATAGGGATGCGCGCCCTCGACCCGGTTCTCCTCGATCCAGGCGACCCGCGTGCCATCGGGCGCGGCGAGATAGGATTGCGGCGGCTGGCTCGGGCTGGAGCGGGTGACATAGAGCATCCGCCCGGCCCCATCCATGCTGGCGCCGTGGGTGAAGGCGGGATCGCTGAGCAGTTCCGGCGCCCCCGTGCCGTCAAGCCGCGCGCGATAGAGCTGCTGGGTCAGCACCTCATGGGTGGCAAGATAGGTGAAGGTGCCCGCCGCCTCGTCCACCCCCACCAGCCGCGTGGTGGGCGAAGCGCCGCGGGTCAGCTGTTGCCAGCGCCCGTCCCTCAACAGGTAGAAATGGCCAAAGCCATCACGCTCCGACCACCACAGTAGGCTGCCGTCCCTCAAAAAGCGGTAATTGTCCGACAGGTTCACCCAGTAATCGGGCCGTGCCGCGGTTTCGCTGAACCAGATCTGCGCAGCGCCGGTGGCAGGATCGACCTTGAGCATGTCGATCCGGCTCTGCGCGCGGTCCTGCCGCTGGACATAGATTGCGGAAGCATCGGGCGCCCAATCGACCCGGGCGACATAGATATCGACATTGGGGCCAAGATCGACCTTGACCGGGCGCGAACCATCGGGGTCCATCACGTAAAGTTCGACCACGGCGTTGTCGGTGCCAGCCATGGGATAGCGCTGGTCATAGACCCGCGTGCCCTTGGCGCCGATCGCCGCGCGGGTGACGATCCCCACCGGGGCCTCATCGGTGCGCTGCACCACCAGCCGCTTCTCGTCTGGCGCCCACCAATAGCCCTCGAGCCGGTGCATTTCCTCCTGGGCGACGAACTCGGCCTCACCCCAGCGGACCGCCTCACCCTCGCCCTCGGGCGTGATCGGGCGCGCCGCTCCGCCCACCGGCCCCACCCACAGCCGCCGATCGCGCACGAAGCTGACGAACCGACCTTGCGGCGAAAGCTGGGGATTGAGTTCGGTGCCCTCGGAGTCGGTCAGCCGGGTGACGGTGCCATCGAGCCGGGCCAGGAACAGATCGCCGTCAAGCGGCACCAGCACCCCTTCCCCATCGGCCGCCCATTGATAGGTGATGATGCCCTTGAGATTGCCGATGCGCGCGCGCTCGCGCTGCATCTTCTCCTCCTCGGACAGCTCGCGCCCCGAGCCGAGCCTCTCGGAATCGACCAGCATCCGCCATTGGCCGGCCTCGATCTCATAGCCCCACAGGTCATAGCGCTCGCGATCATCCGGGCGGTTCCTGAGCAGGGTGAGCCAGCGCCCATCGGGCGAGAGCCGCGCCTGACGCGGGGCCGGGCCATCGAGGCCGGGCGAGGCATACACCCGCTCGAAGCTGAGCACGGGGGGCGCGGCGCTCACCGGCGCCTCCGCAGCTGCAGGCGCGGCAAGAAAGAGGGTGAGAGCGGCAATGAGGCAAGATCGCATGTCAAGGACAGGCCCTTCGCATGTGGCACGAACGGCCCGGTTCATGGCGAAGGGCGGACGAAATTGCAAAACCCCTGCGCGCGCATGTCCCCGCACCGGATCACGCAGCGGCGCACAGCAAAAGGGCGACACCTTGCAGCGCCGCCCTTCGATCCTGGTGAGGTTGTCGCCTTTAGGCCTTGGGGGCGTTCTCGCGCCGCTCGGCGATGCGGGCGCTCTTGCCGGTGCGGCCGCGCAGATAGTAGAGCTTGGCCCGGCGCACCACACCGCGGCGCACCACGGTGATGCTGTCAACGATCGGCGAATAGAGCGGAAAGACGCGCTCCACCCCTTCACCGAAGCTGATCTTGCGCACGGTGAAGTTCGAACCCATGCCGCGGTTCGACCGGGCGATGACCACGCCCTCGTAGTTCTGGATGCGCTCGCGGTTGCCTTCCTTGACCTTCACCCCCACGCGCACCGTATCACCGGGGCGGAATTCGGGAATGTCCTTGGCGAGCTTGGCGATTTCTTCGGCTTCGATCTGCTGGATCAGATTCACTGGTCCGGTTCCTCGTTTGCACGCTGCGCGCCAGAGGCAGAACGGACCGGATCGCCACAATAGCGTTCCCACAAGTCCGGCCTGCGTGACCGAGTATCCTCTTCGCTCCTGGCCTTGCGCCAGGCGGCGATCCTCGCATGATCCCCCGATCGCAGCACTTCGGGGATCGTGCGCCCTTCCCATGTCAAAGGTCGGGTATAGTGCGGGTATTCGAGAAGGCCGTGTTCGAACGACTCCTCCTCCCCGCTTGAAGGCGCGCCCATTACGCCGGGAACGAGGCGAATGCAAGCATCGAGGATGGCCAGCGCCGCGATCTCGCCGCCGCTGAGGACAATGTCGGCAAGCGACACCTGCTCGATCTCGGGCCGGGCCTCGAACAGGCGTTCATCAAAGCCCTCGAACCGCCCGCACAGGATGATGACGCCGGGGCCTGCGGCAAGTGCGCGGATGCGGGTTTGCGTGATCGGCTTGCCGCGCGGGGTCATGGCAAGGATGGGCCGCCCATCGCCCGCAACGCGGTCGAGCGCGCGCGCCAGCACATCGCACTTCAGCACCATCCCCGCCCCGCCGCCTGCGGGCGTATCATCGACCGTGCGATGCCTGTCAGTGGCAAAGTCGCGGATCTGCACCGTCTCGCAGGCCCACTTGCCCTCGGTGAGCGCACGGCCCGCCAGCGAATGCCCGAGCGGCCCGGGGAACATCTCGGGGTAGAGCGTGAGGATGGTGGCGGCGAAGGTCATCGCCACATCACTCCGGCCTTTGCCCGGGTATCCACCGTCAGCTCGAACACATCCGGCCGCGCATAATGCCCATCGGTGTCGAGGTTGGCGAGGCCTTCGGCCACTTCGGCCATGTCGAGCGTGGCGAACAGCGTCTCCTCCCCCTCACCCGCCTCAGCGATCACGCGGGTATCGGGCGCGGCGATCAGCGAGCCGCCCTTGTTCAGCACCTCGCCGGGGATCGCCTCCAGCAATTCGCGGGCAACCTCAGACCCGCCCACACGCTCCAGCCCCGCGAGCAGATCGTCCTTCTTCTGCACCAACCCCGCCGCCAGCACGAAGCAGCGGCCCTCCATGGCATAGTGCCGCGAGGCAATCGCGTGGCTCTCGCGCACCGTTGGCCAGGCGGCGATGTGCACGTCCTCACCCAGGTTGTGCATCGCGGCGCGCGCCAGGGGCATCCAGTGCTCCCAGCAGATCAGCGTGCCGAGCCGGCCCCACTCGGCCTCGTGCACCCCCAGCGTCGAACCATCGCCGCGCGCCCAGATCAGCCGCTCGCCGTGGGTCGGCACCAGCTTGCGGCGATTCAGCACCGGAAGGCCGGGGCGGAAAGTCAGCTGGTTGTTGAACAGGCTGCGCCGCACCCGCTCATGCGCGCCGATGCTGATGATCGCCCCGCTGGCATCGGCCAGTTCCTGCAAGGGCAAAAGGCGCGCGTCATTGGCGACCACCGCCTGCTCGAGCATGATCCGGTGCAGCGCCTTGGCGCCGGGGTGATCCCACAAGGCCGCGCCCGGTGCCTCATCGAGCCAGAGCGGATAGCCGCCGAGAAAGGTCTCGCCGAAGGCCACCACCTTGGCGCCGCTCTCCACCGCCGCGCGGGCCAGACGTACGGCCTTTTCGATCCCGGCGGACACGTCGAGCGGGATGGGCGCGGCCTGCACCAGGGCGACGGGAAGCGTACTCATGCGCCCGCGCTTACGCCCGCCGGTCAGTCCCCGCAACCATCCCCGCCGCTGTCACCGCCCCCACCATCGCCCGCATCGGCGCTGCTGCCCTGCTGGCGCAGGGTATGCACCGGCTCCCAGGCGGTGCCGACGAGCACCCCGGTGCCGAACAGCGCCACGGCCCGCGCCGCCTCGTCCGCCCCGGGCGCCGCGCGCAGCGTCTTGGCCTTGGCGCGCGCTGCCTCAAGCGCGGCGATGCCGCCGCGGGTGCGCCTGTCTACGTGGAACATGCGGATCACTGCCAACGACACGGTCAGCGCGAGGAGCGGCCCCAGAAGGCCGATCGGCCCGCCATCGGCGCTTTCCAGACGCTGGCGATAAAGGCCGAGGGCAAAAAGCGGAATGAAAGGCGCAGCCACCGCCCAGCGCATAAAGGCAAGCGCATCGGGCGCGAGCATCAGCCCATCGCGACGCAGCCGTGCGATCGCCCGGTTTGCCTCGATCGCCAGCAGCCTGTCAGCCTCGGCGCTGGCGAAGGGCGCAGGCGCGGCGAGCAGCGCCCGGCCGCCCGGGGCAGTGGCAAGCGCCCCCTTGCGCGCCACAAGCCGGCCATCTTCTCCCTGAACCAGTGCGCCGCTGACAAACAGATCGGCAATCACCGTATCGGCGTAACGCGCCGGGCCGCCCGCAAGCAGCGCCAGCGATTCGGGATCGAGCGAATCGTCCCTCCTGCCCGGGCTGCGCAGCCGGGTCTCGAGCCATTTCGATGCCAGCCAGCAGCCCCCCAGCAAGCCGGTATAAAGCAACAGAAATTCGCTGCCCGTCGCGGACGAGAACAGCTGCATTATGTTTTCCTTTCCGCAGGCCTCATTCCTCGCGCACAGAACGAGGCCCACCGCCAGTGCGACCCGGCGCCGCGAACGATAACAGCAAATGTGTTAACGCGAAGTCCCAAGGCGCGCCCGCGCCCATTAGCACCCCCGCGCAAGGGGCTGATTCTCGCGGGTGCAGCGCTCCAACAGGCGCAAAGGTGCGCCGAAGCGCTGCTAGAGCTCGTCGATGAAAGCGGAATTGATCACCATATGATCGGCATCCCAGCCCAGCACTGCTGCCGGGACGAGGGGCACCAGCACGCGCTTCGGCCCCTTGGCCGGCGCCGGGTCGCGCGCGATCTCGACGATGTCGCTGGCGCCGTAATTGGCGATCTCGACCACCCGACCGATGGGCACGCCCGTCTCGCTCACCACCGGCAGATCGATGAGGTCTATATGGTAGAATTCGCCCTCGCCAAGCGGGGGGAGCGCGGCGCGCGGCACGGTGAGGGCCACGCCGCGCAGCTGCTCGGCAGCGGCGCGGGTGGTGCACTCGGCAAAGCGGGCGATCGCCCCGCCCTTGCCATCATCACGCAGCTTCACAAGCGTGAGCGCCCCGTCGTTGAAATGGCGGTGGCGGGAAAGCGCTGCCACCCCTTGGCCGAACAGCTTGAGGCGCACCTCGCCCGTCACCCCGTGCGCGCCGGCGATGGCGGCCAGGGTGACGGGCCGGGACATGGCAGCGTGCCTCAGGCCTCGGTCCCAGCCTCGGCCGCAGCTTCCTCGGCCGGAGCTTCGGCCGCGGCGCGGGCGGCTTCCTCGGCTTCAGCCAGCTTGGCGGCGCGCTCCTCGGCGCGCTCCTTGGCCTTCTCGCCCGGCTCACCCTTCTTGGGGTTGTTGCGCGGGGCGCGCTCGCGGATCCCGGCGGCATCGAGGAAGCGGGCCACGCGGTCGGTCGGCTGGGCGCCGACGCCGAGCCAGTAGCGGGCGCGATCCTCGTTGAGCTTGACGCGCTCGGGCGAATCCTTGGCGAGCAGCGGGTTATAGGTGCCGATCTGCTCGAGATACTTGCCGTCGCGCGGGCTGCGGCTGTTGGCCACGACAATGCGGTAATAGGGACGCTTCTTGGCCCCGCCGCGCGAAAGCCGGATCGAAATGGACATGCTATCTACCTTTCACAAGATTGGAACAATGATCTTCAAATACCTGTCTTAAAGCTATTTCTTGATCCGCGGCGGGCCACCGAGTCCGGGCAGACCGCCACCCCCGAACCCGGGAAGGCCGCCCGCCCCGCCAAGGCCCGGAAGCCCCCCGGCACCGCCGCCGGGCAGGCCGCCCATGGCCCCGCCCGCGCCGCCTGCGCCGAACATCGCGGCAAGGCCCTTGAGCCCGCCCATCTTGCGGATCTGCTTCATCGCCCGGGACATTTCCTGATGCATCTTGAGCACCTTGTTGACCATCTGCACATCGGTGCCGCTGCCCGCCGCCACGCGCTTCTTGCGCTTGGCGTTCATCAGCTCGGGATTGGCGCGTTCCTTGGGCGTCATCGAGGAGATGATCGCCTCCATGTGGACGAGCACCTTGTCATCAAGCCCGCTGGCCTGCATCGCCGCCTTGGCCTTCTTCATCCCCGGCATCAGCCCGGCGAGCATCCCCAGCCCGCCCATGCCGCGCATCTGGCGCAATTGCATCGCCAGATCGTCGAGATCAAAGCGGCCCTTCTCGATGTTGCGGGCGAGCTTTTCGGCATCCTCCTCCTTGATCGTCGCCGCGGCCTTTTCGACGAGGCTGACGACATCGCCCATGCCGAGGATGCGATCGGCGACCGAACCGGGGCGGAAGGGTTCGAGCGCGTCGAGCTTCTCGCCCGTGCCGGCAAACTTGATCGGCTTGCCGGTGACCGCGCGCATCGAGAGCGCCGCCCCACCGCGCGCATCGCCATCCATGCGGGTGAGGATGATGCCGGTGAGCGGCACCTCGCTGCCGAAGGACTGGGCGACGTTGACCGCATCCTGCCCGGTGAGCGAATCGACCACCAGCAGCACTTCATGCGGAGTGGCAACGCCCGCCACCGCCTTCATCTCGGCCATCAGCGCGTCATCGACATGCAGACGCCCGGCGGTGTCGAGCAGCAGCACGTCGAAGTTCTGCAGGCGCGCCGCCTCCATCGCGCGGCGGGCAATATCGACCGGCTGCTGCCCGGGCACGATCGGCAAGGTCGCCACATCGATCTGGCGGCCGAGCACGGCGAGCTGTTCCTGCGCCGCCGGACGGTTGACGTCGAGCGAGGCCATCAGCGCCTTCTTGCCGTGGCGCTCGCGGATCAGCCGGGCAAGCTTGGCGGTGGTGGTGGTTTTGCCCGAGCCTTGCAGGCCGACCATCATGATCACCACCGGCGGGCGGGCATCGAGCCTCAGCCCCTCGACCTCGTGGCCGCCAAGGGTGGCGACCAGCTCGTCGTGGACGATCTTGATCACCATCTGCCCCGGCGTCACCGAGCGCAGCACGTCCTGACCCACCGCCTTTTCGGTGACGGCATCGATGAAGCGGCGGGCAACGGGGAGCGCGACATCGGCCTCGAGCAGGGCAATGCGCACCTCGCGCATGGCCTCGCGCACATCGCTCTCGCGCAGCGCGCCGCGGCCCTTGAGCTTGTCAAAGACCCCGCCGAGGCGGTCGGACAGCGTGTCGAACATCGCTCACCTCTCCTGCCGGGTGCCAAGACCGCCCGGAAAATGCCAAAAACGCCGGCGGACGAAACCTCGTCGGCCAGCGTTGCGGAAAAGCACCCCCTTGGGGCGATGGGTTCCGACTTCGTCTGTGTGACTGGTGGAGCCTAGCGGGATCGAACCGCTGACCTCAACACTGCCAGTGTTGCGCTCTCCCAGCTGAGCTAAGGCCCCGAGCCAGTCATCTTGCGAGCCGGACAATTGCGCCCGGCCCGCGGGAGGCGCCCATTATAAGGGCCGCTCTCCCATTGCAAGCGGTAAATCAGCTTTCCTCGTCGTCATCATCGCCCGAGGTGGCAACGCCAAGATCATCGTCGCCGCCCAGATCGACATCATTGTCGGGCGAATCGCCGTCCTCGTCGATGTCCTCGATATCCTCGAGATCGCCGAGATCCTCGTCCGCGCCAAGATCGGCGTCGGCATCGGCATCGAGCTTCTTCTCGGCTTCCTCGAAGGGAATCGGCTGCTTGGACTTGAGCACCGGCTCGGGCAGCCAGGTTTCACCGCATTCGATGCAGGTGACCGGGTCATCCTTGCCGAGATCGTAGAAACGCTCGCCGCATTTCGGGCAGGTACGCTTGGTACCCCATTCGGGCTTGGCCATTGTCATTCCTCAGGTCGGGCCGCCCGCGCAAACGGGCAGGCCGGGCATCATGGTTACGATTCGCGGGTGGCTTGATCGCAAAAACTGGGCTGCGGCAAGCGCTTTATCAAGTGCTGCGCCGCAAAGCGCGGCGCGCCTTGCCAGAAGCGCGGGGCGCTGTCAAAGACCGCGCCCGCATGACCAGCCACCGCTTTGCCCCCCTCGGCCCCTTGCGCGGCACGATCCGCGTGCCGGGCGACAAGTCGATCAGCCACCGCGCGCTGATGTTTGCCGGCCTCGCGGTCGGACGCAGCCGCATCACCGGCCTGCTCGAGGGCGAGGACGTGCTCGCCACCGCGGCAGCGATGCGAAGCCTTGGTGCCGTGATCGCGCGCGAGGATGACGGGACGTGGGTGGTCGATGGCGTGGGCGTCGGCAGCCTGCTCGAGCCGGGCGCGGCGCTCGACATGGGCAATTCGGGCACCTCGACGCGGCTGTTGATGGGGCTGGTGGCGAGCCACGATCTCACCGCCACCTTCGTCGGCGATGCCAGCCTCTCGCGCCGCCCGATGCAGCGGGTGATCGATCCGCTTCAGCTCATGGGGGCGAGTTTCCACGCCAGCGCCGGCGGCACCCTGCCGGTGATGGTGAGAGGCGCCGCGCCGGCGGTGCCGATCACCTACCGGCTTCCGGTTGCCAGCGCCCAGGTCAAGAGCGCGGTGCTGCTTGCCGGATTGAACACGCCGGGCATCACCCGGGTGATCGAGCCTGTCCCCACCCGCGATCATACCGAGCGGATGCTCGCCGGTTTCGGCGCCCGGCTCGAGCTGGGCGAGGAGGATGGCGCGAGGGTGATCGCCGTCCACGGCGAGGCTGACCTTCAGCCGATGGACGTGGTGGTGCCGGGCGATCCATCCTCGGCGGCCTTCTTCATGGTTGCCGCCAGCATCGTGCCCGGCAGCGACCTTGTGATCGAGAATGTTGGCCTCAACCCCACGCGCAGCGGCCTTGTCAGCGTGCTGCGGGCCATGGGCGCCGACATCGTCGAACACAGCCCGCGCGAGGTTGGCGGCGAGCCGGTCGCCGATCTGCGCGTGCGCCACGCACCCTTGAGCGGCATCGATGTCGATCCGGCGATTGCCCCGGCGATGATCGACGAGTTTCCGGTGCTCTTCGTCGCCGCTGCCCTCGCGCAAGGGACGACCCGCACCCGCGGGCTCGAAGAATTGCGGGTGAAGGAGAGCGACCGGCTGTCCACCATGGCCGCCGCGCTCGGCCTTGCCGGAGCGCGGGTGGAGGAGAAGGCCGATGGTCTCGTCATCCACGGCACCGGCGGCGAGCCGCTGCCCGGCACGAGCGAAGGCGCGCATGTTGCCACCCGGCTCGATCATCGCATCGCCATGAGCATGGCGGTGGCGGGCCTGATGAGCCGCAGCGGCGTGCGGGTGGATGACACCGCACCGATCAACACCAGCTTTCCCACCTTCATGGGGCTGCTTGCCAAGGCCGCCGCCGCGTGAACACCCCGCTCGATCTGCCCAGCATCATCGGCCTTTTCGGCACGGCCTGCATCATCGGCGCCTATGCCTATCTGACCTTGGCCAAGGCCACCAATCCCTTCGTGCTCCACGGCATCAACCTGCTGGGTGCGGGGCTGCTCACCATCTCGCTCATCTACCACACCAATTGGGCGAGCCTGGTGCTCGAGTTCTTTTGGGCCAGCATCGCGCTTGTGGGCCTGGTGCGCGCCTGGCGCAGCCGCAGCGGGGCATCGCCATGATCATCGCGGTCGACGGGCCAACCGCATCGGGCAAGGGCACCATCGCCAAGGCGCTCGCCAGCCATTTCGGCCTGCCGCATCTTGATACCGGGCAGCTCTACCGCGCGGTCGGGCGGCAGGTGCAACTGAACGGCGGCGATCCCGACGATGCCGATGCCGCGCGCGCCGCCTGCGCCTTTCCCGATGCCTTGCTCGATGATGCGATCCTGCGCTCCGAGGAGGTCGGCGGGTTCGCAAGCCGCGTGTCGGTGCATCCCGATGTGCGCCGCGCGCTCTATGACCGCCAGCGCGCCTTTGCCCTGCAGCCGGGCGGCGCCGTGCTCGACGGGCGCGATATCGGCACGGTGATCGCGCCCGAGGCCGAGGTGAAGCTGTTCGTCACCGCCAGCGTGGCCGAGCGCGCGCGCCGCCGCTGGCTCGAGATGCAAGGGCGCGGGATCGACGTGCCCCTCGCCGAGATCGAGCGCGACATCGCTGCCCGCGACGCCCGTGACATGGGCCGCAAGGACGCGCCGCTGAGGCCCGCCGCCGACGCGCTGGTGCTCGACACCACGCATTTCAACCGCGAGGCCGCCATCGAGGCGGCGATCGAGGCGGTGCGCACCCGGCTCGCCGCGCGCTGAGCACCGCGCTGTCCCGCGCGCCAAGGGGCGATTCTCCTTGCTTTTCGGCCCGCCCTCGCCTAGGCGCGCCGGCGTTCTTGCCAATCAGAACTGGTTGAAGGAACCTTCGCGTCGGCATGGGGCCGCGCGGAGCAGTCTGCCTCTTGCCCCGCCAGCCCGCGCAATGGTGCACGGGAAGCGGCAAAAGACCCCGGAAAAACCGGTGGCCGGTAGCACAACGAACCAAGGACTAGACCTGCCCATGGCAACCCAGATGCCCACCCGCGCCGATTTCGAGGCGCTTCTCAACGAACAGCTCGGCGGCGCCGGCGATGAAGGCTTTGAGGGCCGCGTCGTCAAGGGCACCGTCACCGCGATCGAGAACGGCTTTGCCGTGATCGATGTCGGCCTCAAGAGCGAAGGCCGCGTGCCGCTCAAGGAATTTGCCCGCGATGGCGAAGATCACGGCCTGACCGTAGGGGCCGAGGTCGAGGTCTATGTCGATCGGGTCGAGAACGCCGATGGCGAGGCCATGCTCAGCCGTGACCGCGCCCGCCGCGAGGCCGCCTGGGACAAGCTCGAAGCCGAGTTCGGCGAAGGCAAGCGCGTTGAAGGGCGCATCTTCGGCCGGGTCAAGGGCGGCTTCACCGTCGATCTCGATGGCGCCGTGGCCTTCCTCCCGGGCAGCCAGGTCGATATCCGCCCGGTGCGCGACGTCACCCCGCTGATGGACGTGCCGCAGCCCTTCCAGATCCTCAAGATGGATCGCCGCCGCGGCAATATCGTGGTCTCGCGCCGCGCCGTGCTCGAGGAAACCCGCGCCGAGCAGCGCAGCGAACTGATCAACGACCTGTTCGAGGGCCAGATCATCGATGGCGTGGTCAAGAACATCACCGATTACGGCGCCTTTGTCGATCTCGGCGGGATCGACGGCCTGCTCCATGTCACCGACATGAGCTACAAGCGCATCAACCACCCCAACGAGGTCATCAACATCGGCGATACGGTGCGCGTGCAAATCGTGCGCATCAATGCCGAAACCCAGCGCATCAGCCTCGGCATGAAGCAGCTTGAGAGCGATCCGTGGGAAGGCGTCTCGGCCAAGTATCCGGTGGGCATGAAGCTCAAGGGCCAGGTCACCAACATCACCGAATATGGCGCCTTCGTCGAGCTCGAGCCGGGCATCGAGGGCCTTGTCCACGTCTCGGAAATGAGCTGGACCAAGAAGAACGTCCACCCCGGCAAGATCGTCTCGACCAGCCAGGAAGTCGAGGTCGTGGTGCTCGAGGTCGATTCGGACAAGCGCCGCATCAGCCTCGGCCTCAAGCAGGCCCAGCAGAACCCCTGGGAAGCCTTCGCCGAGAAGCACCCGGTCGGCTCGGTGGTCGAGGGCGAAGTCAAGAACGCCACCGAATTCGGCCTGTTCATCGGCCTTGATGGCGATGTCGATGGCATGGTGCACATGTCCGATATCGCCTGGGGCATCTCGGGCGAGGATGCGCTGGCGCTTCACCGCAAGGGCGAGATCGTCAAGGCGGTGGTGCTCGATGTCGATATCGAGAAGGAGCGCATCAGCCTCGGGATGAAGCAGCTTGAAAAGGGTGCGCCCTCGCCCGATGCGGCCGCGGCCAGCAACCTGCGCAAGAACCAGACCGTCACCGTCACCGTGCTCGAGGTGCGTGACGGCGGGCTCGAGGTGCAGGTCGGCGAGAACGGCCCGACCGGCTTCATCAAGCGCTCCGATCTCGGCCGCGACCGCGACGAGCAGCGCCCCGATCGCTTCCAGGTCGGCCAGAAGGTCGATGCCATGGTGATCGGCTTCGACCGTTCCAAGAAGCCCACCTTCTCGATCAAGGCGCGCCAGATCGCCGAGGAAAAGGAAGCCGTGGCCCAGTTCGGCTCGTCGGATTCGGGCGCCTCGCTCGGCGACATCCTTGGCGCCGCGCTCAAGAAGGGCCAGGAATAAGACCTGGCCCGCAAGGGACCTATCCAAGATCGCAGGAAGGCCCGTCTGCCCGGCGCAGGCGGGCCTTTTCTCGTGCGGCGCAAGCCGCTAGGCTCGCCGCCATGCTGCACGTCCACCAGTTCCCCTGCCTCAGCGACAATTACGGCTATCTCGTTCACGACACCGAGAGCCACGAGACCCTTGCCATCGATACGCCCGATGCCAGGGCCTATCTTGCCGAGGCCGAGGCCAAGGGCTGGCGCATCACCCAGATCTGGAACACCCATTGGCACCCCGATCACGCCGGCGGCAATGAGGCGATCAAGGCCGCCACCGGCTGCACCATCACCGGCCCGGCCGAAATCGAGGGCAAGTTCCCGATCGACCGGATCGTAGGCCATGGCGAGACGCTGCGCCTTGGCGCGGTTGAAGCGGCGGTGATCGATGTCTCGGGCCACACCAATGGCCACATCGCCTATCACTTTGCGAGCGAAGGGGTGGCCTTTGTCGGCGACAGCGTCTTTGCCCTCGGCTGCGGTCGGATGTTCGAGGGCGAGCCGCGGCAGTTCTGGGCCAGCCTTGCCCGCATCAAGGCCCTGCCGCCCGAAACGCTGCTCTATTGCGCGCACGAATACACCGAATCGAACGCCCGCTTCGCGCTCCATGCCGATCCCGACAATGCCGCGCTCAAGGCCTATGCCGAGGAGATCGCCGCCAAGCGCGCGCGCAGCGAATGGACGGTGCCCACCCGGCTCGAACGCGAGCTTGCCACCAATCCCTTCCTGCGCGCCGACGATCCGGCGATGATGGCGCGCTGGGGTGGCAGCGCCCCGCACGAGACCTTTGCAGCCCTGCGCGCGGCCAAGGACAATTTCTAGGACCATGCAGGCCCTGCGTGTCGAACGCCTGTCGGACGACCTGTCCGGGGTGGCGCTGGTCGATTGGCCTGCCCCCACCCGCCAGCCCGGCGAAGTGCTGGTGAAGGTGCGGGCAGCCTCGCTCAACTTTCCCGATCTGCTGATGACCCGGGGGGCCTATCAGTTCAAGCCCGAGGTGCCTTTCACCAGCGGCCTCGAGCTTGCCGGGGAAGTGGTCGAGGCCGATCCTGGCAGCGGCTTTGCCCCCGGCGACAGGGTGATGGGCGGCAACAAGACCGGCGCCTTTGCCGAGCTTGCCTGCCTGCCCGCAGACAGGCTTTCCCCCATGCCTGCCGGCATGGATTTTGTCCCGGCAGCGGCCATGGGCGCTGCCTATGCAACCGCCTATACCGGCCTGGTCGAGCTGGGCCGGCTCGCACCCGGCCAATGGGTGCTCGTGCACGGGGCGAGCGGCGGGGTGGGCCTTGCCGCCTGCGATCTGGCGCGGGCGCTTGGCGCGCGGCTGATCGCCACCACCGGATCGCCTGCCAAGTGCGAGAGAATCGCCGCGCTCGCCCGGCCGCACGCGGTGCTGATCGCCGAGGGTCGGTTCCGCGGGGAGGTGGCGGCGCTCACCGGCGGACATCTTGCCGATATCGTCTTCGATCCGGTCGGCGGCGATGTGTTCGACGAATCGACCCGCTGCGTCGCCTTCGGCGGCAAGCTGGTGGTGGTGGGCTTCACCTCGGGCCGGATCGCCAATGTTTCCACCAATATCCCGCTGATCAAGGGTTTCAGCATCATCGGCCTGCGCGCCGGGGAATATGCCCGGCGCTTTCCCGAACGCGGCGAGGCGATCGCGGCGGAGATCCGCAGGCTTGCCGAAGCGGGACAGATCGCCCCCGCGATCGACCGTGTCCTGCCGCTCAGCCGTTGGCGCGAGGGCTTCGATGCGATGGCACGGCGCGAACTCGTGGGCAAGGTGGTGTTTGCGCCCGGCGGGTGAGCGGCGTGGGTCCAGCAAACACAAGGGGCAGCCCGGCAAGGCTGCCCCTTCGCGTGATGCCTGTGGAAGCCGGGCTCAGAGCGAGCCGATGAAATCGTCGGCGAGCTTGCGGTCGGCAGCCTCGTCGTGGAGCTTGCCGATCAAGGCCTTCGAGGAGGCGGTTGCCGCAGCCACGGCGCGCGCCTTGACTTCGGCAAGCGCGGCCCGCTCGGCCGCGGCGATCTTGCTTTCGGCCATGGCGGTGCGCCGCGCCACCATCGCCTCGCTCTCCGCCTCGGCGCGGGTCAGGATCGCCTCGGCCTCGCTCCGGGCGCCGGCAAGGATCGCCTCGGCGTCCTTCTCGGCGCTGGCGATGCGTGCGGCGTATTCGGCGCGCAGCGCCTCGGCCTCGGTGCGCAGGGCGCGCGCCTCGTCAAGCGCCTTGCGGATCTCGGCGATCTTGGCGTCAAGCCCGCCGGTGATCATCGCCGGGACCTTCTTCCACACCATCACCGCGATCAGCACCAGCATCGCGATCGAGACGATCTGATAGGCCTCGAGCCCGAACAGGGTCGGCTCGAGATGGGCCGCGCCATGCGCAGCGGTGCTGGCCGGATCAGACATGGGATCAGACATGGGCAAGCGCCTCCTTCACCGCGGCCCGGGCAGCCGTCTTGGTCACCTTCGCGCCGGCAAGGCGGCGGACGATATCCTGCGCCGCCTCGACCGCGACATCCTCGATTTCGGCGAGGGCAGAATCGCGCGCCGCCGCGATCGCCGCCTCGGCCTCGGCAAGGCGCGCGTCGATCTTGGCCTGAGCCGCGGCAAGCCGTGCCTCCCGGGCGGCGGCGGCCTCGGCCTTGGCCTTGGCGATGATCGCCTGGGCCGCAGCGCGGTTGGCATTCTCGCGCGCCCGCCACGCCGCTTCGTCAGCATCGGCCGCGGCCCGTGCCGCCTCGGCCGCAGCCAGATCAGCCGCGATCTGGTTCTCGCGCGCTTCGACGGTGGCGAGCACCTTGGGCACCATCCCCCGTCCGACGATGAAATAGACAGCGCCAAAGAAGATCAGCAGCCAGAAGATCTGGCTGGCATAGGTCTGCGCCAACTGGGCGATCTGGGGCATGGTGATAGGCCTTGCGCGCGAACAAACCGGTAAGGCGCGGCAGGCGAA
Organism: Erythrobacter cryptus DSM 12079; assembly: GCF_000422985.1. Lineage (GTDB taxonomy): Bacteria > Pseudomonadota > Alphaproteobacteria > Sphingomonadales > Sphingomonadaceae > Erythrobacter > Erythrobacter cryptus. The sequence goes on from NZ_AUHC01000001.1 coordinate 425,802, forward strand.
AGGGGCGCGCGTGCGCCGCCCGCCTGCCGCAACAGCTCGTCAGGCGACGAAGATCAGGATCATCGCCACCACGAAGGCCAGCAGGCCGAGCAGTTCGGCCGCGGCGAAGCCGATGAACAGGCGGCCCTGCTGGCCGTCCGCCGCACCGGGGTTGCGCAACGCGCTTTCAAGGAACGAGCCGAAGACGTTGCCCACGCCGATCGCGGCCATGCCCGCACCGATCGCAGCCAGGCCCGCACCGACCAGCTTTGCAGCTTCTGCTTCCATTATAAACTCCTTTGGATTGAAACGGTTGAACTCGAAAGATGAACCTTAGTGGAGATGCTCGGCGTCGTTGATGTAAAGCGAGGTCAACAGCGCAAAGACATAGGCCTGGATGCCCGCGACGAGGATTTCGAGCGCGGAAATGGCGATCATCAGGGCAAAGCTCGGCAAGCCCACCAGCGCCCCGATGCCGAGGCCGGCATTGGCGCCGTTGATGACGAAGCCCGAGAGCACCTTGAGCAGCACGTGCCCCGCCATCATCGCCACGAACAGCCGCAGCGCCAGGCTGAAGGGGCGAATCATGAAGGAGAACAGCTCGATGAGGAAGATGAGCGGCACCATCACCGCCGGGGTCCCGTGCGGCACGAACAGGCTGAAAAAATGGAACCCGTGCTTCCAGAAGCCCACCACCAGGACGATGCCGAAGCTGATCGCCGCGAGCACGCCGGTCACGGTGAAGTGGCTGGTGAAGGTGAAGGGATGAATGCCCACCACGCCCAGGGGCAGAAGGCCGAGCAGGTTGGCGAGCAGGATGAACATGAACAGCGAGAAGACATAGGGCACATATTTGCGCCCTTCCTTGCCGATATTGGCTTCAAGCATGTTGTCGATGAAGCCGGTGAAGGTCTCCACCGCCATCTGCCAGCGGCCCGGCACCAGCTCGCGCCTCAGCCCACCCGCGACAAAGATCGTCAGCACCACCGCGGTGACCAGCATCCAGGCGGCGCTGTTGGTGAAGGAAAGATCGTAACCCGCAAACTGGAACGGCACCACCGGCTCGATGGTGAACTGGTGCATCGGGTCGACTTTGCCCTGTTCGGCTGCCACTTGCGCTGTGTCCCTCGTGCCTGATGAACACGCGCGCTCCACGCCCCCTTAGCGGGGAGGATCGTCGGAGCGCGTGTTCGCCATCCGGAAGATGTTCCTGAAGGCCACGGCTATTCCGAGGAACAGCCCGACCATCAAGCCCCAGGGCGCCGTATCGGCCAGGCGATCGAACAGCCAGCCAAACACGAGCCCGCCCAGGATCCCGCCCAGAAGATCCGCCAGCACACGGTTGCCGCTGCGGTAATTCGCATCGACCCCCTGCTGCGGGCTGCTGCGCTGTTCCTCGCGCTCGCGGGCGGCCTTGAGCCGCGCCTCAAGCGCGTCGATGCGCGCATCCTCCTCAACGGGTTCCCGACCGGGTGTCTCATCGCTCATGAACCGGCCTTTAGAGGCAAGGCCAGGTCGGTTGCAACAAGCCACCCCGCCAAGGGCGCCGCCCCCTTAGAAGGGGGGCAGAAATGTGTCAACATCGTGCGGCGAGACTTTTGTGCAGGTGCGAATTGCGTCCGCTCGGCCCAGGATCGCCGCTGCGCTGCGGGGGCAGCTTGCGTCGCTTACGGACAGCGCGGATCGCGGATCGGTGGGGCGCTGGTGCGGGTGTGCCAGGTGCCATCGGGCGCGCGGTATTTCTCGCCCGGCACGGTGCGCAGCACGGCCTGGCACCCGGCGGTCAGGGCATAGGCCTCGAGCGTGACGTTGTTCTCCTTGGCCTTCTCGGCATAGACCGCGCGGCGCTTGATGTTGATGTCATCAACCAGCCGCTGCAGCACCGGATCGGCCGGGCCGACAATGCCAAGATAGCCATCGGCCTGCTCGCCCACCTTGCCCTCGGCGCGCGCGGCGGCATAGGCCGGATCGCGCTGCGCCAGCGCCGGGGCCACCACCAGGCCGAGCGCCACCAGAACCGTGCTCGCGGCAATCATTGCAGTGCGCATCATCCCTCACTCCTGTCCCGCGGGCCTTCCTGCTTCAGAAGATTTCCGCGTTTTCCTCGATCGTGTTGGCCGCATCCTCGGCCAGCCGATAGATCACTTCCTGCCGGATGTTGATGTTGAGCTCGATCACGATCGGCTCGCTCGGCGCGGCGATGTTGACGCATCCGCCGCCGAGCACCGAAAGGACCGCCGCGCTCGCCATCAGCCACCGGCGCCTTGCCCGGCCTGACCGCGCCTGCAGCCCTGTGTCTCGCCGGAAGGCTCCGGCAGGCGTCGCAAGACGGCGTGGCGCGATCAGATCTTGGCTCATCATGGCTGGCTTTCGCTTTCGGAAGGTTGAACGGATGGCTGGCGCTCCCGGGCGGGCACGAGGCGACCGCCTTTGGTGGTGAGCAGGCCCTTGTCCACCGGATTGCCGAGATATTCGGCATCCCAGAACGAGCGCACCATGGTGGCAAGCTCGTAGAAATTCTCCGAGCGGACATTGACCTTGAAGCGGATCGGCAGGCGCGCAAGCTGCCTTGTGAGGAAATCGCGGCTGGTGCCCGCGCCCTGACGCACGCCGTCGAAATCGAAATTGGTGACGATTTCACCGGCAAGATCGCCGTTCAGCCCCACCTCCATCCGGCGATAATCGAGCGAGCGCAGCGCAGCAAAGGCATAGTTGCCGATTGCGCCCAGGTCCTCGTAGCTCAGCTCGCCGATATAGGCGACATTGCCCCCGCCCGGGCGGCTCACCAGCACCCCGCGCGCGATCCGCCCGTTGCCATTGGCGTCGAACACCACCGGCACGATGCCATCGAAGGTGCCGGTGGCGCCGAGATTGGTCAGTTCCATCTGCGCCACGAAGGTCGCGGCATCGAGCCCCGTGATTTCGAAGACATAGCGGCGCTCCTCGCTCCGGCTGAAATCCATCACCAGCGGGCGCAGGCTGAGGCTGCCGCCCATGAAGGGAAAGCGCGCCTCGTGCAGCGCAAGGCGACTGCCGCCCGACAGGTCGAAGCGCACATGGCCGTCGAGCACCTCGACCCCGGGATTGATCGCGGCGATGGTGACGGTCTGGTCGGGTGCGGTGGTGAGATTGAGGAGATCGGTGAACACCACCTCACCCTTGAGCCCGCGCACCGGGCCGAAGGCAGCGGCGAAATCAAACCCGTCGCTGCGCAGGCGCCCGCGGCTGGTGACATCATCGCCGCGCCAGGCGACCTCGCCCTCGCCGCTGATCGTGCCTTTGGCCAGGGCCACCACGCCCTTGGCCAGATAGGTGAGATCCTCGGGCTGGAGATCGTCGCCAAAGGCGATGCCCGGGACGGTGAGCAGCGCCCGCCCGCTGGCCTTTGCCAGATCGTGGCTGAGGTTAACCTCCACCACCCTGCGCCCCGATCCGGAGTGGGCGAGCGTGGCCGTGGCGGCAATGCGATTGTCAGCCAGGCTGAGCGCGGCGCCTTGCGCGCTGAGCGGCGCGAAGCGCGCGATGCCCCCGGAAGGCCGGTCGGTCAGGGTGAAGGCGCCCTCATCGATCCTGAGCGCGCCATCGGCAAAGCGCCAGCGCCCGGAGATGGCGGAAAGATCGAATGGCACCGCCGCGATCCGGGCGGTGCCGCCGGCAAAGGCCCCGCCGACCCCGCCATCCATCCGGCCGGTCAGACTCGCGGCGGAAAGAGCAACCGCGCTGCCCTCGGCACCGATCTCGACGGTAAGGCCGGTGGCCGCAAAGGGCGAAGGATAGCGCAAGGCGAGGCCCTTGGCGGCAATCCGCGCCGGGCTTTCGCCCAGCGTTCCGGCAAGCGTGATCGGCCCGCTGCGCGCAGCAAGGCGGAGGGCGCGATCATAGGCGAGCATCGGCGCGCCGCGCTCCGGGCACAGGGTGATGCTCTGGCCCTCGAGCGCAAGCCCCGAAAGCGCCAGCGCGGCGAAGCGGATCGCGGTGCAGCGGGTGCCGAGCGCAAGGCCGCCCGCCTGCGACCACCTGCCTTCGAGCGGCAGGGACAGATCGCTGAGCATCCCGCCCGGCAAGGCGCCGCTGGCGGCCAGCAGGCCATTAAACCGCAGCACGCCGCCGCGCTCCTGCGTGAGCGCCAGCCGCGGGATCGCCACCCGGTTGGCGCCGGCGGCATAATCGGCCATGGCAAGCCGCGCGCTCCAGCCGCCTCCCGGCGCCGGGTCGATCCGCGCGTTGAGCTGCGGCAGGCCCTCGCCGCCGATCAGCAGATTGCCGCGCAGCGCCCCAAGGCCCGCTGCACCAAGATCGGCGCTCACCTGCGAAAGCGCCGCGATTCGCTCGCCGCCGGCGGCCGTGAGCCGGGCCTCGGGCACGATCAGCCGCGCCGCACCGGCGCGGTGGCGGATGATCGCCTCGGCCGCAAGGCTGGCGCGGTTGATGGCCCGATCAAAGGCGGCGCTGGCCTGCGCAAGCAGAGGGGCAAGCAGCGTGCCTTCGAGGCTGGCGCGCGCGGAGGCGAGGCTGACGCCAAGAGGGTGTGCCGGAGCGATCCCGCTGGCCCGCACCTGCCCCTCCCACTGGCCGCGGGCGAGATCGCCCGTCCCGCGCCAGCGGCCCTCGGCGCGCATGCGATCGAGCCGCCCCTGCGGCATGCGCAGGCCAGCAAGCGCGAGGTCATGCGCCAGCGCGGCGGCCGCCTTGTTCCAGGAAAAGCGCGCCGTGCCGCCAATGCGCGCGGCAGTGAGCGTCTCGAGCGACAGGCCGCTGCCTTCGATCGCGAGGTCGCCCTTCGCGCCGGCAAGATCGCGGCTCAGCTGAGCCTTGGTTTGCGCTGCCAGCTGCGCCGCCCGCACGCCTTCACAGGCAAGCCCGCCAAGCCGCAACGGCCCGGAAAGGCGCGGCACCCCTTTGCGGGTGGAAAGCTCGCCATAGAGCGTCGCGCGTTCGGCCCGGCATCCCTCTTTGCCAAACCCGGGCGCTGTCGCCCCGAGCACGCCGGCAAAGCCATCATCGAGCCGCCCCGCGCCTTCGAGCCTGACCCCGATGTGCCCATAATCGCTCTCGATCAGCCCGCGCGCATCTTTCAGCACGAGATCGATCGCCGGGAGCGCGGGCGGCGCGTCGCTCTTGGTGAAGACCAGCGGATCGAGCGCCCCAAGACTGAAGCGCCCGCCGCGGTAGCTCGCATAGGCCCGCGCGCCTTCAACCTCGAGGCGGCGCAGCTCCGGCCCTGCCCAGCCCACCCCGGTGGTGACCACCACCCGGCGCGCGGTGAAATCGGGCCGTGCCGGATCGCCGATCACGAGATTGGCGATCACCTGCTCACGCGGGCCGATGGCGATGATGTCATAGCGGGCCGGCACCCCGGCGCTGCCGAGATAGTCGTCGATCACGTCGCGGGCGATGTCCTCGCGCGCCAGCCACAGGCCGCCTGCGGCAAAGAGGGCGATGCCCGCCGCGCCGCCGGCCAGCCGCCTGCGCCAGCGCCGCCTGTGGCCGCGCGCGGGCCGGTGCGCGGCCGCTGGCGGAGAGGTTTCAGCTTGCAAATCAGGCGCCGCCATCGCCGGCCACTCTTGCGCGCATCATCGCGCAAAGGCAATGAGCGAGACGGTGGCGCGGCTGATCCGGAGGTCAAATGGCTGAGGCGGAACAGGGTTTCGATTTCGGCACGCCGCCGCCCGCCCGCAGCGAGGCCGGCAAGGCGGCGGGAGAAGGCCACCGCGCCCGGCTGCGCGCCCGGCTGCTCACCGGCGGGGCCGAGGCGCTCGCCGATTACGAGGTGCTCGAATATCTGCTCTTTGCCGCGATCCCGCGGGGGGACACAAAGCCGATCGCCAAGGCGCTGATTGCCCAGTTCGGCAGTCTGGCCGGCGTGCTGAATGCCGATCCCAAGGCGCTCCAGCGCGTCAAAGGCGTGGGCGAAAGCAGCGCCGCTGCCCTCAAGGCCGTCGCAATCGCCGCGCGCCGCATGGCCCGCGGCGCGATTGTCGGCAAGCCGGTGCTCTCGAGCTGGCAGGCGCTGCTCGATTATCTTGCCACCGACATGGCGCATCTGACGGTGGAGCGGGTGCGGGTGCTCTATCTTGATGCCAGAAACCGCCTGATCGAGGATCATCATGTCGGCGATGGCTCGATCGATGAGGCCGCCATACACCCGCGCGAGGTGATCCGCCGGGCGATGGACCTTGGGGCAACCGCGATGATCCTCGTCCACAACCATCCCTCGGGCAGCCCCGAGCCGAGCCGGGCCGATATCCACATCACCCAGCGCATCGCCGAGGCCGGGCGCCTGCTCGGCGTTACCGTTCACGATCACGTGATCATCGGGCGCGAGGGCCATGTGAGCCTCAGGGCCAAGGGCCTGATCTGAAGGTGGGCGCCCCGGCCGCCGCCCGCCACCGGCCGGAGATCGACGGGCTGCGAGCGCTGGCGATCACCCCGGTGGTGGTGCACCATGCCGATCCCGCCTGGCTGCCCGGCGGCTATGCCGGGGTCGATCTGTTCTTCGTCATCAGCGGCTATCTCATCACCGGGATCATCGCCGCCGAGCTTGCCGAAGGCAGGTTCAGCCTGTGGCGCTTCTGGGAGCGGCGGCTGCGGCGGATTGTGCCGGCGCTGGCGGTGATGCTGATGGTCAGCAGCATCGCGGCCTGGGCGATCCTCACCCCGCTCGATTTTCGCCAGTTTGCCAAGGCCCTGGTGGCCGCCGCGCTGTTTGCCTCGAACCTGCAATTCGCGCGCGGCACCGATTATTTCTACAGCGCCGAGGGCGACCGGGCCCTTCTCCACACCTGGACGCTGGGGGTTGAAGAACAGTTCTACATTCTCTTTCCGCTATTGCTGCTCGGGCTGTGGCGCTGGCGGCCGCGGATGGTGCTGCCGGCGATCGCGGCGCTGGGGCTGGCGAGCTTCGCGCTGGCACTGTGGCTGGCGCCGCGCTGGCCGCTCGGGGCCTTCTACCTGCTGCCCACGCGCATGTGGGAGTTGATGCTGGGGGCGGCCTTCGCGCTGGCACCTGCGCCGGAGCGCCCACGCGATGGCCTCGCGCTTGCCGGGCTTGGGTTGATTGCGCTTGGCCTCGCGCTGATCGGGCCGGGCACGGCAGCGCCGGGGCCGCTGTTCCTGCTGCCCACCATCGGCGCCGCGCTGGTGCTGCGCTTTGCGCAAGCGGGTGGCCTTGCCGCGCGCCTCCTCGGCTGGCGGCCGCTGGTGGGCCTCGGGCTCGTCTCTTATGGCACCTATCTGTGGCACCAGCCGGTGCTTGCTTTCCTGCAATATGTCCATTTCGGCCCGCTTGGCCCCGGACTGCTGCTGGCGGGAATCGCCGCTTCGGTGGGCCTCGGCGCGCTCTCGCACATTTTCATCGAACAGCCGGTGCGCCAGCGGCAGCGACTCGCGCGCCCGGCCTTGCTGGTGATGGCTTGCGCCGCGGGAATCGCCATGCCTCTGGGGACGGGCCTTGCCGCCTATTTCGGCATGCTGCCCGCGCGCAGCACGGCGCTGGCGCAGCGGCTCGAGGGCCTGCGTCCTGCCGATGCCGAGGCGGAAATGGTGGTGCCCGAGCACGGTGCGCTGGCCTTCGTGCTCTATGGGGACAGCCATGCCGGGCATTATTTCGGCGCGGCCCGCGCGCGTTTTGGCAGGGGCGCGCTGGTCAGCGCCTTAGGCTGCCTTTCTGCCGGTGGGCTTTCAAGCCGCGCGCCCGGCGATCCGAAAGAACCGGCCTGCCGCGCCCTGCCCGATGCGCTCGAGACCGTGGTAAGGACGCGCCAGGTGCGCCTGGTGATCTGGGGCCAGCGCTGGCAGCGCTGGCTCTATCCGGCCGGGTCCGACGTGCCGCTGGGGACAACCTATGGTGCCGGCCAGCCGCACCTGTTTCGGGCGATGGAGCGGCTCGCCGCGCGCCTGCCTGCCGATGTGCGGATCGTGATCATCGGCAATGCCCCCACCCCGGAAACCGCCGGCGGAGCCCTCACAGGGGGCTGGCTGCGTTGCCGGGCCTATGCCAATGTCGCCTGCCCCCGCGCCTTTCCGGCAAGCCGCGCCGAAGGGCGGCGCCTCAACGCTGCGCTGGAGGCCTTTGCCGCGCGCCATCCGCGCTTTGTCTATGTCGATGCCGCCGCGCCCCTGTGCCCTGATGGGCACTGCCTGCTGGTCCAGGATGGGCGGCTCAATTTCTGGGACGAGAGCCACCTCACCCATGCCGCCGCCGCGCGGGTGCTCTCCCAGATCGATCCGGCCTTGCTGCGCCGCTAGGCGCGCCGCGGGCGGCCTTGCCTTGCGCGCCCCCCTTGCCTACCGCTCGCGCCCGAAACCGCCATACCGGAGTCGCGCATGGTCCCCCGTTACGCCCGCCCTGCCATGACCGCCCTGTGGGAGCCGGAAGCCAAGTATCGCATCTGGTTCGAGATCGAGGCCCATGCCACCGAAAAGCTCGGTGAACTCGGCGTCGTGCCCAAGAGCGCGGCCAAGGCGCTGTGGGACTGGTGGGCAACCAACCCCGCGATCGATGTCGCCGCGATCGATGCGATCGAGGCGGTGACCAAGCATGACGTGATCGCCTTTCTGACCTGGGTCGCCGAACAGGTGGGCGAGGAGGCGCGCTTCATGCATCAGGGCATGACCAGCTCGGACGTGCTCGACACCACCCTTGCGGTGCAGCTCGCCCGCGCCAGCGACATCCTGATCGCCGATCTTGACGCCCTGCTCGCCGCGCTCAAGGCCCGGGCCTTCGAGCACAGATACACCCCCACCATCGGCCGCAGCCACGGCATCCATGCCGAGCCGGTGACGTTCGGATTGAAGCTGGCGCAGGCCTATGCCGAGTTCGATCGCTGCCGCGCGCGGCTGGTGGCGGCGCGCGCGGAGATTGCCACCTGCGCCATCTCGGGCGCGGTCGGCACCTTTGCCAATATCGATCCGGCGGTCGAGGCCCATGTTGCCGAAAAGCTTGGCCTCAGGGTCGAGCCGGTCAGCACCCAGGTGATCCCGCGCGATCGCCATGCGATGTTCTTTGCCACCCTCGCGGTGATCGCCGGCTCGATCGAGCGGCTCGCGGTCGAGATCCGCCATCTCCAGCGCACCGAGGTGCTCGAGGCCGAGGAATATTTCGCCCCCGGGCAAAAGGGCTCGAGCGCCATGCCGCACAAGCGCAACCCGGTGCTGACAGAAAACCTCACCGGCCTTGCCCGGATGGTGCGCGCCTATGCACTGCCCGCGCTCGAGAATGTCGCGCTGTGGCACGAGCGCGACATCTCGCACTCCTCGGTTGAACGCTTCATCGGCCCGGACGCGACGATCACGCTCGATTTCGCGCTTGCCCGGCTTACCGGCGTGATCGAGAAGCTTCTCGTCTATCCCGAAAGGATGCAGCAGAACCTCGATGCCATGGGCGGGCTCGTCCATTCGCAGCGGGTGCTGCTGGCGTTGACGCAGGCAGGGGTGAGCCGCGAGGGGGCCTATGCCCTCGTCCAGCGCAATGCCATGAAGGTGTGGGAATCGGGCGGCAGGCTCAAGCTTCTCGATCTGCTCAAGGCCGATGGTGAGGTCACCGCCGCGCTTTCACCCGAAGAGCTCGAGGCGCTGTTCGACCTTGGCTACCATTTCAAGCATGTCGATACGATCTTCGCGCGGGTCTTCGGCTGAACCGGGCAGCGCTGGACAAGCCGGGCAAATTGCCTAGGCTGGCACGGGGGACGCAAGCATAGGGAGGGCCGCAAGGCGTGAGGATATTGCGCAGCATTGCCTGGGTTCTGGCAGCCCTGGGCTTCCTGATCTTCGCGATCTACAACTGGCAGCCGGTCGAGCTGACCTTGTGGCAGAACCTGGTGCTCGAAACCAAGGTGCCGATGCTCGCGCTCATTGCCTTTGCTGCGGGCTTCTTTCCCATGTGGGCCTATCACCGCAGCATCGCCTGGGGCCTCAACCGCCGCATCCGCACGCTGGAGAACTCATTAAAGCAGGCCGCGCTCGCCCGCGCCAACGAGGCTGCCGCGGCCAAGGCGGCCGCGGATGAAAGCCCTGTGGAAAACGCCGGGAACAGCGGTGGGCAAGGCCCGGGGCCGCTCGCCCCGGTTCCCCCCGGCAGCGAGGGCGAGGGCGCGTGAGCAATCCGGTCTATCTTGCGCTCGATGTGCCGCAGCTCGCACCGGCCAAGGCGCTGGTCGAGAAGGTCAAGGCGCATATCGGCGGGGTCAAGCTGGGCCTCGAGTTCTTCTGCGCCCATGGCGGGCACGGGGTGCACGAGATTGCCCATTGCGGGTTGCCGATCTTCCTCGATCTGAAATTTCACGACATCCCCAACACCGTGGCCCGGGCGATGCAGGCGATCCATGTCTATGAGCCGGCGATCGTCACCGTCCATGCGAGCGGCGGCCGGGCGATGATGGAGGATGCCAAGGCAGCGGCCGCCGAAGGCTGCAAGGTGGTGGCGGTGACCATGCTCACCAGCCTCGATGCAGCCGATCTAGCCAGCACCGGAGTCTATGGCAGCGCCGAGACCCAGGTGATGCGCCTCGCCGAGCTTGCCCATGCCGCCGGGCTCGACGGGATCGTGTGCTCGGGCCAGGAAGTGGGCATAGTGAAGAAGGCGTGGAAGGACGGTTTCTTCGTCGTTCCCGGCCTGCGCCCTGCCGGGAACGGCACGGGCGATCAGAAGCGCGTCGTGACGCCGCGCCAAGCCCGCGACAACGGGGCGAGCGTGCTCGTCATCGGCCGGCCCATATCCCGCGCAGATGACCCGGTGGCAGCGGCCCGGGCGATCGAGGCGACGCTTTAGAACCAGCGCATGGCGGACGAGGCCACTCCCAACCTGCCCGCGCGCGACTTCGGCGCGACAACGGCTTTCTACGCCAAGCTCGGGTTCGAGGAGGACTACCGCTCGGACGGGTGGATGATTCTGTCGCGCGGGGGCGTGAAGCTGGAGTTCTTCCCCTACCCCGATCTCGACCCCTACCAGTCCTCGTTCAGTTGCTGTCTGAGGCTTGATGATCTGGCCGCAATGATGCGGCAGGTGGAGGCGAGCGGCGTGCCCGATGCGCGCCATGGCATCCCGCGCTATCACCCCGCCGCGCCTGACCCGAGCGGGCTGACCATCGCCTATCTGATCGACCCGGACGGCACCCTGCTGCGCCTGATCCAGAACGACTGACCATGACGCAAACCGTCGCCATATGCCCCGCCACCCCTGCCGACGCACCTTTTCTCAAGGCACTGATCGAAGCGGCCTATCGCGGCGATTCGGCGCGTCAGGGATGGAACCACGAGGCCGATATTCTCGATGACGAGCGCATCGCTCCGGGCGAGCTCGAGACGATGCTGGCCGATCCTGCCGTCACCATCCTCACGGCCCGTGATGGCGAAGCGCTGATCGGCTGCGTGGCCGTGACCCGCAAGGATGCAGCGCTCGGCTATCTCGGGATGCTGTGCGTGCGGCCCGATCTGCAATCGGCAGGCCTCGGGCGGCGCCTGCTCGATGCGGCCGAGGCCCATGCCCGCGCGCTCGGCCTTGCGGCGATGGAAATGACCGTGATCGACAGCCGCGCTGCGCTGATCGCCTGGTATGAGCGGTGCGGCTATGCCCGCACCGGCGAAACCCGCCCCTTCCCGGTGCTGCGCGATCCCCCGATCACCTTCGCGGTGCTGGCAAAGCCGCTTCGAGCCGCCTAGAGGCGCGGGGCATGGCCACCCTCGTCAAGATCTGCGGGCTTTCCACCCCCGAAACCCTTGCCGCTGCGCTGCGCGCCGGGGCAAGCCATGTCGGTTTCGTCCATTTCGCCAAGAGTCCGCGCCACCTTGAACTGGCCGAGGCCGCACGTCTGCGCGCGCTGGTGCCGCCGCAGGTCAAGGCGGTGCTGCTGCTGGTCAATCCTTCGGCCGCTCTGCTTGCCGAGGCGGTGCAAAGGGTGCGCCCGGACATCATCCAGTTCCACGGCGCCGAGCCACCCGATTTGATCGCCCGCTTCCGCGCCGAGACCGGCATCGCCGCCTGGCGCGCGCTCGGCGTGCGCAGCGCCGAGAGCCTCGCCGAGGCCGATCGCTTTGCCGGCGCGGCCGATCGTCTGCTGTTCGATGCTCCGGCCAGCGCGCTTCCGGGCGGCAATGGCACCCGTTTCGATTGGAGCCTGCTTGCCGCCTATCGCGGGCCCACCCCCTGGGGCCTTGCCGGCGGGCTCAACCCTGCCAATGTGGCCGAGGCCATCCGGCTCACCGGGGCACCGCTGGTTGACACCTCCTCGGGGGTGGAGAGCGCGCCGGGCATCAAGGACGTGGACAAGATCGCCGCCTTCTGCAAAGCCGCGCGGTCATGAACACGCCTCTCAATTCCTTCCGCACCATGCCGGATGAGCGCGGCCACTTCGGCCCCTTCGGCGGGCGCTATGTCGCCGAGACGCTGATGCCGCTGGTGCTCGAGCTGGAGCGCGAATACCGCAAGGCACAGGCCGATCCGGCATTCGAGGCCGAATTCAACGATCTGCTCGAACATTACGTCGGCCGCCCGAGTCCGCTCTATTTCGCCCCGCGGCTGACAGAGGAGCTTGGGGGAGCACAGGTGTGGTTCAAGCGCGACGAGCTCAATCACACCGGCGCGCACAAGATCAACAATTGCATCGGCCAGATCCTGCTCGCGATCCGCATGGGCAAGCGGCGCATCATCGCCGAGACCGGCGCGGGCCAGCACGGCGTCGCCACCGCCACGGTCTGCGCGCGCTTTGGCCTGCCCTGCGTGGTCTATATGGGCGCCGAGGACGTGAAGCGCCAATCGCCCAACGTGTTCCGCATGAAGCTGCTGGGGGCCGAGGTGGTGCCGGTAACCAGCGGGCGGGCAACGCTCAAGGACGCGATGAACGAGGCGCTGCGCGACTGGGTCGCGAATGTCCACGACACCTTCTACATCATCGGGACCGCGGCGGGCCCGCACCCCTATCCCGAAATGGTGAGGAACTTCCAGAGCGTGATCGGGCGCGAGGCCCGCGCACAGATGCTTGGGCGCACGGGGCGCCTGCCCGATCTGCTCGTCGCGGCGATTGGCGGCGGATCGAACGCGCTGGGGCTGTTTCATCCCTTCCTCGATGATCCGTCGGTCAAGATGCTCGGTGTCGAAGCGGCGGGCCATGGCCTTGATGGCGACGAACATGCGGCGAGCCTGCTCGGCGGCTCGCCCGGCGTGCTCCACGGCAACCGCACCTATCTGCTGCAGGACGAGGACGGCCAGATCACCGAAGGCCACTCGATCAGCGCGGGGCTCGACTACCCCGGCATCGGCCCGGAGCACGCGTGGCTGAAGGAAAGCGGCCGCGTCGATTACACCGCCGTCACCGACGAGGAGGCGCTCGATGCCTTCCAGCTTTTGTGCCGCACCGAGGGCATCATCCCCGCGCTCGAGCCGAGCCACGCGATCGCGGCGGTGAAGAAGGTCGCGCCGACGATGCCCAAGGACGCGATCATCCTCGCCAACCTGTGCGGGCGCGGCGACAAGGACATCTTCACCGTGGCGGAGCGGCTGGGGGTGGCGCTGTGAGCCGCCTTGCCACTGCCTTTGGCAAGGCCCACCCCGCGCTCGTCTGCTTCATCACCGCAGGCGATGGCGACACCGCGGCCAATCTCGATGCGCTGGTGGAAGGCGGGGCGGATGTGATCGAGCTGGGCATGCCGTTTACCGATCCCATGGCCGATGGCCCGGCGATCCAGAGCGCCAATCTGCGCTCCTTGAGCGCGGGGACGACGACGGCCGATGTGCTGCGCTACGCCGCCGAGTTCCGCGCCCGGCACCCGCACGTGCCGCTGGTGCTGATGGGCTATGCCAATCCGATGGTGCGCCGCGGCCCTGAATGGTTCGCTTCAGCCGCCGCGCAAGCGGGTGTTGATGGCGTGATCTGCGTCGACATTCCGCCCGAGGAGGACGACGCGCTCGGCCCGGCGCTGCGCGCGCGTGGCATCGCCCCGATCCGCCTGGCCACCCCGACGACTGACGCCGCGCGCCTGCCGCAGGTGCTCGAAGGCTCGCAAGGCTTCCTCTACTATGTCTCGGTCGCAGGGATCACCGGCAAGCAGCAGGCAGCCATCGAGAGCATCGCCGCCAATGTCGCGCGCATCAAGCAGTCCACCAGCCTGCCCGTGGCAGTGGGCTTCGGCGTGCGCACACCCGAACAGGCCGGGGCGATCGCCAGGGTCGCAGATGGCGTCGTGGTCGGCTCGGCGCTGGTGGAGCTGTGCGGCGCGCATGGCGCCGAGGCGCCGGCCCGCCTAAGGGAACTCACCGCAGCCCTCGCCCATGCGGTCCACACCGCCCGTCAGGAGCAACTGGCATGAACTGGTTCACCCGCGTCCGCAATTCGCTCGGCTTTTCCTCGCAGAAGAAGACCACCGAGAAGGACCTGTGGATCAAGTGCCCGTCCTGCCAGGAGATGCTGTTCGTCCAGGATTACGAGAGCAACCTCTCGGTCTGCCCCAAGTGCGAACATCACGGTCGCATCAGCGCCGATGCGCGCCTCGCGCTGCTGCTCGATCCGGGCTTCGAGCTGCTGCCGATCCCTGAGGTCGCCGAAGACCCGCTCCAGTTCAAGGATACCAAGAAATACACCGACCGGCTCAAGGCCGCGCGTGCGGCAAGCCCCCACAAGGATGCCTTCGTCGTCGGCTCGGGCTTCATCGAGACCCGCCCGGCGGTGGTGGGGGTGCAGGATTTCGGCTTCATGGGCGGCTCGATGGGCATGGCCGTGGGCCAGGCCTTCTGCGAGGGCGCGCAAAAGGCGCTCGATCGAGGTTGCGCCTATGTGGTGGTGACCGCCGCCGGGGGGGCGCGGATGCAGGAGGGCATCCTCAGCCTGATGCAGATGCCGCGCACCACGGTGATGACCCGCAGGCTCAAGGCCGCAGGGCTTCCCTATATCGTGGTGCTCACCGATCCCACCACCGGGGGCGTGACGGCAAGCTATGCCATGCTCGGCGATATCCACATTGCCGAGCCGGGCGCGCTGATCGGCTTTGCCGGACAGCGGGTGATCCAGGACACCATCCGCGAGCAACTGCCCGAGGGCTTCCAGCGCGCCGAATATCTGCACAAGCATGGGATGGTCGACATGGTGGTGCACCGGCGCGAGCTGAAGGCAACGCTCGGCCAGCTGCTCGACTATCTGCGGCCGGTCAAGGCGGCCTAGCTGCCGATGCGCGACTTCGGGCGCTCGGACGATCCGCGCGTTCAGGCTGAGCTCGATCGTCTCGCGGCCCTGAGCCTGCCACAGGGGCGGCTCGGGCTGGAGACGATCACGGCGCTGCTTGCGCACCTCGGCAACCCGCACCGGCGCTTGCCGCCAACCTTCCATGTCGCCGGCACCAACGGCAAGGGATCGACCTGCGCCTTCCTGCGCGCGATGCTCGAGGCGCAAGGCTACAAGGTTCACGTCACCACCTCCCCCCACCTGGTGCGCTACAACGAGCGCATCCGCCTCGCGGGCGAACTAATTTCCGATGCGATGCTGGCGGACGTCCTTGCCGAAGTGCTCGATGCCGGCGTCGATCTCGGCCCCAGTTTCTTCGAGGCGACCATCGCCGCGGCCTTCCTTGCCTTTTCCCGCGTGCCTGCCGATGCCTGCGTGGTCGAGGTCGGCATGGGCGGGCGGTTTGATGCCACCAATGTGCTCGAGCCGCAGGTGCTTGCCGCCTGCGGGATCGCCGCGCTCGGCCTTGATCACGAGCGCTTCCTGCTCGCCCCCGAAGACGGCGTGCCGAAAGCGCCGATGGCGCGCATCGCCTTTGAAAAGGCTGGGATCGCCAAGGCGGGCGTGCCGCTGGCAACGCTCCATCACACCTATCCGCCCGAAGCGCAGGAGACGATCCGCGCGGTTGCCGCCCGCACCGGGGCGGTGCTGC
Source organism: Erythrobacter cryptus DSM 12079 (assembly GCF_000422985.1). Taxonomy (GTDB): domain Bacteria; phylum Pseudomonadota; class Alphaproteobacteria; order Sphingomonadales; family Sphingomonadaceae; genus Erythrobacter; species Erythrobacter cryptus. The sequence continues at coordinate 441,642 of NZ_AUHC01000001.1, forward strand.
ACGAGGGCTTCACCAACTGCTACGCGTTCGACGGCCGCGCGAGCCTTCTTCGGGAGGACTACACCGAGGTGCCGCTCATCCCCGCGCTGGCGGGTGCCCACCAGGCGCTCAACCTGTGCCTTGCGGTCTCGATGCTGGCGATCCAGGACAGGCTCACCGTGTCCGAGGCCGCGATCGTTGCGGGGGCAAGCGCCGCGCGCTGGCCCGCCCGGATGCAGCGTCTTGGTCCCGGCCCGCTCACCGCGCTTGCCCCTGATCAGCCGGTCTGGCTCGATGGCGGGCACAACCCCAGCGCCGGCGCTGCCATCGCAGGCCATTTTGATGGGCCGCTCCACCTCGTCATCGGGATGATCGCGGGGAAAGACCCGCGCGCGATCATCGATCCGCTCGCGGGCCGTATCCGCAGCCTTTTGGTCGTTCCGGTGCCCGGGCATGATTGCCACCCGGCCGAGGCCTTCGGCCCCGAGGCGCGGGCCGCGCCGAATGTCGCCGAAGCGCTGCTGCGCCTGCCGACCGATGGCTATCCCATCCTCATCACCGGCTCGCTCTATCTTGCCGGCGAGGTGCTGCGGCTCAACGACGAATTGCCGCTCTAGACCAGTTCCGGCTCGGGCGGGGGTGCGTTCTCGGCCCGGCCCGATCGGGCCTGGCGCGCCCATTCGACAAGGCACAGCACCACCGCAAACCCGCCGATCGCGGTGGTGAGCACGAAAACATCGAAATAGCCGCGCTCCTCGATCATCTGGCCCAACGCCGGGCGCCCCAACGTGCCCACCAGCATGGTGAGCGAGGAGAGCAGCGCATATTGCACCGCGCTGTAGCCCTTGGCGACGACACTCGAGAGATAGGCGACGAAGGCCGCCCCGGCGATGCCCACGGCGATGTTTTCCATGCCGATGGTGAGCATCAGCCGGGCCATGCGATCATCGGCGCCGAACAGGCCGGCAAGCCGGGTGAAGCCAATGAAGTCGCTCGCCGCCTGCATCCGCGCGCCGCCGATGGCAAGATCGGCATAAAGCAGGTTGGTCAGCGCGGCGATCACCGCGCCAAAGGTCAGCGTGGTCATTCGCCCGATCAGCGACAGCAGCGCGCCACCAAGCGCAAGGCCCACCAGCAGCGCGGCCACGCCGAAGAACTTGGAGGCGATCGCCACCTCATCCTTGGAATATTGCAATTCGCCCAGATAGAACGGGTAGGCAAAGCTGCCCCAGATCGCATCGGTGATGCGGTAGGACAGGACCAGCGCGATCACCAGCACCGCAGCCCAGCCAAGCCGCCCGATGATCTCGGCAAGCGGCAGGATGAGCGCGCGGTAGCCGTGATCGAGCGCGGTGTCGAAGCCGGTGCGGGCCGGTGCATCAGCAGTCAGGACATGCCGCCCCTGCTTGCGCATCGATTCCAGCCAGCCCGCGATCAGGCCGGGGATCACCACGGTCGCAATCACGATCAGCGGGCCCATCTGGCTGACGAATTCGGTCGAATCGGGCCGCGTTTCAGGGGTCGCCGTCAGCGACCGCACCATGAACACCAGCACCGTCACCAGTGCCCAGCCCCACAGCAGGCCGACCGCGCCGAGCGCCAGCGCGCGGATCCGCGGCTCGATCTGCCCGGCACGGCGCAGAGTGCTGAGATTGGCGCGCTCCCGCTCCAACACCGCAGCGCTGCGGGTCGCATCGGGCGCCATCAGGCCGAGCAGGCCCACGACCAGGAGGATCGTTCCCATGCTGGCATACACCATCGGCCAGCCCAGCCGCTCGGCCATGAACAGCGCCAGCGCCCCGCCCACCAGTGCAGCAATGCGATAGCCCATCTGGAACACGGTGGAGAGGATGTCGATCGTTGCCACCTCGTCCGCCACATCGACGCGCCAGGCATCGATCACCACATCCTGCGTGGCGCTGGCGAAGGCCCCGATTCCGGCGAGCAGCGAGAACAGGCCGAGCGAGGCGAGCGGATCAAGCGCCGCGAGCGTCACCAGGATTGCCCCCAGCAACACCTGCGCGCTGACGATCCACTGTTTGCGCTTGCCCAGACGCCGCAATCCCGGAAGATCGACCCGGTCAAGCACCGGCGACCACAGGAACTTGAAGGCATAGGCAAGGCCGATCAGCGAGAATACGCCCATGGTCTCGACATCGACCTTGGCCTCGGTCAGCCAGGCATAGAGCGTGCCCAGCAGCAGAGCATAGGGCAGCCCGCTGGCAAAGCCGAACAGCAGGATGAAGCCAGTCTTGGGGTGGCGCAGTGCCGCCAGCAGCATGAGCCAGCGCCCAAGGCGCGCGCGCGCGGCGGACAGGTTTTCGGGGGCGGCTTCGGCCATGGTCGATCCCGTGCTTGGCAAGGCAGCGATTTGCCTTGGCCCGATTTCATGGCACACTAAGCGGCAAGGAGAGGATGAGAAAAGAGCAATGAACGCCGCAACCACAGATTTGCCCAGATTGCAGCCCACCCCCGGCCAGTTGGCCTTGGCCGAAGCGATCCGCGCGGGCGCGGCGCGCCAGGCCGGGGCGGTGCAGCACGTGCCCGCGCAGCGCTATACTTGCCCCGATCACTTCGCCCGCGAAAAGGCAGCGCTATTCGATCGCCTGCCGCAGGTAATCGCTCCTTCGGCGCTGCTGCCTGAACCGGGCATGGCCCTGCCGCACGATGCCACCGGGCGCCCGCTGCTCATTACCCGCGACGGGGCGGGCAAGGCGCATGTGTTCCTCAATGTCTGCCGCCACCGCGGCACTCGGCTGGTGGAGGGCAGCGAAGTGGTCTGCGCCAAGCGGCTGGTGTGCCCCTATCACGCCTGGACCTACCGGCTCGATGGCGCGCTGCTCGCCCTGCCCCGGCCCGAGACCTTTCCGGGCCTCGACAAGGGCGATTTCGGCCTTGTCGAACTGCCCTCGTGCGAGGCGGGCGGGCTGATCTGGTTCGCGCCGGTCGAAGGCGCCGATTTCACCCATGCCGAGGCGCTGGGCGCGGACTTTGCCGCCTTCGGCCTGGAGAGCGCCCACCTGTTCCGGCGCAAGACCCACAAGGTGCGGGGCAACTGGAAGCTGATCATGGATGCCTTCCTTGAAAGCTACCATGTCACCCGGCTTCATGCCGCCACCATCGGCCCCTTCTTCAAGGACGGGATCACCGCGGGTGACCAGATCGGCCCGCACCAGCGCTCGGCGGTCGGACGGCTCGAGGAGATGGAGGGGGTTGACCTCACCGACATGGCGGCGCTGCGCCGGGTGGTCACCTTCGCCTATCAGCTGCTGCCCGCCACGGTGATCGTGCCCAGCCCGGATTATGTCAACGTGATGGTGCTGATGCCCCAGGCGGTCGATTGCACCCTGGTTGAGGATTTCATGCTGATCCCCGAGCCGCCGGCGAGCGAGAAGGCGCTGGCACATTGGGAGAAAAGCTGGAATCTGCTCGACGGCGGGGTCTTTGCCAGCGAGGATTTCCGCGCTGCCGAACTCGGCCAGCAGGGGCTGGCGAGCGGCGCGGTGGAGCACCTTACGCTTGGCACGCTCGAAGGCGGGATCGCGCGTTTCGACGAAATCGTGCGCGAGGCGCTGCGGACGGCCAATTGAGTAAAGCAAGGCTGATTGACGGGCGCAAGAAGGTCGCCTTTGCGGGCGAAATCGGCTAGGCGCCGCGCCCATGCCAAGCCAACCTCCTCGCCCCGCGTCCCAATCAAGCCCCCGCCCCGCAGGCGAGCGCATCGCCAAGCTGCTCGCCCGCGCCGGGGTGGCGAGCCGCCGCGAGGCCGAACGGATGATCGCCGAAGGCCGGGTGGCCTTGCATGGCAAGGTGCTTGAAACCCCGGCGACGATCCTTCCCGGCCTTGCGGGCGTGACGGTGGATGGCAAGCCCGTTGCCGCACCCGAGCCGACCAGGCTGTTTGCCTTTCACAAGCCTGCCGGCCTCATCACCGCCGCGCGCGATCCCGCGGGGCGGCCCACCATCTACCATGCGCTGCGCAACGCGCTGCCGCCAGGGGCCGGACGGGTGATGCCGGTCGGGCGGCTCGACTTCAACACCGAAGGGCTGCTGCTCCTCACCAATGACGGCGCGGTCAAGCGGCAGCTGGAACTTCCGGCGAGCGGCATTCCGCGCACCTATCGCGCGCGCGCGTTCGGCACGGTCAGCCAGCGCCAGCTCGACGAGCTGATCGAGGGGGTGACCATCGACGGGGTGCGCTATGGCCGGATCGATGCCAATCTCGAGCGCGCGCGCGGCCGCAACCTGTGGATCGAACTGACCATCACCGAGGGCAAGAACCGCGAGGTCCGCCGGGTGCTCGAGCACCTCGGCCTTGCGGTGAACCGGCTGATCCGCACCGCCTATGGCCCCTTTCTCCTTGGCGATCTGCCGCGCGGGCAGGCGGTGGAACTCACCGGCAAGCCGGTTGCGCGTTTCCTTGAAGGGCTTGCCAAGGGGGAGGTGCGCGCGTGAGGATCATTGCCGGCACCTGGCGCGGGCGCCGTCTGACCGCGCCGCCGGGCGAGGCCACCCGTCCCACGGCTGACCGCACCCGCGAGACGCTGTTTTCGATGCTGACGAGCCGGCTCGGCAGCTTCGAGGGCCTGCGCGTCGTTGATCTGTTTGCCGGATCGGGCGCGCTCGGGCTCGAGGCGCTCTCGCGCGGGGCGGCCTCGTGCCTGTTCGTCGAGCAGGACCGCGCCGCACTGGCCGCGATCCGCGCCAATGTGGCCGCGCTCGGGGCGCAGGGCGCGGCGCGGATCGAGGCGGGATCGGTGCTTGGCCTCGGCCCGGCGCCGCAGCCCTATGACCTCATCCTTGCCGATCCACCCTATCGCACCGGCGCGGGCGAAGTCGCGCTCGACCGCCTCTTGCGGCTGGGCTGGATCGGGCAGGAGACCTGGATCAGCCTCGAGACCGCCTTCAACGAGGATCCGGCGGTCAAGGGCCTGATGATCGAGACGGCACGCCGGGTCGGCAAGGGCAAGCTCAACCTGATGCGGCTGGCGCCTGCCGCACCCGACCCGGCGGCGACCCGAGGGGCTTGAGCGGGCCTAGCTCTGCATCGCCTCGAGCTTGCTCTTGATCTGGCCCCAGGCCATTTCGCGCTGGGCCTCGGTGAGCTTGGTCAAGGTTTCGCGGTCGGCATCATTGAGGCGCCAGAACATCGCCCGGCGCTCGGGAGTGAGCGTCCAGAAATAGTTCTGCACCGTCGCTGTCCAGCCGTTGTAGGCCTTCTGCTTGTCAGCAGGCCAGGTCTCGACCTCGGCCAATTGCGCTGGCGTTGGCGGCGGCGGCGAAGCCTGCGCCGGAGCAGGGCGCTCCATCCCCGCATCAGTAGGGGGCGCGGCGGCCTCATCCTGCGCCGAGGCGAGCGCCGGCGTTGCGGCCAGCGCCGCACCAAGCCCGGCAAGCCCAAGGATATTGCGATAAGAGTGCATGGGGTTCTCCCTTGTGGTTGAAAGTCCCAAGCACGACGAACGCATCGCTGCCCTGCCGCTCAGTCCCCTGCAAGCCGGGCCATGCAACTATGGCGCGCGCCCTGATCGCGGCAACCGGCCCCCGCACCCATGCATCGCGCCGCGGCCACCACCGGGCGCGAAGCGTGGCGCAAAGCCGGCGGACCGTTGGCAGCCGAGCAAAAGCCGGGCATGGGGCGCGCATGGCGGCTTGCCCCTGCGGCCATTGTTCCCTACCTGTTCACGAGCGTCATGAACCCCTCCCTGCCCATCCCTGCGCCCGCCAGCGATCCTGCCCCGGCCTATGCCGCACGGCTCAACCCGGCGCAGCGCGCCGCGGTGCTTGCCACCGAGGGGCCGGTGCTGATGCTGGCCGGGGCGGGCACCGGCAAGACCGCCGCGCTCACTGCGCGCCTTGCCCATCTGGTTGCCACCCGCCGGGCCTTTCCCTCGCAGATCCTGTGCGTGACCTTCACCAACAAGGCCGCGCGCGAGATGCGCGAGCGGGTGGCTGCGCATCTCGGCAGCGCGGCCGAAGGCTTGCCGTGGCTCGGCACCTTCCACGCCATCTGCGCCAAGATGCTGCGCCGCCATGCCGAACTGGTCGGCCTCCAGCCCAATTACACCATCATCGACACCGATGATCAGCTGCGCCTGTTGAAGGCGCTGATCATCGAGGCGGATCTTGACGAGAAGCGCTGGCCTGCCCGCCAGCTTGCCGGGCTGATCGATCGCTGGAAGAACCGCGGGCTGGCCCCAGACGATCTCGACGCGATCGAGAACGAAGCCTTCGCCAATGGCAAGGGCGCGGCGCTCTATGCCCGTTATCAGGAGCGGCTGCGCAGCCTCAACGCCTGCGACTTCGGCGATCTGATGCTGCACATGCTGACGATCCTGCGCCAGCACCGCGACATCCTTGCCGATTACCACCGCCGCTTTCGCTACATCATGGTGGACGAGTATCAGGACACCAACACCGTGCAATATCTGTGGCTGCGACTGCTGGCGCAGGGCCATGGCAATATCTGCGTGGTGGGCGATGATGATCAGTCGATCTATTCCTGGCGCGGTGCGGAAGTCGCCAATATCCTGAGGTTCGAAAAGGATTTTCCGGGCGCGCAAGTGATCCGGCTGGAGCAGAACTACCGCTCCACCCCGCATATACTGGGCGCGGCCTCGGGCCTTATCCGCGCCAACAGCCAGCGCCACGACAAGACGCTGTGGACCGAATTGAGCGGCGGCGACAAGGTCAAGGTGATCGGCGTGTGGGATGCGCCCGAGGAGGCGCGCCGGGTGGGCGAGGCGATCGAGCGGCTGGAGCGCGAGGGCGCCGCGCTCAACCAGATCGCCATTCTCGTGCGCGCACAATACCAGACCCGCGAGTTCGAGGACCGCTTCATCCAGACCGGCATCAATTACCGCATCATCGGCGGCTTTCGTTTCTACGAGCGGGCCGAGATTCGCGATGCGCTGGCCTATCTGCGGCTGATCGCCCAGCCGCAGGACGATCTGGCCTTCGAGCGTATCCACAACGTGCCGAGGCGTGGCCTTGGCGCCAAAGCGCTGGAGGCGATGCACGCCCATGCCCGGCGCACCGGCCTGCCGCTGGCAGCCGCCGCGCTGCAACTGGCTGACAGCGATGCGTTGCCGAAACGCGCGGCGGCCACCATCGCAGCGCTGATGCGCCAGTTCCTGCACTGGCGGCAGCAGGCCGAGGTGCTGAGCCCGGCTGATCTCCTGCGCCTGGTGCTCGACGAATCGGGCTACAACGCCATGCTCGCCGCCGAACGCACCCCCGAGAGCGCCGGACGGGCGGAGAACCTTGCCGAACTTGCCCGGGCGATGGAGGAATATCAGAGCCTCGGCGATTTCCTCGAGCATGTCAGCCTGGTGATGGACAATGACCGCGCCGATGCCGAGGACATGGTGACGATCATGACCATCCACGCCGCCAAGGGGCTGGAGTTCGATCACGTCTTCCTGCCCGGCTGGGAGGAAGGCGTGTTCCCCTCGCAGCGCGCGATCGACGAAGGGGGGCTGGCCAGTCTCGAGGAGGAGCGGCGCCTTGCCTATGTCGCGATCACCAGGGCGCGGCGCCACTGCACCATCCTGCATGCCGCGAACCGCCGCATCTATGGCCAATGGGTCAGTTCGATCCCCTCGCGCTTCATCGCCGAACTGCCCGAGGAGCACATCACCAGCCAGACCACGCTGAGCGGCGGGGTGAGCCTGTGGCGGGCAAGCTGGCGCGCGCAGGAGGATCCTTTCGCCCATGTCGCCGCCACCCGGCCCGAGCGGGGCGAGGCGCGCGGGCCCGGCTGGCAGCGGGCGCTGGCCTCGGGCTATGACAAGCGCCCGTCGCGGCTTGGCGAAACGACCCGCTCGCCCGCCAGCATCGCCGCCCCGGCGCGGCGCGACATCGCCATTGGGGCGATGGTGGCCCACGCCAAGTTCGGTCGCGGCTGCGTGATCGACCAGGAAGGCAACCGCCTCACCATCCGCTTCGAGGAGGTGGGCGATAAGCGCGTGCTTGACAGCTTCGTCACCCTGCTGGGCGAGGGCGCCTAGCTGCAGCCGACTTCGAGGAAGCTCGGGATCGGCCCATTCCACTCCCCGGGCCGCATCGGCGGCTCATCCGCATCCTCGCGCGGGCGCGGTGGCCTCGAGCGGCTGGTGCTTGCGGCGCGCACGTCACCCTGAGCCGCGCGGCGCGACGTGCTTCCAGCCTTCTTCTCGGCCCTCTCATCGCGGTTGCGGCGGGCCTTGCGCTTGGCCGATGACGCACCCTCCTGCTCCGCCTCCGGGGCATCGGAAGCCGCAGCCTCGGCCCGGGCGAGGATCTCCTTGAGGTCAACCCTCAGGTCTTCCTTGCCGAACACCTTGATCGGGCTGCCGGTGAGCTTTTCAACATTGGCGATCGCTTCGGCATCATCCTCGGTGACGAAGGTGAAGGCCCGCCCCTTGGCCCCGGCGCGGCCAGTGCGCCCGATGCGGTGGACATAGTCATCCGGGTGCCAAGGCGTATCGAAGTTGAAGACGTGGCTGACACCCTTGATGTCGAGCCCGCGCGCGGCAACGTCCGAAGCAACGAGGATGTTGACCTCGCCGCGCTTGAAGCGCTCCAGCTCCTTCAGCCGGCTCGGCTGGTCCATGTCGCCATGGATCTCGCTCGAGGCAAAGCCGTGGCGCTTGAGGCTCTGGTTGAGTTCGCGCACCGTGGTCTTGCGGTTGGCGAAGATGATCGCGGTTTCCACGAGGTCATTCTCGAGGAACCAGCGCAGCGTCTCGCGCTTCTTGGCGGGCTTTACCGGCACCTTGAAGGCGGTGATATCGGCATTGGTCGAAGCCGCCCGGCTCACCTCGATGCGCTTGGGGTTGTTCAGGAACTTCTTGGCCAGCTTCTCGATCGGCGGCGGCATGGTGGCCGAGAACAGCATGGTCTGGCGGCTTTCGGGCAGGCGCGCGCAGATGAACTCGATATCGGGGATGAAGCCCATGTCGAGCATCCGGTCCGCCTCGTCGATCACCAGCAGCTCGCAGCCGTTCAGGAGGATCTTGCCGCGCTCGAACAGGTCCATCAGCCGGCCCGGCGTGGCGATCAGCACGTCCACCCCTTCATCAAGCGCCTTGAGCTGATCGCCCATCTGCACCCCGCCGATCAGCAGGGCCATCTTGAGATCGTGGTTCTTGCCGTATTTCTCGAAGTTTTCGGCCACCTGGGCAGCGAGCTCGCGGGTCGGCTCGAGGATCAGGGAGCGCGGCATCAATGCCCGGCGCCGTCCGGAAGCGAGGATATCGATCATCGGCAGCACGAAACTGGCGGTCTTGCCCGTGCCGGTCTGGGCGATGCCGATGAGATCCTTCATCATCAGCACCGTCGGGATGGCCTGGGCCTGAATCGGCGTGGGCGCGGTATAGCCCGCATCCTCCACGGCTTTGAGCAATTCGGGCGAAAGGCCGAGATCGGCAAAGGTCATGCGCGCAGCAGGTTCCGAAAGATGAGCGACAGGGGCACTGCCGAGTTTGTCAGGCCTGCGGGCGCAAGGCGCGGCGTCAGGTCGCCGCGCCTTTCTCGCAAACGGGCGCAAAAGTCAAGGAATCGCGCGCCTGAGAAGCGCTTGGGGCCAGAGGTTCAATCATCCACCGCAACCAGCTGGCGCATCGCGGCAATCTGGCAGCGCGCCCCGGTGCGCGATTGCAGCTGGTCGCGCGCGGCGCACAGGCGCCCATCCTCGTTCTTTTCGACATAGAAGCCCGAGTAGAAATCGCGCGCGCGGCAGGATTTCTCGAGATTGACCGAGACCATCCGCTGATTGCGCAGGAACAGCACCAGGCGGTTGCCGCTGCCTGTCTGCACCCCGGCAATGCCTTGCAGCGGCACGCATTTCTCGCGCCGCCGTTCCTCGAAGCGGGGGCGGGGGGCGGCATCGGGATCGGGCAATTCGGCAAAGAGGTTGCGCCGCGCCGCCAGCGGCTGGGGCGCGACGCGGATCACCACGCGCTGTTCGATCCGCACCTGCCGTGCGCTCTGCGAGGCCCTAAGCGCCGAGAGCGGGTTGGGGAGCTGCGGCTCCTCGACCATTGCAGCGCGCGCCTCGCAGCGTGGTGCCGAGGCGGCAGGCGCAGCAGGGCGCCCGGGAGCCTCGCCCCCGGTCGTCCACGGCCAGACCAGCGCCAACGGCGCCGCCAAGGCAAACAAGCTGGGCATGGTTGCGGGCAAGGTCTCCCTCGTCAGGTGACAGGCGCGGCGTGCCTGCCTGCAAGGGCAGGATGCACCACTGCGCGCCTTCCGCCTAGCAGCGGCAATTGAACCGTGGCTTAACTGACCCTGCACCGCGCCCGAAAGCGGTGGCACAATCGGGACGAGCTGTGGCATGAAGGCCACGATGAAGCACCCCGCCCCGCCCCCGCCCACCCTGGCCACCGACTCCGACTTTCTTGCCGCGGCCGAGGCCCTGCTCGGCCCACGCGGGTTGACGCGGGACCCCGAGCTGATGCAGCCGTGGCTGACCGACTGGCGCGGGCGTTACACCGGGCGCGCCCTCGCGCTCGCGCAGCCGGCGAGCACCGCCGAGGTGGCGGCGCTGATGCGGCTGTGCGCCGCGCACCGGGTGCCGGTCGTGCCGCAGGGCGGGAACAGCGGCATGGTGGGCGGCGCGACGCCCGATGCCAGCGGCGGGGCGCTGCTCCTGTCGCTGCGGCGCATGGCCGCGATCCGCCGCCTTGATCCGGCCGCAGGGCTGGTGGTGTGCGAGGCGGGCGTGGTGCTCCAGCACCTCCACGAGGCCGCCGAGGCCCAAGGCCTGCGCTTCCCCCTAACGCTGGGCGGCAAGGGCTCGGCCACCATCGGCGGCCTCGTCTCGACCAATGCCGGGGGCACGCAGGTGCTGCGTCATGGCACCATGCGTGCGCAGGTGTTGGGACTCGAGGTGGTGCTTGCCGATGGCAGCGTGCTCGATCTCCTCGCCGCCCTCAAGAAGGACAACCGCGGGTTCGACCTCAAGCAGCTGTTCATCGGCTCGGAAGGCACGCTGGGGATCGTCACCGCGGCAGCGCTCAGGCTGCTGCCCGCGGCGGCGGGGCGCGCCACGGCCTGGGTCGGGCTTGGCGGGATCAAGGAGGCAGGGCGCCTGCTGCGCCGGATGGAGCGCAGGCTCGGCGATGTGCTCGAAGGCTTCGAGGTGGTGCCCGCGCATTGCCTCGCCAGCGTGCTCGCCCATCAACCGGGCGCCCGTTCGCCGCTGGCAGAGCGTCACCCGTGGAACGCGCTGATCGAATGCGTCTCGCCCCATGAGGACAACGCGGCGCTCAGCGAGACATTGGAACAGGCGCTTGCCGAGGCGCTCGAGGCGGGGCTCATCGCCGATGCCGCCATCGCTGCAAACGAAGCCCAGGCCGAGGCCTTCTGGGCCCTGCGCGACGGGATTTCCGCGGCCGAAAGGGCGCTTGGCCCGGCGATGCAGCACGATATTTCGGTGCCGGTCGAGGCCATGCCCGATTTCATCCTCGCCGCCGGCCCGGCGATCGAGGCCGCCCACCCCGGCACACGCGCTGTGGCCTTCGGGCACCTTGGCGATGGCAATGTCCATTTCCACGTGCTCGCCCCCGAGGGCGCGGTGCGCGGGATATGGGAGGAGGCCGAGGGCAAGGCGATCAGCGCCCATGTCCACGATCTCGTCACCCAATGGGGCGGCTCGATCAGCGCCGAGCACGGGATCGGCCAGATGAAGCGCGATGAACTTGCGCGGCTGCACGATCCGGTCGCGCTCGGGCTGATGCGGCGGATCAAGGCCGCGCTCGATCCCGAGGGTCTGCTCAACCCCGGCAAGCTGGTCTGAGTTCCCGCCCCCGTGCGGCGGCGCCCGGCTGCGCCTTGCGCGGCCCGGCGCAAACGCCTATGCGCGGCGGCTCGGACGGGGGCGCCACGGGGCCGACCGCATCCACCACCACAGATTTGACCGGAGACATTCGATGGCCAGCGCGCCGCAACCGCAACTTCCCTTGTTCTACAAGGATCTCCTGCCGCTCAACAGCCGCGACCATGCCGACTGGAAGGCCGGCACGCTGGAAAGCGCCGCCCACCTCGCCGCCACCCACGCGGTGCCGCTGACCGCCGACGAATTCGTCGATGCCCAGCGCGATTTCCCGATCGTTTTCACCAGCGGTGAAAATTCGGTGCCGATCGCGCTGTTCGGGCTCAATGAAGGGGTCAACACCTTCGTCGGCCCCGACAACAAGATCACCGAGGCGATCTATTTGCCCGCCTATGTGCGGCGCTATCCCTTCATCCTCGCCAAGCTCCAGCCGGGCAGCGAGGACATGTCGCTGTGCTTCGATCCCAGCGTCGGGGTGATCGGCAAGCGCGATGACGGCCTGCCGCTGTTCGATGACCAGGGCCAGCCAACCGATTACACCAAGGGCGTGCTCGAGTTCTGCCGCCGCTTCGAGGAAGCCGGGCAGCGCACCAAGCTGTTCATGGAGGAGCTCGCCAAGCTCGACATCCTGATCGACGGCGAGATCGCCATCACCCGCAACGACATGCCCGACAAGCCCTTCGTCTATCGCGGCTTTCGCATGGTCGATGAAAACAAGCTGCGCGAGCTTTCGGCCGAAACGCTCGAACGCCTCGCCAAGAACGGGATGCTGGTGCTGATCTATGCCCACCTGTTCTCGCTCGGGCTGATGCGCACGATCTTCGAGCGTCAGGCCGCCCAGGGCCGCCTGCCGATGCCGGCCGCGGGCGAAGCCGCCCCCGCGCTCAACTGAGCGGGTGCGAGCGCGCTACTCGGCGGCCTGAAGCAGGCCTTCACCGCCGCCGAGCAGCGCGGTCTCGGCCCCGAGTTCGCGCACCAGCGCGGCAAGCAGCGCTGCCATGGCCGGCAGGCCCGGCCCCGGCTCGGCGAGCTGGCGATCGAGATAGGCGGCGCGGCACACCTCGATCTGCAGCGCCTGCACCCCGGCTGCGGGCGCCCCGTGGCGATCGAGCACATAGCCGCCCGAATAGGGCCGGTTGTGCGCCGCCGGCACGCCGCCGGCCTCGAGCCGCGCCAGCGCCCGACCGATCAGACCCGCATCGCACGAGGCCCCGAAGCGGTCACCGAGCACGATCACCGGGGCGCGCTCCTCTGCGCTTGCCGGGCGCAGTGGCGGCATCGAATGCAGATCGATCAACAGTGCCGCGCCCCAGGCCTTGCGGATGCGTGCCAGTTCTTCGCCGAGCGCTGTGTGATAGGCGCGGTGGATATGCGCGATCCGCTCGGCCAGTTCGATCGGATCGAGCCGCCCGCGCCAGATCTCGCCCGATCCCGGCAGACGGCGTGGCACCAGCCCCAGCCCGCTGCGCGCCCGGCCGTTGCGCGCCCCGGCCGGGGCATCGGGGGCAGGCGTGGCTGGGCGCCCGCCGGCCACCATGTCCCAATCGATATCATCCTCGGCGCGGTTGAGATCGATGAGCGCGCGCGGGGCATGGGCGATCAGCAGCGCCGCCCCCGTGGCCCGCGCGATGGCAACGCCCAGCCGGTCGACATGGCGATCCTCGAGCCGCAACTGCGCCAGCGCCGGATCGCGCATCCGCGCGGTCACCGCGGGCGGATAGGCCCGGCCCGCATGGGGCACGGCCACCAGCACCGGAAGCTGGAGCCGGGCCGGCGCGCTCAGGGTGAAGGCCGGCGCCGCGCCCAGACCCGGCACCCGCCCGCCCACGCGCTGCTGGCGCGCCGCGTGGCGGCCCATTGGCACGGCAGCAAAGGCAGGATCGGGATCGGCGTGAGGCATTGCTATGCTCTTGCTGGCGCCTTTGCCCGCGCCTGTCAAAGCCTCATCCAGGCATCGCCTGCGGTGATGATGCACAAACAATTCTTAAGCCGGCGGTGCTATGCCCCCGCCCCATGAACGCGACACGCACCCCCCGCATCCTGCTCGCCGAGGACGAGGCGGCGATGCGCGCCTATCTCGAGCGGGCGCTCACCAATGCCGGCTATCACGTCAGCAGCGTCGGTCGCGGTACCGATGCCGTGCCGCTGCTCGAGACCGGCGAGTTTGATCTGCTGCTTTCCGACATCGTCATGCCCGAGATGGACGGGATCGAGCTTGCCCAGCGCTGCGCCGAGATTTCGCCGCGCACCAAGGTGATGTTCATCACCGGCTTTGCCGCGGTCTCCTTGCGCGCCAGCCGCGAACAACCCGCCGCGCGGGTCTTGTCTAAGCCCTTCCACCTGCGCGATCTGGTGCTTGAGGTTGAAAGGGTGTTCGAGGAGGCCGAGGCGGGCCGCTGAAGGCTTATACCGCCTCGGGCGCGAATCGCTTGCACCTTGGCAGTGCCTGCGATAACTGGCCGCTCCGCCCCTGCCGGGGCGCGCGCGATGGTGTGGGCGTATAGCTCAGTGGTAGAGCACTACGTTGACATCGTAGGGGTCGCAAGTTCGAACCTTGCTACGCCCACCATCGCCCCATCCATCGGCAAAAGGCCTGGCAAAGCCCGCCCCTTGCGGCGGGCCTTTTTGCAGCATCGGGGCCGCCTTTTCCTCTGCCGATGATTTCCCCCGCCCCGCCTTGCACCCGCGCCTTGCTCTGCTAAAGCCCCGCGCGGGATCTATCACAGCTTCCTGTCGATCATGAACGGCCCCGCAAGCGACGGGGCAAGAAGGATAGGGCACGAGACATGCAGAAAATCAAAGTCGCCAACCCCGTCGTCGAGCTTGACGGTGACGAGATGACCCGGATCATCTGGCAGTGGATCCGCGAGCGCCTGATCCTGCCCTATCTCGACATTGATCTGAAGTATTACGATCTTTCGATCCAGAACCGCGATGCCACCGATGATCAGGTGACGGTCGATTCCGCCTATGCGATCAAGCAGTATGGCGTGGGGGTCAAGTGCGCCACCATCACCCCGGACGAGGCGCGGGTCGAGGAATTCGGGCTCAAGAAGATGTGGAAGAGCCCCAATGGCACGATCCGCAATATCCTCGGCGGCGTGGTGTTCCGCGAGCCGATCGTGATCGACAACGTGCCGCGGCTGGTGCCGGGCTGGACCGATCCGATCGTGGTCGGTCGCCATGCCTTTGGCGATCAGTATCGCGCCACCGACACCCGCATCCCCGGCCCCGGCAAGCTGCGCCTGGTGTTCGACGGCGAGGACGGCACCAAGATCGATCTTGATGTCTTCGACTTCCCCAGCGCCGGGGTGGCGATGGCAATGTACAACCTCGACGATTCGATCCGCGACTTTGCCCGGGCGAGCTTCAACTACGGCCTCTCGCTCGGCTGGCCGGTTTACCTTTCCACCAAGAATACGATCCTCAAGGCCTATGATGGGCGCTTCAAGGACCTGTTCCAGGAAGTCTTCGACACCGAGGGTTTTGCCGAGAAGTTCAAGGAAAAGGGCATCGTCTACGAACACCGCCTGATCGACGACATGGTGGCAAGCGCGCTCAAGTGGTCGGGCAAGTTCGTCTGGGCGTGCAAGAACTATGATGGCGACGTGCAGTCCGATACCGTGGCGCAGGGCTTCGGCAGCCTCGGGCTGATGACCAGCGTGCTGATGACCCCGGATGGCAAGACCGTGGAGGCAGAGGCCGCGCACGGCACCGTCACCCGCCACTATCGCCAGCACCAGCAGGGCAAGGCGACCAGCACCAACCCGATCGCCTCGATCTTCGCCTGGACTCGCGGGCTCATGTATCGCGGCCGCTTCGACAACACGCCCGATGTGGTGCGCTTTGCCGAAACGCTCGAGAAAATCTGCATCAAGACGGTCGAAAGCGGCCAGATGACCAAGGACCTGGCGCTGCTGATCGGCCCCAACCAGGCCTGGCTGACCACCGAGCAGTTCTTCGAGACCATCGTCGCCAATCTCGAGAAGGAAATGGCCTCCTGGGCCTGAGGCAGGCGCGGCGCATGCCGCGTACGCAGGGCCGGGTGGCGCGCGGGCTTCAGCCTGCCGCGCCTTGCCTGCCCTCGCCCGCCTCATCCGCTGCGCCCGGCCCCTCCTCGGCAGCGATGCCGAACCAGTCGCTCAGTGTCAGCTGGTCCTCGCTATCGAGATTGACCCCGGCATCATAGGCCAGCTGGATGAGGTTGGCGAGGAAGGCCTGGGCGATCTCATCGGCACCGGGCGCCGGGCTCTCGGTCAGCGGCGCCCCGCCGAAATGCGCACCCCGCACCACGAAATTGAGCGCCGCACGCCCCACCGGCGTCGGCGAATCGGCCAATTGGTCGCGGATCGCGCGGGTGATTTCGGCGAGGTTGAAGGGATACTCGGCAAGATACTCGGCAATCGCCTTGAAGATCACCGGCCAGGCCTCTGCCGGCAGCCGCGGCAGATCGACCACCCGGGCAAGCAGGTCGATCAATTCGGGCAGATCGCTTTCGGCCACGGTGGTGTCGGGCGCAGAGGGCGGTTCGTGGCGCTCCTCGTCCCACAGGTGATACTGGTCGAGCCGCGCGTTGGGCAATTGCAGCGCCGCGACCGCCGCGGCAAAGCCATTGCCGCCCCAGCGCGCCTCGCGCAGGCCCGGCACCGCGGCCGCGGCCTTCTGCGACAATTGCGCAAGATTGAGCGGCCTGGTCGCCTCGTTGTATTCACCCTGAACGAACAGGGCGAAGGCATCGAGCGCATCGTCAAGATCGACCGCGGCGAGCGCCGTGCTGCCCGCTGCGGGCAAGGAGACCGGCACCGGCGCCACCGCGGGCGGACGCAGCAGATCGCCGATCGCCTCGAAATTGAGCACCCGGTCGGCCACCGAAACATAGGCGCGCGCGGCATTGCCCGGCGAGAGCACCGCAATGCCGCGGCCATGCGCGCGCAGGCGATGAAGCAGCGGGGTGAAGTCCGAATCGCCCGAGGCGATCACGAACTCATCGAAGCCCGTGGGGTGCTGGAGCAGATCGAGCGCATCGATGACGATGCGGATATCGGCGGCATTCTTGTCCCGCGCGAGGGTGGGCGTGTCGACCACCTCGAACCCGGCGCTCACCCACAAGGGCCGAAAGCGCGAGAAGAAACGCTTGAAATCGCTGCCATCCTCCTGCCTGCCATCGATCACGTAGCCGGCCGGGTTGAGATAGCAGCGCGCCACCAGCCAGCGCCGCCGCTCGCTCACCAGATAGCGCTCGGCAAGCGCTTCGAGGAGCACATCGGGCAGGTTGGCAAAGCGCAGGGCAAGGTCGGGATCGAGATTCCACAGCCCGAGAAAGATATTGTCGAAATCGACCAGAATGATGCTCTTGTTCACCACCAATCCCCCCAATTGATGCCGCGCGCATGGTTTGGGCGACTGCGCAGGAAGGCGCAATTGCCTTTTGCGCTCCACGCCTTGCCCGGTTGCCGCGAAGGCTGCGATACCGCGGGTGACAGGCTGCGCTGCGCGCGTTAAGCCTTCGCCGTGGCAGGCGAACTTGCTCCCTCTCCCGTTCTTTCCGATGCGCTGGTAATCCTCGGCGCGGCGGGAATCGTCATTCCGGTCTTCGCGCGCTTCCGCATCACCCCGATCATCGGCTTCATCCTCATCGGGGTGGCGGTCGGCCCCTTCGGCCTCGGCTCGCTGGTCGAGCGTGTGCCCTGGCTCACCCATATCACCATCACCAATCCCGAGGTGCTTGCCCCCTTTGCCGAATTCGGGATCGTGCTGCTGCTCTTTGCCATCGGCCTTGAACTTTCGTTCAACCGTCTGTGGCAACTGAGAAAGCTGGTGTTTGGCCTCGGCGCGCTCGAGCTTCTCATCATCGGCTCCTCGCTGGCGCTGCTGTTCGGGCTTTCGGGCACGCTCGCATGGCCAGGAGCCTTGGCGCTGGGCTTTGCGCTGGCCTTTTCCTCGACCGCGATGGTGCTGCCGATCTCGGGCACGCGCACCCCGGTAGGGCGTGCGGCGCTCTCGATGCTGCTGTTCGAGGATATCATGATCGTGCCGATCATCTTCCTCCTGGGCGCGCTCGCTCCCAACGCCCAGGCTGAAGGCTGGGAGGGGCTTTTCACCACGCTTTGGCAGGGCGGCCTGGTGGTCACGGTGCTGCTGGTGGTGGGGCGTGTCGCCCTGCCGCGCCTGTTTGCCCAGGCGGCGCGCACCAAGAGCCCCGAACTGTTCCTCGCCGCCTCGCTGCTGGTGGTGATCGGGGCCAGCCTTGCCACCGCGATCACCGGCCTTTCCCCGATCGTCGGCGCGCTGATCGCCGGGCTGCTGATCGCCGAGACCGAGTATCACACCGAAGTCGAACTGATCATGGAGCCGTTCAAGGGGCTTGCCCTCGGGGTCTTCCTGATCACCGTGGGGATGAGCATCAATCTCGTCGAGATCGGCGCCCAGATCGGCACGCTGGCCGTGGCGGTGGTGGGCGTGCTGGTGTTCAAGGCGATCGTCACCGGCATCCTGCTGCGGCTGATGGGGGCGCGGCGCGGCACTGCGGCCGAGACCGGGGTGATGATGGCCTCACCCTCGGAGACCACGCTGATCGTGCTCGCCGCGGCCACCAGCGCGCTGGTGATTGATCAGGAAACGGCGCGCTTCTGGCAGACCGTCACCGCCATCGGCCTTACCGTCACCCCGCTGCTCGCCCGGCTTGGCGCGGTGATCGCCCGCAAGGTCGATGGCTCCCCCACCGATCTCGAGGATGATGGCGATGAGCCGCGTACCATCATCGTTGGCGGCGGGCGCGTGGGGCGGCTGGTGGCGGACATGATGCGCGTTCACGCACAGCCCTATGTCATGATCGACAGCAACCCTGATCTCATCCTGGAGGCCAAGCGCGATGGCTATCGCGCGGTCTTCGGCGATGCCGTGCGCGGCGATGCGCTGGCGCGGCTGGGGGTGGAAAGTGCCCCGGCCGTGGTGCTGACGATGGACGAGCCGGTGCTGGCGCAGCGGCTCGTCACCAAACTCAGGCGCGAATATCCCGAGCTTCTCATCGTCGCCCGCGCGCGCGATCCCGATCACGCCGCCGCGCTCTACCGGGCCGGTGCCAGCCATGCCGTGCCCGAAACGCTCGAGGCCTCGCTCCAGCTTTCCGAGGCGGTGCTCGTCGATATAGGCGTGGCCATGGGCCCGGTGATCGCCTCGATCCACGCCAAGCGCGACGAATATCGCGAACAGCTCGAACGCGAGGGCGGCCTTAGCGAAAAGCCGCGGCTGCGCACCAGAACCAGCACGGCCGGCTAGCGGCCTTCGCCCAGCGACCAAACGATCGACAAGACATAAGGCCGCGCGTCGGGCGGATGTTTGAGCTGCACCGCACCCTTGGCTTCCGCGCAGGTCTCGTAGGCCAGCCGCGCGCTCATGCTCGAACGCAGCGGCCGGCACGAGGCTGGCTTGCCCTCGGCATCGAAGGTGAGGGACACAAGCACCCGGTCAAAGACTTCGTTCTGCAACGCGCGGCGCGGATATTGCAGCGGCTGGATAACGACATCATCAGCCTTGAGCCGCTGATCCTCGGCCGGGATCACGTCATCGCCAAAGAGAACCGGGCGGTGGTCGAGCAGAGGGAAGCTGCTGGTTGAATGGGTGAACAGGGGCTCGCCCTCAGCCGCCGCCAAGGAAAGGGTGATACGGGTGTGGTAACGGGCGCGCGTGTAATCAAGCGCGAGGTAGGGATCGGGCCGGAAACGTCCCGCCGCCTGGGCATGGGCGCAGATCGCCGCCCCGGCCTCTGCCAGGCCCTCACCGGGTTGCGCCTCGCATCCAACGACATTGCCCGCCGCATCGACCGTGAGATCGAGCGCAATCCCGGCCATGAATGGACGGGCGCGGAAGGTCTTGCGGTAAGGCGCAAGCACAGGATCGATGTCCCAAGGTCAAGTTCGCCCGCCCCGGTCACATCGAACACCCCGCCCGCAAAGACAATCGGCTCGCGTGATTGCGCCGCCAGCGGAGTGGCGCCGACAAGTGCAAAGGCCCCTGCCAGCGCGAGATCGCTTGTTCGCCTCACATCGCGGGCTGCGCGGCCAGAGCCGATTTCACCGCAGCCAGCGCCTCGGCGGCCTTGGAAGCATCCGGCCCGCCGCCCTGCGCCATGTCGGGGCGCCCGCCGCCGCCCTTGCCGCCGAGCACCGCGACCCCTGCGCGCACCAGATCGACCGCACTGAAACGCGCGGTGAGATCGTCGGTAACGCCAACGCCGATACTCGCCTTACCCTCGCTCACCGCAATGATCACCGCCACCCCGCTGCCCATGCGCTGCTTGGCGGCATCGAGGAGCGGGCGCAGCTCCTTGGGATCGAGCCCTTCGAGCACTTGCCCGGAAAAGGTAACGCCGGCGATCGTCTCGTCCGCGGCGTTGGCCTTGCCGGTGCCAGCGCCGCCGCCGAGCGCCAAGGCCTTTCTCGCCTCGGCCAGCTCCTTCTCGAGCCGCTTGCGCTCCTCGAGCAGCGCGGCAAGCCTTGCAGGCACTTCCTCGGGGGTGGCGCGGATGGTGCTGGCGGCGGCCTTGAGCGCTTCCTCGCGCGCGACCAGCCATTGCCGCGCGCCCTCGCCGGTCATCGCCTCGATGCGGCGCACGCCCGAGGACACCGCGCTTTCCGAGACGATCCGGAACAGGCCGATGTCGCCTGTGGCGCGCACATGGGTGCCACCGCACAGCTCGACCGAATAGTTGCGCCCGTCCTTGCCCGGCCTGCCCATGGCGAGCACGCGCACCTCATCGCCATATTTCTCGCCGAACAACGCCAGCGCGCCGGCGGCCACCGCATCCTCGGGGGTCATCAGCCGGGTGGTAACGGGCACATTGGCACGAATCTCGGCGTTCACCTCGGCCTCGATCGCGGCAATGTCCTCGGGCGTGAGGGCGGCAGGGTGCGAGAAATCGAAGCGCAGGCGGTCTTCGGCCACGAGGCTGCCCTTCTGCGTCACATGCGCGCCGAGGCGGTTGCGCAGCGCGGCGTGGACGAGATGGGTGGCCGAGTGGTTGGCGCGAATACGATCACGCCGCTCGGCATCGACCTTGAGTTCGACCGTATCGCCCACCTTGACGCTCCCCGCCTCGATCCGAGCGTGGTGGGCATGAAGCCTGCCCAAGGGCTTTGAGGTGTCCGTCACCAGGGCGCGCAGGCCGGCAAGGCTGGTGATCGTCCCGACATCGCCGGTCTGCCCGCCGCTCTCGCCATAGAAGGGCGTCTGGTTGGTGAGGATTGCCACCTCCTCGCCTGCGACGGCGCTGGTGACTTCGGCGCCGTCCTTGACGATCGCCACCACCCGGCCCTCGCCGCTGGTGGCGGCATAGCCGGTGAATTCGGTCGCACCCTCGCGCTCGGCGATGTCGAACCACACTTCGCCCGATGCAGCCTCGCCCGAGCCCTTCCAGGCCGCGCGGGCCGCGGCTTTCTGGCGCGCCATCGCCGCCTCGAAGCCCGCCCGATCGACCGCGATGCCGCGCGGGCGCAGCGCATCCTCGGTCAGGTCATAGGGAAAGCCGTAGGTGTCATAGAGGCGGAAGGCGATCTCGCCATCGAGCTCCGCGCCGGCCCCAAGGGCGGCTGTGGCCTCGTCGAGCAGCCGCAAGCCCTTGTCGAGCGTGCGGCGGAACTGGGTTTCCTCGCGCTCGAGCACTTCCTCGATCAGCGCACGCCCGCGGGCAAGCTCGGGATAGGCCGCGCCCATCTCGGTCACCAGAGCGCCGACCAGGCGGTGCATCAGCGGCTCGCGCGCGCCGAGCAGATGAGCGTGGCGCATCGCCCGGCGCATGATCCGACGCAGCACATAGCCCCGCCCCTCGTTGGAGGGCAGCACCCCATCGGCCATGAGGAAGCTGGTCGAACGCAGGTGATCGGCGATCACCCGGTGGCTGGCGGCATGTTCACCCCTGGCGGGAACGCCGGTGAGAGCCTCGCTCGCCGCGATCAGCGCGCGGAAGGTGTCGGTGTCGTAATTGTCATGCACGCCCTGCAGCACCGCGGCGATGCGCTCGATCCCCATGCCGGTGTCGATCGAGGGCTTGGGCAGGTCGCGGCGGGAACCATCGGCCTGCTGCTCGTATTGCATGAACACGAGGTTCCAGATCTCGACGAAACGGTCGCCATCCTCGTCCGCGCTTCCGGGCGGCCCGCCGGGAATGTGCTCGCCGTGATCGTAGAAGATCTCCGAGCATGGCCCGCAGGGGCCGGTGTCACCCATGGACCAGAAATTGTCGCTGGTGGGGATGCGGATGATGCGCGCGTCAGGCAGGTCGGCGATCTTGCGCCACAGCGCGTGGGCCTCGTCATCGGTGTGATAGACCGTGACGGTAAGGCGCTCCTTGGGCAAGCCCCACTCCTT
Source organism: Erythrobacter cryptus DSM 12079 (assembly GCF_000422985.1). GTDB lineage: Bacteria > Pseudomonadota > Alphaproteobacteria > Sphingomonadales > Sphingomonadaceae > Erythrobacter > Erythrobacter cryptus. The sequence goes on from NZ_AUHC01000001.1 coordinate 463,801, forward strand.
GGTCAGCAAGGTCCAGGCGTGGAGGATTGCGCCTTCCTTGAAGTAGTCTCCGAAGGAGAAGTTGCCGAGCATCTCGAAGAAGGTGTGATGCCGCGCGGTATAGCCGACATTGTCGAGGTCATTGTGCTTGCCGCCGGCGCGCACGCATTTCTGCGCCGAGGCCGCGCGCGGCGAAGACGGGGTCTCGAGCCCGGTGAAGACGTTCTTGAACGGTACCATCCCCGCATTGACGAACATCAGCGTGGGATCGTTGTAGGGCACCAGCGGCGCCGAGGGCGTGGCCGCATGGCCGTTCCGGCTGAAGTAGTCGAGGAACGAGCGGCGGATTTCGTTGGTCGAGGTCATGGCGGTGCAGTTAGGCAAAGCGCGGCCCTTTCGCAATGGAAGCTGCACATCGGGCCCTCGAGGCTTGGCCCCGGCGGATCTCGCGGCTGCGACCGCGAGGTCCCGCGATGAGTATCAAGAGCAGGCCAAGCGGCGATCCGAGCGAGGGCGCAACGCGAGAGGCCGGCGCCTGCCCTGGGGAGAGGCAAGTGCCGGCCTTCCGGGTTTCCGGACGCTGCGCGGATGCAGGCGTGCTACGGGACATTGCGCCTGCGTTCACCTCGGACCGGCTGAGCCAGACCGCCGCGTCCGCTTGGGGATCACATGTCGAGGTCCGCGTCCGGACCGGACATCATCTCCCCGGCGACCTGATCGGTGCGGCTGCGGATCGCAGCTTCCAGACGGTCGCAAACTTCGGGATTTTCGCGCAAGTACGCCTTGGCATTTTCGCGCCCCTGGCCGATGCGGATGCTGTCGTAGGAGAACCAACTGCCCGACTTCTCCACCAGCCCGGCCTTGACCCCGAGATCGAGAATTTCGCCGATCTTGGAAATGCCCTCGCCATACATGATGTCGAACTCGACCTGCTTGAACGGCGGGGCGACCTTATTCTTGACCACCTTCACCCGGGTGGTGTTACCGATGATCTCGTCCCGATCCTTGATCTGGCCGGTGCGACGGATGTCGAGCCGCACCGAGGCATAGAACTTGAGCGCATTGCCGCCGGTGGTGGTCTCGGGATTGCCATACATCACCCCGATCTTCATCCGCAGCTGGTTGATGAAGATCACCATGCAGCGCGAACGGCTGATCGAGCCGGTCAGCTTGCGCAGGCTCTGGCTCATCAGTCGCGCCTGCAGGCCGACATGCGAATCGCCCATCTCGCCCTCGATCTCCGCGCGCGGCACCAGCGCGGCGACCGAATCGACCACCAGCACGTCGATGGCATTGGAGCGCACCAGCGTATCGACGATCTCGAGCGCCTGCTCGCCGGTATCGGGCTGCGAGACGATCAGCTCGTCGATATTGACGCCGAGCTTCTTGGCATAGACCGGATCGAGCGCATGTTCGGCATCGACGAAGGCCGCCGTCCCGCCGGTCTTCTGCGCCTCGGCAATGACGTGCAGGGCGAGCGTGGTTTTGCCTGAACTTTCAGGCCCATAAACCTCGATCACGCGGCCGCGCGGAAGGCCGCCGACGCCGAGCGCAATATCCAGCCCGAGCGATCCGGTCGAAATCGCCTCGACCTGCATCGTCTCCTTCTGGCCCAGCCGCATCGCCGAACCCTTGCCGAAGGCACGATCGATCTGCGCCAGCGCGGCCTCAAGCGCCTTTTGACGGTCCACGGCTTTCCTGTCCTCTTCCACCAATTTCAACTGTGTAGCCATCGCATGCGCTCCCTTGCTTGACCAGAGGGGGAAAGCGGTTTTCCGCTGCCCGCACACGCTATGTATCGCATTTGTTCTCATGGAACAAGTAGGGAACACGAAAATTTCCCACAACCGCGACACACGGGGCCGCGCGGGGCCGCTTGCCCGGGGCGTCCCTGCCCCTAGCCGCCGCCCGGGCGCCTCACTTGCCAGTCGTAGCGCGCCTCGCTGCCCGCCGGCAGCACCAGCTCGACCGTCTGCCAGCCGTTGCGGATCGCGACCTTGCGCCCGGCAAAGCGCACATCGCCATCGCCCGCGCGGCTAAGTTCAAGGCGCAGGCGTACCGGGTGGGGATTGGCATTGGCAAGGCGCGCCTCCATCCGCCGCCAGCCGCGCGCCGCGCCCACCGCGCGCGCGCCGCAGCGGGCAAACACCTGCGCGCTCTCGCCCAGTTCCAGCTCGATCTCCTGCCCCCGGCCATAGTCGCGCAGCCGCGCGCGGGCGGCGAGCGCGGGCCCGCGCGGGCCCGGCTCGAACAGCGCCATCTGCCCCTGCGGCAGGGCGATGCCGAGGCCCTTTTGCTCCTCGTTCCTGGTCACCAGCAGAATCCCGGCCGGCTGCAAACCGGCTTCCGGATCAGCCGGCGCCCCTGGCCTTGCAGTCTCGGGCAGCCGCACCTCCGGCGCGCAGCGGGCCTGGTAGAGCAGCCGCGCCTTCACCCCCTGGCGATCGAGAAAGGCCACCTGCTTCATGCCCTTTGCCGCAACATCAACCCGCCCCGGCACGCGAAAGAGCTTGAGATCGCCGAGATCCTCCTCGCTTGCGGTCACCACCGCGCTCGCCATCTCGCGCGATTGGAGGCGCGCGCCGGTCACCACCACCGCATCGGCCATCCTCCCCGGTGCGGCCATCATCAGCGCCGGCGGTGGCGGCGGCACCGGTTCGTCCTCGGGCAACGGCAGGCTCGCGGCGGTGCTGCCGAGCGGATAGCAGGTGAGGCTGAGCGGCGCGCCCACCGGCGGGCTTGCCAGTGCGGCATAGTCGCTGTCGAGATTGAGCCTGCCGGCCACGATCTGCAGCCGCGCCCCGGGAAAACTCTGGCCATTGTCGTTGACGAGCGTGAGCCAGCTCAACAGCCCCAGATCGAACTCCTCGCCCGCTGCCTTGTCGGACAGGCTGGCGACATAATCGGCCTGCCAATCAAAGCCCCAGGCGAGATAGGTGAGAGTCACCTCGAAGGTGCCGGCCGCGGGCGAGACCGTATCAACCGCAAACACCGGCTGGGCCGAGAGGCCCGCGGGCACCCCGGCAAAGCTCAGCCGCTCGGGAAGGCCGGCGCAGCGCAGAGCCTCGAAGCCCGCGGCGGTCTCGAGCACGAGCCCGCCATCGGCCCGGGTGCGCACGATCGCGCTTTCGCTCACCACCGCGCCGGTGGCGGGATTGGTGCGGGTCACCGTTACCCGGTTGCCGAGCGTGCCATCGACCAGCGCCGCCGGGGAGAGCAGCGCAGCGCTGCGGTTCTTCTCGATGGTGCCGCCGGGAAGCCCGGTGACGATCGCCGAAACCCCGATCATGCCCTCGGCCACGCCCTCAAAGCGCACCGTCGCCTCGCCCGGCGGCAGGGTGACGCGGCGGGTTTCGGAAATGAGCGCCAGGCCCCCCGGGGCCGCGCGGGTGAGGCGCTCATCGGGGGTGCGGGCGGGATCGCGGTAGATGGTGACCGACAGATCGACCGGCGCCGAGGCCTCGACCACCTCGCGCGCTGAGGCGGGAGCGACGATCACCGCCGCGCCCAGCAGGAATGTCACGCCGCGGCGCATCACACCGCCCCTCAGAAGCGCGCTTCATAGGTGACGCGGATCACCCGCTCGCCATTGGCGGGCACGCTCACCTTGTAGCGCCGCCGATCGGCATTCACCTGTTCGCCCTTGATGTCCTCGGCCGGCACACGCAGGTCGTCGGCCCACCAGGCGCGGGCAAGCCCGGTCTGGTTGAGTTCGACCTCGACTGGCTCGCTGCGGCCGTTGGTGAGAGTGTAGCGCATCACCGTGCGGTAATAGGTCTTGGGCCGCTCCATGGTGATGGTGCGGCTGGCGCTGCCATCGCTGATGCGAAAGCGCGCGCTCCGTTCCCATTCGTCGCTGGTGATGGTCTGGCGGCTTTCGATCTCGGCCCTGACGGTGATGTCGAAGGCCTCGCCGGTGGCGAGCGAAAGCTCGCTGCCCATCGGGGTGTGGTCGATCCCGCGCTCGCCGACGAATTGCGGCGTGCCTTGTGCATCGCGCTGGTAGAAGCGCACCGTGCCCGCGGGCAGGGCATCGCCAAGGCCCGATCCGCGCGCGGTGGAAAAGGCGATGCGGCTTTCGGCATTGCGCGGCTGCTCGTCGTTCTGCTGCCAGGCGATATCGCGCGAGTAGATGCGCCGCGCCGGCACGGCCTGCACGTCGAGGAAGCTCACCTGCTTGGTCTGGGCATTGGCGATGGTGGTGCGCCCGGCGATGGGGTAGAGATAAAGATCGCCAATCCGCTCGCGCGCAGCGGTCTGGGTGCCGGGGCGAACCATGGCGCTGCCCGCGCCCCCGCCAAAGCCGCGCGCGCCGCCGGCATAGGGATTGCCCGCCACCAGCACCGCATCGGCATTGTGGAAGGTGGTGCCGGTGGAATTGGTGAGCGTCACCCAGCCCTGCATGTCGATGGTGCCGGCCGCGTCATTGTAGAGCGCGACATAATCGGCGCTCCAGCCGAGCCCGCCGGTGAGGTAGCGCAGCGACACCGGGCGGGTGCCGGCGCGGGCCGAATCGAGCGTCACCGACAAGGTCGGGCGGGCGCGCAGCCCGGGAGGCACGCGATCGAAGATCACCCGCACCGGCAGGCCATCATCGCGCAGCACCTCGATGCGATCGCCGATCTGCACGACCACCCCGCCCACCACCGAAAGCACCTTGGCGCGCTCGCGGGTCTCGGCCCCGGTGGCAGGATTGGTGCGCAGCAGCGTGACGCTCTGGCCCACGGCCTTTTCCATCAGTTTGCCAGGGCTGAGCAGATCATAGTCGAAGTTCTGCTCGATGATGGTGGTGCCCGCGGCGGCAAAGCTCAAGGTCTCGGGCTGGATCCGGGCCGAGACGTCGGGAAACTCGATCCGGCTCTTTCCCGCGGCGATGGCGAGCTGGCGCACGTCCTGCACCAGGGCAAGATCATTGTTGTAAATGGTGATGGCAAGATCGCCCTGCGCGCTCTCCTCGCCCGCGCTCTGCGCCGCCGCCCCGGCTGCGAGCAGCGCTGCCGCCGCTGCGGCAAGCCCGGTGGCGGCGCCTTTTGCCTGGTGCATGAACTCCCTCCCCTTCTCCCCCGCTGCGCGGATGATGAACGCTTCTGCGCCTTTATCCAAGGTGAATGTGAGCCAAGGGGAATGGGCTGGGCTTTCGGAAACAGGGCCGGCACGCGCGGCCGCTCAGCCCCCGGCGCGCTGTTCGGCCCGTGCCTCGCGCAGCACCGCGCCGACCTTTTCGGCGATCGCCGCGACGCTGAAGGGCTTGGCGATGAAGTGCACCTCGGGAATGTCGATGTCGCGGCGCAGCACGTCCTCTGCAAAGCCCGACATGAACAGCACCGGGATCGCCGGGTGGCGCGCGCGGATGGCGCGCACCATCGCCGGGCCGTCCATCCCCGGCATCATCACGTCGGTGACGATGATGTCGAAGGGAGCCTTGGCCGCGGCAATCGCGGCAAGGCCCTCCTCGCCCCCGGCACAGGCGGTGACCTCATAGCCGGCGCGGGAAAGCGCGCGTTCGGCCACGGCCCGGACCATCTCCTCGTCCTCGACCAGCAGCACCCTTCCGCCTGCCGCCCAGTCGGAGGAGGCAGGCGGCGGGGCGGCGCGCTTCCTCGGCGCCGGGCCGTGGTGCACCGGCAGATAGACGGTAAAGCGCGCGCCGGTGGGCCGCCCCGACTTGTCGAGCACGTTGTCGGCAAAGATGAACCCGCCCGATTGCTTGACAATCCCGTAGGCGGTGGAAAGCCCGAGGCCGGTGCCCTTGCCCTGCTCCTTGGTGGTGAAGAACGGCTCGAACAGCTTGGGCAGCACATGCGGGGGGATGCCGCCGCCGGTGTCCTGCATGATGAGCACGGTGTAATCGGCCGCGGGCAGCACTTCCGAGCCGAGCTGGATCACCTCCTTGGCCTTGAGCGCGCGGGTGTAGAGCGAGATCCGCCCGCTGCCATTGCCGCGCGCCTGGATCGCATCACGGGCATTGACCGCAAGGTTCATGATCACCTGTTCCAGCTGCTGCGGATCGGCGCGCACCGGGCCGAGGTTGCGATCGTGCTGGACATAGAAGGTGATCTTGCCGCCGAGCAGGCGCTTGATCAGCGGGCTGACCTCGCTCACCACGTCAGGCAGCTGGATGATCTCGGGCCGCAGGGTCTGCTGGCGCGAGAAGGCGAGCAGCTGGCGGGTGAGCGCGGCGGCGCGGTTGGAATTGGCGCGGATCTGCTGGATGTCGTCATAGTCGCTGTCGCCCGGGATGTGGCGCAGCAGCATCAGATCGCAGGTGCCGATGATGGCGGTAAGCACGTTGTTGAAATCATGCGCCACCCCGCCGGCGAGCTGGCCCACCGCCTGCATCTTGGTGGCCTGGGCAACCTGGCGGCGCAGCTGGTTTTCCTGGCTCGAATCGGCAAGGCTGAGCAGCACCGCCGCCTCGCCCAGGCCGCGCACCCCGGCAAGGCCGAGCGAGACCGGCTCCTCGGGGCTGGCCACCAGCCGCACCGCGACATTGCTGCTGATCGCCGGCCCGCGCCCGTGGCGCCGCACCGCATCGGACAGCGCCGCCTTGTCCTCGCGCACGACGAGATCGGTGGGAAAGGCGGGCAGCCCCCGCCCCTCGCGCCCGACGCTGCGCAGGAAGGCCTCGTTGCCGAACAGGAAGCGCCCGTCGCGGTCGGTCATGGCAAGGCCGAGCGGCAATTGCGCCAGCAGCGCCTCGAGCTGCGCCACCCCGGCCTGCCCGGCCCCGTCCCAGCCCGCGCCGATCCCCACCCCGCTGTCGATCAGCAGCATCAGCGAGGTCGCCTCGTCCGGCCCCGCCGGGCCGACCCGCGCCTCGGGATCGACCAGCGGCACATCCACCAGCGTCTGCGGGGTGCCGCTGCGCCCCTCGCGGGCATAGAAGATGCGGTCGCGCTCGTCGGTGCGCAGGAAACTGACGAAATCCTGCCCCACCAGCGTTGCGCGCGCATCGCCCGCGGCACGCTCGGCAAAGCCGGCGCTGACCGCGCGAATCACCCCGTCCTGGGTGGTGATCGCGGTCTCGATCCCGGCGCGGCTCAGCATCTTGCCGAAGGGGCCGGAAAGGTCGACGAGATCAAGCTCGCTCCCGCGCCCACCGGCATCGGGGCGCAGCCGCCAGATGAGGTGATCCTCGCCCCGCCCGGCGCGCCGGGCCGAGACGTGCCACAACCTCCCGTCTTCATCAGCCACGCCCTCGATCGCGGCGGTGCCATCGCGCCAGGCGCTGCGGGCAAGCAGCGTCACCGCCTCGCGCGCCGCGCGCCCAAAGGGCAGGGCCGGGGGCGCCGCGCCCGCGCCGAAGGCCTCGAGAAAGCGGCTGTTGGCGCAGACCATGCGGTTGGCCCGGTCGGTGATGGCGATCGCCTCACCATTGCGCTCGCCCACCTCCTCGATCGCCGCGCGGGTGACGCTCCAGTCGGGCGCGCCAAGCGGCTCGGCGCGCGGAGCGCCCTTGAGCTGGTCGAGCAACACCACGCCGCCGAGCATCACCCCGGCGGCGAGCACGAAGGCGAGCGCCGCCACCAGGCTCGTTGTGGCAAGATAGAGCACCCCCGCGCTTGCCAGCAGCGCGCCGGCAAGGCCCAGCAGCAGCGCCGGGCGCAGCGCCGCCTCACGCAGGGCGGTGCCGGTGACGATGCGCTTGTCGGTGCCGGTGCCGGCGCCGGAACGCGGGAGCGGATCAGGCAGGGCGGCGCGGGCCACGTGGGGCACTCCTCAAACCCATGGCCGGGCTGCTTACTGCGCGCCGAGCCGCTGGTCGAGCCGCGCTTCCATGATCTTCAACCGTTTCGCACGCTTGCGCGCCACCACCACCCGCCACACCCAGCTTGCCACGAGGTAGCCGATCGAGGGCGCCACCACCGCGAGCACGGCAAAGCCGAAGGCGGTGGCCCCGGCCATCTCGACAAAGGCAAGCGCGCTGCTCCACAGCCCGCTTTCGGCGGTGGCCTGGGCCAGCTGCGGCCCGGCGGCATCGAGCCTGAGGGTGAAATTGCCCACCTTGTTCGCCACCACCAGCCAGAACGGCAGGGTGAAGGGGTTGGTGATGAAGGTCGCCAGCGCCGACAGCGGCACATTGGCGCGCGCCGGCAAGGCGAGGAAGGCGGCCAGGAAGATCTGCCCCACCGGGATGATGAAGGCGGCAAACAGCCCCAGCGCCACCCCGCGCGGCACCGAGCGGCGGGTAAAGCGCCACAATTCGGGCGAGAGGAAGCGGTGCGCGATCGGCGCGAGATACTTGTTCGCCGCCATCTCCTCGCGCGTGGGCGTGTGGCGGCGGATGAGATCCATCGCCCAGGTCTTCGAGCGCAGGCCCAGCCCGCGCCGCGGGGGTGGCGGCGCGCTCATGCCGGCACTCCTACAAGGGGCGGCAGCGCGAGAACAGCAACGGGGGGCGCGGCGGCGGGCATGGCAGGTGCCCATATGGGTAGCACAGGGCATCTGACCAGTGGGTGAATCGCCCTTGCGTGCATTTCCTGCGCCCTGCCCGCCTTTCCTGCCTTGAAGTCCCTGCGCGCTCAGCCGCGCTCGCGCATCAGCCGCGCCTTGTCGCGCTTCCAGTCGCGCTCCTTGATCGCGGCGCGCTTGTCGTGGGTCTGCTTGCCCTTGGCCAGCGCCAGTTCGACCTTGGCCCGCCCGGTGCGGTTGAAATAGATCGACAGCGGCACCAGCGTCATGCCCTTGCGCTCGACCGCGCCGAGCAGGCGGTTGACCTCGCGCGCGTGGAGCAAGAGCTTCCGCGGCCGGCGCGGCTCGTGGTTGAGGCGGTTGCCGTGGCTGTATTCGGGGATATTGGCGTTGACCAGCCAGACCTCGCCATCACGCACCTCGGCATAGCTTTCGGCGATGCTCGCCTCGCCCGCGCGCAGCGCCTTGACCTCGGTGCCCTGGAGCATCAGCCCGGCCTCGAGCACGTCCTCGACATGATAGTCGAAGCGCGCCCGCCGGTTTTCGGCGACGATCTTCTGCTTGTCGAAGGTGAGCGGTTTGGGGCGTGCCATAAGGGGGCGCGACATAGGCAAGCCGCAGCCAAAAGGCGAGAGGGCATTGCACGGCGGCGCCGGCAGGCTGCCCGTGCTTTGCGCTGGGGCGGTGCCAGGGCTATGAAGGCCGAGGGGCGCGGGGGCGCATGAACGCGGTGCAGCCAAGGGGGAGAGCGGGATGGACGAGCCACAGGCCTTTGCGATCGGCGGGCGCATGGTGGCGCCGGGAAGCTGTGCCGAGATCGACTTTCCGATCACCACCATGGCCACCGGCACCACCTCATCGCTGGCCGTGCGGGTGCTCCACGGGCTGCGCCCCGGCCCGGCGGTGTTCGTCAGCGCGGCGATCCATGGCGACGAGATCGTCGGCACCGCGGTGATTCAACGGCTGGCGCAGGAACTCGATCCGCGCGCGCTCAGCGGCACGGTGCTGCTGGTGCCGGTCGCCAACATCTTCGGCTTCATCACCCATTCGCGCTATCTGCCCGACCGGCGCGATCTCAACCGCTCCTTTCCCGGCAGCGCGGGGGGATCGCTGGCCGGGCAGCTGGCCCATGTGTTCTTCCGCGAGGTGGTGGAGCGCTGTGCGCTCGGCATCGACATCCATTCGGCCGCGATCCATCGCTACAACCTGCCGCAAATCCGCATCGCTGCGGGCAACAAGCGGCTGGTGGAGCTGGCCATGGCCTTTGGCGCCCCGGTGATCATCGAAAGCCCGCTGCGCGATGGCAGCTTGCGCGAACTTGCCCACCGCCAAGGGGTGGACATGCTGCTGCTCGAGGCGGGCGAGGCGCTGCGCTTTGACCGGCTGTCGATCGAGACCGGGGTGGCCGGCGTGCACCGGGTGCTGGCGCATCTGGGCATGGTCGAGGAGGATGATGGCCTTACCACGGTGGGCATCCCGGCGCGGGCCAACCGCTCGGTGTGGGTGCGCGCCCCGCGCGGCGGGGTGGCGCTGATCGAGCGCGAATCGGGCGCGCCGGTGCGCCGCGGCGACGTGCTGGCGCGGGTCGGCGGGCTGTTCGGCGAGGAGGCGCTCGAGGTCACCAGCCCGATCGACGGGATCATCATCGGCCATGCCACCCTGCCGGTGGTGCACCAGGGCGATGCCCTGTTCCACATCGCCGACATCCCCCACCCCGAGCGGGTGGGCGCGCGGATCGAGAGCATCACCGAGGCGATCCTCGCAAGCGAGCCGGAAGGCTCGGCCGAGGCGCTGCTCGACGAAGACGAGGTGGTCTGAGGCGGCGGGCGGCAGGTGTTTGGCGGCGGGCGCTTGGCGGCGCGCTATGCCCCTCACCGTGTGAGCAGCGGGGCGAGATAGCGCCCGGTGTGGCTGCGCGCGGCCTTGACGATCTCCTCGGGCGTTCCTTCCGCCACGATCTCGCCCCCGCGCACCCCGCCTTCGGGGCCAAGGTCGATGATCCAGTCGGCGGTCTTGATGACATCGAGATTGTGCTCGATCACCACCACGGTGTTGCCCTGATCGACCAGTCGGTGGAGCACCTCGAGGAGCTTTCGCACATCCTCGAAATGCAGCCCGGTGGTGGGTTCATCAAGGATATAGAGCGTCTGCCCGGTCGAGCGGCGGGCGAGTTCCTTGGCAAGCTTGACCCGCTGCGCCTCGCCGCCTGAGAGCGTGGTGGCCTGCTGGCCGACCTTGACATAGCCAAGCCCCACTTCGCACAGCATCCGCATCTTCTCGCGGATCGGCGGCACCGCCTTGAAGAACTCTTCCGCGTCCTCGATCGTCATGTCGAGCACGTCGGCGATCGAGTGGCCCTTGAACTTCACCTCGAGCGTCTCGCGGTTGTAGCGCTTGCCCCCGCATTCCTCGCAGGTGACGTAAACGTCTGGCAGGAAGTGCATTTCGATCTTGATGAGGCCATCGCCCTGGCAGGCCTCGCAGCGCCCGCCCTTGACGTTGAAGGAAAAGCGCCCGGGCTTGTAGCCACGCGCCTGGGCTTCGGGCAGGCCTGCAAACCAGTCGCGGATCTGGGTGAAGGCACCGGTGTAGGTGGCGGGGTTCGAGCGCGGGGTGCGACCGATCGGCGACTGGTCGATCTCGATCACCTTGTCGCAATATTCGAGCCCCTCGATCGCATCATGCGCCCCGGCGATCACCCGCGCGCCGTTGAGTACGCGGGCGGCGGCAGCCTGGAGCGTGTCGAGCGTGAGGGTCGATTTGCCGCTGCCCGAAACGCCCGTCACGCAGGTGAAGGTGCCGAGCGGGAAGCGCGCGGTGACGCCCTTCAGATTGTTGGCGCGCGCGTTGCGCACGGTGATGGCATGGCCATTGCCCTTGCGCCGGGATGTGGGCACCTCGATCCTGCGCTTGCCGCTGAGGTAGTCCGCGGTGAGGCTCCCCTTGGCCTTGAGGATGTCCTTGAGGCTCCCCTGCGCCACCACCTCGCCGCCATGCACCCCGGCGCCGGGGCCAAGATCAACGATATGATCGGCCGCGCGGATCGCATCCTCGTCGTGCTCGACCACGATCACCGTGTTGCCGAGGTCGCGCAGGCGCTTGAGCGTGGCGAGCAGGCGGTCATTATCGCGCTGGTGGAGCCCGATCGAAGGCTCGTCGAGCACGTAGAGCACGCCCGACAGCCCGCTGCCGATCTGGCTGGCAAGGCGGATGCGCTGGCTCTCCCCGCCCGAGAGCGTGCCGCTGGTGCGATCGAGGTTGAGGTAATCAAGCCCGACATTGTCGAGAAAGCCCAGCCGCTCGTTGATTTCCTTGAGGATCGCGCGGGCGATCTGGCGCTGCTGCGGGCCAAGCTGGTCTTCGAGCGCGGCAAACCAGGCGCGCGCATCGGCAACGCTCATCGCCACTGGCGTGGCGATATCGACGCCCGCGACCTTCACGCTCAGCGCCTTCTCGTTGAGGCGCTTGCCGCCGCAGGTCTCGCAGGCTTGTGCGGTCTGATACTTGGCCAGCTCCTCCTGCATCCAGGCGCTTTCGGTCTGCATCAAGCGGCGGGAAAGATTGCCGATCACCCCCTCGAAGGGCTTCATCACGGTGTATTCGCGCCGCCCGTCGCGGAAGGTGAGCGGCACCGCCATGCCCCCCGTGCCGTGGAGGATGATCTCGCGCTGTTCAGGCGCAAGCGCCTTCCACGGCGTATCGAGATCAAAGCCATAGGCCTTGGCGAGGCTGGCCAGCACCTGCATGTAATAGGGGCTGGGCGGGTTGGACTTGGCCCAGGGCACCACCGCGCCCTGCTTGAGGCTCAGAGCCTCGTTGGGCACCACCAGCTGCGGATCGAACAGCATCTTCTCGCCGATCCCGTCGCAGGCCGGGCAGGCCCCTTGCGGCGCGTTGAAGGAGAACAGCCGCGGCTCGATCTCCTCGATGGTGAAGCCCGAGACCGGGCAGGCGAACTTCTCGGAAAAGACGATGCGGTTGGGCGGCAGGCCTGCGCCCTTGAGATTGCCCGCGCCCTGATCCTCGCCCTCGCGCCCGGGCACCACGCCGTCAGCCAGATCGACATAGGCAAGGCCCTCGGCCAGCTTGAGCGCGGTCTCGAAGCTTTCGGCAAGGCGGGTCTCGATGCCCTCACGCACCGCCAGGCGATCGATCACCACCTCGATATCGTGCTTGAACTTCTTGTCGAGCGCCGGGGCCTCCTCGATGGGGTAGATCTCCCCGTCGATCCGCACCCGGGCAAAGCCCTGGCGCTGCCATTCGGCCAGCTCCTTCCTGTATTCGCCCTTGCGCCCGCGCACGACCGGCGCGAGCAGGTAGAGGCGCGTGCCCTCGGGCAGGGCCATCACCCGATCGACCATCTGGCTCACTGTCTGGGCGGTGATCGGCAGGCCCGTTGCGGGCGAATGCGGCACCCCTACCCGCGCCCAGAGCAGGCGCATGTAATCATAGATCTCGGTGACGGTGGCAACCGTCGAGCGCGGGTTGCGGCTGGTGGTCTTCTGCTCGATACTGATCGCCGGGGACAGCCCGTCGATATGCTCGACATCGGGCTTGTGCATCATCTCGAGAAACTGGCGCGCATAGGCCGAAAGGCTCTCGACATAGCGGCGCTGGCCCTCGGCATAGATGGTGTCGAAGGCAAGGCTCGACTTGCCGCTGCCCGAAAGCCCGGTGATGACGATCAGCTTGTCGCGCGGCAGATCGATGTCGATGCCCTTGAGATTGTGCTCGCGCGCACCGCGAACCGAGATGGTGGTGAGGCTCATGAGAGGGGTGTGTTCCAGATTTGTTCGCGCGTGGCAAGCGCCCCGGCCCCGGGGCGAGACCTGCCCACGGTGACGGGAGCCTCTAGGGTGAGAGTGATGCAACGCGCAAGCGCCGGGCTTGATCCGCGCAGGGGCGCTGCGCGTCGGCTCGCGGCGGGGAGAGGCCTTGCGGACCGCCGGCAGCACGGCCGGCCAGTGCCGCCGCGCCGGCCCTTTGCCATGATCTTTCTGATTACATTTCAGCGATCTGGGACGATCCAGTGCCCCCCTACAGAAAATCTTAAGTCGCCCGCCGGTGCCAATTGGGCCATTGCTTGGGCCACTCTCCAGCCGATCGCCGCCGGGGCCTTTCAGGGTCGCACCCTGGCGCACCACACCGATCGGCCGAGGGCCGGGACAAGGCAAGACCGGGCATCCCCCAAGCGCCCGGGCCTTGCGTCCCGGCCTGATTTGTCAAGGCAGGCCTGTGCTCACCAGCGCCCGCGCCCCGGGCGGGCCCAGCCAGTGGGCGCGCACGCTCCAGACGCGCGCGATCACCTCCTCGGTAAGCGCCTCGGCCGGCGGGCCCTGGGCAGCGAGGCGGCCTTCGTCAAGCACCACCACGTGATCGGCATGGTTCATCGCGAGGGCCAGATCGTGGAGCACCATCACCACCCCCTGCCCGGCATCGGCGCAGGCGCGCAAATGGGCGAGCAGCGCGAGCTGATGTGCCAGATCGAGCGCGGCGAGCGGCTCATCGGCGAGGATCCAGCGCGGTTCTCCCGCCAGCACCCGGGCGAGCAGCGCCCGCGCACGCTCTCCGCCCGAAAGCGCGCTCACCGGGCGCCGGCGCAGATGGAGGAGATCGAGCGCACCGAGCGCCGCCTCGATCGCGGCGCTGCCGCGATCGCCCCAGGGCAGGCGCCCAAGCGCCACCAGCACCTCGACCGCGACGTCCCAGGCAAGAGCGCCCTCTTGCGGGAGATAGCCCAAGGCCCTCGCCCGCGCTTTCGGGGAAAGCCCGGCCAGCACCTCCCCATCGAGGCTGACCGATCCGCGCGCCGGGGCGATCAGCCCGGCCAGCCCCATCAGCAGCGAGGATTTGCCCGCCCCGTTGGGGCCGACCAGCGCCACGATCCGCCCCGGCGCAAGCGCCAGTGACAGGCCGGAGATGACCTCGCGCCCGCCGCGCACCAGCGCCAGATCCTCGGTCGCCAGCATCACACCAGCCCCCTTCGCATCTTCATCAGCAGGTAGCCGAAGAACGGCGCGCCGATCAGCGAAAGGGCAATGCCGAGCCGCAGCTCGGTCACCAGCGGCAGGATGCGCACCAGGCTGTCTGCCGCCAGCACGAGGGCTGCGCCCGCAAGCGCGCTCGGCACCAGCAGGCTCGAGGGCAGGCGATCGGTGAGCGGGCGCACGAGGTGGGGGACGATCAGACCGACAAAGCCGATGATCCCCGCCACCGCCACGCTCGCGCCGACCGTCAGCCCCACGCCCACCACCAGCAGCAGCAGCAGGCGGCGCGCATCGACCCCGAGCGAGCGCGCCGCCGCCTCGCCGAGCGTCAGCGCATCGAGCGCCGGGGCGGCGCGCAGCAGCACCGCAATCCCGGCAAGGACGAGCGGCGCGGCGAGCGCGACCTCGCGCCAGGAGCGATCGGTCAGCGCGCCGTTGAGCCACAGCACGATCTCGGACAGGGCAAAGGCATTGGGCGCAAGCGTGATCGCAAGCGCAGTGAGCGCCCCGGCAAGGCTCGCCAGCATCAGCCCGGCGAGGGTGAAAAGGGCAATGCCGCTGCCCGCCCCGCCTGCGCCGTCGCTGGTGCTGCGCCCGGCGATGAGCGCGAGGGCGGCCATGCCCAGCCCCGCGCCGGCGAGCGCCAGCCCGGGCAGCGCCCAATCGGCGAGCGCGGCGGGGAGCAAAGGGCGCGCCCAGAAGCTCGCCACCGCGCCCAGCGCGGCCATGGGGGCTATTCCAAACAGGCCCGGGTCGGCCAGCGAATTGCGCAGATAGCCCTGCATCGCCGCCCCGGCCGCCCCCAGCCCGGCGCCGATCACCAGCGCCAGCGCCGCGCGCGGGGCGCGCAGTTCGGCAAGGATCAACGCGGCATTGGCCGGTCCCTCGGCCCAGGGGGCGATCAACACCCGCCCGGCAAGCAGCGAGAGCGGCACCAGCAGCGCCAGCAGCGCGGCAAAGGCAAGGCTGGCGCGGCTCATGGCTGGCGGATCGCGGCGGCACGGATCGCCGCCAGCCGGGCGCGGGCGCGGGGAATGGTCGGCCCGCCGCAATAGAGCAGCCGCGGATCGAAGCGGGCAATGTGGGTGCCGGGCAGGCCCGCGCGCAGCACCGGGTGGCGCTGGCCTGCCTCGTCCCCGGCGATGAGCAGCACCTGCGGCGGATCGGCGAGCACCTGTTCGAGGCTGACCCGGTCGGCCTGCCCGAGCCCGCGCGCCGCGGCGTGGCTCGCAAAGCCGGCCTCGCGCAGCAATTGGGCGATGAGCGTCGCCTCGCCCGCGGTGATCTCGCCCGGCTGCCACAGCAGAGCGCGCGGCGCCGGGCCGGGGGGCGGTGCCGGGCGAGCGGCGATGCGCGCGGCCAGCGCCGCCCCGGCGCCCTCGCGCCGCGCCAGCCGGGCCACTTCGCGCACTTGCGCTGCGCTTTGGGCGATGCTGGTGGGGCTGCCGAAGGTTGCGACCTTCAGCCCCGCGGCCTCGAGCGCGCGGCGCGTGGGCGCGGGCAGGAAGATCGAGGCGAGCACCAGATCGGGCCTCAGCGCGATCACCTCCTCGGCGCTGCCACCGGTGAAGCGATGGCGCGCCGCCACCTCGGGCGCAATCGAGCTGGAGGCCGGATCGCGGCTGTAGTGCGAGAGCGCCAGCACCTGCCCCGGCGCGGCGATCTCGACGAGGATGGCATCAAGACAGGGGTTGAGGCTGACGATGGTGGGCCGGGGCCTGTCGTGCTGCATCTTGTCTGTCGCAGGCACGGCGGGGGCGCAGCCCGTCATGGCGAGTGCGGCGAGAAGCAGCGTGAGCGCCGCGCTGCGGGCGCGCCCTGTGTCTCTCCGGTCGTGCCTGTGCGCCATGGTCGCGGCCTCGATAGGGCGGCGCGCGGCGCCGGGCAAGGTGCAGGCCCCGATGCCGCTGAACCGGCAATCAGCCGCCTTCGGGGTGTCCGGTTTCGGGACGCGGGCAGCCGGCCTCCTCGCTGGCTGGCGCGGATCAGCCTAGAAGCGGGGCGCAAGATGACCCGCCGCCCCGCCCTTGCTGCTCCCTCCCCTGCTGCCGCCACGCGGCGCAACGGGTGTGTGCGTGCGCGCAACAATTGGCGCAAGCGCCTCGCGGTGCTGGGCGCGGCGATCACCGTGCCGGCAATGGCAGCGCCGACGCTTTCGGGAACAGGGCTTTCCAGCCTGCCCGGCCCTGCGGTCGAAGGCGAAGCCTCGCTGGCGCTGCGCGCCGCGGCCGAGGCCGCGCTGCCCTTCGAGCGACCGGGGATGAGCTTTCCTGGCTCGGCCTATTTCTACATGGCCGATCCGCCCGGCAGCGCGCTTGTTGCCCTGCCGGCGGAGGATCCGCACACGAACGGGGGCGAAGGCGGGCGCGATCTTGGCGCGCTCATCGATGTCGGCGATCCGGCCCGCCCGTTCTTCTCCCCCGGGGTCGGCATCACCCATGGCCGCGCGCTCGAATGCCTCGCCCAGGCGATCTGGTACGAGGCGGCGAGCGAGAGCGAGGCGGGCCAGCGCGCGGTGGCGCAGGTGGTGCTGAACCGGGTGGCGCATCCGGCCTGGCCAGCGAGCGTGTGCGGGGTAGTCTATCAGGGTGCCGAACGCGCCAGCGGGTGCCAGTTCACCTTTACCTGCGATGGCAGCCTTGCGCGCCGGCCGGGCGGCGCGAGCTGGGCGCAGGCCCGCCGGATCGCCGCCGAAGCGCTGGCGGGGAGCGTCTATGCCCCGATCGGGCTTGCCACCCATTACCACACCTTGTGGGTCCGTCCGCCCTGGGCCGCGAGGCTTGAACATATCGGCACGATCGGGGCGCACCGCTTCTACCGCAACCGCGGGGCGAGTGGGCAGGCCGGCGCGTTCCGCTCGGCCTATGCGGGGTTTGAGCCAGTGGTCTCGGGCCGCACCGCTCCGGTTGCGCCGACCGCGGCAGCAGCGGCGGGGTTGGCGAGCGCCGCGCCGACGGCGCCGCCCGTGGGACATCGTCCGCGCCTTGCCTCCCAGCCCATCGCGGCAAGCGCGCCCGCCCCCGCTGCCAGCCCGGCAGCACGGTTGGCCGAGCCAGCGAGCGGGGCCGGATCGGTGCGCCCCGAATATGCCCGCGCCGGCCAGTGGAAGGCCAATCCGACGCCGCGCCCCGTGCCGGGCGCCGCGGCAGGCGCCGCATCGGGCGAAGGCGAATAGGGCCAACCCCGGTCAACGCGCCCGTGCGCACAACAGGGTTAAGGCCTACGAAACCCTGATCGCACACCGCGCCTTAGCGCGGCGGGGCCTAGAGGCGCAGCCGATCGCCGCGGCCCGCGGGCCCGAGGCGAGAGCTTTCTTGCCGGGAACCGCACCATGTCCGTCCGCTTTGCCTCGACCAACCATCCGCTGCGCCGCCTCGGCTGGCGGGCCGCCCGGCGCGGGCTTCTAGCGCCGGCGCTGGCGCGCGCAGCCAATGACAATCCCGCGGCGGCGCCAGGTGCCGCGCTGGCTTTGCAGGCAGGCGCGGCGCCCTTCGAGCCGATGCTGATCGCGGCGCTGCGCCACTTTGCCGTGCACGGCCTTGCCGCGGCCGAGGCGGCGCTGGCCGAGGCGCACGAGGCCGGCCTTGCCGGCGATACCGAGGCACGCGCGCACTGGCTGGCAATCACCGCGCTGTTCGACCGCCGCCGCGCCGTAGCGGCAGGCGCCCCCGCCCCGGCGGCATGAGCGCGAAAGACAGCGCCGAGGCGGTGCAGCAGGATGACGTGCATCCCTGCCTTATTGCGATTGCGAACTGTTTGCAAAGATAGTTGCCATTCCCGAGCTTTTGGCGGTTGCAATCGGGCTTGAGCCGGCTTACCGCCCGCCGGGTGACCGGCGCCTGCTGCTTGGGACGGGGGCGGGCGCCGCTGTTCTTCGTGTGCCTCTTCGTCCCGCTCGATCAGGGAAGGAAGCCTCAGGACATGGCCCGCAAGAAAATCGCCCTCGTTGGTGCCGGCAATATCGGCGGCACGCTCGCGCACCTGGCCGCGATGAAGGGACTCGGCGATATCGTGCTGTTCGACGTGGTCGAAGGCGTGCCCCAGGGCAAGGCGCTCGACCTTTCCCAGTGTGGCCCGGTGGAAGGATTCGATGCGCGCATCATCGGCTCGAACGATTATGCCGACATCGCCGACGCCGACGTGGTGATCGTCACCGCGGGCGTGGCGCGAAAGCCCGGCATGTGCCGCGATGACCTGCTCGGCATCAATCTGAAGGTGATGAAGGCGGTGGGCGAAGGCATCCGTGACAATTGCCCCAACGCCTTCGTGATCTGCATCACCAATCCGCTTGACGCGATGGTCTGGGCGCTGCGCGAGTTCTCGGGCCTTCCGGCCAACAAGGTCGTGGGCATGGCGGGCGTGCTCGATTCGGCGCGCTTTGCCACCTTCCTTGCCTGGGAATTCGGCGTTTCGGTGAAGGACGTGAACGCCTTCGTCCTCGGCGGCCATGGCGACACCATGGTGCCGGTGCTCTCTTATTCGACCATCAACGGCATCCCGGTGAAGGACATGGCCAAGATCAAGGGCATCTCCGAAGACCGCCTCGCCGAGATCGTCCAGCGCACTCGCTCGGGCGGGGGCGAGATCGTGGCCCTGCTCAAGACCGGCTCGGCCTATTACGCGCCTGCCACCAGCGCGATCGCGATGGCCGAGGCCTATCTCTACGACCAGAAGCGCATCCTGCCCTGCGCCGTGCATGTGGAGGGCAAGTATGGGCTTGATGGGCTCTATGTCGGCGTGCCGGCGGTGATCGGCGCGGGCGGCGCGGAGGACGTGATCGAGATCAGCCTCTCGGACGAGGAAAAGGCCAACCTCCAGGTCAGCATCGATGCGGTCAAGGAACTGCTCGAGGCGTGCAAGGCGCTGGATAGCAGCCTTGCGTAAACTGTTCCTCTCTGCAGCAATGCTAGCAGCGTTGCTGGGGTCTTCTGCCCATGCGCAAGAAGACCCGGCGACGCTCGTTCGGGCGATGGAGGGCGCAACCTCCTGCGTCCTCGCGGCAGGGAAGAATGGTGCTGACAGGTCGAACTTCGATGGCGATGCCAACTGGGAAAAGCAGGACGACGGTAGCTATCTCGCCGCCAAAGGCCTGCCCGTAAAGGTGACCTTCCCGGCTGATCCCGATGGCGTGTCACGCATCTGCGTGGTGGAAGCGACGCTACCTTCGCAAGACCAGCAAAAGCAGATGCGCACCGCCTTCGAGGTCTTGCTGAAGCAGAAGCCCTTGGACCAGACGGACAGTCTTATCTGGATGTTCGGCAAAGGGGAAAATGCCCGCGGCCTGCAATTCTTCACGGACAATACGTCCGACAAACCCAAAATCCGTCTTATCGGCGCTGCCTTCTAGGAGCTACTGAATGTCCATCCTCGTAAACAAAGACACCAAGGTCATCACCCAGGGGATGACAGGCAACACCGGCACCTTCCACACCCAGGCCGCGCTCGACTACGGGACGCAGATGGTCGCGGGCGTCACCCCGGGCAAGGGCGGCACCACCCATATCGGCATCCCCCAGTTCGACACCGTGCGCGAGGCCAAGGCCGCAACCGGCGCGACCGCCTCGTGCATCTACGTGCCCCCGCCCTTTGCCGCCGACGCGATCTGCGAAGCCATCGATGCCGAGATCGAGCTCATCATCTGCATCACCGAAGGCATTCCGGTGCTCGACATGGTGCCGGTCAAGCGCGCGCTCCAAGGCTCGAAGTCGCGCCTCATCGGCCCCAACTGCCCCGGTGTGCTGACCCCGGATGAGTGCAAGATCGGGATCATGCCGGCCAATATCTTCAAGAAGGGCTCGGTCGGCATCGTCAGCCGTTCGGGCACGCTCACCTATGAAGCCGTGCACCAGACGACCATGGTCGGCCTCGGGCAATCGACCGCGGTCGGCATCGGCGGCGACCCGGTCAACGGCACCAATTTCATCGACGTGCTCGACCTGTTCCTCGACGATCCCGAAACCGAATCGATCATCATGATCGGCGAGATCGGCGGCACGGCCGAAGAAGAAGCCGCCGCCTTCATCAAGCGCGAAGCCGCCAAGGGCCGCAAGAAGCCCATGGTCGGCTTCATCGCCGGGCGCACCGCCCCTCCCGGACGCCGCATGGGCCATGCCGGCGCGATCGTCTCGGGCGGCCAGGGCGGCGCCGAAGACAAGATCGCGGCGATGGAAGATGCGGGCATCCGTGTCTCCCCCTCGCCCTCGCTCCTCGGTGAAACCCTCGCCGCGATGCTGAAGGAGCACGCCTGAACCACTGAAGAACGGCCTCCCGCACACGGGCGGGGGGCCAATCCAAACTCCTTGCATTTTTCTCCTCCCCGGGAGCCCCGACATGGGTAACGAAGCGCACAACCTCATCCCCGCCCTCACCGATCAGGAAGGCCCCCAGCCCGGCCCCTCCTGGGCGCGCTCCGGCTGGCTCGACACGCTGGCCGGCAGCGGCGAAGACCTCACCGCCGCGCTCGATCCCACCGCGATGAAGCTCGCCATCGCCAAGGCGGCGAAAGACACGGGGCGCCCTGCCGATCCGGCGGCGATCGAGAAGGCCGCCGCGCTCTCGATCGCGGCGATGACCCTGGTGCGGCTTTACCGCGTACGCGGGCACATGGCCGCCGACCTCGATCCGCTCGGCCTTGCCGACCGCACCGGCCCGGCCGACCTCACGCTTGAATGGCATGGCCTTGCGGGCAAGGAACACGAGGAGGTCTATGTCGGCGGGGTGCTCGGCATGCAGTGGACCACCGTGGGCAAGCTCCACCAGCGCCTGCGCGAGGTCTATTGCGGCAAGGTCGGCCTCGAATACATGCACATCGCCGACACCGAGGAGCGCCGCTTCCTCCAGGACAAGTTTGAAAGCCCGGGCGAGACGATCCAGTTCACCCCCGAAGGCAAGAAGGCGATCCTTGCCGCGGTGCTGCGCGGGGAGCAATACGAGGAATTCCTCGCCAAGAAATATGTCGGCACCAAGCGCTTCGGGCTTGATGGCGGGGAATCGATGATCCCCGCGCTCGAGGCGGTGATCAAGCATGGCGGCAGCGCGGGCGTGCGCGAGATCGTCTATGGCATGGCCCATCGCGGGCGTCTCAATGTGCTCGCCAACGTCATGGCCAAGCCCTACCGCGTGATCTTCCACGAGTTTTCGGGCGGCAGCGCCAACCCCGAGGATGTCGGCGGCTCGGGCGACGTCAAGTATCACCTCGGCACCTCGACCGATCGCGAGTTTGACGGGATCAGCGTGCACATGAGCCTGGTGCCCAATCCCTCGCACCTCGAGGCGGTCAATCCGGTGGTGCTCGGCAAGACCCGTGCGCAGCAGACCATCCGTGATGATCTCAAGACCAAGAGCCAGGTGCTCCCGGTGCTGATCCACGGCGATGCCGCCTTTGCCGGGCAGGGCGTGGTGTGGGAAAGCCTCTCGCTCTCGGGCGTGCCGGGCTATGACACCGGCGGTTGCATCCACTTCATCATCAACAACCAGATCGGCTTCACCACTTCGCCGAAATTCGCGCGCTCCTCGCCCTATCCCAGCGATGTGGCCAAGGGCGTGATGGCGCCGATCCTCCACGTCAATGGCGACGATCCCGAGGCGGTGACCTTCGCCTGCAAGCTCGCGGTCGAATATCGCCAGACCTTCCACCGCGACGTGGTGATCGACATGTGGTGCTATCGCCGCTTCGGCCACAACGAGGGTGATGAGCCCAAGTTCACCCAGCCGCTGATGTATGACAAGATCCGCCAGCACCCCAAGGTCAGCGTAATCTATGAGCAGCGGTTGATCCGCGAGGGCGTGGTGGCGCCGGGTACGCGTGAGGCGATCGCAGCCGAGTTCGTCAAGCTGCTCGATGCCGAGTTCGAGGCCGGCAAGACCTACAAGGCCAACGAGGCCGACTGGTTCGGCGGGCGCTGGGCCGGGCTCAACAAGCCCGCCGACCCCGAGACCGCGCGCCGCAGCGTCGAGACCGGGATCGAACCCAAGATGATCGACTCGCTCGGCCGGGTGCTCACCGAAGTCCCCGCCGACCTCGAGATCCACAAGACCCTCGAGCGCGTGCTTGCCGCCAAGCGCGAGATGTTTGCCACCGGCGAGGGCTTCGACTGGGCCACCGCCGAGGCGCTCGCCTTCGGCAGCCTGGTGATGCAGGGCTTCGGGGTGCGGCTTTCGGGCCAGGATTCGGGCCGCGGCACCTTCTCGCAGCGCCACGCGGTGTGGGTGGATCAGAAGACCGAGCGCAAATATGTGCCGCTCTCCACCCTGCCGCATGGCCGCTTCGAGGTGCACGACAGCCCGCTGTCCGAATATGGCGTGCTCGGCTTTGAATATGGCTATGCCATGGCCGATCCCAAGTGCCTGGTGCTGTGGGAAGGCCAGTTCGGCGACTTTGCCAATGGCGCGCAGATCATGATCGATCAGTTCGTCGCCAGCGGCGAGAGCAAGTGGCTGCGCGCCAATGGCCTCGTGATGCTCCTGCCGCACGGTTACGAGGGCCAGGGGCCGGAGCACTCCTCGGCGCGGCTCGAGCGCTTCCTCCAGCTGTGCGCCGATGACAATATGTGCGTGTGCAACATCACCACGCCGGCCAACTACTTCCACGTGCTGCGCCGGCAGATGCTGCGCAATTTCAGGAAGCCGCTGATCATCATGAGCCCCAAGTCGCTGCTGCGCCATCCGATGGCGCGCAGCAGCAAGGCCGATTTTGTCGGTGACAAGCAGTTCCGCCGCATCCTTTCCGACACGCGCGCAATCCCGGACGACAAGATCCGCCGCCTCGTGCTGTGCTCGGGCAAGGTGGCCTATGAGCTGATCGAGGCGCGCGACGCCGCCGGGATCGAGGACATCTCGATCGTGCGGATCGAGCAGCTCTTCCCCTTCCCCGGCGATCCGCTCAGCATCCGCCTCAAGCGCATGACGGGCCTCAAGGAAGTGGTGTGGTGCCAGGAGGAGCCGCGCAACAACGGCGCCTGGTTCTATGTCAACGAGCGGATCGAGGCGGCGCTCACCGCGGCGGGCCATGCCGGCATGCGCCCGATCTATGCCGGGCGCGAGGCCGCCGCTTCGCCCGCCACCGGCCTTGCCAGCCGCCACAAGGCCCAGCAGGAGGCGCTGGTCGCCGAGGCCCTGGGGCTGTGAGCCGCCGCAGCCCCCTTACACCCCGATAGCACGTCATTCCAGGAACCCCTTTCATGGCAACCGAAATCAAAGTCCCCGCCCTTGGCGAATCGGTCACCGAAGGCACCATTGCCGAATGGCTCAAGCAGCCCGGCGATGCGGTCGCCGCGGACGAGCCGATCGCCAGCCTCGAAACCGACAAGGTCGCGGTCGATGTGCCCTCGCCGGTCGCGGGCGTGCTGACCGAGCACCGCGCCGCGGTGGGCGATACGGTCGAGGTGGGGGCGGTGATCGCGCTGATCGCCGAAGGCGCCGCAGCCGGAGCCAGCGCGCCCAAGGCCGAGTCCGCCTCGGCACCCGCGGCTGCCCCTGCCCCCGCAGCACCCAAGGCCGATACGGCCAGCACCCCGGCGGCACGCGCGGAACTGCTCACCCCGGCCCAGACCATGTCTCCGGCGGTGCGCCGCGCGGTGCTCGAATACGGGGTCGATCCCTCGACCATCAAGGGCACCGGCAAGGACGGGCGGCTGACCAAGGAAGACGTGATCGCCGCCGCCCAGGCCCGCGCCAAGAGCGCGCCTGCCCCAGCCGCCAGCCCGGCGCCTGCCCCCGCCGCCGCCCCGGCTGCCGGCACCCAAGCCGCGGCTGCGGGCCGCAACACCGAACGCGTGCGCATGACGCGGATGCGCCAGACCATCGCCAAGCGCCTCAAGGCCGCGCAGGACAATGCGGCGATGCTTACCACCTTCAACGACTGCGACATGAGCGCGGTGATCGCAGCGCGCGAGAAATACAAGGATCTCTTCGCCAAGAAGCACGACATCCGTTTGGGCTTCATGGGCTTCTTCGCCAAGGCCGCCTGCCTTGCCCTGAAGGACGTTCCCGCGGTCAACGCCTATATCGAGGGCGATGAGATCGTCTATCACGACTATGTCGATATCTCGGTGGCGGTGAGCGCGCCCAATGGCCTCGTGGTCCCGGTGGTGCGCGATGCCGACAAGAAGGGCTTTGCCGAGATCGAGCGCGAGATTGCCGATTTCGGCGCCCGCGCCAAGGCCGGCACGCTCACCATGGAGGACATGGCCGGCGGCACCTTCACCATCTCCAACGGCGGGGTGTTCGGCTCGCTGATGAGTACGCCGATCATCAATCCGCCGCAATCGGCGGTGCTCGGGCTCCACCGCATCGAGGATCGCCCGGTGGTGCGCGACGGCCAGATCGTGATCCGCCCGATGATGTATCTCGCCCTGTCCTATGACCACCGCCTGATCGACGGGCGCGAGGCGGTGACCGCGCTCAAGATCATCAAGGAGGCGATCGAGGACCCGACCCGGATCCTCATCGATCTTTGAGGCGCTGCGCGTCGCCCCCGGCCGCTTCCGGGATGACGAAAGAGGAACAAGATGGCTGACCATTCCTACGATTACGACGTGCTCATCATCGGCGCCGGGCCAGGCGGCTATGTGGCGGCGATCCGCGCCGCGCAGCTGGGCCTCAAGACCGCCTGCGTCGAAAGCCGCGCGACGCTGGGCGGCACCTGCCTCAATGTCGGCTGCATCCCATCGAAGGCGCTGCTCCACGCCTCGGAGCTGTTCGAGGAAGCCGCCGGCGGGCACTTTGCCGCCTGGGGCATCAGCGCTACGCCCAAGCTCGATCTGGCGCAGATGATGGCCGAAAAGGCCAAGGCGGTGAGCGAGCTGACCGGCGGGATCGAGTTCCTGTTCAAGAAGAACAAGGTCACCTGGATCAAGGGCCATGCCGCCTTTGAGGATGCGCACAGCGTGCGCGTGGGCGATGCTGTCCACACCGCCAGGGACATCGTGATCGCCACCGGCTCGAGCGTCACCCCGCTGCCCGGCGTTGCCGTGGACAATGCGGGCAAGCGCATCGTCGATTCCACCGGCGCGCTCGAGCTTGGCGAGGTGCCCGAGCATCTGGTGGTGATCGGCGGCGGGGTTATCGGGCTTGAGCTTGGCAGCGTCTGGCGGCGGCTCGGGGCCAAGGTCACGGTGATCGAGTTCCTCGATCAGCTCCTGCCGGGCATGGATGGCGAGGTGCGCAAGGAGGCGGGGCGCATCTTCAAGAAGCAGGGCATGGAGCTGATGCTCGGCCACAAGGTCACCGGCGCCGAGGTCAAGGGCAAGCGCGTCACCCTCGCCATCGAGAAGGCCGCCGGGGGCGAGCCGCAGAGCCTCGAGGCCAGCCACGTGCTGGTTGCCATCGGGCGGCGGCCCAACACCGAGGGCCTCGCGCTGGAGAAGGCGGGGCTGAGCGTCAACCAGCGCGGGCAGATCGAGGTTGATGCCGATTTCCGCACCGCGGTACCGGGCATCTGGGCGATCGGCGATGTCATCGCCGGGCCGATGCTCGCGCACAAGGCCATGGACGAGGGTCACGCCGTGGCGGAAAACATCGCCGGGCATACCGGCATCGTCAACCGCGAGGTCATCCCCAGCGTGGTTTACACCATGCCTGAAATCGCCGGGGTGGGCCTCACCGAGGAACAGGCCAAGGAAAAGGGCTTTGCCGTCAAGGTCGGCAAGTTCCCGATGAGCGCCAACAGCCGCGCCAAGGCCAACCGTGACACCACCGGCTTCGTCAAGATCATCGCCGATGCCGAGACCGACCGGGTGCTCGGCGTGTGGATGATCGCGAGCCTTGCCGGAACGATGATCGCCCAGGCGGTGCAAGCGATGGAATTCGGCGCCACGGCTGAAGACATCGCGCTGACGTCGCACGCACACCCCACCCATGCCGAGGCGGTCAAGGAAGCGGCGATCGCGGTGAGCGGCAAGCCCATTCACATGTGATCCGCCTTGCGGCATGATCGCTCCCGCCTGATCGGCAAGGGCAGGGGCGAGTGGGGGGATCGATGCGGATGCGGCTGGGGCTGATCGCAGCGGGCGCGCTGGCCTTGGCGGGGTGCCAGGCGGAAAGCGCCGCGCCCATCGCCCCGCCCCGGGCGAGCGATCCGGTGACGATCCCGGCGGCGGCCTCGCATGTCGCGGTTGATCTTGCGGTTGATCTCAGCGCGCTCGAGCGCACGCTCGAGCAGCGCCTCCCGCGCACCTTGTGGACGATCAATCGGCAGGACATGGACTGCGTGCCGTCCAAGCGGCTTGATCTTGAACTGGTGGCGGTCAAGACCCCGCGGGTCACCTGCGACATCACCGGCACGGCCACGCGCGGGCGGCTGCGCCTGACAGGCAAGGGGCGCGAGCTCATCGTCACCCTGCCGGTACGCGCCCGGGTGGCGGCGCGCGATATTGCCGGGGTGCTCAAGGGCGAGACCGCCACCGCGGCCGCCGACGTGGTGCTGCGCCTGACGCTCGATGTGGCGCCCGACTGGCGCATCATCGCCCGGCCCGACCTTTCCTATCGCTGGGTGCGCGAGCCGGGGATCGACTTTCTCGGCCAGCGCATCCGCTTTGCCTCGGCCGCGGACAAGGAGCTGCGCCCGCTGACGCAGCAGATCGAGCGCGAGATCGCGCGCGAACTTGCGCGCCTCGAGCTGCGCGAGGCGGCCACGCGCGGTTGGCGCGCCGCGCACACCGTGCTCGAGCTCAATGCCCGCAACCCCGCGGTCTGGGCGCGGCTCACCCCGCAGCGCTTCCTCTATGGCGGCTACCGCGCCAGTGGCCAGCAATTGACGCTGAGCCTCGGGCTTGACGGCATGGTCGAGACCATCGTCGGCCCGCGGCCCGAGCCGCCCGCCCCCACCCCCCTGCCTCCGCTTGGCCGGCTCGAAGGCGCGCGCAACAAGGCCAGCCTCGCCATCCCCGTGGTGGCCGATTATGCCGTGCTCGAGCCGGTGATCGCCAAGGCTCTCGCCAAGCGCACCGCGCGGCCCATCCCGCTCAAGGATTATGGCAGCGTCACCGCCCGGATCGACAAGGTCGAGGCCTATGGCACCACCGGGCAGCGCATCGCCGTGGGGGTGAGCTTTGCCGCAACGTCCGATCTTGCGCTGGTGGACAAGGCGCAAGGCACGGTGTGGCTGGTGGGCCGCCCGGTCAACCAGCCCGATTCGCGCGCGATCGAGTTTGCCGATGTCGCAATCACCGGCGCCACCGGCTCGCTCGGCGGCGATCTGCTGCTTGCGCTTGCCAACACGCCCGAGTTCAATAGCGCCATCGCCGCGGCCCTGCGGCAGAACTTCGAGAACGATTTCAACAAGCTGCGCGCCAAGATCGATGCAGCGCTGGCGCAGCGGGTGGACGGGCCGGTGGCCTATTCGGTCACCATCGACAAGCTTAGCACCGGCACGATCGAGGCCCATGGACAGGGCCTGTTTCTCCCCGTGAGCCTCGAGGCGACGATCCGGGCGAAGCTCCTTGGGCTTGGCGGCGTGAAATAGGCGGCAAGCCCCCTTTGCCTTGCTGGCGCGCGGCGGCTAGCACAGGCAGCAAGGGGTGAAAGGACAGAGGATCACGCATGGCCTATCCGCAATTGACCAGCGAGCCGGGCGCGCTCGCCACCAGCGCCGCCATCCGTGCCGGCAGGCTCAGCGTGGCCGAAGCGGTCGATGCCGCGATCACCCGGATCGAGGAAAAAGACGGGGCGATCAACGCCCTGGCCGTGCCCAATTTCGAGGCCGCCCATGTCCAGGCGCGCGCGCTCGATGCCGCCGGGCCGCGCGCGGATCAGCCGCTGTTCGGCGTGCCGATGACGATCAAGGAAAGCTTCGATGTCGCCGGCCTGCCCACCACCTGGGGCCATGCCCGCTACAAGGACCAGCCCGCGCCGCGCGATGCGCTGCTGGTGGAGCGGCTGAAGGCAGCAGGCGCGGTGATCATCGGCAAGACCAACGTGCCGGTGGACCTCACCGATTGGCAGAGCTTCAACCCGGTCTATGGCCGCACCGCAAATCCGCACCATCCCGAGCGCTCGCCCGGCGGCTCCTCGGGCGGCAGCGCTGCGGCGGTGGCGAGCGGGATGGTGGCCTGCGACTACGGCACCGATATCGGCGGATCGGTGCGGGTGCCGGCGCATTTCTGCGGGGTGTGGGGGCACAAGACCACCTGGGGCCTGGTGCCCAAGCACGGCCACGATCACCCGGCGATGAGCCGTAAGCCGGGCTTCATCGCCGCGCATGACGGGGCGCTCAGCATCGCCGGACCGCTGGCGCGCGATCCGGCTGATCTGGCTGTGCTGGTCGAAGTGGGCGCCGATGTGCCGCTGCGCCGGCGGGTAAAGCCGCTGGGCCAATGCCGCCTGCTGGCGCTCACCGATCTGCCCGGCGCCCCGCTCGATGCCAGCGTGCGCGCGCCCACCGAGGCGGCGATCGAGGCGCTGATGCGCGCGGGGATCGCGATCGAGCGGGAGAGCGCGCTCCTCCCCGATCTTGCCGCGCAGCACCGCGCCTATCTCAAGATGATGAACGTGGTGATGGCGCGCGGCGCCCCGGCGCCCGACGGGAAGCGCGCCAGCGCAAGCGACTGGTTCGATCTGCTCGATGCCCAGGCGGTGGCCATGGCGCGCTGGAGCGCCTTGCTCGAGACCTATGACTTCGTACTCGCCCCGCCCGCCCCGGTGCTGGCGATGCCGCACCGCGAGGAAGCGGTGTTCCGCGGCACGCTCAGCATCAATGGTATCGAGGAGCCGGGCGGCAATGGCCTCATCTGGGCCGGGCTTGCCACCTTCCCCGGCCTTCCCGCCACGGTGCTGCCGATCGGGACAGGAAGCTATCTCGGCGCCGATTTGCCCTGCGGACTGCAGGTGATCGGCCGGCGCTGGGCCGATCTCGATTGCATCGCCGCGGCCGAGGCGATCGCCGCGATCTTGCACGGCTAAGCCGGCTCGGCCATGGGGCGCGGCATGGCCCGCTTCGCGTTCATGCCCCGCCTTGCCCGCTGGCACATCTGGCTTGGCTGGCTGGTGGGCGTGCCGATCGTGCTGTGGCTGGCAAGCGGCCTGTTCATGACCCTGCGCCCGATTGGAGAGGTGCGCGGCGAACATCTGCGCCGCGCGCTGCCCGAGGCGCCGCTGGTGATCGCGGGAAGCGCGCTCGCCGCGCCCGAGGCTAGGCTCAAGGAGCTGCGGCTGGTGATGCAGCAGGGCCGCGCGGTGGCGATCCTCACCGGGCTTGATGGCAGCATCCGCAGGGTCGATGCCGCAAGCGGCGCGGCGCTCCCCCCGCTCGATGCCGCCGCCGCCCGGGCGCTGGTGGCCGAGCGGATCGTCGGCGGCGACAAGGTGGTGCGCGTCACCGCCTATGCCGCCGACAAGGCACCCTTCGATTTCCGCCGCCCGCTGGCGGTGTGGCAGGTGCGCCTTGCCGATGGCACCAATGTCTATGTCGGGCGCGAGACCGGCGAGATCGAGGCGGTGCGCACCCGCTGGTGGCGCGCCTTCGACCTTGCCTGGGGCCTCCACATCATGGACCTTTCCGGGCGCGAGGATACCAGCCACCCGGTGCTGATCGGCTTTGCCGCACTGGCGCTCGGCTCGGCGCTGATCGGCTGCGTGCTGATGTTCCGCCGCCGCCGCGCGCGCCCGGGGCCGGGAACGCGATGACCCCGGCGGTGTTCACCCCCATTCTCGATGCGCTCGATCTGGCAGGGATCGCGCTGTTTGCGCTCACCGGCGCGGTGCTCGCGGCGCAGCTGCGGCAGACCTTTGTGACCATGGCCTTCTTCGCCCTGGTGACGGGCGTGGGCGGGGGCACCTTGCGCGATCTGCTGATCGGGGCGCCGGTGTTCTGGATTGCCGACCCGTGGGTGGCCCCGGTGTGCCTGGCCACCGCGCTCATCGCCTGGTTCACCCCGGTGAGCTGGTGGCAAGGGCGCGGGCTTGCCTATGCCGATGGCGCCGGGCTTGCGGCCTATGCCGTGCTCGGCAGCGCCAAGGCGCTCGCCTATGGCGTGCCCCCGGTGCCCGCGGCGCTGATGGGGGTGATCACCGGCTGTGTCGGCGGGATCGTCCGCGACGTGGTGGCGGGCCGCCCGTCGATCATCATGCAGCCCGAACTCTATGTCACCGCCGCCGCGCTCAGCGCCGCGCTCACCGTCGCCGGGATGGCCGCGGCGCCGCTGCTGGGGCTGGGCGCGCCGCCGGTGTGGGGCGCGGCCTTTGCCAGCGGCTTTGCCCTGCGCGCCGCGGCGATCCGCTGGCAATGGGGCCTTCCTGCCTATGGCCGGCTCGCCTAGCAGGCCGCGGCGCTAGAGATCGCCATCGATGGTCTCGGGGATTGCCACGCCCGGGATCGGCCCGCCGGGATAGGCCGGCATCGGCTGAGGCGCTGCTGTGGCGCCCGCGGGCAGGCGCGCCTCGCGCACCGACAGATCGGGCCGCACCGCCCCGCCAATCGCGGCACGGGCATCGGCATAGCGCGCATCGGACCACTGCCCATCGCCGCGCGGGGACGAGGCCGAGCCGGTGCCAAAGGCAAAGCCATCGCCATAATCGATCCCGTCGATCTGCCCGCCATTGCCGATCCGGCACTGGAACGGCGCGCCGTTGAACAGCCTCCCACTCACCCGCCAGCCGCCGGCCGAGCGTTCAACCCCATCGACGCTTTCCACCCGCACATCGCGCTCGATCCGGGTAAGGCACTGGTCCACGGCATTGTCGAGCCCGCGCGCCCCGCTGCCGTGCAGCCGGGTGCGCGGCTCCTCGGCGCGGCGGTCGCGCCAGTCATCGGGGACCCGGCGATAACGCTCGCGCTCGACCACCACCACATCGCGCTCGCGCCGGCGGTTCTCGGCGCTGGCGATGGCGGCGATCCCGCCGATGATCGCCGCGCCGATCAGCACATCGCCGGCATCGATCCGGTCGCGCCGCCAGCCGCGCCGGCCCCAGCCGCCGCCCCAGCCCCAATGCCGGCAGCGCCAGCCCCAGCAGCGCCAATCGGCGCTGGTGCGGGCGGGATCATAGCGGCTGTGATCGAAGGCGAAAGGCGGCGCGCCATGGGCCGGAATTGTCACGCTTGTGGTGGCTGCCGATGCCGGAGCGGTGATGAAAGCGGCGCCGCCCAAGGCGGCGGTGAGCGCCAGAACGCGCAAGTTCAGAGCCATGTCTGCTCTCTCCTGTTGCTTGCCGAAGCGCGCCCACCACACGCTGCTGGGCCGCGCCTAACAGCGCCAGGCTTGCGCTGGGCTGAACCGTCGTCCGGCAAGAAGATGGCGCGCACCGCCCGAGGGAGAGGCAGGCAGGCGGCGCGCGCCGAGTGCGGGCGGCTCAGCGCAGCCCGCGGATGCCGTCAAAGTCGATCAGCGGCGCGCCGCGTCCATCGAGCCGGCAGGTAAAGCGCCCGCGATCAAACCCGCGCCCGCCCCAGCGCCCGCCATCACCGACCTCGATCCGGCCCTCGATGCGAAAGCCGAAGCGGCGCCGATCGACATCGCGCACGTCGATCACGTCGGCATAGCGGTAGCCGCCGAAGCGCCGGGCCTGAAACTCGGCCGCACGCACGCAGCGCTCCACCGCGCCGCGGGCGCCGCCGCCATAGCCCCAGCCGCCGCGATCCCAATCGCCGCGATAGCGCCGATCGCGATAGTCCCGGCGGTCGCCGTCAAAGGCCCCGGCGAGCGCAGCGATCCCGCCGATCACCACCGCACCGGCGATAACCTCGCCCGCGCTGATGCCGTCGCGGTCGCGCCCATCGTGCGCCATGGCAGGGGTGGCGGAGGTGGCGGCGAGCGCGCTGGCAGCGACCGCGCCGAGCACGAGCCTGGCCGCTTTGCCGGAGGCCAGCCGGTTGGTCGTGGTGGTCATCGATGCGTTCCTTGTCGTTTCACGCCAGGCCCGATTGCCCGGGGTGTGGGGCAAGGAATGCCCGATTCGCGCTGAGGCATGGCTGAACTGGCGCGACAGGCGCCGTTAATCCTACAACCCCTTTTGATGAACGCCTATCGCGCAGCCAAGGCCGCCAGCACATCGCGGGTGAAGGCTGCGATATCGAAGCCCGAGCCGGGCGGATCCTCCCCCCGCCGCACGATCACCACCTGCCGCGCAGGCACGATCACCACATATTGCCCGCGATTGCCGAAAGCGGCGAAGGTATCGGGCGGCACGCCCTCGGACCTGTTCATCAGCCAGAAGCCAGCACCATAGCCAAAGGGGCCATCGGGCTGCGGGCCGGACGGGGCGGAGACATATTTGACCCAGCCTTCGGGCAGGATACGCTCGCCCGAGGGGAGCTTGCCGTCGTTGAGGTAAAGCTGGCCGAAGCGGATCAGATCCATCGTGCTCGCCCAGACTTGGCTGGAGAGAACATAATCGCCCTGCCAGTCAGTCTCGGCGATGGTGTCGTGCATTCCGATCCTTGCAAAAAGTTCGGCCGGCGGATGCTCGGCAAAGGTGTGGGCGATGGCCGCAACCGCTGCCAGCGTGTCGTTGTTGGCATAGCGGAACACCGTTCCGGGCTGGTGAACCACCGGCCAGTGCAGCGCTGTTTCGCGCACGGTCGATCCGCCGAAATAGAGCGCATCGGTGCGATTGCCGGGGGTATTGGAATAGCGGCCTGAGGCCATGCGCAAGAGGTGATCGAGGGTAATGGCGCGGCGTGGGTCACTCTCCGACAGGCCAAGGCCAGCCGAGGCCTTGACGTCCGCCTCGCCACGCTGGATCGCTGCGCCTACCAGCGTGGCCGCAATGCTCTTGGCAACTGACCAGGTGCGCTGCGGCGTAAAGGGCGTGAACCCATCTGCAAAGCGCCAATCCCAGCCATCCTCCCCCCAATTGACCGAAACGGCCGTGGTGCGCGCCTTGGCACCATAGGCGCCGCCCATTGCGGCCTCCAGCACAGGCGTGACCTTCCCGGGCCTGCGCATGTGCCAGTTGGCAATCGACCCTTGTCGGGCCTCCGGGGGCGTTTCGGTCACATCGCGCGCTTCCATACCGATGGGGCCGAGCGCGCATCCGCCCCCGCTGCGCTGAAAGGCAATGCGGGGTGGCATGTCCTCTGCCCAATCGACCACGACATGGCGGATCGGGTGCGATCCCTCTGGCCAACGCGTGATGCGGTGGGAGAGATCGCCTATGAGCGCATCAAGCGGCTGCTGAATCCCGGTCAGTTCATAAGCGAGCACACTCTCTTCGCTGCGCTCGGGCCATCCGCTGCGCTCAGCGCTGGCCATCGCCCCGCACAGCATCAGCGCCTTGTATCCGGCGGCAAGCGCGCGGGTGTAGCGCGCCTCGAGCGCTTGTTGCTGGGTCTGGGCGGCGGCGGGAGCGGCGGCGAGAAGCAGCGCGGCAGCGGCAAGGGTGGTGCGGATCATGGGGGCGCAACCTATCCCCCGCTGCACAAAAGGAAAGGGCCGGAAAACCTTTCGGCCCCGGCCCCTTGCCCGTGTCGCGCAACGGCGCGGTCTTACGCTTCTTCGTATTCGCCGGCCTGCACCGGGCCCGAATCCTGGCCCTTGGCGGCTTCATCGCGGTCAACCAGTTCGATCACCGCCATCTGCACCGCATCGCCGGCGCGGATGCCGGCACGCAGCACCCGGGTGTAGCCGCCCTCGCGGGTGGCATAGCGCGCGGCGAGCACATCGAAGAGCTTCTTGAGCTGCACTTCATCACCCAAGCGGGCCATAGCGAGGCGCCGGTTGGAAAGGCCGCCGCGCTTGGCCAGCGTGATCAGCTTTTCCACATAGGGGCGCAATTCCTTGGCCTTGGGCAAGGTGGTGATGATCTGTTCGTGCTTGATCAGCGCAGCGGCCATGTTGCGCAGCAGCGCGTTGCGGTGACCCGTGCGGCGGCCCAGCTTGCGGCCCGAAATTCCATGACGCATTGTCTTTTTCCTTCGTTCGTAGGGAGCCCGTGCGAGGTAGCTCCATCCCGGTCGGAAAGGGTCCGACCTGCCCTTCTGCAACCCCCGCCGTCATGGGAAAAAATCCCATGAGGTGGCCTTCGGCCAGCTTCGCTTCCGAACGAGCTTCGTCCGTCGGCAACCTGCGGCTGCCATCAGGCGGCTGCTTCCCGGATGGTTATCCGAGCAGCTCCTGCTCGAGCTTCTTGGCCATTTCCTCGATGTTCTCGGGCGGCCAGCCGGGGATGTCCATGCCCAGGCGCAGGCCCATGCTCGAGAGCACTTCCTTGATCTCGTTCAACGACTTGCGACCGAAGTTCGGGGTTCGCAGCATCTCGGCTTCGGTCTTCTGCACCAGATCGCCGATGTAGATGATGTTGTCGTTCTTGAGGCAGTTGGCGCTGCGCACCGAAAGCTCGAGCTCGTCCACCTTCTTGAGCAGATAGCGATTGAGCTGGTTGGCGTCGCTCTCCTCGGGCTGCACCGCATGGCCGATCATGGTGCCGACCGGCTGCGGGATGCCATCGTCGAAGTGGACGAACAGCGTGAGCTGGTCCTGGAGGATACGCGCGGCATAGGCGACCGCGTCTTCCGGAGTGACAGTGCCATCGGTCTCGACCGTGAGCGAGAGCTTGTCATAATCAAGCTCCTGGCCGACGCGCGCATTTTCAACCTTGTAGCTCACCTGGCGCACCGGCGAATAGAGCGAGTCGACCGGGATCAGCCCGATCGGCGCATCGACCGGGCGGTTCTGCACCGCCGGGGCATAGCCCTTGCCGGTGTCCGCGGTCAGCTCCATATTGAGCGTGGCGCCCTCATCGAGGTGGCAAATCACCAGATCCTTGTTCATGATCTCGATGTCGCCGGTGACCGCGATGTCACCAGCGGTCACCGCGCCCGGGCCGGTGGCCGAAAGCTGCAGGCGCTTGGGGCCTTCGCCTTCCATCTTGAGCGCGATCTGCTTGACGTTGAGCACGATGTCGGTCACGTCCTCGCGCACCCCGGCAAGGCTCGAGAACTCGTGCAGCACGTTCTCGATCTTGATCGAGGTGATTGCCGCGCCCTGCAGGCTCGAGAGCAGCACCCGGCGCAGCGCATTGCCGAGCGTCAGGCCGAAACCACGCTCGAGCGGTTCGGCCACGAAGGTCGCCTTGCGCTGACGATCGCCACTGTCCTTGATTTCGAGGGCGTTGGGTTTCTTGAGTTCCTGCCAGTTCTTGGTGTTGACGGACATGGATTTCCCCTAATTCGCCTTGTCGGCGGTTCAAACTGGGCGGGCCGTAATGCCGGGCGCTCTGCGGCCGCATCAGACCCGATCGGGCGGCAGGGGCGCATAGCCCCCGCCTGCCCGGCGGATCAGACGCGGCGGCGCTTGGAGGGGCGCACCCCGTTGTGCGGGATCGGCGTGACGTCGCGGATCGAGGTGATGTTGAAGCCCACCGCGGCAAGGCCACGCAGCGCGCTCTCGCGGCCCGAACCGGGGCCCTTGACCTCGACCTCGAGCGTGCGCACGCCGTGCTCGGCCGCCTTCTTGCCGGCATCATCGGCGGCCACCTGCGCGGCATAGGGCGTCGACTTGCGCGAGCCCTTGAAGCCCATCATCCCGGCGCTCGACCAGGCAATGGCATTGCCCTGGGCATCGGTGATGGTGATCATGGTGTTGTTGAAGCTGGCGTTGATATGGGCAACGCCGCTGGTGATGTTCTTCTTGTCACGGCGCCGGAGACGACCTGGTTCGCGTGCCATTGTTGAAATTCCTCTAGCTCGTCAGAAGGAAAAAGCGGGAAAGCGCGAGCGCTTGCCGGCTTACTTCTTCTTGCCCGCGATGGGCTTGGCCTTGCCCTTGCGGGTGCGGGCGTTGGTGTGGGTGCGCTGGCCGCGGACCGGCAGGCCCGCACGGTGACGCAGCCCGCGATAGGCGCGCAGGTCCATCAGCCGCTTGATGTTCATCGCCGTCTGGCGGCGCAAATCGCCCTCGACGGTGTAGCCGGCATCGATGGTTTCGCGGATGCGCAGGATGTCCTCGTCGGAAAGATCCTGCACCCGGGTGCTGTGGGCAATGCCCAGCTTGTCAGCGATCTGGATGGCGGTGGTGCGGCCGATCCCGTGAATATAGGTGAGCGCGATGATCACGCGCTTGTTGGTGGGGATATTGACCCCGGCAATACGAGCCACTTATTTCTCCATGCTCCACAGGGGTTGGGCCGCGCGGGGCGGCTTCCCCTATCTCAACGCTCATCGAACCTGCCGTCCGCTCGCCGCGCGGCCTGCCTTTATGACAGGGACACAAACGGCAAAAAGTCCGGTCGGCACGCGCAGCGGCGATGCCTGCCGAACTTGCTTCGAACATGTCGAATGAGCGGCGCGCATAGGCCGATTCGCAGGCAAGGTCAACCGCCTGCACCGCGTCCCGGCGTCTTCCCGATCATGAGGCCGTCACCACGGCCAAAGACGGCACGCCGCGCCGGAGCGATCAGCGCCCGGGGCCATCGAGATCGCGGAAGGCGTCCTCAAGCTTGG
This sequence comes from Erythrobacter cryptus DSM 12079, assembly GCF_000422985.1. Classification (GTDB taxonomy): domain Bacteria; phylum Pseudomonadota; class Alphaproteobacteria; order Sphingomonadales; family Sphingomonadaceae; genus Erythrobacter; species Erythrobacter cryptus. The sequence goes on from NZ_AUHC01000001.1 coordinate 500,551, forward strand.
AGGGCTTGGCCTCGGGCTTGTCGGCAGGCTTTGCGGCAGGCTTGGCGGCGGGCCCAGCGGCCGGGGCGTTGGCCACCGGCGCGGGGACCGCGGGTCTGGCGGCAGGCGCGGGTTCCGCAGGTTTGGCGGCAGGTGCAGGCGCCGCGGGCTTGGCCGCAGGTCCCGGAGCCGTATCCTTCGCCGGCGCCGGGGCAGGCGCAGGACCAGCGGGCGCAGCGCTGCCGCCTCCGGGCTTGGCGCCCTCGGCGGGGGCTGGCGCCGGTGCAGGGGCCGGCATCTCCACCACCTTAAGCGGCTTCGCAAGCGCGGCGAGCTGCGCGCCCATCACCCCGTCCACTGCCTTGGAGATCACCGGGATCTCGTAGCGCATCGGCCCGCCGACATTGTATTCCCACACGATCCTTGTGCCCTTCTCCACCGTGCTGATGGCAATGGTGAGCACGCCGGTGACCGGCTCGCTCTGGAGCGGGCCGAGGCTGCCGACCATCCGCAAGGCCCTTTCGGGATAGGCCTGGATCACGCGCATGTGCTCGACACTGCCCGCAAGCGTGATGCGTTCAGGATCGTCCGCTTCGGGGATGGTCTCACAGAAACACCCTCCGGCCTGGGGGGTGAGCGTGAGATTGGCGGCATCACCCGACCAGGTATGTTCCGAGCGCCACCAGTCCGCCGGCGTGATCAGCGCCAGCCACACCGCCTTGGGATCGGCCTCGACCACCACCTCGTGGCGGGTGACAAAGCCATTGTCGGTGCTGCGGGTCACTTCGGCCGCAGCCGGCGCGGCGGCGATCACCGCGCCAAGCACGGTGGCGGTGACGCGGAAGGCGGTCAGCATCGCGGCACTCTCCCTCTTGCAGCGCCCGGCAAGACCATCGCGGCCGGGGCGCCTATCCGCGCAGGATCGCGTCGATGGCCTGCGCCACCGCCTCGATCGATCCCATGCCATCGACCCGCGACACGATACCACGCGCTTCATAAAAAGGCAGGATCGGCGCGGTTTTGGCACGATATTCCTGCATCCGCATCCGCACCGTTTCTTCATTGTCGTCCGGGCGCCGCTTGAACTCGGTGCCGCCGCACACATCGCACACGCCGGGCGTGGCGGGCGGATGGGCGGTGTCGTGATAGAGCGCCCCGCAATTGGCGCAGGAAAAGCGCCCGGTGATGCGCGCCACCAGCGCGTCCTCGTCCACCGCCAGTTCGATCACGTGGTCGAGCTTGCGCCCGTGCTTGGCGAGGATCGCGTCGAGCGCCTCGGCCTGGGCCACGGTGCGCGGATAGCCATCGAAGATCGCCCCGGTCTCGGGGGCCATCGCCGCAAGTTCGGCATCGATGAGGTCGGAGACGATCTCGTCCGAGACCAGCTCGCCGCGCTCCATCACTTCCTTGGCGCGCAGCCCCACCGGGGTGCCGGCCTTGACCGCGGCGCGCAGCATGTCGCCGGTGGAAAGCTGGCGCATCCCATGCCGCTCGACCAGCCCGGCGCTCTGCGTGCCCTTGCCCGCACCCGGAGGACCAAGAAGAATGATGTTCACGAACCGTCCCCCTTCAACGCCTCCGGTTCCGATCCGGACGGCTTGTTTGCAGAATGGCGGGTGCACCGCCCGACGCGGCTGCGTCAAGCGGGCTGAAGCGGAAAATCAGCGCATCCGACCCTTGAGCTTGGCCTTCTTGATGAGGTCGGCATATTGATGCGCCAGCAGATGCGACTGCACCTGGCTGATCGTATCGACCGTGACATTGACCACGATCAGCAGCGAGGTGCCGCCGAGGAACAGCGGAATCCCGGTCTGCGCGATCATCGCCTCGGGCACCACGCAAACGATGGTGAGATAGACCGAGCCGAGCACGGTGATGCGGGTGAGCACGTATTCCAGATATTCCGCCGTGCGCTTGCCCGGGCGGATGCCGGGGATGAAGCCGCCGTTCTTCTTGAGATTGTCGGCCGTCTCCTCGGGGTTGAACACCACCGCGGTGTAGAAGAAGCAGAAGAAGATGATGCCGATGGCATAGAGCGCCATGTAGAGCGGCTGGCCGTGCGCGAGATACTGGTTGAGTGTGACGATCACCTTGCCGAAGGTGCTCTCGGTATCGACCGAATTGCCGGCGAATTGCGAGATCGTCAGCGGCAGCAGCAAGAGCGAGCTGGCAAAGATCGGCGGGATCACCCCGGCGGTGTTGATCTTGAGCGGCAGGTGCGAGCGCTCGGCCTGCATCATCCCGCGCGCGGTGGCGCGCTTGGGATACTGAATCAAGAGGCGGCGCTGGGCGCGCTCGAAGAAGCTGATGCCGAGGATCAGCACCACGACCATCACGAGAAAGCCAATGATGATCCACGGCGCGATCGCCCCGGTGCGCCCGCCTTCGAACAGGTTGGCAGCAAAATTGGGGAACTGCGCCACAATCCCGGCCATGATGATGAGCGAGATGCCGTTGCCGATTCCGCGGCTGGTGATCTGCTCACCCAGCCACAAAAGGAACATGGTGCCGCCGACGAGGTTGATGACGGCAACGATGCGGAACAGATAGCCCGGATCGATCACCGCCTGCAGCCCGCTCTGCGCCGAGAAGCTCTCCAGCCCCACGGCAAGGAAATAGCCCTGGATCGCGCACAGCAGCACCGCACCATAGCGGGTGTATTGGTTGAGCTTCTGCCGTCCGCTCGCCCCTTCCTTCTTGAGCGCGGCGAGCGTGGGGTGCAGCGCGCTCGCCATCTGCACCACGATCGAGGAAGTAATGTAGGGCATCACCCCGAGCGCGATCAGGCTCATGCGTTCAAGGCTGCCGCCGGAAAAGGCGTTGAACAGATCGAGGATGCCGCCGCGGGTCTGCTGATAAAGCTCGCTCAAGATCAGTGGGTTAACCCCGGGCAGCGGCACGAAGCTCAGGAAGCGGAACACGATCAGCGCACCGATGGTGAACCAGATGCGCTGCCTCAGTTCGGTTGCCTTGGCGAAATTGCCGAGGTTGAGATTGCTGGCGATGTTGTCGGCGCGTGATGCCATGTCGGTGTGTCGATCCTAGCTCCTGGCCCCGGCGCCGCCCTGTCACGGGCCATGGCGGGGCCATGTCCTGCGCGCCGATCCGGCAGCCGCCCGGCGCGCCCGAGCGTAAATAGGAAGCGCGGGGGCGCTTGTCGAACCCCCGCGCTCACCATTCCGTCGATTACTTGGCGGGCGCGGCCTTGTTGGCCTCGCGCCGGGCGAGCTTCTTCTCGTGCTCGGGCACCGGGGCGGGCGCCACTTCGACGCTGCCACCGGCCGCCTCGACCGCGGAGATCGCCCCCTTGGTGGCTCCGGTGACCGCAATCGTCACCTTGGCGCTGATCGCCCCCTTGCCGAGCAGGCGCACGCCGTGCTTGCCGCCGCGCACCAGGCCCGCCGCGCGCAGCGCGTCCTCGGTGATGGGGGCCTTGGCATCGAGCTTGCCGGCATCGATGAACTTCTGGATCATGCCGGTGTTGACCTCGGCATAGTCCTTGCGGAAGGGGTTGTTGAACCCGCGCTTGGGCAGGCGCATGTGGAGCGGCATCTGGCCGCCCTCGAAGCCGTTGATCGACACGCCCGAACGCGCCTTCTGGCCCTTCTGGCCGCGCGCGGCGGTCTTGCCCTTGCCCGAACCGATACCGCGGCCCACCCGGATACGCCCCTTGCGGGCCCCGGCATTGTCGCGCAGGTTATTGAGTTTCATGGTCTTGCACTCGCTGTCATTGGCCCCGGTGAAGTCCGGGTGCGTGGGTTAGCTCTGCCGCAGAGCGGACGCGCGCGCCGCTCCCGATCCCGGCTGTCACCGGAATGACGGGGCAGGACGAATTCCTGCCCGCCACAGTCTCTCAGTCGATCACCTTCACAAGATGCGGGATCTTGGCGATCGCACCGCGCACCTCGGGGGTGTCCTGGCGCTCGACCACCTTGTGCATCTTGTTGAGTCCCAGACCGATGAGGATCTTGCGCTGGCTCTCGGGCCGCCGGATCGGCGAACCGATCTGCTTGATCTTGATGGTAGCCATTGTCGATTACTCCACGATCGCCGCGGCTTCGGCCTCGGCCTCGGTCGCGCTCGCCCCGCCGCGCCCGAGCAGGTCGGCAACCTTCTTGCCGCGACGCTGGGCTACCGACTTGGGCGAGGTCTGCTCGGAGAGCGCCGCAAAGGTGGCGCGGATCATGTTGTAGGGGTTGGAGGTGCCGACCGACTTGGTCACGACGTCAGCCACGCCAAGGCTCTCGAACACCGCACGCATCGGACCGCCGGCGATGATGCCGGTGCCCGGAGGCGCGGTGCGCACCGTCACCTTGCCCGCCCCGAAGCGGCCATTGCCGTCATGGTGCAGGGTGCGGCCTTCCTTGAGCGGCACGCGGATCATCTTCTTGCGCGCCGCCGCGGTCGCCTTGGTGATCGCCTCGGGCACCTCGCGGGCCTTGCCGTGGCCAAAGCCGACCCGGCCCTGGCCATCGCCCACCACCACCAGCGCGGCAAAGCCGAAGCGCTTGCCGCCCTTGACGGTCTTGGAGACGCGGTTGATGTGCACCAGCTTCTCGATCAGGCCATCGTCTTCCTCGGTCTTGCCGCCGCGACGATCATCGCGGTTGCCGCGCCCGCGGCCCCGGCCTTCGCCGCTCTCGCGGCCCCGGCCCCGGCCCCGACGGCCCTGGGTCTCAGCGGCATCGCCGCCGAACTCGCCGCTTTCCGGCGCCTCGATGGTGTTTTCGTCAGCCATTCTCAGAACTCCAGCCCGCCTTCACGGGCGGCATCGGCCAGCGCCTTGACGCGGCCATGGAACAGGAAACCGCCGCGATCGAACACGACAGTGGTCACGCCCGCCTTCTTGGCGGCCTCGGCGATCGCCTTGCCAACCTCGGCCGCGGCCGCGACATTGGCCCCGCCGTTCTTGGCGCCAAGGGTCGAGGCCGCCGCCAGCGTGCGGCCAGCGGCATCGTCGATGATCTGGGCGTAGATGTGACGGCCGGTGCGGTGCACCGACAGGCGCGGCTTGCCACCGGCGCGCGCCCGGAGCGCGCTGCGAACCCGGCGCCGCCGCCGTTCGAACAGGGAGAGCTTGGCCATCTTACCTCTTCTTCCCTTCCTTGCGGAAGATATACTCGTCGCGATAGGCGATCCCCTTGCCCTTGTAGGGCTCGGGCTTGCGCCAGCGGCGGATCTCGGCGGCGAACTGGCCCACGGCCTGCTTGTCGGTGCCGCTGATCTCGATCGTGGTCTGGTCCGGGGTCTTGACCTCCAGCCCCTCGGGCACCGGCAGATCGACATCGTGGCTGTAGCCGAGCTGCAGCTTGAGCGTGCGGCCTTGGGCATTGGCGCGGTAGCCGACGCCCTTGATCACCAGCACCTTGGTAAAGCCCTGGGTGACGCCTTCGACGAGGTTGGCAACCAGCGTGCGCTGCATCCCCCAGAAGGCCCGCGCCTGACGGCTGTCATTGGCAGGCTTCACCGAAATCTCGCCCTCGCCGAGATTATATTCGACGAGATCCGACAGGCCCATGGTGAGCGTGCCCTTGGGACCCTTCACCGTGAGCGTGCCATTGTCGATGGTGGCCGTCACCCCGCCCGGGATCGCCACCGGCTTCTTGCCGATGCGGCTCATCAGAACACCTCCGCCAGCACTTCGCCGCCGACATTCTTGGCGCGCGCCTCGGCATCCGAAAGCACGCCCTTGGGAGTCGAGACGATGGTGATGCCAAGCCCGTTGCGCACCATCGGCAGGTCCTTGGCCCCCGAATAGATGCGCCGGCCCGGCCGCGAGACGCGCGCGACGTGCTTGATCGCCGGCTCGCCCTCGAAATACTTGAGCTCGATCCGCAGCGCCTTGTGCTTGCCCGAGGTGTCCTCGGAATAGCCGCGGATATAGCCCTCGCGCTGGAGCACCTCCAGCACGCTGGCACGCAGCTTGCTCGCGGGCGTGAGGACCGAGTCCTTCTTCGCCTGCTGGCCGTTGCGGATGCGGGTGAGCATGTCACCCAGAGGATCGGTCAATGCCATGTGTCAGTCCTCACCAGCTCGACTTGGTCAGGCCGGGGATCATCCCGGCATTGCCCAGTTGGCGCAGTTCGATGCGGTTGATGCCGAACTTGCGATAGTAGCCGCGCGGGCGGCCGGTGGTGGCGCAGCGGTTGCGCACCCGGGTGGGGTTCGCATTGCGCGGAAGCTCGGCCAGCTTGAGCCGGGCCATCAGCCGCTCGGTCTCGTCGCGCGAGGTGTCATTCGCGATCGCCTTGAGCTTGGCATACTTGGCCGCATACTGCTTGACCAGCTTCTTGCGCCGCTCGTTCTTGTTGATCGAACTCAGTTTCGCCATGGACTTAAGCTCTCTTGTCTCGTGTCTCGGGGAGGAAGCGGCTCACGCCGCCTCCTTGTGCTGGGCACCCTTGGCGCCGGGCGCCTCGCCCTGGAAGGGGAAGCCGAACAGGCGCAGCAGCTCGCGCGCTTCCTCGTCGGTGCGTGCGGTGGTGGTGATGATGATGTCCATGCCCCGCACCTTCTCGATCTTGTCGTAGCTGATCTCGGGAAAGACAATCTGTTCCTTGAGCCCCATCGCATAGTTGCCGCGGCCATCGAACGAGCGCGGGTTGAGGCCGCGGAAGTCACGGATGCGCGGCATGGCGATGGTCACGAGGCGGTCGAGAAACTCGTACATGCGCTCGCGCCGCAGGGTGACCTTGCAGCCGATCGGCATGCCCTCGCGCAGCTTGAACTGCGCGATCGACTTCTTGGCGAGGGTGATAACCGGCTTCTGCCCGGCGATCAGCGCCATTTCTTCCGCCGCGGTCTGGACCTTCTTCTTGTCCTGGCTCGCCTCGCCCACGCCCATGTTGAGCGTGATCTTCTCGAGCTTGGGCACTTCCATCCGGTTCTTGTAACCGAACTTCTCGGTCATCGCCTTGACGATCTCGGCCTCGTACTTGGCCTTCAGCCGGGGGGTGTAATCAGCCATCGATGGTCTCCCCACTCTTGACGGCGACACGCACCTTCTTGCCGTCCTTCACTTCAAAGCGGACGCGGGTGGGCTTGCCGGTCTTGGGATCGGCAATCGCGACCTTGCAGATCGGCATCGGCGCGGGGAAGCGCTCGATCCCGCCCTGCGGATTGAGCTGGCTCGGCTTGCGGTGGCGGGCCACGATGTTGATCCCTTCGACCACCACCTTGCCATCCTTGGGCAGAACCTTGGCGACCGTGCCGGTGCGGCCCTTGTCCTTGCCCGACAGCACCACGACGCTGTCACCCTTCTTGATCTTGGCAGCCGACATCACAGCACCTCCGGAGCAAGGCTGATGATCTTCATGAACCCGCGCGAACGCAGCTCGCGCACCACCGGGCCGAAGATACGGGTGCCGATCGGTTCCTCGTTCTTGTTCACCAGCACCGCGGCGTTGGTGTCGAAGCGGATCACCGTGCCATCGGGACGGCGTACGTCCTTCTTGGTGCGCACGATCACCGCGCGGTGCACGTCGCCCTTCTTGACCTTGGCGCGCGGCTGCGCCTCCTTGATCGAGACGACGATCACGTCGCCGACGCCCGCGGTCCGGCGCTTCGAGCCGCCCAGCACCTTGATGCACTGGACGCGCTTGGCGCCGCTGTTGTCCGCGACGTCGAGATTGGATTGCATCTGGATCATCGATCCGTTGTCCTTCTCATTGGCTTTCCGGGACGGCCCGATCCGACCGGGGCCCGGGAGTTCCGTTAAACGTCAGTTGCTCAATTGCCAGCTTCGGCAACGTCAAGATCGGCTTCCACCGCCTGCACGCCGCCCGCCACCACCCGGTCGATCACGATCCAGGTCTTGGTCTTGGAAATCGGGCGGGTCTCCTCGATCCGCACCACGTCCCCGACCGAATATTCATTGTTCTCGTCGTGGGCGTGATACTTCTTCGAGCGGCGGATGATCTTGCCGTAGAGCGGGTGCTTGACCTTGCGCTCGACCAGCACGGTCACGGTCTTGTCGGTCTTGTCGGAGGTCACAGTCCCGACGAGGATACGCTTGGGCATTGTGGTTCTCCTCAGGCCTTGGCCGCCGCGGCCTTGGCCGCGCGTTCGTTCTGCAGCGTCTTGATCCGCGCGATGGTGCGGCGCACCTCACGGATGCGCGAAGGCGCCTCGAGCTGGTTGGTGGCCGCCTGGAAACGCAGGTTGAACTGCTCGCGCTTGAGCTCGAGGAGCTCGGCGGCAAGCTGGTCATCGGTCTTGGTGCGAAGATCGGCAATATCGGCCATCATTCACCTCCCAGGTGGCTGGTGTCGCCAAGCCGGGCGACAACCTTGGTCTTGATCGGCAGCTTCATCGCCGCCCGGGCGAAGGCTTCGGCAGCCAGCGGGCCGGCAACGCCGTCGAGCTCGAACAGGATCCGGCCCGGCTTCACGCGCGCCGCCCAATATTCGACCGAACCCTTGCCCTTGCCCTGGCGCACCTCGGCCGGCTTCTTCGACACCGGAACATCGGGGAACACCCGGATCCACAGGCGCCCCTGGCGCTTGATGTGGCGGGTGATGGCGCGGCGCGCGGCCTCGATCTGGCGCGCGGTGATCCGCTCCGGCTCGAGCGCCTTGAGGCCATAGGAGCCGAAGTTGAGGGTGGTACCACCCTTGGCTTCGCCCTTGATCCGGCCCTTGAAGGCCTTGCGGAACTTGGTCTTCTTCGGTTGCAGCATCGTCTTTAACCTTTAGCGGGCCGGCCGGACGCCGGAAGTCTGGGCTTCCATCATCAGGCGGTCCTGGGCGGTGGGATCATGGGCGAGGATCTCGCCCTTGAAGATCCACACCTTGATCCCGATGACGCCATAGGCGGTGAGCGCTTCGGCCTCGGCATAGTCGATATTGGCGCGCAGCGTGTGCAACGGCACCCGGCCTTCACGATACCATTCGACACGGGCGATCTCCGCCCCGCCGAGCCGGCCGCCGCAGACGATCTTGACGCCCTCGGCGCCGAGCCGCAGCGCCGATTGCACCGCGCGCTTCATCGCCCGGCGGAAGGCCACGCGGCGCACCAGCTGATCGGCAATGCCCTGGGCGACGAGCTTGGCGTCGATCTCGGGCTTGCGGATCTCGACGATGTTGAGCTTGACGTCGCTCTCGGTCATCGTCGCCAGCTTGGCGCGCAGCTTCTCGATGTCGGCGCCCTTCTTGCCGATGATGACGCCGGGCCGCGCCGCATAGATCGACACCCGGCACAGCTTGGCCGGACGCTCGATCACCACCTTGGAGACCGCCGCCTGGGGCAGGTTCTTCATGATGTAGTTGCGGATTTCGACATCTTCCTTGAGCAGCTTGGCATAGTCGCGCCCTTCGGCATACCAGCGGCTGTCCCAGGTGCGGTTGATCTGCAGGCGCAGACCGATCGGATTGCTCTTCTGACCCATCTTACGCCTCCTCGACTTCGCGCACCACGATCCGCAGCCGCGAGAACGGCTTCAGGATCCGGGTCGACTTGCCGCGGCCGCGGGTGTGGAAGCGCTTCATCGTCACCGACTTGCCCACGCTCGCCTCGGCGACGATCAGCGCGTCGACATCAAGGTTGTGGTTGTTCTCGGCATTGGCGATCGCCGAGGCGAGCACCTTGCTCGCATCGCGCGCCATCGCCCGCTTCGAGAAGGCGAGAATGTTCATCGCCTCCTCGACCTTCTTGCCGCGGATCATCGCCGCAACCAGGTTGAGCTTTTGCGCCGACCCACGGATGGTGGTGCCGACCGCCAGCGCCTCGTTGTCGCCCACGCGGCGGGGTGCCTTTGCCTTGCCCATTAGCGCTTGCCCTTCTTGTCGGCGGCATGGCCGGGGAAGGTGCGCGTCGGCGCGAATTCCCCGAGCTTGTGACCGACCATTTCTTCCGTGACCGAAACGGGAATGAACTTGTGCCCGTTATAGACATTGAAGGTGAGCCCGACGAACTGCGGCAGGATCGTCGAACGCCGCGACCAGGTCTTGATCGGCTTGGCGTTGGTGGTTTCCTGCGCCGCCTCAGCCTTCTTGAGCAGGCTCAGCTCGACAAACGGACCTTTCCAGACGGAACGTGCCATTGTCTCTTACCTCTTCTTCTTCGCGTGACGCGAACGGATGATCATCTTGTCCGTCTGCTTGTTGTGGCGCGTGCGGGCCCCCTTGGTCGGCTTGCCCCACGGAGTCACCGGATGGCGACCACCCGAGGTGCGGCCCTCACCACCACCATGGGGGTGATCGACCGGGTTCTTGGCCACGCCGCGGGTCAGCGGACGGCGACCCATCCACCGGCTGCGCCCGGCCTTGGCGAAGTTCTGGTTGGCGTTATCGGGGTTCGACACCGCCCCCACCGTGCCCATGCAGTCGGCGCGCAGATAGCGCTGCTCGCCCGAATTGAGGCGCACGATCACGAAAGCGCGATCGCGCCCCACCACCTGCACATAGGTGCCGGCGGAACGGGCGATCTGGCCACCCTTGCCCGGCTTCATCTCGACATTGTGGCAGATCGTGCCGACCGGCATCTGGCCGAGCAGCATGGCATTGCCGGGCTTGGTGTCGACCTTCTCGCCGGCAATCACCTGATCGCCCACGGCCAACCGCTGCGGCGCGAGGATATAGGCCTGCTCGCCATCCTCATAGGTGATGAGGGCGATGAAAGCGGTGCGGTTGGGATCATATTCCAGCCGCTCGACCTTGGCCGGCATGTCCCACTTGCGCCGCTTGAAATCGATGAAGCGGTACTTCTGCTTGTGACCGCCGGCGATGCCACGCGAGGTGACATGACCCTTGTTGTTGCGCCCGCCGGTCTTGCGCTTGCCTTCGGTCAGCGCCTTGACCGGCTTGCCCTTGTAGAGCGCCGACTTGTCGACCAGGATCAGGCCGCGCCGGGCGGGACTGGTCGGCTTGTAGTTCTTGAGTGCCATCGTTCCTATCCTGTCCCCTGGCCTCAGATGCCGCTGGTGATGTCGATCATCTCACCCTCGGCCAGGGTGACGATGGCCTTCTTCACGTCGCTGCGCTGATAGGCCTTGCCCTTCCAGCGCTTGGTCTTGCCCTTCTGGATCAGGGTGTTCACGGCGACGACCTTCTTGTCGTAGATCGCCTCGACCGCCTCCTTGATCTGCGGCTTGGTGGCGCCCCGCGCGACCTTGAACACCACGGCGTTCTGCTCCGAGGCAAGGGTCGACTTTTCGGTGATGTGCGGGGCGATGATCACGTCATAGTGACGCGCATCGACAGTCTGCTTCTTAGCCATTGAAGCGCGCCTCCAGCTTCTCGACGGCAGCCTTGGTCAGCACCAGGGTGTCGTGGTTGAGGATGTCGTAGACATTGGCGCCGATCGCCGGGAGCACGTTGACGCCCGGCAGGTTGCGCGCCGCGATCTTGAAGCCGGCATCGACCTGCTCACCGTCGATGACCAGCACCTTGCCAGTCAGCCCGGCCTTGGCGAGGTGGCCCTTGAGGGCCTTGGTCTTGGCCTCCTTGAGCGCAAGGCTTTCCACCACCACGAGGCCCTCGCGCGCCTTGCTCGACAGCGCCATCTTGAGCCCGAGCGCGCGGATCTTCTTGTTGAGCGACTGCTCGAATGTGCGCTTGCGCGCGCCGTGAGCCTTGCCGCCACCGATGAACACCGGCGCCTTGCGGTCACCGTGACGCGCCGCCCCGCCGCCCTTCTGGCGACCGAACTTCTTGCCGGTGCGGGCAACGTCCGAACGCTCGCGCGTCGGGCGCGCCGGCGCGCGGCGGTTCTCGAGCTGCCAGGTCACCACGCGGTGGAGGATGTCTGCGCGCGGCTCGATGCCGAACACCGCGTCGGACAGCTCGATGTCGCCCGCGGCCCCGCCTTCGATGTTCTGAACCTTGATCTTCATGGCTCAGCCTTCCTTGTTCTCTTCGCTGGCCGGAGCCTCGGCCACAGCCGGCTCCGCCGCCACGGGGGTCTCGTCGGCCACGGGGGCCTTCTTCTCGATCACCGCACCCGGGAACGGCGCGCCGGCGGGAAGCGGCAGCTTGACCGCATCGCGCACCAGCAGCCAGCCGTTCTTGGCACCGGGCACCGAGCCCTTGACGAACAGCAGGCCGCGCTCGGCATCGGTGCGGACGATCTCGAGGTTCTGCTGGGTGCGCTGGCGATCACCCATGTGACCGGCCATCTTCTTGCCCTTGAACACCCGGCCCGGATCCTGGCGGTTGCCGGTCGAACCATGGGCGCGGTGCGAGATCGACACGCCGTGGGTGGCGCGCATACCGCCAAAGCCCCAACGCTTCATCGCCCCAGCAAAGCCCTTGCCCTGGGTGTGGCCGGTGATGTCGACCATCTGCCCGGCAACGAAATGATCGGCGCTGATCGTGGCGCCCACCGGCACCAGCGCCTCGGCGCTGTCCACCCGAAACTCGGCGACCTTCTTCTTGAGGCCGACATCGGCCTTGGCGAAGTGCTCGCGCTGCGGCTTGGCCACGTTCTTCTGCTTGGCTTCGCCCGCGCCGAGCTGGACGGCATAATAGCCATCGCGCTCAGCAGTGCGGTGCGAGACCACCTGGCAATTCTCCAGCGCCAGGACGGTGACCGGCACATGGCGGCCATCCTCCTGGAACAGGCGGGTCATCCCGACCTTCTTGGCGATAACGCCGGTGCGCATCGTCTGTTCACTCCTCGACAGAGGCACCCCTGCAGACCATCCACAAGGGTGCGTGAGACCAAGGCACCAGGTGCCCCAGCCGCTTCAGCCCGAAATGTCATGCATCGCCCCGCCTGGGCTGAGTGCACCGCGCCGCGATTGCGGCACCTGGTGCGAGACGGGGGACGCAGCCCGGATCAGCGATCCGGCGGTATCCACCCTATCGTCTGGCGGGGCGCTTGCGCCCCGACGATAGAGGCCCCTGCCATAACGGCAGGGGCTTTTCTGCCGGCCTCAAGCCAGCTTGATCTCAACATTCACGCCGGCAGCCAGGTCGAGCTTCATCAGCGCGTCCACGGTCTGGGCGTTGGGCTGCACGATATCGAGCAGCCGCTTGTAAGTGCGCACCTCGAACTGCTCGCGCGACTTCTTGTCGACATGCGGGCCGCGGTTCACGGTGAACTTCTCGATCCGCGTCGGCAGCGGAATGGGGCCCCGAATGAGCGCGCCGGTGCGGCGGGCCGTATCGGCGATCTCGCCGGTCGCCTGGTCGAGAACGCGGTGATCGAACGCCTTGAGGCGAATACGGATATTCTGAGCTTCCATGTCCTACTACCGATGCGAAAGAGCCGAGGTCCGGCCGGGTGCCCGGCCATTCCCAAAAAGCAAAGCCGCCCCGCGATGCCCGGTTTCCCGAAAGCGGGCGGCCCGTCTCGAAACTCGTGCCGGCGGTTCCTTGCCCGTGAAGGCCTACGAATCTCGCCAGCGGATGCGCGCCTATACGGGCGGCGCCCGGCAATGGCAAGGGGCGATCGCAAGGAAATTGCGTGACCGCGAAACGCCCCGCAGGCACCTTCCCCCAAACCTTCCAGTAACGAAAAGACCCGGCAGCGCACTGGGCAGCTGCCGGGCCTGATCGGGAGCGCTCTGGCCCGCGAGGGGCCTAAGCGCAGGCTTACTTGGTGATCTTCGAGACCACGCCCGAGCCAACGGTGCGGCCCCCTTCGCGAATGGCGAAGCGCAGGCCTTCATCCATGGCGATCGGGGCGATCAGCTTGACACCGATCGAGACGTTGTCGCCCGGCATCACCATCTCGGTGCCTTCGGGAAGGATCACTTCGCCGGTCACGTCGGTGGTGCGGAAGTAGAACTGCGGACGATAGTTGGCGAAGAACGGGGTGTGACGGCCACCTTCGTCCTTCGAGAGCACGTAAACCTCGGCCTCGAACTCAGTGTGCGGCTTGACCGAACCGGGCTTGCACAGCACCTGGCCGCGCTCGACCTCGTCACGGGCAACGCCGCGGATCAGCGCACCGATATTGTCGCCCGCCTCGCCGCGGTCGAGCAGCTTGCGGAACATCTCGACGCCGGTCACGGTGGTCTTGCGGGTGTCGCGCAGACCGACGATCTCGACTTCGTCGCCCACCGAAACCACGCCGGTCTCGACACGGCCGGTCACCACGGTGCCGCGACCCGAAATCGAGAACACGTCTTCGATCGGCATCAGGAAGTCCTTGTCGATCGGACGGTCGGGCTGCGGGATGTATTCGTCAACCGCCTTGATCAGCTCGAGGATCGAGTTCTTGCCGATCTCGTCATCGCGCCCTTCGAGCGCGGCCAGCGCCGAACCCTTGATGATCGGAATGTTGTCGCCATCGAAATCGTAGCTCGAGAGCAATTCGCGCACTTCGAGTTCGACCAGCTCGAGGATTTCCGGATCGTCGACCTGATCGACCTTGTTCATGTACACGACCAGCGCCGGCACGCCGACCTGACGGGCGAGCAGGATGTGCTCGCGGGTCTGCGGCATCGGGCCGTCAGCCGCGTTCACCACCAGGATCGCGCCGTCCATTTGCGCCGCGCCGGTGATCATGTTCTTCACGTAGTCAGCGTGGCCCGGGCAGTCGACGTGGGCGTAGTGGCGCTTCTCGCTCTCATACTCGACGTGGGCGGTCGAGATGGTGATGCCGCGCTCGCGCTCTTCGGGGGCCTTGTCGATGTTGGCGAAATCGACCGCTTCACCGCCATAGGTCTCGGCCATCACCTTGGTGATCGCGGCGGTCAGGGTGGTCTTGCCATGGTCGACGTGACCGATGGTGCCGATGTTGCAGTGCGGCTTGGTCCGCTGGAACTTTTCCTTGGCCATTTCTCTGGTGTACCTTCTTGAATGGAATGAGGTGGCTTGAATGAGGTGATGTCATCGCGGGAGAACGGCGGCGCCCGCAGAATCAGGCGCCGCCCCTAGACCGTCAGGCCGGCTTAGGCAAGTTTCTCCTTGACCTCGGCTGCGACGTTGGCCGGAACCTCGTCATAGTGCGAGAAGATCATCGTGTACTGCGCCCGCCCCTGGGTGAAAGAGCGCAGCTCGTTGACGTAGCCAAACATGTTGGCCAGCGGCACGAAGGCCTCGACTGCCTGGGCATTGCCACGGGTGTCGGTGCCCTGGATCTGCCCGCGCCGCGAGTTGAGATCGCCGATCACGTCGCCGAGATAATCATCGGGGGTGACCACCTCGACCTTCATGATCGGCTCGAGCAGCTTGATCCCGGCCTTCTGCGCCACTTCGCGCATCGCCCCGCGCGCGGCGATCTCGAAGGCGATCGCGCTCGAGTCGACGTCGTGATAGGCGCCGTCGATCAGGCGGATGGTGAAGTCGATGATCGGGAAGCCGACGAGGTGGCCGCTGGCGGCCTGCTCGCGGAAGCCCTTCTCGATCGCCGGGATATATTCGCGCGGAATGTTCCCGCCCTTGATCTCGTCGTGGAAGATGATCCCCTGCCCGCGCTCGCCGGGGGTGCAGATCACCTTGACGCGGCCGAACTGGCCCGAGCCGCCCGACTGCTTCTTGTGGGTGTAGTCGACCTCGACCTCGCGGGCGAGATATTCACGATAGGCCACCTGCGGCGCACCGACATTGGCCTCGACCTTGAACTCGCGGCGCATGCGGTCAACGATGATGTCAAGGTGAAGCTCGCCCATCCCCTTGATGATGGTCTGGCCGCTTTCGTGATCGGTCGAGACCCGGAACGAGGGATCCTCCTGCGCCAGGCGATTCAGCGCGATGCCCATCTTTTCCTGGTCGGCCTTGGTCTTCGGTTCGACCGACAGCTCGATCACCGGCTCGGGGAACTCCATGCGCTCCAGGATGATCGGCTTGGCCGGATCGCACAGCGTGTCGCCGGTGGTGGTGTCCTTCATCCCGGCAAGCGCGACGATATCACCGGCAAAGGCCTCGTCGATGTCCTCGCGGTTGTTCGAGTGCATGAGCAGCATGCGCCCGATCTTTTCCTTCTTGTCCTTCACCGAATTGAGCACTTGGCCCTTGGTGAGCTTGCCCGAATAGATGCGGGTGAAGGTGAGCGAACCGACAAAGGGGTCGTTCATGATCTTGAACGCCAGCGCGGCGAAGGGCGCATCGTCGCTCGAGGGGCGCTCGGCCTCCTCGTCGGTGCCGGGCAGCACGCCCTTGATCGGGGGAATGTCGAGCGGCGAGGGCATGTAATCGACCACCGCATCGAGCAGCGGCTGCACGCCCTTGTTCTTGAACGCCGAACCGCAGGTGATCGGCACGAAATCGCGCGCGATGGTGCCCTTGCGGATCAGCTTCTTGATGGTCGGCACATCGGGCTCGTTGCCTTCGAGATAGGCCTCCATCACCTCGTCGTCCTGCTCGACGACCGTCTCGATCAGCTTCTCGCGATATTCGGCGGCCTTGTCGGCCATGTCGGCCGGGATCGGGATGAATTCGTACTTCGCACCGAGGCTCTCGTCCTTCCAGACGATCCCGCGGTTGTTGACGAGATCAACCACGCCCTGAAGGTTGCTCTCGGCCCCGATCGGGAGATAGAGCACCAGCGGCTTGGCGCCGAGCCGGTCGATGATCGACTGCACGCAGTAGTAGAAATCAGCGCCGGTGCGGTCGAGCTTGTTGATGAAGCACATCCGGGGGACGCCATACTTGTCGGCCTGGCGCCACACGGTTTCCGATTGCGGTTCCACACCGGCCACACCGTCGAACACCGCCACCGCGCCGTCGAGCACGCGCAGGGACCGCTCCACCTCGATGGTGAAGTCCACGTGGCCAGGGGTGTCGATGATGTTGATGCGGTGCTTGGGCATGCCGGCACGCAGCGTCTCGGGATCGCTCATCGGGTCCTTGGTCGGATCCTCGGCGGTCCAGAAGGTGGTGGTGGCCGCCGAGGTGATGGTGATCCCGCGCTCCTGCTCCTGCTCCATCCAGTCCATCGTCGCGGCGCCATCATGCACCTCGCCGATCTTGTAGGACTTGCCGGTGTAATAGAGGATGCGCTCGGTGGTGGTGGTCTTGCCGGCATCGATGTGCGCCATGATGCCGATGTTGCGATAGCGCTCCAGCGGATACTCGCGGGCCATGTGAGGTTCCTTCAATGTCAGGGGGCCGCCGGGACGCGGTCAGGCCCCATATAGGGAAAAATGTGACAGCCAGAAGACCCTGCGCCTCGCCAGGGGCAACAAAACCCCGCGCGCGCCTTCCGGCTGTCCCGATCCCGCGTCTTACCAGCGATAGTGCGAGAAGGCGCGGTTGGCATCGGCCATGCGGTGGGTGTCCTCGCGCTTCTTGACGGCATTGCCGCGGTTGTTGGCTGCATCCATCAGCTCGGCCGAGAGCCGCGCGGCCATGGTGGTCTCCGGACGCCCGCGCGCCGCGGCGATCAGCCAGCGGATGGCCAGCGCCTGGGCGCGCTCGGGGCGCACCTCGACCGGCACCTGATAGGTCGCCCCGCCAACGCGGCGGCTGCGCACCTCGACTTGGGGCTTCACATTGTTGAGCGCGTCATGGAACAGCTGCAGCGGATCGGTCTTGGCCTTGGCCTCGACCGCGGCAAGCGCGCCATAGACGATCTTCTCGGCCACCGCCTTCTTCCCGTCGAGCATCAGGTTGTTCATGAACTTCGACAGGATCTGATCCCCGTACTGGGGATCGGGCAGGATGACCCGCTTTTCGGGACGACGACGACGTGACATCTTGAATAACTCCTTCGGAGTGGCCGCTTGCCTCGCGCAAGCGCCCTGCGACTCCGGCCCGCTCCGCGTTCGCGACCTTTTTGGCCGGCCACCCGGAAGCCACCTGGTCGGTGGCTGGGTGGAGCGAAGGACCTTTGCCCCGTTGAAACCTTACTTCGGACGCTTGGCGCCGTACTTCGAGCGCGACTGCTTGCGATCCTTCACCCCCTGCGTGTCGAGCACACCGCGCAGCACGTGATAGCGCACACCCGGCAGGTCGCGCACGCGCCCGCCGCGGATCAGCACCACCGAGTGCTCCTGCAGGTTGTGGCCTTCGCCGGGGATGTAGGAGATCACCTCGCGGCTGTTGGTCAGGCGGATCTTGGCCACCTTGCGCAGCGCCGAGTTGGGCTTCTTCGGGGTCGTCGTATAGACGCGGGTGCAGACGCCGCGCTTCTGCGGGTTCTGCTCCATCGCAGGGACCTTGCTCTTGGCCTTCTGCGGCTTGCGGCCCTTGCGGACCAGCTGGTTGATCGTCGGCATTAAGCGTTTCTCTCTTCACCTGGTTTGCCGGCACGCGCACTTGCGCGGCCGGGGCGCCCCGTTACGGGCGGAAAGCCACTGCCCCTCTTGCTGGAGGGGCGCCGCTACCTTCCTGAAGGCCGATGCGCCTGCGCGCGCCGACCATCCCGCCGAGGCTGGTGAGCACGGGTGCCGGGCGATGTTGGGAAGGGAGGATTGCCTTGCGCGAAGCCCTCGCCCCGGATCTGATCCGGGGGACAAGCTGGAAAAATGCCCGCCGCGCAGGCATCCTTGCTCACACAAGCCGAAACGCTCCACCCATCTCGCGCGGCCCTTCGGCCACCGGGTTACTTTGCCGGCCGCCACCCTGCGAGAGGACAACGCACCGCCAATGTTCAGCCTTGCCCAAGGGGGCACGCCCCCAAAGGATGCGCGCCCATAGGCGGGTTTGGGGCGGGGGTCAAGGGCGCGTCGGCCTGCCGCTCCCCGTCATGGCGCGATCGGCTGGCGGCAGGTGCCCCCGTTCGGCACGAATGGGAAGGTGGCAGACGCGGGAGGCGTCTGGCGCAAGGGTCACAGCAAACGTCCCTGCTTGCCCGCATCCGTATCCTCGCGCCGCGCCTGTTTGCCCACGGCCACATCGACCAGCGGGATGTTGGGCCGCTTGCCCTGGAACATCTCGGCGAGCGTGAGGATTTGCAGGCGCGGATATTTGCGCCCCGTCGTGGGGTTTTCCCAGAGGCCCACGGCGGCGGCATCGCGCTCCATCGGCGGGTCGGGGCCTGCGCGGTGATGAGCACGCCGATGGGCGCGCGCTCGCGCTCGATCACCTGCGCGAGGCGGCCGACATCCTTCACCCCCACGCCCCCGCCCTTGACCTCGACAATCGCGCGCTCGGTCTTCTTGCCATCGGGCTTGAAGTAGATGATGCCATCGATCCCGCCATCGGCGCCCTTGCGCCCGCCCTTCCACGGCTGGGCATCGACCACCGACAAGGCCCAGAGTTCAAACTGGTGCTTGTCGCGCGCGGCAAGATCGAGCGCGGAGCCAAGGTGTTGCGGGCGTCCGATCACCTCGAAGGTAAGCCCGGGGAAGGCCTGCCGCATCCGCTTTTCGATCAGGCCGATGGCCAGGTGGGTGACATCAATCCCGATCCATTGCCGCCCCAGTTTCTGCGCGGCGTGCACCGCGGTGCCGCAGCCGCAGAAGGGATCGAGCACCACATCGCCCTCGTTGGACGAGGCGGAAATGATGCGCTCGAGCAGCGCCAGCGGCTTTTGGGTGGGGTAGCCGAGGCGTTCTTGGGCTTGGGAGTTGAGGGGCGGGATGTCAGTCCAAACGCTTGTGATCGCCATACCCTTTTGCTCATCAAGATACCTCTTGAAGCGAGGCACCTTGCCAGGTGCACTCTGGACGATAAGGCCATCGTCGTAAGCCTTCTGCATTCTTTCTTTCGTCCAACGCCAAACTTTTGTTACGCCAAGAAACTCATAGGTCAGATTGGGCCTATTTTTGTTTGGGTTCAGAAGGTTATCTAGCTGATAGCGACGGCCAGTTTCTGGCTCAATTTGCGAATAGTGGCTTTCGACATAGCTCTCGTCGTATTCGCCGTATTGCGGATGCCATGCAGCACCTTCGCTCTTTCGATAGAAGAAGATTACGTCATGGCTGGACGGGAACCGCGTGAAAGCGTGGCCTTTCGGCGCCGTCCGCTCCCAAGCTATTTCGTTAACGAAACAGCGCGCCCCAAACACCCCATCCAGCAGCAGCTTGAGATAATGGCTCGCGGTAGGGTCGCAGTGCAGATAGAGGCTGCCCGTGGGCTTCAACACGCGGTGCAGCTCGATCAGCCGCACCGCCATCATGGCCAGATAGGCCATCATGTCATTGTCGCCGAGGAAGCGGCGCATCGCGTTGAGCAGTTCAAAGGCCTGCGTACGCCCGCTTTTCATCACATCGTCAAAGGCTTGCTCGGCGGATGCGTTCCAGTGCCAGGTGTCCTCGAACGCCTCGATCTGCGCGTCGCTGTCCGCCCCTTCGGGCGATTTGAACAGGATGTTGTAATTGGCGTTCGAGTTGAACGGCGGATCGAGATAGACAAGATCGACGCTCTCATCGGCGATGTGCTCGCGCAGCACGGCAAGATTGTCACCGAAATAGAGCTTGTTGGGCATGGGCCAGCCTCGCCTGTTGCTTTCCTGCAAAGAGCAGCACACAGGCGCCCCGGTCAAGCCCGGGGAGACGAAAAGCGAAGGCGAGGCTGGCCCAGCGGCGCCCCGCCCTCCATGGGACGCGCCTTCCCCCTTTCCTACCGCCCCCGCCCCCTGCCACCCTTTGCCTCGTGGACCTGCCGCCCCCGCTCGAGCGCCCGTCGATGCCCAAGTGCAACAAGCGTAAGGTGGCGCGGCAGGCGACTTCCGAGGTGGCCTTTGAATTCGCGCCCGCGGTGATTGGTGCAGACGACCCGCTGCTCGACTTCACCCCCTATCGCCACAAGGCCCTGCGGCGCAATTCGATCACGCCCGATCTCCAGCGCGCCTTCATCGCCCGGCTGGCCGAGACGGGGATCGTCAAATCCGCCGCGGCCCATATCGGGCGCAGCCTCGAGGCGCTCTACAAGCTGCGCCACCAGCCCGGCGCGCTGGCCCTATGGGGTGATGTTTTCGACCTGGTTCGGCTGCTATGCCGTCGTGGGTCTGAGCGCGCCTGGCTGACATCGGCCAAGCGGCGCGAGTCGGCCTTGGGGCCAAATGGGAGCGATTCGCCCGAGACCAACCGAATGCGCAATCGCGCGGCCAGCCGCGCCGCCTGCGCGGCGGCTTGCGCATCATCTCCCCAGCGCCCCACGGATCCGCAACCGTGCGGCGCCAAAGCCTGAAGCGAGGCGACAAAAAAGCCCCGGGGAGCGCCCGGGGCTTTCTGTCGATCTCAATCAGCTATCTCAGCGCGAGCCGAGCAGCCAAAGAAAATAGTTCCACACGGCGCATCTCCTTTAGCGTTTCCGCAAGACACGCGTTAACAGAAAATTAACCTTAATCAACCGTTAATTGCAGCCCGCCCTCCGCCCATCATCGCGGTCAGCTCGGACATGGTGATCGCGCGCGAGAACAGATAGCCCTGCCCAAGGTCGCAGCCCATCGCCCGCAGCATCGCCGCAACGGCCTGGCTCTCGACCCCTTCGGCCACCACCACCTTTCCGAGCGCATGGGCGATCTCGATGGTGGCGCGCACCACCGCCCGGCTTTCTTCCGAGCTCACCATGTGCTGGACGAAATGCTTGTCGATCTTGAGTTCGGAACTCGGCAGCTTCTCGATATATTCGAGGTTTGACTGGCCAGTGCCGAAATCGTCGATCGACAGCCCGATCCCGCGCTGCTTGAGCGCAGCGATCTGCGGGGCGATGCGGTCATCCTCGAGCTTGGCGGTCTCGGTCAGCTCGAGCACCAGGTTGCCAGGGGGAAAATCGTGCCGCCCGAGCAGCGTCATCATGTCGAACAGCAGCTGGGTGTCGCTCAGGCTCTTGGCCGACATGTTGATCGCCAGCTTGAAATTGGGATCGAGCGCGATGGCGCGCTTGCCCTCGATCAGCGCCTTTTCCATCACCAGCAAGGTCAGCTCGTTGATACGCTCGCTCGCTTCGGCGGCCAGCACCAAATCCTGCGGATTGATCGGCTCGCTTCCCTGCGGCTGCCAGCGGATCAGCGTTTCGGCCCCGACGATCCGGCCTGTGGCCAGATCGATCTTGGGCTGATAGGCGACCCCGATGGCGCGCTCGCGCAGGCCCTTCTCGAGCATGCGCAGCAGTTCGATACGGTGGTTGCGCGCCTCGAGATGGGCTGCATCATTGATCAGCAGGCGCGCCCCGCGCGCGGCGGCTTCCTCGGCCGCCTGCATCGCCTTCTTGATCCTGAGGCCAAGCGGCAAGTCGCTGTTGGTGTCGATCCCCAGCGCCGGGGCGCCGCTGGCCGATTGCCAATCATGCCCGATCGCGGTCTTGAGCATCAAGGCAAGGCCATCGGCGTGGCGTTCAAGCTCGAGCCGATCCATGCGCGGCGCCAACCAGACCAGCAGGTCGCGCTCGAAGGCCACGTCGCCGGCCTCGCCCGGCCCCCTGACGAAGGCGATCAGACTGTTGACGAAGTCGCCGATCTCGCGCGCCGAAAGTTCCTCGGACATGGCGGTGAGATTGGCGATCTTGAGCGCATAAACATCGACCCGGGGATTGGGCCGATCCGAACTGATCGCCTGCGGCGAGACGGCATCGACATCGCGGTTGAAATACTTGCGGTTGAGCCGGGCAAAGCCGAGGCCGGCGGCGCCGAGCGTCAGCAGCGCCGGCATAATGTCGAGATTGAAGCCGAACTCATCTAACACGAGCGGAAGCAGAAGAAGCGCGGCGATGCACAGCCCCACCACCCGGCGCGAGCGGCCGCGGATGACGGCGATCGTCAGCACCGCGAGGCCCGCCGCCAGCAAGGCCGGGACCCAGCCCAGATCGACCGGGGTGCCGCGCCTCAGCGTATGCGCGCCCATGATATGAAAATAGGCGCCCGGCAGCACAGAATCCGCTCCGAAAGGCATCACAAAGACATCGGTGGAGGCGAAATAGGCCTCGCCGATGATCACCTTCTTGCCCTCGAGCGCACCCCTCGCAATCTTGCCCTCGAGCACGTCAAGGTAACTCAGGCGCGGGATCGAACGCGGATCGAAAGCATAATCAGGCCGGTAGCGCAGGGCTGGCCCGGCGTAGTCAGCCATCTCGGCCGAAAGCGAGCGATAGGCCTTTTCGCGCAACTCCGCCCGCGTATCGAGTGTGATCGACAGGCCAAAGGGGCTGCCCATGCCCAACATGCTTGCAAGGCCCGCTCGCGAACGGAAATGCGGCAGCGGCAAGATTTCCGGCCCTATCTGAGCGCCCAATCGCGTCTCCGGGCTGAAGCCCAGCCACACCTTGCCCCGGTGGCGCGCCAGGGTCTCGGCAAAGCGCGCATCGGCCTCGGGGGTTTCGGGATCGGCATGGGCCCGGTCGAACAGGATCTTGGCGGCGCCCGCTGCGGCCAGCCGGTCGATCACCTCGCTGTCCTGGATGCGCGAGGGGATCCGGCCGCCAAAGGCCGCGATGGTGCGATCATCGATGGCGATGAAGACAATGTCCTGCGGCGCCGGACGCAGGCGCAGCTGCGCACGGGCAGCGCGGTAGAGATCCTCGGCGGGCAGCGGAAGATCGATCGCGCCTGCGACCACCCCGAACAGGATCGCCAGCAGCGCCGCCATGATCCGCTTGCCACGCAGCAGATCGCCCTCCTTGCGCCGCCCCAGCTCGCGCCTGAGATCGGACAGGCCATCATCGCCAAGACCGCGCGCGCGCCGCAGTGCCTTGGTGAGCGATGTAAAGATTGGGATCATCCGGCCCGGCGCCTTCCTCGGGATTAACCATAGCAATCCCTAGAGGAGCAAAGTTAAGGCAATGCAAACGCGCCGCTCGGTGCCCGGTGGCGCGGCTCAGATCACCTGTCCGGCGAGCAGCCCGAGAGCGATCGTCAGCCCCCCGAGGCCGAGCGAGAGCTGCCAGCGCAGCCGCAGGAAATCGCGCGTGGCAAGACCAAGTGCACGGTCGATCAGCGGCGAGAACGCGATCAGGGCGCCGAGATAGAACAACGCCGGGCCGGGCCATTCCCAGCCGAAGGTCCAGGGCAGGAACAGCGCCACGGCAATGAGGCTCGGCAGCACCGCCACGCCATAGGCCCCAGCGCCCATGCGCCCCGCGGCCAGCACCTGCCCCCACCACACCCCGCCAAGAAAGCTGAAGATCGCCGCGGCATAGGCAAAGCCCCCGGCGAGCGCCGAATAGCGCCATTCATGCCCAATGAGGATCAGCGCGATGCAGATGATCTGCGGCACGAGCCCGGCATAGCCGAGCGCGCGCGCGGCGGGGGAAAGCTTCAGGTGTCCGTCCATCGCAGCGCCAACCCACGCGCGGCCATGCCGGTTCCCGCCCGCGCGCGCAAGGCTTGCAGGCGGCGCGCGATTGCGCCACCACGCCCGTCATGGAGCTGTTTGATCTATCGGGCCGGGTGGCGCTCGTCACCGGGGGCAATGGCGGGATCGGCCTTGCCATGGCCCGCGGGCTGGCAAAGGCCGGCGCAGGCGTGGCGATCTGGGGCCGCAATGCACACAAGAACGCCGCCGCGGCCGAGGAATTGCGCGCGCTCGGCAAGGGCGAGGTGCTGGCGCTTGACTGCGATGTGGCCGATGAAGCCGCAATCGAGGAGGCCATGGCGGCAACGCTCGATGCCTTCGGGCGGCTCGATGCGTGCTTTGCCAATGCCGGGATTGCGGGTGCGGGCGCGGCCATCCCTGACATCACCCCCAAAGGCTGGGACCATACGCTTGCGGTCAACACCCGCGGGGCAGCGCTGGTCTATAAGCACGCCAGCCGCCACATGATCGCCCGCGCCGAAGCCGGCGATCCGGGGGGCAAGCTGATCGCCACCTCCTCCGGCCAGTCGATCATGGGGGTCAACCGCTCGTCCGACTATGCCGCCTCGAAGGCCGCGCTCAACGGCCTCACCCGCGCCGCGGCCTATGAGCTGGCGCGCTACCAGATCACCGCCAACGCCCTGCTTTTCGGCTACTATGAGACCGAGATCACCGCCAAGGCCAACCCCAGGTTTGCTGAGTGGATGGCCAAGCGCATTCCGCTGCGCCGGCCGGGCGATCATGCGGGGCTTGAGGGCCTCGCCGTGTTCTTCGCCTCGCCCCACTCCGATTACATCACCGGGCAATGCCTGCCGGTCGATGGCGGGCTGTGCATTTCCTGAACAGGGGAACGCCGCCCCTCGCAGACCGTTAGGCCATCACCCTCTCCCAGTCGGAAGCCCCCCGCCCCGTGCCCGAAGACGACAGCATCCCCGATTTCGATCACGCCCCCGATGACCCGCGCCGCCAGCGCGCGGTGCCGGCGGGGCGGATCGCGCGGCTTTCGAGCTTCGGCCGGCTGGTCGGGGGGGTTGCGGGCGGGATGGTGGCCGAGGGCGCGCGGCGCCTCGCCAGCGGCGACGGGATCAGCGCGCGCGAACTCATCCTCACCCCCGGCAATGTCCAGCGCCTCGCCGATCGCCTCTCCCACCTGCGCGGGGCAGCGATGAAGATGGGGCAGATGATCAGCCTTGATGCCGGCGATTTCCTCCCGGCAGAGCTGTCGCGCATCCTTGCGACCTTGCGCGATCAGGCCCATTTCATGCCCACCCGCCAGCTCGATGCGGTGCTCAAGAGCGAATGGGGGGCCGATTGGCGGCGCCATTTCCGCTGGTTCAACCCGCGCCCGATTGCCGCTGCCAGCATCGGCCAGGTGCACAAGGCGCTCACCCGCGAGGGCGAGGAACTGGCAATCAAGGTGCAATATCCAGGCGTTGCCAAAAGCATCGACAGCGATGTGGACAATGTCATGACGCTGCTGAGGCTCGCCGGCTTTGCCCCGCCCGAGCTTGAGATCGACAAGCTGCTTGCGGCGGCCAAGCAGCAGCTGCACGAGGAGGCCGATTATGCCCGCGAAGGCCGCCAGATGGAGCTTTACCGCGCGCGCCTCGCCGACACCCCCGGCTTCGTGGTGCCACGGCTCCACGAGGGTCTGACCCGCGGGGCGATCCTGGCGATGAGCTTCGAGGACGGGGTGAGCATCGAGGAGCTTGCACACGAGCCGGCCGCGCGGCGCGACGAGGTCTTTGCCCGGCTGATCCGGCTGGTGGCGCGCGAATTGTTCGAATTCGGGGTGATGCAGACCGATCCCAATTTCGCCAATTACCGCTATCGCCGCTCCACGGGCGAGATCGTGCTGCTTGATTTCGGTGCCTGCCGCCCGGTCGATCCCATGGTTGCCAATGGCTACCGCCGGATGCTCGAGGCGGGCCTCAAGGGCAATGCCGAGGAGGTGCTCGCCGCCACCATCGCGGCCGGGTTCATGCTGCCGATCGTCGCCGAGAAGCACCCCGAGCGCGTGGGGCGGATGATCGACATCGTCATCAACGAGATGCGCGCCGATGCGCCCTTCGATTTCGGCGACCGCGCCTTCATTCCGCTGCTGCGCGAGGAAGGCTGGGCGATCGCGCAGGACAAGGACACCTGGGCCTTCCCGCCGATCGAGACCCTGTTCGTGCAACGCAAGGTTTCGGGCACCGCGCTGCTCGGTGCGCGGATCAAGGCCAAGGTCAATGTGCGGCGCATCGTCGAGGAGGTGCTCGCCAGCACCGCGCCGCACCCGGCCGCGGCGGCCTGACGGCTCCACCCGCGGGGGCGCAGCGCACAAGCGGCAGCGGCGGCTCCAGCGGCGCGCTTTGCCGCTGCTTGCGCATTACCCGAAAAAGCAAATGCTTGATGCGTGACAGGCGCAGAAAATTGCGATATTGCCCCGCGCCATGCATGGGGGGGGGCAGCACGATCTGGCGGTTCTGTTCGTGTGCCTTGGCAATATCTGCCGGTCACCGATGGCCGAGGGCGCGTTCCGCGCGGCGGCGCTGCGCAGCGGGCTTGATTGCGCCGTGGATTCGGCCGGCACGGCGGCCTATCACGTCGGCCAGCCGCCCGATCCGCGCGCGATTGCCATGGCCCGTGCCCATGGGGTCGAGATTGCCGGCCAGCGTGCGCGCCAGATCGAGCGCAGCGATTTCTACCGCTTCACCCATATCTTCGCGCTTGATCGCGCCAATCTCGAAGGGCTGCGCGCCCGCGCTCCGCGCGATGCCAGCGCCCGCCTCGCCTTGCTGCTCAATGCGGTGGAAGGGCGCAGGGGCGAGGCCGTGGCCGATCCCTACCACGGCGATGAAGCCGATTTCCGCGCCGCCTTGCAAGCGATCAACGAAGGGGTCGAGGCGCTGGTGGCGCGCTTCGTGAAAGATGGCGTGAGCCTCACGCTCTAGCCACCGCGCAGCAGCTGCACCCCCCAATCGCGCTCGAACAGGTAGAGCAGCAGCCGCGCCGCCTCACCGCGCGGCGAGGTCAGCCCCCCGTCGCGCTCCATCAGCAGCCGGGCATCGCCATGGGCGATGGGCAGCAGGCGCTGGGTCTGCTCGAGATCGGCGAGGCGAAAGCCGGCTTCGCCCGATTGCCTGGTGCCGAGCAGTTCGCCCCCGCCGCGCAGTTGCAGATCCTCCTCGGCGATGCGAAAACCATCCTGCGTCTCACGCATCAGCGCCAGGCGCCGCTTGGCGGTTTCGGAGAGTTCCTCGCCCCGCAGCAGCAGGCACACCGATTTTTCCGCACCCCGCCCCACCCGACCGCGCAGCTGGTGGAGCTGGGCAAGGCCGAAGCGCTCGGCCTGCTCGATCACCATCAGCGTGGCGGCAGGCACATCGACCCCCACTTCGATCACCGTGGTGGCCACCAGCAGCCGCGCCGCGCCGCTGGCAAAGCGCTCCATCGCCGCGTCCTTCACCTCGGGGCGCAATTGGCCGTGCACCAGCACCGCAGCCGCGCCGAACCGCGCCTTGAGCATGGCAAAGCGGGCCTCGGCCGCGGCGATGTCTTCCGCTGCCTGCGCCCCTTCGGCCTCGCGCACCATCGGGCACACCCAATAGGCCTGCTGCCCGCTTTCGAGATGGCGCGCGAGCGCCGCGACCACCTCATCGAGCCGCCCGATCGGCACCACCCGCGTGTCGATCGGCTGGCGCCCGGGGGGCAGCTCGTCGAGGCGGCTCACATCCATCTCGCCATAATGGGCAAGGGTGAGCGAGCGCGGGATCGGGGTTGCCGTCATCGCCAGGGTGTGTGGGGCGCGGCGGCCCTTGGCGGCGAGCGCGAGGCGCTGGGCCACGCCAAAGCGGTGCTGTTCATCGATCACCACCAGGGCCAGATCGCGATAGGACACCGCGTCCTGAAAGATCGCATGGGTGCCCACCACCAGCGGGATTGACCCGTCGATGAGGCCCATCAGCAGCCCCTCGCGCTCGCGCCCCTTGGCACGGCCCGTCAGCAGCGCCACCTCCACCCCGACCGGGGCGAGCAGGCGGCGCAGGGTTTCGTGATGCTGGCGGGCGAGGATCTCGGTCGGGGCAAGCAGCGCCGCCTGGCGCCCGGCCTCGACCGCGATCAGCATGGCGTGGAGCGCCACCACCGTCTTGCCCGCGCCGACATCGCCCTGCAGCAGGCGCAGCATCGGGGCTTCCTGCGCCATGTCGTCCGCGATCTCGCCGATCGCGCGGGCCTGCGCGCCGGTGAGACCGAAGGGCAGTTGCAGCCGGCCGCGCAGCCGCCCATCGCCCACCAGCGCCTGCCCGCGCCGCCGCCGCCCCTCGGCCCTCACCAGCAGCAGCGCCAGGGCATTGGCGAGCAATTCGTCATAGGCCAGCCGGTCGCGCGCCGCCTTGTCTTCGCCGCGGTGCGCCCGCTGCAGCGCCTCGCGCCACGATGGCCAGTCGGCGCGCGCCAGCTGGCCCGGCTCGATCCACTCGGGCAGCTCGGGCAGCCGCCCCAGCGCCTGGCCGACAAAATCGGCCATGCGCGGTTGGGTCAACCCCTCGGAGAGGCGATAGACCGGCTCGCACAACCGCGCCATTCCGGCGGTGCTTTCGGCAGCGATGTGATCGGGATGGACGATCTGGAGCATGTCGCCATAGCGATCGAGCCGGCCTGCCACCCAGCGCCGCTCGCCCACCGGCACCAGCTTCCTGGCCGCATGGGCAGCCTTGCCGAACCAGGCGAGCGCGCAGACCGTGCCGGCAGCGTCCTGCATCAGCACGCGATAGGGCGCGCGGCTGCCGGGGCGCGGGGCGCGGTGCTCGATCGCGCTTAGCGGCACGATCACCTGTTCGCCCTCGCGCGCTGCGGAAAGATCGGCCAGCGCCCGGCGGGTAACGAAACGTTCGGGCAGGTGATAGGCGAGGTCCTTGATGCGGGTGAGGCCCAGCCGCTCGAGCGGGCGCATCAGCTTGGGCCCCACGCCCTCGAGCGTGGCGACTTCAGCAAACAGCGGGTTCAGGGCCTCGGGGCGCATCGCGCCTTCTGGCTAACACCGCCTTGCGCGCATTGCGAGTTGAAGCCGCGCGAAGCTGTGGCTAGGGGACAAAGCCATGAGCGCCACGCCCCCCTTTGCCCAGCGGCTCGCGCGCGCCCGCTTCCGCGCCTGGCACCGCGGCACGCGCGAGGCCGATTTCCTCATCGGCGGCTTCTTCGATCGCCACCATGGCGCATGGGGCGAGGAGGAACTTGTCTGGTTCGAGGCCCTGCTCGATGCCGATGATGTTGACGTGATGGCCTGGGCGCTGGGCACGGCGCCGGCGCCCGCGCATCTTTCCGGCGCCCTGCTCGAAGCCTTGCAGCGGCTCGATTACGTCACCATTGCGCGCTAGGGGCGGCCTTGCGCGCGCCCACGCAGCCCCTTGGGAACGCCGGCGCGCCCGAGCCGCTTGTTGAAAGCCCATGCCCGATCTTGCCCACATCCTTGCCGCCCGCACCCCGCTGACGCTCTCCGCGCTGCCGCGCGGGGCAGCCCCGCTGGTGCTTGCCGATCTGGCCCGTGCGGCCCACGCCGGTGGCTCGGCGCGGCGGGCGGTGTTCATCGCCCCCGATGATGCAGCGATGCGCGCGCTGGCCGAGGCGGCGCGCTTCTTCGCCCCCGAGCTTGAGGTGATCACCTTCCCCGCGTGGGACTGCCTGCCCTATGACCGGGCCAGCCCGGCGCTGGCGATCAGCGCCGAGCGGCTCGCCGCGCTCCACCGCTTGCAGCACGCCGGCAAGGCGCCGCAATTGCTGGTGACCACCGCCAATGCCGTGCTCCAGCGGGTGCTCACCCCCTTCCGGGTGCGCGAGAGCGTGCGCGAGCTGCGCGTGGGCGCCCAGATCGGGCGCGAGAGCCTTGCCGCGCTGCTGCTGCGCCAGGGCTACAGCCGCAGCGAGACGGTGATCGACCACGGCGAATTCGCGCTGCGCGGCTCGATCGTCGATATCTTCCCCCCGGGCCTCGAGGCGGGCCTCAGGCTCGATTTCTTCGGCGATGAGCTGGAATCGCTGCGCCTGTTCGATCCCGCCACCCAGCGCACCACCGAAAGGATCGACGCGCACCTGCTGCTTCCCGCCTCCGAAGCGCTGGTGGACGAGGCCAGCATCAAGCGCTTCCGCACCCGCTATCGCGAGCTGTTCGGCGCAGGCGCCACGCAGGATCCGCTCTATGAAGCGGTGAGCGAGGGGCGACGGCTGGCCGGCATGGAGCACTGGCTGGCGCTGTTTGAGGAGCGCCTCGCCACGCTGTTCGACCATCTTGGCAAGCACGACGTGGTGGTGATCGATCAGGGGGCGCTCGCCGCGGCCGAGGAGCGCCTTTCCGACATCGCCGATTACCACGCCCAGCGCTGCGCCACCGCGGGCGAGAAGGCCGGCAGCTATCGCCCGCTCGCGCCAGAAGCGCTCTATCTTGCTCCCGGCGAATTTGCCGAGGCGCTCGCCGCCCTGCCCGCGCACCGCGCCAGCCCCTTTGCCGCCGATCCGGGCGCGGGCGTGGTCGATTTCGGCTTTCGCTCGGGCCGCGATTTCGCGCCCGAGCGCGGCCGCGGCGAGAATGTCTATGAGGCTGCTGCCGCCCATCTTGCCGGCGCGCTGCGCAGCGGGCGTAAGCCGCTCATCGCCGCCTATTCGCAAGGGAGCGCCGCGCGCATCGCCGCCATCCTTGCCGAGGCCGGGGCGCCCACGGTCGTGGCCGAGGGCTGGCAGCAAGCGCTCGGCCTGTCCGCGCGGGGGAAGGCCGCGGTGGTGGTGCTGCCTCTCGAACATGGCTTTGCCAACGACACGCTCGACCTTCTCACCGAGGCCGACGTGCTCGGCGACCGGCTGGTCAGGCGCAAGAAGAAGCGCCGCGATGCCGATGCCTTCCTCGCCGAGCTGCAGGCGCTCGCCCGCGGCGATCTGGTCGTGCATGTCGAGCACGGGATCGGGCGCTATCTCGGGCTCGAAGCGATCCCGGTGGGCAAGAGCAAGCACGATTGCGTCGCGCTCGAATATGCCGGGGGGGACAAGCTGTTCATCCCGGTCGAGAATATCGACGTGCTCAGCCGTTATGGTTCGTCCGAACAGGCCGTGC
This sequence comes from Erythrobacter cryptus DSM 12079, assembly GCF_000422985.1. GTDB lineage: Bacteria > Pseudomonadota > Alphaproteobacteria > Sphingomonadales > Sphingomonadaceae > Erythrobacter > Erythrobacter cryptus. Next base: position 531,678 of record NZ_AUHC01000001.1, read on the forward strand.
CGCTCGATCGGCTGGGGGGCGAGGCGTGGCAGCGCCGCCGGGCGAGGCTGAAGGAGCGCATCACCGCGATCGCCAGCGAGCTGATGCAGGTGGCCGCGGCGCGGGCGCTGCGGCAGGCCCCGGTGCTCGCCGCCGATCCAGCCAGCCTCACCCAGTTCACCGACCGCTTCCCCTGGGCCGAGACCGAGGACCAGGAACGCGCCATTGCCGAGGTGCTGGCCGATCTTGAAAGCGGCCGGCCGATGGACCGGCTGGTGTGCGGCGATGTCGGCTTTGGCAAGACCGAGGTGGCGCTGCGCGCGGCCTTCGTTGCGGCGATGAACGGCCAGCAGGTGGCGGTGGTGGCGCCGACCACGCTGCTTGCCCGCCAGCATTACCAGAACTTTGCCGAACGATTTGCGGGTTTCCCCCTCAAGGTCGGGCGGCTTTCGCGCCTCGTCAGCGCGAGGGAAGCCGCCGAGACCCGCGCCGGCCTTGAAAGCGGGCAGATCGACATCGTCATCGGCACCCACGCGATCCTGTCCAAGTCGACGAAGTTCAGGAACCTTGGGCTCGTCATCGTCGATGAGGAACAGCGCTTCGGCGTCACCCACAAGGAGCGCCTCAAGCAGCTGCGCGCCGATGTCCACGTGCTCACCCTCACCGCCACCCCTATCCCGCGCACGCTGCAGATGGCGATGAGCGGGCTGCGCGAACTTTCCACCATCCAGACCCCGCCGGTCGATCGCCTCGCGGTGCGCACCTATGTGATGGAATGGGACGACATGGTGATCCGCGAGGCGCTGCTGCGCGAGCATCACCGCGGCGGGCAGAGCTTCATCGTCGTGCCGCGCATCTCCGACATGGGCGAGATCGAGGAATGGCTGCGCACCCATGTGCCCGAGGTCAAGGTGGTGGCCGCCCACGGCCAGATGAGCGCCGGCGAGGTCGAGGAGCGCATGGGCGCCTTCTACGAGCGCAAGTATGACGTGCTGCTCTCGACCACCATCGTCGAAAGCGGGCTCGATATCCCCAGCGCCAACACCATCATCATCCACCGGGCCGATCGTTTCGGCCTTGCCCAGCTTTACCAGTTGCGCGGCCGGGTCGGCCGTTCAAAGCTGCGCGCATATGCCTTTCTCACGCACGAGGCCGGCGTTGCACTGTCCGAGGTGGCGCAAAAGCGGCTGAAGGTGCTGGGCGATCTCGACAGCCTCGGGGCGGGCTTCCAGCTTGCCAGCCACGATCTCGATATCCGCGGGGCGGGCAACCTCTTGGGCGATGAGCAATCGGGCCATATCCGCGAGGTCGGCTTCGAGCTCTATCAGGCGATGCTCGAGGAGGCGATCCTTGCTGCCAAGGCGGGCGAGATGGGTCTGGAGCGCCCGCGCGACCGGATCAGCCCGCAGATCACCGTTGATGCGCCGATCATGATACCGGAGGACTATGTGCCTGATCTTGCGGTGCGCATGGCGCTCTATCGCCGCCTCAACCAGGCCGAGGGCGAGGCCGAACTCGAAAGCCTTGCCGCCGAGATGATCGACCGCTTCGGCCCCTTGCCGCAGCCGACGCAGAACCTCATCCGCCTCATCACCATCAAGCACCAGGCGATCGCCGCCAATATCGCCAAGATCGATGTCGGCGCGCGCGGCACGCTCGTCACCTTCCATCAGGACGATTTTCCCGATCCTATGGGGCTGGTGGCCTATGTCGAGCGGCTCAATGCCGGGGGCAAGGACACTGCGCGGCTGCGGCCCGACATGAAGCTCGTCATCAACCGCGCCTGGGGCGATCCGTCAAGCCGCCTCAACGGGCTGTTCCAGCTGACCAAGGGGCTTTCGGCAATCGTGCGCAAGGCCAGCGCGCGCAGCGGGCGCAAGGCGGCCTAGCCTCATTGCGCGGTGCGACGCGGGCCGGGCGCCTGGAGCGGCCCCGGCCCGCGCCGGCAAGGCTCAGAAGGCGTAGCGCGCCACTACCTGGAACACCGGCCCGGCGCGCTCGGTCTCGAGCTCATACTCGTCGAAATCGCGGTTGCGCTGGTCAGCCAGGGTGTTGAACTTGTTGAACACCTCGTCCTTGGTGCCATCAAGCAGGTTGGAGCCGACCGCGCGGATGGTGAAGCTGTCACCGAAGCGCTTCTCGATGAACACCTCAAGATCGGCGCCATAGCGGGTGAACACTTCCTCGCCGATCACCCGGCCGAAGGCCTCGCCCTGCTTGCGATAGGTGACGCCAAGGGCGGCGCCGAAATCAGGCAGGTTCTGGATCGCGCCGAAATTGTAGACATATTCGGACTGGTCGTTGAACTGGCGCTTGCCGAATTCGTCGCGGATGGTGCTGTCGAGCAGCGCGAGATTGCCGAACACGCCGGTGTTGGGCAGGCCAAGGAAGGCGAGGCTGAAGGAGGCGTCGAACTCGATGCCATAGACCTCACCATCGCCGGTGTTGCGCGGGCTGTAGATGAAGGTGCCCGGTCCTTCCGAACCCTCGAGCGGCTGGCCATTGGGGCCGAGCACGGTCGCCAGTTCGACGAGGTTGCTGACATCGCGGTAGAACACGTTGACGCCAACCACCCCGTTGCGGCCGATCTTGTGCTCATAGCCGAGATCCGCGCCCCAGGAGGTTTCGGGCTTGAGCAGCGGGTTGCCGAGGAAGTCATTATCGCCCAGCTCGGCCTCGAGCAGGCCGGGGGTGATGAAATCGAAGCGCGGACGGCGCAGGGTGCGCGCGCCCGAGAGCGTGATGCGCCCGACACCCACCGCGATCTTGACCGAGGCCGAAGGCAGGAAGGCGTCATACTCGTTGCGGATCGTGCCCGCCCCGCCAACCTGCAAATCAGTGATGGTGGCGTCGGTGTTCTCCCAGCGGATCCCGGCCTCGAAGGTGATGTTGCCGGTCTCACCCTCGATCAGGGCATAAAGATCGCGGCGATCCTCCTCGATGCGGTTGAAGGCGCTCACCCCCAGCGCCGGGAAGGGGGTGGGCGCGAATTCGCCCGGATTGCGGGTGAACTGGTCATAGCCATCCCGCGCCGATACAGGCAGGTTGAAGCGACTGCGCACCTCCTGAAGCAGGAAATCGCGATCCTTGTTCTGCAGGAAACCGCCGATCGCCAGTTCCAGCCCCTCGCCAAGATCGAATTCCTGTTCGAGGTTGATGAAGAACTCATCATCCCTGGTGTCGCGCAACGTCAGATCGCCGGTGAAGCGCGGCGCGCTGCGGTCGAAATCGACCTCATATTCGAACTCGTCCTGCAGGTCATCGAAGCGCGAAAAGCCAACCCGCAGCTTGCTTTCGCCAAAACCCCATTCGTGGCTGAGCTTGCCCAGCACCGACCAGCTTTCGGTGGTGATGTCGTTGACATTGGCATTGTCGGTCAAAAGGTTGCCCGGCGGCGTGGTGCGCACCGGGCCGCTCACCGCCACCGGATCGTTGTATTCGAAGGAGCGCTCGTCCTCAGTGCGCTCGGTGCGCACGAAATTGCCGAGCAGCTCGAACCGGGTGGTCTCGTTCTCGATCGCCCAGCTGGCATTGAAGGCATAATCGGTGCCGTCGCGCACGTCGGTCTGGTCTTCGCGGTTGTCGAAGTCATCGGTGGCGAAATTGGGGTTGTTCTCGGGGCTGTCGCCATAGCGCAGGCTGAGCTTTTCCTTGGGGTTGTAGCGTCCCTGGATATTGGCGCCGATCAGCACCCTCCCGCCCGCGAGCGCGCCGCCATAGTAAAAGCCGCCCGAGGGCTTGACCTCGCCGTCATCGAAGAACAGCGCCCCGCCACGGATATAGCCGCCATCGAGGGTGAGGCCGTCGCGCAGCACGATGTTGAGCGAGCCGGCCACCGCATCCCCGGTGCGCCGCGCCGAGGCGGAGCGCACGATCTCGACCCGCTCGATCAGCTCGGCCGGGATGCGGTCGAGGAAGAAGGAACGGTCGGCATTGCCGCCGGGCACGCGCTCGCCATTGATGAGGATCTGGGTATAGCCCGGATCGAGCCCGCGCAGACGCGCCCCGTCGCTCTCGATCACGTCGGAAAGGAAGGTGACGCCCGGCACGCGCTTCAATGCATCGCCCGCGGTCAGCGGCTCGAAGCGCTGGAAATATTCCTCGTCATAGACGAGCACCGGCTCGGCCGCATCGGAACGGTTGCGAAAGCCGATCGCGCCCTGGACCACGATCTCCTTGGCGGTCTGGATCGGCCCGCCCTGTTCGTCAGCGGCCTGATCGGTATCGGGCGCAATGGAGGTGGCCTGGGCGGTGACGGCAAGATTGGCCGGGCGCTCCTCGGCGGCAAGCCCCGGGGCGACGAGCCCGGCAGCAAGGGCCACAGCGGCGCTGCCGGCGAACAGACGAATGCGGATCATGATGTGGGTTCCCCTTGCGGCCTGGCACGTGCGCCGCCGCTTTGCGCGGGGGCGATAGGGCGAGGCCGTGACAGACAGGCGACCGGGCGATGTCGGATCGGTTACAGGCCGCGCGCGCGCAAGATTCCGCAAGTCTGTTGCCCGCAGGCCACACTTGGACCGCTTCCATCAGCGCCGCCCCGCGCGCGCCTTGCCGCGCCCAGCGCTCTGTGACAGCACCGGCGACCCATCCCGCCCGGGATGCAAAGACTTAAAAACAAGGGGAGAAGATAATGACCAACAGGATCTTCCGGCGGGCCTTCCACCGTGGCCTGCTGCTCGCCGGCGGTGCTGCCGTGCTGTGCGCCGCCCCGGTAGCGGCGCAGGATGCAGCCGAGACGCGCGCCACCGACACCTCCGAGGGCAATGTCATCATCGTCACCGCGACCAAGCGCGACACCCGCATCCAGGACGTGCCCTTTTCGATCAATGCGCTGACGCAGGAGGACATTCAGCGCTCGGGCGCGGTGACGCTCGAGGATCTGTCGCGCAGTGTCGCAGGGCTGACCATCCAGAACCTTGGGCCGGGGCAGAGTCAGGTCTCGGTGCGCGGGATCTCCGCCGGGCAGGTGGTGCGTGACCAGCCGGGGGTGAAGGAGCAGGTCGGCGTCTATCTCGACGAATCGGTGATCTCGCTCTCGCTCTTCACCCCCGATCTCGACCTGTTCGATTTAAACCGCGTCGAAACCCTGCGCGGCCCGCAGGGCACACTGTTCGGTTCGGGTTCGGTGGGCGGCACGATCCGCTACATCACCAACCAGCCGCGCCTGGGCGTGACTGAGGGCGCTCTCGAGGCCAATCTCAACCTCATCGATGGCGGCAATGCCGGCGGCCACCTCAAGGGCGCACTCAATGCCCCGCTGGGCGAGAATGCGGCGATCCGCGCGGTCGGCTATTACACCCGCTATGCCGGGTTCATCGATGCGCTGGGGCCGGCCGGGGGCAAGAATGTCAATGATGGCGAGCGCTATGGCGGGCGCATTGCGATCACCTTCGAACCCACCGACAGCCTTTCGATCACCCCGCGGGTGGTCTATCAGAAGGTCTCCGCCAATGGCTTCAACCGGCAGGAGATCTACAACCTCTTTGCCAACCGCTTCACCACCTCGCGCCCGCCGATCCAGCTGGGCAAGCGCGAGCAATATCTGCTGCTGCGCGAGGCCTTCGAGGATGAGACCTGGATCGCCGACCTCACGGTGAAGCTCGACCTTGGCAGCGTCGATCTCACCTCGGTCACTTCCTATATCAACCGCGACATCCTGGTGAGCCGCGATGCCAGCGCGCTCACCGGTTCGGTCTCGGTTGATCTGGGCTATCCGGCGGCCGCGGTGCTGCTGCCGTCCAACCTGCGCGACACCACCGATCTTGAAACCTTCACCCAGGAAGTGCGCCTCGCCTCGGACAACGACGGGCCGTTCCAGTGGCTGATCGGTGCCTTCTATTCGGATGTGCAGCGTGATTACAGCCAGCGCCTGCCCACCCCCGGCTATGATGCCTTCACCGATGCGGTGTTCGGCCCGGGCACCTCGGCGGCGGTGGCCAATGGCTTTCCGGCCAATTCGCCGTTCAACTCCGATCTGCCCTTCGACATCGAGCAGTTCGCGGTGTTTGGCGAGGCGAGCTATGACATCACCGATCGGCTGACCTTCACCGCCGGCGGGCGCTATTACGACTTCAAGGAGACCCGCACCATCACCACCGGCGGCCTGTTTGCCAATGGCGATCAGGGCGTGGTCGATCGCACCGCCTCGGACGGCTTCACCCCGCGCTTCCTGCTGAGCTACAAGGCGAGCGAGGATGTCACCGTCAACGCGCAGGTATCGCGCGGCTTCCGCCTCGGCGGGGTCAACGACCCGCTCAACACCCCGCTGTGCAACGCGCAGGACCTGGCGCTGTTCGGGGGCTTCCAGGACTATGACGATGAAACGCTGTGGAACTACGAACTCGGGGTGAAGACCCAGGGGACCGGCTTCACCTTCAACGCCGCGGCCTTCTACAATGACATCAGCAACCTTCAGGTCACGCTCGATGCGGGCAGCTGCTCCTCGCGCATCGTCTTCAACGTGCCCGAGGCCTTTGCCGCCGGGATCGAGGCCGAGCTGGCGCTGACCCCCGCCCCGGGGCTCAACTTCAGCCTGAGCGGCAGCTATGTCGAATCCGAATTCAAGAGCACCCTGCCCGGCGCGCTCGCCGCGGCAACCGGGATCCGCGATGGCAACCGCCTGCCTTCGGTGCCCGAGTTCCAGCTCTCGGCCAGCGGCAGCTACGAATGGGATCTGAACGCGAGCACCACCGCCTTCGTGGCCGGCTCGTTCCAGCATGTCGGCTCGCGCTACACCCAGCCGGCCGACCAGGAGAACAACCCGCGCACCTTCGTGCACAACCTGCCCTTTGGCGGGGCGCCGGCCAATGCCGCGACCACGGTCAACCTGCTGCTGCCCGATTACCAGCTGGTCAACCTCAGCGCCGGGGTCGAGCTCGACAGCGGGCTTTCGGTCACGGCCTATGTCAACAACCTGTTCGACGAGAACCCGCTGCTCTCCTTCGATCGCGAACGCGGCGGACGGGCGCGGCTCGGGTTCAATGTCGGCCAGCCGCGTACCTTTGGGGTGACGTTGCGGCAGACCTTCTGAGCGATTGGCGCACGCGGCGGGCTGCCCCCCGGGTGCCTGACGCGTGCGCCCTTGCGCTCAGCCGTGGCCGATTAACCGCGGCCCATCAACCGTGGCCCATACCGCGCGCGGTGCGGGCAAGCGCCACCACCTGTTTGCCCGGCATCGGCGCGGCGCGCAGGAAGCCCTGCCAGCAATCGCAGCCCTCGGCGGTGATCGCGGCGCGCTGGATCTCGGTCTCGATCCCCTCGGCATAGATCGCCAGGCCGAGCGCCTTGCCGAGCTGGATGATCGCCCGCAGCACCGCGAGCGCGGTGGCATCGCCCGGCACACCCTCGGCCATCGCCCGATCAAGCTTGAGCGCATCGAGCGGCAATTCGCGCAGATAGCGGAAATTGCAGAAGCCCGCGCCGAAATCGTCGAGCGCGGTGCGAAAGCCGAGGCCGCGCAGCGCCTTGAGCGCGCTCGCCGCCTGGGCAAGGTTCCTCAGCAGAAGATCCTCGGTGATCTCGAGCATCAGCCGCGCGGGCGCGATCGCCGAACGGCCGATCAGCGCAGCGAAATCGGCCGCGAAGCGCTCCTCTCCCAGCTCCTCGGGCGTAATGTTGAGCGAGAGCGTCAGGTGTTCGGGCCAGACGGCGGCCTCCTCGAGCGCACGGGCCACCACGTGGCGCGAGAGCGGCGCCACCAGCGCCGCGCGCTCGGCCACCGCAAAGAGATCGCGCGCGCCGATCACCCCCAGGCTCGGGTGCTGCCAGCGCGCCAGCGCCTCGGCCCCCACCACCGCCCCGCTGCGGCAGGCAAATTGCGGCTGGAACAGGACCTCGATCTCGCGCCGGTCGAGCGCGCGCAGCAGATCGGCCTCGAGCACGCCGGGGCTGACACCGGGAAAGCGGCCGCGCAAGGGGCCGCGCAGGGAAGTCAGCCGCTGATCCATGCCTCTCCTCTTGCGCCCGGCTTGTGTCCTCGGGGCCCTTGCCCCCCAGCCCTCAGCCCCTGCCTTTAACCTTTGTCGCAAGCCGATGCCTGCATCAATTGCAATCCGCCCGAATCTGGCACATCACAGCGCCCGCGGCGAGAGGATCAGGGCAAACTGGGCGATTGCCGGAGCGGTTCGGGCAAAGGGGGAGCGATGGCGAGCAACGGATCGGGCTTTGCGCGGCTGGCGCTCACCGCCTCGGAGACCGAGCGCGCGCAGGAGGCCTATGCCGCGCTGCTGCCCCAGCACGATTGGGTGCCGCTCGATGAGGCCGAGGCGGTGGTGGTGCTCGGCGGCGATGGCTTCATGCTCCAGGTGCTGCACGCGATGCTCGATGCCGGGCGGGTGATCCCGGCCTATGGCATGAATCTTGGCACCGTGGGCTTCCTGATGAACCGCTATGACAAGCGCTCGGCAATCGCTGCGCGGGTGGCACGGGCGCGGCGCTGGACAGTCTCGCCGCTCAAGGTCGAGGCGATCACGCAGGACGGCAAATGCCATGCGCTGATGGCGATCAACGAGATCTCGCTGCTGCGCGAGACCCGCCAGACCGCCAAGATCGAGGTGACCGTGGGCGAGCGGGTGCGCATCCGCGAGCTGGTGTGCGACGGGGTGCTGGTGGCGACCCCGGCAGGATCGACCGCCTACAACCTTTCGGCCAATGGCCCGATCCTGCCGCTGGGCTGCGGGATGCTGGCGCTCACCCCGATCAGCCCGTTCCGTCCGCGGCGCTGGCGCGGGGCGATCTTGCCTGATCGGATGAAGATCATCCTCAAGGTGCTCGATCCGGCCAAGCGCCCGGTGGCGGCGGTGGCCGACCAGAAGGAGCTGCGCGACATTGCCGAGGTGCGGCTGCAAATCGCGCACGATGCTGATCTCACCTTGCTGTTCGATCCGGGCCAGAGCCTCGAGGAGCGGATCGTGGCCGAGCAGTTCATCACCGCCTGATCCGCCCCGCCCGGCCGGGCGGCGCGGATCCACGGCGCGGCGGTGCGGCGGTGGAAAAGCCCTCTTGCAATCGTCTCGGCAGGCCCATATAGGCGCGCCTCTGCCAGCGGTTGCACCCGCCGGTTGCTCCCCGATAGCTCAGCGGTAGAGCATTCGACTGTTAATCGAACGGCCGTAGGTTCGAATCCTACTCGGGGAGCCATCTTCTTCCAGGAACGGCGCGGTTCTGGCTAAAGGCCAAGCAGCAGCCGCATGCCCACCAGCGCCACCAGCAGCGCGGTGAGCCAGCGCAGCCAGTGCAGCGGCAGGAAGCGCACCGCCAGAAGGCTGCCCACCTGCCCGCCGATCGCCACGGCAACAAGCAGGGGCAGGCCGGCGCCCACCGCCGCGCCCATTAGGCCGGGGCCGTGCTTGAGCATCTGCCCGGCAAGGCCAAAGAGCGAATTGACGAGGATGAACAGGCTGGAGCTTGCCGCGATCGCGCGGGCGCTCTCCCAGCGGGCAAGGTGTAGCAGCGGGGCGAGGAACACCCCTCCGCCGATCCCCACCAACCCGGCCAGATAGCCAAGCGGCGCGGCCATCAGCGGCATCAGCCGCGCGGCGCGGGTGGGTGTGCCGCCGGCCCTCTCGCGCAGTGGGATCAGCATGGCAAGGCTCGTGACCAAGAGACTTGCCCCCAACAAGGCGTGAAAGACGCTTTCGGCAATCGGGGTCAGCCCACCGAGGAAACTTGCCGGAGCGCCCAGCGCCACCAGCCCCCACGCGCGCCGCCACGGGGTAAGGCGCGCGCGGGCAAAGCGGATGCTGCCCCCCGCCACCACCACGATGTTGCAGGCCAGCGCCAGCATCGGCAACAGGCGGTAATCCAACCCCGCAAGCGCCAGCAGCGCGGCATAGGTCGATCCCCCGCCAAAGCCGACGCTGGCATAGACGAGCGCCACCAGCGCAAAGGCAGCCGCGAGCAGCGCCGGAACCGCCCCGATCATCGCTGAGATCGCCTGGCTTCAGGCCCCGGAACGCTCAGGCGGTCTGCTGTGCGCCGATCGCGCCGTGGCAATGCTTGTACTTGCTCCCCGAGCCGCAGGGGCACGGCGCGTTGCGGCTGATCGCAAGCCCGGCATAGGGGTTGGCGCTTTCCGCCCCGCCCGGCCCTGCGGCCGCGCGCGGGCTGCCGGCGAGCGCGCCGAACAGCTCGGGCCGCCGCTCCGAACCATCGCCATCGGCCGAATCGTCAAGCCCGGTGAGCGGGTCGATATGGCCGGTGAGGAAGGCGGGCAGCTCGGGCAGGGCCTGCGGCGGCGGCGGGGCGATCCGCAGTTCGGCGCGATAGAGGATGCGGGTGACATCCTCGCGCAGGGTATCGAGCATGGTCTCGAACAGGCTGAAGGCTTCCTGCTTGTATTCGTTGATCGGCTGCTTCTGGGCAATGCCGCGCAGCCAGATCACCTGGCGCAGCGCATCGAGCGTGGCGAGGTGCTCCTTCCAGTGGTGATCGAGCTGGCGCAGCAGCACGTCCTTTTCCACCATCCGCCAGATCGCCGGATCGGACGAAGCGATCTTCTCGGCCATCTGCGCATCGGTGAGCGTGCGCAGCCGCTCCTCGATCAGCTCGGGCTCGACCTGGTCCTCGGCGAGCCATTCATCGAAGGGCGGTTCGATCCCGAAGATATCGGCAACCCGCGCCTTCAGCCCCTCGATATCCCACTGTTCGGGATAGGAGCCGGGCGGGCAGGCGGCGCCGACCAGCGCGTTGATGGTATCATGGCGCATGTCGGTGACGACATCATCGACCGCCTCGGCATCCATGATCTCGGCGCGCTGTTCATAAACCACCTTGCGCTGGTCGTTCATCACGTCGTCATACTGCACCACCTGCTTGCGGATGTCGTAGTTGCGCGCCTCGACCTTCTTTTGCGCGGTCTCGATCGCCTTCGACAGCCATTTCGAGGCGATCGCCTCGCCATCGGCGAGGTTGGCGTTCATCATCTTGGCAAACAGCGTGTCTGGCCCGAAGATGCGCAGGAGATCATCCTCGAGACACAGGTAGAAGCGCGAGAGGCCCGGGTCACCCTGCCGGCCCGAACGGCCGCGCAGCTGGTTGTCGATCCGGCGCGATTCGTGCCTTTCGGTGCCGAGCACGAACAGCCCGCCGGCTGCGATCACCTTCTGCTTCTCCTCGGCCACCTCGGCGCGGATGCGGGCGATCGCCGCATCGCGCTCGGGCCCCTCGGGCATGTCCTTGAGTTCATCGGCGATGCGGAACTCGGCATTGCCGCCCAGCTGGATATCGGTGCCGCGCCCGGCCATGTTGGTGGCGATGGTCACCGCCCCCAGCCGTCCGGCCTGGGCGACGATATGGGCTTCCTGCTCGTGGAAGCGGGCGTTGAGCACCGAATGCTTCACCCCTTCGCGGGTCAGATACTCGCTGAGCAGCTCGGATTTCTCGATCGAGACCGTGCCCACCAGCACCGGCTGGCCGAGCTGCTGCTTTTCCTTGATGACCTTGGCGATGGCGGCGAACTTGTCGGCGGTGTTCTTGTAGAACTGGTCGTCCTCGTCGATCCGCGCTACCGGCAGGTTGGTGGGGATCTCGACCACACCCATCTTGTAGATATCCCAGAACTCGGCCGCCTCGGTGGCGGCGGTGCCGGTCATGCCGGCAAGCTTGGGATACATGCGGAAATAGTTCTGGAAGGTGATCGAGGCGAGCGTCTGGTTCTCAGGCTCGATCCGCACCCCTTCCTTGGCCTCGACCGCCTGGTGCAGCCCGTTCGACCAGCGGCGCCCGTCCATCATCCGCCCGGTGAACTCGTCGATGATGATGACCTTGCCGTCCTTGACGATGTAATCGGTGTCGCGCCGCCGGGCGAAATTGGCGATCAGCGCCTGATCGAGGTGGTGGACGACCTGGGTGTTCTCGACATCATAGAGGTTGTTGGTGGCAAGCAGGCCCTTGGCGATCAGGATCTTCTCGACCTCCTCGATCCCCTCCTCGGTGAGCTGGACGCGCTTGACCTTTTCGTCAATGTCGAGCCACTCGCGCGGCACGGCCTTGGCCACCTCATCGAGCGCGATGTAAAGGTCGGACTTGTCGTCGGTCGGCCCGGAGATGATGAGCGGTGTGCGCGCCTCGTCGATCAGGATCGAATCGACCTCGTCAACAATGGCGAAGTTGAACGGGCGCTGCACCATCTGGCTGCGCTCGTGCTTCATGTTGTCGCGCAGGTAATCAAAGCCGAACTCGTTGTTGGTGCCGTAGGTGATGTCGGCGTTGTAGGCTTCGCGCTTGTCCTCCTCGGCCATGCCGGGCACGATCACCCCGACGCTGAGGCCGAGCCAGTTGTAAAGCCGGCCCATTTCGGCCGCATCGCGCCGGGCAAGGTAATCATTGACGGTGACGACATGCACGCCCTTGCCCTCGAGCGCGTTGAGATAGACCGCGAGCGTGGCGGTGAGGGTCTTGCCCTCGCCGGTGCGCATCTCGGCGATCTCGCCGCGGTGGAGCACCAGCCCGCCGATCAGCTGCACGTCGAAATGGCGCATCCCGAATACCCGCACCGAGGCCTCGCGCACCGTGGCGAAGGCCTCGGGCAGGATGTCATCGAGGCTCGCGCCCTCGTCGATAAGGCCGCGCAGCCTCACGGTCTGGGCCTTGAGTTCCTCATCGCTCATGGCCTGCATCTGCGGCTCGAGCGCGTTGATCTTGGCGACGATCTTGCGCGCCGCCTTGATGTAGCGGTCATTGGCCGAGCCGAAGACCGACTTGATGATGGTGTTGAGCATGGGCTGAACCCTTGATGGCATGGCCCCCGGCAAAGGGGGGGGGCGTGAACGGATGGGACAATATGGCAGGGGTGCGCGCCGGTCGCACGAGGCAGGGCCATGCGCGCGGCAGGGTGGGCGGGCGCAAAGCGCCTATTCGTGGGCGCGCTCGATCCCGATAAGCACCGGCGCTCGCAGCGCCGCAGGCGCGTGGCTGCGCGAGGGCGGCGCCGCATGCTCGCGATCTTCGCGGATGGTGGCGGGCGCGCTTGCGGCCCGGGCGATCTCGCCGCCGGCCGCCTCGTGCCCGGCAGGCTCGGCCGTGCCGGAATCGCAGGCCAGCGCTTCGGCCAGCGCCGGGGCAGCCGCCACCGCAGCCGGGCTGCCGAAGGCGGCAAGCCCGGTGATGAGGGCCAGAAGCGCGAAGAAATGCCGGGTCATTGCCCTGTCACATAGGCGCAGGCGCCGCTTTCGTCCACCGCCATTCGCTGATTTACTGTGCCGCCCCGCCCGCCTAGAGGCGGTGGCGCCATGGATATTGCCCGCTCGCCCCTCGCCCGTCCCTTTCCCGATCTGCCCGCAATCGCCGGCGTGACCCTGCGCGTTGCCCGGGCCGGATACAAGGCCTGGGACCGCTGCGACCTGACGCTGGCCGAGCTGGCCGAGGGCACGGCCGTGGCAGGGGTCTTCACCAAGAGCGCCTGCGCCTCGTCCGAGGTCGAACTCGGCCGCGCCCATGTGGCGCAAGGCCGCGCCCGGGCGCTGGTGGTCAATGCCGGCAATTCCAATGCCTTCACCGGCTGGCGCGGGCGCGCGGCGGTGGAGGCGATCATGGATCAGGTGAGCGCGGCGCTCGGCTGCCCGCGCGCGGAGGTGTTCGTCTCCTCGACCGGGGTGATCGGCGTGCCGCTGCCTCAGGACAAGGCCCGCGCCGGGATCGCCACCGCGCTGGCAGCCGCGCCTTGCGGCTGGGAGGAGGCCGCCATGGCGATCGGCACCACCGACACCTTCCCCAAAGGCGCGGGGACGAGCGCGATGATCGGCGGCACGCGGGTGGAACTTGCCGGGATCATCAAGGGCTCGGGCATGATCGCCCCCGACATGGCAACCATGCTTGGCTACATCTTCACCGATGCCGCCATCGCCCCTGCCTTCCTGCAGGAGCTGCTGGCGCGCGCCAATGCCGAGACCTTCTCCTGCATCACGGTTGATGGCGACACCTCGACCAGCGACACGGTGATGGTCTTTGCCACCGGCAAGGCCGGCAATGTCGTGATCGAGGGCTGGGACAGCCCCGGCGCCGATGCCTTTGCCGCGGCGCTCTCCGCGCTGTGCCGCGACCTTGCACAGCTGGTGGTGCGCGACGGCGAGGGCGCGCAGAAATTCATCACCATCCGCGTGACCGGCGCGGTGAGCGATGCCAGCGCGCGGCGCATTGGCCTTGCGATCGCCAATTCGCCGCTGGTCAAGACCGCGATTGCGGGCGAGGATGCCAATTGGGGCCGGGTGGTCATGGCGGTGGGCAAGGCGGGCGAGCCTGCCGACCGCGACCGGCTCTCGATCGCGTTCGGGGGCGTGTGGACGGCGCGCAATGGCCTGCCGGTCGAAGCCTATGACGAGGCGCCCGTGGCCGCGCATCTCAAGGGCGAGGAAATCGACATCGCGGTCGATCTTGCCCTTGGTGAGGGGCGCGCCACGGTGTGGACCTGCGATCTCACCCACGGCTACATCAGCATCAACGCGGATTATCGTTCGTGAGCGCGCTCGATCAGGAGATCCACGCGCTTTTGCGCTTTGCCGCCGCGCGTTCGATGCTGCCGCGCTTTCGCAACCTTGCGGCGGGCGAAGTCGAGATGAAGGGTGCGGACGATCCCGTCACCGTGGTCGACCGCGAGGTCGAGGCCTTTCTCACCGAGGCGCTCACAAGGCTCGCCCCCGGTGTGCCCGTCGTGGGTGAGGAGGCCGCCCACGCCGACCGCAGCGTGCTCGATCGCCTCAGCGGCCCCTGCTGGATCATCGATCCGCTCGATGGCACCGCGAACTTTGCCGAGGGCAAGGCGCCCTTCGGTATCATCATCGCCCTTGCCGATGGGGGCGAGGCGGTGGCGGGGTGGCTTTATGATCCGGTGAAAGACCGCCTTTGCCACGCCCGCCGCGGTGAGGGCGCCTTTGTCAGTGGCGAGCGGATCGCGGCGCGCAGCACCGGCAACCCCCGCCCGGTGGTGGCGGTGAGCCGCATCTTCCTGACCCCTGAGCAATCGGCGCTGGTCGATGCGAAGCTCGCCCCACATTACACCCTCACCGACATTCCGCGCTGCGCGGCCGAGCAATATCCGCGCCTTGCCCTCGGCGAAAACGACATTTCGAGCTTCAAGCGCACGCTCGCCTGGGATCACGCTGCAGGGGTTCTGTGGCTCAACGAGGCCGGCGGCAAGGCCGCCAGGCTCGATGGCAGCGCCTATCGAGTCGATCAACACGATGCGCCCGGGCTGGTGGCAGCCGCCAGCCCGGCGCTGTGGGACGCATTCATCGCGAGGCTCGGCGCCTAGGCGCTCACAGCGCGCTTTCGAGCCAGGCCTTCAATTGGCTCTTGGGCGCCGCGCCCACCTTGTGCGCCACCGGCTTGCCGTTCTTGAACAGCACCATCAGCGGGATCGACTGCACCCCCATCTGCGCGGCGATGTCGGTGTTTTCCATGATGTCGATCTTGGCGATCTTGACCTTGCCGGCCAGCTCCTCGCTGATCTCCTCGAGCGCGGGGGCGATCATCTTGCACGGGCCGCACCAATCGGCCCAGAAATCGACCAGCACGGGGGTGTCGCTTTGAAGCACATCGGCGGCAAAGCTGGCATCGGTGACGTTGACGGTGGCCATGTTCGTTCTCCTTGTTGCGGCCAGAATAGGGGCCGAGGCAAAGCCATTGCAATCTGGGCCCGCGCGCTTTTCACACAAGATCTCCCGCTGGCAAGGATTGCTGCGCTGCCTGCAAGCCCTGCTTGTGCGCCGCGAGCAGCGCCGGCGGCAGGGCAAAGAGCACAGGGGTGTGGGTGTAGAGCACCCCGGCCTCGACCTTCCGCCCCGGATAGATCGCCTCGAGCGCGGCGACATAGGCGGCCATCTGGCGCAAGGTGGGCAGCGGAATCGCCTCGAGGCGCGCGGGCGGGCGGCGGGTGGTCTTGAAATCAACGACGGTGATGCGCTCGGGCGCGATCAGCAGCCGGTCGGCAGTGCCGGCGATCACCACGCCGCCAACCGTGGCGGCAAGCGGCACTTCGGCGAGCGCCTCGGGGCCGAAGATCGCGGCAAAGCGCGGATTGGCGATCACCGCCAGCGCCGATGCGGCGATCTCGGCGCGCAGGGCCTCATCAAGATCGCCCGCCTGACGCTGGAGCCAGGCCGCTGCCGCCGCAGACCGCTCGGGCACGGGCACCTCGGGCAGGCGCTCGAGCAGGCGGTGGATCAGGCTACCGCGCCGGGCGGCATACTCCAGCGCGCCTTCCGGCAGGGGCGGTGCCGCCCCGCTCTCCTCGCCCGCCGCTGACGGTGCAAGCGGGCGCGGCGGGCGCGGCTCGGGGCCGATCGGGCGGGTGAGCCAGGCCGGCAGATCGGGGAGCGGCGCCGCTGTGGCCACGCCGCCGCCAGCCTCGGCCAAGGTGAGCGGCGCCGCGCGCGTGCCAAACTCCTTGCGCCAGCCCCAGATAGGATCAGCGAGCGCCTCGCCCGCAAACAGCGGCGCGAGCCGGGCGTGCCAGCTATCGGGATGTGCCCCACCCTGCCTTGCCGCAGCCTTGCCGAGCGAGCCGCCGATAAACAGCGCTTCCTCCGCCCGGGTGAGCGCGACGTAGAGCAGCCGCCAATGCTCGGCGAGCGCGGCGCGCTCGGCTGCCGCGGCAGCCTCGGCCAGTTTTCCTGCACGGGCCTCCTTGGGGAGGGGCGGGATCGGCACCATGCGCGCCCGATCAGCCGCAAGACCGAGCGGATCGTCGGCCAGTTCGAGCGCGCCCGGATCGCCGGGCGGCGCGGCGGCATCGGCCAAGATCACGATCGGCGCCTCCAGCCCCTTGGCGCCGTGCACCGTCATCACCCGCACCAGCCCGCGCGCGGCATCGGCATCGCGCTTCACGTCGCCGCTGCCGGCATCGAACCACGCAAGAAAGCCCGCAAGGCTCGGCCAGTAGGCGGCCTCGTAGGCAAAGGCGGCGTTGATGAGCTCATCGAGCGGGTCATTGGCCTCGCCCCCAAGCCGCGTGACCAGCCTTGCCCGCCCCTGCCACGGGCCGTTGAGCAGCCAGGCGATCAGCGCCTGCGGGGTCTGGTAATCGGCAAGGCGCAAGAGCGCGCGCAGCTTGTCTGCCACCGCGGCCACCGCCGGGGGCGCCTCGGGCCGGCGCAGATGATCCCACAGGCCGACATTGTCTGGCCGCGGGACATGGGCAAGCAGATCGTCCTGGCTCCAGCCGATGAGCGGCGAGGCCAGCAGCGCCGCAAGGCTGAGGTCATCGCGCGGCTGGGCGGCAAAGCGCAGCGCGGCGAGCACGTCGCGCACCGCGAGCGGGGCGCCAAGCCGCAGCCGATCCACCCCGGCCACCGGCACGCCGCGGGCGTGAAGCTGGGCCACGATCTGCGCGGCGAGTTCCTTGCGGCTGCGCACCAGCACCATGATATCGCCCGGACCGGCGTGGCGCCGCCCGCCCTTTTCGAGCACGAAAGGCTCTTCAAGACTGACCCAGCGGCGCACCTGCTCGGCGATGCGTTCAGCGAGCAGAGTGTCATGGCGTGGCAGCCAGTCGCGCGCGGCGCCCTGCGGGGGGCTTTCCGCCTCCTGCGCGCGCTCATCCTCGCCCTCACCTTCGCCGTTCTCGGGCACCACCGGCGGCCACAGCGTCACCAGCCCCGGGCGCGCGGCCCCCTCGTGTGGATCGGGCGCGCGCTCGAGCCCGAAGGCGGCATGGCCGAGCGCTGCGATCATGCGGTTGACGAAATCGAGCACTCCGTGGGAACTGCGGAAAGAGCGGCCAAGATCAAGCTCGCGCCACTCGGGCACGCGGCGGTTGGTGCGGCTCTGCGCGATGCCCGCGCGCGCAGAGAGCACCCGCGCCCTGATGCGTTCGCGCGCACGGGCGAAATTTTCCGGGCTCGTGCCCTGAAAGCCAAAGATCGCCTGCTTGTAATCGCCCACGGTGAAGATGGTGCGCAGCCGATCCCCGCGCGCGCCTTCGCCGCTGAAGAAATCGTCGATCAGCGCCTCGACAATGTCCCATTGGCTGCGGTTGGTGTCTTGCGCCTCGTCGATGAGGATATGATCGAAGCGGCGATCGAGCTTGTAGCGGATCCAGTCGGCCGCTTCGGACTGGCCGAGCAGCATGGCGGCCTTGCGGATGAGATCGGCAAAATCAACCAGCCCCTCGTGCGCCTTGCGCGCCTCCCAGCCGAGCGCGAAGGCACGCCCGACGGTGAGCGCATCGCCGAGCACCCCGGCGCAGGCGAGGAGCGCATGGCGGGTTTCAACGTCGGCGAGCGCAGCGGCCACTTCCTCCTGGCGCTCGGTGAACCGGGGATCGTGCTTGGCCGCCCCTTCCATCTTGCGCGGCGTGCCATCGGCCTTGAGCAGGGTCTTGCGAAAGCCCGCCGCCGCGGCGGGGCGCCGGTCGTGATCGCAGGCCAGCCAGGCGCGGATGAAGGCCGCGGTCTCCTGCCCGGTCTTGGCCTTCCACGCTTCGAGCGCGGGCAAGAGGGCGATGAGGGCGTGATCAGGAAAGACATCGGGATGAAGCGGCGCATTGGCCCAGGCCGCGTCGGCATCGGCGGGGATGCCGAGCAACTGGTTCACCCGCGCGCCAATCGGCCCCTGCCAGGCCCCAGGCCCGTGCCACAGCTCATGCGCATCGGCCATGCGCATCAGCCAGCCCTGCAAGGCGCCCGGATCGCTGCGCAGAGTGAAGCGCCTGAGCGCGCCGAGCAGCGCCACATCGCCCGTTTTTTCGGCGTTTTCGACGACTTCGGTCAGCACCGCGCGCGCCAGCAGCTCGCGCTGGCGATCATCCATCACGCGGGTGCCGGGGGCCAGCCCAGCCTCCTCGGGGAAATGGCCGATCAGGAATTGGGAAAAGGCGTGGATGGTGTCGATCCTGAGACCCCCGCCGGGGCAATCGAGCACGCTCGCAAACAGGCTGCGCGCACGGGCGATGGTGGCAGGGTCTTCGTCCGCGCCGAGATAGCCCAGCTCCTTGGCCAGCACGGTCTCGGGCAGGCGCACCCAGCGGGCGAGCACGGCGTTGATGCGGTTTGCCATCTCCGCCGCCCCGGCCTTGGTGAAGGTGAGGCACAGAATCTGCGAGGGCGTGACATCCTCCTTGAGCAGCAGCCGCAAGACCCGGGCCGAAAGCACCTGGGTCTTGCCCGTCCCGGCCGAGGCCGAAAGCCAGACATTGGCCTCAGGATCGGCGGCGGGCCGCTGGTTGCCGGCAAGCGGATAGACCGCGCCGCTCATGCCCCGCCCCCGCTGCCCATCAGCTGCGGCAGCCATTCCTCGAGCCGCATCAAGTGATCATATTCGTTATAGCCCTTGTAATCGGGGTTCTCGCGCGCGGTGAAGGGCGCGCGGCCGCGGATGAAGCGGGTGATTGCCTCCTCGAGCCGCGCGGCGTGGAACGAAAGATAGTCCTCAGGCGCAAGCCCGGTGCGCGCCTGGCCCTCCTTCATCGGGGTTTCGACATAGCCGAAGCCATCGTCCTTGCGCGCCCGGCCGAGCGACCAATATTCAAACCGGCACGCCGTG
The DNA here is from genome assembly GCF_000422985.1 of Erythrobacter cryptus DSM 12079. GTDB lineage: Bacteria > Pseudomonadota > Alphaproteobacteria > Sphingomonadales > Sphingomonadaceae > Erythrobacter > Erythrobacter cryptus. The sequence continues at coordinate 551,133 of NZ_AUHC01000001.1, forward strand.
CCCGTCACCACCAGGCCATCGCGGGTGAAGCGGCCCTGCCCGGCGATGAGGCCGAGCAGGCCGAGCTGGAGCGCATAGCCGGCGAGCACCTGCGGCTTGGACGGCGGCTGACCGGTCTTGTAATCGACGATGGCCAGGCTGCCATCGGGCAGGCGGTCGATGCGGTCGGCCCGGCCTTTGATTTTGACGCCCATGAACGCCATCTCGCCGTCGATCTCGCTTGCGAGCACCTCGCGGCCCTCGGCCTCGGCCGCATCGATCCATCCGGCAAATCGCTCGAGCGCATCGATCAGGCGCGGCTGCCACAGCGCCCGGAACAGCGGGTGCACCTTGGCCGCGGCAAATTCGGCCTCGGCAAGGGGGCCGATAGCGAGCGCCTCGGGGTCGGCGCCGGCAGCGGCGCGGGCCCGGTGCCACTTGTCGAGGATGCGATGCACCAGCGTGCCGCGCAGCGCCGGATCGGCGAAGGGATCGGCACCCAGCGGCTCCATGCGGGCAAGGCGCAGGATCGCCTGGGCATAGAACTGGTAGGGATCGCCCAGCAGCCGGTCGAGCGCGGTGACCTTGAGCGGCACGTCGCGCAGCGCTGGGGCCGGATCGGGCGCCGGGCGGGGATAGGGCGGTGCTGGCTCCTGCACCCGGTCAAGCCGGGGGAGCAGCGCGGGGATCGTGGTTTCGCGGTGCGCGTCTGCGAGCTTCTCGCCCAGCAGCGCCTCGACCCGCAGCAGGAATCGCGAGGGCCGTGTCGGCCCCTCAGCATCGCGCAGGGCGCGGCTCAGCACCACTTCGGGCGCGCCCATGCAGCCAGCGAGATCATGCGCGGCAAGCCCGATGCGAAACTCCGCCCCCGGAACCCCGAGCGCGCGCAGCACCGGCGGGGCAAGCAGCGCATCAGCCACCGGGGGCTGCGGCCATGACCCTTCGTTGAGCCCGGCGCAGATGACAAGATCGGCCCGAGCCATGCGCGCTTCGAGAAGGCCGTAGATGGCAACGCGCGGATGGCCACCATAGCCGGGGCGCACCGCCACCTCGTCCATCGCATCGCGCAGGATGCCGGCGATGTCGGCAGTCTCAATGATAGTGCCAAGCACGCTTGCCGGGGCGCGCCAATCCTCGATCAGGCTGCCGAGCGCGCGGCCATCCTCCTTGGCCCACAGCGACTCGCCCGCAAGGCTTTCCGCGACGCCGGCAAGACGGGTGAGCGCTTCGGCGAGCGGGATCGTTTGGGGCCAGTCGATAAGCGGCGCGATCAGCGCCTCGGCCTCGGCCCACCAGCGCGCCGCCCCTGCCCTTGCCGCCAGCGCCCGCAGCGGTGCCAGCCCCGGCGCGAGCGCGCGGCCACGCAAGGCCGCATCGAGCGCGCGCAGGCCCACCAGCCAATCGCGCCGCGCCTCCGCCTCGGCGCGCACCAGCGGATGGGCAAGCGCGGCGACCAGCACCTCGGCCGTTGGGCCTTCGGCAGAGAGCCGCGCAAGGAGGCCGAACAGGCGCCCGGCGGGGGTGAGCGAGAGCGGCTGGCCGGCGCTGTCGTCTGCGGCGATGTTCCAGCGCGCAAGGTGCTGCACCACCCGGCGCGCCAGAGCCCGATCGGCAGTGACCACGGCGATGCGCTTTGCCGGCTGTTCGAGCGCCTCGCGCACCAGCATGGCGATCGCCTGGGCCTCGATCTCGATCGTCGGGCTGGTCAGCAGCCGTACGCCCGTCAGGCGCCGTGCCTCGGCCGGAAGGCTGGCCCAGCTGCGGCTGGCCTCGGGCGGCAGGAACAGCGCCGAGATCGCCCGCGCGCGCTCTGGATGGGCGGCGGCGATCCCGCGGCGGTGCCAGGGCCGCACCTCGGCGCGGTTGATGCCCATGCGGTTGAGCAGCAGCTTCAGATGATACTGCGGGTGGGTGAGCGCATCGCCAGGGCCGAACACCGCCCCGCCCGGCTCGGCGCTCGCCCCGGCAAGGCCCAGCTCCTCCCACGCGGCATCGTCCATCAGCACGTCAAGATCGGGCAGCACCACCGCGCCCTCGGGCAATTGCGCCACCACCTTGAGCAGCCGCGCCAGCGCCGGGGCGGCGCTGGTCACCCCGGCGGCGATCACCGGGTGCGGCGGGGGCGCCGCGCGCCAGCGCTCCGCCGCGCGGGCAAAGAGAAGATTGCGCCGCGTGGCGGCATCAACCTCGCCGCGCTCTGCCAGTTCGGCCTGCCAGCGCGCCTGCACCCGGGCAAAGAGGCGGATCGAACGCTGCCAATGGACGGCAAGATCGCCCATCTGGTCGAGCACCGCGGGCGCGAGCAGATCTTCGGGCCGCTTGTCCTCAACCAGCAGGCGATCGATGGTGCGCGCCATCTCGCGCGCAAGGTTGAGCCGGGCGCGCCCGGGCAGGGGCGCAAGGCCCTCGTCGGCGCGCTCGGCGGCGATCAGCCGGGCGAGCGCGAGCAGGCGGTGGAGCGGATCGCAGGCGGGGGGAATGTCCGCCGCACCGAGCGGATCGAGCAGCGCGCCGAGCTTCTCGTCGAGATCGAGATCGCCCACCGTCACCATGCGCGGCATGAGCAGGCCCGCTTCACCCGCCTCTCCGGCATGGCGGATGAAGGCCTCGGCAAGCGTGCGCGCGGCGCGCTGCGAGGGCACCAGCAAGGTCAGGCGGGCAAGACCGAAGCCCTCGGCGCGGTAGCGCGGCACCAGCCCTGCCACCAGCGCATCGGCAAAGCCGCGGTGTGCGGCGATGGTATAGACGCGCAGGTCCCCCGGGCGCGGCTCAGCCACGCTTGAGCGCCTCCTCGGTCGGGCGGATTGCTGCAGGGGTGCCGACCTCGAACCACAGGCCGGTAAAGGACAGGCCATAGAGCCGCCCCTCGGCGATCGCGCGGTCCCACAGGATATTGGTGGAGAACGGCCCCTGCGGCGCCTCGCGCAGCAGGCGGTGGCTCACCAGCTGGATGCCGGTGAAGATGAAGGGGGCGATGCGCCCGTCGCGCCGGCGGGACAGGCGCCCGAGCGGATCCATATAAAAATCGCCCGGGCCGGCAAAATTGGCCGCGCGGGTGTGCGGCACCACCAGCAACAGCGCGTCCATGATCGCCGGGTCCCAGCGCTGCGACAGATCGGCAAAGGCGCTCCTCGGCCCATCGAGCCAGATATTGTCGGCATTGAGCGCGAAGAAGGGATCGGGCAGCAGCGGCAGGGCCTTGGCCATCCCGCCCCCGGTCTCGAGCAGGCAAGCCCGTTCGTCCGAGATCGTCACCTTGGGCCTTGCGCGCGCGAGCACATGGGCCTCGAGCGCATCGGCGAGATAGTGGACATTGACCACCGCCCGCGCCACCCCAGCCTCGGCGAGGCGATCCATGGCATGGTCGATCAGCGCCTTGCCCGCCACCCGCACCAGCGGCTTGGGCTGAGCGGCGGTGAGCGGGCGCATCCGCTTGCCGAGGCCGGCGGCGAGCACCATCGCCGTGTCAGAGGCAAGCGCGGCGCGGCTCATGGCAGCATCGCCCCATTGGCGGCGCGCAGCGCGGGCGGAATATTGGCATCAAACCAGCGCGCCACGGGCGCGAGCGCCGGGTGGGCAAGATCGCGCTCGAGCGCGGCCCACACCCGCGGGATCAGCGCCAGATAGCGCGGCTTGCCATCGCGCACCTTGAGCCGGGTGAAGATGCCGACGATCTTGGCGTTGCGCTGCGCCCCGAGCCGGGCATAGTCAGCGCGGAAATCCGCGCTGTCCGCGCCCGTGAGCGCGGCGTAATGGGCAAGCATCGCGTCTTCGAGCGGCGCGGGCACATCGCGCCGCGCATCCTGGAGCAGTGAGACGAGATCATAGGCCGGGTGGCCCACCAGCGCGTCCTGGAAGTCGATCAGCCCCTGCGGCGCGCCGGGCTGGCCGCCAAGCAGCATGATGTTCTCGGCGTGATAGTCGCGCAGCACGGTGACCCCGGGCTGCTGGCGGGCGATGAGGGGGGCGAGCACCTCCTCCCAGGCCGCGGCAAAGCCTGCCGTATCCACCTCCAGCCCCTGCGCCGGGCAATACCATTCGACAATCAGCGCCGCCTCGCGCTGATAGGTCGCCATGTCATAGGGCGGGAACGGCCCGGGCGGCAGGCGGTGGAGCGCCGCCAGCGCCGCAACCGCGGCCTCATAGGCGGCGCGCTCGTGCTCGGGATGGGTCTCGAGCCAGTCGCGCATCCGGTCATTGCCGAAGTCCTCGGTCAGCACGAAGCCGGCCTCTGGCGCGGCGGCAAGGATCGCCGGCGCGCGCATCCCGTGCGCCGAAAGCCAGCGCGCCACCGCGAGAAAGGGCGCCGGGTCCTCGTGCGGCGGCGGGGCGTGCATCAGCATCGCACGCGCGCCATCGCTGCGGCTGAGGCGGAAATAGCGCCGGAACGAGGCATCGCCGGGCAACGGGCTGATGGCGGCCCCTTCCCAGCCGGCTTCGGCCAGAAACGCAGCAAGGCCATCGGGCAGGGTGTTCATGGCATGCGCCCTAGCCAATCGGCCCCGCCGCGGGCAATCGCAATCCGCCCGCCCGCGCCGCTTTCCCCCACCATTTCCAACGCGATCGCAAGGCAGGCAGGTTCGTGGGAAAAGCCGCCGGCATGTTCGGGCCATTCGGCGATCAGCACCGCGCCCTCGCGATATTCCTCAAGCCCCAGTTCGGCACATTCCTCGGGCCTTTCAAGCCGGTAGAAATCAGCATGGACCACCGGCAGGCGCAGCGGCGGGGACGGATAGGTTTCGATGATGGTGAAGCTCGGTGAAGGCACTTCGTCGGCGTGGCCGAGCGCGGAGATGATCGCCCGGGCGAGCGTGGTCTTGCCCGCGCCGAGGCCGCCTTCGAGCGCAACCACGTCGCCCGGCCGCAGCCGCGCTGCGATCGTGGCGCCATAAACGGCCACGGCGGCAAGGTCGGGCAAAGGCGTGCGAGTCTCGCGCAAGGCCGGCAGCTCCTAGGGCAGGCGGATGGTCGCGGTGGTGCCCGCGCCCTCGCGGCTGACGATCTCGAGCGTGCCCTCGTGCGCGGCGATGAGCTGGCGCGCGAGCGGGATTCCGAGCCCGCTGCGGCGCTCGGGCGCGCCCTCACCCCCTTGCGCGCGGGCCAGCTCGGCCGCACTCATGCCCCGGCCATTGTCGGTGATGACGATCTCCACCGCCATGGCGCTGCCCTCGGGCGCCTTGCGCAGTTCGATCACGATCCTCCCTCCCGCGGGCGTGCCGGCGATGGCATTGTCGATGAGATTGCCGATCGCGCGGCCAAGCTGGCGCGGATCGGCCTCGATCACCCGCCCGCGGCGCCCCTTGAGATCGAGGCTGAGGCCGACGGCGATGATCGCCTGCTCGCGCGCGCGCACCAGCGTGGTGAGAAGGGCAAGCAGATCGAGGCGCTCCTTGCGGATCGGCAGCAGGCCGGCCTCGCTTTGCGAAAGGTCGAGCACGTTTTCGACCTGCTCGGTGAGCCGCGCCACCGCGGCAAGGATAGCATCGAGAAACTCCCCGGCCTGCTCGGGGCCGCTCGCCGCGCCGGCCTTGAGCAGCTCGGCATAGCCGGCGATGGTGGTGAGCGGGGTGCGGAACTCGTAGGACATGTTGGCAAGGAAGCGCGCCTTGACCGCATCGGCCTCCTCGAGCGCGGCGGCGCGTTCGCGCAGCGCCTGCTCGGCCTTCTGCGAATCGGTGATGTCGAGCACGGTCAAAAGGCCATTGCCATCGGGCAGCGGGATCCCGGCAAAGCGCAGGGTGCGCCCATCGGCAAGCGCCACCTGACCGCCCTTCTCGCGCCGGTCGAGCGTGGCGGCGCGCACCGCCGCGCCGATTTCGGCAGCCTCCGCAGGCCGGGCAAGATTGGCGCTGATCGCGCCCAGCAGTTCCTCGGCGCTGGGATGGGCATCGAGCAGTTCGGGGGGCAAACCCCACGTGCCGGCAAAGCTGCGGTTCCACAGCTGCACCGAGCCATCGGGGGCGAAGATCGCCAGCGCCTCGAACAGGCTGTCGAGCGTGGCGGTGCGGGTGCGCAACAGGGTATCGCGCACCGCCGAGAGCTTGAGGCTCTCGGTCCGGTCCTCGGTGATCAGCACCAGCCCGCCATCGGGCATGGGCTGAGCGACCACGCGCAAATGGGTGCCGCCGGGCAGCGGCCATTGCTCCTCGATGCTCTCGCGCAGCTCGAACCAGCCCAGCCGCTCGCGCCGCCACTCGGGAAAATCGCGCACCTCCGGGGTGTGCCCGCCCTCGCGCGCCTCGGCGAGGAAGCGGTCAAACGGCGTGCGCGCCTCGAGCGCCTCCTCGCTGAGCGCGAACAGGCGGCGGAACGGCAGGTTGGCAAAGGCGAGGCGCTCCTCGGGGTCGAACAGCGCCACCCCGACCGAGAGCTGATCGAGCATCGCCCGCTGCGCCTCGCGGAAGGCGCGGAAGGCGCGCGCCACCTGCTGCTGTTCCTCGATGTCGATGGCATAACCCGCCACGCCCTCCTTGCCGAGCGGCATTTCGCTCACCCGCAAGGTGCGGCGCGCGCCGTGGAGCGTGGCGGCAACGATGCGCTCGGACTTGTCCTGGCGCGCGAGCGCGGCGCGGGCGATCTCGGCGGGGGAGCGCCCGTCCTCAGGCTCGAGCAGTTCGATCTGCTGCTCGACCACCTCGGCGGCGCTGGCTGCGCCCACGGCATCGACATAGGCCTGGTTGACGAGCTGGAGCGAAAGGTCCGGCCCGCGGAACCACATCGGCGTGGGCGCAGCCTCGATCAGGCCGACGAGCGCGGCAAAATCGCTGGTGGCGCGCGCCGCGGCGGCACGCAGGCGGGTGAGTTCGGCGTGGCTTTCGGTGAAGTCGAAAACCCACACCAGCGCCGCCCCGCCGGGCGAGACCTGCGGATCGGCCAGCGTGCCGTGGAACATCAGGCTGCGCGCCCCGCCCACGGGGTTTGCCACCATGCGGAAGGGCGCGGCGCTTTTCTGGGTGGTCTGGATCTTCGCCCAGAGCCGATCGAGTTCGGCCTTGGCAAGCCCGCCGCCCGCCGCCTCGCCCTCGGGCGCGGCAAGCTCGCTCAGATAGGCGGGCATGGCATCGAGGCCGAGCATCCGGGCGAGCCGTTCCGGCCCTTCGATCCGGCCATCGACTCGCACCAGCAGCGGCACTGCCGGTGAGACATCGAGCAGCGCCTGCATCCGCCTGAGGCTCGCCTTGAGCGTGCGGGCCCGCCGCAAGGAGGCGCTGGCGCGCAGCACCACCACGCCCGCCCCCGCCGCCCAGGCGGCGAGCACCAACGCGATCAGCACAAGCGAAAGCGGCGAAAGGCTCATCCCGCCACCGCTATGCCGAGCCGCGCGTCAGTGCAACGCCCGAGCGGGGGAGGCGTCCGGCCCAAGCCCGCAATGTGGGCGCGCGCACCGGCGCGGCGATCAATAGCGATAGTGATCGGGCTTGAACGGACCGTTCTGCGGCACCCCGATATAGGCGGCCTGCTTGGGGGTGAGCTTGGTGAGCTTCACCCCGAGCTTTTCAAGATGCAGCGCGGCGACCTTCTCGTCGAGGTGCTTGGGCAGCACATAGACGTCGTTGTCGTATTCGTGCGACTTGGTGAACAGTTCGATCTGGGCCAGCGTCTGGTTGGTGAAGCTCGCGCTCATCACGAAGCTGGGGTGCCCGGTGGCGCAGCCAAGGTTCACCAGCCGCCCCTTGGCCAGCACGATGATCGACTTGCCATCGGGGAAGGTGACGAGATCGGTGCCGGGCTTGATCTCCTTCCACTCGTAGTTCGACAGCGCCGAGATCTGGATCTCGCTGTCGAAGTGGCCGATGTTGCACACGATCGCCATCGGCTTCATCGCCATCATGTGCTCGGCGGTGATCACGTCCTCGTTGCCGGTGGCGGTGACGAAGATGTCAGCCCGCTTGACCGCGTCTTCCATGGTGACGACCTCGAAGCCGTCCATCGCCGCCTGGAGCGCGCAGATCGGGTCGATCTCGGTCACCATCACCCGCGCCCCGCCATCGCGCAAGCTGGCGGCCGAGCCCTTGCCGACATCGCCATAGCCGGCAACGCAGGCAACCTTGCCGGCAAGCATCACGTCAGTCGCACGGCGGATCGCGTCAACCAGAGATTCCTTGCAGCCATAGAGGTTGTCGAACTTGGACTTGGTGACCGAGTCGTTCACATTGATCGCCGGGAAGGGCAGCTTGCCCTGCTTGGCGATCTGGCAGAGCCGCATGACGCCGGTGGTGGTCTCCTCCGAGACGCCCTTGATGTTCTTGACCGTGCGGGTGAGATAGCCCGGCTTGGCCGCGACAAAGGCCTTGAGCGCGCGCTGGAACTCGATCTCCTCGGCATTGCCGGGCGCGGGCAGCTCCTCGCCTGCCTCGATCCGCGCACCCCACAGGGCGAACATGGTGGCATCGCCGCCATCATCGAGGATCATGTTGGCGGTGAGATCGGGATCGGCCTCGCTCGACCAGTCGAAGATGCGCCCGACATAATCCCAATATTCGCCCAGGGTCTCGCCCTTCACCGCAAACACCGGGATGCCCCGCGCGGCGATTGCGGCGGCGGCGTGATCCTGGGTGGAAAAGATGTTGCAGGTGGCCCAGCGCACCTCGGCGCCCAGCGCCACCAGGGTCTCGATCAGCACCGCGGTCTGGATGGTCATGTGCAAGGAGCCGGTGATGCGCGCGCCCTTCAATGGCTGCGAGGGGCCATATTCCTCGCGCAGCGCCATGAGACCGGGCATCTCGGTCTCGGCAATCATGATCTCGTCGCGGCCAAAGGGGGCAAGCGCGATGTCCTTGATCACATATTCATGGGTCGGGGTGGCGGCGAGGGTGGCCATTGTCTCATTCTCCTGGGCACATGTCTGGCACACGCACAGGCGTGTTGGGGTGCTCTTGGCAAAGCCCCTAGCGACAGGGCGCGCCCGAGGCAAATATAAACTTATCTTTATATGTCTATTTGTTGCCCGGCGCCCGCGCGCGCGATAGGAAGCGCGCAAACCAACACCCCTCATGCAAGGATGTGACGATGACCATTGCCGTTGGCGACAAGCTTCCCGATGTCACCCTGATCAAGGCCACGCCCGAAGGGCCGCAGCCGGTCAAGACCAGCGAATATTTCGCCGGCAAGCGCGTGGCGCTGTTCTCGGTACCGGGCGCCTTCACGCCCACCTGCTCGGCCAAGCACCTGCCCGGCTTTGTCGAGAAGGCCGCCGAACTCAAGGCCAAGGGGGTGGACGAGATTGTCGGCACCGCGGTCAATGATGCCTTCGTGATGAATGCCTGGAACAAGGCCGCCGGCAGCGACGACATCACCATGCTCGCCGATGGCAATGGCGAATTCGCCGAGGCGCTGGGCCTCACCATGGATGCCTCGGGCTATGGCATGGGCAAGCGCGGGCAGCGCTTCTCGATGGTGGTGAACGACGGCGTGGTCGAGCAGCTCAATGTCGAGGCGCCGGGCGATTTCAAGGTCTCGAGCGCCGAATACATGCTCAGCCAGCTCTGAAGCCTTGATCGGGGCGGCGCGGCGCGCGGCGGCCCGCCCCTTGGTCACACGGCGCCGCGCCTCAGGTGAGCGGCGGGGCGCCCGCCGCCACCCACAGCGCCAGCGCCGCGGCAATCGCCGCTGCGCCAAGGCCGCGCGCCCAGGGCGTGGGACCGATCCCGGCGACGCCGGCCAAGGGCGGCCGATCTCCGCTCAGCATCGGGCTCAGCAAATCCTCGCCCTTCACCGTATAGAAGGTGATCGCCGCGAGGTGCAGCGCAGCCAGAGCGACGATCACCCAGAAGAAGCTCTCGTGAATCTCGGTGATGGCATCGGCGGAGCGCACCCCCACGAGCGGGTTCAATGGCCCGGTCGTCCCGTCGAAGGGATCGCCAGCAAAGAGGCCAAGGCTGACCTGCACAAGCATCGCGCCGAGCAGCACCAGCGTGCTCCACCCGCCGAGCGGCGAATGGCCGATGGCAGGCCCTGCCTGCCTGTCACCGCGCAGATAGGCAAGCACCGCGCGCGGCCCCTTGACGAACTGGCCAAAGCGCGCGGTATCGGGTCCAAGAAAGCCCCACAGCAGCCGGAACGCCAGCAGCCCCAGCAGCACGAGGCCGAGGCGCTTGTGCAAGGCCCATTTCTCGTTCTCGGCCGTCCACCACAGCGCCGGGATGAGAATCGGAAAGCTCCAGTGAACGAGGCGCAGGAAAGGGTCCCACACCCGCACATCGCGGGGCCGCACCGACGCGGCGCCTGGCGCCTGAGCCATCGGCGGGCCTATTTCTTGTCGTCCTTGCGGAACTGGTCGTGGCAGCCCTTGCACGCCCCGCCCATGGCCATCGCCTGGGCGCCAACCGCGGCCTTGTCACCGCCGGGGGCCAGGCTGGCGAGCTTGGCGCTCTCACCAACCAGCTTGGTTGCGGCGGCCTTGAAGGCCTCGGGCTTTTCCCAGATCGTCGGCAGGGCCTCGGTCTTGAAACCATCGGCGGTGCTGGTGCCGGCGGGGAAATGGCCCTCGATCTTCATCGCCCGGGCGTTGATGTCGTTGGCGCTGGCGGCGATCAGGGCAAAATCGGGCGCGTCCTTCTCCAGCTCGCCGCGCACCGCCTTGAAGGCCTTGCCGATCGCCTCGAAATTTTCCTCGCGCTCCTTGACCACGGCGGCAAGATCCACCGGGGCGCCCGGCTCGGCGGCGGCGGCGGCCGCGGGGGTTTCCGCCGCCTCCGGCGCCCCGGCAGGGGTCTCGCTCGAACAGGCGGCAAGCGCGGCGGCGAGAGCCGCAGCAGCAACGAGGCGGGGGGCAGGGATGCGCGTCATCGTGGCTCTCCTCGATCAGAGCCGCGCGGCGACAGGGCTGCCCGCACGGCGCATGTCAGGCCCAAGACATGGCCCCTGCCCCACCGATTCGCCAAGCAAAAACGGGCGCAAAAACGGGCGCAAAAAGGGGCGCCCCGGCGAGGCGCCCCCTTGCTTGGCCGCTCACGGCGCGGACGTACGCAGCGGCAATCAGCTCTCGCGCCCGACGGGGCTGCGGCTGGCCTCGGCCAAGAGGGCATTGCGATCCTGCTCGACCAGCGCAAGCATCGCCGCGTGGAAGCGGTCACGCTGCGCGGCCACCAGCTGGTCGATCGCCTTGGCCGAATTGCGGCACCAGCCCGGGGTCGAGCCGCTCACCACGTCATCGGCCCGCATCGCGCGGCGGGTCTGAAGCGTTTCCCCCACCTTGGCGGTGCGTTCGAGATCGAGCGAGGCGCTCCACTGGCAACGCAGGGTGCTCTGCCGCCCCGGCGCGGCGGCGGTGCCGAGCTGGCGGGTTTCCACCTTGACGCTGCCCGCATAATCGGCGGTGATCGGCCCTTCGGGATGGGCGATCACCACCTCGTGTTCGAGCGCGGCGGCAGGGGCGGCGAGGCACAGAACGAGCCCCAGGACGGGCAAGCTAAGCTTGGTCATTGCTGTTTCTCCTGCATGTTCCGGCCTTGACTGGCCGGTAACGCCGCAGAGCCTAGCAAAGCGAATCGTGGATTCCAAGCTACAGGTGATGCAAATTTAACACATGCAAGCAAAACCTTGGCCATCTGCACGATCATGCAGATCGGCAGGTCAATAGCCCATCAGGCTCATCACTTCCTTGCGGCTGCGATCATCCTCGAGAAAGCAGCCGAGGATGCGGCTGGTGATCATCCCCACCCCCGGGGTCTTGACCCCGCGCCCGGTCATGCAGCCGTGCTGCGCCTCGATCACCACCGCCACGCCGTGGGGCTCGAGATTGTCCCAGATGCACTGCGCCACCTCGGCGGTGAGGCGCTCCTGGATCTGCAGGCGCCGGGCATAGCCGTGCAGCACCCGGGCGAGCTTCGATATGCCCACCACCTTGCTCTTGGGCAGATAGGCGATCGCCGCCTTGCCGATGATCGGGGCCATGTGGTGCTCGCAATGCGACTGGAAGGGGATGTCCTTGAGCAGCACGATCTCGTCATAGCCGCCAACCTCGGTGAACTGGCGGGTGAGGTGCATGGCCGGATCCTCGCGATAGCCCTCGCAATATTCGAGCCACGCGCGCCCGACCCGCTTGGGGGTGTCGCGCAGGCCCTCGCGCGAAGGATCATCGCCCGCCCATTCGATCAGTGTGCGGATCGCCGCCTGCACATGCTCGGGCACTTCGGGCTTGCCCAGCGGGTTTTCGGGATCGAAGGCATCATCGTGATCATGGGCGGAAACATAGTTCATGGCCTTGGGTCTTTCTTCGCTCATCGGCTCGTGCTGAGCCCCTCTTTCAAGTCGATCCCGCAGGGGTTGAAACCGCCGAGCGGCCAAGCCGTTCCGCCCGCGCGGCCTGGCCTGCCGCCGGGCGCCATGCGCGCCCCCACCTGCTTGCATATGGGGGCGCATGGGCGCATGTCACCCCCCTTGACGCTCAAGCAAAGGGGATGAAACCGCGTGCGCGAGCCTGACAGTGCCGAATTTGCCAACGCAGCGCGCGCGGTGCTGGCGAGCCTGCCGCGCGCGCTGCGCGTCCCGCTTGCCGAGGTGGTGATCCGGGTCGAGGAATTTGCCACCCCCGAACAGCTCGCCGCGGTGGGGCTCCAGGATCGCTGGGAGCTGACCGGGCTGTATGAAGGCGTGGCGCTGACCGAGCGCTCGCAATGGGATGCCGAAAGCCTGCCGCCGGTGATCACCCTGTTCCGCCAGCCGCTGCTCGCCGAAATGCGCGAGACGGGCGTGAGCTTTGCCGCGCTGGTGCGCCACGTGGTGATCCACGAGGCGGGGCACCATTTCGGCTTTTCCGACGATGATATGGCAGCGCTGGAGGACGCGGCCGGGGATTGAGGTACGCGGCGAATCTGCTCACGCGCGCGTCACGATCCCCAACAAAAAACCGGCCCCGAAGGACCGGTTTTTGTTGGCGCACCCGAAAGGATTACTCCGCCGCTGCGCGGCTTCGTCATCTCCGGCGGCCTTGCCGCCTGCGATTCCGAACGGGTCCGAACCTGTGATGATCCCCCAACAAAAAACCGGCCCCGCAGGAGCCGGTTTTTTGTTGGCGCACCCGAAAGGATTCGAACCTCTGACCCCCAGATTCGTAGTCTGGTGCTCTATCCAGCTGAGCTACGGGTGCGCGCTGAGCGGCGCCCTTTAGGCACCTCGCCTTGGCTTGGCAAGACCCATGTCGCCAGCGCATGCGCTTTTTGCGAGGAGGCTTGCAGCGAGCACGACATCGAGCGGCGGCTTGGGCAGGCCGCGCGCCTCGTCGGGCGTGAACCAGCCGATCGCCCCACCCTCGCGCGCGGCAGGCTCGCCCTGCCAGGCGCTGACACTGTAAAGCAGGACGACGATTCCCGCCTGCCCATCTGCGGCAGAGCCTTCGGCAAAGGCCGCCGGCACACAATCGCCTGCATCAACCAGGATGCCGAGTTCCTCGGCCAGCTCGCGCACTAGCGATTCTGCAGGCATTTCATGGGCTTCAACCTTGCCGCCGGGAAATTCCCACAGCCCCGCATGGGCCTTGCCGGGCGGTCTTTGGTGCATCAGCCAGCGCCCATCGGCGCGCTGCAAGGCCCCGGCCACCACGGTGATGAAGCCCGGCGGGCTTGTCGGATTTTTTTCCATGCCCAAGCGCTTTCTCAACCTTTCCTTAACCCGCCTGCCCGATTCTCAGGCCGTCAGGAAGCAGGAGACAGGGGGAACTCCCGATGGTGCCGCGTTTCATCAGAGATCTGAGCGACGACACTTCGGGCGCGACCGCGATCGAATACAGCCTGATCGCCGCTCTCATTGCTATCGCCATTGTCGGTTCGGTCACCGGTTTTGCCGGCGAGGCCTACGAATTGTGGGGAAGCATTGATAGCGACGTCGATGACGCGATCGGCAGTGGTCCCACAACGCCGCCACCGGATTAGGGATTTCTCAAGAGTTGCCGATTAAATCGCTACATTGTCGGATCGCCAGGGGGTGATCGGCACGGGTACGAAGACCAAACCAGGAGACTACGCATGACCTTCTTCAAGAATCTGCTCCGCGACGAACAGGGCGCCACCGCCATCGAATACGGCCTCATCGCCGCGCTGATCGCGGTCGCCGCGATCACCGCCATGACCGCCGTGGGTGGCGAAATTTCGGACACCTTCAACACCGTCGACTCGAAGCTCGACACCGCCAACAAGACCACCACGCCGGCCGCCGACTAAGCCGCGCGCGTAGTGGCGCAAGACGAATGGCGGGGCCCCACGGCCCCGCCATTTTCGTTTGTGCGCAGCCCCCGGCACCTCGCAGCCGGAGACCAGCACCTTCAGCGGGCGCGCACCACCAGCTTGACCTTCTGCCCCGGCACCACTTCCTCGCGGGCCGAAAGCCCGTTGAGCACCCGGAAGCGTTCCTCCTGCGCGTCCGCATAGGCCATCTGCCGCGCCAGGCTGGCCACGCTGTCCCCGCGCGCCACCGTCACCACCCGGATCTGCCGCGGCACCACGCCTGCCGCCTCGCGCTCGCCGATGCGGCGCATCGATCGATACATGCCCGCAAACACCCCCGCGCGCCCCGCCGGGGCGATGGTGGCGAAGTGATAGGCCCTGTCGCGCGCGAATTCATAGGCGAACACCGTCACGTCCACCGGGCTGCGCCCGCTCATCACCCGCGCGCTGCCATAGGCCGCGGGCAGGCCGTTCACCGTGGTGCGCACCACCTCGCTCGGCGCAAGGCGGCTGTTCTGCCCGCCGAGCGCGGCAAAGGCCGCGCGCACATAGGCATCGAGATCGCCGTTATAGGGCGCAAGCGTCAGCTGCCCCTGCCCGCCCTGGCCCTGGATGCTCACCGCGCGGGTGCCGTTGACCATGTAGAAGCCCTGGGGTGCGGTGAAGGCAAAGCGCAGCTCGGGATGGATGAAGGCGCTGCCCTCGATCAGCCCCTGGGCGGGATCGTCGCCATAGAGCAGCCCGTCGATGCGGGAAAGGAAGGTGTCGCGGTTGGTCACCCCGCCGCTTCCCGCCGCATTGGCCTTGGCCAGCGCCCCCTGCACCCGGCTCGCCGGATCGGGGTGGGTCGAGGCCCATTCGGGCACGCTGGCATTGCGCCCGGCGAGCCGCGCATCGAGCGCGTTCTGCGCCGCGAGGCTGGCGAGCACCGTTGCCATCGCCCGCCGGTCATAGCCGGCCTTGCCGAGATACTGGATGCCGAGATTGTCCGCCTCCAGCTCCTGCTTGCGCGAGAACCTCAGCGTCAAAAGCTGCGAGCCCTGGAGGAAGGTGCGCGCCAGCGTGTCGCCCACCCCCGAATTGCCGAGCAGCAGCGAGGAGCCGATCGCCCCAAGCAGGCCGAGAATCGAATTGCGCTGCGCGGCCTGCTGGCGGCGCTGGCTGTGGCGCGCGGCGACATGGCCCACCTCGTGCCCCAGCACCGCGGCAAGCTCGGCCTCGTTGTTCATCAGCGTCACCAGCTGGCGGGTGGTGTAGATATAGCCGCCCGGCACGGCGAAGGCATTGTGCACCGAGGAATTGAGCAGGCTGACGGTGAAGCTCTCGCGCGCATTGCCGAGGCCCGATTGCACCGCGATGCCCTTGCCCACCTGTTCGACATAGGCCGCCTGCGGCCCGCTCATCGCCCCGCCGAATTCGGCGAGAAGCTGGGGGTGATATTGCGCCCCCTGCTGGGCTTCGGCCGGGGTGATCGGGCTCGAGGCAGAAGGGATCTGCCCGCCGCTCGCCCCGGTGCAGGCGATAAGGACGAGCGGGGCGGCCCCTGCCGCCAGTGCGATGCGTGCGATGCGTGCCATGCCAGAGCCTCCCAAGCGCCTTGCTGCCTTCTCGCCTTACCGCTTACCGGCAAAGCGCGCGCGGGCAAAGGCTTGGCAGGGGCTGGCTTAACCGCCGATGGCCAGAAACCGTGCCTCGCGCTGGGCCACCAGCTGTTCTGGGCCGAGGCCGGCAAGGCCATCAAGCTCCTCGGCGATCGCCATGCCGAGCGTGCGCGCGCAGGCGGCAGGATCGCGGTGCGCCCCGCCCACCGGCTCCTTCACGATCCGATCGATGACGCCAAGGC
Source organism: Erythrobacter cryptus DSM 12079 (assembly GCF_000422985.1). GTDB lineage: Bacteria > Pseudomonadota > Alphaproteobacteria > Sphingomonadales > Sphingomonadaceae > Erythrobacter > Erythrobacter cryptus. Next base: position 567,117 of record NZ_AUHC01000001.1, read on the forward strand.
GCTTTAAGTCCTGCGCCGTCACCTTCATCGCCTGGGCTGCCTCGGCTGCCTTTTCTGCCGTGCGCCACAGGATCGAGGCGCAGCCTTCCGGGCTGATCACCGAATAGACCGCATGTTCGAGCATCAGCACCCGGTTGGCGCTCGCCAGCGCCACCGCCCCGCCCGATCCGCCCTCGCCCACGATCACCGCCACCATCGGCACGCCGAGCGCGAGGCAGGCCTCGGTCGAGCGGGCGATGGCCTCGGCCTGGCCGCGTTCCTCGGCCTCGATCCCCGGAAAGGCGCCCGAAGTATCGACGAGGGTGACGACGGGCAGGCCGAATCGGCTGGCCAGCTCCATCAGCCGCACCGCCTTGCGATAGCCTTCGGGCTTGCCCATGCCGAAATTGTGGCGGATGCGGCTGTGGGTGTCGTGGCCCTTCTCGTGCCCGATCAGCATCACCCGCCGCCCGCCCAGCCGGGCAAGGCCGCCAAGGATCGCCTGGTCATCGCCATAGCACCGATCACCCCCCAGCGGCATGAAGCCGGCAAAGGTGTGCGCGAGAAAATCGCGGAAATGCGGGCGCTGCGGATGGCGCGCCACCTGGGTCTTCTGCCAGGGGGTTAGCGAGGCATAGGTGCTCGCCAAGAGGTCAGCCGCCTTGGCCTCGAGCCGGGCGATCTCGCTCGCCACGTCGACATCATGCAGCGCATTGACGCTGCGCAGCTGGGCGATGCGCTCCTCGAGCTGGGCGATGGGCTTTTCAAAGTCGAGCGTGGCAACCATGGCGCGGCGCTAGTCCGATGCCGCGCGGCTTGCAAGCGGGTGACGGGTGTTGACCAGCGCCACCAGCCGCGCCGCATCGACATGGGTGTAGATCTGCGTGGTGGCGATATCGGCATGGCCGAGCAGCATCTGCACCGCGCGCAGATCGGCCCCGCCCTCGAGCAGGTGGGTGGCAAAGGCGTGGCGCAGCACGTGCGGGCTGATGCGCGCCGGATCGAGCCCGGCGCGCGCCGCAAGCGCGCGCAGCAGCTGGAACAGGCGCACCCGGCTGAGATGCCCGGCGCCGCGCGCGGCGGGAAAGAGATGGCGCGAGGGGCTGGTCGCGGGCCGCAGCGCGCGCCAGCGGGCAAGCGCGGCGCGCGCGCGGCTGCCGAGCGGCACCATCCGGCTCGTGCCCCCCTTGCCGGTGACGGTGAGGAAAGGCGCATCGCGCGGCGCGGCGGCGAGCGGCAGGCTCACCACCTCGCTCGCCCTGAGGCCCGAGCCATAGAGCAGCTCAACGAGCGCCAGCAATCGCACCGCAGCAGGATCGTCGCCGGCGGCCTCGGCCTCGGCCTGCGCAAACAGCGCGGCGATGGCCTCGTGGCCGAGCAGGCGCGGCAAGGGGCGGCGCAGGCGCGGCCGTGGCAGCGCGCCCGAAGGATCGTCGCGCCGCCAGCCCTCATCGCACGCAAAGGCGAAGAATTGCCTGAGCGCCGAGGCCTTGCGCGCCACACTCGAAGGGGCAAGGCCGGCCCAGACTTCGGCAAGGCGCGCAACCGCCGCCCGATCCGCCGCGGCAAGATCGCCGATCGCCTCCTCGGCCTGGGCAAGATCGCGCGCATAGGCGGCGAGCGTGTTGGGGGCAGCGCCGCGCTCGGCGGCGAGCATGGCGAGAAACGCCTCGGCGGCGGGAGACATCAGCCCCGCGCCACCGCCTCGGCGGCGATCATCCGCGCCTCGGCCTCGAGCCCCGTGGCCTTGAGCGCGGCGGTGATGTGGTAGAGATGGAGCGGGGTCATCGCCTCCCAGCTCGCCCCCTGCATCCCCAGCCCGGCAAGCAGCGCCACCAGCGCCGGATTGCCGACCTCGGCCGCGCGCGCGATGGTGCGGCTCCAGCGGGTCTGGCGGGCAAGATCAAAGCCCAGCTGATCGGCCAGCGCCGCGGCATCGCCCGCGCTCAGCCGTCCCAGCCCGGCAAGGCCCGCCACCAAGAAGGCCGATTTGCGCGCATCGGTGCTCTCGTCATTGCCGATGAAACTGGCGACCGCGCCCTCGCTCACTTCGCCGCCAGCGGGTGCGGCGAGCGCAATCAGCGCCCAGCCGAGCGAGCCTTCCTCCACCACCCCGCGCCAGGCCAGCGCATCGCGGTCAAGCCCGGCGGCGAGCATCGCGGCGATGAGATCGCCGGCCACCGCCCGGTGCGCGGCATCGGCAGGGATGCGCGCGGCGGCATAGGCGGTGAGCACCTTGGCGCCATAGCCATCGCCCCCGCCCAGCGCCTCCCCGGCAGCCCACAACCGCTCCATCGCGGCGATGCGAGCGGCCGGATCGGTGGCAAGATAGGCCTCGCGCAGCGCCGCGGCATGCGCCTGCGGATCGCCGCTCGCCGCTGGATCGGCGTGGATCTCGGCATAGAGATCGACCATGGCATCGGCCGAGAGGATCCCCTCGCGCGCCGCGCGCCCGGCATAGGCCGCGCGCTGCTGCGCCGTCAGCATCGGCAGAACGGCCCCGGCGCGGGCATAATAGGCCCCGCCGCGCGAGGTGAGAGCGCGCGCGATCAGCGGCTCGGGCACCGGCTCGCCCAGCGCGCTTGCCAGCCCGAAGCGCCAGGGGTTGAGCTCGTCCACCCCCTGCCACGCGATCTCGACGGCGCGCTGGCCGCGCCCGGCGGCCCCGGCAAAGCGCCGCGCCAGGAGCACGTCGATCCGCGGCGCCAGCCCGCGCCCGAGCGCCCGGTCAAGCTGGGTGGCGGCGAGCGCGCTTTCCCCGGCATAGGCATTGCAGATCGCCTGCCACAGCTGCCAGGTGGCATCCTCGCGCGCCGAACCCTGGAGCCGCACCGCGGGGCAGGCCCCGGTGATGTCGCCGCTGGCGAGGTAGGCGGTCAGCGCCTCCTCGGTGAGCGCGCCCGACCAGTTGGCGGTGTCGATATCCTGCGCCACCGCCCGGGCGAGCGCGAATTCGCCGAGGCGATTGAGCAGGCCGAGGCGCAGCGCGGCAAACTCGACCGGATCCATCCCGATCGGCGCGGCGAGCCGGCTGGCGAGCGCGCGGCGCAAAAGGATATGGCCCCAGCGCGAGACCAGCGGGCCGCGGGTGCCGGCCAAGGCGGCGCGCACCAGCGCCTGCGGCTGGTTGAGCAGCGCCACCGGGGGCAGGCCGCCCTCCTCCACCGCCAGCACGCCCACGCGGGTGAGCGCGCGCTGGGCGCCGGGGGGAATGTCGCTCTTGGGCTTGAGCCCGAGCAGCCGGTCAAGCTCCTCGCTCGACATGCGCTCAAGCTCCTCGATGCTCGGCAGGCGGGCAAGTTCGTCGCGGGTGAGGCTGGGCAGCGGCGGCAGGCTTGCCGGATCGGGCGCGGGGGCAGCCGGGGCAAGACCGGGGCCGCTCGGCAGGGCAGGCGCGGAGCTGGTGGGTGCCGGGCGGGCAGGCTGCCCCGCGCTTTGGCTGGGGGCCGGGCGCGGCGCCGGCGAGGGCGCGGGGGCGGGATCGTCAAACCCCGGGGGCAGCAGCGATTCGGGCTTCTGCTGGGCCGAGGCCAGCCCCGCCAGCCCCAGCGCCAGCAGGCTTGCCGCCAGCGCCAGCCGGGTGACCGCGCGCCTCATGGCCGCGCCCCGGGCAGGGCCACCGGCTCGGCGATCGGCCGCAGCGCCCGTTCACCCCCGTCGAGCCAGGCCAGCCCCAGCACCAGCATGATCGCCGCTGCCGCCAGCAGCACCACCCGCCACCGCCGCGCCGGGCGGGCACGCGCAACGGGGGACGAGGCCGCCAGTGGGCCGGGCCGAGGTCTCAGCTTTGCCATATTGCGCGTGCCCTAGCCCATCTATAGGCCATGCGGCAATGACCGCCTCGCCCGCCCTTGCCGACCGTGCCGCCATTGCCGCGATCGCCGCGCGCATCACCCGCCCGGTGGTGCTGGTGGGGCTGATGGGGGTGGGCAAATCCACTGTCGGGCGCAAGCTTGCCGCAATGCTCGGACGCGATTTCGTCGATGCCGACGAGGCGATTGTCGAGGCCGCGCAGCTTTCGATCCCGGAAATTTTCGAGACCTTTGGTGAGGCCTATTTCCGCGATGGCGAGCGGCGCGTGATCGCCCGGCTGATCGAGGAAGGCCACGGGGTGATCGCCACCGGCGGGGGTGCCTTCGTCGATCCGGCCACCCGCGCGCTGGTGCTGGAGAAGGGCATCGCGGTGTGGATCGATTGCGACATCGAAACTCTGGTCGAGCGCACCGCAAGGCGCGGTAACCGCCCGCTGCTCAAGACCGGCAACCCGCGCGACATCCTCACCCGGCTGGCGCATGAGCGCACCCCCTTCTATCAGCAGGCCCCCATCCGCGTGGAGAGCAAGAACGGCCCCCATGCCGAAACCGCCCGCGCGATCATCGAGGCGATTGGTCAATGGCTGTGATTCGCGTGGCGCTGGCCGGGCGCGCTTATGACGTGGTGATCGAACAAGGGGTGCTGGCGCGTCTGGCCGAAGCGGCCGCGCCTTTCCTGCACAGCTATCAGCCGGGCCGCGCCGTGCCGGTGGTGGCCGATCGCACCGTCCAGGCGCTTCACGGCGATGCGCTCGCGGCGAGCCTTGCCGCGGCGGGGCTTGAAGCGGCCTGGTTCGTGGTCGAACCGGGTGAGGCGGCCAAGAGCTGGGCCGTGCTCGAAAAGTTGTGCGACTGGCTGCTCGGGCTTGGCGTCACCCGCAAGGATCACGTGCTCGCGCTCGGCGGCGGGGTGGTGGGAGATCTCGTCGGCTTTGCCGCGGCGATCCTCAAGCGTGGGGTGGGCTTCATCCAGCTGCCCACCACCCTGCTCGCCCAGGTCGATTCCTCGGTCGGGGGCAAGACCGCGATCAACACCGCCGCGGGCAAGAACCTGATCGGCGCCTTCCACCAGCCTGCGCTGGTGCTGATTGACCCCGCCGTGCTCGCCAGCCTGCCCGATCGCGAGATGCGTGCGGGCTATGCCGAGGTGTTGAAATACGGCCTGCTGGGCGATGCGACTTTCTTCGCCTGGCTCGAGGCCCATGGCAGCGAGGTGCTCGCGCGCGATGGGCAAGCGCTCGAACATGCCATTGCCACCAGCGTGGCAATGAAGGCGCGGATCGTGGCGGCGGACGAGCGCGAGACCGCCGATCTGCGCGCGCTGCTCAACCTCGGCCACACCTTCGGCCATGCGCTCGAGGCCGAGACCGGCTTTTCCGATTGCCTGCTCCATGGCGAGGCGGTGGCGCTCGGCATGGTGCTGGCGGCGCGCTATTCGGCCCGGCGCGGCGCGCTCGGCGCTGCCGATGCCGCGCGGGTGGCGCGCGCGGTTGCCGGTGCGGGCCTTCCGGCCGAGCTTGGCGCGCTTGGCCTTTCCTGCAAAGCCGCGGCGCTGATCGCCCACATGCGCCACGACAAGAAGGCCGAAGGCGCCACCCTGCCCTTCGTGCTGCTGCGCCGGCTGGGCGAGGCCCACGTGGCGCGCGACGTTGATCTTGAGGATCTTGCCGCCTTTCTCGATGCCGAGCTGGAGGGCGCCAGCGCATGACCCGTTTCATCGACCTGTCGATCCCGATCACCAATGAGGTGATCTCCGATCCTGAAGTGATGCGCCCGCGCATCACCTACATGACGCATGAGAGCACCTGGCAGCAGATCGCCATGTTCTTCCCCGGCCTTGCGCGCGAAGACCTGCCCGATGGCGAAGGCTGGGCGGTGGAGATGGTCGAACTGTCCACCCACAACGGCACCCATATGGATGCGCCGTGGCATTACCATTCGACCACCGATGGCGGCACCCGCCCTGCCCCCAGCATCGACGAGGCCCCGCTCGACCGCTTCTTTCGCCCGGGGGTGAAGCTCGATTTCTCGCACCTGCCCCACGGCCATGTGGTGAGCGCCGCCGAGGTCGAGGCCGAGCTGGCGCGGATCGGTTACACCCTGCAACCGCTCGATATCGTGCTGGTGCAATCGGGCGCTCTTTATGGCACCGCGAACTTCACCGATCAGGGCGTCGGCCTTGGCGCCGAGGCGACCTTGTGGCTGACCGAGCGCGGGATCGAGGTGGTGGGCACCGATGCCTGGAGCTGGGACGCGCCCTTCAGCCACACCGCAAGGCGCTGGGCCGAGACGCGCGATCCATCGATCATTTGGGAAGGCCACAAGGCTGGGCGCATCCGCCCCTATTACCAGATCGAAAAGCTCACCAACCTGGCTGCGCTGCCGCCCCACGGCTTCATGGTCAGCTGCTTTCCGGTCAAGATCGAACGTGCCAGCGCAGGGTGGATCCGCGCGGTGGCGCTGATCGAGGATTAGGCGCTTCCGCCCGCCGGTCGGGTGGGCAGCTTGGCGATCTTGTTCATCGGCTCTTGCGCCGCGCGCGCCGCCTTCATCGCCGCCTCTTCCTCCAGCATGGCATCATGCTCGGCGAACAGGCGTTCGATCTCGGCGCGCTTTTCGAGCAGCATGTAGGCAATCCCCGGCGCCAGGCTCTCGCCCTCGCCGATCTGCCCCAACAGGCCGGCAAGATCGCTGACCGTCGCCTCGCGCGCGGTCTTGAAGAAATGCCCCTTGCGGTCGAAAAAACCGGTTCCGGTGTGTGCCATGATCAAATCCCCTGCGCAGATTCAATCAGCGAGCGCAGACCATACTGCGACTCGGCACTGTAAATGTCTCATGAGAGGAGCAAGTTAGCCAAATGCCACCCGCTTCTCCCGCGAAGGATATCAACCGATTGGCGCAATTTTACAACGCCGCGGCAAGATTGTTTCAGAAAAGAGGCGCGATCTTGCCACCTGAAGCAAGCGATTGACATGGCGGGCGCACGCCGCCCGCACCCTGTCAAGCGGCGCGGGCAGCACGGCGAGCCGCGCGCGGCGCTATTCCAGCTCGAGGATCACCGCATCGACCGCCAGGCTCTCGCCCTCGGCGGCGTTGATCTTCGCGATTCTACCTTCCTTTTCGGCGCGCAGGATGTTCTCCATCTTCATCGCCTCGACCGTGGCGAGCGGCTGGCCGGGCTGGACGTGATCGCCCTCGGCCACGTGCAGCTTCACCAGCATCCCCGGCATCGGGCAGATCAGCAGGCGCGACAGATCGGGCGGGGCCTTTTCCAGCATCAGCGATTCGTGCCGGGCCAGACGCAGCGGCAGAACCAGCGACGTGTGCGCTGCCCCGCGGGTTGTCACCTTCCACTGGTTGCCGGTTCGCTCGACGATCAGGCCGAGCCGGTGCTCCGGCCCGTTGCCAACGCGGCCGACGGCCCCGGCCTGCACCATGCCGGGCAGCCAGTTGCAGGTGCCTTCGACCCGCACACCGTCAACCATCGCGTGGCCATCACCCAGCGTGACCTCGAAGCGTTCGTCACCCAGTTTGACCAACCATTCGGCGGTGACCGGCAGCGGTCCGTCAAGCTGGCCGGAAATCCGGCGCGCACGCGCCTGCAGGGTGAACTCGTTGCCCGCACACACCGCCGCCAGAATACGCTTCATGTCGTCGCTGGTGGCTGCGCCGTGAAAGCCTTCGGGATATTCCTCGGCGATGAAACCGGTGGTCAGTTCGCCCGAGCGGAAGCGCGGGTGCTGCATGATCGCGCTGAGGAAATCGACATTGTGGCCCAATCCCTTGATGCGGAAATTGTCGAGCGCCTCGATCTGCAAGTCCGCCGCCTCGTCGCGGGTCGGGGCCCAGGTGATCAGCTTGGCGATCATCGGATCGTAGAAGCGCGAAACCTCGCCGCCCTCATAGACGCCGTCATCAACGCGCACCCCGCCCGGCCCGCGCGCCACCCCGCGCCGCGGCTTGCCGGCAACCTCGGAATCCGCGCTCCAGCCCGGCACCGGCGGGACATAGTGCACCAGCCGGCCCGTGCTCGGCAGGAAGCCGCGATAGGGATCCTCGGCATAGACGCGGTTCTCGATCGCCCAGCCATCGATGGTGATGTCCTCCTGGGTGAAGGCGAGCTTCTCGCCCGCCGCCACGCGGATCATCTGTTCCACAAGGTCGATGCCGGTGATCGCTTCGGTGACGGGGTGCTCCACCTGAAGCCGGGTGTTCATCTCGAGGAAGTAGAAGCTCTCGCCCGTGGGATCGGCGCCCGAGACGATGAGTTCGACCGTGCCGGCGCTGTAATAGTCCACGGCGCGCGCCAGGGCGACGCATTGCTCGCCCATGGCCTTGCGCATCTTCGGGGTGACGAAGGGCGACGGGGCTTCCTCCACCACCTTCTGGTGGCGGCGCTGGATCGAGCATTCGCGCTCGTTGAGATAGACGATGTTGCCGTGCTGGTCGCCGAGGATCTGGATCTCGATGTGGCGCGGGTTCTCGATGAACTTCTCGATGAACACCCGGTCATCGCCAAAGGAGTTGAGGCCCTCGCGCCGGACGCTGTCGAAGCCCTCGCGCACCTCGGCCTCGCTGAAGGCCAGGCGCATCCCCTTGCCCCCGCCCCCGGCGCTTGCCTTCATCATCACCGGATAGCCGATCTCGCTGGCGATGCGCACGGCGTGCTCGGTATCGGCGATCTCGCCGACAAAGCCGGGGACGACATTGACCCCCGCCTGCTTGGCGAGCTTCTTCGACTCGATCTTGTCGCCCATCGCCGCGATCGCGCCCACCGGCGGGCCGATGAAGGTGATGTTCTCGGCCGCGAGCGCCTCGGCAAAGGCGGTGCGCTCGGACAGGAAGCCATAGCCCGGGTGCACCGCCTCGGCCCCGGACTGTCTGGCTGCGGCGATGATCTTGTCGATCACCAGATAGCTTTCGGCCGCCGGCGAAGGGCCGATATGCACCGCTTCATCTGCCATCTTGACGAAAGGCGCACGGGCATCGGCATCGGAATAGACCGCCACGGTCTTGATGCCCATGGCCCTTGCGGTGGTGATGACCCGGCAGGCGATCTCGCCGCGATTGGCGATGAGGATCTTGGAGAACAAGCGCGTGACCTCTCTCTCACAGGTAGGCGTGTTGTCGCCGCGGCTATGCCGGGGGATTGGCCCAGAGGCAAGCTAGCGGATTTGCGGCTTCATTCGGGGCTTGCGGCCAGCTCCTTGAGCTGCTGGGTGCGCTGTTCGGTAAGCGCGCGCTTGCAGAAGGACACCAGCATCGGCTCCATGCTGCCGCCGCGGGCGGTGTAGCCATCGATGCGGCAATGGGCATCGCGAAAGGCGAGCCAGGCGCGCTGGGCCTCGCGCAGGCTTTCAAACCAGCCGGGGCGGGAGTCGCCTGCGTCACGATAGGGGGCATAGGCTTCATCGCGCGCCTTCATCACCGCGACGGTGATCTGCCACTGCGCGTTGAGCTTGCGGTCGGCGATCACGAAGTCGCGCTGAGGTGGTGCCGGTTTTCTGGACAGGATGCTAAGCTAATCCCGACCTGATGGAATTGGTGCGGGAATGAAGACGACGAGGAAGCGCTACAGCGCGGATTTTAAGGCGAAGGTGGCACTGGAGGCGATCCGTGGCGACCTGACGCTGGCGGAGCTGGCAGCCAAGCATGGCGTTCACCACACGATGATCGCATCATGGAAACGTCAGGCCATCGACGGGATGGCGGGCACGTTCTCCGGTGCTGGCGATGCGGTCAGAGCGGCCAGCGAGAGCGAGGTGGAAAGGTTGCACGCCAAGATCGGGCAACTGGTGGTGGAGCGGGATTTTTTAGCGAAAGCCTTCGGTCGATGAGCGTGGACCGGAGGCGGGCGATGGTCGAACCTGCTCACCGTCGCCTGTCGATCTCGGCGCAGTGCCGCTTGCTCTCGATCAGCCGTTCATCGTTTTACTACACGCCAGTGCCGGAGACGGACGAGACGCTGGCGCTGATGACGGTGATCGACGCGACGTTCCTGGACTGCCCGTGGTATGGCAGTCGCCAGATGTCGCGGCACCTGCGTCGTGCAGGCCATGAGGTTGGCCGCCGTCGGGCGCGGCGGCTCATGGCGAAGATGGGCCTGACACCGATCTACCAGCGGCCGCGCACCAGCGATCCGCACCCGCAGCACCGGGTTTATCCGTATCTGCTGCGCAAGCTGACGGTCGAGCGACCCAATCACGTCTGGTGTGCCGATGTGACATACATCCCCATGCGGCGCGGCTTCCTCTATCTGGTGGCGATCATGGACTGGGCGACCCGCAAGGTGCTCGCCTGGCGGCTGTCCACCACCATGGACGCCGGCTTCTGCGTCGCGGCGCTGGAGGAGGCGCTGGCCCGATACGGCAAGCCCGAGATCTTCAACACCGACCAGGGCAGCCAGTTCACTTCGCAGGCCTTCACCACGGTGCTGCGCGAGGCCGAGGTCCGCATCAGCATGGACGGCCGGGGTCGGTGGATGGACAACGTCTTCATCGAGCGGCTCTGGCGATCCCTGAAATACGAGTGCGTCTACCTCCATGCCTTCGAGACCGGCTCTGAGTTACGGGCTGGTCTTGGCCGGTGGATCACCTATTACAACACCCAACGTCCGCACTCAGGCTTGGCCGGGAGAACCCCGGCAGAGGCCTATAGGCGGATCGGGCAATCAGATCATGGGGGGCATGCCCCCCATGATCTGATGACCAAAATGGCGGCATGAACAACAACCGGGATTAGCTTAACTCAGCCGCCAAACTGTCCAAGAAGGCGGGACCACTTCACGCTGCGCGCATTGGTTCATCAGCTGCTGCACGCCCATCTCGGCGGCCTTCTCGTCGCATTCAGGCAGGGGTTCGGCGGCCTGCAGCAGCAGCGGGAAGACGAGCGCGGGCATCATGCGGCGATCCTTTCGGCATATGCGATGAGGCTTTGCGCATAGGCGGGTGCGCCGCGGCGCGCGTCCTCGCCGCCGAGGAGGGTTTCGACCGCTCCGGCCAGCCTTGCGACATTGGCGGGGGAAAGCCGCCCCAGCGGTTCGACATAAATGCCGATGGTAAAGAGGATCGCGCCGGTCTCGGGCAGGCGGCGCAGGGTCTGGCGTTCGGAGCGCACGAACAGGGTCTCGCCCGCGTTGTCGCGCGTGACATGGGCAAAGGCTTGCGCTGCCGGGCCCTCGGCGAGCCAGCGGCGCTGGCCGGTGGGGGCGATGAACCAGTTGCAGCGCCCGTAGATGGCGCCGGGGCGCAGGGTTTCCATGAAGCGGTCGACCCCGGTGGCGAGCTGCTCCTCGTAACCTGCGATGGGCGCATGGAGTGCGCGCAGGGGCAGGCCGATCTTTTGCGCAGGCTGCCAGTCGGAGGGCCATGCGACCGCCGCGCCGATCAGCCGATAGACATCCTCGCCCGCGCGTTTCGTCAGCAGGCAGAGGTCTTCGTGAACGGCAAGCGCCGCTTCGGGCAGGCCCCCTGTGACCCCGAGCATCGCTGCCAGCTCGCGGCCCGGTGCCTCGACCTCGGCGGTCAATTGCACGCCTTGCGGCCACTCGGCAAACCCCGCCGCCCGCGCCGCCAAATCGGGCGCGCTCTGGAGCCATTCGCGCTCCTCCAGCTTGACCAGTCCCATCCTGAGCTGCCCGCCCCCGCGCGCCTTGGGGAGCAGGGTGTCGACCGAAAAGCCGAGGCTCATCGGGGCCTAATTCGTTCGTGCTGAGCTTGTCGAAGCACTGTCCTTCTTCCTTTTAGGCGAGACACTGAAAGAAAAACAGCCGTAGGGCAACGCCCAGCTTCGCTTCCGACAAGCTCAGGGCGAACGGAGGGATGGGTCACTCCCCCCGCTTGTCGCAGCGCAAGGTGAAGCCGAATTCGTCGAGGTCATCGACACCCGTCGGCAACAAATATTGCAGCGCTTCGGGCAGCAGACCGTGCAGCGCGGTGGCATGGCGAAGCTCGGTGCGGCGGTCGGAGAAGCAATAGGGCTGGCCCGCGGGCAGCGCCTCCAGCAGACGCATCATCCCGCTCTCGGTCGCCCCGCCCTCGTCGGCGAGGCTGAGGTATATCGGGGGGCGGGTGCCGGGGCCAAGCGGTTTGCGGCTCAGCACCTCGAAATCCCATTGCAGGCTGGGGCTGATCGCGGCGTAGCCGGTGAACGTCTGCGGCGCGCTCAGCCACGTCTCGACCACAAAATGCCCCGCCGCGCTCTCGCCGACGAGGAACGCGGTACCATCATGGCGATAGCGCGCCTCGATCATCGGCTTGACGGTCTGCGCGATCCACGCGCGAAAGGCCGCACTTTCGCCCGCGCTGGGCCAGCGCTTGCGTTCGGCCGCGTCTGTGGTGGCGGGCAGCAATTCGCGCTGGCGGTCGCGCGTTTCGATGCCGACGATGATCGCGTCCCGCGAGCGCCCCCACAGCGCCCCCCAGCGCATCAGGCCCGCGCCCATCAGCAGGTCCTGCTTTAGCGCCCCGTCAAGCAGATAGACCACCGGCCAGCGCCTGTCCGGCTCGGCGGCATAATCGGGCGGCAGGATGATGTTGACCTGCCGCTCCGCATCCAGCGCGTTGAGCATCACGGTCTCGCCGATAGTTAGCGGCTGGGGCTGCGGCGTGGCGGTCGGCTGGGCCAATGCCGGAACCACGGCTGCACAGACCAGAAGCGATGCGAGACACAGCCTCACAGGTTGGCCCTTCGCCCGCGATACCACGCCTTGAAGGCTGCGCCGTACCAGCCAATCAGCGCCGACAACACGAGCGCGCCAATCAGGCCCAGCAGCTTCGTCGAAAGCGGTTCATCAGAGAACCACAGGACCAGCCAAACCAGCCCGATGATCGTGGTGAGGATCTTCTGGAAATTGTTGAAGAGAAACCGGCCAAGCATCACTCAGCCCCCGCCACCGCCGCCTTGCACGCCCGCGCGGGCTCCTCGCCTTTCAGCGCGGTGAGACCCAGCTTCGCAAACAGTGCGCCGTCCTTGTCGTCGCCCGCATTGGGGGCGGTGAGCAGCTTGTCGCCGGTGAAGATGCTGTTCGCGCCGGCAAGGAAGCACAGCGCCTGTGTCGCCTCCGACATCGATTCGCGCCCGGCCGAGAGACGCACCATCGAACGCGGCATGGTGATCCGCGCCACCGCCACGGTGCGGACGAACTCGATATCATCGATCCTGGCGAGCGGCGTATCGGCGAGCATGTCACCCAGCACCGTGCCCTTGATCGGCACCAGCGCGTTGATCGGCACGCTTTCCGGGTGCTGCGGCAGGGTGGCGAGGGTGTGGATGAAGCCCACCCGGTCCGCGCGCGTCTCGCCCATGCCGACGATCCCGCCGCTGCACACATTGATCCCCGCCTTGCGGACGTGTTCGAGCGTATCCAGACGGCACTGGAAATCGCGCGTGGAGATCACCCGCTCGTAATATTCGGGCGAGGTGTCGATATTGTGGTTGTAATAGTCGAGCCCGGCTTCGGCCAGCATCTCGGCCTGCTGCGGCGTGAGCATCCCCAGCGTCATGCAGGTTTCAAGCCCCATGGCGGAGACGCCCTTCACGATCTCCACGATCGCGGGCATGTCGCGGTCCTTGGGATTGCGCCAGGCCGCGCCCATGCAGAAGCGCTGGCTGCCGGCATCCTTGGCCTCGGCAGCCTTTTGCAGCACGGATTGCACATCCATCAGCTTGGTGGCCGCAACGCCGCTGTCGGCGTGGACGGACTGCGAACAATAGCCGCAATCCTCGGGGCACCCGCCGGTCTTGATCGAGAGCAGGGTGCACAGCTGCACCTCGGTCGGCGGATGGAAGCGGCGGTGGACGCGCGCGGCCTCGAACACCAGTTCGGTGAAGGGCAGATCGAACAGCGCGGCGATCTCGTCGCGGGTCCAGTCGGTGCGGGGGTGGGTCATTGCTTCTTTTCTCTGAAAATGATGGTGATCGCCAAGGTTGTGGTCGCAATCAACGACAATAGGGCGCCCCCCAAAATCGGCCATTCTAGCGCTGGCTGATGGCGGGTTAGAGCGACACCGAACCAGATGGCCAGAATGTGAAGATAGATGATCGTCGGGATTGCGACCGCAATGAAAAGAAATCGAACACACAGCCTCATTGGGGCGCAGGTGCTCCTCGAAGCAGCCCTTCTGTGCTGAGGTCTTCATCGATCTCCGGCCAGTGGATGCCGTAGCCCGCCCCCGCCTTCTCCCAATGCGCACGTTGCTCGGGCGTTGCATGGAGCAGCCTCGGATACCAAGCGAGCGGCACGGCAATCGTCCGCCCGTCCATCAGATCGACGATCAGGCTGGCCTCATCGAAGCGCACGTCGAGCACGCGCTCGTCGGTCACCTTAGCCGAAAAATTCATGCCATGCCTCCGTTAGCGCCGCTTGGTGTTCGGCTACCATCGCCACAATGCCATTGATCTCGTGCGCGCGAAAGCCCCGGCTTCGGGCGACTTCCAGGCTGCCGAGCCAGACCTTAATTGTCGCCTCGCCCCTGTCGATGTGGATATGCGGCGGCTCGTTGGGTTCGTGGCTGTAGAAGTAGAACCGAAACGCGCCGATCCGCATGACCGTCGGCATTGCTACTCCGCCGCCTCGTCCAGCCCCTTTCCGTCCATGTCTCCGGGCGGCGGCATGTTGTGGCCGAGCAGCACGAGAATATCCGCTGCGCATTCCACCACATTGCTGCCCGGACCATAGATCCCCTGGACCCCGGCTTCGCGCAGGAAATCATAGTCCTGCGGGGGGATGACGCCGCCTGCCGTCACCTTGATGTCGCCGCGGCCCGCCTCGCGCAGCAGGCGGATCAGTTCGGGGATCAGGGTCTTGTGGCCCGCGGCAAGGCTGGAGGCGCCGACCACATCGACATCATGTTCGAGCGCCATGGCGCAGGTTTCCGCCGGGGTCTGGAACAGCGGGCCGGAGATGACCTCGAAACCCATGTCGGAAAAGGCGCTGGCGATGACGTTGGCGCCGCGATCGTGCCCGTCCTGGCCCATCTTGGCGATCATGATACGGGGCTTGCGGCCGAGGCGACGGCCCACGGCCTCCACCCCTTCCACCACCTGCGCCCAGCGCCGGTCGAATGCATAGGCGCTGGCATAGACGCCCTTGACCGGTGCGGGCGCGGTCTCGTGGCGACCGAACACCTCCTCCATCGCCGCGGAGATTTCGCCCAGCGTGGCATCGGCCCGCGCGCATTCCACCGCGAGGGCAAGCAGATTGGCGCCGCTCCTGCAGCCCTCGGTGAGCGCGGCCAGCGCGGCGCGGCAGGCGGCCTCGTCGCGGCTGGCGCGCACCTGCTGGATGCGGGCGATCTGCCCGGCGCGCACCTTCTGGTTGTCAACCTCGAGCGTCTCGATCGGGTCTTCGGCTTCCTTGCGATACTTGTTGACCCCGACGATCACCGTCTCGCCCTTGTCCACCCGGGTCTGCTTTTCCGCCGCGGCGCGCTCGATCGCAGCCTTGGGCGCGCCCGAGGCGACGAAGGCGGTCATCCCGCCTGCGGCATCGACCTCCTCGATCAGCTTCCAGGCCTCATCCACCAGCGTCTGGGTGAGCGCCTCGACATAGTGCGAGCCGCCGAGCGGATCGACGACGTTGCAGATGCCGGTTTCCTCCTGCAGCACCAGCTGGGTGTTGCGGGCGATGCGGGCGGAAAAATCAGTGGGCAGCGCGATCGCCTCATCAAGCGCATTGGTGTGGAGCGACTGGGTGCCGCCCAGCACCGCGGCGAGCGCCTCGATGGTGGTGCGGATGACGTTGTTGTAAGGGTCCTGCTCTTGCAAGCTCACGCCGCTGGTCTGGCAATGCGTACGCAGCATCTTCGAGCGTTCGTCCTTCGCCCCCAGCCCGTCCATCACCCGCCACCACAGCGTGCGCGCGGCGCGCAGCTTGGCCACTTCCATGAAGAAGTTCATGCCGATGCCGAAGAAGAAGCTGAGCCGCCCGGCGAACTTGTCGATATCGAGGCCGGCGGCCATCGCCCGCTGCACATATTCCTTGCCGTCGGCGATGGTATAGGCCAGCTCCTGCACCGCGGTCGCCCCGGCCTCGTGCATGTGATAGCCCGAGATCGAAATGCTGTTGAACTTGGGCATGTTGGCCGAGGTGTAGGCGATGATGTCCGAAACGATCCGCATCGAAGGCTCGGGCGGGTAGATATAGGTGTTGCGGACCATGAACTCCTTCAGAATGTCGTTCTGGATGGTGCCGTCGAGCTTGTCCTGGCTCACCCCCTGGCGTTCGGCCGCGACGATGAAGAAGGCGAGCACAGGGATCACCGCGCCGTTCATCGTCATCGAGACCGACATGGAATCCAAGGGGATCTGATCGAACAGGATTTCCATGTCGGCGACAGTATCGATCGCCACCCCCGCCTTGCCGACATCGCCCACCACGCGCGGGTGATCAGAATCGTAGCCGCGGTGGGTGGCAAGATCGAAGGCGACCGAAAGGCCCTTCTGCCCGGCGGCAAGGTTGCGGCGGTAGAAGGCGTTCGATTCCTCGGCGGTGGAAAAGCCCGCATATTGCCGGATGGTCCAGGGCCGGCCCGCATACATCGAGGCCTTCACCCCCCGGGTGAAGGGGGCAAAGCCGGGCAGGCCCGGATCAAAGCCGGCGTGATCCTGTGCGGTGTAGAGCGGCTTGATGGCAAAGCCTTCAGGCGTGTGCCAAGTGAGGTCGCGGCCTTTGACTTCCTTGTCGGCAAGGGCCTTCCAGTCGGAGAGGGTGGGTTTGTCGGTCATCTCGGTGCCTGCATTGTCACCCCTGCAAAGGCGAGGGTCGAGCTTTTTCGGGTAACACGTGGGAGAGCGCGCGTGATCCCCGCCTGCGCAGGGATGCCTCGCGCCTTCACGCGCCCTTGAACACGGGCTTGCGCTTTTCGAGGAAGGCCATGCCGCCCTCGCGCGCATCGGCGCTGGCGCCGCACACGCGCTGGCCTTCGGCCTCGGCGAGCAGCACCATCTGGAGGTTCTGATCGAGCGCGATGGCGATGTTGCGCTTCATCTGGGCATAGGCAATCGTCGGGCCGTTGGCGAGCTTCTCCGCGAGCGCGCGGGCCTCGGCCATCAGGTCGGCATCCTCGACGCACTTGTAGATGAGGCCCCATTCCTCGGCCTGCTGAGCGGAGATGCGCTCACCCAGCATCATCATGCGGGTGGCGCGCGCCCGGCCGATGGCGCGGGTCAGGAGCCAGGTCGATCCGCCATCGGGCACAAGACCGATATTGACGAAGGCCTGGAGGAAATAGGCAGAGCGTGCGGCAATGGTGAAATCAGCAGCCAAAGCGAGTGAACAACCCACCCCCGCCGCCGGGCCGTTGACCGCGCAGATCACCGGCACGCTCGCGCGGATCAGCTGGCTGATCGCCGGGTTGTAATGGTTGATGAGCGCCTCGTGGCTGCCGCCCTTGCCGCCCAGCGCCGAGCCGCCCCCGCGCGCGGCAAGGTCTGCGCCCGAGCAGAAGCCCTTGCCCTCGCCCGTGATCAGCACCGCGCGCGCATCGCCCAGGTCATAGAAGGCCTGGCCCAGCTCGTCGGCCATCTGCGGCGGCATGGCATTGAGGCGCTCGGGCCGGTTCAGGGTGATGGTGACGAGCGGGCCTTCGCGCTCCACGCGGATGGTTTCGTAGGACATTTCTCTCTCCCCGGGGTTCAATTCGACCAATGCGCGCCCTCGCGCGGCGTCTCCATGATCTCGGTAAGCACGCCGCCCATGTCCTTGGGATGGACGAAAAAGATAGGCGTGCCATGCGCGCCGATGCGGGTAGGGCCAAGGATGCGCTTGCCGAGCGCCTCGAAATGGGTGCGCGCCTCGGCGATGTCGGGCACCTCGAAGCAGACATGGTGCTGCCCGCCCTGGGGGTTCTTGGCGAGGAAGCCGGCGAGCGTGGAGTTTTCCCCCAGCGGCTCGATCAGCTCGATCTGCGTGCCGTTCATCGCGCCCTCCGCGCCAGGCGTGTCGACGAAGCAGACCTTCACCCCTTGTTCAGGCAGGTCAAAGGGCTGGTGGATTTTCGTTGCGCCCATCACGTCGCGGTAGAAGGCGATCGAGTCCGCGATGGAGGGCGTGGCGATGCCGATGTGGTTGAGACGGCCGAGTTTCATTGGATGGGATCTCCGTGCATGAATATTCCGCTGTAATTCATCAGCGCAAACACCGCTGTCGTTTGAGGCAGCGCGATCAAGATGCCGAGCCTCATCACAGCGGGATATTGTCATGCTTCTTCCACGGGTTCTCCAACTGCTTCGTCCGCAGCTTGCGTAGCCCGAGCGCGATCCGGCGGCGGGTCGAGTGGGGGTGGATCACCTCGTCGATATAGCCGCGGCTCGCCGCCACGAAGGGGTTGGCGAAGCGGTCTTCGTATTCCTTCGTGCGCTCGGCGATCTTGGCGGGATCGTCCTTTTCGGAGCGGAAGATGATCTCCACCGCGCCTTTGGCGCCCATCACCGCGATCTCGGCGGTGGGCCAGGCGTAGTTCAAATCACCCCTCAGGTGCTTCGATGCCATCACGTCATAGGCCCCGCCATAGGCCTTGCGGGTGATGACGGTGATCTTGGGCACGGTCGCCTCGGCATAGGCGAAGAGCAGCTTGGCGCCGTGCTTGATGATCCCGCCCAGTTCCTGCGCGGTGCCGGGGAGGAAGCCGGGGACGTCCACAAAGGTGATGATCGGAATCTCGAAGGCATCGCAGAAGCGCACGAAGCGCGCGGCCTTCTTGGAAGAATTGATGTCGAGCACGCCCGCGAGCACCATCGGCTGGTTCGCCACCACGCCCACGGTGCGGCCCTCGATCCGGCCAAAGCCGCAGATGATGTTGGCCGCATGCGCCGGCTGGATCTCGAAGAAATCGCCCTCGTCGAGCACCTTGGTGATGACCTCGTGCATGTCATAGGGCTGGTTGGCATTGTCGGGGATGAGCGTGTCGAGGCTCATCTCCAGCCGGTCCCACGGATCGCTGGTGGGGAGCAGCGGCACCTCGTCGCGGTTCGACAGCGGCAGGAAGTCGAAGAAGCGCCGGGTGGCGAGCAGCGCCTCGACATCGTTCTCGTAAGCCAAATCGGCAACGCTGGTCTTGGTGGTGTGGGTGATCGCCCCGCCCAGCTCCTCCTGCGTCACCACCTCGTTGGTGACGGTCTTGACCACATCGGGGCCGGTGACGAACATGTAGCTTGAATCCTTCACCATGAAGATGAAGTCGGTCATGGCGGGCGAATAGACCGCCCCGCCCGCGCACGGCCCCATGATGAGGCTGATCTGCGGCACCACGCCGCTGGCAAGCACATTGCGCTGGAACACCTCGGCATAGCCGCCGAGGCTCGCCACCCCCTCCTGGATGCGCGCTCCGCCCGAATCGTTGAGGCCGATCACCGGCGCGCCGACCTTCATCGCCATGTCCATGATCTTGCAAATCTTCTCGGCATGACGCTTGGACAGCGAGCCGCCGAAGACGGTGAAATCCTGGCTGAAGACGAACACCAGCCGCCCGTTGATGGTGCCGCTCCCCGTCACCACCCCATCGCCGGGGATCTTCTGCGCTTCCATGCCGAAATCGATGCAGTCGTGCTCGACATAAGTGTCGATCTCCTCGAAACTGCCCTCATCGAGCAGCACCTCGAGCCGTTCGCGAGCGGTGAGCTTGCCCTTGGCGTGCTGGGCGGCGATGCGCTTTTCCCCGCCGCCGAGGCGGGCAGCGGCACGGCGGCGTTCCATTTCGGCGATGTTGGCAGACAAGGCGGGCTTCCTCTCCTGAGCCGGTTTCGTCCCGCAACGCGTTGCCTTAGGCCGTAAACTCATAAACTGGCTTGCGTGGACGGCAAGTGATTGATTCAAGGTTCGGGAAAGGAGCCTTGGATATGCGCCGTCGTTTTGACCTGACAGATTTCGAGTGGTCGGTGATTGAGCCGTTGCTGCCGAACAAGAGCCGTGGCGTGCCTCGGGTGGATGATCGCCGGGTGATCAACGGGATATTGTGGCGGTTTCGCACCGGCAGCCCCTGGGCGGACATTCCCGAACGCTATGGGCCTTACACGACCTGTTACAACCGGTTCGTGCGCTGGCGCAAGGCGGGGGTATGGGATCGGCTTCTGGCGGCGGTTTCCCGGGCTTTCGACGG
>NZ_AUHC01000002.1 GCF_000422985.1 Erythrobacter cryptus DSM 12079
CGGGAAACCGCCGCCAGAAGCCGATCCCATACCCCCGCCTTGCGCCAGCGCACGAACCGGTTGTAACAGGTCGTGTAAGGCCCATAGCGTTCGGGAATGTCCGCCCAGGGGCTGCCGGTGCGAAACCGCCACAATATCCCGTTGATCACCCGGCGATCATCCACCCGAGGCACGCCACGGCTCTTGTTCGGCAGCAACGGCTCAATCACCGACCACTCGAAATCTGTCAGGTCAAAACGACGGCGCATATCCAAGGCTCCTTTCCCGAACCTTGAATCAATCACTTGCCGTCCACGCAAGCCAGTTTATGAGTTTACGGCCTAGTTCTTCACCGAGATGCCGCCCTGGGCCTTGATCCGCCGCACATGGGCCAGCGCATCGGCATAGCTGTCGATGCGGGCGAAGAAGCCGGGGGCCTTGGCGCCGTAGATCACCTCGCCGGTGGAAAAGATGCGCGGCCCCAGCGTCAGCCCGGCGCGCTGGCGCTCGGCCGCGGCAAAGACGGTGCTGGCCTGGCTTGAAGGGTTGTGGATGGTGGTCACCCCCATGGCCAGATCCTGCACCAGCGACCAATTCTGCTGGGGGATGAAGTCCCCCACCCCATAGGCGCCGTGGGCATGGGCATCGATGAGCCCGGGCATGATGGTCTTGCCGCTGGCATCGATGAAGCGGGTGCCCTCGGGGAAGGAGAGCCTGACCCGGGTGGCATCATGCACCCCGGTGATGCGATCGCCCTCGATCACGATGAGGCCGTTTTCGATCACCCCGGGATCATCGGCGGCAAGCCCGGCGCGCATGGTCAGCACCCTTGCCCCGCTGATCACCGTGGTGCCGCTGGGTTTGGCCTTGTCCACCGTGAGGCCGAGGGGAATGCCGCCGGCAGGCGGAGTAAAGGTGGCCGGCTTTGCCCCTTCGGCCTTGGGCGCGCTCGCAAACAGCGCGCTCACGCTGGCGGTCTTGAGCGTCGGGCCGATCGACCAGAACAGGGTTTCCCCGCCATTGGCCCAGCCGAGGTAATCCGCGCCGCCGCTGCTCACCTTGGTCACCGGCAGCGGCCCGCCGGTCTCGCTCACATCGACCGGCTTGCCGCCGGGCAGCAGCGGCATGGCAAAGACCTCGTAATTCTGGCGGAAGGCGATGGTGCGGCCATCGGGCGCGACCCGCAGGTCGCTGGCCATGTCGCCCTTGGCGTGAATGCGCCGCGCCTCGCCATTGAGATCGGTGGAGACAAGGGCAATGCCGCTACCTTCGCGCGCGATCAGGAACAGCCGGTCATTGGCGGCGCCCCATTGCGGCGCGCTGCCATTGCGGGTGACGCGCCGGGGCGGGGCCGAGCCATCGACGGGCATGACATAGATGCCCGGGCCCTCGGAATGTTCGGGCGCGGTGAGATAGCCGCCCTGGCGCTTTTCAAAGGCGATCAGACTTCCGTCGGGCGAAAAGGCGATCGGGCCATAATGGCCCGGGCCGGTGAGCACCCGGCGGTTCTGCCCCGCGGCATCGGCGATGACGATCTCGCCGAGGTGCTCGTCGCTCCAGCGCACATAGGCAAGCGCGCTGCCATCGCGGCTGAAGGCAGGGAAGGCCTCGATCACGTCGGCCGCATCGCCAGTGAGGGGGACGGGCGGCTCGGCCCCGCTGGCGGATTTCACATAAAGCCGCCCGAGGCTCTCGAACACCACCCGGCTGCCATCGGGGGCAAGCGTGGCAAAGCGCGGCATGGTGGTGGCAAAGCGTTCGGGAGCAACCGCGATCACCGGGTGCGGCGCATCGGCAACCCCGCGGGTGTCGTTGATGGCAAAGGGAATGATCCGGTGGCCGCTGCCATCGCGATTGACCCGGTTCAACTTGCCCCCGGCCCAGAACACGATTCCCGAACTGTCGGGCAGCCAGGCGATATTGGGATAGACCCCGGTGACCGCCCAGGTCTCCTGCACGTCAAGATCGAGCTTGCCATAGATCATCCGCTCCTGGCCGCTTGCCAGATCCTTGATCCACAGCTGGCTCTGGTCCTTGTCGCGCCGCACGAAGGCCAGCTCCTTGCCATCGGGCGAAGGCGCCGGGCGCACCGCGCCACCATAGCCCGAGACCGCGGTCGTCACTTCGCCGGTGGCAAGGTCATGGCGCTCGATCGCGAAGATGCCGGCCTGGGAATCCTGAGCATATTCGAACACATTGCCCGGGGTGATGTTGCGGGTGTAATAGACTGCGCTGCCATCGGGGGCGAAGACCGGCTCGCCCAGTTCCTTCTGCAGCTTGTCATTGGCGCGCTCGACCACCTGCACCCCGCCACCGCCCGAGACATGGTAGAGCCAGATCTCGCCGGTGCCGGCGCTGCGCTCTGTGGTGAAGTGCTTCTTGGCGGCGATGAAGCGCCCGTCGGGTGACCAGGCCGGCTGATTGAGCAGGCGGAAATCTTCGCGCGTCACCTGCCGCTTGTCGCTGCCATCGACATTCATCACCCAGATATTGTCGCCCCCGCCGCGATCCGAGGTGAAGGCGATGCGCTTGCCATCGGGGGAAAAGCGCGGCTGCACCTCCCAGGCGAGGCCCTCGGCGATGCGCCGCGGCATGCCGCCGGTGATCGGCATGGTGTAGATATCGCCCAGGAGGGTGAAGGCGAGGGTCTGGCCATCGGGGGAGACATCGACATCCATCCACGTGCCTTCCTCCACCCGGATCGGCACCTGGCGGATGGTGGCGCCCTTGGGCGCCTCGACATTCCACTTCTCCTCCGCCCCCTTCTCGGCGGCCTTGCCATCCGGTTTGGGCGCGGCGGGAAGCGGGGTGGCAAGCATGGCGACCCCGGCGAGCAGGGCGGCGTGAAGCAGGCGCATGGAAAGTCTCCCTCTGTCGGCGCGCGAGACTAGCGGCGCGCAAGGATATTGCTAGGGGTGGCAATGTCGTTGGTCGAGCCGGAGCGGCCATTTGCGGGGAAGGCGATGCTGCGCATCATCACCAACAATTTCGCGCTGCTCACGGTCGCGGGCGTGGGGCTGGCGTGGATTTTTCCGCCCGCCTTCACCTGGATGACCGATGGCAGCATCCGCCTGGCGGGCCAGCCGCTGCTCAGCCTGGCGCTGGGGGTGGTGATGCTGGCGATGGGGCTGACGCTGACCTTCGCCGATTATCGCGCCCTGGCGCAGATGCCGCGCGCGCTGCTTGTGGGTGTGGGGCTGCAATTCCTCGTCATGCCCCTGTCCGGCTTTGCCATTGCCAGCGCGCTCGATCTGGAGCCGGGGCTGGCCGTTGGCCTCATCCTTGTGGCCTGTTGTCCGGGGGGCACGGCCTCCAACATCGTCACCTTCATCGCCCGCGGCAATGTCGCGCTGTCGGTGGCGATGACCATGGCCTCGACCCTTGCCGCGGTGGCCCTCACCCCGCTGCTCACCGGCGCGCTGGCCGGGGCCTATGTGGCGATCGACCGGCTCAACCTGCTGCTCAACATGGTGGGGATCGTGCTGGTGCCGGTGGTGCTGGGCACCCTCTTGAACCGCCTGTTCCCGCGCGCGGCGGCGCGGGTGAGTGCGGGGCTGCCGGTGATGGCGATCGTGCTCGTGATCTGGATCGTCGGCGGGATCGTCGGCGGGGCCAAGGCGCAGATCATTGCGCATGCCGGCACGGTGCTGCTCGCCACCTTCCTGCTCCACGCCAGCGGCTTTGCCTTGGGCTATGTGCTCGCCAAGGTGCTGGGCCTTGACGAGGTGGCGGCGCGCACGATCAGCATCGAGGTGGGGATGCAGAACTCCGGCCTCGGCTCGGGCCTTGCCAAGACGCCGGCCTTCGCCGCGCAATTCGCCAATGCCACACAGGCCGCGCTCGCTCCGGTGCCGGCCGCGATTTCAGCGGTGTGGCACGTGGTGATCGGAAGCCTGCTTGCCGGGTGGTGGCGGCGGCGGGGTTGATCCTTCTTGCTCCCCTCCCCCGGGGGAGGGGCTTAGGCGAACATCCCCCGCTTCGGCCCCAGATAGCCGAACAGATAGGCCGCCACCTTGCGCATCTGGATCTCCTCGCTCCCCTCGGTGATGCGATAGCGGCGGTGGTGGCGGTAGATGTGCTCGAAGGGCTTGTGGCGCGAATAGCCGATGCCGCCATGCACCTGCATCGCCCTGTCCGCCGCCTCGCAGCACAGCCGGTTCGCCCAGTAATTGCACATCGAGACCTTGTCGGAAATGCGCCGCTCGATCTCCTCGTGCGGCATGTTGTCCATCTCCCAGGCGGTCTTGAAGATCAGCAGCCGCAGCATCTCGGCCTGCGTCGCCAGCTCCACCAGCGGGAACTGGATCGCCTGGTTGCGCGCCAGCTCCTCGCCGAAGGGCTTCCGCTCGCGGGCATATTTCACGCTCTCATCGATGCAATAGAGCGCCGCGCCGCAGCTCGAGGCCGCCTGGCGGATGCGGTTCTGGTGAACGAAGCTCTGCGCCAGCGCGAGCCCGCGGCCCTCCACCCCGAGGATCGCGCTGTCGGGCACCCAGACATTGGTGAGCGACAGGCGCGGGTGATCGGTGGGCATGTTGAAGGTCCACAGCCATTCCTCGATCTTGAGGCCTTCGCTGGGGTTGGGGACGAGGAAGCAGGTGATCCCGCTGGCATCGCCATCCTTGCCGCCGGTGCGCGCAAACAGCGCGCAATGGGTGGCCACATGCATGCCGGTGATCCACATCTTCTCGCCGTTGATCAGCCAGCCATCCACCCCGTCGCGCGCCTCGCGCACCGCGCGGGTTTCCATGTGGGTGGCGTCCGAGCCGTGGCGCGGCTCGGTGAGGCCAAAGGCGACGCGCCGGGTGCGCTCGAACCCGCCGAGGATGAACTCCTGCTTCTGTTCCTCCGTCCCCCATTGCTCGAACATGGCAACGAAGGGGAAGTTGCCGACAATGCTGTGCTCGTTCTGCAGGTCGTTGTGGAGGCCCAGGCCCTTCCGCGCAAAATGCTCGCGGATCACCGCCATCCACAGGTTGGAGCCATCCTTGCCGCCATAGCGCTTGGGTGCCGAGAAGCGCCAATGGCCGGCCGCGTCGGCGCGGCGCGTCGCCTCTTTCAGCAGTTCCTCCCACTCGTGCCGGGGCAGCCCGCCGCGCTCCCAATCGGTGCGGGAATGCTCGCGGCGGTGGTCGAAGAAGCGGATATTGTCGTCCTGCTCCTCCAAGGGCTTGATCTCGGCCTCGATGAAGGCGTCAAGCTCGTCGAGATAGGCTTGCAGGTCGGCGGGGATGGCAAAATCCATGGGGCTATTCCTCTCCGGTCCATCGTTGGCGCGCAGCTTCCAGCGCGGGATATTTTGGCACGTCTGCGGCCAGCTTGGTGAGCGCGAGGCGTTTGAGCTGCGCCAGCAGGCCGGGCGTGGCCAGCCCCTCGCGCCCGGCAAGCAGGGCTTCGGCCAGATCGCGATCATGCACCTTGGCGATGATCGCGGGTTCCTCGCGCGCGATCATGCCCAGCGCATTGCGCGCCACCGCCCATTGGAAGCGGTCATGGCCTTCAAGCCGGGGCTTGATGGTGGCGAGCCAATCGGCCACGGCGGTGGCGATTTCCGCGGCGCTGGCCTCGCCAAGCGGCGCTGCCTGCGCCGCAGCGCGGGGCAGGGACCGCGCGCGCTCGGCGCTCGGGGCCTCCTCCTCGAGCAGCAGCAGCAGATCGAGTTCCTGCTCGCTGGTGCGGCGGGAGATCACCACGCGCTCGAGCATCCGGTCGGCGCCCGAGCGCCATTGCGCCGCCATCCTGAGACAGCCCAGCGCCCACCACACGGTGCGATAGATCGTCCAGAAGCGCAGGCGTGCCGGATCGACCTTTACGCCTGCTTCGGCCTCATAGGCGGCGATATAGTCCTCGACCACCCCCAGCCCGAGGGCCGGGCGGTCATAGCGGTGAAAGCGCCACACCGCCATGCAGCCAAAGGCAAGATCCTCGTGGGGATCGCCGAAATGGGCGATCTCCCAATCGAGCACGCCGGTGAGGTGCGAGCCTTCCACGAGCAGATTGCCCATGCGATAGTCGCCGTGGGTGAGCACGGGTTCGACCGCAGGCGGGCAATTGTCCTCGAGCCACTTGAGCCCCAGCGCGATGATCGGGCGGTCGCCGCCTGCCTCGAGGAATTGCCGCTTGAGCTCGGCAATCGCGGCGCGGGTTTCAAGCACCGGCACGCCTTGGGGCACGTCGATTTGGCGCAAGCGGTGGATGCGGGCGAGATCGCGGGCAATTTCGCGCAGCAACCCGTCAGGATCATCGCAATCGAGGATGACCTTGGGATCGGCCGTGCCCGGCAGGGCGCGCATGATGAATCCCGAGCCAAGCCCGTCCTCCGGCGCCAGCAGCGCCACCACCTGAGGCGCAGTCACGCCCTTGGCCCGCGCCGCCTCGATCAGCGCGGCCTCGACCGCGTGCCCATAGGGCCGCCCTTCCATGAAGGCGAGGCTGGGCGCGCGGCGCAGCACGAAGGCCTCGTCCCCGCAGGCAAAGCGCCAGCTTTCCATCACCGCCCCGCCGGTGAGGCGCTGGGGCGGGGCGGAAAGGGCGCCAAGCCCGGCGCGGGCGCACACCCGCGCAAGGCCCGCACGCAATTCGTCAGCCGTGATCGCCACCGGATCAGGCGGGGACGTTGTCTCTCCTCACGGTGATCACCTGGGGATAGGTGAACTCCTTGAGACCTTCCTTGCCATATTCGGCGCCAAAGCCCGATTGCTTGTGCCCGCCGAAGGGCGCGAAGGGCGAGAGGTGGAGATATTCGTTGATCCACACCGTGCCGGTCTCGAGCTGTTCGGCAATCTTCACGCCCCTTTCGGGATCGCCCGTCCACACCGCGCCGGCAAGGCCATATTCGGTGTTGTTGGCGCGCGCGATCACTTCCTCCTCGCTCGAGAACTTCATCAGCGGCATGACCGGGCCAAACTGCTCCTCGGCCACGATGCGCGCGTCCTCGGGCGGATTGTCGAGGATGGTGATCGGCACGTAGAAGCCGGTGCCCGAGGGATCGACATCCCCGCCCAGCAGGAACTTGTAGCCATTGGCCTTGGCATCCTCGATCAGCTCGATCACCCGCTCATATTGCTTGCGGTTCTGGATCGGGCCAACCCCGGTGCCCTGTTCGCTGCCATCGCCGACCTTCACGGTCTTGGCATATTCGACGATCGCAGCCGAAAGCTCGTCATAGATGTCCTCGTGAATATAGACGCGCTTGGCCGCGACGCAGATCTGTCCAGCATTGGAGAAGCTCGACCAGAACAGCTGCTCGGCAACCTTCTTGGGATCGGCATCGGGCAGCACGATCGAGGCATCATTGCCGCCAAGCTCGAGCGTGATGCGCTTCAGATCCGCGCTTGCCCCTTCCATGATCTTCTTGCCCGTGGCGGTCGATCCGGTGAAGGTGATCTTGTCGATATCGGGGTGGCTGGTGATCATCGGCCCCAGATCATCCTCGCCGGTGATGATGTTGACCACGCCCGCAGGCACCTTGGCGGCGATCAGCTCGGCGATGCGCAGGGTGGTGAGCGGGGTGAAGGGCGAGGGCTTCAAGACGATGGTGCAGCCCGAAAGCATCGCCGGCACGATCTTCTGGATCGCCATCATCACCGGGAAGTTCCACGGCACGATGCCGCCAACCACGCCCACCGGCACCCGGCGCACGCGCATCAGGCGGGTGTCATCGTCCTGCACGATCTCTTCCTCGAGGCTCAAGGTCGATTGTGCTGCCGCCATCCCGGCGGCGCCATAGATTTCGCCCCGGGCCTGCTCGTGCGGCTTGCCCTGTTCGCTGGTTAGCAGGCGATAGAGTTCCTCGGCGTTTTCCTTGATCGCGCCCGAAATCGCCATGATCGCGGCACGGCGCTCCTCGATCGGGGTGTTCTTCCAGGTCTTGAAGGCCGCGCGCGCGGCGGCGACCGCTTCGTCAAGCTCGTCCTTGCCGCACACCGGCACCTGGCCGATCACCTGTTCGTTGGCGGGATTGATCACGTCCATCCAGCGGCCGGTTTCCACCATCTTGCCGCCGATCAGGTTCTTGTATTGGGTGACCATGGTTCTTCCTCTCTCGTGCGTGGGGGGACTCGTCTCTCGCCCACAGGTTGGCGCGTTGCATTGAAAAACGCAATCGCCCGCAGCCGGGCAAGTGTAGCGGGCCGGCGCGGGCGCAGCGCCTGACAATTGCGCTATTCCCGCGCGCGGCTATGGAAGCGGCAAAGAGCCTGCAAAGAGGATACCCTGATGAGTGATTCCCGCCCCGACCTCGTGATCTATGGCAGCCCGATCTCGCCCTTCGTGCGCAAGGTGGCGGGGGTGTGCATTGCCAAGGGGGTGGGCTACGAGATCGAAGCGGTCAATGTCTTCGATCCGCCCGCATGGTTCCGCGCGATCTCGCCGATGAAGCGCATCCCGGTGCTGCGCGATCGCAGCGTGGCCGAGGAGGGGGTGGCCGGCACCATCGCCGATTCGAGCGCGATCTGCGCCTATATCGAGAAAAAGCATCCTGCCCCGGCGCTCTATCCCGATGCGCCGCTCGCGCTGGGCGAGGCGCTGTTCATCGAGGAATATGCCGATACCGCGCTGGCCATGGCCGCAGGCATGGGCATGTTCCGCCCGATCTTCTTTGCCATTGCCAAGGGCGAGGCGCCGGCCCTCGACAAGGCGCGCGAGGCCTGGAGCGCGCAGGTGCGCCCGATCCTCGACGTGCTCGAGGCGCGGCTTGCCGGGCGGGCCTTCTTCGCCGGCGAGGCGCTCTCGATCGCCGATATCACGGTCGCCTGCGTGCTCGGGCAGATCGCGCTGGTGGCCCGGCTCGATCTTGCCCCCTGGCCTGGCCTTGCCGCCCATTATGCCGCGCTGCAGGCCCTGCCCGCGATTGCAGGGCCTTTCGAGGCGGCGGAAAAGGCCGTGCGGCAGAGCTTGCCCACCCCCTTCGAGCTGACCTAAGCCCCCGGCCACCAGCAGGAGGACAGCAGCAGGCATGGCCAGCGAATGGTGCATCGGGATCATCGGCGGATCGGGCCTCTATGCCATCGAGGGGCTGGAGGATGAGCAGTGGATCGCGATCGAGACCCCCTGGGGCGATCCTTCCGATGAGATCCTGTGCGGCACGCTCGGCGGGGTCAAGCTGCGATTCCTGCCGCGCCACGGCCGCGGGCACCCCATCACCCCGAGCGAAGTCAATGCCCGCGCCAATATTGATGCATTGAAGCGCGCCGGCTGCACCGATATCCTGGCGATCAGCGCGGTCGGCTCGTTGCGCGAGGAGCTTGAGCCGGGGCGGTTCGTGGTGGTCGAACAGTTCATCGACCGCACCGTCAGGCGCGAGAGCACCTTCTTCACCAGCGGCTTTGTCACCCATGTCTCGATGGCCGATCCGGTGTGCCCGCGGCTGTCGCAGATGGCCGCCGAGGCGGTGGTCAAGGCCAGGGGAAAGGTGGCGGTGGGGGCGACCTATCTTGCCATGGAAGGCCCGCAATTTTCCACCCGCGCCGAAAGCCGGATGTACCGCGCCTGGGGGGCGGACGTGATCGGCATGACCGCCATGCCCGAGGCCAAGCTCGCGCGCGAGGCCGAGCTGCCCTATGCGCTTGTCGGCATGGTCACCGATTATGATTGCTGGCGCGAGGGCGAAGCGGTCGATGTCGCCGCGGTGGTCCAGCAGATGCAGGCCAATGGCGCGCTCGCCCGGGCGATGGTGAGGAACTTCATCGAGGCCCTGCCGCCGACCCGCGCGCCCTCCCCGATCGACACCGCGCTCGACAACGCGGTGATCACCGCGCCTTCCGAGCACGATCCGGCGCTGCTGGCGCGGCTCGACGCGGTGGCCGGGCGGCTGTTTGCCTGAGGCCTACCCGGCCTAGCCCGGAGCGGCATCGGCGATGGCCTGCGCGGTCTTGTAATCGGGCTTGCCGTTGTTGAGCCGCAGCGAGGCTTCGGTGAAGATGTAGCGGCGCGGGATCTTGTAACCGGCAAGCCCGGCGCGCGCATGGGCATCGAGCTGGGCCTCGAGACCAGTGCTGTCAGCCGGCGCGGCGCCCGCGGCCGGCTGCACCACCGCCACCACCTTGCGCCCGAAACGCGGATCGGGAAGGCTGACCACGCGCACATCCTGCACCGCCGGATGGGTGATCAGCACCGCTTCGACCTCCTCGGGGAAAACCTTCTCACCCCCGGTGTTGATGCACATGTTGTCGCGCCCGATGAACTCGAGCGTGCCATCGGCGGCCCAGCGCGCCCGGTCGCCGGTCATCAGCCAGCGCTTGCCGCCGATCACCGGGAAGGTCTGGGCGTTCTTTTCGTCCTCGCCGAGATAGCCCAGCGGCAAGGGGCCGGTGCGCGCGACGATCCCGACCCCTTCCGCGCCCGGGGGGATTTCCTTGAGGTTCTCGTCGAACAGCTTGGTCTCGCGCCCGGGCAGCGGCTGGAACTTGCCCCCGCCGCTCGATCCTTGGGCGGTGGTGATGACGATGCCGGTGCCCGAGCTTTCCGAGGAGCCGAGTGCATCGATGATCATAAGGTGGGGCGCGTGCCCGATCAGGCGCTGCTTGAGGGCTGGCGAGAACACCGCGCCCGAGGAGGTGATGGTGCGCAGCGAGGCGAGCACCTTCGCGCCATCGCCGCGGGCATCGAGCCGGTCAGCCAGCGGCAGGGCAAAGGCATCCCCGACGATGAAGATGCCGCGCGCGCCAAGCCGAGCGATCTCGTCGAGAGCGAGATCGGCATCGAAGCGGGGCGCCGGCAGCAGCGCCAGAGTGCCGCCCTTGAGCAGGTGGATGAGCGCGGTGAACTGGCCGGCGCCGTGCATCAGCGGCGAGAGCAGCAGCAGCGGCGAGGTGCTGGCCGGATGCTCTGGCCCGATCCGCGCCGCTTCGGCCACCTGGTCTTCGAGCGAGGCGGCGACGAATGGCGCTGTGCCGGGCGCGCGCTGCCACACCCCGATGCTGAAGGCGGCCCAGGCCTGATCCATCGGCCACATCACCGCCTTGGGCATGCCCGTGGTGCCCCCGGTGGCGGTGAGGAACAGCGCCGCGCGGTCATCATGCACACCAAAGCCTTCGCCGAGCGGGCTGTCGCACAGCGCCGTCCACTCGGCCCCGCCCACGTCGATCGTGTGCGAGCCGGCCGGCATGGCGCCCTCGGCCAGTTCGGCAAAGTCGCTTTCGACAAACAGCGCCTTGAGGCCAAAGCGGGTGAAGATGTCGGCAAGCTCGCGCGCCTTGTAGTGGTAATTGACGTTCACCGGCACCAGCCCCGCCTTGACGCAGCCGAACCAGGCAAGGAGGTATTCGGGGGTGTTGCGCAGCATCTGCCCGGCAATGTCGCCCGGCCGCAGCCCGCGCGCCATGAGCCCCGCGGCGATGCGATCGGTGAGCGCGTCGAGTTCGCCCCAGGCGATCACCCGCTCTCCATGCACCAGCGCCGGGCGATCGGGCGGGATCGCCGCGGCCAGCTGCTTGAGCACCACCCCGAAATTCGCACCTTCAAACACCATGCCTTGCTCCACCTGACATGTCATTTTCGCTAGCCCCGTCGGCGCCCGGCTTCCCCTAGGTAAATGATGAGGCATTTGCCGAAAATTGCGCTAGTGTGAGCGCGCGGGAGAACATTGGAGAGGAGCAAGGCTGACAATGGCCAACAATGTTGTCGAATTGCGCACGCCGCAAGGCCGCGAATCGCTTGAACAATATCTCGAATCGGTGACCATCCGCTGCCCCGACGACATCCACGATGCCGCAGTGAACCTCGCGCGAATCGCGCAGGAGCGGGGGATGCAGGTGGCCGTGTGCGACGATATTTCGTCGAAGGAACCGATGGTCGATGCCGAGGGCACGATCCTCAATGCCGACACCTTTCGCTGGCTCGATGATGGGGCGCGCTGGTGGGAGGATCACCGCCTCGCACTGCATTCGCCGCTGCCGCGCGCCTGCCGCTATGAGAGCGAGCCCTTCTGGGTCAACCGCCACGGCTTTCACACCCGCTGGCGCAACCACTATCTTGATGAGATGGACCTTTCCGATTTCGAGCGCCGCGCCCTGTGCAAGGCGGCGATCGTCATCCCCACGCACCTGCCCTTCGGCCAGATCAGCGCTTCGAGCTTCATCTCGATGGATCGCAACAAGGAGGATCTCAGCCGCGAATTTGCCGAATACGGCACTCTGTTTGCCATGGTGATCCGCTGCTTTGTGGCGGGCTATGTGCAGGCGATGCGCACCAAGCGGCGGATTCCATCAGACTGTGTGCTCTCGAAGCGCGAGGTGGAATGTCTGCGCTGGGCCGCGATCGGCAAGACCGACAAGGAAATCAGCATGATCCTCAACCGCTCGCACGCCACCATCCGCTATCACATCCACCGCGCGGGCGAGAAGCTCGACAGCGTCAACCGCGCCCAGACGATCTTCAAGGCCGGGCAGCTCGGTTATCTCGGCGCGTCTGACTGAGCTTGCGGGGCGGGGCGCCTTGCCTGGCCCTGCCCGCTGCCCGATCGCATCGCCGCGGGCGTGTGCCGACCGGGGCCGGCTAGCCCAGCCTCCCTAGCCCAGCCTCCGCAGCGGCTCGCTGCCATCCCAGCCGATGCTCGCCGCCTTGATGATGGCAAAGAGATCCGGCCCGTCCTTGGCCTGCTGGAGAATTTCGACCAGCGTGCCGGGGCCGGTGCCGGGATCGACATAGATCACCTCGCTGGTGCCGAAGCGGCCCTCGATCACCACCTCGGCGCCTTCGGCCTCGCACAGCGCCCGGGCGGCGGCGAGATCATCGACCAGGATGCACACGTGGTGCAGCCCGTTACCGGTCGATCCATATTCGCCGCGGTAAATCGAGGGGTGTTCATCGCGCGGGCGAATGAGCTCGATCTGCATCTCGCCCCAATAGGCAAGCGCAAGGTCAAAGGCCGCCGCGGTGGGCGCGCCGCGATATTTCATCCCTTCAAGATGGATGTTCTCGATCAGGAAGAACGGCCCCACCCCCATGACCTTCGTCCAATGGGCAAGGGCGGCATCGAAATCCGCAGGCACGAAGGCAAGCTGCATGATGTGCCCAAGCGCTGCGATCTTGCCGGCCAATGCCATCTCACTCTCCAATCCGCTAGGGTGACCCTCCCGGCAGACTGTGTGATATTCCTTGCTCGAGACACTGCGCAAAGTGCGAGGGACGGACTGGCAGCATGAACGAGATCAAGGACATTGCCCGCGGCGATCGCTGCCCAGGCATCAGCTATACCGACATGCTCAACGGCGATACCCGCCGTCCGCCCGATTACCTGTTCGAGGAATCCTTCATCGAGATGGGCGATGCGCCGCTCTCGGTCGAGCCCTATATCTCGGAGGAATGGGCGCGGCTGGAGCGCGAACGGATGTGGCCCAATGTCTGGTTGTTCGCCGCGCGCGAGGATGAACTGCCCGATCCGGGCGACAGCGTGGTGTTCGACATCGCCGGCAAGAGTTTCCTCCTCATTCGCCAGAAGGACGGGAGCGTGAAGGCCTTCTACAACGCCTGCCTTCACCGCGGGCGCAAGCTGCGCACCGAGAGCGGGCCCTCGGTGCAGCTGCGCTGCCCCTTCCACGGCTTTACCTGGCGCAACGACGGGAGCCTCAAGGAAATCCCTTGCGCCTGGGATTTCAAGCACCTTGAAGGCAAGGACATGAGCCTGCCCGAGGCCCGGGTCGAGCTGTGGCAGGGCTTCGTGATGATCACCGAGAACCACGCCCTGCCCGATTTCAAGACCTGGCTTGGCCCGGCGGCCGCGCATTATGACCGCTATGACTTTGAAAACCGCTACACTGGCATGTGGGTCAAGAAGAAGATCCCGGCCAATTGGAAGGCGACCGCCGAGGCCTTCATGGAGGCCTGGCACTCGATCACCACGCACCCGCAGCTGCTCGCCTTCCTCGGTGATGCGAACACCCGCTATGATCTCATCGGCGATCACTTCAACCGCGCGATCACCCCTTCGGGCGTCCTTTCCCCGCACATGAAGGGCAAGGATTCGGACTATGTGCTCGAAAAGATGAACGAGTTTTCGGGCGGGCAGGATGCGCGCACCAACCGCCGCTTCTCGGCTACTGAGGGCCCGGCGGAGGATTATGATCCGGCCGATCCGCTGGCGGCGCGCCGGGTGCTGGCCGAGGCCGGGCGCAAGGGCTTTGCCGAGCAATATGGCTATGACTATTCGCAGGCCTCGGACGCGGAAATCCTCGACAATTTCACCTACAACATCTTCCCCAATTTCTCGCCCTGGATCGGTTTCCTGCCGACGCTGGTCTATCGCTGGCTGCCCGGCGACACGCCCGATTGGTGCATCATGGAAATTCGCTTGCTGTTTCCCACCCCCAAGGGCGAGAAGCGCCCGCGCGCGGTTGAGCCGACCTATATCCCGGATGACCAGCCCTTTGCCTGGGCTGCCGACAAGATGGGCCCGCAGCTCGCCAATGTCTTCGATCAAGACATGGCCAACCTTCCCTATGTGCAGGAGGGGATGAAGGCGCTGCGCGATGGCCTCATGGAACTTGGCCACTATCAGGACAGCCGGGTGCGGCATTTCCAGCGCACGCTGAAGAAATATATCGACGGGGAATTGCCGGCGGTTAAATGACCGCATGGCAGGCTTTTCCTTCGATCTTTCGGGGCGCAGCGCGCTCATCACCGGGGCTTCATCGGGCCTTGGCGCGCGCTTTGCCCGCCTGCTCGCGGCGAGCGGGGCGCGCGTCGCGCTGGGGGCGCGGCGGGCTCACCGGCTGGCAGCGCTGGCGGGCGAGATCGGCCCGGCGGCGCAGGCCGTTTCCATGGATGTGGCGCGCGAGGCCGACATCATCGCCGGCTTCGATGCCGCCGAGGCGGCATTCGGCGGGGTGATCGACACGGTGATCGCCAATGCTGGGGTCGATGGGGCGGGGCTTGCCACCGCGATCAGCGAGGCCGAGATCGAGCAGACGCTCGCCATCAACCTCAAGGGCGCGATCCTCACCGCGCGCGAAGGCGCAAGGCGGATGATGGCCCATGGCGTTACCAAGGGGCGCATCGTGCTGATCGCCTCGATCACCGCCTTCGAGCCTTCCCCCGGCCTCGTCGCCTATGCCGCCTCCAAGGCCGGGGTGGTGCAGGCCGGGCGCACCCTCGCGCGCGAATGGGCGCGGGCGGGTATCTGCATCAACACCATCTCCCCCGGCTATATCCGCACCGCCATCAATGCCGACTGGTTCGAGACCGAGGCGGGCAAGAAGCAGATCGCGCGCTTCCCGCGCCGGCGCCTGATGGGCGAGGAGGGCCTCGATGCCCTCGTCCTGTTCCTGTGTTCGGATGCGGCCGAGTTCGTCACGGGCAGCGATTTCGTGCTCGATGACGGGCAGACCTTGTGATGCGCCTTCGCTTCAGCCCGACGCGCACTCACGGCCCCGCGCACGGGCTGCGCGGGGCGCTTCGCGCCGTCCCTTCACCAGCCGCCTGCGATGCCTAGACGAGCGATCTCGCTCGCCGCCGGGGTGCTGCCCGAGGCCAGTCCGGCCGAACTGATCGACTGCGCGGCGGCGGCCGGGTTCGATTATGGCGGCATGTGGGCCGCGCCCGAAAGCTGGACCAGCGCCACCACCCGCGCCGTGCGCCGGCAGGCGCGCGAGGCAGGGGTGCGGCTGCTCGACCTCGAGGTCGCCTGGATCATGCCCGGCCCGCCCGATCCGTGGCTGGCCGAGCTGGTTCACATCGCCGCCGAGATCGGCGCGGCCAACCTCT
Source organism: Erythrobacter cryptus DSM 12079 (assembly GCF_000422985.1). GTDB lineage: Bacteria > Pseudomonadota > Alphaproteobacteria > Sphingomonadales > Sphingomonadaceae > Erythrobacter > Erythrobacter cryptus. The sequence continues at coordinate 15,682 of NZ_AUHC01000002.1, forward strand.
TGGTGGTCTCGAGCGATCCCGACATGGCCGCCACCGCCGCCAAGTTCCAGGCGCTCATCGATGCCGCGCGCGGCACGAAGGTGCGGGTCAATCTCGAGTTCGGCCTGTTCACCGCGGTCAAGACCATTCACATGGCCCGCGCCGTGCTCGATGCGGTCGAGGGCGAGGCCAAGGCGCTGCTTGTCGATACCCTGCACTGGGCGCGCTCGGGCGGCACGCCGGCCGATCTTGCGGCGATCCCGCGCGACTGGCTGTCCTATTGCCAGCCCTGCGATGCGCCCGCCGAGGGGCCCGCGGCGGATGATCTCGATGCGATCATCGACGATGCCATCAACCGGCGCATGCCGCTGGGGCAGGGTGGCCTGCCGCTCGGTGCAATGCTCGATGCCCTGCCCGAAAGCCTGCCGCTGGCGGTGGAGGAACGTTCGGCAGCGCTGCGCGCGGCCTATCCCGATCTTGCCGAACGTGCCCGCGCGGTGGCGCGCACCAGCCGTGCCTGGCTTGCCGCGCGCGGTTAGGTGCGCGGCATCGTGGGCAAGGCGCCCGGCCCGCGTTGCATTTCCGTGACGGAGCGCTAGGCGGGGCGCAGCAGCCGCAACGGGGATTCGCGCGCGATGAAGATCATGTCCGGCAATTCCAACCTGCCGCTCGCCCGGGCGATCGCGGCCTATCTCGAGATCCCGCTCACCGATGCCAGCGTGCGCCGCTTTGCCGACGAGGAGGTGTTCGTCGAGATCCACGAGAACGTGCGCGGCGAGGATGTCTTCGTGGTCCAGCCGACGAGCTATCCGGCCAATGACAACCTCATGGAACTCCTGATCTGCATCGATGCGCTGCGCCGCGCCTCGGCCCGGCGGATCACCGCGGTGGTGCCCTATTTCGGCTATGCCCGGCAGGACAGGAAGCCCGGCCCGCGCACGCCGATCTCGGCCAAGCTGGTCGCCAACCTCATCACCGAGGCCGGGGCTGACCGGGTGCTGGCGGTGGATCTCCACGCCGGGCAGATCCAGGGCTTCTTCGACATTCCCACCGACAATCTCTATGCCGCCCCCGTCATGGCCGCCGATATCCAGGCGCGCTATGGCGATCAGGCGCTGATGGTGGTGTCCCCCGATGTCGGCGGGGTGGTGCGCGCCCGCGCGCTCGCCAAGCGGCTCGACAATGCGCCGCTGGCGATCGTCGACAAGCGCCGCGATCGCCCGGGCGAATCGGAAGTGATGAACATCATCGGCGAGGTGAAGGACCGCCATTGCATCCTCATCGACGATATCGTCGATTCGGGCGGCACCCTGTGCAATGCGGCCGAGGCGCTGCTCGAGAACGGGGCAAGGTCGGTGGCCGCCTATATCACCCACGGGGTGCTCTCGGGCGGGGCGGTGGCGCGCATCAACGGCTCGGCGCTCAAGGAGTTGGTGATCACCGATTCGATCCGCCCGACCGAGGCGACCCAGGCTTCCGAGCGCATCAGGGTGCTGCCCATCGCCCCGCTGGTGGGCGAGGCGATCCGCCGGATCGCCGATGAAAGCAGCGTCAGCTCGCTGTTCGATTGATGTTTGATCCGGCCGAGGTGCGCGGCCTGCTGATCGCAGCGGCGCGTGCCCGGCAGCCGCTCACCTATGCGGCGCTGCTGAGCCTGCTCGGGTTTCGCTTCACCCGCCCGCTGATGCGCCAGCTGTGCAAGGTGCTCGACCGCATCGACGAGGATGGGCGCGCTTGCGGTGAGCCGGGCCTTGCCGTGCTGGTGGTGCGTCAATCGGACGGGCTGCCGGGGCAGGGCTGGTTTGTCAGCCGCGCTGGCCTTTATGCCGATCTGCCGCTCATCTGGGAAGGGCCGGAGGCGCGGCGCTATGTCGAGGCTCGACAGGCCGAGGCCTTCGACTATTGGAAGGGCGCATGACCAGCAGCAGCAATGATCGCGACCTCGCCCTCGCCTTGGCGCTGGCCGATGCCGCCGGGGCGGCGATCCGCCCGCTGTTCCGGGGGCAGTGGAGCGAGGAGCGCAAGGCCGATCGCTCCTATGTCACCGAGGCCGATCGCGCCGCCGAGGCGGCGATGCGCCGGCTGATCGAGGAGACCTTCCCCGCCGACGGGATCATCGGCGAGGAATATGGCAGGCGCAACGAGGGCGCCGGGCGGCAATGGGTGCTTGACCCCATCGACGGCACCACCAGCTTCATTGCCGGCCGCCCGATCTTCGGCACGCTGATCGCGCTCCTCAAGGATGGCTGGCCGGTGCTGGGCATCATCGACCAGCCGGTTGCGGGCGAGCGCTGGGTCGGCCAGCTGGGCCGGCCGACGCTGTTCAACGGCAAGCCGGCCCGCACCCGGCCCCTGCCCGATCTGGCCGAGGCGGTGCTCGCCACCACCAGCCCCCACGCCTTCAGCAACGCGGAGGCCGATGCCTTCATGTCGGTGGCCAAGGCCGTGGCCGAGCGCAAGATCGTCTATGGCGGGGATTGCTACAATTACGGCCTCGTGGCGAGCGGCCATATCGACATCGTTATCGAGGCGAACCTCAAGCTGCATGATTTTGCCGCGCTGGTGCCGGTGGTCGAAGGGGCCGGGGGGATGATGAGCGACTGGCAGGGCCACCCGCTCGATGCCGGCTCTGATGGCACGGTGATTGCGCTCGGCGATCCGGCGCGGCTGGAAGACGTGCTCGAGGCGATGGGCTAGGGTGCATCTGTTCTTCTACGGCGTGCTCTTGCAGGGGAGCGCGGTCTGGCCGATCCTGCGCGGCCTCGGGCCGGGGCGAGCGGCGACCACGCGCGGGGCGCTCTATGCCCTTCCCGATCCTTTGGGCTGATATCCGGCGCTCATCCCGGGCGACGGAGCGGGCGCGGGCCTCATCCTTGGCCGGGTGCACAGGGCCGGGGAGATTGACCTTGGCGCGCTCGATGCCTTCGAGGGCGCCGATTATGTGCGCCGCCCCGTGCCGGTTGCCGTGGAGGGGCAGAGCCTGTGGGCTGAGGCTTACGTCTGGGCTATGCCATTGCCGCTAGGGGCAGAGCCGATCGTGCATGGCGATTTTTCGCGCTGGCTCAGCGAGACCGGACGCGCGCCCTATCGCGGGCCATGAGAACCGGCCCTGCCGCGCGGGGCATGGCCCGAACCCTTGCCTTTTGCCCGCTGCGCGCCTAAGCGCACGCACTTCACCGACACGAATCAATCAGCCAGCCTGGCGAGAAGGGCTGCCACGGCCGGTTTCGACGTGTCCTGCCAAGGAGATGAAAATGCCCAAGCTCAAGACCAAGAGCGGTGTGAAGAAGCGCTTCAAGATCACCGCCACCGGCAAGGTCAAGCATGGTGTCGCCGGCAAGCGCCACCGGCTGATCAGCCACAATGCGAAGTATATCCGCCAGAACCGTGGCACCAGCGTGCTCTCGGAACACGACACCCCGGCGATCAAGCGCTGGGCGCCTTACGGCCTCGATTGATGCGCCGGGCCGCAAGGGCCCTTCGCGCATCCTCAAGACAAGGATAGACTGATATGCCTCGCATCAAACGCGGTGTTACCACCCGCGCCAAGCACAAGCGGATCCTCGATCAGGCCAAGGGCTATCGCGGCCGCCGCAAGAACACCATCCGCATCGCCCGCCAGGCGGTCGAAAAGGCGGGCCAATACGCCTATCGCGACCGCAAGGTGAAGAAGCGCAATTTCCGCGCGCTCTGGATCCAGCGCATCAATGCCGCGGTGCGCATGGAGGGCCTGACCTATTCGCAGTTCATGCACGGCATCAAGCTTGCCGGGATCGAGCTGGATCGCAAGGCCATGGCCGATCTCGCCATGAACGAGGCCGGTGCCTTCAAGGCCGTGATCGCGCAGGCCAAGGCCGCGCTGCCGGCCTGATCTGCTTTACGCCGCACCCCCGATGGGCGCGGCGGACACGGGCTGACTGCCACGAAACGATGGGGTGGCTGGCATGGCGCCAGCCGCCCCTTGTCGCATGGGCTTTGCAAGAAGGCGTCAACACGCTTGTAAAACCGCGCCACCTGCGGCAAGCGACGGGCATGGGGGACATGTTCGATCACAGCGGCGTGCTCGCGCCAAAGACGGTTTCGGGCGAGCGCCTGCGCGCCGAGTTCCGTGAGCCGCCGGCCGAGTTCGACGGGTGTTTCACCACCTTCTATCACCTCAGCCTCGATTTGCCCGAAGGCGCGCCCCCGGTGATCGACTATCTCCAACCCGAATGGGCCAATATTCGCTTCTTCTGCGGCGGCACGCCCGACGCGGCGATCGGCACCACCGCGGTGAGCGGTGCGCGCTTCGTTGCCACCGGGCCGAGCGCGCTGCCCTGCCGCTTTGCGCTCGGGCGGGTGCGGATGTGGGGTGTGGGCTTCCTGCCGCTGGGCTGGGCGCGCTTCTTTGCCGCCAGCGCCAGCAGCTGTGCCAACATGATCTGCGATGGCGCGCAGCATCTCGCGTTCCGCCACTTTGCCCCGCTGGCCGAGACGCTGTGCGATCCCGAGGCCAGCCTCGATGATCAATATGCCGCAATCGTGGCGATGATGAAGCAGGCGATGCGCCCCTCCCGCGACGAGCAGCGCATCGCCCGGGTTCATGCCGCGCTGGTCAAGGGCGACCTCGTCTCGGTGCACGAACTGGCCGATGCCTGCGCCATGAGCATCCGCACGCTCGAGCGGGTGTGCATGCGCTATTTCGGCTTCTCGCCCAAGCTGCTGATGCGCCGCCAGCGCTTCATGCGCTCGCTCACCACCTTCATGCTTCAGCGCGGCAGCCGCTGGACCGAGGCGATGGATGCCCATTACCACGATCAGGCGCAGTTCACACGCGAGTTCCGCGAGTTCATGACCATGAATCCATCGGAATATGCCGCGCTCGAGCACCCGATCCTCACCTCCTTCATGGAGGCGCGGGCGCGCATCTGGGGCAGCCCGGCGCAGACGCTCGACCCGCCGCGCGGGACGCGCTGATGGGGCAGGACCAGCGGCGGGCTGCGCCGCGCCAAGCGCTCGTCCGGCCCAAGGGGCGCTGAACCATGCGCAACCGCGCCGGCCCTGCGATCAAGGTGCATTTTGTCGCGCCCCCACCGCCGCTGCGCCCCTATGTCACCGCGCTCTATCGCACCGAGGTTACCTGCCCGCCCGGCGCGGCGTGGGTGGAGGACTGGCTGCATCCCGAATGGGCCAATCTGCGGTTTCTGGGCGCCGCCCACGCCGAGGCGGGGTTCGGGACGGGTGTGCTGGAGCCCAGCCCCGCCTTTGCCGTTACCGGCCCCACCAGCCGGGCGATCCGTGTCCGGCTCGGCCCGGGGCAAAATTGGGGGATCGGGCTCTTGCCGCTGGGCTGGGCGCGGCTGATCGGCGCCCCGGCCGATGCCTACGCCGACCGGATCGTCGATGCGAAGGCCGATCCTGTCTTTGCCCCCTGGTTGCCGCTCGCCGCGGCGCTGGCGGCGAGTGATGGCGAGCCGGAGCGCGAGGCGGCGCTGATCAGCGCGCATCTTGCCCGGCTTCTTGCCGAGGCCGCACCCATTGATCCAGCACAGGAGACCGCGATTGGCGCGCTCAATGCCGCGCTGGTCGATCCCGAAGTCGCCAGCGTCGCCGATCTAGCCTTGCGGCTCGGCATGACGGTGCGCTCGCTCGAGCGGCTGTCCTACCGCGCCTTCGGCTTTGCCCCCAAGCTGCTGATCCGCCGCCAGCGGTTCCTGCGCAGCCTGGCGCGGGTGATGCTCGATCCCGCGCTCACCTGGCTGGGGGCGCTCGATTCGCGCTATCATGACCAGCCGCATTTCGTGCGCGACTTTCGCCGCTTCATGGGCATGAGCCCGAGCGCCTATGCGCGCGCCGACAAGCCGCTGCTGCGCGCCGCGGCGCAGGCGCGCGTGGCCGCGCTTGGCGAAGCGGTGCAGGCCCTCCACGCCCCCGGGGGGGCAGAGCCTGGCTGAGCGGCTTGCGCTTTGCAATCCGCCCGATTTGCCGCTAGCGCGCGGCGGCAACCCTTCCGCTGCTTTCCAACCATCCCTTGGGCCATGACTGACATCACACGTGAGACCGAGGCCGCGCTCGCCGCGATTGCCGCCGCCCCGAACCTCGCTGCGCTCGAGGCGCTGCGGCTCGAGACGCTGGGCAAGAAGGGCTGGGTCAGCCTTGCCTTGAAGACCCTGGGGACGATGCGCCCCGAGGAGCGCCAGCAGGCTGCCCCGGCGATCCAGTCCGCCCGCGCCGCGATTGCCGAGGCGATCGAGGTGCGAAAGGCCGCGCTCGAGGCGGCCGAGCTCGAGGCGCGGCTTGCGCGCGAGACCATTGATCTCACCCTGCCTGCCCCGGTGCAGCCGAGGGGCTCGGTGCATCCGGTGAGCCAGGTGATGGACGAGCTTGCCGAAATCTTCGCCGATCTCGGCTTTGCCGTGGCGAGCGGCCCCGAGATCGAGGACGATTGGCACAATTTCACCGCGCTCAACATGGACGAGACCCACCCGGCGCGGGCGATGCACGACACCTTCTATTTCCCCGACCGCACGCCCGAGGGCCGCGAGGTGCTGCTGCGCACCCACACCTCGCCGGTGCAGATCCGCGCGATGCAGGAACACGGCGCGCCGCTGCGCATCATCGCCCCGGGGCGGGTCTATCGCTCGGACAGCGATGCCACCCACACGCCCATGTTCCACCAGATCGAAGGTCTGGTGATCGACAAGGACATCCACCTCGGCCACCTCAAGTGGACGCTGGAGACCTTCCTCAAGGCGTTCTTCGAGCGCGAGGACATCGTGCTGCGGCTGCGCCCCTCCTACTTCCCCTTCACCGAGCCGAGCGTCGAGATCGACGTCGGCTATGCGATGGAAGGCGGGCGCCGGATCGTCGGCGGGTCGGGCGATGAACCGGGCCATGCGTGGATGGAAGTGCTGGGCAGCGGGATGGTCAACCGCAGAGTGATCGCCGCCGCCGGGCTCGATCCCGACGAATGGCAGGGCTTCGCCTTCGGCACCGGCGTCGACCGCCTCGCCCAGCTCAAATACGGGATGAACGATTTGCGCGCCTTCTTCGACGGCGATCCGCGCTGGCTGGCGCATTACGGCTTTTCGCCCTTCGACCAGCCGACCCTCTCCGCCGGTGTGGGAGCGCGCGCATGAAGTTCTCGCTCGCCTGGCTCAAGGATTACCTTGAAACCGATGCCAGCCTCGCGGAGATCTGCGATGCGCTCAATGCCATCGGGCTTGAGGTGGAGGGCGTGGAAGACCCGGCGGAGAAGCTCGCAGGCTTCCGCATCGCCCATGTGCTCACCGCCGCGCGCCACCCCGATGCCGACAAGCTCCAGGTGCTCAGCGTCGATACCGGCGAGGGTGAGCCGCTGCAGGTGGTGTGCGGCGCGCCCAATGCCCGGGCCGGCATGAAGGGCGTGCTCGGCCTGCCCGGCGCGGTGGTGCCGGCAAGTGGCATGGTGCTCAAGAAAAGCGCGATCCGCGGGGTCGAATCCAACGGCATGATGTGCTCGGCGCGCGAGCTTGGCCTAGGCGATGATCACGCCGGGATCATCGAACTGCCCGATGATGCGCCGGTGGGCATGGAGTTTGCCGCATATCACGGCGCCGATCCGGTGATCGAGGTCGCGGTCACTCCCAACCGGCCCGATTGCATGGGGGTCTATGGCATTGCCCGCGATCTTGCCGCCAAGGGGCTGGGGCGCCTCAAGCCGATCACCATTCCCGCCTTCACGCCCACAGGCCCGTGCCCGGTTGAAATCCGCACCGACGATGCTGAAGGCTGCCCGGCCTTCTATGGACGGGTGATTACGGGGGTGCGGAACGGCCCTTCGCCCGACTGGCTCCAGGCGCGGCTCAAGAGCGCTGGCCAGCGCCCGATCTCGCTCCTGGTTGACCTTACCAATTACCTGATGCTCGGCTTTGGCCGCCCGGCGCATGTTTATGATCTTGCCAAGCTCAAAGGCGCGGTGGTGGCGCGCCGGGCAAGGGACGGCGAGCAGGTCCTCGCGCTCAACGAGAAGACCTACACGCTCGATGCCGGGATGACCGTGATCGCCGATGACCATCAGGTGCACGATATCGCCGGGATCATGGGCGGGGAGGATTCGGGCGTTGCGGACGAGACCAGCGACGTGCTGCTCGAGATCGCCTATTTCGATCCGGCCCGCATCGCGGCGACTGGGCGCAAGCTTGGCCTTTCGACCGATGCGCGCACGCGGTTCGAGCGCGGGGTTGATCCGGCCTTTCTGGACGAGGGGCTTGACCTTCTGACCGGCCTCATCGTTGAACTGGCGGGCGGCCAGCCGAGCGAGGCCGTGCGCGCCGGTGCGCCGCCATCGGTGCCCAAGGTCGTTGCCTTCGATCCCGGCCTCACCGCCCGCCTCGGCGGCGTGGAGGTGGCCGAGGCCGAACAGCGGCGCATCCTTGAAAGCCTCGGCTTTGCCGTCAGCGCTGACTGGCAGGTGAGCTGCCCGCTGCGTCGCCACGATATCGAAGGCCCGGCCGATCTGGTCGAGGAAGTGGTGCGCATCCACGGGCTCGACAAGGTGGCCAGCGTCGCGCTTCCGCGCCCCGAGGGCGTGGCCCGGCCGACCGCGAGCGAGGAGCAGCGCCGCGATCGTCGCCTGCGCCGGGCGGCTGCGGCGAGCGGGCTCAATGAGGCGGTGACCTGGAGCTTCCTGCCTGAATGGGCGGCGGCCCACTTCGCGCCCGAGGGCGAGCCGCTGTGGGTGCTCGCCAACCCGATCAGCGAGGACATGAAGGCGATGCGCCCCTCGCTCCTGCCCGGCCTGCTGCTCGCGGCCAAGCGCAACGCCGATCGCGGCGCGGCTGCCTCGCGCCTGTTCGAGATCGGGCGGCGCTATTTCCGCAGCGGCAATGGCCTGAGCGACGAGCGCCCCACGCTGGGCATCGTGCTCGCGGGCGAGAAGACCCCGCGCGGCTGGCAAACCGGCAAGGCGCAAGGCTTTGACGCCTACGACGCCAAGGCCCTGGCGCTGCAGCTGCTCGAAGCGGCAGGCGCACCGGTGGCAAATCTTATGGTAATGGGTCCTGACCCGCTCGGGCCGGGGCCGCAGTTCCACCCCGGCCAGTCGGCCACCCTGCGGCTCGGCCCCAAGACGGTGCTGGCGCGCTTCGGGATGCTGCACCCGGCAACGCTCAAGGCCTTTGATGCCGAAGGGCCGATTGCGGCAGTGGAGCTGTTCCTCGATGCGATCCCGGCGCGCAAGAGCGCCGGCTTTGCCCGGCCCGGCTTTGCCCCGCCGGCGCTTCAGGCGGTGCGGCGCGATTTTGCTTTCCTCGTGCCCGAAGCCCTTGCCGCCGGCGATCTGGTGCGCGCGCTTGCAGGGGCAGACAAGGCGGCGATCACCGCGGTGCGGGTGTTCGACGTGTTCCAGGGGCCCGGCGTGCCCGAGGGGCGCAAGTCGCTTGCGCTCGAAGTCACCTTCCAGCCGGGCGAGAAATCCTTCACCGAGGCCGAGCTCAAGGCCCTGTCCGACAAGGTGGTGGCCGCCGCCGCCAGGCTCGGTGCGGAGCTGCGCTGATGAAAACGGCACTCGTTACAGGCGCGACCTCGGGGATCGGCCTTGAAACCGTGCGCCGTCTTGCCCAGGAGGGCTGGCGCTGCATCGCCACCGGAAGGCGGCAGGATCGGCTCGATGCGCTGGTGGCCGAGCTTGGCAGGGACAAGGTGCACCCCGCCTGTTTCGACGTGCGCGACAGCGCGGCGATGGACGCAGCGCTCGCCAGCCTGCCCGAAGGCTTTCGCGCCATCGACCTGCTGGTCAACAATGCCGGCCTCGCGCGCGGCCTTGCCCCGGCGCAGGAAGCCCGCCTCGAAGACTGGCAGACGATGATCGACACCAACGTCACCGCCTTTGCCGTGCTCACCCGCAAGCTCTTGCCCGGGCTGATCGCGCGCAAGGGCGTGATCATCGCAATCGGCTCGGTGGCGGGCAGCTACATCTATCCCGGCGGCAATGCCTATGCCGGGACCAAGGCCTTCGTGAACCATTTCACCCTTGCCCTGCGCGCCGATCTGCACGGCACCGGGGTGCGGGTGACGAGCATCGAGCCGGGCATGGTCGAGACCGAGTTCACCCTGGTGCGCACTGGCAGCCAGGAGGCCTCCGACCGGCTCTATCGCGGCATGAACCCGATGACCGGAGCGGATATCGCCGATGTGATCGCCTGGGTTGCCGGCCTGCCGCCGCATCTCAACATCAACCGGATCGAGCTGATGCCGGTCAATCAGGACTTCGCGGGCTTCCGCGTCGCACGCGAGGGCGAATGACCGGCAGCACCGTTTCCAACCGCCGCACCTTCGCGATCATTTCGCACCCTGACGCCGGCAAGACCACGCTGACTGAAAAGCTGCTGCTGCAGGGCGGGGCGATCCACCTTGCGGGTGAGGTCAAGGCGCGCGGGGCGGCGCGGCGCGCACGCAGCGACTGGATGAAGATCGAGCAGCAGCGTGGGATCTCGGTCACCTCCTCGGTGATGACCTTCCAGAAGGATGGCATTGTCTTCAACCTGCTCGACACGCCGGGCCACGAGGATTTCTCCGAGGACACCTACCGCACGCTCACCGCGGTCGATTCGGCGGTGATGGTGATCGATGCGGCCAAGGGTATCGAGCCGCAGACCCGCAAGCTGTTCGAGGTGTGCCGCTTGCGCTCGGTGCCGATCCTCACCTTCGTCAACAAGGTCGATCGCGAGGGCCGCGATCCCTTCGAGACGCTCGACGAGGTCGCCGACATGTTGGCGCTCGATGTGTCCCCGCAGATGTGGCCGATCGGCATGGGCGGGGAGTTCGAGGGTGTGCTCGACTTTGCCAGCGGCCTCGTCAGCCGGCCCGAGGGGCCGAGCCGCGAGTTTGCCGGTCAGCGCGAGGCCGATGCCGACATTCCTGAACGCTTTGCCGAGGAAATCGAGCTCGCGCGCGGCGGCTACCCCGAATTTGACCTTGAAGCCTTCCGCCATGGCGATCTTACCCCGGTCTATTTTGGCTCGGCGCTCAAGAATTTCGGGGTGGCCGAGCTGATCGACGCGATCGCCCGCTACGCTCCGCCGCCGCGGCCCCAGCCGGCGGGCGAGGTGCTGATCGCGCCTGACCGCGACGAGGTGACCGGGTTCATCTTCAAGATCCAGGCCAATATGGATCCCAACCACCGCGACCGCATCGCCTTCATGCGCCAGGTCTCGGGCACCTTCAAACGGGGCATGAAGCTCATCCCCTCGGGCCTGGGCAAGCCGATTGCGGTGCATTCGCCGATCCTGTTCTTCGCGCAGGACCGCGAGGTTGCCGACACGGCCGAGGCGGGCGACATCATCGGCATTCCCAACCACGGCACCCTGCGCGTGGGCGATACCCTGTCCGAACGCAACCAGGTGCGCTTTACCGGCCTTCCCAACTTTGCGCCTGAAATCCTGCGCCGCGTGCAGCTCAAGGACCCGACCAAGACCAAGCAATTGCGCAAAGCGCTCGACGATCTTGCCGAGGAAGGGGTGATCCAGGTGTTCCACCCCGAGATCGGCGCGCAGCATATCGTCGGCGTGGTCGGCCAGCTTCAGCTCGAGGTGCTGATCTCGCGGCTCGAGGCCGAATACAAGGTTGCCGCGGCGCTAGAGCCTTCGCCATTTGCCACCGCGCGCTGGATCAAGGGCGAGGCGCGGGCGCTCGAGCAATTCGCCAGCTTCAACCGCGCCCATCTCGCCCGCGACCGCGATGGCGACCTCGTGTTCCTGGCCAAGAGCGCCTGGGACGTGAATTACCAGATCGAGAAGAACCCCGAACTGACCTTTTCGGCCACCAAGGAACGCTAGTCTTGCAGGGCCGCGCCCTTCGCGGCATGGCGCTGGCCCATGGAAGACACCGGCCCCACCTCACAGACCTTCATCTCGCAGCGCCTGCGGCTTAACTATCTCGACTGGGGCGGGCGGGGCAAGCCGCCGCTGGTGCTGGTGCACGGCGGGCGCGATCATGCCCGCTCGTGGGACTGGACCGCGCGGGCGCTGCGCGCCGATTACCACATCATCGCCATGGATCACCGCGGGCATGGCGATTCGGACTGGGTCTCGGACGGGGTCTATACCGCGGCCGACATGGTCTATGATCTTGCCCAGCTCATACACCAGCTTGGCGTTGGCCCGGTGCGGATCGTGGCCCATTCGATGGGGGGCAATGTCGCGCTGCGCTATGCCGGGGCCTTCCCCGAGATGGTGACCAAGCTGGTGGCGATCGAAGGGCTTGGCCCTTCGCCCGAGCTGCGCGCCAAGCAGCGCGCCGTGCCCTATCCCGAGCGCCTCGCCGAATGGATCGGCAAAAAGCGCGCCGCGGCCGGGCGCACCCCGCGCAAATATGAGAGCATCGAGGCGGCGCTGGCGCGGATGATCGAGGAGAACGCCTATCTCACCGAGGAACAGGCGCGCCATCTCACCGTCCACGGGGTCAACCGCAACGAGGACGGCACCTATAGCTGGAAGTTCGATCCCCACCTCAATGTCTGGCCGGTCGAGGACGTGGCCGACGAATTCATCGAGCAGCTCTGGGGCGCGATCACCTGCCCGACGCTGCTGCTCTACGGGGCGGATTCTTGGGCCTCGAACCCACAGAAGGACGGGCGCATCGCCCATTTCAAGACCGCGCGCGTGATCGAATTCGAAAAGGCGGGCCACTGGCTCCACCACGATCAGTTTGACCGCTTCATCGCCACCTTGCGCGATTTTCTCTGAGCCGCAGGGGTGCGTTTGCCGCCGCGCCGCAGCGCCAGGCGCGGGACGCCGACCAATTCTGCCTAAAAACTAAGCGCACGATTGAGAATTAGGCAGGGATTCTCCCGCAGGTGCGAAGAAACGCGCTGATTCCGCTGTGTCAGGCGCGTTACCCAAGGATGGCACGCTTGTTGCTGGTCTCTGGCTGACCGGAATGATCCGGCACAACAGGGGCCAGAGATGAAGTTCATCATCGCCATCATCAAACCGTTCAAGCTCGACACCGTGCGCGAGGCCTTGAGCGGCATCGGCGTCGCCGGGATGACTGTCACCGAAGTCAAGGGCTTCGGCCGGCAGAAGGGTCAGACCGAAATCTACCGCGGCGCCGAATATTCCACCAACATGCTTCCCAAGGTGAAGCTCGAGATCGCTGCGAGCGACGACATCGCCGCGCAAGTGGTCGAAACCATCCAGCAGGCCGCCAACACCGGATCGATCGGCGACGGCAAGATCTTCGTGCTCGATCTTGCGTCTGCCACCCGCATCCGCACCGGCGAGTCCGGCGAAACCGCGCTGTAAGGGGACCCAATCGATGAAATCCATGCTTTTCAAGGGTGCAGCGCTGGCGACGGGGGCGGTGATGCTGGCCGCGCCTGCCTTCGCCGCGCCGGTGGCCGAGGCCGCCGAGGTTGCTGCCGAAGTGGCGAGTGCCGCTGCCGAGGCGGCGCCGGCCGTGCCCAACCCGGGCAACAATGCCTGGATGATGACCTCCACCATTCTCGTGCTGCTGATGATCCTGCCGGGTCTCGCGCTGTTCTACGGCGGTCTCACCCGCTCAAAGAACATGCTTTCGACCATGACCCAGGTGGGTGCCACGGCGGCGCTCGCCATGCTGATCTGGGTGATGTGGGGTTACAGCCTCGCCTTCGGGCCGGAATCGACCGGCGCGCTCAGCCAGTTCATCAGCACCGGCAGCTATTTCCTCTCCTCGGTCAGCCCCGACACCACCGCGGCGACCTTCAGCGAGGAGGTGATCAGCGAATATGTCTTCGTCTGCTTCCAGATGACCTTCGCCGCGATCACCTCTGCGCTGATCCTCGGTTCGACCGCCGAGCGTATGAAGTTCTCGGCCACCATGCTGTTCGTGGCGGTGTGGCTGACGATCGTCTATTTCCCGATCGCGCACATGGTGTGGGCCGGCGGCGGGCTGCTGTTCGAGATGGGCGCGCTCGATTTTGCCGGGGGCACGGTGGTGCACATCAACGCCGGGGTTTCGGGCCTGGTGCTCGCCTACCTCTTGGGCAAGCGCAAGGGCTATCCGACCGAGCCGATGCCGCCGCACAGCCTGACGCTGACCATGGTCGGCACCGGCCTGCTGTGGGTGGGCTGGTTCGGCTTCAACGCCGGCTCCGAGCTTGAAGCCGATGGCACCGCGGGCCTCGCCATGATCAACACCTTCGTTGCCACCGCTGCCGGCGGCCTTGCGTGGATGCTGGCCGAGAAGCTCGCCGGCCACAAGGGTTCGGCGCTGGGCTTCTGCTCGGGGGTGATCGCGGGCCTCGTGGCGGTGACGCCGGCGGCCGGCAATTCCGGGCCTTTCGGCGCCATCCTGCTCGGCATCATCGCCTCGGTGATCTGCTACTTCGTGGTCTCGAAGGTGAAGGCCAAGCTGGGCGTGGACGACTCGCTCGATGCCTTCGGCATTCACGGCGTGGGCGGCATTGTCGGCGCGATCGGCACCGGTATCGTCTATTCGCCCGCGCTTGGCGGCCCTGGCGATCCGGCCGAATATGTGATGGGCGCGCAGGTCACCACCCAGATCATCGCCGTGGCGGTGGCCATCGCCTGGGCGGCGGTGGGCACGCTTATCGCCGGCTTCCTGGTCAAGGCGGCCATTGGCCTCAGGGTCGATGAGGAGGCCGAGGTCAACGGCCTCGACATCTCCGAACACGGGGAGCGCGCCTACAACTAGGCGCCCCCTCACCAGCTTGGCGGGGGGAGGTTCCTCTCTCCCACTCCCTCTCCCCTCCCCCCGCCTCACCGAGTTCCTCCTGCGAACGAACAAACTGGGCAAGGCCGGAGCGGCGATAAGCCCTCCGGCCCCTTTTTTTCAGGTCTTCGGTTTGCGCCGCTGCCTCTGCGAGGTCGCCTCTGTGCGTTTCGCGCGGGCGCGCGCGGCCCGCCCTGTGTTAGGCCGGATCAGCGCGATGGCGGGGGCGTGCTTATGCCCGCTCGGCGGCGATCACGAAATCGGCGCAGCGCTCGCCGATCATGATCGAGGGCGCATTGGTGTTGCCGCCGACGATCTTGGGCATCACGCTGGCATCGGCCACCCACAGGCCCTCAAGCCCGTTGAGTTTGAGGGTCGGATCGACCACGGCCCCTTCATCCACGCCCATGCGGCAGGTGCCGACCGGATGATAGACGGTATCAGCCCGGCTGCGGATGAGATCATCGAGCGCGGCATCGTCATCGAGGTTCACCGGGTGGCGATCCTTCGGTCCGAAGGCCTGCAGCGCCGGGGCCTCGACGATGCGGTGCGACAGGCGCACCCCGGCGCGCAGGCAGGCAATGTCGCGCGGATCGTCGAGGAAATTGGGATCGATCACCGGGGCCGCCGCCGGATCGGGCGAGCCCAGCCGTACCGTGCCGCGGCTCTCGGGGCGCAGCACGCAGGCATGGAGCGAAAAGCCATGCCCCTTGACCTTCTCGCGCCCGTGATCCTCGAGCACCGCGGGCACGAAGTGCCACTGCACATCGGGGGCCGGGCTGTCGGGCATCACCTTCCAGAAGCCCCCCGCCTCGGCATAGGGGGTGGTCATCACCCCGGTGCGCTTGCGCCGGTGCTCGATGATCGCCGCGGCCATCCGCAGCGTGCCTTTAAGGCTGCTGCCGATCGGCACGTCGCTGGAGGTCTCCCAGCCCGAGACATAGTCGATGTGATCCTGAAGGTTGCTGCCCACCTCGGGGCGATCGAGCACCACCTCGATGCCATGCTGCTTGAGGTGCGCGGCCGGGCCGATCCCCGAAAGCATCAGGATCTGCGGCGAGTTGAAGGCGCCCGCGGAAAGGATCACGCCGCGCCGCGCCAGCACGGTCTCGCTCGTCCCGCCGCGCCGCAGCTTGACGCCCGTCACCCGCCCGCCCTCGATCACCAGCCTTTCCACCAGCGTCTCGGTGCGGATGGCGAAATTGCCGGCCCCGCGGATTGGCTCGACATAGGCGCGCGCAGCCGACCAGCGTTCACCCTTGTGCTGCGTGACCTGATAGAGCCCGAAGCCCTCCTGCGCGGCGCCGTTGAAATCGGGATTGGGGCGCAGCTGCAGCGAAGCTGCCGCCTCGATGAAGGCGTGGCTGGTGGGGTTGGCGTATTTCTGATCCTCGACGAACAGCGGCCCGCCCGCGCCGTGGTAATCATCGCTGCCGCGCTCATTGGCCTCGGCCCGCTTGAAATAGGGCAGCACCTCCTCATAGCTCCAGCCGGTGCAGCCCATCGCGGCCCAGTTGTCATAGTCCCAGCGGTGGCCGCGGATATAGACCATGGCATTGATCGCCGAGGAACCGCCGAGGCCGCGCCCGCGCGGCTGGTAACCGATCCGCCCGTTCAGCCCCTTTTGCGGCACGGTTTCATAGCGATAGTTGGATTTTTCCGGGATGAAGGGCATGAACCCCGGGGTCTTGATGAAGATGTTGTCGTTGCGCCCGCCGGCCTCGATCAGGCACACCCGGCGCGTGCCATCGACCGCGAGTCGCCCGGCCACCGCACTGCCCGCGCTGCCACCGCCGATGACGATGTAATCGAAACGTTCCATGGTCTCTCCCTTGCTTGGGGGAAGACTAGGCAGCTTCGGCGCTTCCGGCAATCGGGTTTCGATCCGCCACTGAATGGGCGGCGGGCTGCCCCGCGGCCTGGCGCGCCTGCCAGCGGGCGCGGATCATGTCGCTCGTCAGGCGGCTGCCATCGTGGCTCCAGCCCGGTTCGCGCAGCAGGTAGGAGAGCTTGTGCCGCCAGGGCGCGCGGATGATGTCGCTGATCATGCCGATCCACTCGTGGAACACCGCCCACAAGAGGTTGAAGCTGCCCAGCTGCTTGACGATGCCATAGCGGATCGGCTCGTCATCGACCTCGGGCGTGAAGGTGCCGAACAGCTTGTCCCAGATGATGAACACCCCGGCATAGTTGCGATCGAGATAGCGCGGGTTGGTGGCGTGGTGGACGCGGTGGTGGCTCGGCGTGTTCATCACCGCCTCGAACCAGGCGGGCATCCGCCGGATCGCCTCGGTGTGGATCCAGAACTGGTAGATGAGGTTGAACCCGCCGCAGATCGCGATCATCGCCGGGTGGAAGCCGAGGAGCACCAGCGGCACGGCAAAGAGAAAGCCGAAGGTCAAGGCCCCGGTCCAGGTCTGGCGGAGCGCGGTCGAGAGGTTGTAGTGCTGGCTCGAATGGTGGTTGACATGGGCCGCCCACATCCAGCGGATGCGGTGCCCGGCGCGGTGCACCCAGTAATATTTGAAATCATCGAGCACGAAGCAGACGGGCCAGGCCCACCACACCTTCCACCATTCAGGCCCGAAGTCGAACAGGCGATAGTCATAGGCCTTGAGGAACACCGACAGGGCAAACCCGCCGAGCAGCGCGCCCGCGACGGTCGAGCCGAGGCCGAAGGCAAGGCTGACGAGCGTGTCCTTCGGCTCATAGGCTTCAGGCGCGCGGAATTTGGCCCAGATCATTTCGGCCAGCACTGCCAGCACGAACAGCGGCACGGCATATTGGGTGGGGTTGAAATCAGGCATCCGGCCGCCCGCTTAGCCGATTGATCGCCTCGGCCCAAGCCGCGGCGTCGGGGATGTCGAGTAGCACCTTGCCGAAGCGCGGCTCGCCAGGATCGACCACCAGGTGGCCCGCGCCCGCTGTGCGCTCGAGGTGGGCCGCGGCGCCGGGGCCGAGCACGCGCCCTGCAAAGCGGTTGCCGTGGCGCTTGATCACCATGATCCGCCCCTCTTTGTCGCGGGCAAGCGCGCCCGCGCCTGCGGCATCGCAGGCGGTGGCGACGGGGGCAAAGCCATCCTCGACCTCACCGGCCGCTCGCGCCGCCGCCTCGGCGCTGTCGAGCCGCGGCGTCCCGCCGAGCCTCAGCCACCAGGCCAGCCCTGCAAGCGCGAGGATCGCGACCAGCGAAGCGGCGGTCTGGACGATGAGATCCATGCCGCTTTCAGCGTCAGCTCTGGCTGAGCATGTCGAGCATCGGGCGGACCGGGCTGACATCATAGCCGGCTGCGGCAGCGATGCGGGCAATGGTCTCGGGGCTTTCACCCTGCTTGGCAGCGGCCAGCGCCCACAGCAGGGTGGAGCGGGTGCCCGAGCGGCAATAGGCGAGAATCGGCCCTTCGGCCTGCTCCTGCGCGGCGATCATGGCATCGACCTGCGGCTGGCTGAAGCCTGAATGGCCGACTGGAATGGCGACATAATTGAGCCCCGCGGCAGCCGCAGCAGCGGCGATCTCATCGCCCTGCGGGGCGGAAGGGTCTTCGCCATCGGGGCGGTTGTTGATGATCATGGCCACCCCAAGGGCTGCGGCCTCGGCCACATCCTCAAGCGCAAGCTGCGGGCTTACAAGCATATTTTCGGTCAAACGGCGAAAATCGCTCATCGCGGCTCTGCTCCCTCGCTCATCCTGCCTTGCGCTTCATGCCCAAGCCTCGCGTGCTTCACAAGTACCGCGGCGCCGCGCCGCGGGGCCTGCCGCCTCGCAGGCGCTGGCAAGCCCCGGTAAAATCATTCGCAAATCGCCCGCTGGTGCGCTATACGCTTGAGCGGTGCGCACCGCTAAGGATCTTCGGCGCGTCGGCGACCGGTGCGGCTCACTGTCCCTGCCACCGGCGCCTTGGAGGACGGGCAGTGTGACAAGGTACGTACTGATCTATGGGTTACGATAGGGGACGCCGGCGCGGTCGCGACAAGCGCGACGGTTTCGGCGAAGATGGTTTCGATCCGTTCGGCAGCGGGCACGATGGGTTCCTGCCGCCGCGTGATTTTGGCGGCGATCGTTTTGGCGGCGGAGACCGTTTCGGGGGTGGTGACCGCTTTGGCGGGGGTGATCGCTTCGGCGGCGGCCCGCGCGGCGGTGGCGGCGGGCGCGGCCCGGGCGGTGGCGGCTTCAACCGGATGCCGCCCCAGATCGTCGGCACCGGCAAGGGCACGGTCAAGTTCTTCAACGCGCAAAAGGGCTTCGGCTTCATCCAGCAGGAAGGGGGCGGCGATGATGTCTTCGTCCACATCAGCGCGGTCGAGCGCGCCGGGCTTGATGGCCTCGCCGAAGGCCAGGCGCTCCAATACAATCTCGTCGATCGCGGCGGCAAGGTCTCGGCGCAGGATCTCCAGATCATCGGCGAGGTGATCGCAGTTTCCACCCGCCCGGCTGCCCCGCAGCGCGAGCTGACCGGGGAGCGGGTCACCGGCACGGTGAAGTTCTTCAACAGCATGAAGGGCTTCGGCTTCCTCGTGCGCGATGATGGCCAGCCCGATGCCTTCGTCCACATCAGCGCGGTTGAACGTTCGGGCCTGCCCGGCCTCAATGAGGGTGAGCGCTACGAATTCGATCTCGAGGTGGATCGACGCGGGAAGTATTCGGCCGTCAATCTGGCACCGATCCAGGGCTGATCCCG
Organism: Erythrobacter cryptus DSM 12079; assembly: GCF_000422985.1. Taxonomy (GTDB): domain Bacteria; phylum Pseudomonadota; class Alphaproteobacteria; order Sphingomonadales; family Sphingomonadaceae; genus Erythrobacter; species Erythrobacter cryptus. The sequence goes on from NZ_AUHC01000002.1 coordinate 35,013, forward strand.
GCCCATTGCCGCGCAAGCGCCGGTTTGACGCGCGGGCGCGGCAAGATTAACGGATGGCAGTGGCGGCCTTGGCTCAGGGCCGCCATTTGCTTTTGGCACACCCGCACGTCTCGATCAGGAAAGCAGCCCATGTCGATCACCCCGCTCATGCCCGTCTATCCGCGCTGCGGTGTCCGGCCGGTGCGCGGCGAGCACTGCCATCTCATCGACGAGGATGGCACCCGCTATCTCGACTTTGCCAGCGGCATCGCGGTCAACCTGCTGGGCCATTCGCACCCGGGCCTGATCGCGGCGATCCAGCAGCAGGCGGCAACGCTGATGCACGTCTCCAACCTCTACGGCAGCCCGCAGGGCGAGCGGCTGGCCCAGCGGCTGGTGGATGCGACCTTCGGCGACACGGTGTTCTTCACCAATTCGGGGGCCGAGGCGGTGGAATGCGCGATCAAGACCGCGCGCGCCTATCACCAGAATGCCGGGGATGCGGGCGACCCAGCGCGGTTCGAGATCATCACCTTCCACAATGCCTTCCACGGCCGGACGATGGCGACCATCAGCGCCTCGAACCAGGCCAAGATGCACCAGGGCTTTGCCCCGCTGCTCAATGGCTTCAAATATGCCCCCTTCGACGATCTCGAGGCGGCACGGGCGCTGATCGGGCCGCACACCGCGGGCATCCTGGTCGAGCCGATCCAGGGGGAAGGCGGGATCCGCCCGGCCTCGCCAGACTTCATGCAGGGCCTGCGCGCGCTGTGCGACGAACATGGCATCCTGCTGATTCTTGACGAGGTGCAATGCGGCGTGGCGCGCACCGGCAAGCTCTATGCCTATGAGCACTATGGCATCACGCCCGACATCATGGCCACCGCCAAGGGCATCGGCGGCGGCTTTCCGCTGGGCGCCTGCATCGCCACGGAGAGGGCCGCGCGCGGCATGACGATCGGCACTCATGGCTCGACCTATGGCGGCAATCCGCTGGCCATGGCCGCCGGGCTGGCGGTGATGGATGCGGTGGCCAATCCCGAGTTCCTCGCCGCGGTCGCCGACAAGGGCGAGCGGCTGCGCACCCGGCTTGAACAGTTCATCGGCAATTATCCCGAGCTGTTCGAGCTGGTGCGGGGCAAGGGGCTGATGCTCGGGCTCAAGATGCGCATGGAAAGCCGCCCGTTCTATGTCCACCTGCGCGACAATCACCAGCTGCTGACCGTGGCGGCTGGGGACAACACCATCCGCATCCTGCCGCCGCTGGTGATCGGCGAGGCAGAGATCGAGGAGTTCTTCGACAAGCTTTCGGCCGGCGCTGCCAGCTTCCGGCTGCCCGAGGCGGCCTGATGGGCGGGGGCCTGGCCCGCCATTTCGGTGCGCTCGGCGATGCCGGGGCCGATGCGCTGGCGGCGATGATCAATGATGCGATCGACCGCAAGGCCGCCCGCGCCGGCAGGCCGCGCGGCGCCAGCGACGAGGATGCGCCGCTCGCCGGCCATGTGCTCGCCATGGTGTTCGAGAAGAACTCGACCCGCACCCGGGTGAGCTTCGACATCGCCATGCGCCAACTGGGGGGCAGCGTGCTGGTGCTCGATTCGGGCTCGAGCCAGCTCGGGCGGGGCGAGACCATCGCCGATACCGCCCGGGTGCTCAGCCGCATGGTCGATGCGATCATGCTGCGCACCGATGACCATGCCAAGCTCGAGGAAATGGCGGCCCACGCCAGCGTGCCGGTGATCAATGGCCTCACCGACCTTTCGCACCCCTGCCAAATCCTCGCCGATCTGCTCACCGTGATCGAGCATGGCAAGGCGCTGCCCGGGCTGGAGCTCGCCTGGTTTGGCGATGGCAACAATGTGCTGCACTCGATCCTCGAGGCCGCCGGGCTATTCAAGTTTAATGTCCGGGTGGCGACCCCGGCGGGCTATGAGCCCGATCCCGCCTTTGTCGCCCTGGCGCGCGCGGGCGGGGCGCAGGTGACGCTCACGCAGGATGCAAGGGCTGCAGCGCGCGGGGCGGACGTGATCGTCACCGATACCTGGATCTCGATGGGACAAGCCGATGCCGCCGACAAGAAGGCGGCGATGCAGCCCTATCAGGTCAACGCCGCGCTGATGGCCGAGGCCAAACCCGATGCGCTGTTCCTGCATTGCCTGCCCGCCCATGTGGGCGAGGAAGTGAGCGCCGAGGTGTTCGAGGGGCCGCATTCGGTGGTGTTCGACGAGGCGGAAAACCGCATCCACGCGCAGAAATCCGTGCTGCTGTGGTGCCTCGGGCGGCTTTAGGGGTGGGCGGGTCTTTCGCCTGCAAGAATCGCACCCCATATCTGCAGGCATGAACGCGACCAGCGCCAGCGCCGAGACCTTTGCCGATGCCCTGCTCGGCTTCACCATCCCCGCACGCCATGCCCGCGGGCGGCTGGTGCGGCTCGATAAGGTGCTCGAGGAGGTGCTCGCGGCCCATGCCTATCCCGCGCCGATCACCCACCTGCTCGGCGAGGCGCTGGTGCTTGCTGCGCTGATGGGCGGCTTGCTCAAGGGCGAGCGGGCGCAGATGACGATGCAGGCGCAGACCGAGGGCGGGATCGTGCGCCTTTTGGTGTGCGACTATCGCGCCGGGGCGGTGCGCGGCTATTGCGACTTTGATGCCGAGCGGCTGGCCGGGCTGGGGGCCAACCCCACGCTCGCCGCGCTGTTCGGCGAGGGCTATCTTGCCATCACCTTCGAGCCCGAGGGCGGACGGCGCTATCAGGGGATCGTCCCGCTCGAGGGGGACAGCCTCGCGGCCGCCTGCGAGACCTATTTCAGCCAGTCCGAACAGGTGCCCACGCTGATTCGGGTGGCCAGCCGTGCGGGTGCCGAAGGCCGGCTGGCCGCTGGTCTGTTGATCCAGCATCTTCCCGATGGCGAGGAAGGGCGCGAGCGCCTCCACGTGCGGATGGATCATCCCGATTGGGAGCATGTCGCTCTGCTCGCCGGCACGATCAGCCACGAGGAACTGCTCGACCCGGCGCTCTCGCTCGAGGCGATCGCCTGGCGGCTGTTCCACGAGGAAGCGGAAGTGCGCACCTATCCCGCCGTGCCGCTTTCTCGCGGGTGCCGCTGTTCGAGCGCGCATTACGCCGCGATCATCGCGCGCTTTCCGCCCGAGCAACAGGCGGCGATGCGCAACGACGAGGGCATCATCGCGGTCGATTGCGCCTTCTGTTCGCGCAGTTTTGCGCTGGCGATCTGACCATTGCGCGGAAAAATCGCACCGAGCGCAACTTTCGGGCAGGATTTTACAACACTGCACAGCAAAATCGGGGCATGATTGCGACCATGAAGCAAGCACCTGCGATCCTCGCCATGGCCCTCGGGCTTTCCGGCATTGCCCTCGCCGGGTGGGGCGCTTTGGGCACGGGCCCGCTCGCGGCGCAGGGCAATGGCCTCGCGCTGCTCGGCACTCTGGCCAAGGGCGAATGGACCTTGCGGCCCCGCGGCGATGCCGCCCCGCGCAAGCTGTGCCTGCGCAGCGGGGGCGAGCTCATCCAGATCATGCACCAAGAGAGCGGCTGCAGCCAGTTCGTGATCGAGGACGCGGCAAATCGGGTGACGGTGCAATACACCTGCCCCGGCAACGGCTATGGCCGCACCAGCATCCGCCGCGAAACCCCGGCGCTGGTGCAGATCGAAAGCCAGGGCATTCACGATGGGATGCCCTTCCAGATGACCGCCGAAGCGCGGCGCACCGGCAGCTGCTGAACCCAGCCGATTGCCTTTGCCGCGCGCCGTGTTAGGGCCGCGGCCATGAGCGAAACGGGATCAGGCAAGGCCCGCCCGCTGGCGGTGGTGCTGCTTTCGGGCGGCCTCGATTCGATGGTGAGCGCCGCGCTGGCGATGGAACGCGGCTTTGCCGTTCATGCGCTTACCGTTGATTATGGCCAGCGCCACCGCTGCGAGCTGGAAGCGGCAGCACGGATCGCTGGCGCGCTGGGGGTGGCGCGCCACACCACCATCGCGCTCGATCTGCGCGCCTTTGGTGGCTCGGCGCTGACCGATGCGATTCCCGTGCCCAAGGGTGGGGTGGGTGCAGACATCCCCGTCACATATGTGCCGGCGCGCAATCTCGTGTTCCTCGCGCTCACCACCGCCTGCGCCGAGGCGGCGGGCGCGCGCGACGTGTTCATCGGGGTCAACGCGCTCGACTATTCGGGTTATCCCGATTGCCGGCCGGAATTCATCGCCAGCTTTGCCGAGACCGCCAGGCTCGGCACCAAGGCCGGGGTGGAAGGCGCGCCCTTCACCATCCACGCCCCGCTCCAGCACATGACCAAGGCCGAAATCGCCCGTGAATGCGCGCGGCTCGGCCTCGATCCGGCGTGGAGCTGGTCATGCTACGACCCGACGCCAGAGGGGCTGGCTTGCGGCCTGTGCGATTCGTGCCGCCTGAGGAAAAAGGGTTTTGCCGAGGCCGGGATTGTCGATAGCACCCGCTATCACGCCTGAGGCCGCACATCTGCGCGCCGTGCATCGCATCTCGAGAGAGGGGAGAGGTTCTTGAGCCAGGACAATGCTGCCGCCGCGCCCGACGCGGACGCGCCGGTGCCCGCCTACAGCTGGTATGCCTTGGGCGTCTTGGTGCTGGTCTATGTGCTTAACTTCATCGACCGGCAGATCCTCTCGATCCTCGCCAATGACATCAAGGCCGATCTTGGCGTCGATGATGCCTATCTCGGCTTTCTCTACGGCACGGCATTTGCGGTGTTCTATTCGCTTTTCGGCATTCCGCTCGGCAAACTCGCCGATGGCTGGAAGCGCACCCGGCTGCTGGCGATTGGTCTTGCCCTGTGGTCAACCATGACCGCGCTTTCGGGCTTTGCCCGCAACGCGGCCACGCTCACCGTGGCGCGGATCGGGGTTGGGGTTGGTGAGGCCACCGCCAGCCCATCGGCCTATTCGCTGATTTCAGATTGGTTCCCGGCCCGCCTGCGCGCCACCGCGCTCGCGATCTATTCTTCCGGGCTCTATATCGGCGGGGGGGTGTCGATCTGGATCGGGGCGCTGATCGTCGAGAACTGGAACCGGGCCTATCCCGATGGTGGGCCGCTGGGGCTTGCGGGCTGGCAGGCAGCCTTCCTGGCGGTGGGAATCCCGGGGCTGGTGCTGGCGCTGTGGGTGCTCTCGCTCAAGGAGCCGGTGCGCGGCGCGATCGATGGTCTGCCGACGCCCGAGAACCCAAGGCCCTTTGCCGGTTTCCTGCGCGAGCTGGTCGAGGTGATCCCGCCGTTCACGCTGATCGGCGCGGCGATGCGTGGGGCCCGGGCGCTGGCGCTCAACCTTGCTGGCCTTGGCTTCTTTGTGCTGGCTGCGCTCGGTCTGTCGCAGGTGGTGCCGGCCTCGGCCAATCTCCTGCCTGGCACTGCCGCGGGCGCCTGGCGGGTATCCGACCAGTGGCTGTTCCTAGGCCTTGGCTATTACGCTGTGTTCAGCTGGGCGATGGGGCTAAAGGCGCGCGACCTGCCGACCTTCCGCCTGACTTGGGGTTCGCCCGCCTTCGTCTGCGTGATCCTGGGCTATGGCATGGTCGCCTTCATGGCCTATGCCAATTCCTATTGGGGCGCGCCCTATGCCGAGCGCGTGCTCGGTGCGTCCAAGACCGAGCTGGGCACCTTCCTCGGCGCACCAGCCGCGCTGGCGGGCTTTCTCGGAGTGGTGCTGGGGGGAAGGATGGCGGATTACCTGTTGCTGCGCCGGCCTGACGGGCGCATCTGGGTGATCCTGTTCGGGTTGGTCACGCCGGTGCCGGTGGTCTATGCCGCCTTTACCACCCACGAGCTTGCGGTGTTTTACGCCTTGAGCTTCCTTGCCAACATGCTCACCGCCTCGGCGCTCGGTGCCGCGGCCGCCTCGAGCCAGGCGCTGGTGCTGCCGCGGATGCGCGGGGTGGCAACCGCGACCTTCTTCCTCGCCACCACGCTCGTCGGCCTTGGGCTGGGGCCTTTCATCGCGGGCTATGTCTCGGCGATCAACGGCGATGATCTCTCGCGCGGGGTGCTCTCCACTCTGGCGGTGATGCCGGTGGGTGTCGCGCTGCTGATCGGTGCCTTGGTGCTGTTCCCGCGGGCGATGCGCGAGATCAGGCAGAGGGCTGCGGAAGCGGGCGAGGTCTTCGCCGACACGCCCTGAAGGGCGCCGCGCGAAAGCGGCGCCAGCCCAGTCGGCGCAGGCACCGCGCTGCGACATCGTGATGATGGTGCCGTGGTGGCTCGCCTGGATCGGGGCGCCCTCGCTTGGCGGGCAGGCTGTCCCGGTGGTGCGGCGGCCTGCAAGGGCGGTGCCGAGCTCGTTCCTGCCCCGCGGGAGATAGCTTGCGGAGGCTGAAGAAAGACGGAGGCGCGGCCATGCAAGCGTGCTTGGCACGGTTGCGCCCGCCACGGATGCAACAAAAAGGGGGCCGGATCGCTCCGGCCCCCTCGTGCTTAACCCTGGAAGGCTGGACTTACATGCCCGAACCCGGGCCGTAGGTCACTTCCACACGGCGGTTCTGCGCCTCGCGCACACCGTCAGCGGTCGGAACCCGCGGCTTCGATTCGCCGAAGGCTTCGCTCGTGATCCGCGCTGCGGGGATGCCGCGACCGGTCAGGTAGTTACGCACCGCCATGTTGCGACGCTCGGCGAGGCCCATGTTGTACTTCGGCGTACCGGCGCGGTCGGTGTGACCGGCCAGCATCACGCTCGCCGTGCCGCAGTTGGCATAGGCCGTGACAGCACCGTTGAGGATGCTCGCGGCCTCGGGCGTGATGTCCGACTTGTCGAAGTCGAAGAACACGATGTACGGGCCGGTGTTGCACGGCGCCTTCGGCGGAGGCGGAGGCGGCGGCGGAGGCGGCGGCGGAGGAGGTGGAGGCGGCGGCGGAGGCGGCGGCGGCGGCGGCGGAGCCTCTTCACCACCAAAGTTGTAGGTGATCGAACCGAGGATCGAGTGCGAGCGGAACTCGGTGTCGAGCCTGCGGCCAAGCGGATCGACCAGGTTCACGTCGGGCGCGTTGAAGAAGCGGTACTTGAGGCCGACATCCCACGAATCGCTGAGCGGGGTGCGCAGACCGGCAATCACCTGCCAGGCAAAGCCGGTGTCCGAATCGTTCCAGATGCCCGGGCCGTTGGCATTCACGCGGCCTTCCATGTCGATGCGCGCGACGCCCACACCGGCGCCAACGAAGCCCTGAAGCCCATCATCATCGCCGAAATCGGCAAGCCCGTTGAGCATGAAGCTCAGCGCATTGGCTTCACCCAGCGCATCGCGCTGGTCGGTGAAGGTGTTGAACACCTGCGGCGCGCCGGTCGGGTTGAGCACCAAGCCATTGGTCCCGCCAAAAGCGCTGGTGAGGTCAGCCGCACGGTAGCTCGCTTCGGCCTCAAGGCGGAACCCGCCGAAGTCATAGCCGATCACAGCGCCGAAGTCATAATCGGTGTCATAGTCGGCGCGAGCGTCGTTCGGGCCGCCGTTCACACCAACCAACTGGTCTTCGACGATCATCACGCCGCCGTCGCCCTGAATATACCACTGGCCTTCGCGGGCCAGGGCAGGCGAGGTCAGCGCGGTCGAAGCCATCGCCATGCCAATGACGAGTTTGCGCATTATAAATTTCCCCTTAGCTTGAGACATGAGGCTCGTTCGGTCTCTATCTTTTCCCCATGGCAGAGGCAAGCCATCAATGCCGCTATGGTGTTGCAAGAATGTCGCTATGCTGCGGTTGCGGGCAAAAAAGAAATACAGGCAAAGCCGCCAATTCCGCCATTTCTGCGATCCAATTCGCGCTCAGGCGAGGATGCCGAGCGTCTGCAAAGCCTGCAACACCTGCGTGATCGCGGCGCGGGCCTCGGTATCGATCACGCTGCCGCCGGTCGGCGCCTCGGGCGCGGCTGCGCTCTGCCAGGTCGTGCGGAACACCAGCAATTGGCCGGCGCTGCGGTCGAACACGCTCATCCCCTCGCGCGGAGCGACGAAATGCCAGGTCTCGCTGATCCTCAGCGCAAGCTGGTCCGCGCGCCCTTGCCAGGCATCGCTGGCCGGCGCGGTGACGCGATAGCTCGCGCCTTCCGGGGCATTAGCGGGTGGTGCGGGAAGCGAGCCATCGATCCCATGGGCATAGACCGCATCGAGGATGCTGAGCGCTTCGTTGAGGAAGAATTCCTTCTGCGCCTGCCCTGGCACGAGCAGGGGCAGCTCGAGCGTGGCGGTTACGGCGGGAAAGGGGAAGGGATCGGGCATCGCAAGCTCCAGCGCATCAGGGCAGGGTGGCAAGAGTGAGGGGAAGGGACAGATCGAAGGTGCCGACCTGTCGCACCCACAGCGGGCCGGGCCCGTGCTGGGTGACGAGGCCGCTCACCTCGGCGCTGCCGAGGTGCAGCCATGGCTCGCTGCGCGGCCAGGTCGAATGGGGTGCGTCCGGCGGGCCGAAACCGACGATGTAGGCCTCGCGCTCCTCGATCAGCGGCACCTCGAGCCCGTCCTCCCAGCGCCATTGCCCGCGGGCGCGCCGCGTCCAGGCAAACAGCCGCGCGCCATCGGCTTCGGTCCGCATGCGCGGGTGCGCCGGGCAGGGGGGACGGCGTGACAGCCCGGGATTGGCGAGGGTGGCCAGCACCGGATCGGGATCGCCCGTCCCGATCGCGGCGATACGCGAGGTGGCGAGTGGCGGCACGAGGTTCGCCTCCAGCGCCACCAGCACATCGTCGAGCAGGATCACAGGGGTATCGGCTCCGTGGCCTCGCGCTGCAGCGGGCTCGGTGCCGCCGCGTCCGCGCAGCAGGCCGAAAAGACGCCAGCGCCCGGCACCGATCGGATCGGCGCCGGCAAACTGGATGATCTCATCGCCCACCAGCATCCGGTTGGCACCCGCGGCAAGTCCGGCGATGTCCGTTTCGGAAAGCACCAGATCATCGGCCACGAGGTCGACACGTGCACTCGCTTCGCGCTCGAACAACAGCGCCCGCGAGGGGCCGAGCGGCTCGGCCAGCCGTCCCATCAGGCTGCGCTGGGTGCCGCTGCTGGCGATTGGGGTGAGCGCGCTGCCCTGCACCGCGAACAGGGCGGCCCCCCGCCAGGCCCGGTTCTGGGCCGAGGCCGCTGCAAAGATCAGCGGCTGGCCCGGATTTGTGCTGCCATCGGGGGGCACTTCGATGAGCGCCAGCCGGGTCGGTGGAATGACGAGGTCCACAGGGCTCAGGGTCTCGCCGGGATCGCTTGCCAGCGGCGCGGCGCTCGGCGGTGCCAGCCGCTCGAGCTCGAGCAGGATGCCGCGATCAAGCCATTCCCAGCTGCGCACCAGCCAGGTGCCCGGTTGATCGGGCAGGCGCACGATGCTGCCGGGGATGACGCGCGGATCGAGCTCGCCAACCAGCCAGGAAAGGCTTTCCTGCTGCCAGCGCGCGCGCTGCGCGGCGCCGCTGGCAAGCTGGCGCGCGCCCTCGGCGGTGAGCGTGGCGGGCAGGTCGATCACCTGCTCGCGCCCGGCATCGCGCGCGCCCACCGCGCGCTGGATGCCCGGCTGGTAATCGCGCTGCTCGTCGTAATAGCGCAGCGCGGCCGGGGCGCGAACGGGTGGGCCGGCGCGCTGCTTGTGCCGGGTTTCCTCGCGCGCGCGGCCAGCCTCGGCAAGCTGCTCCGGCAAGGTCAGCGCTTCGCCGTTCGGTTCGGCGCGCGGAGCAATCAACAGCCCCTCGCCGCCAGCCGTGCAGACCAGCGGGATGACCTGATCGATCGCCGCCAGCGTGCTGCCGAGCGGCCCGCCTTCATCGGCAAGCCCGCGTGCGGGCGTGAGCGCCACGCTTTCCGCCATGCCTTGCGCCACCGGCACCAGCGCGGCGAGCGGCACCGAATCGGCAGGGCCCGCGGCGAAGATCTCGAAACTCAGCGCCGGGATACGGTTGCCGAAATCAGCAAGCTCGAGATTCTCGAACACCACGTAGGCGCAATCGCGAAAGGCCGGGGCCTCGGCGCCCCGCGCCGCGGCGATCAGTGGATCGACCGGATCATCGCCGTGGCCGGGATAGAAGCGCATCGCCCCGCCGGTCTTGAGGTCTCCCGCGGTGCCGCGCAGCAGATTGCCATCGGCCCAGATCCGCCCGATGCCGGCAAGCGGCGTGCTCGACAGCGCCACGGCAAAGGAGGCCGAATAGGAATAGGTGACGGTCGATGGCTGGCCCTTGCGGCCCTTGTCCTTGCGCCTCGTCTCGATCAGGTCGGTTGACCAGATCACCGTGCCCGGCACCCGCATCCGCCCGAAGTGGCGCGGGATCGGTGTGCCATAGCTTGAGGTGCTCACCGCAAGTTCGCGCAGCCGCGGCCCCTGGCGCGTGGGGGCAAAGAGCATCGCATCGGCCTGCTGCCCGACCAGCGCGCCGATCGCCCCGCCGATCGGCCCGCCCACCGCCGTGCCGATCGCCGTGAGGAGCAAGGTTGCCATGGACTTAGACTTCCACTGGAGGGGCAAGGCGCCACTGGGCGCAGATTATCCAGCCCGGGTCGAAGGGTTGCTGCACCACCCGCCCGAGGCCGGCATGGGCATGGATCACGCTGCCGGCCTCGGCGGCAATCGCGAGGTGATGCTGGCCGCGGCCGAGGCCAAGCAGCAGCACATCGCCCGCGCACACCGGGCCGCAGGCCTTGATGAGACCAGAACGGTCGGCGCAGGCGAGCCAGGTGCCGATCTCGAGGTTGCGCAGGCCATAGCCGCGCGGCGTGATGGGGGCGAGGCCGCAAGCCGTGATGGCGGCGGCGACCAGGCCAACGCAATCGAGGCCCGTTGCCGGGTCGCGCCCGTGGAGGCGGAAGCGGCAGCCCAGCAGCGCCTGTGCGGCACGCAGCAGGCGTTCGCGCTCATCGCCCATGGCCGGCGTCCTCATGGCTGGCCGTAGCGGGCCAGCAGGTCATTGCCCGGCAGGAACGGCTCACCCCGGAAATTGATCGCATTGGCAAAGCGCGCCGCGCAGGTGGCGATGGTGTGGTCGCAGCCTTCGCGCAGTTCGATGCGCGTACCGGGCTGCGTGCCGGCAACCAGCGGGCGATCGAGCACCAGCCACGCGCCCGCAGCCGCGATCACGCCGAAGGCGATCCCGGTCTGCGGCCCGGCCAGAAAGCGAAGCCTGCCATCGACGAACAGATCCCCCGCAATCCCCTGAACCTCCACCCGATTGCCGTCGATGTCGATGTTGGTGAGGTGATGATGATGCGTGAACCGCACGGGCGAAAGACCGCAGCCCGGGCCGCAGAAAGCCGCGCGGCAGGTGGGGCTGGTGCGCGGCACCAAGTCGCGCTCCAGCAGGCTCTTGGCCGATCGCAGCTCGGCGGCAAACTGCCGGCGATCATCCTCGATCCTGCCGATCTCGCCGGTGTAGAGCGTGGCGTGCTCGAGGGTCAGCCAATCGACCGCGCCGATGGCGATGGCGGCTTCATCAAACAGGCCAGCGGCAAGTTCCTCCTCGCGGATCGCCTCGTGGCTGAGCGCGCCCTCGACCTCGGCGCTGTCATTGGCAAGCTCGCTGGTGAGGCGCACCGCGGCCGGGATCATCCCCGGGGCGGCCATGTGCCGCACCCCGCCGAAGACGAGATCGCGGTCATGGCTGGTAAAGCCGAGGGCCACGCCGTCGCGGCGGTAGATGCGCCAGAAGGTTGCGACCGTATCGAGATCGCGGTCGAAGAACACCCGCATCAGGCACGCTCGCGCAGTTCGATCAGCGGAATCGAAGGGGCCTCACCCGCGGCGAAATTGACCGAGGAAATATCGAGCCGATCCTCGGCAAAGCGCACCGGCACGTCGAACAGGAAGCCGGCGCGCACCTCGGCGCCCGGCGGCGGCGCTTCGGAAAAACGCAGCACGCCGAGCGGTTCGAGCGTCCAGCCGCTGCTCGGCTCGCCGCCAACGCTCACCAGCAGCGTCTCGGCGCGCGGGCGGGTGATCGGGCGCACCTGCGGGTCGGCGGTGCCATAGGTCTTGATCAGCGGAAAATCCGCGCGCAGCCCATCGCCCACCCCAAGCAGCTGGTCGAACATCGTGGGCGTTCCGGTCATGCCGTTGGAGCTGTGATCGAAAGGGTCCATGAGGCGAAAGCCGCGCCCCGGGCCGCGCCGGGCGCGGAAAAAGGCGATGAGCTGGCTGAGCTCGGCTTCCGAGCGGATCCCGGCGCCCACGTCGAAATGCAGCCTTGCGTCGGCCCACAGGGCATTGCGCCGTTCGTGGCCCGAGGCGGTCACCGCGATCGAGGTGGAAAACTCGGGCGCGACCGAGGCGCCCCGCCCCAAGGCAAAGGGATAGAGGACATCGTCGAAGGCATCCATGGGTGGCTCCGGAGGCGGGGGCAGGCGGGTGTAGCCATCGCGCGCCACCTGGGGCAGCGCCCAGACATAGCGGCGGGCGATCCCGCGTGCGGCGGCTTCATCAAGGCCGTGGTCGATGCGTGGCCATTGGGTATCTGCGTCGGCCGGATCAAGCACGAAGCCGGCAAGGTAATCCTGGCTTGCGCGCGGATAGCCGAGCCAGGCATCAACGAAGGCATAGGCCGTGCGCCGCGCTGCATCGGCGCCCGCAGTGAGCCAGTCATAATCCTCGATCTGCAGCCGGTCGAAGGCGGGATAGGCCCAGCCAGCCGGCAGATTGGCGCGGTACAGCTCGGGCCGGGCGGGATCGAGGATGGTGGGCGTGAAAGCCAGCAACAGCACCTCGGCAGCTCCTTCGGCCGCAGCCCGCACCGCGGCGGTGAGCGCCGCGGTTGATTGGGCAAGGAGCGTGCCGGCCGCATCGAGCAGCGCAATCTCAGCCGCATCGAGCGGGCCGGCAAGATCGGGGATTGTCGGCGGATTGCCGCCGAGGGCAAGCCTTGCCGCATCGTCATAAAGGCAGATTTCGCCCGCCGGCGTGACCCACCACCACGGCTCGCCAATCTGGAAGCGCACTGGTTGCTCGGCAGCTTCCAGCAAGGCGACGAAGGCCCGCGCGACATCGGCAAGCCAGGCCATCGCCTCGCCATGGGCTGGTGACAAGAGGGTGGAGGGCGGCACCCAACCGGTCAGCGCCGGAGCGCCGTTCGCCGTGCGCTGCTTCCAGCTTTCGGGGCAATAGGCATCGAACAGTTCGTACGAGAGCGAGGCGATCACCGAAAAGCCGGCTGCGCGCGCCCGGGCGAAGTAATCGCCATGCCACAGCGCCGCCGGGGTGCACAGCGCGCCCGGCTGCGCCGCCAGGAGCGCGCCCCCCGCCGTGTGCGCCAGGCGCATGAAGTGGCTCATCCCGACATAGTGGACTATGTCATCGCGATAGCCGAGGCCGACCAGATTGCGCAGCAGCCGCGCCGGGGTCTGGTTATAGCCATCGTCATAGGCGGTGGCGATGCGCTCCCCATGCGGGGGAACCAACACGTCGCCGATCGCCAGCATGGCCCGGGAGCCATCGGCATTGATCTCGGACATGATGACCGACCCGTTGAACCGCGCCGGCAGCGGGGCGGTGCTCCCCGGAACATAGCCGGGCGCCACCAGCGAGATGAACATCCGGTCGATATCCGAAGGGTGGATCGGCTCGCCGGGCAGGCCATAGCCGCTCTCAAGCTGCGAGAAGGGCAGGGTAATGCGCGCATCGGTGGGCGTGCCCTGCGCATAGTTCCAGAGCCGCACATACCAGGTGCGCGGCGCGCCATTGGCATCGCGCCCCTCGATCGTCAGCGTCGGGCCGTTGGGCTGGTCGAGCGCGATCACCCCTTCGGACTGCCAGCGAAAGCTCAGGGTGGTGTGGGCATAGTCCCGGTCGGTCGCGTAGGCGAGCAGCGGGTGATCGAGCGCATCGACGCTGTCCCAGATCAGCCCGACGAGTTCGCCGGCATGGTGCAACTCGACTTCGACCCGCAAGGCATCGGGCGCGGTAGTGACCACCGCCGCCATCGCCGGCCGCGGGAAATTGACCGTCCAGAAGCGCGGATCGAAGCGCTGGATGAAGCTGCTTTCCTGCCCGCGGGCCGCGCGGGCGAGCCAGAACGCCATTGGGGTTTTCCGATTATGCCTGGTCAAGTGTGCGGCGCACCGCGCTGGCGATCTGGCGGGCAGAACGCTGCATCGCGGCTGGGGCTGCCTGCCCGCGCGGCACGGCAAGCTGGATGGCCACCCGAACATCCTGAGCGGGGCGTGCAGCCGGACTCGTCTCGATCCGCACCGCAGGGGGCCGGACAAACACGATCGGCGCGCGCTCCTGCGCCATGATCGGCGCTTTTGGCGCTTCAGGCAGATTGTCGATCCGGCCCGCGCTGGTGGGCACGAACACCTCGGGCCCTCGTTCTCCGACGAGGATCGGGCGGCCCGGTGAAACCGGGCCGCCGGTGGCGCGCCCGGGCAGGCCGAAAAGTGCGCCAATCGTCTGGCCAAGCAGGCCACCGAGGCCACCAGCGCCACCGCCGGCACCGTTTGCCGAACAGGCTGGCCATGCCCGATTGCAGCGCATAGGCGGCAATCTCGCTGAGCGCGCTGAAGGCGATGCGCTTCAAGTCGTCAAAGCCGAGACTGCCGCGTCGGATCGCCGCCAGCAGGCCCCGCTCGAGCACGTCCCCGGCCCGGCCAAACCCATCGAGCAGCGAGGTGTCTAGCGACCGGCGCATGGTTTCCAGATCGCTGGCAAAGCCCTCTGTGCGGGCGCGCACGTCGATCACCAGCTCCTCAAATCCTTCGGTCATGGGCATCACGCTCCATCATGCGCTCTATGGTCTCGCGGCTCGGCGGAGCGGGCGAGCCTGGATCGTCCGGCTGGGTGAGCGCCATCGCCAGCTCGGCCGGCGTTGCGCTCCAGAACTCGTCAGGCCGCCAGCCCAGCCAGCGCGCGGCCAGCGCCCAGCAGCGCTGCGCGGCGGCGGCGAAGGTGGCGCTCACGCGCGGCCCTGGAGCACCTGGGCGAGTACCGCGCGCACCGGCTCGGTCGCCGCGACCAGGCCGATCTCGAGCAGCGCTGCGCCGACTGCCTCGCGTGGCGGCCGGTTCTCGGTTGGCAGGCAATGCCACAGGAGCGCGGTCATCTCCGAAAGTGTCATCGCCCCCGCGGCTGCGCGTTCAACCAGGGCGAACAGCGATCCCAGCTCTGCCTCGGCCTCGACCAGATGTTCAAAGCTCGGGCGCAGCACGTAGTCGGCACCAGCCACCCTCAGCCGGGCTTCCCCGCGCAGGGGATTGGCGGGGCGGCTCATGCCGGGATCACCGGGCCGGAACTTTCGAGTTGCAGCGTATAGGTGCGCTCGCCGTTGAAATCCCCGGCATAATCAAGCCGCTGCACGAGAAAGCGCCCACGCAGCCGGGCGCCGTCCTCGAACGACAATTCGTAATCATCGAGCGTGCCGGCGAGCGCGTGGGCGCGCACCGCATCCTCGGCTGCGCTGCCAAGGAAGATTCCGGCGGCGCTGACCGAGACCGAGCGGGTGCCCGCGCCCGAGAGCAGCTCGCGCCAGCCGCCCGACTGCTTGTGGGTGATGACCACGGTATCACCATTGATCGACATCTGCGTGGTCCTGAGCCCGGCGACGGTCTGATATGTGGGCGGCGAGGCTCCGTCGGAGATCTTGAGCAGGAAGGCGGCGCCGGATTGAGCGGGCATGGTTGTTACTCCGTGGCTGGGGCAAACAGGCGAAAGCGGAATTCGATGAGCGCGGCGCGCAGATTGTCGGGGCGCGCCTCGCTGCGGGCGCGCAGGAAGCGGATGGTGGCGACCTCGAACCCGGCATGAAGGCGCGGCAGGCCAAGCACCCGGCGCTCGATTGCGGCGAGCAGCGCGGCATCGGCCTCGGGGCGGTCGATACGGGTGACGAGTTCGAGCGCGATCCGGGTCTCGCGCCCGGGGCGGTCCTTGGTGCCCCAGTCGGCCGAGGCGCTGGCCGCGATCCCGAGCCAGGGCGGACTGACGCTGAGCGGGCTTTCCTCGGCGATGGCATTGATCCCCGCGAGCGCCGGATCGGCGCTCAGCCAGGCGATCAGCGCGGCGCGCAGCTCATTTTCCATCCTGTGCGTCCTCGAACAGGTCGGGCCACAGCGCTCTGGCCGAGCGCCAGCCAGCCCCGGTGTCGTGGGCGGTGCGGCGCGCCGCCCTGCTGCGCCTTTCGGCGATCTGCCGGGCCCGGGCGGCAAGACGCGCGATCAGCCGCGTCGCGGCGGCGCTGGCGCGGATCACGCCAGCCTCACCGCGCGCCAGGGGCGCCACAGCGCCGTGACGCTTGCCGGGGGGACCGCGGCGGCCTTGCCCTCGCGATCGCGATAGGAATGGGCGGCAAGGCGGATGATCCCCTGACGCAGCGGTGCGGGCAGGCCCTCCCAGTCATCGGCGATCCCGGCCTCGAAGCGGACAGCCACGCCGCGGCCCGTGAACACCTGGAGCAGCTGGACGCAGGCGCTCGTGCCGATGCGCCATTCGATCGCCTCGCTCGGGGAGGCAAAGACCGAACGGTCACCCTCGGCATCGATCAGTGCCGCGCCCGTGATCGTCCTGACCGGGCGCGAGACGAGTTCCTGCCAGCCGCGCGCCAGGGGAATGGTTTCCTCCACCTCCTGGCGCAGCGGCGCCTTGCCGGTGAAGGCCTCGCAGATCGCAAGGCTGGTATCGAGCAGCCCACTCAGCGCTGCGTCATCATCCGGACGGGTGATCCCGAGCCAGTGCTTGAGCTCGGCCAGCGCCAGAGCGCCAGGCACTGGCGGCTGCACGATAATCCGCTCCATCGCGGTGTCTCCCGTTTCTTGAACCCGGAAAAATGCGCCCGCATCCCCGGCTCGGCGGAGAGGCAGTCCGAGCAGGATGCGGGCGCAAGAGGCCGACCGGCGCGCAAAGGGGGCGCCGCGCCGATCGGCGCAGCGAAGCTGGGGCGCGGCGGCCTCAGGCTTCGATCTTGAGCAGCTTGATCGCGTTCGAATCGAGCACCTGCCCGCCGAGGCGCCGGGTGGCGTAGAAGTGGACGAAGGGCTTGTTGGTGAAGGGATCGCGCAGGATCCGGGTGGCCCCGTGTTCGGCAATCAGATAGCCGTGGCGGAAATTG
Source organism: Erythrobacter cryptus DSM 12079 (assembly GCF_000422985.1). Classification (GTDB taxonomy): domain Bacteria; phylum Pseudomonadota; class Alphaproteobacteria; order Sphingomonadales; family Sphingomonadaceae; genus Erythrobacter; species Erythrobacter cryptus. The sequence goes on from NZ_AUHC01000002.1 coordinate 52,028, forward strand.
CCGAAGGCGATCGGGAAGGCCCCGCTCGCCACGTCGGGCATGTCCTCGGCCTCGATCACGGGATAGCCCAGCAGCCGGTCGGGCTGGCCTTCGACAAGGCCCGGCTGCCACAGGAAGGCGCCATCGGCGGTCTTGAGCTTGCGCACCAGCGCCAGCGTCGCCGCGTTCATCACGAACACCGCGCCCTGGCGGTGCCCCGCCTTGAGCGAATGGATGAGGTCGATGAGCTTGGCCTCGGGCGCCGAGCCCAGCCCGGTGGCATTGCCCGAGCCGACATATTGCACCATGCCGAAGGCCCGCACCCCATCGACCGCGGCGCTGGTCGGGGCGGTGAGGAAGCCGGCCGGCTGGTTGATGCCGGTGCCATTGACGAAGGCCGCGCCCTCGGCCCGGGCAAATTCGAGCGCGATCTCGTTGGCGAGCCAGGCCTCGACATCGAAGGCGGCATCATCGAGCATCGCCTGGCTGGCGGCGGGATTGGCGTAGAGCTCGCCGCTGGGGGGCGCGATCTCGGCGAATTGCGGCGTGCCGGTCTCGGGCCGCGGCCCGGTTTCGCTGACCCAGCCCGAGGCGATCCCGCCGGTCGCCACGAGCTTGCGATAGCCCGCGGTGCCGGTCTGCACCACTTGGGCAATGGCACGGATCGGGCTGATCTCGACCAGTTCGGCGGTGATCGCCGCGTCGATCGCGCGCGGCACGGCATAGCCGCCATCACCCGGAGTGGCGCCGCTCAGCGACTTTACCTCGCTCTCGCGCCCGCGGCGCAGATAGCCATCGACAAAGCCCTTGATCTCGGCGCTTTCGCTGGCGCCGCCCGCGCCAATCGCCGGGCGGCTGGCGGCGGCGCGGGCGACCTTGTCGAGGCGCGCCTTGACTTCATCGACATCGCTGCGCAGCGCGGCGATATCGGCCTCGGCGCGGTCCTGGCGGGCAATGATGTCGAAGCTGGCATCGAGCGCATCGGTGCCGGTGATGGGAGCAGTGGGGGTCGTTTCCATGGGGCAGGGGCCTTTCGGTTGGGCAGAAGGAAGGCCGCCCCGTTCGGCGGCCGGTGGGTGAAGGGGTGGGGCGCGCCGATCAGGCGATCAGATGCACCCTGGCGCGGTGCTGGAGCGGGTAGGTCACAAGGCTGACCTCGATGAGATCGATTTCGATCAGCTCGCGCCCGGCGGGCGAGTGCCGCGCCGCGCGGGTGCGAAAGCCGAAGCTGAGACCATTGACCGCGCCGTTGGCGAGCAGCGCGGCGGCGCGGCTTTCCGGCCGGTCGATCCGGGCGATGACGCGAAGGCCGCGGGCATCCTCCTCGGCCTTCTCGACCACGCCGATCGGCTGGTCGGCGCGGTGCTGCCAGTAGAGCGGCAGCGGCACCGTGCGCGCGGCAAGGCTGCGGGCAAAGGCGCCGCGGCGAATGGTGTCGCGGCCCGCATCGGGCACGTCGAACAGTGCGGCATATCCGGCAAAGCGCATGGCCTGGCTCCGCCTCACAGCCGATCCCAGAAGCCGAGCCGCACCGCCATGCCGATCAGCAGCAGGGCCAGCAGCCCGCGGATGATCCATTCGACGATCGCCTTCCAGGCGCTTGCCTTGGCATCGCGCCAGGCCTGGAGCAGCTCGCGCAGCTCCTCGAGGTCATCCTCGGCGCCGGGATCGCCGAGCCCCAGCCGCTCGAGCGTGCGGTGGGTGGCAAGCGCGCTCGCCTCCTCGACAATCGCGCGCAGGGTGAGCAGCGCTGCCCCTTCCTCGCGCGCCTGGGCCATCAGGCTCGCCAACACATCTTCGTGGCTCATCGGGCAGTCTCCTCGGGAGGAAGGCCGAGCAGCAGGCGCTTTTCGGCACGGGTCAGGAAGTCGGCATCGGAGACCTGGGCCCAGAGCCGCTCGCGGTCTTCCGACAGGGCCGGGATGCGATCGAGGTCGATGCCAAGCACCGCCTCGGGAAACCACGGGGCAAGCCCCTGGCGCAGCGCGGCGAACAGCTTTTCCGCGAGCGGCAGCAGGGTCAGCCGCCACAGCGCGCGGTTGGCCTCGCGGTAATTGGCATAGGTGTTGTCTCCCGGCAGGCCGAGCAGCATCGGCGGCACCCCGAAGGCAAGGGCGATGTCGCGCGCCGCAGCGCTCTTGAGCGTGGCAAAGTCCATGTCGGCCGGGGAGAGCGCCATCGACTGCCACTTCAATCCGCCATCGAGCAGCAGCGGGCGCCCGGCATTGACGGCGCCGGCGAAGGCATGATCCAGCTCACGCCTGAGGCGCTCGAACTGCTCGTGCGTCAGGCTGGCGCCGTCGGCGGTCTCATAGACCAGCGCGCCCGAGGGCCGTGCGGCGTTCTCGAGCAGCGCCCGGTTCCAGTGGGTCGCGGCATTGTGGATCAGCACCGCCTGCCAGGCCGCCTCGAGCGCCCCGGCACCGTGATGGTCATCGCTCGGGTGCATCGCCCGGATGGTGATGATCTGGGGCCAGCCGTGCTCATCCTCGCATGGGATGCGGGTGGTGCGGCCCTGCACCGTGTAATCATAGGCGCAGGGCCAGCCGTCCGGCCCGGTCACCACCTTCACCCTTTCAGGCCGCAGCGCGAACAGCTCGATCGGGGTGCCGGCAGCATCCTTGAGGATCTGGACATAGCCATTGCCGTGCAGCAGCAGGTGCGCCGCCAGCGTCTCGACCAGCGATTGCCCGGCGCTGGTGGCGGTGACCAGCGTGGCAAGCCGCGGATCGGGGCAGGCGAGCGGCGCCTGGCCCACCCCCTCGGCCACCAGCCGCACCGAGCGCTGGACGATGGGATTGGCAAGGAAGCCCTCGGCAATCGCCCGGGCATAGTCATAGGGGCGTGGGCCCGGGCCGCTGTCACAGGCGGCAAGCCAGCCGTGAACCAGCGCCGGAGAGAGCGGCACGCGGTTGCGCGCCGCGCCCTTGAAGGCAGCGCGAAGCATTTCAAGCACAGTCATGGGCAATCCCTGGTTTAAGGCGCGCGAGGCCTCACAGCGGGCGGACACTCGGAAGCTGGCGGCGTCCCAGCAGCAATTCGCTGAGCGCCCAGACCAGCGCGTCGGCGCGGTCGGGGCTGCGGCCGGGGCCGGCATAGCCGCCCCCGGTGATGAGCCCGCACAATTGGTCTTCGAGCCGGGCAAACATGCCGACATGCCGCACCCGGCCCGCGGCGTAGAGCGCCGCCACCGGCTCGGCGCGTGCCAGCTTGCCGCGCGCGGCATGCACCAGCTTGACCGGCAAGGCATGATCCGCCGCGCGCAGCACGCTTTCGACCATCGCGCCGCCCTGATTGGCCTCGGCCACCACCCGATCGGCCTGCCAGGCCTGCGCCGCCTCGGCGACGGCCTTGGCCCAGGCGGCGGGCGGTGCGTCGCTGATCGAGCAATCGGCCAGCACACGTGCGATCCCGTCGGCGCCGAGCGCGGCCACGATGATCCCGCATTCATCCCCGCCGCTGCCTGCGGGCGGATCGACCGCGACCACCACCCGCAGCGGCTCGGGCACCTCGCCGTGCTCGCGCGCCGCCTCGAGCATGGCGCGGGTCCACAGGGCGCCCTCGATATCGTCGATGAGCTCGCCGCCGATTTCCTGGCGGGCGAGCGGGCTTCCGGCAAATTCGCTGGTGATCGCGGCGAGGAACCGAGCCGGCAGGTTGGCGGCATTGTCCTCGGTCGTGCCGCGGGTGATCACCACCTCGTCCGACACGCCAGCCTGCCCCACCAGCCGCCGCACCAGCGGGACAGCGCGCGGCGTGGTGGTCACCACGATCCGTGGGTCTTCCCCCAGCCTCAGGCCCAGCAGCAGATTGTCCCAGCAGCGCGTTGCCCGCTCATGCGCGAGCGGCCACTTGCCGACCTCGTCGCACCAGGCGTGGCTGTGCTGCGGGCCGCGCAGCGCCTCGGGCTCGGCGGCCGAGAACAGCTGCGCCTGCGCCCCGCCGGGAAAGGTGAGGCGGTGGAGCGAAGGCTGGTAGAGCGGCGCCTCGCCCGCAAGGCAGACGTGCAAGAGGCCGCTCTCGCCCTCGACCATCACCGCGCGCGCCTCGGCCAGCGAGGCGCCGACAATCGCGATCCGGGCATTGGGATCGCTGGCGGCGATCATCCGCACCCATTCGGCCCCGGCCCGGGTCTTGCCGAAGCCGCGCCCGGCCATGATCATCCACACCCGCCAGTCACCCGGCGGGGGAAGCTGCTCCTTGCGGGCCTGGAACTCCCACAGGAACGCCAGGTGGTCGCGTTCGGTCTGGCTGAGGCGGCGCAGCAGCTGCTGCCGCACGCGCGCCGCCTCGTCGGTCTGGTCTTCGAGCAGCGCGACCAGCGCGCTGGTCATTTGCCGTTTGCCTCGGCGGCAGCCTTCTCCCGGGCGATGCGTCGGCGGATGTCCTCGATCTTGCGGTCGATCGAGGCGCGCACCTCGGCGGCGCTGACATGGCGCACCGTCGCGCCGGCGCGCCCGGCGCTCTCGCGGTGGGCAGCGAGCAGGCGGATGGCATTGGCAAGGTCGAAGCGCTCCTCGCCTGACGTTTTGTTGTCGCCTTCGCGCAGGCGGCGCACCACCTCCATCTCGAGATGAAGATAGCCCTCGGCCAGCGCGGCCTGCCACTGGCGGGCGAATTCCGCATCCTCGCGCCGCACCTTGTAGGCGCGGCTGGGGCAGACCCCGGCCCTTGCGGCCGAGGCCGCAACATTCGAGGTCTCGGCGAGGTGATCGAGAAATTGCCGGCGCCAGTTGGTGCTGACGCGCGCGCACTCGCCATCCTTGAGATCGGGGCGGATGGCGACGCGCTTGCCCGGCGACTTGGGCATGGCGGGAACTCCTCGTGCGGCAACGACAAAAGGGCGGCTCCCCAGAGGGAGGGCCGCCCGCTGGCGAATCGCAATTTTCCGATGATGCCCCCTCTTAACCAAAGAGCGTGACGATGTCAAGAAAAATAACCAGATTGGTTACTGCGCGGAGGGCTTTTCAGCCCCGGGGCGGGTGACGCCTGAAACAAAATTGCCATTTTTCCATTGACGACAATCGGATTCGTGCGATTTTCTGGGTTCAGCCCTTTTCTTCATGTCGCTTGCGAGGAGAGCTGATGACGGATCGCGCGTTCCTGGCCCAGATGGCGGGCTACGGCCTGTCCACGGTGGAAATCCACTATTACATGCCCGACCATCGCAGCCTGCTGCAGCAATTCGTGATGCAACAATACGACGTGGCGCCGCATTTTCCGGAGCTTGACCGCTTCCTTGCCTTCTGGCGGCGCGAGATCGACGCCGTGCTCCATTCGGTGCGGGTCGCGCACAAGCACCTGATCGGCCCGCAGGAATGGCGGGCCGTGGACGGGATCATCTCGATCCATTGAGGCGCTGCGGGCCAGGGCCGCAACAGCTTCGGCTCAGATGATCCCGATCGCCTTGCCGGCACGGGCGAACATGCCGAGAATGGTAGTCACTTCCTCGGCTGAATGCTCGGCGCACAGCGAGCAGCGCAGCAGCGTCATGCCCGCCGGGGTTGCCGGGGGACGGGCGAGGTTGACGTAGAGGCCCTCCTTCAGCAGCGCCTCCCACATCATCGCGCCCTTTTCGAGATCGGGCATGATCACCGCGATGATCGCGCTCTGCGGGGTTTCGGTGCCGAGCTGGAAGCCCAGATCGCGCAACCCCTGGTGCAGCCTGCGGCTGTTCTCCCACAGATGCGCGCGCTTGTTGCCGCCATGCATCAGCTTGCGGATCGAAGCGGCGCTCGACGCCATCACGCTCGGCGGCAGGGCGGCGGTGAACACGTAAGGCCGGCACACCAGCCGCAGCACCTCGAACTTGGGGTGATTGGACACGCAAAAGCCGCCGACCGTGCCGACGCTCTTGGAGAAGGTGCCGATGATGAAATCGACCTCGTCGATCACCCCCTGCTCCTCGGCAACACCGCGGCCATGCGCGCCGATGAAGCCCATCGAATGGGCCTCGTCCACCAGCACCATCGCGCCGTGGCGCTTGGCGATCGCCACCATGTCCTTGAGCGGCGCGACATCGCCGAGCATCGAATAGACCCCTTCGAGCACCACCAGCTTGCCCGCGCCCTCGGGCACGCGCTTGAGCCGCTTTTCGAGCGCGTCCACATCATTGTGCTTGAAGGGCACCACCTCGGCATCGCCCATCTTGCAGCCATCCCAGATCGAGGCGTGGCTGTCGATGTCGAGGATGATGTAATCGCCCTTGCCCGCCAGCGTCGAGATCACCCCGAGATTGGCCTGGTAACCGGTGGAGAACACCATGGCGTGATCCATGGCATAGAATTCGCGCAGCGCCGCCTCGACATCGCGGTGATCGCGGAAGGTGCCGTTGAGCACGCGGCTGCCGGTGGTGCCCGCGCCGAAATCCTCCATCGCTGCCTTGCCCGCGGCGATCACATCGGGATCGAAGGTCATCCCCATGTAATTGTAGGTGCCAAGCAGGATGGTGTCGCGCCCGTTGCAGATGGCCCGGGTGGGCGAGAGCACCTTGTCCATCACCAGATTGAAGGGATCCTCCACCCCGGCGGCGAGCAGCGCCTCGCGGGTCTGGATGATGGGATCGAACTTGGCCAGCAGGTCAACCGGCGCGGGGGTGGGATTTTCGCTCATCGCGGTGGCCATGATCAGCCTTCCTGCAGCTTGTGGACCGCGGCCACCAACTGGCCCCAATTCTCGATCTCGGCCTGCTGGTTCATCGAGATGATGACATCGAAGGCATCCTCGATCTCGGCGACGAAATCCATCACCGTCAGGCTGTCGAACTCGAGATCGCCGGCAAAGGTGGTCGAATCCTCGATGGCGATGCCCTTCTTGTTGAAAGGCTGGATAAGCTCGCGGATGCGCGCGTCGACTTCGGCTGGGGTCATGCGAAAGGGTGCTTTCGTGGCTGGGGCCTGGCTGTGGGCGTGGCGTTGGTTGTGCGGCGCTTTGGCCTCATATACTACGCGTGCAAAGCGGCGGATGGGGCTGCTTGTCAAGTTTTCGGCGTGCCGGGGGGGCGCAAGGAGGTGGGTAATGGCCGATGCCGCTCGTCAGTCTCAGCCCGCAAAGGCGGCGCCGCCCGCGCCCGATGCGCCGCTTTCCCCCCACGGCGTCCACCTCATCCGCACCGCGCAATCGCTCACCCTGTCGCTTTCGCAGATGGCCGATGGCAAGGCCAATATCCTTATCGGCGCCACCTTCGTGGTGTTCTCGCTGGTGATCACTCAGGCCTTGTCCGCCGCGGTGCAGTGGTCGATGATCTGCCTTGCGGTCACAGCCTTTCTCTCCACCATCTTCGCGGTGCTGGCGATCACCCCGCCGATGCGCGCCAAGGCCGTGCCCGAGGAGCACAGGAACCTGCTGTTCTTCGGCCATTTCGCACTCATGGACGAGGAAGCCTGGACAAGGGCGATGCTGGCGCGCCTCCACGATGACGAGGCGCTCTATCGGGTGATGCTGCGCGATCTCTACCAGAACGGGATGGTGCTGCACCGGCGCAAGTATCGCTATCTTGCCTATGCCTACCACCTGTTCCTGGGCGGCCTTGGCCTTACCCTGCTGGTGTTCCTGCTGGAGAACCTGCTCTAGGCCCTCGGGGCTTGCCCCGTCCCCCTGGCCCCTGCGCTCGCCCTCAGGCCGCCAGCAATGCGCGCACCGCGCTCATGAAGGGGCTGATCGAGACCGGCTTGGAAAGGTATGCGGCCGCCCCTGCTGCGCGGATGCGTTCCTCATCGCCCTTGGCGGCAAAGGCGGTGACCGCCAGCACCGGGATCTTGCGCAGCACCCGGTCGCGCTTGGCCGCCTCGATGAGATCAACCCCGGAAACCCCGCCGAGCTGGATGTCCATGATGATGAGATCGGGCACCACCTGCCGCGCGGTGGAGAGCACCTTGTCGCCCTCGGCCACCGGTTCGACCTCGAAGCCATTGGCCTTGAGCACATCGCAGAACAATTTCCGGTTGAGGTCATTGTCCTCGACAACCATGATCCGCTTTGTCACATCGCGCCCCGCTCATGACCTAATTACCGACTAACCCGACAGGAAGGACACGGCAATCCCGCAAGGCCCCGCACAGCTTTCGGCAGACCCTGAGGCGCTGGCGCTGGCAGCGCTCGCCTGGGTGCTCGCCTGCGAGGAGCGTGCGGTGCGCTTCCTTGCGCTCACCGGGCTCGATCCGGCTCGGCTGCGCGCCGGGCTTGCCGATCGGGCGGTGCTGGCCGCGCCGCTCACCTTTCTTGCCGACCATGAACCCGATCTCCTGCGCGCGGCCGAGGCGCTTGCCGTCAGCCCCGAGGAACTGGTCGCCGCCAGGAACGCTCTCGACACATGACCCGCCCGCTCATCATCTCCGATTGCGACGAAGTGCTGCTGCACATGGTTGCCCCCTTCAAGCACTGGCTCGAGACCACCCAGGGCGTGGACTTCCACCTTGAAGGCCACAATTTTGCCCAGGCGCTGCGCTGGCAGGACAGCGGCGAGGTGCTTGCCCCGGCCGATATCTGGCGGATGCTCGGGCGCTTCTTCGATACCCAGATGGACACGCAGACGCCGATCGCCGGCGCGGTCGAGGGGATCAACACCCTTGCCGAGAAGGCCGACGTGGTGATCCTCACCAACCTGGTGGACGAGCGCCGCGACAAGCGCGCCGCGCAGCTTGCCGCGGTCGGCATCAATGCCCGGGTCTATACCAATCAGGGCCCCAAGGGTCCGGCGCTGCGGGCGATCCTGGCCGAATATGCCCCGAGCAAGGCGCTGTTCATCGACGATCTTGCCCAGCACCATGCCTCGGTGGCCGAGATCACGCCGCATGTCACCCGCCTGCACCTGTGCGGCGAGCCGATGATCGCCCATGCGATTGATTGTGCGCACAAGGCCGGCCATGCCCATTCGCGGATCGACCGCTGGGACGAGGCCCTGCCCTGGCTGCTCGAACGACTGGAGGATTGAGACATGACCATCGCCGCCAAGCTCGCCGAACTCGGCATCACCCTGCCCAAGCCCGCCGCGCCGGTCGCCAGCTATGTCCCGGTGGTGGTGCATGGCGGCGTGGCTTATGTCTCGGGCCAGATCGCCTTTGTCGATGGCGCGGTGATGACCGGCAAGCTGGGCGCCGATGTCAGCCTCGAGGAAGGTCAGCGCGCCGCGCGCGCCTGCGGGTTGATGATCCTTGCCCAGCTTGAGGCTGCAGGCCTGCTTGAACAGGTCGAGCGGGTGGTCAAGCTTGGCGCCTTCGTCTCCTCGACCCCGGATTTCTTCGATCACCCCAAGGTCGCCAATGGCGCATCGGATCTGATGGAGCAGGTCTTCGGCGGGGCCGGCCAGCACGCCCGCGCGGCGGTGGGCGTGGCGGCGCTGCCCCTCAATGCCGCGGTCGAGGTCGATGCGATTGTCGCGCTCAAGTCATGAGCGAGCGGCGCGCGCCTGCCTGGCTGACGCAGTGGGAATATGCCCATCGTGGGCTTCACGGCGAGGGCGTGCCGGAAAATTCGCGCGCCGCGGCCGAAGCGGCCATCGCGCGCGGCATGGGGATCGAATGCGATATCCAGATGAGCCGCGACAATGTGCCGATGGTGTTCCACGATTGGGAGCTTGACCGGCTGACCGGCGCGCGCGGCAAGGTTGCGGCCCGCAGCGCCGACGAATTGTGCGCGCTTGCCCTGATGGAGACCGGCCAGACGATCTGGCGGCTGGCTGACCTGCTCGCACTGGTGGCGGGCCGCGTGCCGATCCTCGTCGAGGTCAAGGCGCAGCCCCATCTCTCCTTGAGCGAGCCGTGCATGGCGATCAACCGGGTGCTGGCGGCCTATCAGGGCCCGCTTGCGGTGATGAGCTTTGATCTGCGCGTCGGTGAGTGGTTCGCCCGCCATGCCCCGGAGGCGGTGCGCGGGCTGGTCGTCACCGACACGCTCGATCACGGCTACAAGAGCGCCTGGCGCGCGCCCAAGGCGCTCGAGCGCAGTGTACCTGATTTTCTCGCCGCTGATGTGCGTGATCTTCCCAATGCGCTCGCCCAGCTGTGGCGCGAAAGCGGCCGCCCGCTGCTCACCTGGACGGTGCGCTCGCCCGACACCCGCGCGCGCGGGGCTGCCCACGCCGATGCCCTGATTGCCGAAGGAGCGGGCCTCGCGTGAGCGATGCGGCCTTGACCGTCCGGATCGCCCCATCGGTCGGCGCCTTTGGCCGCGCGGCGTGGAACGCGCTGGGCGGGAACGACAATCCCTTTGTCAGCCACGAATTCCTCACCGCGATGGAAGATTCGGGCTCTGTCGGGCCCGGCACCGGGTGGGAGCCTGCCCCCATTGCCATCACCGACGATAGCGGGCGCCTGCTGGCAGCCTTGCCCGCTTACGCCAAGGGGCACAGTCAGGGCGAATATGTGTTCGACCATTCCTGGGCCGATGCATGGCACCGGGCAGGGGGGCGCTATTACCCCAAGCTCCAGATCGCCGCGCCCTTCACCCCGGCGACGGGGCCGCGCCTGCTGCTCAGCGACCCGGCGCTTGCCCCGCACCTGCTCAAGGGCGCCGAGGCGGTGTGCCTCCAGAACGGGTTGTCGAGCGCCCATGCCACCTTCATTGACCCTGCCCAGCTTCCCCTGTTCGAGGCGGGCGGCTGGCTCTTGCGCGCCGATATCCAGTTCCACTGGTTCAACCGCGGCTATGCCAGCTTCGAGGACTTTCTCGGCGCGCTCTCCTCGAGAAAGCGCAAGGACCTGAGGAAGGAGCGCGCTGCGGCGGTGGGGGGCCTGACCATCCGTCATCTCACCGGGAGCGACATCACCGAGGCGCATTGGGACGCCTTCTGGGAGTTCTATCAGGACACGGGCAGCCGCAAATGGGGGAGGCCCTATCTCACCCGCGAGGCCTTCAGCCTGCTCGGCGCGCGGATGGGTGAGCGGATCGTGCTGATCCTCGCCTATGACGGGACCGAGCCGATTGCCGGCGCGCTCAACTTCCTCGGGCGCGATGCGCTTTACGGGCGCTATTGGGGCTGCACCCGGCAGGTGCGCTTCCTCCATTTCGAGCTGTGCTATTATCAGGCGATCGAGCTTGCCATCGCCCGGGGGCTAAAGCGGGTCGAGGCCGGGGCCCAGGGTGGGCACAAGCTCGCCCGCGGATATGAGCCGGTCAGGACCTGGTCGGCGCATTGGATCGCCGATCCCGGCTTTCGCGCGGCGGTGGCCGATTTTCTTGAACGCGAGCGCGCCGGGGTGGCGAGCGACCAGCTCACCCTCGATGCCCGCACGCCCTTCCGCAAGGGCTGATCAGGCCGCCCGCAGCCGTCCCTCGGCCAGCCATTGCCGGGCCCGGCGCTGGGCTTCGGCGATCTCGCGCGCGGTCATCTCGTCGGCGATCTCGGCGCGGCAGCGTGCGGCTTCCGCGTGACCGCGGGCGGCGGCAAGATTGAACCACTTGTGCGCCTCGATGAGATCGCACTCGGCCCCGTTGCTGCCGGTGGAAAAGGCAACGCCGAGGTTGAAGCAGGCTTCCGGCTCGCCCTCGGCCGCCTGCGCCAGCCAGGCGCCCAGCAGGCTCTCGCTCGCCGCGCCCCGCGCGCCTCTCGCGGCAATGGCAATGATCGTCATGGTCTTGTCCCCGTTCCTCACCCGGTCGCCCCCCGAGCGACCTTCCGTGGGGGCAGACTGCGGCGATCATGGTCAAGAAATGGTTAACGCCAGCCCGGGCGGGCTGGTGGCGCGCCCGATTGTGTGCTCACAAGCTGCCAAAGGCGCTTGTGCGGTTTGGGGGGCTTGCCTATAGGCGCCGCAGTGCTTCAACTTGCTGGGACCAAGTGAGCCAATGAAAAAATTGAGGCGGCAGGACGCACTGGTCAGCCCAGTGCCACACGGGATGAGGAAGCTTCATGCCATCTGCCGCGTCTGACGAGATCGACATCCTCGAGAAAGCCAAGCGCCTGATCGCTCCGGATTATGTGCCGAGCGAGGACGAGGAATACATGAACGAGCGCCAGCAGGCCTATTTCCGGATGCTGCTCACGGAATGGAAGCGCGCGATCCACTCGGCGGCTGGCCAGACGCTGCAATCGCTCCAGGACGGCCCGATCCGTGAGGCTGATCTGACCGACCGCGCCTCGAGCGAGACGGACTGGGGCATCGAACTGCGCACCCGCGATCGCCAGCGCAAGCTGATTGCCAAGATCGACGCAGCACTGCGGCGGCTCGATACCGGCGAATATGGCTATTGCGAGGTGACCGGCGATCCCATCGGCCTCAAACGCCTGATCGCGCGCCCGGTTGCCACCATGACGGTCGAGGCCCAGGAAGCCCACGAACGGCGCGAGAAGGTCTCGCGCGACGACTAGTCATCAACAGCTTTGCGCCCTTGTGTATCGGCTTGGGACGGGCTTGTTTTTGTGCGCTCGCGGCGGGGCGAAGCTTAACCACCTGTTTACTGCGAATGCGCCATCGTTGCGGGCGCGAGATTGGCGCAGCCGCGATGCGCCCCGGCGGGGTGCCACGCGCGGTTGTCGGTTGAGGAGACAATGCGGGCATGACCGGGGTCGATACACGCAGCGTTGCGCGCGACAGCCTGTTCCTGCTGGCTGACGTGCGGATCGAACAGGGCAGCGAGACCCATCGGGTGCGGGTGCGCAACCTGTCTGACGGCGGCATGATGGGCGAGGGCCAGATCAGGGTGCAACGCGGCAACCGGCTCACCATCGAATTGCGCAATATCGGCGCGGTGGGCGGCACGGTCGCCTGGGTGCAGGACAATCGCTTTGGCGTCGCCTTCGACGAGGAAATCGATTCGCAAAAGGCGCGTCGCCCGGTTCAGGCCAGCGACGAATCGGCGCTTGGCTTCTACGAGCGCTCGTGGGCGCATCGGGCGCCCAAGCCGCCCGAGCCGAGCCGCCTGCGCAAGATCTGATTCGCCCCCTCCCACTGCCTGCGCGCGCAAGCTGACCGGCGCGGTGCGACCTGCTAGGCAGGCGTGATGCGATTCTGGCTCTCCGTGCTTGCGCTCATCCTGCTCACCTCCTGCGGGGCCGCGGGACGCGATGGCCCGGTGGCGGTGGCGATCATCGGCACGCCTGGCAGCCTGTTCCAGCAGGGGGTGCGCCTGCCCTTTGCCGCGCAGCATTTGCGGGCGGCAACCAACGAGGGGCTGGTGAGCCTCGATGCCGCCGGGCAGGTGGTGCCCGCGATTGCCGAGCGCTGGATCGTCACCGACGATGGCATGAGCTACATCTTCCGCCTGCGCGACAGCACCTGGCCCGATGGCGAGGAGATCACCGCAATCGAAGCGCGGCGGCAGCTGCGTGAGGCGATTGCCCGCTTGCGGGGCACCGCCCTCGGGCTTGACCTTGCCAAGGTGCGCGAGGTGCGGGCGATGACCGGAAGGGTGATCGAGGTGCGGCTCAGCGCGCCGATGCCCGATTTCCTGCGGCTCTTGGCGCAGCCCGAACTGGGCTTTGTCAAGAACGGCAGCGGCGTCGGGCCGATGGTGATGTCGCGCGAGGAAGGCGCGGATCTCGCCCGGCTCACCGCACTCCCGCCCGAATCGCGCGGGCAGCCCGCGCGCGAGGACTGGGAGCAGATTGCCCGGCCCGTCACGGTGCAGGTGCTCGGCCCGGAGGCCGCGGTCAGCGCCTTTGGCCGCGGCGAGATCGATCTGGTGCTGGGCGGCAGCCTCACTGATTTTCCCCTGGCCGAGGTCGGCCCGCTCTCGCGCGGGACGATCCAGGCCGATCCCGCCCAGGGCCTGTTCGGGCTGATGGTGCGCCGCGAGGAGGGGCTGCTCGCCGATCCGGCCCGCCGCGAGGCGCTGTCGATGGCGATCGATCGGGCGGCGCTGATCCAGGGCTTCGGCATTTCCGGCTGGCGCGAAAGCAGCTGGATCGTGCCCCCCGATCTGTTTGCCGGCCGGCCCTATCCCGCTGATCGCTGGGATGGCATGTCGCTCGATGAACGCCGCCGCGTTGCCGCAGCCCGGGTGCGGGCCTGGCGCGCCGAGGGCGGGGGCGAGGCGGTGGTGCGGATCGCGCTGCCACGCGCGCCGGGCAGCGATCTGCTGCTGCGCCAGCTGGCCGAGGCCTGGGGCGCGATCGGGGTGACGGTGCGGCGGGTGGCGAGCGTCGCCGAGGCCGATCTAGAATTGCGCGACACGCTTGCCCGCTATGCCGCGCCGCGCTGGTATCTGAACCAGTTCAACTGCGCGCTCAGGGCCGGCCTGTGCTCGCGCGAGGCCGACGCGCTGGTGCGCCAGACCCTGACCGAGCCCGATCCCGCGCGGCGCGAGCGGCTGATGGCCGAGGCTCATGCCGCGCTGGTCAAGCGCGAGGCCTTCATCCCCCTCGGCGCGCCGGTGCGTTGGTCGCTGGTGCGCGGTTCGATCCGCAATTTCCAGCCCAACCCCTGGGGGATGCACCCCTTGTTCCCGCTCTCGCAGCCCCCCACATAAGGCGCATGACCATGACCACTGCCCGCCGCGACCCCGCCCGCGCGATCCTTGCCCAGCTGCCGACCGGCACCGATCCTGCCGCGGTGCGCATGCGGATCGAGGCGCTCGAGCGGCTGCTTGAACGCAGCCTGGTGATCCCCGGAATCAATCTGCCCATCGGGCTTGATGCGCTCATCGGGCTGGTGCCGGTGCTGGGGGAAATCCTTACCACCGCGATGGGCGCCTACCTCATCTGGGAGGCGCGCAATCTCGGGCTTTCGCGCTGGAAGCTTGCGCGGATGGGATTGAACGTGCTGTTCGACACCGCGCTTGGCGCGGTGCCGCTGGTGGGCGATGCGGCCGACGTGGTGTTCCGCTCGAACACCCGCAACCTCAGGCTGCTGCGCCGCCATATCGACCGCCACCATCCCAAGGCCCGGGTGATCGAGGCCTAGCTTGCAGCGCAGCCCATCGCGGCGCTAGGGCATGGGCGCATGACCATCGAAGCGCGCGCTCGCGAGTTCGACCTTGCCGATCCTCTGGCTGCGGCCCGAGCGCTGTTCCGCCTGCCCGATGGCGTGATCTATCTCGATGGAAATTCGCTCGGCGCCCTGCCGCGTGCCACTCCGCAGGTGCTGGCGCGGGTGGTGGAGGAGGAATGGGGAGAGGGGCTGATCGGTTCGTGGAACCGGGCCGGCTGGTTCGACATGGCGGCGCGGGTGGGGGCCAAGATCGCCCCGCTGATCGGCGCCGCGCCGCAGGAGGTGATCGCCTGCGATTCGACCAGCATCAACCTGTTCAAGCTGATCGCCGCAGCCTTGCAGCTGCGCCCGGGGCGCAAAGTGATCCTGTCAGAGCCGGGCAATTTCCCCACCGATCTTTACATGATCTCCGGGCTCGAGGCGCAGGGGCTGGCGCGGCGGCGGCTGGCTGCGCCCGAGCGTCTCGCCGAGGCCCTGGATGGCGATGTCGCGCTGCTGCTGCTCACCCATGTCCATTACAAGACCGGCGCCGTGCACGACATGGCCGCGCTCACCAAGGCCGCGCATGCGGCAGGGGCGCTGGTGCTGTGGGATCTGTCACACTCGGCCGGGGCGTTGCCGGTTGACCTCAACGCGGCGGGCGCCGATTTCGCGGTGGGGTGCGGCTACAAATATCTGTGCGGCGGCCCCGGCGCGCCGGCCTATGCCTTTGTTTCCGCGCGGCATCTGCCCCGGCTGTCCCAGCCGCTGACCGGCTGGTTCGGGCACGAGGCGCCTTTTGCCTTTGTCGATGACTATGCCCCGGCCCCGGGCATTGCCCGGCTGCTTGCCGGCACCCCGCCGATCCTCGGGCTTGCCGCGCTCGAGGTGGGGGTTGACCTGATCGCCAGCCTCGGCGTGGCGCGGCTTTACGCCAAGGCGCAGGCGCTTTCGCAATTCTTCCTTGAATGTCTGGAAGCGCTCGGGGTGGAGCTTGAACTTGCCAGCCCCGCCGATGCCGCGGCGCGCGGCAGCCATCTTGCCTTCCGCCACCGCGAGGCCCACGCCATCTGTCAGGCGCTTATCGCGCGCGGGGTGATCGGGGATTTTCGCGATCCTGATGTGCTGCGCCTGGGCTTTGCCCCGGCCTATCTGAGCTTTGCCGATATGGCCGCCGCGGCCCGGCACCTTGCCGAGGTGCTGGCGCGGGGGGAATGGCAGCGGCCCGAATTTCGCCGCCGCGCCGCCGTGACCTGACCGATCAGGCTTCCAGCTCGACGTCCCAATAGAGCCAGTCGCGCCAGGTTTCGTGCAGATAGTTGGGCGGGAACAGCCGCCCGGCCTGCTGCAATTGCCAGCTCGTTGGCCGGATCGGCGACTGCTGCGGCTGCATCCCGGCCTGGCGGGGGGTGCGCCCGCCCTTCTTCATGTTGCACGGGGCGCAGGCGGTGATGATGTTTTCCCAGGTGGTGCGCCCGCCCAGCCGCCGCGGGATCACGTGATCGAAGGTGAGATGTTCGCGGCTGCCGCAATACTGGCACTGGAAGCGATCGCGCAGGAACACGTTGAAGCGGGTGAAGGCGGGAAATTCGCTCTGCTTCACATATTGCCGGAGCGCGATCACGCTCGGGATCTTCATGTCGAGGCTGGGGGAGTGCACCTCGCGGTCATAGCTCGCGACGATATCCACCCGGTCGAGGAACACCGCCTTGATCGCCGTCTGCCACGGCCAGAGCGACAGCGGATAGTAGGAGAGAGGCGTATAATCAGCGTTGAGCACCAGGGCAGGGCAGGCCGAGAGATTGCGGCTCGGGTCTTCATCGACACCGCGAAAACGGGCCACCTTCTCGATCAGTTCGGCGTTGAACACGGTTCTGCGTTCCTCCCTGACTGGAGCGAACATGCCGTGCCAAGCTAAAGAGTCAAACCCGTGACAGCGGGGCTATCCACAGGGACGGCCTGTGGGCAGGCTGTGGATGGCGCAAGGAAATGTCCTGTGGCATCAGGAAGAATAATGCCCGATTGCGCTGCCCAGACCACCCGTTTCGCGCCCAGCCCCAATGGGCCCTTGCACCTCGGCCATGCGCTTGCGGCGATCATCGCGCATGACCTTGCGCGCGTGAGCGGGGGGCGATTCCTGCTGCGCATCGAGGATATCGACGGGCCGCGCGCGCGCGCGGAGCTTGCCGATGAATATCGCCGCGATCTTGAATGGCTGGGGCTCGAATGGGACGAGGTGCCCGCGCAATCGACCCGCCTTGCACACTATTCGGCAGCGGCCGATAGGCTGAAGGCGCTGGGGCTGCTTTACCCATGCACCTGCACCCGCAAACAGATCGAGGCGGCGGGTGCCAAGCCGGGTTCGGACGGGCTCATCTATCCCGGCACCTGCCGGCACCGCCCCCCTGATCCCGCGCGCCCGGCGGCCTTGCGGCTCGACAGCGCGCGGGCGCTGGCGCTGGCGGGGCCGCTGGTGTGGGAGGACGCGCTCGCCGGCCCGCAGGCGGTGGACCTGTCGGGCCTTGGCGATGTGGTGCTGGTGCGCAAGGATCTGCCGGCAAGCTATCACCTTGCGGTCACGCTCGATGATGCGGCCGACGGGGTGAGCCTGGTGACGCGCGGGGCCGATCTGTTTGCTGCGAGCCATGTCCACCGGCTGCTCCAGGCGCTGCTCGGCCTGCCGGTGCCGCGCTTGCACCACCACCGCCTGCTGACCGATGCGCGAGGAGAAAAGCTCGCCAAGCGCCGCGGTTCGCCCGCGCTTGCCGCCCGCCGCCTTGCCGGGGAGGACGGGCGCCGCCTTGCCGACGAATTGCGCCGCGCCCATTTGGCACTTGGAACCTGAAGCCCAAGCGTCCATTACAGGCCTTATGACATATGTGCTCGTGCCTCTGCTCATCATCCTCATGGGCCTTACCGCCTTCTCGCTGATCCGCGGGATCGTCGCCTTCCTCAGGACGACCAAGATCGATCTTGAAAGCGGCGAGGGCCAGACTGCCACCGAAATGCAACTGCTGCAGAACAAGGCGATGTTCGCGCGGATCAAGTATCAGGCGCTTGCCGTCGTGGTGGTGGCGATCCTGCTGGCGGTGACGCGCTGACCCGCAAGGCCCATGGTCAAGCTCAACCGCATCTACACCCGCACCGGGGATGACGGGACGACGGGACTTGTCGATGGCTCGCGCTGCCCCAAGCACGCCGCGCGCATCCACGCCGTGGGTCTGGTTGACGAGGCCAATAGCGCCATCGGCCTTGCCATTTGCGCGCTTGACGATGCGGGCCACAGGGCGCTGCTCACCCGGGTGCAGAACGATCTGTTCGATCTTGGCGCCGATCTGGCAACGCCGGGGGATGATTTTGCCCCGTCCGAAATGGTGCTGCGCATCGTTCCGGCCCAGCCGGCCTGGATCGAGGCGCAGATCGATGCGCTCAACGAGCGGCTCGAACCGCTCACCAGCTTCGTGCTGCCCGGCGGCAGCGAGGGTGCGGCGCGCGTCCATGTCGCCCGCGCCGCCACCCGTGCGGCGGAACGCGCGATGGTGGCACTGGCGGCCGAGGAAGCGGTCAATCCGGCCGCGCTTGCCTATATCAACCGGCTATCCGATCTGCTCTTTGTGCTGGCGCGCGTCGTCAACGAGGATGGCGCGCGCGATGTGAAGTGGGTTCCCGGCGCTAACCGCTAGCTTTTGCCCTGCACCATCGCTAGTGCGGCGCACCTGCTGCACTTGCGAAGGAGCCGCCTCATGCGCAACATCGCCGTCATCGGCGCCGGTCAGATGGGAACCGGCATTGCCCAGACCATCGCCGCCCATGGCATGGCCGTCATGCTCACCGATGTCGATCTGCCCCGCGCCGAAGCCGGCAAGGAGAAGATCGCGCAGGCGCTCGCCAAGCTGATGGGCCGCGGCAAGATCGAGGCCCACGAGGCTGAAAGCCTGCTTGCCCGCATCACCCCGGTTGCCGACTATGCCCCCTTCGCCGAGGCCGATCTCATCATCGAGGCGGCGACCGAGCGCGAGGAGATCAAGAACGCGATCTTCGAGAAGGCCGGCAAGGTGCTGGCCGCGCAAGCGATCATGGCCTCGAACACCTCGTCGATCCCGATCACCCGGATGGCCAACCATGCCCCCGATCCGGCGCGCTTCATCGGCCTGCATTTCTTCAACCCCGTGCCGGTGATGGGCCTCATCGAGGTGATCCCGGGGCTTGCTACCTCCAAGGACACCACCGATCGCGTCACCGCCTTTGCCCGGGGGCTGGGCAAGGAAGTGGTGCTGAGCCAGGACGAGCCTGGCTTTGTCGTCAACCGCATCCTTCTGCCGATGATCAATGAGGCGGTGTTCGTGCTCGGCCAGTCCACGGCCGGCATCGAGGATATCGACAAGGGCTGCCGGCTCGGCCTCAACCACCCCATGGGTCCGCTGCAACTGGCCGATTTCGTCGGGCTTGATACCTGCCTTGATATCATCAAGGTGCTCTACCAGACCACCGGCGACAGCAAGTATCGCCCGGCGCCCTTGCTGGTGAAATATGTCGAGGCCGGTTGGCTCGGGCGCAAGACCGGACGGGGCTTTTATGACTATTCGGGCGAGATTCCGGTGCCGACCCGCTGAGCGCGCGGCTTTGCTCTATGGCGCGACCGCCATGTCGGGATCGGTGTTGAGGGCGCTGGCCGGTTCGCTGTCGGAACTGATGGTGGCACCCGGGGCGAGCGGAGCGGTCATCGGGTTGCCGGGCGCGGCGGCGCGCGCAGGTGCCGTTGCTGCAGGAGCAGGGCTGGGCGGCACGTAGTCGCCGAAAACGCTTGGCGACGGGTCATCGCGCTGAGGCTGATCGCCCGCGCCTTGTGCTGCGGCATCAGCCCGCCCCTCGCTGGCGCCTGCTGCACCTTCAGCGGCAAGCCGGTCGGCCAGCCTGGGCAATACGCCGCCCTTGTCCGAAGGGCCCACCAGCGCGACTGCCCCCAAAATGGTCATGCCCGCAAAGGCGAGCGCAGCCTTGCTGTTTTCGAACAGGGTTCGCGACATGGGCGCAAGCCTAGCCGCTGCGTGGTTAAGGCTTGGTTGCCTCAGCTGCGCGCCGGGGGCAGGTTGCGCTTCCATTCATAGAGCAGATCGAGCGCCTCGCGCGGGCTCAGCGCGTCGAGATCGGTGGCGCGCAGCGCCGTGGCTAGCGCTTCTTCCGGAGTCTCGCGCGGGGCCTGCTGCGCGGCGGCGAACAGCGGCAGATCGCCCAGCCCGGCGGCGATCCCCCCGGTCGCCGCGCGGGTTTCCTCGAGCTTTGCGAGCACCTCGCGGGCGCGATCGACCACCGCCGGCGGCACTCCGGCAAGCCGCGCCACGGCCAGCCCATAGGAACGATCGGCCGGGCCGCTTGCCAGTTCGTGCAGCAGAACGAGATCGCCCTGCCACTCGCGCGCGCGCACGTGGTGGAGCGAGAGCGCCTCGCAGGTTTCAGCAAGGCGCGCCAGTTCATGGTAATGCGTGGCAAACAGGCAGCGGCAGCCGATCTGCGAATGCACCGCCTCGGCCACGGCCCAAGCCAGCGCCAGGCCATCATAGGTCGAGGTGCCGCGCCCGACCTCGTCAAGGATGACAAAGCTGCGCGCGCTTGCCTGGACAAGGATCGCCGCGGTCTCGACCATCTCGACCATGAAGGTCGAACGCCCGCGCGCGAGATTGTCGGCCGCGCCGACCCGGCTGAACAGGCGATCGACCAGCCCGATGCGCGCCGCTGATGCCGGGACAAAGCTGCCCGCCTGAGCCAACAGCACGATCAGCGCGTTCTGCCGCAGGAAGGTCGATTTGCCGCCCATGTTGGGCCCGCCGATCAGCCACAGCCGATCCTCGGCATCGAGCCGGCAATCATTGGCCACAAAGCGCGCGCCGCTGCGCGCAAGGGCTGCTTCGACCACCGGATGGCGCCCGGCGGTGATCGCGAGTTCGACCTCCTCGGTGATCTCGGGGCGGCACCAGTCACCCTCGGCGGCCCGCTCGGCCAGCGCCGCGCCCACATCGAGCCGGGCGAGCGCGGCGGCGGTGGCGGCAATCGCTTCGCGCGCGGCCGAGATCTCAGCCACCAGCGCGGCAAAATGGGCCTCCTCGGCGGCGAGCGCATGGCCCCCCGCCTCGGCGATGCGCGTTGCTTCCTCGTGCAGGGTGAGCGAGTTGAAGCGCACCACATCCTTCATCGTCTGGCGATGGGCAAAGCCGCTGCCCTCGGCCATCAGCCGATCGGCATGGCGCGCGGGCACCTCGATGAAATAGCCTAGCACCCCGTTGTGGCGGATCTTGAGCGCACCGATCCCGGTTTCGGCACGATAGCGCGCTTCCATCGCCGCAATGGCGCGGCGGGCATCGCCGGCAATCGCGCGCAGCTCGTCAAGCGCCGGATCATAGCCATCGGCGATGAAGCCCCCGCCAGCGCGCTCGGTCGGCGGCGTGGGCACCAGCGCCCGGGCGAGGTGATCGGCAAGCGCGCCGTGCCCGGCCAGCTGCGCGATCACCTCGTCGAGCAGCGCGGGGCGATCGGGCGCGTCCTTGAGCCAGTGGTGGAGCCGCCCCGCTTCGGCAAGCCCATCGCGCAGCTGGCCAAGATCGCGCGGCGATCCCCGCCCGGCCACCACCCGGCCCAGCGCCCGCGCCAGATCGGGGATCGCGCGCAGCGCCTCGCGCAGCTGCGCGCGCTCGATCGGGCGGTCACGCCAGAACTGCACCAGGGCAAGGCGCGCCTCGATCGCCGACCGATCGGTGAGCGGGGCGGACAGGTCCTCGGCCAAAAGCCGCGATCCCGCGCCGGTGACGCAGCGATCAACCGAAGCAATCAGGCTGCCCGCGCGCCCGCCGGTGGAAGCCTCGAGGATCTCGAGGCTCGCCCTGGTGGCCGCGTCCATCGCCATCACCGCGCCGCTCTCGCGCCGCACCGGGGGCAGGAGCAGCGGCAGGGTGCCGCGCCCGACATGTTCGAGATAGGCGATGAGGCCGCCGGCAGCGGCGAGCATCGGCCGGGTGAAGGCGCCAAAGCCATCGAGCGTCGCCACCCCGTGGATGGCCTTGAGCCGCTCTTCCCCCGCTTCGCTGGCAAAGGTGGCGCGGGGGCGCATGATCGCCTCGTCTGGCCCGTGCGGCCAGTCCTCGCCCACCACCACCTCGCTCGGGCCAAGCCGCGCCAGCGCGGCCCCAAGCGCCTCGGGCGCACATTCCTCGAGGCTCATCGCCCCGGTCGAGACATCGCAGGCGGCAATGCCGATCACCCCGCGCAGCTCGGCAAGCGCAACCAGCACATTCGCCCGGCGCGGCTCGAGCAGGGCCTCCTCGGTCAGCGTGCCCGCGGTCACCAACCGCACGATCGCGCGGCGCACCAGCACCTTGGACGAGGGCAGCCCTTCGCGCCTGGCGCGGGCCTTGGCCTCGTCAGGGGTTTCGACCTGTTCGGCAATCGCCACGCGGTGGCCGGCCTTGATCAGCCGGGCAAGATAGTTCTCGGCCGAATGCACCGGCACGCCGCACATCGGGATCGGTGCGCCGCCGTGCTCCCCGCGGGTGGTGAGCGCGATATCGAGCACTGCGGCGGCCACCTTGGCATCCTCGAAGAACAGCTCGAAGAAATCGCCCATGCGGTAGAACAGCAGCGCATCGCCCGCCTCTGCGCGCAGCGCCAGATACTGCGCCATCATCGGCGTGGGCTTGGCGGAAAGCAGAGGATCGAGCAGCGCGGCCATGACGCTGGCCTAGCCCTTCGCGCACGATTCGGAAAATGCCTGCCCCTGGGGCTTTCCCCGGGAGCCGTGCGTGATTTATCGCCTATCGCATCGCCGCGCGCGGCGCTAAGCGGGGCGGGGCAATCGCCAGGCCGACAAGGAGGGATCAGG
This sequence comes from Erythrobacter cryptus DSM 12079, assembly GCF_000422985.1. Lineage (GTDB taxonomy): Bacteria > Pseudomonadota > Alphaproteobacteria > Sphingomonadales > Sphingomonadaceae > Erythrobacter > Erythrobacter cryptus. Next base: position 74,723 of record NZ_AUHC01000002.1, read on the forward strand.
CAGCATGAGCGAGGAGAGCAAGGGCGGCTTCACCGCGCGCGAGGCGCTGTTCTATCACGAGACCATCCGGCCGGGTAAGCTCGAGATCGTCGCCACCAAGCCGATGACGTCGCAGCGCGACCTCAGCCTCGCCTATTCGCCGGGCGTTGCCGTGCCGGTCGAGGCGATCGCCGGCGATCCCTCGCTCGCCGCGCGCTACACCGCCAAGGGCAATCTTGTCGCGGTGATCTCCAACGGCACCGCGATCCTCGGCCTCGGCAATCTCGGCGCGCTCGCCTCCAAGCCGGTGATGGAAGGCAAGGCGGTGCTGTTCAAGCGCTTTGCCGATGTCGATGCGATCGACATCGAACTGGCGACCGAAGACCCGCAGGCCTTCATCGAGGCGGTGGCGCTGATGGAGCCGAGCTTTGGCGGCATCAACCTCGAGGACATCAAGGCCCCCGAATGCTTCATCATCGAGGCCGCGCTGCGCGAGCGCATGAAGATCCCGGTGATGCATGATGACCAGCACGGCACCGCGATCATCACCGCCGCCGGGCTGCTCAATGCCTGCCATCTCACCGGGCGCGATATCAGGGATGTCAAGGTGGTGGTCAACGGCGCCGGAGCGGCGGCGATCGCCTGCACGGCGCTCATCAAGGCGATGGGCGTGCGCCATGAGAACGTCATCATGTGCGACCGCGCCGGCCCGATCACCCCCGAGCGCGAAGGCGTCGACCAGTGGAAAAGCGCCCACGCGGTCGCCACCAGCGCCACCAGCCTTGAAGAAGCGCTGGTGGGCGCGGACATCTTCCTCGGCCTCTCGGCAGCGGGCGCGCTGAAGCCCGAATGGGTCAAGAAGATGGCCGACAAGCCGATCATCTTTGCCATGGCCAACCCCGTGCCCGAGATCATGCCGGATGAGGCCAAGGCGGTGCGCCCGGATGCGATCATCGCCACCGGGCGCAGCGATTTTCCCAATCAGGTCAACAATGTGCTGGGCTTTCCCTTCATCTTCCGCGGGGCGCTCGACGTGCAGGCGACCACCATCAACGAGGAGATGAAGGTCGCCGCGGCCAAGGCGATCGCCGAGCTGGCGCGCCAGCAGGTGCCCGAGGAAGTGGCGAGCGCCTATGGCAAGAACCACAAGTTCGGCACCGATTACATCATCCCGGCCCCCTTCGATCCGCGGCTGATTGAGGTCGTGTCCTCGGCGGTGGCCAAGGCGGCGATGGATTCGGGCGTGGCGCGCACCCGGATCGAGGATTTCGAGGCTTATCGTGTGGCGTTGCGCAGTCGCCTCAACCCCACCACCTCGGTGCTCACCGGGGTCTATGAGATCGCCAAGGCCAACCCCACCCGCATGGTCTTTGCCGAGGCGGAAGAAGAAGTGGTGCTGCGCGCCGCGATCCAGTTCCGCGATTTCGGCTATGGCACGCCCATCCTGGTGGGGCGCACCAAGGCGGTGCTCGACAAGCTTCACCAGCTTTCGGTGAGCGATCCGGGCAGCTTCGAGATCCAGAACTCGGCCGACAGCGCCCACGTGCCGGCGATGGTCGAATATCTCTACAAGCGCCTGCAGCGCCGCGGCTACACCCTGCGCGACGTGCGCCGGCTGGTGAACCAGGAGCGCAATGTCTTTGCCGCGCTGCTGGTGGCGCTCGGGCATGGCGACGGGATGATCACCGGCACCACCCGCACCTTTGCCCAAAGCGTGCGCGAGGTGAACCTGGTGCTCGGCCCCAAGGAAGGGTGCATTCCCTTCGGCATCCACATGATGATCGGCAAGAACCACACCACCTTCCTTGCCGACACCACCATCAACGAGCGCCCCGATGCCGCCGCGCTGGCCCATATCGCGCGCGAGACCGCCGCGGTCGCCCGGCGCATGGGGCACGAGCCGCGGGTGGCGTTCCTGTCCTATTCGACCTTCGGCAATCCTTCGGGCCAGTGGCTCGACAATATCCGCGAGGCAGTGGCGATCCTCGACCGTGAGGATCCGGGGTTTGAATATGAGGGCGAGATGGCCCCCGATGCGGCCTTGAACCCCAAGGTCATGGCGCTCTATCCCTTCAGCCGCCTGTCCGGCCCGGCCAATGTGCTGGTGATGCCGGGGCTGCAATCGGCAAACCTTTCGGCCAAGCTGCTGCGCGAATTGGGCAGCAACGCCACGGTCGGCCCGATGCTGATCGGGATGGAAAAGCCGGTGCAGATCGTGCCGATGACGGCGAGCGTGCCCGATGTGCTGACCCTGGCGGTGCTGGCGGGTGCCGGGGTGGTGGGGTGACAATCGCGCGCGCCGCCCTTGCCTATTGGGCGGTGGTGTTTGCGCTGGGATTTTTGCTCGGCAGCTTGCGGGTGCTGTGGCTTGCGCCGTTGGTAGGGCTGGTGCCGGCCACGCTGATCGAGTTGCCGCTGATGCTGGGGGCAAGCTGGTGGGCGAGCGGCTGGCTGGTGCGGCGCTTTGCCATCGCGGACAAGGGCGCGGCGCTGGCGATGGGCGGCATCGCCTTTGCCTTGTTGATGGCGGCGGAATGCGCCGTGGGGGTGGGGATGATGGGGCTGACCCCCGGCCAGTGGCTCGCGGACTTTGCCCAGCCCCATGCGGCCATCGGGCTGGCGGGGCAGGTGGTCTTCGCCCTGATGCCGCGGTGGCGGGCGTGCAGCCCAGCCTAGTTCGGCGCAGACCTCGATCAGGACACGCCTAGGTTGCGGGCCTCGGCTGTTTCACGTGAAACATCGCCAAGCCGTGGCCCCTCACCGCCGCCGGAAGCGGAAATACCAAACCTCATGCCCATACACGGTGCGCGCCTTGTGTTCGTAGCGCGTTTCGGGCCAGCCTGAGGGGCGCACCTGCCAGTCTTGCGGCTTTTCCACCAGCCATTCGAACAGATCGGTGTGGCGCTGCATCACCATCAGCGCGTGGCGCACATAGACCGGGTGATCGGTGCTGAAGCGGAATTCGCCGCCCGGCTTCATCTTCTGCGCAAACAGCTTGACCGGCCCATCGTTCATCATCCGCCGCTTGGCGTGGCGGGCCTTGGGCCAGGGATCGGGGTGGAGCAGGTAGAGCATGGTCAGCGCCCCATCGGGGATGCGCTGCAATACCTCCAGCGCATCGCCATGGTGCAGGCGGATATTGGCGAGGCGCTGCTCCTCGATATGGGAAAGCGCCTGGGCCACCCCGTTGAGGAACGGCTCGGCGCCGATGAAACCGTGATCGGGCAGGAGATCGGCGCGATAGGCAAGGTGCTCGCCCCCGCCAAAGCCGATCTCGAAATGCAAGGGGCGCGCATCGCCGAACAGCACCTCGCTTGTCACCGGCCCCTCGGCCGGCACGGCGATCTGCGGCAGGAGGTTATCGACCAACCCCTGCTGGCGCGCGCGCAGGGGCTTGCCCTGGGCGCGGCCATAGAGCCGGGCGATGGTGAGCGGGTCGCCGTCCTTGAATGCGGTCATGGGCCGCCCATAGAAAAATGCCCGGGGATGTTCCACCCCGGGCGCGATGTTTGATGGTGTCGGCAGTTAGGCCCGAAGGGCCGCGCGCGCACGGCGCGCGCCGCAGGCGCGCGATCCCTCAGGCATCGAAACGCAGCAAGGACGAGGGCGCGGGAGACGCCCTTGAAAAACCAGCTACGCCGCCTCGACTTCCTCGCCCGGATCGCGCAGCACGTAGCCGCGGCCCCAGACGGTCTCGATGTAGTTCTCACCCCCGCAGGCCAGCGACAGCTTCTTGCGCAGCTTGCAGATGAACACGTCGATTATCTTCAGTTCCGGCTCATCCATCCCGCCATAGAGGTGGTTGAGGAACATTTCCTTGGTGAGCGTCGTGCCCTTGCGCAAGCTGAGCAGCTCGAGCATCGCATATTCCTTGCCGGTCAGGTGCACCCGCGCGCCATCGACCTCGACCGTCTTGGCATCAAGGTTGACGGCCAGCTTGCCGGTGCGGATCACCGATTGCGAATGGCCCTTGCTCCGGCGCACCACGGCATAGATGCGCGCAACCAGTTCCTCGCGGTGGAAGGGCTTGGTGACATAGTCATCGGCGCCAAAGCCGAAGGAGCGGATCTTCGAATCCATCTCCGAAATGCCCGAAAGGATCAGCACCGGGGTCTGCACCTTGGCGACGCGCAGCTTCTTGAGCACGTCATAGCCGTGCATGTCGGGCAGGTTGAGGTCGAGCAGGATGATGTCGTAATCATAGAGCTTGCCGAGGTCCAAACCCTCCTCGCCAAGGTCGGTCGAATAGACATTGAACCCCTCGGTGGTGAGCATCAGCTCGATCGCCTTGGCGGTGGTCGGCTCGTCTTCGATCAGCAGAACGCGCATTTCTGTCCCCTGTCTTCCCCGTGGTAACCCCCGCTTAGGAGAGGTTGCAGCCTGTTAACCACGCCACTTCTCACCAAAAAAGGTTAATAAGTGGTTTAGCGCGTTAACGTTTGCCGGTGAGTCTTTCGCGTCACACCTCGGGCGGGCAAAAAGCCCTGCCAGTATCGGCGTTTACGCTTTGCCTGTCACCTGAGGCAAAACCGCTAGGATATGCCCGCCAGCTTCTTCGCGCGCCGCCGCTCTGCGCTCGATCCCAGCCCGATCGCCTCGCGGTATTTGGCCACCGTGCGCCGGGCGAGGTCGAAGCCTTCCTTCTGGAGCATTTCGGCCAATTGCTGGTCGGAGAGGATGTTCTTCGCGGTCTCGGCCTCGATCAGCGCCTTGATCCGCGCCTTGATCGCCGCGCTCGAGGCGCCCTCGCCATCGGCCGAGGCGACGCCGCTGGTGAAGAAATACTTGAGCTCGAAGGTGCCGCGCTCGCACCACAGGTATTTGTTGCTGGTGACCCGGCTGACCGTGCTTTCGTGCATCCCGATCGCCTCGGCCACCTCGCGCAGGGTGAGCGGGCGCAATTCGCAGACGCCGCGGCGGAAGAAGCCATCCTGCTGGCGCACGATCTCGGCGGTGGTCTTGAGGATGGTCTTCTGCCGCTGGTCGAGCGCGCGGATCAGCCAATGGGCATCGGCGAGCTTCTCCTTGAGCCAGGCTTGCGATTCCTTGTTGGTCGCCCCGCGGTTCAATTCGAGGTAATAGCCGCGGTTGACGATCAGCCGCGGCAAGGTCTCCTCGTTGAGGGCAATGTCCCAGCCGCCTGCGGCATTGGCGGTGACGAGGATGTCGGGCACCACCGCCGGGCTCGCCGCGCTGGCAAAGGCAAGGCCGGGGCGCGGATCGTAGCTGCGCAGCTCGCGCAGCATCTCGGCAAAATCCTCGGCATCCACCCTGCACAGGCGCTTGAGCCTTTCGATCTCGCCGCGCGCGAGCGCTTCGAGATTGGCGATCAGCGTTGCCATGCACGGATCGTAGCGATCAGCCTCGCGCGCCTGGATGGCGAGGCATTCGGCCAGGCTGCGCGCGCCGACGCCGGCAGGCTCGAGCGCTTGCACCAGCGCGAGGCCCGCCTCGGCCTCGTCGAGCGCCACCCCGAGATCCTCGGCCACCTCTTCGATCGGGGTGGAAAGATAGCCCGCCTCGTCGAGCAGGCCGATGATGTGGCGGGCGATGGCCGCGGCGCGCGGATCGCGGGTGAGCACGCCCACCTGCGCCTCGAGATGTTCGGCCAGCGTCACCTCGGCGGCGCGCCGCTGTTCCCAGTCGGAAAGCTCGAGCGCATCGCCGCTGCCACCTGCCGCTGCGCCCCATTCGGCATCGGCGCGGCCCGGCCCTGACCCGTCGCCCGTGTCCCAGTCGCGATCGACCGCGGCGAGATCGAGCGGGGCATCGCCTTCGCCGGCGCCAGCGAGCATCAGCGCATCGGCGGTTGCCTCCTCGCTCGCCGGGGGCGCCGTCTCCTGACGCTCGGCCTCCCCCGGCTCGGCAGGCGCGGCGGTGTCGAGCAGCGGATTGGCCTCGAGCGCCTCGGCGATGAAGCTTTCAAGCTCGAGATTGGAGGCCGCCAGCAGCTTGATCGCCTGCTGCAATTGCGGCGTCATCACCAGCGCTTGCGTCTGCCTGATATCGAGGCGGGGAGCGAGCGCCATGGCCGGGCCGCGCTAGAGCGTGAAGCTCTCGCCGAGATAGAGGCGCCGCACGTTCTCGTCGGCGACCAGTTCCTGCGGGGAGCCGGAAAACAGCACCTGGCCGCCATAGATGATGCAGGCGCGATCGACGATATCGAGCGTCTCGCGCACGTTGTGATCGGTGATCAGCACACCGATGCCGCGCTGCTTCAAATCCTTCACCAGATCGCGGATGTCGGCGATCGAGAGCGGGTCGATGCCCGCGAAGGGCTCATCGAGAAGCATGATCGAGGGCTTGGCCGCCAGCGCCCGGGCGATCTCGCAGCGGCGGCGCTCCCCGCCCGACAGCGCCATCGCCGGGGATTCGCGCAGCCGGGTGAGGCCGAATTCGTCGAGCAGGCGTTCGAGTTCGCTGGCGCGCGTCGCCTTGTCCGGCTCGACCAGTTCGAGCACGCAATTGATGTTCTGTTCCACCGTCATGCCGCGGAAGATGCTGGTTTCCTGCGGCAGGTAGCCAAGGCCAAGAATGGCGCGCCGATACATCGGCAGCTTGGTGACATCCTCGCCATCCATCAGGATGCGGCCCGAATCAGGCTTCACCAGCCCCATGATCGAATAGAAGCAGGTGGTCTTGCCCGCGCCATTGGGACCGAGCAGGCCAAGCACCTCGCCCTTGGCGACGCTGAGCGAGATATCGGTGAGCACGCTGCGCTTGTCATAGCTCTTGGCGATCGAAATCACCTCGAGCCCGCTGCCGGTGGGCTGGATCGGCGTGGCCGCGGGGGCCGGATCGGTGCGAAGGGCGCTGTTCATGCGGCCCCGTCTTTAGCAGGCCTGCCGCCGCAGGAAAGGCCCCGCGGGGGTTTGGCAGGATTTTTGCTTAACCCAGTTGCCCGCCCGCGCGGCCGTGGCAAAGGCCAAGCGATTCGAGCAGCTTGCCGCGCCACTCTTGCGCTTCATGCAACAAGATGGCGGATTTGCGCGGCTTCTTGCAAGTTGGCGGCCCCTTTGCGATACTCCGCGCCTGACACAGGCCCTTGGGGAGCGGTCTTATGGGAAAGCCTGCCGAACAGCTGCGCAGCGGGGCGCGGGCGCGCGACTGGCGCAAGGCGATGAGCGATCATGTCGCCTATGGCCTCCTGGTCTATACCGCGCTGCAGATCTTCGTCACGGTCAAGGCGCTGTCCGAAGGCTCCTCGAGCCTCTTGCCCTATCTTGCCCTGATCGTGCTGGTCGCCGGGATCATTCCGCTGTGCCGCTGGTATGAAAAGCGCTGGGCGGTGCTGAGCGATGCGGAGGCGGGCGATCCGGCCTTCGCCCCCGCCTTCCGCCGCGATGTCACCACGCTCTGGGCGGTGGCGATCGGCCTGCCCTTTGCCCTTGCGCTTGCGTTCAAGGCCCTGCTCAGCCTCGCTTAAGCCGCGGTTTCAGCCTTCGGCCTTGTCCCGTCCGGCGTCCCGCCCGGCCTCGTAGCGTTCGATCGCCTCAATGGTGATCTGCCGCGCCTCGGCGGCATTGCCCCAGCGGCCCACGCGCACCCACTTTTCGGTCTCGAGGTCCTTGTAGTGGGTGAAGAAGTGCTCGATCTGCTGGAAGATGATGTTGGGCAGATCGCTGGTCTCGGCCACCTCGGCATAATAGGGGAAGGTCTCGTTCACCGGCACGCAGACCAGCTTTTCATCGCCGCCCTGCTCGTCCTCGAGATAGAGCACGCCGATCGGGCGGGCGCGCACCACGCAGCCCGGGATGAAGGGCGAGCGCGAGATCACCAGTGCATCGAGCGGATCGCCATCGGGCGAAAGCGTGTGCGGCACGAAGCCATAGTTGGCCGGATAGCGCATCGGGGTGTGAAGGATGCGATCGACGAACAGCGCCCCCGATTCCTTGTCGAACTCGTATTTCACCGGCTCGCCCCCGGTGGGCACCTCGATGATCACGTGCAGGTCATCGGGCGGATTGAGGCCGGTCGAGATCTTGTCGATGCGCATGATTGTGCTCTTTTGTGGTTGGCTTGGGAGAGGAATGCCCAAGCCCCTTAGATGGTGGCGCAGGATTGCGAAAGGGGCTGCGTGGGCCTAATCGCGCGGGCGCAATGAGCAAGAAAACGCCCCAGGCCATCCGCGGCACCCAGGACATCTTCGGCCCCGAGGCCGAGGCCTTTGCCCATGTGGTCGAGACCTTCGAGCGCATCCGCCGCCTCTATCGCTTCCGCCGGGTGGAAATGCCGGTGTTCGAGCGCACCGAGGTCTTCGCCCGCTCGCTGGGCGAGACCACCGATGTCGTCTCCAAGGAGATGTATTCCTTCGAGGATCGGGGCGGGGAATCGCTCACCTTGCGTCCCGAATTCACCGCCGGGATCGCGCGGGCCTATCTCACCAATGGCTGGCAGCAACACGCGCCGCTCAAGGTCGCGACCCACGGGCCGCTGTTCCGCTACGAGCGTCCGCAGAAGGGCCGCTATCGCCAGTTTCACCAGATCGATGCCGAGGTGATCGGGGCGGGCGAGCCGCAGGCCGATGTCGAGCTGCTGGCGATGGCCGATCAGCTCCTGCGCGCGCTTGGCATCACCGATGTGACGCTGCATTTGAACACGCTGGGCGACGGTGCGAGCCGCGAGGCGTGGCGCGCGGCGCTGGTCGAGCACTTCCGCGCGGTGAGGGGCGAGCTTTCCGAGGAATCGCAGGAACGGCTGGAGAAGAACCCGCTGCGCATCCTCGATTCCAAGGACCCTCGCGACAAGCCCTTCCTCGCCGATGCGCCGAAGATCGACGATTTCCTCTCGGACGAGGCACAAGCCTTCTTCGCCGCTGTCACCAGTGGGCTTGATGCAGCGGGCGTGAAGTGGGTGCGCGCCCCGGCGCTGGTGCGCGGGCTCGACTATTATCGCCACACCGCCTTCGAGTTCATCCCCGATGCGGGCAGCGCCTCGGCCGCGGCGCTCGGCGCGCAGAGCACGGTGCTGGGCGGCGGGCGCTATGACGGGTTGATCGAAAGCCTCGGCGGGCCGCCCACACCCGCGGTGGGCTGGGCCGCGGGGATCGAGCGGCTGGCGATGCTGGTGGGCGCGCGGGAGGAACCGCGGGCCGATGCGGTGATCGTGGTCGAGAACGACGCGCGGCTCGCCGATGCGATCGCCTTGCTGGGGCGCCTGCGACAGGCCGGATTTGCCAGCGAGCTTTTGGCGAGCGGTTCGCCCAAGAAGCGCTTCGACAAGGCGCGCAAGATCCCCGCCCACGTGCTCGTGTCCTTCCCCGTGGCCGAGACTGGCGAGACCATCCGGCTGCTGGGCGATGGCAGCCCCACCGCCGCCGCGCTCGAAACCCTGGTGCGGGGACGCTGATGCACATCCCCCCCGAACGCCTCGATCAGATCGCGCACCGCTTTGCCGAGCTTGAAGCGCGCATGGCGAGCGGAACGCTCGAGGGCGAGGCCTTCGTGCGCGCCTCGCGCGACTATGCCGAGCTTGAACCCGTCGCCAGGATCGCCGCCGCGGTGAAGGCCGCGCGCGAGGAGATCGCGGGTCTCACCGAGATGCTCGCCGACCCGGAAATGAAGGCCATGGCCGAGGAGGAACTGGCTGCCCTCAAGGCCAGCCTGCCCGAGCTTGAACGCCGCCTTGCGATCGCGCTGCTGCCGCGCGATGCGGCCGACAGCCGCTCGGCCATGCTCGAAATCCGGGCCGGCACCGGGGGCGAGGAAGCCGCACTCTTCGCTGCCGATCTCTATCGCATGTACGAACGCTATGCCGCCACGCAGGGTTGGCGGATCGAGCCGGTGAGCATCAACGCTTCTGACATTGGCGGGTTCAAGGAAGTGATCGCCGAGGTTACGGGCGCGGGCGTCTTTGCCAGGCTCAAGTTTGAAAGCGGGGTCCACCGCGTCCAGCGCGTACCGGTGACCGAAAGCGGTGGGCGCATCCACACCTCGGCGGCGACCGTCGCCGTGCTGCCCGAGCCTGACGAGGTGGACGTCGCGATTGAGGAGAAGGACCTCAAGATCGATGTCTATCGCGCCAGCGGGGCGGGCGGGCAGCACGTCAACACCACCGATTCGGCGGTGCGCATCACCCACCTTCCCACCGGCACCGTGGTCACCTGCCAGGACGCGCGCAGCCAGCACAAGAACCGCGAAAAGGCGATGCAGGTGCTGCGCGCGCGGCTTTACGAGGCCCAGCGCGCCGCGGCCGAGGGCGCCGAGGCCGAGGCGCGCCGGGCGATGGTGGGCAGCGGCGACCGCTCCGAGCGCATCCGCACCTACAATTTCCCCCAGGGGCGCGTCACCGATCACCGCATCGGCCTTACCCTGCACAAGCTCGACGAGGTGCTCGCCGGGCCGGGGCTCGATGAGCTGATTTCGGCGCTGATCGCCGCGGATGAGGCGCGGCGCCTCGCCGCGCTTTCGGCGTGATGCGTGCCGGCGCGGCGATCCGCGCGGCCGCCGCGCGGCTCGATGGGGTGAGCGATACGGCACGGCTCGATGCCGAATTGCTGATGGCGCACCTCTTCGGTGTGACGCGCTCGGAACTGCTGCTGCGCCACATGGGCGATCCCGCCCCGGAAGGCTTTGCCGCGCTGGTGGAGCGGCGCGCCGCGCATGAGCCGGTCGCCTATATCACCGGGCGGCAGGAATTTTATGGCCTTGAGCTTCGCGTCACCCCGGCCACGCTGATCCCGCGCGCCGACAGCGAGACGCTGGTTGCCGCCGCGCTCGAGGCGAAGCCCGATGCGGCCCGCGTGCTCGATCTGGGAACCGGCTCGGGCGCCTTGCTGCTCGCGGTGCTTGCCCATCTCGGCGCGGCTCAGGGCGTGGGGATCGACCGCTGCGCGGCGGCGCTCTCCGTGGCTTCGGACAATGCCGCAGCGCTGGGGCTTGAAGCCCGGACGCGCTTTGCCTTGCGCGACTGGACAGCCCCCGGCTGGGCCGAGGGGCTTGGCGCCTTTGACCTCATCTTGTGCAACCCGCCCTATGTCGAGGAAGGCGCGGCGCTCGCCCGCCAGGTGCACGCCTTCGAGCCGCATGGGGCACTGTTTGCCGGGGCGGACGGGCTCGATGCCTACCGCGTGCTTCTGCCGCAAGTGCCCGGGCTGATGAACCCGGGGGCAATCGCGCTGGTCGAGATCGGGGCGCGCCAGGCCGAGGCGGTCAGCGCGCTCGCCGCGGCAGCCGGGCTGGAGGCCGAGCTGCGCCGCGATCTTGCCGCAAGGCCGCGCGTGCTGGTGCTGCGGTGGGCAAATCGCGCCTAGGGCTTGGCAAAGCGCCTCGCCATCGCTACCTCCCGAATCGGGCCGGACGGTTTGCGAAGGGCGCAAACCGCTGAGCCAAGCTCCACTTATCGCTTCAACCCGGCCGCATGGGCTTGGCCCCCCGGCCACGGCAGCGCGGAGCGCGCGGCACTCTCTGGCCGGGCCGGGCGGTGACGCGCAAGGGCAAGGGGTCTGAGGGCCGTGCGGGCAGGCATGATCGCCCCAGGCCGCTGATTAAGGAACGCTTTCCTTGAATAACAACAACCGGAACAACCGCCGCCGTGGCCGCGGCAACCGCAATCAGGGCGGCAACGGCAACCAGCTCAACCGCATCGACAGCCGTGCCCGGGGCAATGCCCCGCAGATGCTCGAGAAATACCGCAAGCTTGCCCAGGACGCCCAGCACAATGGCGATCGGGTGCAGATGGAATATTACCTGCAATTTGCCGATCACTATTTCCGCGTGATCGCCGACAACAAGGCGCGGGCCGAGGAGCAGCGCGGCGGCGGACGGCGCCACGAGGAGCGCGAGGCGGCGGAGGATTTCGACGACGATTTCGATTTCGACCGTGGCCGGCGCAGCGACACCCGCACGCGCACGCCCTATGAACAGCCCCGCGCCAGCGCCGAGGCCGAGATCGTCGAGGGTGAGCCGGGGCAGGAGGGCGAAAGCTTCCTCGCCACCGAGCCGCAGGGCGATGAGGCCGAGCCGCGCGAGGAGGCGCGCGGGCGCGGACGCCGGCAGCGCAAGGCCCGCGATGGCGGTAAACGTCCGCGCAAGGCCGAACGCGACGAGGCCGCTGCCGAGACGGGCGAGACGGGCGAGACGGGCGAGGCGAGCGAGAGCGGCGAAAGCGGCGAGGCCCGTCCGGCCCGCGGGCGCAGGCCGCGCCGCCGCGCCGAGGACAGCGCCCGGACGGCAGACCAGAACGGCATCGACTCATCGATCCTCCCGCCCCCGATCCGCTCGGATGATGCGGGCGGCGACAGTGGCGCGCTCGAAGCCGTCGAGTAGGCCTTCATGGGCTTGTGGCTGGCGGCGGTGCCCGCACTGGCGCAGCGCTGGCCTTTGTTGGCCGCGCTCGCGCTCGGGCTGATCGCTGCCTGCGCCTATCCGCCGCTCCACCTCTGGCCGCTCGGCCTTGCCGCGCTGGCAGGGTTCGTGTGGCTCATCCATTCGGCTGAGAATTGGCGGCAAGCGGCGGCGCGCGGCTGGTGCTTCGGCTGGGCGCATCTGACGCTCGCCAACAACTGGATCGCCACCGCCTTCACCCATCAGGCCAAGATGCCCGAGGCATTGGGCTGGGTGGCGGTGCCGCTCTTGTGCCTCTATCTTGCCTGCTATCCCGCGCTGGCGGCCTTGGCCGCGCATCTGCTGGCGAGGCAGCGCCCGCCATGGGCCTTCGCCCTGGTGCTGGCTGGGGCATGGATTGTCACAGAGTGGCTAAGGGGCTGGGTGTTCACCGGCTATCCTTGGCCGCCCTTGGGGCTGATGCTGCTCGGCGGGTGGGCGCAGCCGGGTGCGGCGATGGTGCTGCCGTGGGTGGGCACCTATGCGCTGTCGGGGTTGACGCTGCTGCTGGCAGGGCTGCTGCTTGCCGCGCTTGCTGCCCGCCGCTGGCTCGCGGGCGCGGCGCTTGCGGTAGGGCTGGGGCTGGCGATGCACGCGCCGGGGCAGGCAGGTGGCGATTCCTCCCTGCGCTACACCCTCGTCCAGCCCTATATCCCGCAGTCCGAGATCAATGACGGCTCCAAGTTCGAGGCGCAGTTTGCGCGCCTTGCCCGTCTCACCGCACCGGGAGGGGGCAAGGCGCGCATCGTGCTGTGGCCCGAAAGCGGGGTGCCCGACTATCTCGAGGATGGCTATCCGGCCCGCTACTATCTCCAGATGACCGCCGGGGGCGATCCCGCCTTCGCTCGCGCGCGCATCGCCAGGGTGATCGGGCCGCGATCGATCCTGCTCACCGGGGTGGTCAATCTCAACATCGGCCAGCGCGCCGATGGCCTGCCCGCGGCGGTGAGCGCGCGCAATTCGGTGATGGCGCTCGATGGCGCGGGGCGGATCGTCGCCGGCTATGACAAGGCGCACCTTGTGCCCTATGGCGAATATCTGCCGCTGCGCGCGCTGCTCGCGCCGCTCGGCCTCACGCGGCTGGTGGCCGGCAGCATCGACTACGTGCCGGGGCCGGGGCCGCGCACGCTCGATCTCGGCGCGCACGGAAGGGCGGGCATCCAGATCTGTTACGAGATCGTCTTTTCCGGCGAGGTGGTCGATCGCGCGAACCGGCCCGATTACATCTTCAACCCTTCCAATGATGGCTGGTTCGGCTGGTGGGGGCCGCCGCAGCACCTGGCGCAGGCGCGGATGCGCGCGCTCGAGGAAGGCCTGCCGGTGCTGCGTTCGACCACCACCGGCATTTCCGCGGTGATCGATGCGGGCGGGATCGTGCGGGGAGCGATCGGCCCGGGCAAGGCTGACAAGCTTGAGGGCCTTGTGCCCGCGGCCAAGCCGCCCACCCTGTTCGCCCGGCTCGGCCATTGGCTCACGCTCGGCTGGGCCGGGCTGTTGATCGGTCTTGGCCTTGCCCTGCCGAGAGTGCTTGCGCTTGCCCGCGCCCGCGGCTAGGGCAGGCCCAAGGGCCGGACATAAAGGTTTCCTTATATCTCTATAAGGCAACGTGTCGGGCCGCGATCCTGTGACCGCCAATCCCCGGGGAACCCATGCGCACCACCTACCTCTTCACCTCCGAAAGCGTTTCCGAAGGCCACCCCGACAAGGTTTCCGACCAGATTTCGGACGCGATCGTCGATCTGTTCCTGTCGAAAGACCCCGAGGCGCGCGTCGCCTGCGAGACGCTGACCACCACCAACCTCGTGGTGCTGGCGGGGGAAATCCGCTGCAAGGGCGTCTATGAGAACGGCGCGTGGGCGCCGGGCGCCAAGGAGGAGATCGAACAGGTCGTCCGCGAGACCGTGAAGCGCATCGGCTATGAACAGGAAGGCTTCCACTGGCAGACCTTCCGCTTCGAGAACAATCTCCACGGCCAGTCCGCCCACATCGCCCAGGGGGTGGATGCGGGCGAGAACAAGGATGAGGGCGCGGGCGACCAGGGGATCATGTTCGGCTATGCCACCGACGAGACCCCGGGCTACATGCCGGCGACGCTCTATTACAGCCACAAGATCCTCGAGCGCATGGCCGCCGACCGCCATTCGGGCGCGGCGCCCTTCCTCGAACCCGATGCCAAGAGCCAGGTGACGCTGCGCTATGAAGGCTCGCTACCGGTGGCGGCGACCGCGGTGGTGGTCTCGACCCAGCACAAGCCCGGCTATGATGAGGACAACCCGGCCAAAAGGGCCGAGCTTGAGGCTTATATCAAGAAGGTCGTCGCCGACGTGATCCCGCCGGTGCTGCTGCGCGAGACCGAATATTTCATCAACCCGACCGGCAAGTTCGAGATCGGCGGGCCGGATGGCGATGCAGGCCTCACGGGCCGCAAGATCATCGTCGATACCTATGGCGGCGCGGCCCCGCACGGCGGCGGCGCCTTCAGCGGCAAGGACCCGACCAAGGTTGACCGTTCGGCCGCCTATATCACCCGCTATCTGGCCAAGAACGTGGTCGCAGCAGGGCTCGCCACGCGCTGCACCATCCAGATCGCCTATGCCATCGGCGTTTCCAAGCCGCTCTCGCTCTATGTCGATACGCACGAGACCGGCAAGGTCGGCGATGACAAGATCGAGCAGGCGATCCTCGGGATCGCCAAGCTCGGCGGGCTGACCCCGCGCGCGATCCGCACGCATCTGGGCCTCAACAAGCCGATTTACCAGCGCACCGCCGCCTATGGCCATTTCGGCCGCACGCCCGAGGGTGACTTCTTCCCCTGGGAGCGGCTCGACCTCGTCGATGATCTGAAGGCTGCGCTGGCCTGACCATTGGGCTAGGGGTGTGGCCGTGACTGCACCCCGGCCGCTCCCCGCCACTCTTGCGCCCGCGCGCATCCCGGCGCTCGATGCGCTGCGCGGGATCGCGGTTGCGGGGATCGTGGCGATGAATGTCCACGCCTTCGCCCTGCCGGGCCCGGCCTATTACAACCCGCTGGCCTATGGCGGGATCGGCCCGGCAGACCGCTGGGTGTGGCTCGTGAGCTTCGTCTTCATCGAGGACAAGTTCCGCACCCTGTTTGCCATGCTGTTCGGTGCCGGGTGCCTGATCCTGCTCGAGAAGGGCGCCCCCCACCCCTGGCGCGCGCATTATGCCCGCATGGCGGTGCTGTTCGTGATCGGCCTTGCCCATGCCACCTTGCTTGCCAGCAATGATGTGCTGCGCGCCTATGCGCTGGCGGGCCTCGCCGTGCCGCTGCTGGCCGGCCTTTCGGCCCGCGCGCTGGTGACGGTGGCGATCGGCCTCGTCGTGGTCCATGTCGCGCTCGGCATGGTCGCGCTTGGCCCCGCGCTTGTCGATCACTTGCGCCACCGGATCGGCAGCGATGCCCTGATCCTTGCCGAGCGCCAGTTCGGGCGCGATCCCATGGTGATCACGATGCTGCTCGAACAGGGGCGCGAGGGGCTGGCCGAGCGCGCGCTGCGCCGCGCCGGCGCGATCCCGGCACAGCTTGCCGTGCTGATCGCCGCGCTGCCGCTTAACCTTGCGGCCATCGCGCTCGGCATGGGGCTGTGGAAGGGCGGGATGCTGCGCGGCACCTGGCGCCTGTTCTGGCTCCAGCGGCTCGCCGCGGGTTGCGCGCTGGTGGCGCTGCCCGCGCTCCTTGGCCTTGCCGCCTGGCTCGAGGTGACGGGCTTTCCGGCGGCGCTGGTCGGCCCGGTGGCGCTGGTGCTCTCCGCGCCTTTCGACATGGCGCTGGCGGTCAGCTATGCCGCGCTTGCCATGGCCTTCATCAAGGCCGAGCGCGGGCTGGCCCGGCGCCTGGCCATGGCCGGGCGCCTGTCGCTGTCCAATTATCTGCTGACGAGCGTCATCCTCGCGGCGCTCTTTGCCCCCTGGGGGCTGGGGCTGTTCGGTGCGGTGACGCGCTGGCAGGCGCTGGCGCTCGGCGCGGTGCCGGTGGCGGTGATGCTGGCCTGGTCGCCCTGGTGGGCACAGCGCTTTGGCCAGGGGCCGCTTGAACGCCTGTGGCGCGCCGCGGCGCGGCGGCTCACCTAGCCGTCCTCGCCGTGGAAGGGTGAGGGCCGGTCGAGCGCCAGCTGGCCTTCCGAGAAGGTGAAGGGGCTGCGCACCCCCGGCACCCCGCCAAGCTCCACCCGCATTGCGCGCGCGATCACCTGGGGATCGGCAAAGACCTCGTCGAGCCGGTTGATCGGCCCGGCGGGAATGCCGGCCTCGTGGCAGGCATCGAGCAGCGCCGCCTTGTCCCACCCTGCGGTGGCGGCGGCGATCGCAGCATCGAGCGCGCTGGCATTGGCGGTGCGATCGGCATTGGTGGCAAAGCGCGGGTCCTGCGCCAGCTCGGCAAGGCCAAGCAGCGCCATCAGCCGCGCAAACAGCCGGTCATTGGCCGGGGCGAGGATCACGTGGCCATCGCGCACCGGATAGACGCCATAGGGCGCGACCTGGGCATGGGCATTGCCCATCCGCGGCGGATTTTGTCCTGTGGCGAAATAATAGCTCGCCTGGTTGGCGAGGAGGCCGACCGAGCAATCGAGCAGGCTCATGTCCACCTGCTGGCCCCGACCGGTGCGCGCGCGCATCAGCAGCGCCGCCTGGATCGCAGTGGCGGCCCACACCCCGGTGGCCAGATCGCTGATCGAAATGCCCATCTTGACCGGCTGCCCATCTGGCTCGCCGGTGAGCGACATGAAACCGCTCATGCCCTGGATGACGAAATCATAGCCCGCCTCGTGCGCGCGCGGGCCGGTCTGCCCGAAGCCGGTGATCGCGCAATAGACCAGCCCCGGATTGGCCGCGGCAAGCGCGGGATAATCGAGCCCGAAGCGGGCTAGGCTGCCGGTCTTGAAGTTCTCGATCAGCACATCGGCGCCCGCGCACAGCGCCTTGACCCGCGCGAGATCCTGTTCGTTCTCGAAATCGGCGATGATCGCGCGCTTGCCGCGGTTGCAGGCGTGGTAATAGGCTGCCTCGCGGTGCACCTTGCCGCTGGCATCGGTGCGCACGATCCAGGGCGGGCCCCAGGCGCGGGTGCCATCGCCCTCGGGGCTTTCAACCTTGATCACATCGGCGCCAAGATCGGCGAGGATCTGCCCGCAGAACGGTCCGGCCAGCACCCGGGCAAGCTCGATCACCTTGAGCCCGGCAAGCGGGGCCTTGGGGTTGCGGGGCTGATCCAGCCACATGGATCAGGCGCTCTCCAGCGCCACCTCGTAATGGGCGGTGGTGGCGCGGGCGATGTCCTCGAGGCGCACGCCCGGCGCGAGCTCGATCAGGCGGAAGGGCGAATTGTGATCGGGGCGCTGGAACACGCCGAGATTGGTGATGATCATGTCCACCACGCCCGCGCCGGTGAGCGGCAGGGTGCAGCGCGGGATGAACTTCGGGCTGCCATCCTTGGCGGTGTGATCCATCACCACGATGATCTTCTTGACCCCGGCCACCAGATCCATCGCCCCGCCCATGCCCTTGATCATCTTGCCCGGGATCATCCAGTTGGCGATGTCGCCGTTTTCGGCCACTTCCATCGCGCCGAGCACGGTAAGGTCGATATGCCCGCCACGGATCATGGCAAAGCTCGTCGCGCTGTCGAAATAGGCGCTGTGCGGCAGTTCGGAGATGGTCTGCTTGCCGGCGTTGATGAGATCGGGATCGACCTCGTCCTCATAAGGGAAGGGGCCGATGCCCAGCATCCCGTTCTCGCTCTGGAGCGTCACCATCATCCCTTCGGGGATGTGGTTGGCCACCAGCGTCGGGATGCCGATGCCGAGATTGACGTAATAACCATCCTTGAGCTCGCGCGCGGCGCGCATCGCCATTTCGTCGCGGCTCCAGCCGGGGGGAAGCGTGGTCATCGGGGGATTTTCCTCAATTGCCCAGAAGCGGCGGGATCAGGAACCAGCCATCGCCGATCAGCGGCTCCAGCCCGGCCCCGGCCTCCGGGTTGCGCAGGTAGCGAAAGCGCATGTCGAAATCGGGGCGTTCGTCCCCGGCGATGGCGACGATGCAGGCAAGGCCGGCAAGGTTGTTGCGGCGCGCATCCTTGCTGTCGGTCTCGTCGCGGCGCAGCGAGATGATGTCCTGCCCGCGCGGATCCAGCCCGGAACGCTCGAGCGCGGTGCGCAAGGCGCCCGACTGGGTGGTGGGAAGATCGGAGAACCAGGCGATCTCGACCCCCTCGGCGCGCAGCACCGCAAGGCCAAGCGCCAGCCCCGGCTGCTTGGGCGGATCGGCGGGGGGCACAAATACCCCGCCGGCTGGATCAAGGTCGATCACCACCACCAGCTGTTCGCCCGGCACGCAGCGGCGGCGCTTGCCATCGAGCGCCACCGGATCGGCAAGGATCGCCGAATTGAGCTGGGCACCCTGGCGCGCCCCGAGCGCCGAGGCCTGGCCGAAGCGCACGAAGCGGGCAAAGCCGAGCTGGTCCTGGGCGAGCGGCTGGGCCGGATCGGGATAGGCCCGCGGCGCGCCCGGTGCCCCGCTGGCCGCCGCTTCCACCGCGGCGCTTGCCGCCAGCGGGGCTGGGGCCGGGGGCGGAGCCGCCGCCGGCTCAGGGGCGGGCTGGGCGCGTGCTGCGGCCATTGCTTGCGGTGCGGCTTCGCGCACCGGCGGCGCGGCAGGTGCCGGTTCGGGCGCGGGGGCCGGTTGCGGCGCGGGCGTGGCGGGAGCGGCGGGCGCCGTCCCCCTGGCCACGGCCTCGGGGCGGGCCGCGCCGGCTTCCTTGCTGTCGATCTGGGTGCCCAGCATCCCCGCCCCGGCGAGCGCCGGGATCGCCACTGCCGCGCAGCCCGACAGCGCGCTTGCCGCGAGCAGCGCCAGCGGCGCGGCAATGGCCCGCCGCCGCATCACGCCGCCTCCCGCTGGCGCACGGTGCGAAACTCGATCTTCTTCTCGTAGGGCGCGCCGCAGATGAAACGGTCCACATAGACCCCGGGCAGGTGGATGTGATCGGGATCGAGGCTGCCGGCCGGCACCACTTCCTCGACCTCGGCGACGCAGACCTTGCCGCAGGTCGCCGCCGGCAGGTTGAAATTGCGGGCGGTCTTGCGGAACACGATATTGCCGGTCTCGTCGGCCTTCCACGCCTTGATGATCGCAAGGTCGGCAAAGATGCCGCGCTCGAGGATGTAGGTCTGCATCACCCCGTCACGATCGGGGAACTGCTTGTGTTCCTTGCCTTCGGCCACCAGCGTGCCAACCCCGGTGCGGGTGTAGAAGGCCGGGATGCCCGCGCCGCCCGCGCGCATCCGCTCGGCCAGTGTGCCCTGCGGGCAGAACTCGACCTCGAGCTCGCCGGCGAGGTATTGGCGTTCAAACTCCTTGTTCTCGCCGACATAGGAGCTGATCATCTTCTTCACCTGGCGGGTGCGCAGCAGCTTGCCGATACCCTCGTTGTCGATCCCGGCGTTGTTGCTGGCAAAAGTGAGGCCGGTCACGCCGCTGTCACGAATCGCGTCCAGCAGCCTTTCGGGCAGGCCGCAAAGGCCGAATCCGCCGGCGGCAATGAGCATGTCGTTCCTGAGCAGCCCGTCGAGCGCGCTGGCGGCATCGGGATAGAGCTTGTTCATCGGTCCTGCCTCGCTTCACTCTGGCGGATCGCGCCCCGGCACGGGGCGGGTGCCGAGGGGCTGATTAGGCAATTTGCGCTGCGCTGTCACGCCCGGGTGCGGCAAAATCCGAATCAACTTTCATGTTGCATTGCAGTATGATCGCCGGGCCGCGAATTGCCCAAGCCTTGAGCGATTGCTCACAAACTGTGCAGATTCTTTGCAAGTTTCTGAACCAAATTGAACATATCTGCCCCGTAATTGCGTCTTTTGCAACCAACTATGCGGGTTTCGCACTTGCGCCTTGGGCGAAAATGCTGCATTGCAAAAGGGCCTTTCAGGCATCCTCTCCCAAACTTTAAAGGCCCGGCCCCAGTGCCGGGCCTTTTTCTTGCCCGGCACAAACCTATCGGCGCGCCGGGCTGCGGGCCTTGCTTCCCGCGCCCCCGTGCTTCCGCCTGCCTTGCCGCCTCCTGATTGCATTCGCGCGCCTCGGTTCCTAGCTATCAGGCTGCCAACCAGCGCAGCAGCAGCACAGGAACCTCCCGCATGGCCGATGCCGATACCGCCGCTCCGCCCCGCACCGTGCGGTTGCAGGTGGCGCCCGCGCGCCAGGAAGAATCGGGGGCAGGGATTGCCCGCATCCCGCGCTCGGCCTTCCAGAAGCTCGGCATCACCGAGGGCGATGTGGTCGAAATTCGCGGCAAGCGCACCACCGCGGCGATCGCCATGGCCGCCTATCCCGAGGATGATGCGCTCGATGTGGTGCGGCTTGATGGGCTGCAGCGCGGCAATGCCCAGGGCGGCACGGGCGAGCATGTCGAGATTGCCCGGGCCGAATCGCGCCCCGCCACCCGTGTGGTCTTTGCCCCGGCCCAGCGCGACATGCGCCTGCAAGGCCCGACCCAGGCGCTGAAGCGCAATTTCTTCCGCCGCCCGCTGGTCGCCGGCGATCTCGTCGCCACCACCGGCCAGCAACCGGTGCAGAACATGCCGCCCGATGTGCGCCAATTGCTGCGCGCGCCGGCCTATGCGCTCACGCAAATCCGCCTCACTGTCGCTTCGACCACCCCCAAGGGCATCGTCCATATCGACGAGAACACCGAGGTCGAGCTGCGCGCCGAGTTCGAGGAGCCGCGCGATGCCCGGGCGCTGGTCAATTACGACGATGTCGGGGGGATGGAGGAGACCATCCGGGCGCTGCGCGAGATGGTCGAGCTGCCGCTGCGCTATCCCGAGCTGTTCACCCGCCTCGGGGTCGAGCCGCCCAAGGGCGTGCTGCTCCATGGCCCCCCGGGCACGGGCAAGACCCGCCTTGCCCAGGCGGTCGCCAATGAGAGCGATGCCGAGTTCTTCACCATCAACGGCCCGGAAATCATGGGCTCGGGCTATGGCGAATCGGAAAAGCGCCTGCGCGAGGTGTTCGAGGAGGCCACCCGCGCTGCCCCGGCGATCATCTTCATCGACGAGATCGATTCGATCGCGCCCAAGCGCACCCAGGTGCCGGGCGAAACCGAAAAGCGCCTGGTTGCCCAATTGCTCACCCTGATGGACGGGCTGGAACAGCGCGGCAACCTGGTGGTCATCGCCGCCACCAACCGGCCCGATGCGATCGACGAGGCGTTGCGCCGCCCCGGTCGCTTTGACCGCGAGATCGTGATCGGCGTGCCCGATCAGCGCGGGCGGCGCGAGATCCTCGGCATCCACACCCGCGGGATGCCGCTCAGCCAGAATGTCGATCTTGATGAGCTGGCCCGCGTCACCCACGGCTTTGTCGGCGCCGATATCGCCGCGCTGGCGCGCGAGGCGGCGATCGAGGCGGTGCGGCGGATCATGCCCCGGCTCGATCTCGACGCGCGCACCATCCCGCCCGACGTGCTCGACGATCTCAATGTCGGCCGCGAGGATTTTCTCGCGGCGTTGAAGCGCGTGCAGCCGAGCGCCATGCGCGAGGTGATGGTGCAGGTGCCCGATATCGGCTGGGCGGATATCGGCGGGGCGGACGAGGCGATCACCAAGCTCAAGGAAGGGATCGAACTGCCGCTCAGGCACCCCGAGGCCTTCCGCCGCCTGGGCATCCGCCCGGCCAAGGGCTTCCTGCTCTATGGCCCGCCCGGCACCGGCAAGACCCTGCTGGCCAAGGCAGTGGCCAAGGAGGCCGAGGCCAATTTCATCTCGGTCAAATCCTCCGATCTGCTCTCCAAATGGTATGGCGAGAGCGAGCAGCAGATCGCCCGCCTGTTCGCCCGCGCCCGCGCGGTCGCCCCTTGCGTCCTGTTCATCGACGAGATCGATTCGCTCGTGCCCGCGCGCGGCTCGGGCCAGGGCGAGCCGCAGGTCACGGGCCGGGTGGTCAACACCATCCTTGCCGAGATGGACGGGCTTGAGGAGCTGCAATCGGTGGTGGTGATCGGGGCGACCAACCGCCCGGCGCTGGTCGATCCGGCGCTGCTGCGCCCCGGGCGCTTTGACGAGCTGGTCTATGTCGGCACCCCCGACAAGGCCGGCCGCGCGCACATCCTTGCCATCCACACCGCCAGGATGCCGCTGGGCGCGGATGTCGATCTGGCCGCGATCGCCGCCGCAACCGAGCGCTTCACCGGGGCCGATCTTGAAGACGTGGTGCGCCGGGCCGGCCTTGCCGCGCTGCACCGCATGGGGGCCGAGGTCGGCACGGTGGAGAAGCGCGATTTCGACGCCGCGCTTGCTGATTCACGCGCCACGGTGACGGTGGAGATGGAGGAGGAGTATCGCAAGATGCGCGGCGAGCTGAAAAAGCGCGCCGCCGCGGTGCAGCCGATGGGCTTCCTCTCGCCCGAAATGCTCACCCCCACCCGGGCGAAGAAACACGAGTGAGCCGCAACCCGCCCCCGCGCGCGTTCGCCAAATGTTTCACGTGAAACATTGGGGCCGGCGCGTGGGGAGCGGCGTGCTCAGTGGGCCGCGTCCCAGCTTGCCCCGGTGCCGATCTCGACCGCGAGCGGGACGCTGAGCGTGACCGCCGGCCCGGCGGCCTCGGCCATCACCTGGCGGATGATCGGCGCGGCGGCCTCGATCTTGTCTTCGGGCAGTTCGAACACCAGTTCATCGTGCACCTGGAGCAGCATGCGCACGTCATCAAGGCCCGCCGCGGCCAGCGCCGGTTCCATGCGCACCATCGCGCGCTTGATGATATCGGCGCTGGTGCCCTGGATCGGGGCGTTGATCGCGGCGCGCTCCGACCCCTGCCTTTCGGCCTGGTTCTTGGAATTGATCCTCGGAAACCAGGTCTTGCGGCCGAACAGGGTTTCCGAATAGCCCCGCGCCCGCACGCTCTCCAGCGTCTCGTGGATATAGCGCTGGATGCCGGGGAAGCGCTGGAAATAGGTGTCGATCATCGCCTGCGCCTCGTCCGGCTCGACTTCTAGCCGGGCGGCAAGCCCCCAGCGCGAAATGCCGTAGAGGATGGCGAAATTGATGGTCTTGGCCCGGGCGCGGGTGTCGCGGGTGACTTCGCCGAACAGCTCCATCGCGGTGCGGGCGTGGATATCCTCGCCCGCGGCAAAGGCTGCCTTGAGGCTCTCGACATCGGCCATGTGGGCCGCGAGGCGCAGCTCGATCTGCGAATAGTCTGCCGCCAGCAGCACGTGGCCTTCCTCGGCGACGAAGGCCTGGCGGATCTGCCGGCCGATCGGGGTGCGCACCGGGATGTTCTGGAGGTTGGGATCGGTGGAAGACAGGCGCCCGGTCTGCGCGCCGACGAGGCTGTAGCTGGTGTGCACCCGCCCGGTATCGGGGTTGATCGCCGCCTGGAGCGCATCGGTATAGGTCGATTTGAGCTTGGCAAGCTGGCGCCACTCGAGCACCAGCCGGGCGATCGGGGCGCCTTCGGCCGCCAGCCGCTCGAGCACCGCGACATCGGTGGAAAATTGCCCGCTCTTGCCCTTCCTGCCGCCCTTGTAGCCGAGCTTGTCGAACAGGATTTCGCCCAGTTGCTTGGGGCTGCCGACGGTGAACTCCTCGCCCGCGGCTTCGTGGATGGCGCGTTCGAGCCGGGCGATCTCGCCCGAAAACTCCTCGGAAAGCTGGGCGAGGCGGGCCGAATCGACCTTGATCCCGGCCCGTTCCATCCGCGCCACCACCGGGATGAGCGGGCGATCGACGCGCTCATAGATGCGCGTGCCGCCTTCGGCCGAGAGGCGCGGCTTGAGCAGGGCATGGAGCCGCCAGGTGATATCGGCATCCTCGGCGGCATAGGCGGTGGCCCGATCCAGGGGCACTTCGGCAAAGCTGATCGCCTTCTTGCCGGTGCCGCACACCTCCTTGAAGGCGATCGGGGTGTGGCCGAGGTGGCGCGCGGACAATTCGTCCATCCCGTGCCCGCCGCCCATGCCGCCTTCGTCGCGCCCGGCATCGAGCGCGAAGCTCATCACCATCGTGTCATCGATCGGGGCAACGGCAATCCCGTGGCGGGCGAGCACGTTGAGATCATACTTGCCGTTCTGGAACACCTTGAGCACCGCGTCATCCTCGAGCAGCGGCCGCAGCACCGCGAGGGCCTCGGCCAGCGGGATCTGCTCGGGCCGCTCGGCGAACATGTCACCCCCGCCATGGCCAAGCGGGATGTAGCAGGCATCATTGGGGCCGAGCGCGAGGCTGACCCCGACAAGCTCGGCGCGGATCGCATCGAGTGCGGATGTCTCGGTATCGACCGCCACCAGCTGCGCGGCGCGGGCGCGCGCCACCCAGGCCACGAGCCGCGCGCGGCTCTGCACGGTTTCGTAAGACCGGTGATCGACGGGCGGCATCGCCGGGGGCGGCTGGCGCTGCGCCCCATCCGCCCCGGCCGCGGGGGCCGCGGCGGTGGTGCGGCGCGGCGGATCAAGCTCGGTGCGGCGCGCCGGGCTGCCGTGCCCGGCCTCGAGCCGGCGCAGCAGCGAGGTGAAGCCGTGCTCCTTCAGGAAGGCGGCGAGCGGTTCGGGCGGGACGGGGCCGAGCTTCATCGCCTCGAGCGGGACAGGAAGTTCGCAATCCTCCTTGAGGGTGACGAGCAGGCGGGAAAGCTCGGCATCGCCGCGCCCCTCGATCAGCCGGTCCCTGAGCTTGGAGGGCTTCATCGCCTGCGCGGCATCGAGCGCAGCGGCGAGCGAGCCGTGCTCGGCGATCAGCTTGCTCGCGGTCTTGGGACCGATGCCGTAGATGCCCGGCACGTTGTCAACGCTGTCGCCCATCAGCGCCAGCACGTCGCCCACCAGGTGGGGCGGCACGCCGAACTTCTCCTCGACCTCGGGCAGCCAGATGCGCTGGTTCTTCATCGTGTCGAGCATGTCGATGCGCGCGCCGTTTTCTTCGCCGATGAGCTGCATCAGGTCCTTGTCGGAGGAGACGATGGTCACGTCCCACCCCTGCCGCTGGGCCGCACGGGCATAGGAGGCGATGAGATCGTCGGCCTCCAGCCCCTCAACCTCGATGCAGGGCAGGCTGAAGGCGCGGGTGGCATCGCGGATCAGCGGGAATTGCGGGACGAGATCCTCGGGCGGTTCGGGCCGGTTGGCCTTGTAAAGATCGTAGATCTCGTTCCTGAAGCTTTCCGATCCGGCATCGAGGATCACGGCAAGGTGGGTCGGGCCTTCGGCGGCATCGAGATCGGCGGCGAGCTTCCACAGCATGGTGGTGTAGCCATAGACCGCGCCCACCGGCGTTCCCTGCGGGTTGGTGAGCGGCGGCAGCCGGTGATAGGCCCGGAAGATATAGGACGAGCCATCGACGAGATAGAGGTGCTGCTTGTCGGCCATGCCGCCTGCTAGCAGGCGCCGAGCCTTGGCGGTAGGCCCTAGCGGGGCGACGCCCCTGCGGCAGGCTACAAGCGGGCGGGCGGCCATGCCGCGGCTTGTCTTGCGCAGGCCAAGGCCCTAGACCGGCGGCGAACCGGACAGGAGAGCCGGTCATCCGCGCGTTGCCAATGGGGGGCGCGTTTCATTCGCACAAGGAAGGACGACACACGATGCGCAAGATCATTCTCGCTGCCGCGATCGCCACTTCGGCGCTCGGCCTTGCCGCCTGCAGCCAGAAGGCGGAAACCGAAACCGACGAAGCCGTCGATGCCATGGCCGCCGATGCCGAAGCGGCCACCGATGCGGCCGTGGAAGGCGCGCAGGATGCCGCCGCGACGACCGCCGAGGGCGTCGAGGCTGCGGCCGACAAGGCTGCCGACACCGCCGAGGCCGCGGCCGACAAGGCTGCCGAAACCGCCGAAGCGGCGATGAAGGCGGCGGAGGAATAAGCGCCGCAAGCCGGCGCTGCCCGGTCAGCCGGGCCTGCGCCATGCAAAGGGCGGCTGCCGCAAGGCGCCGCCCTTTTTGCTGCGGTGATGTTAGTGCGCCCCGGCGGGCTGTCAGCCGCCGGTGCCGTAGGGCGCGTTGGCCCAGTTGCGCGGCGGGCTCAACTGGGCGCGTGCGGCAAAGCCGTCATAGAGCGCCCGGGCGATCGCCGCGATGCGCTCCTCGCGCGCGGCCTTGCTGCCCTGCCCGGTGACATAGATCGCCACCGCGATCGCCCGGCCATCGGGAGTCTCGATGATGCCAATATCGCTTGAGGTATTATTGAGCGATCCGGTCTTGTGGCTGACCCGCGCCTCGAGCGGGATGTGCGCCGGGATGCGGCGCTTGCCGGTGACGGTGCGGCTCATCGCCCCGAGGATCACCGCGCGGCTTTCGGCCGAAAGGAACTCGCCGCGATAAAGCCCGGCAAGCAGGCGCACCATCGCCCGGGGCGTTGCCGCATCGCGCGGATCGATCGTGGTTGCCGGGTTGTACTCGCCATCATCGCGCACCAGCGTGGCGATGTCGCGGTTGATGCTGAACTCGTTGATCCCGTGGCGGCGCATCCAGTCGGTCACCACCGCCGGCCCGCCGACCGCGGCGAGCAGCGCATCGGTTGCCGGGTTGGACGAGCGGGTGATCATGATCTCGATGAGATCGATCGCCGGCATGTATTGCCCCGGGCGCACCGGCGCCTTGGCCGAGGAGAACTTGGGCGAGGCCACCGGCAGCAGCAGCGGAAATTCGCTGGTGAGCGAATAGCGCCCACGCTCGACCTGCTCGAGAAAGGCGGCAGCAACCGCGATCTTGCTGGTCGAGGCCATGGGGAAAAGCTGGTCGCCCAGCACCATCACTTCCTCGCCGGTGGACAGGTCCACCGCCGCCACCCCGATCCGCCCGAGCGCGGGGTTGGCAAGCTCGGCGATGCGCTGCTGAAGGCTGCCGGCATAGATCGCATCGAAGCTCTGCGGGCTGCGCGCCTCGGTGCCGAAGGTGGCATCGAAGCTGGCCTGAAGATCATCCGCCCGCGCCGCAGCCGGGCTGGCAAGGGCGGCGAGTGCCGCGGCAAGGCCGAGCGTGCGGGCGAGGAAGCGGAAAGGGGCCATGGGGGGAAGGCTACTCCTCGAGCGGTTGCGCCAGACTTAACGCCGCATAGTAAGCGCGCGCGATTCGCCGCGGCAAGCCCTCGGCCCGGCGCTTGCGGCGGATGGTGCGCCCTGCGCGACCGGGTCGCCCTCGCGATGCGGCGGCGAGTCGGCGCTTGGCCGAGGCGGCTTGATGTTTCGTCGATTGCCCGTTGGGCGCAGCAGTGCCCGCCACCCGCGCAGGCTTGACTGCGGGAACGCGGCGGGCAGTCTGCGCGTCAAGCACCTGTCACAAGCTGCATCAGGGGATCTCGATGACTGCCACCACCGCATCTGCCGCAAGGCGCGCGCTCGCCCTTGCGCTTCTCGCCAGCGCCTCGGCGCTTGGCCTGGCCGAGGCCGCCCGGGCCGAGGCCGCCCGCAGCGCATCCCCGCCGATCGTGCAGCCGGGCGCGCCGGGCCAGGCGAGCCGGGTGCTGAGCGCCGAGGAAGCCACGCGGCTTGCCAGCGCCAGCTTCACCCCGGCGGACGTCGCCTTCATGCAGCACATGATCGTCCACCACCAGCAGGCGCTCGACATGGCGGAGCTGGTCAAGGCGCGCACCAACACCACCCAGCTGCTCGACATCGCCGGGCGGATCGAGGCCGGGCAGGCCGACGAGATCGCCTTCATGAAGGAATGGCTGACCAAGCGCGGCGCGCCGATCGCGGACCCGGCGCTCGCCGGCCACGGCGCCCATCTCCACCACATGATGGCCGGGATGGCGAGCCCTGAGGAGATGAAGGCGTTGGCCGCGGCCAAGGGGGCGGACTTCGATCGCATGTTCCTCAGCCTCATGATCGCGCATCACGAAGGCGCGGTGAAGATGGTCAATGACCTGCTCGATGAGGACGGCACCGCCGCCGACCCCGAGCTGTTCCGCTTCGTCAGCGATATCGAGGCCGAGCAGAAGGGCGAGATCGAGCGGATGGATCGGTTGCTTGCCAGCCTCTCGTCCGATCCGCGCTCGGGCCTTGCCGCCGGCTTCGACAATGCCGGGGAGGCGATTGCAAACCTCGTCAAGGTGGCGAGCCTTGCCAAGCCCGCCGGGTTCTTCAACCCCGACAACCCGGCCGATCTGCGCCCGCCGGCCGCGCCCAGGAAAGACAAGCCCGCCGCCGCGCCCGAAGCCGCGGCCGAGACCAGCGCGCCCGCGGCCGATGGCAATGCGGCCGATGCCCCCGCCGAGGCCGCGGGCGACCCTGAGCGGGGCGAGGAGGAAAGCCTTACCGAATTTGCCGAACGCTCGCCCCTGCTTGATTTCGCCAATACCGACATGGCCTTCTTTGGCGATGTGCTGGTGGCCGGCTCCTACCACGGCTTCAACATCTATCACCTCGGGGCCGATGGCGTGCCCAGCCTGGTGAGCAGCGTGGTGTGCCCGGGCGGGCAGGGCGATGTCTCGGTCTACGGCAATATCCTGGTGATGAGCGTCGAGCAGACCCGCGCTCGGCTCGATTGCGGGCTTGAAGGTGCCCCGGGCAAGGTCAACCCCGAGCGCTTCCGCGGCCTCAGGATCTTCGACATTTCCGACCTTGCCGCCCCCCGCCAGGTCGGCGCGGTGCAGACCTGCCGGGGCAGCCACACCCATTCGATCGTGAGCGCCGATGAGACGCGCCTCATCGTCTATAATTCGGGCACGGCGGGCATCCGCGAGGAGGCCGAACTGCCCGGCTGCGTGGGCGAGGTTCCGGGTGATACCCGCACCGCGCTGTTCTCGGTCGATGTGATCGAGATTCCGCTGGCCGATCCGTCCAAGGCGCGGATCGTCAAGTCGCCGCGGGTCTTTGCCGATGAGACCACCGGCGAGATCGCCGGCCTGTGGCGCGGGGGCGATCATGGCGAGGGCACGCAGCGCACCGCGCCCACCGATCACTGCCACGACATCACCGTCTTCCCGGCGCGCAAGATCGCCGCCGGGGCCTGTTCGGGCAACGGCATCCTGTTCGACATTTCCGATCCGCTCAATCCCCGGCGCATCGATGTCGCCACCGATCCCACCTTTGCCTATTGGCATTCGGCCACCTTCAACAATGATGGCACCAAGGTGATCTTCACCGACGAATGGGGCGGGGGCGGGCGCCCGCGCTGCCGCGCCTCGGACCCCAAGACCTGGGGGGCGAACGCGATCTACGACATCGTCGATGGCAAGCTCGTTTTCCGCGCCCATTACAAGATGCCCGCCCCGCAGAGCGACAAGGAGAACTGCGTCGCCCACAATGGCTCGATCATCCCCGTGCCGGGGCGCGACCTGTTTGCCCAGGCCTGGTATCAGGGCGGGCTTTCCGTGATGGATTTCACCGACAGCGCCAATCCCAAGGAGATCGCCTATTTCGACCGCGGCCCGATCGATGACAAGCAGCTGGTGCTTGGGGGCTACTGGTCGGTCTATTGGTATGGCGGGCACCTCTATGGCACCGAGATCACCCGCGGGATCGATGTCTTTGCCCTCGTGCCGAGCGCGCATCTGACCGCGGCGGAAATCGCCGCGGCCAAGGCCGCGCGCTATCCCGACCAGCGCTTCAATCCGCAGACCCAGACCCAGGTGACCTGGGACGAGGCGGTAATCAAGGCCGCGGCGGCGAGCCGCAAGGCGGCGCGCAAGCGCGGGTGAGCGCTTGCGCCCCCCTTGTGGGGCGCGTCTGGTGCGGTGCGCTGCACAATTTGCCATTTACGCGCGCGCGCCAGACGCTAAGGGGCGCTGAGCAGGAGGCGAAACGTGAACTGCGCCAGTCCCATTGCACCGCCGATCGAATTGTCCGTGCTGGTTCCGGTCTATAACGAGGAGGCCGGGCTTGATGCGCTGATCGCCCGGGTGATCCCGGTGTGCGAGAGCCTGTTCGGCGACCGTTTCGAGCTGGTGCTCGTCAATGATGGCTCGCGCGATCGCAGCTGGCCGATCATCTGCGCGCATGTCGACCGCGATCCGCGCATCCGCGGCATCAACCTGTCGCGCAACCACGGCCACCAGCTGGCGCTTTCGGCCGGGCTTGCCCATGTGCGCGGCGAGCTGGTGTTCGTGCTCGATGCCGATCTGCAGGATCCGCCCGAACTCTTGGGCCCGATGCTCGCCAAGATCCGCGAAGGCTATGATGTGGCCTATGGCCAGCGCATCAAGCGCCACGGCGAGACCGCCTTCAAGCGCGGCACCGCGGCGCTGTTCTACCGCCTGCTCGATCGGCTGGTCGACACCCATATTCCCCGCGACACCGGCGATTTCCGGCTGATGACCAGGCGGGTGGTCGATCAGCTCAACGCCATGCCCGAACGCTATCGCTTCGTGCGCGGCATGGTGAGCTGGATCGGCTTTGAACAGGCGGCGGTGCCCTATGAGCGCGATCCGCGCTTTGCCGGGGAGACGCATTATCCGCTGGCCAAGATGGTGGCCCTTGCCGTGGATGCGGTGACGAGCTTTTCGGTGGTGCCGCTGCGCCTGGCTTCGCACCTTGGCATGGTCTTCGGGCTGATGGGGCTGCTCGGCCTCATCTGGATCGTGGCGGTGTGGCTCGCCGGGGGCACGGTGCAGGGCTGGGCCAGCCTTGCCTCGCTGGTGCTGATCATCGGCAGCGTGCAACTGCTGGTGCTCGGCGTCTTTGGCGAATATCTCGGGCGCATGTACATGGAATCCAAGCGCCGCCCGCTCTACATCATCGCCGAACTGCGCGGCCAGCCGGCGGCGAGTGCCGAGGCCGGGGCGCCGGTGCGCGCGCTCGAGGAGGAATTGCAGGAGCGCATCGGTGTCGCCGGCTGAATTCGATGCCTATGTCGATGATTACGATGCCCAGCACGCCGCCTCGATCAGGCTGAGCGGCGAGGCGCCGGATTTCTTTGCCGAATACAAGGTTGCCGCGGCGGCGCGCGATCTCGCCCGGCAGGGGATCGTCCCCCGTCGGATCATGGATTTCGGCGCCGGGGCGGGCAACAGCGTCGCCCCGCTCCAGCGCCACTTTCCCGAGGCTGCGCTCACCTGTGTCGATGTTTCGGCCGCATCGCTGGCGCGCTGCCGCAGCCGGGCGCAAAGGCCGGTTGAAACCGTGTGCTATGATGGCGCGCGCCTGCCCTTTGCCGCGGCGAGCTTCGATCTCGTCTTTACCGCCTGCGTCTTCCACCACATCCCCGCCGATCAGCACATAGCCCTCCTTGTCGAGATCCGCCGCACGCTTGCCCCGGATGGGCGGCTGGTGCTGTTCGAGCACAACCCCTGGAACCCGCTCACCCGCCATGCGGTGGCCACCTGCCCGTTTGATCGCAATGCCGTGCTGATTTCCGGGCCAGAGATGAAGCGGCGGGTGCAGGCGGCGGGCTTTGCCGATGTGCGGCTGACCTGGCGGCTGTTCTTCCCCGGCCCCTTGGCGATGCTGCGCCCGCTCGAGGCCGGGCTCGGCTGGTTGCCGCTCGGCGCGCAATACAGCCTGATGGCGCGCTGAAGCGATGCTGGCCCGCTTTGGCCGGTTCGTGCTGACCGGGATCGCAAATTCGCTGGTCGGCTGGGCAGTGATCTTCGCTGGCCTGATGGCGGGTCTGACTGCGGTGGCGGCCAATGTTGCAGGCTATGGCGTGGGGCTGCTGCTCTCCTTCACGCTCAACCGCCACTATGTCTTTGGGGTGCGCGGTGCCGTTTCGGGCGGTGAGGTGATGCGGTTTCTGGTGGTGTTCTTCCTCGCCTTCGCGGTCAATCTGGTGGTGCTGCTGGGCAGCGCGTGCGTCTTCGGGCTTTCGCCGGTAATGGCGCAGGTCCCGGCGATTGTGGCCTATACGGCGGTGTTCTTCCTGCTGTCGCAATTCTTCGTGTTCCGGCGGGCGGACAGCGAATGACCAGCGCAAGCCACACCGCACACCCGCCGCTGGCGGGAGAGCCCTGGCGAGCGCTCAAGCTGGAGAGCTGGCCGGCTGTTGCGCTGATCTGCCTCGTGTCGCTTGTGCCGCTGATGGTGGTCGAGATCCCGCCGCTGGTTGATCTTTATGGCCATATCGGGCGCTATGCGGTGCAGACCGATCTGGCCAACCGGCCCGAACTCCAGCCCTACTATTCCTATGAGTGGCGGCTGATCGGCAATCTTGGCGCTGACCTGTTGGTCGAGCTGCTGCACCGCGCGCTTGGGCTCGAAGGCGCGGTGCGCGCGGTGGTGGCGCTCACCCAGTTGCTCGCCACGCTCGGCATCCTTGCGGTGAGCCGCGCGATCCATGGCCGCATCACCCCCTTTGCCATCGCCGCCCTGCCGCTGATCTACGGCTATCCCTTCAACTACGGCTTCATCAATTTCGCCCTCGGCATGGCGCTGGCGCTGCTGGCCTTTGCCGCCTGGGTCAGCTTGCGCGAGCGCGCCCGGCCGCTGGCGGCGGCGCTGTGGCTGGCCGCGGCAGGGCCGGTGATCTGGGTGTGCCACACCTATGGCTGGGCCTTCCTCGGGCTGATGTGCGGCGCGGCCATGCTGGCGGATGAGGTGGCCGCGCGCAGCCACCCCTTCACCGCCATCCGCCGCATCCTTGGCGCCTGCGCCCCGCTGCTCTTGCCGCTGGTGCCGATGGTGCTGTGGCGCAGCGAGGTCGGCCCCGCCTTCACCGGCACCTGGGCGTGGTTCTTCAAGGGTATCTGGCTGATCTCGGCGCTGCGCACCAAGTGGCAGGCCTTCGACCTTGCCTCGCTGGGCGTGATCGCGGGGCTGATCGTGGCGGCGGTGTTCTATCGCGGCACCGGGTTTGACCGGCGTGTGGCGCTCGCGGCGGCGCTCGCCTTTGCCTGCGTGGCGGCGCTGCCGATGTATGTGCTCGGCTCGGCCTTTGCCGACATGCGGATGGTGCCTTATGCCTTCATCCTCGCCCTGCTGGCAATCGCCCCGCGGCGCATGGGCCCCTGGGGGCGGGCGGTGTTCTGGAGCGTGGCGCTCGGCCTCTTTGCGGTGCGCGCGGTGGGCACCGCGGCGGCCTATGTCGAACAGAACCGCCCGATCGCCGCCGCCGTGCCCACGCTCGAGGCGATCCCGCGCGGATCGCGGGTGGCGCTGTTCGTGGTCAATCCCTGCCCGGCCAAGTGGGCGCTGCCGGTGCTCGATCACCTGGGCGGCCTCGCGCTGGCGCGGCGCAGCGTCTTCATCAACGACCAGTGGTATGGGCCGGGGATGAACCCGCTCTCGATCCATCACCCCATCGCCGGGCCCTTTGCCCACGATCCTTCGCAGGTGGTGATCCCCGATGGCTGCCGCCGCAAGAGCCTGCGCCTGCAATTGAGCCGCGCGCTCGCGCTGATGCCGCGCGCGGCCTTCACCCATGTGTGGATCATCGGCGAGGTGCGCAGCGATCAGCAGCTCCCGCCAGACCTCGTCCCCCTGCCGCACCGTGGCAAGGGCCTGCTGCTCGCGGTCAGGCGCTGATCCCGGCGGCGCGCGCCAGCCGCGCGCGGGCCTCGGCCTCGCCGATCAGCGGCAAGAGCTCGGCCATGTCCGGCCCGTGATCGCGCCCGGTGAGCGCAAGGCGCAGCGGCAGGAACAGCGCGCGGCCCTTGCGCCCGGTGGCGTCTTTCAGCGCCGCGGTAAGGCTTGCCCAGGGGGCATCGTCCCAGACGAGCAGGCGCGCGGCCTCGGCCAGGAAGGCCTGGTCTTCCGGGCTGAAGGGCGGCGGGGTGACAGGGCCGGTGACCACCGCCCACCATTCGGCCGCCTCGCTTAGCCGCGAAAGATTGGGGCGGATGGCGTGCCAGCCGGCGGCATCCATGCCTTGGGGCAAGCGGGCCGCGACGGCCTCATAGGGCAGCTGGTGGATGATCGCGGCATTGAGCCGTTCGAGCTCGGCCTCGTCGAACCGCGCGGGCGCGCGCCCGAAATGGGCAAGGTCAAAGCTGGCGATGAGCGCGGCGCGATCGACGATCGGCTCAATCGGGAGCGCGGTGCCCAGCCGGGCGAGCAGGGCGATGATCGCCTCGGGCTCGATGCCCTGGGCGCGAAAGGCATCGCAGCCGAGCGCGCCAAGGCGCTTCGACAGCTTGCCCTCGCGTCCCACCAGCAGCGCCATGTGGGCAAAGGCGGGCAGCGCCGGGGGCTTGCCCGCGCCCGCGCCCTCGCCAAAGCCTGCGGCGATGAGCGCGGTGAAGATCTGGAGCTGCACCGCGGTATTGGAGACATGGTCCTCACCGCGCAGCACCTGGCTCACCCCCATGTCGAGATCGTCCACAGCGCTCGGCAGCATGTAGAGCCACGAGCCATCGGCGCGCCGGATCACCGGATCGGAAAGCTGCGCCGGATCAAACCGCTGCGGCCCGCGGATGCCATCCTGCCAGGCGATCGGCGCGTCATGATCGAGCAGGAAGCGCCAGTGCGGCTGGTTCCCGGCGGCCTCATGGGCGGCGCGCTCGGCGGCGGTGAGCCTGAGCGCGGCGCGATCATAGATCGGCGGCAGCCCGCGCGAGAGCGCGATCTTGCGCTTGATCTCCAGCTCCTGCGCGGTTTCGTAGCACGGGTAGATGCGCCCCGCCGCGCGCAATGCATCAAAAGCCGCCTCGTAGCGCGCGATCCGGGCCGACTGGCGCTCCTCGGCATCCCAGGTGAGGCCGAGCCAGGCGAGATCCGCGCGGATCGCCTCGGCATATTCCTCGCGGCTGCGCGCGGCATCGGTGTCGTCGATGCGCAGGATGAAGCGCCCGCCCCCCTTTCTTGCCAGCAGCCAGTTGTGGAGCGCCGTGCGGATATTGCCGACATGCAGGCGGCCGGTGGGCGAGGGGGCAAAGCGGGTGGTGATCATGCCCGGCGCGGTAGTGCGCCGCGGCCCTGCCGGCAAGGCATCAGGCCGCGCGCCACTCCGCCGCGGCGAGCGCGAGGCTCGCCTCCCACAGGCGCACCATGCGCTCGGGCCGCACCAAGCCGGCAAGCGCGGCCTCGAACCCCACCCGATCACCCCGCGCCGCGGCATCGACAAAGGCGCCGATGGTGGCCTCATCGTGGCTCATCAGGCGGCAGCAGAAGCGGCTGACATGAATCGCCTCGGGCCAGCTCGCCGAGATCGCCTGGGCGAGGATCAGTGCCTTGGCCGCGATCTCGACCCCGCCCAGCCGGGCCGCGAGTTCGGGCACCGGATCGCGCCCCAGCCGCTCGTGCAGCGCGATCAGGCGCAGGGCATGGACGAAGCGCCCGCCGATCGGGCCGAGCGCATCGACCCGCGGCGGGACGGCGAGCGCGGCGATCAGCTTGCGGGATGCGGCGGAAGGGGCGTTGTCAGGGGTCATCCGGCCTCGCTCGAGATCACAAGGGGGGTGGGTTGCTTGGCCCTTGTATCAAGCTGCGAGTGATTTGCAATAGCGATTCTTGGTCAGCGCGGTGACCCATGCAAAAGCCCCGCCGGAGCAGGTGCTCCGGCGGGGCCTACGCTCGATTGCGGGGCAAGCGCCCCGGCGGCCTGCTGTCAGCCTTCGTCGCTCTCGCGCGCCGCCGCGGCGGCAGAGGCCGAGGCCGCCATCGCCGCCTTCATCGCCTCTTCCGAGCCGATCGCATCGACCGCTGGCTCGGCCTCGCGCTGCCCGGCCGAGGCGAGCGCTTCCTGCTGGCGCCGCCAGGCGGCCTTGAGCGCCGCATCGCGCGCGTTGGCAGCCACGCGCAGGCGGTTCATCGCCGCACCGGTGCCAGCCGGGATCAGGCGCCCGACGATGACGTTCTCCTTCAGCCCGACGAGCGTGTCCTTCTTGCCTTCAACCGCGGCCTGGGTGAGCACCCGGGTGGTTTCCTGGAAGCTCGCCGCCGAGATGAAGGAGCGGGTCTGCAGGCTCGCCTTGGTGATGCCGAGCAGCACCGGCTTGCCCTGCGCCGGTTGCTTGCCCTTGGCCAGCTTGGCATTGACCTCGAGCATCTCGGCCAGATCGACCTGTTCGCCCGGCAGCAGGGTGGTGTCCCCACCATCGGTGATCTCGACCTTCTGCAGCATCTGGCGGACGATCACCTCGATGTGCTTGTCGTTGATCTTCACGCCCTGCACCCGATAGACCTCCTGGATCTCGTTCACCAGGTATTCGGCCAGAGCCTCGACCCCGAGCACCTCGAGGATGTCGTGCGGGTTGGGCGAGCCGGAGACGAGGATGTCCCCCTTCTTCACATAGTCGCCTTCCTGCACGTCGATGATCTTGGTCTTGGGGATCAGGTATTCGACCGGTTCACCCTCCTCGGGGATGATCGCGATCTTGCGCTTGGCCTTGTATTCGCGCAGGAATTCCACCCGGCCCGAGACCTTGGCGATGATCGCCACGTCCTTGGGCATGCGCGCCTCGAACAGCTCGGCCACCCGCGGCAGACCGCCGGTGATGTCGCGGGTCTTGGCCGCCTCGCGGGTAGCGCGGGCGAGCACATCGCCGGCCTCGACCTGCTGCCCATCCTCGACCGACAGCGTGGTGCCGGGGGCGAGCATGTAGCGCGCCGCCTCGGTCTCGCCACCTGCCTCATTGAGAAGCGTCAGGCGCGGGCGCAGGTCTTCCTTCTTCTTGCGCCCGGTGGCGCGGTTCTCGGTCACCACGCGCTGGGCAATGCCGGTGGCATCATCGACCTGCTCCTCGAGCGTGACGCCCTCGATCAGGTCCTGATACTTCACCACGCCCGAGGTCTCGGTGATGATCGGCAGGGTGAAGGGGTCCCACTCGGCCAGGCGGTCGCCCACCTTGACCTGCTCGCCGTCCTTGAACTTGAGCACGGTGCCATAGGGCACGCGGTGCATCTCGCGCTCGCGCCCTTCGGCATCGATCACCGCCAGCTCGCCGTTGCGCTCGAGGCTGAGCAGCCGGCCCTGCTTGTCGGTGATGGTGCGCATGTTGCGGTATTCCACCCGCCCTTCCGAGATCGCCTCGAGATGGCTGGTCTCGTTGAGCTGGGCCGCCCCACCGATGTGGAAGGTGCGCATGGTCAGCTGCGTGCCCGGCTCGCCGATCGACTGGGCGGCGATCACGCCCACCGCCTCGCCGATATTGACCGGGGTGCCGCGGGCAAGATCGCGCCCATAGCAGGCCGCGCACACGCCCTGTTCGGCCTCGCAGATCAGCGGCGAGCGGATCTTGACCGATTGCACCTCGGCCGCTTCGATCGCCTTGACCATCGCCTCGTCGAGCAGCGTGCCGGCCGGCACGATCACTTCGCCGGTGGCGGCGTTGAGGATATCCTCGGCCACGGTGCGCCCGAGGATGCGCTCGCCGAGCGAGGCGATGACGCTGCCGCCGCGGATGATCGCGCGCATTTCGAGCGCGTTCTGCGTGCCGCAATCCTCCTCAACGATGACGCAGTCCTGCGACACGTCAACCAGGCGCCGGGTGAGATAGCCCGAGTTGGCGGTCTTGAGCGCGGTGTCGGCCAGGCCCTTGCGCGCGCCGTGGGTGGAGTTGAAGTATTCAAGGACGGTGAGGCCCTCCTTGAAGTTGGAGATGATCGGGGTCTCGATGATCTCGCCCGAAGGCTTGGCCATCAGCCCGCGCATCCCCGCGAGCTGCTTCATCTGCGCCGGGCTGCCGCGCGCGCCCGAATGGCTCATCATGTAGATCGAGTTGACCTCGCCCTCACGCCCGGTCTCGGGATCGATCGGGGTGGCCTTGATCTCGGCCATCATCGCCTCGGCCACCATGTCGCCGCACTTCGACCAGGCGTCGATCACCTTGTTGTACTTTTCCTGCTGGGTGATGAGGCCGTCCTGGTACTGTTGCTCGTAGCCAGCAACCAGCTCCTTGGTCTCCTCGACCAGGCGCTCCTTGGCCGCGGGGATGATCATGTCATCCTTGCCGAAGCTGATCCCGGCCTTGAAGGCATAGCGGAAGCCCAGCGCCATGATCGCATCGGCAAACAGCACCGTGTCCTTCTGCCCGGTGTGGCGATAGACCTGATCGATCACGTCGCCGATCTCGCGCTTGGTGAGCAGGCGGTTGACGATGTCGAAGGGCACCTTGTGGCTCTTGGGCAGGCATTCGCCGATCAGCATCCGCCCCGGGGTGGTGACAAAGCGCTTCATCACCACCTTGCCGCTTTCATCGGCCTGCGGCACGCGGGCGATGATGCGGGTGTGGAGCGTCACCGCCTTGGCCTCGAGCGCCTGGTGCACCTCGGCCATGTCGGAAAAGCGGGGGAGCTTTTCGATCTTGGTGCCATCGGGCTCGGTGATGAACTCGGGGTGCTTCTCCTGCCGTTCCATCGACAGGTAGTAGATCCCCAGCACCATGTCCTGCGAGGGCACGATGATCGGCTTGCCATTGGCGGGCGAGAGGATGTTGTTGGTGCTCATCATCAGCACCCGCGCCTCGAGCTGGGCTTCGAGGCTCAAGGGCACGTGCACCGCCATCTGGTCGCCATCAAAGTCGGCGTTGAAGGCGGCGCAGACCAGCGGGTGCAGCTGGATCGCCTTGCCCTCGATCAGCACCGGCTCGAAGGCCTGGATACCGAGGCGGTGGAGCGTCGGCGCGCGGTTCAGGAGAACCGGGTGCTCGCGGATCACCTCATCGAGGATGTCCCAGACTTCCTTGCGCTCCTTTTCGACCCACTTCTTGGCCTGCTTCAAGGTCATCGACAGGCCCTTGGCGTCAAGCCGGGCGTAGATGAACGGCTTGAACAGCTCGAGCGCCATCTTCTTGGGCAACCCGCACTGGTGCAGCTTGAGCTCAGGCCCGGTCACGATCACCGAACGGCCCGAATAGTCGACGCGCTTGCCGAGCAGGTTCTGGCGGAAGCGGCCCTGCTTGCCCTTGAGCATGTCGGAGAGTGACTTCAAGGGCCGCTTGTTCGCGCCGGTGATCACCCGGCCGCGCCGGCCATTGTCGAACAGCGCATCGACCGCTTCCTGAAGCATGCGCTTTTCGTTGCGCACGATGATGTCGGGCGCGCGCAGCTCGATCAGGCGCTTCAAGCGGTTGTTGCGGTTGATGACGCGGCGGTAGAGGTCGTTCAAATCCGAGGTGGCAAAGCGGCCCCCGTCGAGCGGCACCAGCGGGCGCAGCTCGGGCGGGATCACCGGGATCACCTCGAGGATCATCCATTCGGGCCGGTTGCCCGATTCGATGAAGCTTTCGACGACCTTGAGGCGCTTGATGATCTTCTTGGGCTTCAGGGCCGACTTGGTGGTGGCAAGCTCCTCCATCAGCGCATCGCGCTCGGCCTCGAGGTCGAGCTGCATCAGCATGGTGCGCACGGCCTCGGCACCGATATCGGCGGTGAAGGCGTCCTCGCCATATTCGTCCTGCGCCTCGAGGAGCTCATCCTCGGTGAGCAGCTGGTATTTCTCGAGCGGGGTGAGGCCCGGCTCGATCACCACGTAGTTCTCGAAATAGAGGATGCGCTCAAGCTGCTTCAATTGCATGTCGAGCAACAGGCCGATGCGGCTGGGCAGCGACTTCAGGAACCAGATGTGCGCGACCGGGGCAGCGAGTTCGATATGGCCCATGCGCTCGCGCCGCACCTTGGTAACGGTGACTTCGACGCCGCACTTTTCGCAGACGACGCCCTTGTACTTCATGCGCTTGTACTTGCCGCACAGGCACTCGTAGTCCTTCACCGGGCCGAAGATGCGCGCGCAGAACAGCCCGTCACGCTCGGGCTTGAAGGTGCGGTAGTTGATCGTCTCGGGCTTCTTGATCTCGCCATAGGACCACGAGCGGATGCGCTCGGGCGAAGCGATGCCGATCTGGATCTGGTCGAAGGTTTCGGGCTTCGCCAGCTGGTTGGTGAATCTGGTCAGGTCGTTCATGACTGTGTTCCCTTAGGGGGGATGAAGGGCAGGGGAGGCGATGGACGGGGGCGCGGGTGCCCCCGGCCCTCACTCTGCGGCCTCGGCGAAATCGGCGTCCTCGTCCTCGTCGGAAAGCGACTTCAGCTCGACATTGAGGCCAAGGCTGCGCATTTCCTTGACGAGCACGTTGAAGCTCTCAGGGATACCGGCCTCGAAGGTGTCGTCGCCCTTGACGATCGCTTCATAGACCTTGGTGCGGCCGACCAC
The DNA here is from genome assembly GCF_000422985.1 of Erythrobacter cryptus DSM 12079. Taxonomy (GTDB): domain Bacteria; phylum Pseudomonadota; class Alphaproteobacteria; order Sphingomonadales; family Sphingomonadaceae; genus Erythrobacter; species Erythrobacter cryptus. The sequence continues at coordinate 114,989 of NZ_AUHC01000002.1, forward strand.
GTCGTCGGACTTCACCGTGAGCATTTCCTGCAAGGTGTAGGCCGCGCCATAGGCCTGGAGCGCCCAGACCTCCATCTCGCCGAAGCGCTGCCCGCCGAACTGCGCCTTGCCGCCCAGCGGCTGCTGGGTGACGAGGCTGTAAGGCCCGATCGAACGCGCGTGGATCTTGTCATCGACGAGGTGGTGGAGCTTGAGCATGTAGATGATGCCCACCGTCACCTTGCGGTCAAACGCCTCACCGGTGCGCCCGTCATAAAGGACGCTCTGGCCCGAGGGATCGAGCCCGGCCTTGACCAGCATGTTGGTGACATCGGCCTCGCGCGCCCCGTCGAACACCGGGGTTCCCATCGGCACGCCGGCCGAAAGGTTCTGCGCCAGTTCGACGATCTCGGCGGTCGAGCGGCTCTCGAGGTCCTCGTGATACTGCTCGCCATAGATGTCCTTGAGCCGCTCGAGCACCGCTGCCGGCGGGGGCACGTTGGCATAGTCCTCGGCGGCATTGGGATTGGCCGCGCGCCATTCCTCGAGCAGGTCCTTGATCTGGTGCCCGAGCGCACGCGCGGCAAAGCCGAGGTGGGTCTCGAAGATCTGCCCCACGTTCATGCGCGAGGGCACGCCCAGCGGGTTGAGCACGATGTCAACCGGGGTGCCATCCTCGAGGAAGGGCATGTCCTCGACCGGCAGGATGCGGCTGATCACGCCCTTGTTGCCGTGACGCCCGGCCATCTTGTCGCCCGGCTGGAGCTTGCGCTTCACCGCGACGAAGACCTTGACCATCTTGAGCACGCCCGGGGGCAGCTCGTCGCCGCGCTCCAGCTTCTCCTTACGGTCCTGGAACTTGGCGTCGATCGACTTCACCGCCTCGTCATATTGCGACTTCACCGCCTCGATCTGCTCCTGGCGCGCATCATCGGCGACCGCGAACTTGAACCACTCGTGGCGATCGACCTCCTCGAGCACCTCCTCGGTGATGGTGATGCCCTTCTTCAGCCCCTTGGGCGCGGCCGAGGCGGTCTGGCCCAGCAGCATGTCGCGCAAGCGGTTGTAGGTGGCGCGGTTGAGGATGTTGCGCTCGTCAGCAGCGTCCTTGCGCAGGCGTTCGATCTCCTCGTTCTGGATCGCCCGGGTGCGGTCATCGATCTCGATCCCGTGGCGGTTGAACACCCGCACCTCGACCACCGTGCCCGACACCCCCGGCGGCAGGCGCAGCGAGGTGTCGCGCACGTCGGAGGCCTTCTCGCCGAAGATCGCGCGCAGCAGCTTTTCTTCCGGGGTCATCGGCGATTCGCCCTTGGGCGTGATTTTGCCCACCAGGATGTCACCCGGGTGCACCTCGGCGCCGATATAGACGATGCCCGCCTCGTCGAGGTTGCGCAGCGCCTCCTCGCCGACATTGGGAATGTCGCGGGTGATGTCTTCCGGCCCGAGCTTGGTGTCACGGGCCATGACCTCGAATTCCTCGATGTGGATCGAGGTGAACACGTCGTCCTTGACGATGCGTTCGGAGATCAGGATCGAGTCCTCGTAGTTGTAGCCGTTCCACGGCATGAAGGCGACGAGGCTGTTGCGGCCCAGCGCCAGCTCGCCGAGGTCGGTCGAAGGCCCGTCGGCGATGATGTCGCCCGCCTCGATCACATCACCCACCTTCACCAGCGGGCGCTGGTTGATGCAGGTGTTCTGGTTGGAGCGCTGGAACTTCTGCAGGGTGTAGATATCCACCCCCGACTGGCCGGGTTCCACGTCACCGATCGCGCGGATGACGATGCGGGTGGCATCGACCTGGTCCACGATCCCCCCGCGCCGCGCCGCGATCGCCGCGCCCGAATCGCGCGCCACGGTCTCCTCCATCCCGGTGCCCACGAAGGGCGCCTCGGCCTTGACCAGCGGCACCGCCTGGCGCTGCATGTTCGAGCCCATCAGCGCGCGGTTGGCGTCGTCGTTTTCGAGGAAGGGAATGAGCGAGGCGGCGACCGAGACGAGCTGCTTGGGGCTGACGTCCATCAGCGTGATCTGCTCGCGCGGGGCCATCAGGTTGTCGCCATTGTGGCGCGCCGAGACCAGCTCCTCGACGAAGCTGCCATCGGGATTAAGCTCGGCCGAGGCCTGGGCGACGGTGTGCTTCTGCTCCTCCATCGCCGAAAGATAGACGACCTCGCTCGTCACCTTGCCATCGACCACCTTGCGATAGGGGGTCTCGATGAAGCCATACTTGTTGACCCGGCTGAAGCTCGCCAGCGAGTTGATGAGGCCGATGTTCGGCCCTTCGGGCGTCTCGATCGGGCAGATGCGGCCATAGTGGGTGGGGTGCACGTCGCGCACCTCGAAGCCGGCGCGCTCGCGGGTGAGACCGCCCGGCCCCAGCGCCGAGACGCGGCGCTTGTGGGTGACTTCGGAGAGCGGGTTGGTCTGGTCCATGAACTGCGAAAGCTGCGAGGAGCCGAAGAACTCGCGCACCGCCGCCACCGCCGGCTTGGCGTTGATGAGGTCATTGGGCATGACGGTGGAGACGTCCACGCTGCTCATGCGCTCCTTGACCGCGCGCTCCATGCGCAAGAGGCCAACGCGGTACTGGTTTTCGAGCAGCTCGCCCACCGAGCGCACCCGGCGGTTGCCGAGATTGTCGATGTCATCGACCTCGCCCTTGCCGTCCTTGAGGCCGACCAGCTCCTTGACCACGGCAAGGATATCCTCCTTGCGCAGGGTGGTGATGGTGTCCTCGCACTCCAGCCCCAGGCGCATGTTGAGCTTGACCCGGCCCACCGCCGAGAGGTCATAACGCTCGGGATCGAAGAACAGGCCCTCGAACAGCGCCTCGGCGGTTTCCTTCGTCGGCGGTTCGCCCGGGCGCATCACCTTGTAGATCGCCTCGAGCCCCTCGTCGCGGTTCTCGGCCTTGTCGGCCTTCAAGGTGTTGCGGATCCACGGGCCGGTGTTGATCTCGTCGATGTCGAGCAGCGGCAGGCGATCGACCCCGGCCTTGTCGAGCACCTCGATGTGCTCGAGCGTGACCTCGTCGCCCGCCTCGATGTAGATGCGCCCGGTCGCCTCGTCGATCATGTCACAGGCGGCATAGCGGCCCACCACTTCCTCGGTCGGCAGCAGCAGTTCGGCAAGGCCGTCCTTGGCCGCCTTGTTGGCAGCGCGCGGGCTGATCTTCACCCCGGCGGGGAAGATTTCCTCGCCGGTCGCAGCGTCAACCAGCGGGAAGGCCGGCTTGGCCCCGCGCCAGGCCTCGGCCACGAAGGGCACCTTCCAGCCATCCACCCCATCCTTGCGCGCGGCGCGCTCCCAGGTAACGGTGTTGTAGAAATAGGCGAGGATCTGCTCGGCATCGAGCCCCAGGGCATAGAGCAGCGAGGTCACCGGCAGCTTGCGCTTGCGGTCGATGCGGACATTGACGATGTCCTTGGCATCGAACTCGAAATCGAGCCAGGAGCCGCGATAGGGAATGACCCGCGCGGCAAACAGCAGCTTGCCCGAGGAATGGGTGCGGCCGCGATCGTGATCGAACAGCACGCCCGGCGAACGGTGCATCTGGCTGACGATCACCCGCTCGGTACCGTTGATGATGAAGGTGCCGTTCTCGGTCATGAGCGGCATGTCGCCCATGTAGACGTCCTGCTCCTTGATATCGAGCACGGAGCGGGTCTCGGTCTCGGTATCGACCTCGAACACGATGAGGCGCAGCGTCACCTTCATCGGTGCGGCATAGGTGATGCCGCGCTGGCGGCACTCGGTGACGTCGTACTTGGGATCCTCGAGCTCGTAATGGACGAAATCAAGCTCGGCCGTGCCGGCAAAGTCGCGGATCGGAAAGACGCTGCGCAGGGTCTTCTCGAGGCCCGAGGCATAGCCCGTGGACTTGTCCGAGCGCAGGAACTGCTCGTAGCTTTCGCGCTGCACCTCGATGAGGTTGGGCATCTGGACGACTTCGTGGATGTCGCCGAAGATCTTGCGGATGCGCTTCTTGGCGGTCCCTTGCGCCTTGCGGCTGCGGGTCACGGGCGGCTTGGCCTGGGTTGCCATGGAGGAAAGGGCCTCTTTGCTGGGCCACGCGAGAGAGGGCCCTCGCGCGGACGGGAAAACGCTGAATGCTCGTCACGCGCGAGAAAAGCCGCCCAAGCCGACGCCCTCAAAGCCGCAAGGCGCGCCCGGCCCATGGGGCCAGCCGCCTGCAGCATCCTGTCGTCGCGAGATCGGCGTGCCGCCGCCTCCATCCTGAAGCCGATCCCCGCGCATGAATCGGCCCTGCTCGAGGCGGGCGAGCGCGTGCATCTAGGAGCCGCGCCGCCCCCTGTCAATGCGCTGCCGGTGCGCCGATCCGGCGGCAACGGTGCAATCTGCTTGACTCCTGCCGCCGATCGCCTAAGGGAGCGCCCCGTCCGGCGGGCCACCAGGCCCATGCCGGCCATCCGTCCGAGACCGCTGGTGCAGGCTCGCCTGCTTAATCTTCCAGCCTAGACGGGGAAACGAGATTTGCCGGCTGCCCCTGGCGGGCACGCCGCGCGTGCCTGATGGCACACCCTCCTTCCCTATCGACGGACCAGCCCGTGCCGGGTGCCTTGGGGCCCCGGCATGGACAAACCCCCGCCCGTGCGGGGGCAATCGAAGCCGGTCGCGCCCGGGGAGCCATTCCCGTGCGCGATCACATGTGAAGGAGTATGGCATGGATCGTTCGCAGAAAGCCGAAGCGGTCGCCCAGCTCAATGCGGTCTTCAACGAGGTCGGCGTGGTGGTCGTCACCCGCAACCTCGGCATGACGGTGGCTCAGTCCACCGAACTGCGCGGCAAGATGCGCGAAGCTGGCGCGGCCTACAAGGTCGCGAAGAACCGTCTCGCCAAGCTCGCCCTTCAAGACACCGCCTATGTCGGGCTGAGTGACATGCTCACCGGCCCGGTCGGGCTGGCCTGGTCGAAGGACCCGGTCGCGGCTGCCAAGGCCGCTGTCGATTTCGCCAAGTCGAACGACAAGCTCGAGATCGTCGGCGGGGCGATGGGTTCGGTGGTGCTCGATGAAGCCGGGATCAAGGCGCTCGCCTCGATGCCGAGCCTCGACGAGCTGCGCGCCAAGCTCATCGGCCTGGTCAATGCCCCGGCGACCAAGATCGCCCAGGTGGTGACCGCGCCGGCCGCCAAGGTTGCCCGGGTGTTTGCCGCCTATGCGGACAAGGCCGCTTAAGAGACGTTTTTCGCCAGACGAAACAATCTGTTGGGGCCAATAAGCCCCGCCACAATCAGGAGTGAACCATCATGGCCGATATTGCCAAGCTTGTTGAAGAACTCTCGCAGCTGACCGTGCTCGAAGCTGCCGAACTCGCCAAGGCCCTCGAAGAAGCCTGGGGCGTCTCCGCTGCGGCGGCGGTCGCCGTGGCTGCGGTGCCGGGCGGCGGTGCCGGCGGCGATGCCCCGGCGGCCGAGGAGCAGACCGAATTCGACGTCATCCTCACCGGCGACGGCGGCAAGAAGATCCAGGTGATCAAGGAAGTCCGCGCCATCACCGGCCTCGGCCTGACGGAAGCCAAGACCCTGGTCGAATCCGCGCCCAAGGCGATCAAGGAAGGCGTCTCCAAGGCCGAAGCCGAAGAGATCAAGAAGAAGATCGAGGAAGCCGGCGGCACCGTCGAGCTCAAGTAAGCGCACGCGCGCCGATCTTCCGATCGCGCCATTCGAACAAGGGCGGTGCCAGGGCTGGCGCCGCCCTTTTTCATGCGCCCCGTCCGGGCAATCTCGCGGGCAATCGGGCTTGCCCGCGCCCGGGCGCACCTCTAGGGCGGTCGGCCCGCCGCGGCGCGGGCGATGGAACGATCATGCAACAGGCCCACATCACAAGGCGGCCCGGCTGGGCCCGGGAACTGCGCGCCACGCTGGGGCTGGCAGGGCCGCTGGCGGCGGCCAACCTGCTGCAGATGCTCACCTATGCGATCGACGTGATCTTCATCGCCCGGCTGGGCGAGGCGCAGCTGGCTGCCTCGGCGCTGGCGGTCTCGCTGTTCGGGCTGGTGCTGTGGGCGCTCTCGGGGCTTGCGGGGGCGGTGGCGCCGCTGATCGCCGAGGCGCTCGGCGCGCATGCCCCGGCGCTGCGGCAGGTGCGCCGGGCGGTGCGCATGGCGCTGTGGCTGGCGCTGATCGCCGGGATCGCCGGCACGATTGTGTGCCTGATGCTCGATCCGATCATGCAGCTCACCGGCCAGCAGCAAGAGATCCGCACGCTCGCGAACAGTTACAACAATGTGCTGGTGTTCTCGATGGTGCCGATGCTGGTGTGCTCGGTGCTGCGCAATTTCGTCTCGGCGCTGGGCCGGCCGATCTTTGCCACCGCGATCACCGGCCTCGGCATCTTCGTCAATGCGCTTGCCAATTATGCCTTCATCTTCGGGCATTTGGGCGCGCCGGCTCTGGGCCTTCCCGGCGCCGCGGTGGCCACGGTGATCACCACGCTGTTTACGCTTGCGGCCTATGTCTGCGCGATCCGGCTTGATCGGCGGCTGGCGCGCTATCACGTTTTCGGGCGGCTGTGGGTGCCCGATTGGCCGCGCTTCCGGCAGATCGTCCGCATCGGCCTACCGATCGCGCTCACCATCACCGCCGAGGCCGGGATCTTCGGCGCTGCGGCCTTCCTGATGGGGCGCTTCGGCGCAGCCGAGCTTGCCGGGCACACTGTGGCGCTGCAACTGGCCAGCCTTGCCTTCCAGGTGCCCTTCGGGGTGGGGCAGGCCGCGGCGATCCGGGTCGGCTATTTCCACGGCGCGCGCGATCCTGCCGGGGTGGCGCGCGCGGGCTGGGTGGCGCTGGCGATCGGCGCCGGCTTCATGGCGATGACTGCCGCGGCGATGATCCTCGCGCCCGAACTGCTGCTGCGCATCTATGTCGATCCCGATGCCCCGGCCAATGCCGCGCTGGTGGGCTTTGCGCTGCAATATCTGGTGCTTGCCGCGATCTTCCAGCTCGCCGATGGGGTGCAGGCGGTGGCGGCCGGTGCGCTGAGGGGCCTGCAGGACACGCGCGTGCCGATGTGGATCGCCATTGCGAGCTACTGGGTGCCGGGGATCGGCCTTGCGCTGGGGCTGGGCTTTCTCACCCCGCTTCAAGGCACGGGGGTTTGGATCGGGCTGGCAGGCGGGCTGTTCTGCGCCGCGGCGGGGCTGTTGTGGCGCTGGCACCGGCGCGAGGCGCTGGGGCTGACCCGCGCCGCGCTGCCCGCCTAGCCGCGCGCCGGGAGCGTGCGCACTTCGCGCTGGGGGAAGGGGATGGTGAGGCCGACCTCGGCAAAGCGGGTCTTGGCCGCCTCGGTCAGCGCCCAGGACAGGGCCAGCCAGTCCTCGGTCTTGCACCACACCCTGAGGCCCATCGTCACCGCGCTGTCTGCCAGCGCGGCCACAAACGCCACCGGCTCCGGATCGGCCAGCACCCGCGCATCGGCCCGGGCCAGCGCCAGAAGTTCGGCGCGCGCCTGTTCGATGCTGTCGGAGTAGGCGATCCCGATCAGCAGTTCAAAGCGCCGGGTGGGCATCCGGGTGAAATTGACCACCGGCTTGTTCCACAGCTCGTTGTTGGGCACCATCACGAACAGGCCATCGAGCTGGACGATCTCGGTGGTGAACAGCCCGATCGCCTGCACCGTGCCGTTGACGGTGCCCGCGCTGATCGTCTCGCCGACGCGAAACGGGCGCTGGATCAGGATCATCACCCCGGCCGCGACATTGCTGAGCGTGCCCTGAAGCGCGAGGCCCACCGCCAGCGCCAGCCCGCCGAGCGCAGCGATGATGCTGGTGGTCTCGACCCCGAACTGGGTCAGCACCGTCACGCCCACCACCACCCACAGGGCATAGCGGATGATGTTGCTGAGGAACCTGGCGACGGTGGGCTCGATCCGCTCGGAACGGGTGAGCGCGCGGTCGGCCCAGCGCCCGAGCAGGCGGGCGAGGATCACCCCGATGATGAGCACCGCCAGCGCCCCGGCAAGGTGGGCAAGGTTGGTCTTCAGCCACAGCCAGGCCTCGGCGGCTAGGTTGATCTCGTCCCCGAGACTGGCGGCGAGCTTGGGGGGCAGCTTGGCGGAAGGGGCAGTCAACAAGGGCCTCACAAGATGGAGCGCGCAGCGGCCCCGCCGCCTGGCAGGGACGCCGCACGCAGGATGACGCTTGCGCCGGGCTTAGCCGGGCGTGAGCGTGATTTCCACCCGCCGCGCGCCGGCAAGATCGCTCGCCTCGTCGGAAATGTCCTCGGGCTTTACGAGGTCGATGCGCTCGGCCGGCACGCCCTCTTTCTCCAGCGATGCGGCCACCGCCTGGGCGCGGTTCTTGGCGAGTTCGGCATTGGCCGCGGCATTGCCGGTGGGATCGGTAAAGCCGCTGAGCTGCACCCGATCAGCGGGATTGGCCTCGAGCCAGGCCTTGATCGGCGCCACCGCGGCGGCAAAGTCGGGCGCGATTTCGGCCTTGCCGACATCGAAATAGACCGAGACCTTGGGCCTGCCCTCGACCACCTCGGAAACGATGCCTGCGCCTGCGGGGATCGCCGGGGCCGGAGGCGCTGCCGGCTCTGCCGCGGGGGCCGGGGCAGGGGCCGGTGGCGGCGGGGCCTTGTCGAAGCGCCCGGCAATGTAGCTGCCGGCGATCGCGGCAAAGAGCATGATCGCCGCCCCGCCGCCGGCCACCAGCGTGGCAAAGCCGATGAAGCCATCATCCCGATCGGCCCCGCCGCTGCGCCCCGCGCCGTGACCGCCACTGGGCAGCGCCGCCGCCGCCAGCGGCGCTGCCGGTGCGGCTGCAGGGGCCGCCGCAGCGGCTGCCACCGGGGCCGCCGCCGCCATCGCCGCGCCGGCCCCGAACACCGTGAGCTTGCCGAAATGTTCGGCCAGCAGGTAATAGACCGTCACCCGGTTGCGGAAGCTGGTGTCGCTCATGCGTTCGCCGACCTTGGCAATCGCCGCGTCGATTACCTCGTCGGGATCGGTAAGCTCGAGCTTCTTGCGGCAGAAATTGTCGCGCACCCGCGCCGTTTCCACCGGATCGGAAAAGGACACGAGCGCGGCATCGCGGGTTCTGAGCGCGATCCCGCAATAGCGCACAATCGCCGCGATTACCCCGTCGTCAGCCTCGGGCGCGTAGCGCTTGACGTCGCTTGCCCAGTCGGTTCCTGCCACTTCCTCGGCCATTGGCGGATCTCCCTCTTTGCCCTTGCGGGCACCCCAATCCTGATCCCACGTGGCAGGCTACCACCGCTCGGCCGATCCCCCAAAAAAATTGTGCGGCGGGCGTCTTGACTCCTCGGCAACGCGCAACCATCTGCGCCGCGTTGGCACTCTCGAGGGGAGAGTGCCAAGCAACCCCTAGATTCAGGAAAGGTCATACCAATGGCATTTCGTCCGCTGCACGACCGCGTTCTGGTGCGCCGCATCGAAGCCGACACCAAGACCGCTGGCGGCATCATCATTCCCGACAGCGCTCAGGAAAAGCCGAGCGAAGGCGAGGTGATCGCCGTGGGTGACGGCGCCCGCGACGAGGACGGTGAGCGCATCCCGATGGATGTGAAGGTGGGTGACCGCGTGCTGTTCGGCAAGTGGTCGGGCACCGAAGTGAAGATCAACGGTGAAGACCTGCTGATCATGAAGGAAAGCGACATCATGGGCATCATCGAGCCCGCTGCCGCTGCCGCCAAGGCGGCCTGATCGGCGCAGAGCACCTTCCCAGCACAAACACGCAATTCTCAGGAGAAACGGACATGGCAGCCAAGGACGTGAAGTTCGGCCGCGAAGCGCGCGAAGGCATTCTGCGCGGGGTCGACATCCTCGCCAACGCGGTCAAGGTGACGCTCGGCCCCAAGGGTCGCAACGTCGTGATCGACAAGAGCTTCGGCGCGCCGCGCATCACCAAGGACGGGGTGAGCGTCGCCAAGGAAATCGAGCTCAAGGACAAGTATGAGAACATGGGCGCGCAGATGCTGCGCGAAGTGGCCAGCAAGGCCAATGATGCGGCCGGCGATGGCACCACCACCGCCACCGTGCTCGCCCAGGCGATCGTGACCGAGGGCATGAAGTCGGTTGCCGCGGGCATGAACCCGATGGACCTGAAGCGCGGGATCGATCTGGCCGTCGCCAAGGTGGTGGAAAACCTCAAGGCCCGCTCGAAGGAAGTTTCGGGCTCGCAGGAAATCGCCCAGGTCGGCACCATCTCGGCCAATGGTGACCGCGAAGTCGGCGAGAAGATCGCCGAGGCGATGGAGAAGGTCGGCAAGGAAGGCGTGATCACGGTCGAGGAAGCCAAGGGCCTCGAGTTCGAGCTCGACGTGGTCGAAGGGATGCAGTTCGACCGCGGCTATCTCTCGCCCTACTTCATCACCAACCCCGAAAAGATGACCGTGGAGCTGGAGAACCCCTACATCCTGATCCACGAGAAGAAGCTGTCGAACCTGCAGTCGATGCTGCCGGTGCTCGAGGCGGTGGTGCAGTCGGGCCGTCCGCTGCTGATCATCGCCGAGGACGTGGAAGGCGAGGCGCTGGCCACCCTGGTGGTCAACAAGCTGCGCGGCGGGCTCAAGGTCGCCGCGGTCAAGGCCCCGGGCTTCGGCGATCGCCGCAAGGCCATGCTGCAGGATATCGCCATCCTCACCAAGGGCGAACTCATCAGCGAAGACCTCGGCATCAAGCTCGAGAACGTCACGCTCGGCATGCTCGGTCAGGCCAAGAAGGTCACCATCGACAAGGACAACACCACCATCGTCGATGGCGCCGGTTCGGCTGAGGACATCAAGGCCCGCGTTGCCGAAATCCGCACCCAGATCGAAAGCACCACCAGCGATTATGACCGCGAAAAGCTGCAGGAGCGGCTGGCCAAGCTCGCTGGCGGCGTGGCCGTGATCAAGGTTGGCGGTGCCACCGAAGTCGAGGTGAAGGAGCGCAAGGACCGCGTCGATGATGCCCTGCACGCCACCCGCGCGGCGGTGGAAGAAGGGATCGTCCCGGGCGGCGGCACCGCGCTGCTCTACGCCACCAAGGCGCTCGAAGGCCTCAAGGGCGAGAACGACGACCAGACCCGCGGGATCGACATCATCCGCAAGGCGATCACCGCCCCGGTCAAGCAGATTGCCGAGAACGCCGGCCACGATGGCGCGGTGGTCGCGGGCAACCTGCTGCGCGAGAACGACGAGACCAAGGGCTTCAACGCCCAGACCGAGACCTACGAGAACCTGGTCGAAGCTGGCGTGATCGACCCGACCAAGGTGGTGCGCACCGCGCTGCAGGATGCGGCCTCGGTGGCTGGCCTGCTCATCACCACCGAAGCGGCGATCGTCGAGCGTCCGGAAGACAAGCCGGCCCCGGCGATGCCGGGCGGCATGGGCGGCATGGACTTCTGATCCACGCCCACACGCCTGTGCGGGGAGCTGCGGCCCCCCGCAGGAGCACAACAATCAGCCCCGGCGGTGCCTGCCGCCGGGGCTTCTTGCATCAGGCGCCTGTGCCGCGCCACGCCGGCGCCCGGCGCTGGATCAATCGAGAATCTTGCCGAGCATCCCGCGCACCTTGCGCTCGACCGCGGCGTTGGCCTCGTCCTCGGCGGCCCGCCCGGCGGTCTCGCCCAGCCGCCGGAAGCTGCGCGCGATCGCGTCATCGCCCCGTGCCCCGCCTGAACTCGGCGCGCCCTTGATGCCGGAGATGCAGCAGTCCGAGTTGGAGGGTTCAGGCACGCTGTCCTTGAGGTAGCATTGGCCATACTCGCTGCGGCCCGGCGCGACATAGGTCCAGGCCACACACTGCGCTTCGCCATCGCAGGCTGCCTTGCAGCTGCGCCAGTCGTTGCCCGCCGCGGTGTAGTTGATCTCGCGGTAATCCGAACCGAACAGATCGACATTGTACATCGGCTGCCAGTCATCCGCCGGCGTGGCCGCGGCGGAGCGCTTGCCCTTCTTGCCCTTCGCCGCGCCGGCCGTGCCCGCCGGCGATTGCGGCGCGGCGGCGGCAAGCCTGCGGCTCGGCCCGAGGTAGCGCAGCGAGCTGATCGATCCGCCATTGTCACCCAGCGAGGCGACCTCGCCATCGACGATCATGCACCCCGTGCGATAGCCCGCATCCATGCACACCTGCCACTGGCCCTCGGTCCTGAGCGAGAAGGCATAGTCATTGGCGGTGCCATCGAAGCCCTCGGCGGCGGGGATCTCCTGAAGGTTCTCGACATCGCGGGCGATCCGCACCGGAGCGCCGCCAAGGTTCTCGGCACTGTAGAGCGTGATCGAACCCGGCGCCTCGCGCTGCGCGGCGATTGCGTTGGCAAGGAAGGGCGAGGTGGCCAGCGCACCCAGCGCGAGACCCACGGCGAATTTGCGAAACATCGGACAATCTCCCCATTCACCGGCGCACCGGCGCGCCGTCGCTCATGGGAAACCGGAAAATCCGGCCAAACCGGACAGCCCCGCAGCAGAAAAAATTATTTGCGCCCGGCCTGTCCGGTTCTGCCGCCGTTTGCGGTTCTCTCTCGGTGAAGGGAGAATGATGATGCGCGTGCTTGCAATCCTGGCGGCATTGGCGGGCCTTGCGGCCTGTTCGGGCGAGGCAGACGAAAGGCGCGGGGCCGGGGCGGAGGCGGGCGCTGTTGCCGGCGCCATGGCCGACGCGGCTGGCAGTGTGACCGAGATTGTCACCAGCGATGCACCCACGAGCAACGAACCGATCATCGCCACCCGCGCAGAGGCGGAAGAGACCTACAAGTGTGAAGGCCTCATCACTGCGATCGCCAACCGCAACCTGCTCGCCAAGAGATATGGCGGCGATGCCGAGCTGCCCGAGGAGCTGGCGAATATCCGCCTTTCCGACACCGCCTTCTGGGGCAATCGCGTCGAGCGGATGACGGTCTCGGGCATGAGCAAGGCCGAGCTGCGCAAGCTGCGCGAGTCTTACGTCGACCCCTTCCTTTCCGGCGAGGAGCTCACGCGCCGGCTGCCGGAGGTCCGCGCCTGCCGCGAAATCCAGCAGGCTGGCTGAAGCAGCCAATCCAGGGAATTGAGGCCATGACCATGTTGCGATGCGTTCCTGTCCTTCTGGCCGCCGTGAGCCTCGCCAGCCTTGCGGGGTGCAGCGACACCGGCAACGCCGATGGCGGCGGCGGCAGACCAGATGCCGTGACCAATGGGGCGCAAGGGGCCGCTGCGATTGCTGCAAATGCGGCGGCGCAAGGCGATGCGCCGATCACCGCCACCCGCGCCGAAGTGGAGCAGGCACATGAGTGCCGCGGCCTGATGGGTGCGGCTTTCGCGGCAAAGACGGTGATCAAGGATGGCCTGCCCGAGGAGCTTGCCGGAATGACCAGCGATGCCGCGATGTATTGGACTGTCCGCGCCGACCGCCTGCGCGCGCCCGACATGACCGAGGCAGAGCTTGACGCCCTCACCGCCGCCTCGGTGCGCGTGCTTGCCACCCCTCAGGCCATCGCAAACGCCTTGCCGGACATTCGCGCATGCCTTGCCGCGCAGGGCGCGGGCTGAACCCGGCCAGATCGGCCCCGGCCCGAAACCCGCTTCATAGAGGAGAGCGACCATGACCATGTCCCGCCGCAGCTTCGTTATTGCCACAGGCTTCATCGCCACCGGTCTTGCCACCGGCACCGCCGCGCTCGGGGCCGAGGGCGATGTGGTCGAGATCAGCATCGCCAATCCGCGCGCGCTCAAGGGCCTTTCCGGCGAGCGGCTGCGCGCCGCGCTGGTCAAGACGGTGCGGCTGCGCGCGCGGCTGGCCGGGCCGGTCCAGGCGCAGCTGCTCGCCGGGCGGGTGGAGCGCGGGGTGCTGATGGAGGTCTTCGCCTCGGACGGCTTTGCGTTGAAGCCGGGGGTGATCGCCTTTCCAGGGGACATGTTCTTTCCTGGGGACATGTTCTTTCCCGGAGACATGTTCTTTCCCGGAGACATGTTTTTCCCTGGCGACATGTTCTTTCCCGGTGACATGTTCGTGCCGCGTGGCGGGGCTGGCCGCGTATTGGCGCCGGTTGTCAAGGACACCCTGGGGCATGGCGATGCGGCCAGCGGCCTCGTGTTCTTCGTCGCGCTCGAGGCCAAGGGCGCGCGCGGGCGCGGGCTTGGCCTGCCCACCGCCAAGGGCTGAGCGCGATGGCGCTGTGCAGCACCCCATGCGCTCTGGTGGTGGGCGATGGTATCGCCGGGCAGGGCGCCGCGCTGGTTCTTGCGCGCGCTGGCTGGCAGGTCTGGCTGGCCCTGCCGCGCCCCGGCAAGCCCGCCGCGCACCGGCGCCACGCCCACATCACCAGCGCCGCGGTGATCGCCCGGCTCGAGCGCAGCCTCGGGAAGGCGCCGGGCGGCTGGGCGATGGGCCGGGCGCTGGTGTGGGACGAGGCCGGGCGACGCGAGGCGGGGGCGCGCCCGATCATCGGCGCCGAGGCCCTGCGCCTGAGCCTTGCCGCGCAGGCCGCGGCAGCGGGCGTCCAAGGCCTCACCGATTGCACGATCGTCCCGCTTGCCCATGGCGCGGGGTGGCGCTGGCGCGCGCGCGGCAAGGCCGGCCATGCCGATGTGGTGGTCGATGCCACGGGCAGCGGGCATTGGCTTTCCCGCATGGTGGGCGCGGCGGTGATGATCGAGGAACTTGCCGGCACTGACCGCGCATGGAGCTGGACAGGGATCAACGACGGGCCGGATCGCCCCTGGCTGCTCGCCGCGCGGGAGCGGACGCAAGCGGCGGTGCTGCTGCGCGAGCCGGATGGGCAGGTGCGCCTGACCTTGCGCGCCCCGCAGGCGGCGCCGCCCGATCCGCTCGCCGCGCTCGATCGCTTGCTCATCGGCGCCGGCGCGGAGTGGACGACATGGATCGGCTCGCTCGCGCTCGATCCGCGCCCGCTGCGCCATGAGGCGCCGCTGGCCCGGCGCACGCTGGTGGGGCCCGATCCGGCGCTGCCCCCCCTCTTGCGCCTCGGCGATGGCCTGACCCAGACCGCCCCGCGGCTCGGCCAGGGGATCGCCCAGATCGCCGAACAGCTCGAGGCGCTCGCCGGCGCGCTCGCCGCCGCGCTGCCGCCGGGACAGTGGCAGGCCCGGCTCGATGCCCTTGCCGAAAGGCGCTGGACGGGGCTGATGCTGGGCACCGGCCTGATGCTGGGCGCGGGCCTGATGCTGGGCGCGGGCCTCGTGAGGATCGCCGCATGATGCGCGCCGGCCTTGCGGGCTGCCTGCTTGCCCTGGCGCCCGCGCCGCTGGCCGCGCAGCTGGACGCCCCCGGCCCGTTCCATGGCAATTGGCGCATGACAGCGGCCGACGATCCTGGCGACAACGGGCTGATGGCGGTCAGCCTTCAGCTTGGGCGGAGCGAGCGGCACGGCAGCGGTGATTATGCCATGCACCAACCGATGTGCAGCTTTCTGGATGGCGGGGCGATCCGCGGCGATGAGGAATGCGCGCTTGGCGGGGGCATCTTTGCCCGCGTCGAACGCAAGGGCGCCCGCCTGCTGCTCACTTTCCACCCGACCGCCGATGGCATGACGCACCGCCTCGTCCTTGCGCGCCGGGGCGCGCGCCTTGTTGGCACCTATCACGCGCCCGGCCTTGCCCGGCGGGTCATTCTCGAACCTGCACCTTGAAGGAGACTGCCATGCGCCATCACTCTGCCCCTGCCTTTGCCTCCACCCTTGCCCTCGCCCTGCTCCTCGCCGCCTGCGGCGACAACACGAACGAGACTACCATCACCGACAGCGAGAGTGGGGAGAGCCTCACCCTGCGCACCGCCGACGATCCCGATGAGGGCATTGCCCCGCCGGCCGATTTGCCCGCCTTCGCGCCGATCTATCCCGGCGGGGTGATCACCGCCTCGGTCACCGGCAAGCCGGGCGAGGCGCAGGGCATGGTCGCCTTCACCACCGCCGACAGCGCCGATGAGGTGATCGCCTTCTACCGCGAGAGGGGCAAGGCCGCCGGGCTGTCCGAACAGGGCGAGATGAACATGAGCGGCACCCGCATCCTCTCGATGGGGGCAGGCGATGCCGCCGCGGCGGCGATGCAGGTCACCGTCTCCCCGCTCGATGAGGAAAGCCGCCGCATGGTGCAGATCGTCTATGCCGCACAAGGCGCGTGACAAGCCGGCGCTGCCGCGATAGCCTCACTTTTCGAGAGGAATTTGCGCAAGATGGCCGAACACGCTGCCCCCGATAGCCCGACCGACGCCTTGATCCTTGCGCTCTATCCGCAGGTCAAGCGCATGGCGCGCGATCTGCGTTGGCGTTACGGCGCCAGCGAGACGCTGCGCTCCACCGCGCTCGTCAACGAATGCTTCCTCAAGCTGCGCCACATGCACGCCTTTGCCGACGAGGCGCATTTCCTGCGCACCGCGGCGCGGGCGATGCGCCAGGTGCTGGTCAACCACGCTGCCGCGCGCCAGGCGGCCAAGCGCGGCGGGGGCGTCGTGGCCGAGGCCTTCGAGGACGATCTGCCGGTGATCTACTGGGAAAGCGATGAGCGCCTGATCGCGCTCGATGCCGCGCTCGCCCGGCTGGCAAGCTATGCCCCGCGCCTGGCCGAGCTGGTCGAGCTGCGCTTCTTCGGCGGCTATGCCGAAAGCGAGATCGCCCGGCTGCTGGATTGCAGCGAGCGCACCGTGCGGCGCGATTGGGTCAAGGCCAAGGCGCTGCTCCTGGTTGACCTTGCCGAGGAAGGCCCCGCCGTGGCTGCCTAAAGCTGCGCGCGCAAAGGCTTGGCCGCCTCGCCCAGGCGCGCGCCGGCCGGGCCAAGCTGCGGCAAGAGGCTATCGAAGGCGCCGAGCGATTGCCGCGCGCCGGCCCGGTCGCCGCCGGCAAGCTGCACCTTGGCGAGTGCCAGCAGCGCCATGGCCTTGGCCGGCGGCGGGGCCTTGCCCAGCTCGGCCGCGCCAAGCGCCTCGCGGGCGAGGGCGAGCGCATCGGGCGCACCCAGCGCAAGGCGCGCCTCGGCCAGGCCGGCAAGCGCGGCGACGTGCTGCATCGCGCCCGCCCCGGCGAATTGCTCTGCCATCCCTGCCGCCTCGGCGAGGAGCGGCGCGGCCTCGCGCGCGCGGCCAAGTTGCAGCAGCACCTTGCCGTGGTTGCTGAGCAGCGCCGCGGTTCCGGCCGAATCGCCGAACAGCGTGCGGCGGATGCGCACCGCCTCGGCAAACAGCGGCTCGGCCGCGGCGGGGCGCCCGGCCAGCATCTCGAGCGCGGCGAGATTGTTGGCGGTGTTGAGCGCATCGGGCGTGTCGGTGAGGCCGGTGGCCTGCCAGATCGCCTGCGCCTTCTTGAGCGCCGCGCTGGCCCCGGCCGGATCGCCCGCCGCCAGCAGGGCAACGCCAAGATTGTTCTGGAACACCCCGGCCTGGCGGTTGGTGGTGCCGAACATTGCGGCGTGATCGCGGGTCGCCGCCGCGAGCATCCGCGCCGCTGCCGCCGGATCGCTGGCGCGCAGGATCTGCGCCTCGACCAGCCGGCTGTCGATCAGCCGGGCGCGCCACTTGGGCGCATCGGCCTGCCAATAGGCCTGCGCCTGTTGCAGCAGGGGCCTTGCCCCCTCGATCTCGCCAAGGCGCACCATCGCCTGGGCCATGTCATAGCGCGCCGCGGCCAGCACATCGCCCGGCACCTGCCGTGCCCGGGCGCGCACCAGCGGGGCGAGCGCTGCCTTGGCCGCGGCATAATCGCCGAGATAAAAGTGCAGCTCGCCCAGCGCGTGCAGCACCCGCGCGCTTTCACCCGGATCGCGGGCAAACTCGGCAAGGATCCGGCGGGTGGCCTGATCGAGCACCTCGCGCGCGCTGCTCTCAGTGCCGGCGGCCTCGACGCTTTCGCCGAGCAAGAGATAGAGCGACTGGCGCACCGCATCGCTGCGCTGCTCCTCGGCCAGCGCCGCATCGCGCGCGGCCAGCGCCTCGCGCCGCTGGATCTCGGTGCTGACCAGCCCGGCGCCGAGCGCCGCGACGATGGCGAGCGTTGCCGCAATCGGCCAGCGCGCGCGCCAGGCAAGGCGGCGCAGACGATAGGCCCGATCGCCGCTGCGCGCCGCCACGGCCCGGCCATCGCAGGCGCGGCGCAGATCCTCGGCGAAGGCCTCGATCGTGGGATAGCGATCCGCTGCCTGCTTGCGCAGCGCCTTGGCCAGCACCGCATCGAGATCGGCCACCAGCGCCTTTGGTGCCGCGGCCAGCACCGGCACCTCATCGCGCAGCGCCAGCAGCCGCACCGGCTCGGCATCGAGCACCCGCCCGATCCCCAGCGCCACCGGCAACCCGGCAAGATCGATCGGCGGGCGGCCGCTGGCCAGTTCGTAGAGGATCGCCGCCAGGCCATAGACATCCACCGGCGGGCCAACCGGCGCGCCGGTGAGCAGTTCGGGCGCGGCATAGGGCGCCGATAGCGGCAGCAGATCCTGCGTCTGATCGCTTGCCCCCAGCTCCTTGGCGATGCCGAAATCGATCACCCGCACCCGCCCGGCGGCATCGACCAGCACATTGCCGGGCTTGAGATCGCGGTGCAGCACCAGCATGGCATGGGCCGCGCCCACCGCTTCGGCGACCTCGAGCACCAGCGCGATGCGCTGCATCAAGGAGGCGGCGCGCGCGGCGCACCAGCGCTCGATCGGCACGCCATCGACCCGCTCCATCACCATCCAGGGCTGGCCCGCGGCGGTCACCCCGCCATCGAGCAGGCGGGCAATCCCGGGATGATCGAGCCGGGCCAGCAGCTGGCGTTCGGCCTCGAAGCGGCGCAGGTCGATCGCGCCGTCGCTGCGCATCAGCTTGAGCGCGCCGGCCTGTTCAAACCCGCCCTCGGCGCGGGCCACGGCATAGACCACGCCCATGCCCCCGCGCCCCAGTTCCTCGCCCAGCTGCCACACCCCGATCTGGCCCGGCAGGGCGCTGCCTGCTGGCGCGGCCGGATCGGGCGCCGGCGGCGGCGGCTCGAGGAAGTCTTCGGCCTCGGCGAGGCGGGCAAGGATCGTGCGCGCCTTGTCAAGCCCGGCCGGATCGCCTGCCAATTGCTGTTCGAGAAAGGCGGCGCGCCGATCCGCGGGAAGGCCCATCGCCGCATCGACGATGCTTTCCAGAACGCGCCATTCATGCGACTTCATACAAACCCCCGCCCGGACTTAGTGCCAAGTCCGGGCGGGATTTCAAGTCCCTAACGCAAAGGCGTCGGGGCGGGGCAAGGCCCTTACCAGCCGAAGGTGACGCCCACGCGCCCGCCGGTCGAGCCCTTGACCGTCGATCCGGCAATGCCGCCCGAGAGCCACACCCGATCATCGAGCCGCGCCACCGCCGCGGCGGAGAAGCCCTGCTCGCCGCGATAGGTGGCCAGGTTGACCGAGAGCGAGAAGGTGGCATCGGGGGGGATCACCGTGCCGCCCAGCGCCATGGCCGCCGCGGTGCCGCCCGCGGCCTGGCGCTGGAGCGAGGCAAGGCCCATCTGCAGCCGATCGACCGCAGAACCCAGCATGATGATCTGCCCCTCGACCGTGCCCAGCCGGGTGCTGAGACCATTGAGCTGGGCGAGATCGAAGTCGCTGGTCGCAAGGTTGCCCAGCGCATCGGCGGTCACCAGGCGCACGGCGCCTTCCTGCGCGGCGCGGCTGGCCGCGCTCGACACCCCGGGCAGGGTATAGGTCGAGCGGGTGGCGCCGAGCAGGATCTGATCGTCGCGCACGGTCTGAGCCTCGGTGCCGATTGCCACGCTGTTGGCGTGACGCGCCTGCGCCCCGGTGCCGATCGCCACGCTGTTGACAGCGTTGTTTCGGGTTGCCGCACCCTCCCCGATGGCGATACTGTTTGCGCCCTGGGCATCGGCATTCGCGCCCTGTGCGATGGCACCATCGCCCGCGGCATTGGCGCTGCTGCCAATGGCAATGCCGCTGTTGCCCAGTGCATTGGCCTGCGCGCCGAGGGCCACGGCATTGCTGCCGATCGCCGCCGCCTGCGATCCGACCGCGGTGGTGAAGAACCCGAGGGCAAAGCTGTTCGCCCCCAGAGCGGTGCTTTCGCCAACCTCGGCCTGGGCAAGATTGCCGATCGCCACGCTGTTGGCGGACGAACCATTGGCGCGCGGGCCCACCGCCACTGAGGAGGCGCCGGTGGCGCTGCTGGCCGTGCCGAGCGCAATCGCATCGCCTTCGCTCGCCCGGGCCCCGCTGCCCAGCGCCACCGTGTTGTCGCCCTCGGCGCTCGCGGTCTCGCCGAGCGCGATCGCGGCGATGCCATTGGCGCTGGCCTCGCGCCCGGCGGCAAAGGTCGAGGTGCCGATCGCGCTGCTGGTGTCGCCCAGCGCGATCGCACCCTGCCCGGTGGCAACGTTGTCGCGCCCGATCGCCACCGCGCCATCGCCCGTGGCAAGGTTGGGATCGCCGATCGCCACCGCGCCATTGCCGCTGGCCTGGTTGTCGAGCCCGATCGCCACCGCGGCGCCATTCATGGCCTGCGCGCCGTTGCCGATCGCCACCGAATTGTCGCCGCTGGCCACGCTGGCATTGCCGAGCGCCACGGCATCGCTGCCTGTGGCAACGGCCGGAATGGCGCCGAGCAGCTGGCCCAAGCCGGTTTCGACCGCGCCGAGCCGCTGGCCCTGTTCGTCAAGCCGCACCTCGGCCGCGCCGATCCGCGCGTCCTGCGCGGCATTGGCGGCGAGCGCCTGATCGGTGCGGTTCTCGAGCGTGAGGATGCGCCCGTCCTGCACCAGATTGGCATTCTCGAGCGCGCCGACGCGGCCATCGATGGCCGCGACCGCATTGGCCGCGGCGGTGGAGGCGGCCAGCGCCGCGCTGGCCTCACTGCTCGCTGCGTTGGCACGGCTGAGGGCCTCGCTCGCGGTCTGGCTGGCGCCAGTGGCAGCACTGAGCGCATTCTGCGCGGTGGCATCCGCCCCCGTGGCAAGGGCGAAGGCCTCGTCCGCGCGGGTCTGGGCGGCGCTCGCCGCAGCGCTCGCACCATTGGCGGCATTGAGCGCCGCGGCAGCATCGGCAGAGGCCTGCGTGGCCTGGGCAAGCGCGGTGCTTGCCGCCGTCTGCGCGCCCACCGCGATGGCTTCGACCTGGTTGAGCTGATCGAGATTGACCGCATCGGTCCCGGCGGTGCCGGCCGCGACATTGACCAGCTGGCGCTCGGCCCCGGCAGCGCCGATCGAGACCGTCCCGGCCCGGTCAGCCAGCGCGCCCGCGCCCAGCGCGACGCTGTTGGCCGCGCCATTCTGGGTGGCGGCGCCAAGCCCGATGGCGATGCTGCCTTCGCCCTGGGCATCGGCATTGGCGCCCTGCGCGATCGTGCCGTCGCCCGCGGCATTGGCGCTGCTGCCGATGGCAACGCCATTCACGCCGAGCGCGCTAGCCTGGCCGCCCAGCGCGATGGAATTGCTGCCGGAGGCGTTCGCTTGGGACCCGATCGCGGTGGCAAGGAAGCCGGTCGCCAAGCTGTTTGCCCCCAGCGCGGTGCTTTCGCCGGCATTGGCCTGGGCGAGATTGCCGAGCGCCACGCTGTTGGCGCCCGAGCCATTGGCACGCGGGCCCACGGCGATTGCGCCAGATCCGGTGGCGTTGCTTGCCGCGCCGACCGCGACCGTATCGAGCTCGGCTGCGCGGGCATCGCTGCCCAGCGCGAGGCTGCTGTCGGCCTCGGCCCTTGCCCCGGCGCCAAACGCGGTCGCATTTTCGCCCTCGGCCTTGGCACGGGCCCCGGTGGCCGTGCTGTTTTCCCCCAAGGCCTCGGCCTGGGCGCCGAGCGCGGTGGCTCTGATGCCTTCGGCCTTGGCAAAGGTTCCGGTGGCGGTGCCAAGCAAGTCTGACGCCTCGGCCTCGGCGCCAAGCGCGGTGGAACTGGCGCCCTCGGCCTTGGCAAAGAACCCGGCAGCGATGCTGTTATCCCCCAGCGCCGTGGCGCCTACGCCCAGCGCGGTGGCTTGAAACCGGGCCTCGGTCGCGGCACCGAGCGCGGTGGCACTGGTGTCTGCGGCCTTGGCTGCGGTCCCAACGGCGGTGCTGAGGTCTGCCAGTGCCTCCGTCAAACCGCCAAGCGCAGTGGCTCTACTGCCCTCGGCCCTGGCTGCGGTCCCAACGGCGGTGCTGTTGTTGCCGAGCGCCTGGGCAAAACCGCCAAGCGCGTTGGCAGAGGGGCCCTCGGCCTTGGCGAAGGTTCCGGTGGCGGTGCTGAAATCGCCGAGCGCCTCGGCTCTGGCGCCAAGCGCGGTGGCAGAAATGCCCTCGGCCCTGGCTGCGGTCCCAACGGCGGTGCTGTTGTTGCCGAGCGCCTGGGCAAAACCGCCAAGCGCGTTGGCAGAGGGGCCCTCGGCCTTGGCGAAGGTTCCGGTGGCGGTGCTGAAATCGCCGAGCGCCTCGGCTCTGGCGCCAAGCGCGGTGGCTTGCTGCCCTTCGGCCTTGGCCTGGGCCCCGGTGGCGGTGCTGAAGTTGCCAAGGCCGCTGCTCGCCTGCCCCAAGGCAACTGCCGCAACGCCCGACGCTTGTGCATCGGCCCCGATCGCAATGCTCCCCACCTGCAAGGCTTGGGCACCGATGAAGTCCGCATCATCATCATCGCCGCCAATCGCAATGCTGCCGCTTTCTGCTGCGGTTGCCCTATTGCCCACCGCGACACTATTACCTCCGTTGGCGGTGGCAAAGCGCCCAATGGCGGTGATACCAAAGCCGCCTGATGCCTCCGCGCCCACCCCGCAGGCAAGGTTGGTGTCCTCGCCGCTTTGGTCATTCGCCCCGCCGTCATCGTCGGTGCCGGCGTCCACCACTCCGTCATTGTCGCGATCAAGCAGGCAGGTTTCGGCACGCGCCTCGTGTGGCGCGGCGATCAGCGAGGCGGCGGCCAGCGCCACGCCGAGCGCGCCAAGGCTGGCATGGGGGGCTGCAAGCTTGCAGCCGGGCTTGGGCGAAATCTTGCGCATGATGTGTTTCCTCCGGGATGTGCGACAAACGGATGCGACACGTCTTGTGGTTTTCCCGGAGAAACAGGATCGGCCGGCAAAACCGGACAGGCGCCCGAGCGATTTTTTGTGCTTGTCCTCAAGAGCCTGATGGAAAGCGCAGATCTGTGCCGTTCGCAGCCGCGCGCCGGCACCGCGCAAGGCGCCGGGCGATCAGCAGCGCGCGCCTTGGCCCGCAGGGGCAAGGGCGCGTCAGAAGGCGAGGGGGAGGGCTGGAGCGGGTAGCGGGAATCGAACCCGCATAGCCAGCTTGGAAGGCTGGTGCTTTACCACTAAGCTATACCCGCTTGAGGGCTGCCGCGGCCCATGCCACCAATGGCGGCGCGGTGCAATATCCGCGCGCAGGGGGCGCTAGCCGCGCGCGGCGCCCACTGGCAGATTGTCGATCAGCCGGGTGGTGCCGATCCGCGCGGCAACCAGCAGCCGGGCTGGGCGCGCCCCCAGCGCTTCGAGCGGCGCCAGCGTTGCTGCATCGGTCAGGCTCGCATAATCGATCCGGGCAAAGCCGGCGGCCACAAGCTCGGCCTCGAGCCTGGCCAGCGCCCCGGCCACCGCCGCCCCGCCTTCGATCGCCGATACCGCCGCGGCCATCGCCCGCGGCAGGGCCGCCGCCGCGGCGCGCTGCGCGGGCGTCAGGTAGCGGTTGCGGCTGCTCATCGCCAACCCGTCTGCCTCGCGCACCGTGGGCACGCCGATGATCGCATCGACATGCGGGCGGGTCAGATCAAGATCGCGCGCCATCGCGCGGATCACCGCGAGCTGCTGGAAATCCTTCTCGCCGAAGAAGGCCATGTCGGGCGCGACCTGGTTGAACAGCTTGAGCACCACGGTTGCCACCCCGTCGAAATGGCCGGGGCGCGCCGCGCCGCACAGCCCCTCGCTCACCCCGGCAACGCTCACCGTGGTGGCAAAGCCATCAGGATACATGGCCTTGACATCGGGCGCCCACAGCAGCGCGGTGCCCTCGGCGGCAAGCAGCGCCGCATCCTCGGCAAGCTGGCGCGGATAGGCGTCGAAATCCTCGCTGGGGCCGAATTGCCGGGGGTTGACGAAGATCGAGGCGACCACGTGATCGCACCGCGCGCGCGCCGCGCGCACCAGCGCGAGGTGCCCCTCGTGCAGCGCGCCCATGGTCGGCACCAGCGCGATCCGCGCGCCATCGCGGCGCAGATCGGCAAGCGCGGTTCTCAACATTTCCAGCGAGGTGACCGTTTGCACCGCAAGCCCTTTCGGGGATAAATCGCGCCTTGCGCCCCTAGCGGGGGTGAAGGTCACAATTCAAGCCGATCAGCCCATCCACGCGCGACCGGGAGAGATTTCATGCCGCCCGCCCCTGCCAGCCCTCCCGCCAGCGAGACCCCTTTCGCTCCGGCGCGCCGGCTGCGCCCCGGCCAGGCGCACCGGATCGTGTTTGCCAACGAGAAGGGCGGCACCGGCAAATCCACCACTGCGGTGCACGTGGCGGTGGCGCTCGCCTATCTCGGCGCGCGGGTGGCCGCGATCGATCTCGATCCGCGCCAGCGCACCCTGCACCGCTATGTCGAGAACCGCCTCGCCACGCTGGAAAAGCGCGGCCTTACCTTGCCCACCCCCTATTGCGAGGTGTTCCGCGGCACCGAGGCGGAGGAACTCCTCGCCATGATCCGCCGGCTCGAGGCGCACTGCGATTTCCTCATCATCGACAATCCCGGGCGCGACGATCCCTTTGCCCGGCTGGCGGTGGAACAGGCCGATACGCTGGTCACCCCGATGAATGACAGCTTCGTCGATTTCGACCTCATCGGCCAGGTCGATGCCGAAAGCTTCAAGGTGAAGAAGCTCTCCTTCTTTGCCGAACTGATCTGGGAAGCGCGGCTCAAACGCAGCCGCATGACGATCGAGCAGCAGCGCCCCGAGATGGATTGGATCGTGGTCAGGAACCGCACCGGCCATGTCGAGGCGAAGAACCAGGCGCGGCTGCACAAGGCGCTGAGTGAGATGTCGCGGCGGGTGGGCTTCCGGGTGACGCAGGGGCTGAGCGAGCGGGTGATCTACCGCGAGCTCTTTCCTTCCGGCCTCACCCTGCTCGACAAGGGGCACCTTGGCGAACTGGGCACCAGCCACCTCGTCGCCCGGCAGGAACTGCGCGCGCTGGTCAAGGCGCTGGCGCTGCCCGCCTTCACCCGCGCCCAGGGCGAGCTGGAACTGGCCTGATGCTGCGCGCGCTCATCATCCTTGGCATCATCGTGCTGGTGTGGCGCTGGGCGCTGGGGCGCTGGCCGTGGGACGATCTGCGCCCCGCCGCGCGGCGCGCCGAGGCGCTGGCACGGGCCCGCCGGCTGCTCGGGGTGGGGCCGGGGGCGAGCCGCGAGGAGGTGATCGCCGCGCACCGGCGCCTGACGGCGCTGGTCCACCCCGATCGCGGCGGCACCACCACGGCGATGCAGGAGGCCAATGCCGCGCGCGATCTGCTGCTGGCCGAATTGCCCGATCCCCCGCCATCGCCCGATTGAAACAATCCCGCGCCAGGCCCAGCGGTGGCGGCGCGCAAGGGGCACACCCCAAGGCCGGCGCGCCGCGGCAGACAGGAAAGGAAGAAGCCCCCCAATGTCCCACCACTTCCACCCCACCGTGCTGCGCGAATATGATATCCGCGGGATCATCGGCCAGACCCTCGGCGCCGAGGATGCCCGGGCGATCGGGCGCGCCTTTGGCACGCTGCTGCGCGGTGCGGGGGGCAGCAGCGTGGCGGTGGGCTATGACGGGCGGCTCAGCTCCCCGATGCTTGAGGAAGCGCTGGTGGACGGGCTGGCGAGAAGCGGCTGCGATGTGCTGCGCATCGGCCTTGGCCCCACGCCGATGCTTTATTTTGCCGAGGCCTCAAGCGAGGAGGTGGATGGCGGCATTCAGATAACTGGCAGCCACAATCCCCCCGATTACAATGGCTTCAAGATGGTATTTCGGGGCCGCCCGTTCTTCGGCGCCGATATCCAGAAGCTCGGGCGCGTGGCGGCAGAGGGGGCCTTCGCCAGCGGCAGCGGCACCATCACCACGCGCGATCTCCTCGGCCAATATGTCGAGCGCCTGCTCGAGGGTCTGGCCGGGGTGGAGCAAGCGCGCCTCGCCAGCCTCAAGGTCGGCTGGGATGCCGGCAATGGCGCTGCCGGCCCCGCGCTCGAAGCGCTGGTGGCCCGCCTGCCGGGCGAGCATCATCTGCTTTACACCGAGGTTGACGGCCATTTTCCCAATCACCACCCTGATCCGACGGTCGAGGCCAACCTTGCCGATCTGCGCGCGCTTGTCGCGGCCAAGAAGCTCGATTTCGGAGTGGCTTTTGATGGCGATGGTGACCGGATCGGCGCGATCGACGGCGAGGGCCGGGTGATCTGGGGCGATCAGCTGCTGATGATCTATGCCGAGGATCTGCTCGCGCGCCGCCCGGGCGCGACGGTGATCGCCGATGTCAAGGCCAGCCGGGCGCTGTTCGATCGGGTAGCGGCGCTGGGCGGCCAGCCGCTGATGTGGAAGACCGGCCATTCGCTGATCAAGTCCAAAATGAAGGAAACCGGCGCGCCGCTTGCGGGCGAGATGAGCGGGCACGTGTTCTTTGCCGATGACTATTATGGCTATGACGATGCACTTTATGCCGGGGTGCGGCTGCTGGCGGCGGCGGCGCGGCTGGGCCGCTCAGTCACGGCGCTGCGCGGCGCCATGCCGGTGCTGTGCAACACCCCCGAGCTGCGCTTCCAGGTGGACGAGAGCCGCAAGTTTGCCGCCATGGCCGAGATCGCCGCAAGGCTCACCACCAACCCTGGCCCCGATGTCGAGGCGGTCGATACCACCGATGGGGTGCGGGTGAGCACGCGCGATGGCTGGTGGCTGCTGCGCGCCTCGAACACCCAGGACGTGCTGGTCGCCCGGGCCGAGAGCGACAGCGAGGCGGGGCTTGCGCGGCTGCTGGCGCTGATCGACCAGCAGCTTGCGCTGTCGGGGCTGGAACGCGGGCAAAGCGCGGGGCACTGAACGCGGCACAGCGCGGCAAGGCGCGGCGCGGGGCTTGCGGGCGCCGCGCCAAGGGGCCACACACGCCCGGGTGACCGAGGCCGCGCTGCTCCCGCCCGAAATCGCCGCCTGGTTTGCCCGCCGCGGCTGGCGCGTGCGGCGCCACCAGCTTGCCATGCTGGAAAAGGCCCGCGAAGGGCGCCATGCGCTGCTCATCGCCGATACCGGGGCGGGCAAGACGCTTGCCGGCTTCCTTCCCAGCCTGTGCGCCTTTGCCCCTTCGGCCGGGATGCCGCCGCCCGAGGGCCTCCACACGCTCTATGTCTCGCCCCTGAAGGCGCTGGCGCAGGATGTGAAGCGCAATCTTTTGTCCCCGATAGAGGAGATCGGCCTTCCCATCCGGGTCGAGACCCGCAGCGGCGATACCCCCGCGGCGCGCAAGGCCCGCCAGCGCGCCCGCCCGCCGCACATGCTCCTCACCACGCCCGAAAGCCTCGCCCTGCTGCTCACCTATCCCGAAAGCGCCGGGATGTTTGCCGGCCTCGAGCGCATTGTCATCGACGAGATCCACACGCTTGCCAGCGACAAGCGCGGCGATCTGCTCAGCCTGAGCCTCACCCGGCTCCATGCCCTTGCCCCGCAGGCGCAGCGGGTGGGGCTATCCGCGACGCTGGCAAACCCGCGCGATTTTCAGGAATGGCTTGCCCCCCAGACCGATCCTGAAGGTGCGGTCGCCGCCGCCGACCTGGTGGTGGGCGAGGCCGGCGCTGCGCCGCAGGTCGAGATCCTCCTGCCCGAAGGCGCGCGCGTGCCCTGGGGCGGCCATGCCGGGCGCTGGGCGATCCCGCAGCTCTATGAGCGCATCAAGGCCAACCGCACCACCCTCGTCTTTACCAACACCCGCTTTCTGGCCGAGTTCATCTTCCAGTGCCTGTGGGAGGCGAACGAGGACAACCTGCCGATCGGCATTCACCACGGCTCGCTCTCCACCGAGGCGCGGCGCAAGGTGGAAGAGGCAATGGCGCGCGGGGCCCTGCGCGCGCTGGTGTGCACCTCCAGCCTCGATCTCGGGATCGACTGGGGGGATATTGACCTTGTCGTGCAGATGGGCGCGCCCAAGGGCTCCTCGCGCCTGCTCCAGCGCATCGGCCGCGCGGGCCACCGGCTCGAGGTGCCCAGCCGGGCGCTGCTGGTGCCGGGCAACCGCTTCGAGTTTCTCGAGGCGCTCGCGGCCAAGGAGGCGGTGGAGCAAGGCCAGCGCGATGGCACGCCCCTGCGCCCCGGCAGCCTCGACGTGCTCGCCCAGCACGTGATGGGCTGCGCCTGCGCCGGGCCGTTTGACGAGGAGGCGCTGCGCGCCGAGATCACCACCAGCCTCGCCTATGCCTGGCTCGACCGGCAGACCTTCGCGCGCGTGCTCGATTTCGTTGCCACCGGGGGCTATGCGCTCAAGGCCTATGACCGCTTCCGCCGGATCGTGCGCGATGGCAGCGGCACCTGGCGGCTCGCCCACCCCAGCCAGGCCCAGCGCCACCGGATGAACGCCGGGATCATCGTCGATTCCGAGATGCTCACCGTGCGCTTCCGCAATGGCCGCAGCCTCGGCAAGGTGGAAGAACGTTTCGCCGCCCAGCTTGCCCCGGGCGACACCTTCTTCTTTGCCGGCATGAGCCTTGAGGTCGAGGGGGTGAAGGACATGGAGGTGGTGGTGCGCGCGGCGAAGAAAAGCGCGACGATCCCCTCCTATGCCGGGCTGCGCCTGCCGCTCACCACGCATCTTGCCGCGCGGGTGCAGGCGATGCTTGCGGACCGCGCGGGCTGGGCGCGCCTGCCCGATGAGGTGCGCGAATGGCTGGAGATGCAGGATCACCGCTCGCGCCTGCCCGCCCCGGGCGAGCTGCTGGTCGAAACCTTCCCCCACGCCGGCAAGCACTATGCTGCCTATTACACCTTCGAGGGCTGGAATGCGAACCAGTCGCTGGGGATGCTGATCACCCGGCGGATGGAAAGCCTCGGCCTGATGCCGGGCGGCTTTGTCGCCAATGACTATTGCCTCGCGGTCTGGGGCCTGAGGCAGGTAGGCGATCCCGCCCCGCTGCTCTCGCCCGACATCCTCACCAGCGAATTTGTCCAGTGGGTGACCGAAAGCCACCTTCTGCGCCGCGCCTTTCGCGAGGTGGCGGTGATATCGGGCCTGGTCGAGCGCCAGCATCCGGGCCAGCGCAAGAGCGGGCGGCAGGTGACCTTCTCCACCGACCTCATCTATGACGTGCTGCGGAAATACGAGCCCGATCACCTGCTGATCGAGGCCGCCTGGGCCGATGCCCGCGCGCGGATGACCGATGTCGCCCGGCTTGCCGATCTGCTCGAACGCTCCCGGCGCGCGCTTGTCCACGTCCCGCTCGATCGGGTCTCGCCGCTCGCCGTGCCGGTGATGACCATGATCGGGCGCGAGGCGGTGCCGCAGGGGGCGGTGGATGAGGCACTGCTGCTCGAGGCCGAAGGGTTGATCGCGGAGGCGATGCGGCCCGATGTCTGGGCGGTCGAGGATTGATGTTCGCGCAATGTTTCACGTGAAACATTGCTGAGGAAAGCGACTGCCCGCCCCAAGGAAAAAGGGGCGCTGCCCTGTGGCAACGCCCCTCCTGTGGGTGTGAAACCTCGTCAAAGCCGCCACAAAGCCGTGGCAAAGCCCTGACAGGCAAAAGCGCCTACTTGCCGAAATCGCGATACTTGTCGTTGCCGACAAAGCCGAACTTGGTGACGCCGGAACCCTTGATCATCTGCAGCGTGCGCGCCGCCAGGTCATAGCTCGCCAGCGGCTCGGGCTCGAACTGCAGCTCGGGCTCGGGCACGATCTTGAGCGACTGGATCAGCGTCGCCTGCAGCTCGCCTTCGGTCAGCGGCTGGCCGTTCCACAGGATCTGGTCCTGCGCGGTCAGCACCACCTTGTTCTTGATCGGATCGATCGGCGGCGGATTGGTCGGCGGCGTCGGTGTCGGCAGGTCGATATCGACCGAGTGGGTCGCCACCGGGATGGTGATGATGAACATGATCAGCAGAACGAGCAGCACGTCGATCAGCGGGGTCATGTTCATGTCCATCATCGGCTCGCCGTCGAGCTGGCCTCCAGACATACCCATGTCAGTTACTCCTTGGCTTGCTTGCCGGCTCAGCCCTTGGGGTCGATCGGATTCGAGATGAACCCGACGACCGGGTAGCCGGCCCGCTGGATGTTGTAGATCGCGCCTGCAACGCAGCGCCACGGCGCGTTGACATCGCCGCGGATATGCACCTGCGGGATCTTTTCCGGATCCTTGAGCAGGGCTTCGGCTCCACCGGCGCGCTTGACGATCGCATCAAGCCGCTTGAACGCCATTTCCTGCAGCTCGTCCGAGGTGAC
The DNA here is from genome assembly GCF_000422985.1 of Erythrobacter cryptus DSM 12079. Classification (GTDB taxonomy): domain Bacteria; phylum Pseudomonadota; class Alphaproteobacteria; order Sphingomonadales; family Sphingomonadaceae; genus Erythrobacter; species Erythrobacter cryptus. The sequence goes on from NZ_AUHC01000002.1 coordinate 145,280, forward strand.
GGGCGTGATGTTGTTGAAATAGACCCGGCACTCGCCCTCGCGCGAGGCCCCCTGATATCCCGGCTCCCCGGCGCTGCGCCCGGCCGCATCGGTGCTGCTGACCGTCAGCAGCAGGTTTTCAACCTTGTCCTTCGATTCTTCCGAGCGGAACACCGGGATCTGGAGCTTCTCGATCGTCTGGATCGCCACCGGAACCGCGATCAGGAAGATGATCAGGAGCACGAGCATCACATCCACCAGCGGGGTGGTGTTGATGTCGGACATGGGGACATTGTCCCCGCCTCCCACCGAAATCGCCATCGTTAATTCCTAGCCTGTCAATGATCTTGGCTGTGGGTGCGCTGGCCGACGGGGCGCGCTGCCCCGCCGGCCGGCAGTGGCGATCAGGCCTTGGCGGCAGGCGCCGCGGGCTTGGCCGCGGGCTTGGCCGCAGGCGCCGCCTGGACCGCGGGCTTCACCGCCCCGTTCGAGTTGATATAGGCCAGAAGATCGTTCGAGAAGGTGCTCAGCATCGCGGCGATGCGGCGGTTGCGCGATTGCAGCCAGTTGAAGGCAAGCACCGCGGGCACCGCCACGAGCAGGCCGATCGCGGTCATGATCAGCGCCTCACCCACCGGGCCGGCAACCTTGTCGATCGAGGCCGAACCGGCAATCCCGATGTTGATGAGCGCGCGGTAGATCCCGATCACGGTGCCGAGCAGGCCGACGAAGGGCGCGGTTGCGCCCACGGTGGCGAGGAAGGGCAGGCCGCCATTGAGCACGGCGTTGATCGAATCTTCCGAGCGCTGGAGCGAATTGTGCATGTAATCATGCGCCTCGAGCGAATCGCTCATCTTGCTGTGATCTTCCTGCGCCTTGATCGCATCGTCGGCGAGCTGACGCCAGGCGCTGTTCTTTTCCAGCTTGGCCGCGCCTTCCTTGAGACTGGCGGCGCGCCAGAAGGTGCTTTGCACGGTCTTGTACTGCTTCATGATCTTGTTCTGCTCGAAGAGCTTGGTGAACAGGATGTAGAACGAGCCGACCGACATGATCACCAGCACGGTGAGGATCGACCAGGCGACTGCGCCGCCCTGTTCCATCGCTTGGATGAAGCCGAACTTGTTTTGCGGCGCGGCATCGGCAGCGGCGGCAGCGAGAAGATAGAGGTTCATTGCGAATAGTCCTTCCGAAAGAATGGTCCCGAAAGGCCGGCGGCCGCAGCCGCCGACCATAGCCTGATCAGTTCAACTTGTAGGTAATCCTCGTGGTCCAGCTCGCGCTGATGGGGTTGCCCGCATCATCGAGCGCCGGCTCGAAGCGCGAATAGCGCTCGATGTCCTTGCACGCGGCATTGTCGAGAATGCTGTGCCCGCTCGAACTGGTCACGGTGCAGCCGGTGGCCCGGCCTTCCGGGGTGACGGTGACGCGCAGGCTGACCGTGCCCTCGAGCCCTTCGTTGGCGGCGCGCGGCGGATAGTTCTCGATGATCCGCGCGACCCACTGGCGCTCGTTCTTGGTGCGCACCGGGCGCGCCTTGGATGGCGGCTTGGGCGGCGGCGGGCCGGGATCGGCGATCACCGGACGGCTCGGCTCGCGGATGACCTCGGGCGGAGTCTCGCGCGTGGTCGTCTCGATCGGCGATTCGCGCGGGATGTCGATCAGCGAGGGCGGCGCGTTGGGCGGCGGCGGCGCGGTATCGGGCCGCGGCTCCTCGGGCGGCGGCGGCTCCTCCTCCTCGGGCGGCGGCTCTTCCTCCTTCACATCGACGGTGGTCACCCGTTCGACCACCTGCTTGACGGCGTCAATCGCAAGCCCGGTGACAAGCAGATATCCGACCGCGACGTGGATCAGCACCACCATCGCGATCGAGACCGTCTTGTTACCGGCCTGTTGTTGCTCAGCGTAGGACATCCAGCGCTTTCTCTCCAAAATTTCGCCGACCCAGCAAAGTCAGCACATTGCCTACCCCCCGGCGGTTTCGGCCGGTCGGCAGATCCCGGACATTTCGGTCCTCCCACACCGGGGCCGGGAACACGGGGCCGCGCGCGTGGTGCACAGGCCCGGGCATCCCGATCCGGCCGTTACGCGCTGATCCCAAGAGGCAAGCCCTTAAAGCCCAGAGCGCAACCCGGACAGCGCGCGCGGCTTTAAGTCCCCAGGGCCGAACGCGCAGTCCCAGCGGGCTTTAACGGGCAAGACTTGGCCGATCAAACGCTTTTGCGGTTCAGCCGCGATTAACGCTGCGCGCTATGCTAAGGGCCGCACGCGCGCAGGCCTGTGCCGGCGGGCGGGATTGGATCACCAGACGACCATGGACACGCACCGATGACGCACCAGGATGGGCAGGAATTAACAAGAAGTTTCAAATACCTGAAGATTGGTCTTGGGCTGTCCCTCGGGCTGATGGGGGGTCTGGCGGGGCTGGCCGCGGGGGCGCTGACGGCCCCGGCTGCGGCCCAGACGAACCCCGCCGCGGCGGCGCCGGCAAGCCCCATCGCCGGGCCGACCTATGCCGATCTGGCCAGCCTTGCCGATGCTGCCGACCTCGTAATCCGCGCCAAGATTCGCCGCCAGAGCCTGCTCGAGCCGGCCCGCGCCCCCGGCCTTGCCCCCGGATTCGCGCGGCTCTATGTCGAGGCCGATACGCTGGCGCTGATCGCCGGGCGCGCCAGCGTGGGGGCGCGCCTTGCCTATCTCGTCGATGTCCGGCTCGACCCCAGGGGCAAGGTGCCCAAGCTCAAGAGCCGCGAGTTTCTGGTCTTTGCCGATCCGGTGCCGGGGCGGCCGGGGGCCGTGCAGCTGGTCGCGCCCACGGCGCAGCTGCCGTGGAGCGCCGAGCTGGAGGCGCGGCTGCGCCCGATCCTCACCGAGCTTTATGCCCCCGATGCCCCGCCGCGCATCACCGGGGTGAGCGAGGCGCTGGCGGTGCCCGGCACGCTGAGCGGCGAATCGGAAACGCAGATCTTCCTTGCCACCGACAGCGGCGCGCCGGTCTCGCTCAGCGTGCTGAGGCGCCCGGGCCAGGCGGTGCAATGGGGCGTCTCGTGGGGTGAGATCATCGATTCGGCGGCGCGCCCGCCCGCGCCCGAGACGCTGCGCTGGTATCGCCTCGCCTGCGCCCTGCCGCCGCAATTGCCCTCGAGCGCCAATCTCGCCCGCGATCTGGCCGAGCGGCGGCTGGCGGCGGGCGATTATGCCTTCATCCTGAGCCGGCTCGGGCCGTGCGAGCGGCGGCTCACCGCGCCGGGCTGAGCCGCGCGCGGCTTGACCGCGCCGGCGCGCAGGCTAAGCCGCGCGCGCGCCTGATCGCGCAATGATGGAGAGCCGCTTGACCGCCACCCACAGCCCCGCCGCCCCCGCTTCCGCCCCTGCCGCCGCGCCGGCTGCCAGCCCCGGCCCGCTGCGCATCGCCATTGCCGGGCTGGGCACGGTGGGCGCAGGCGTGATCCGCCTGCTCGACACCAACGCCGCCTTGATCGCCGCGCGCGCCGGGCGCCCGATCGAGGTGGTGGCGGTGAGCGCGCGCGACCGCGGCAAGCCGCGCGGGGTCGATATTTCGCGCTTCGCCTGGGAGGATGACATGATCGCGCTCGCCCGGCGCGATGATGTTGATGTGGTGGTCGAGCTGGTCGGCGGGGCCGATGGCCCGGCGCTGGCCTGCTCGCGCGCGGCGCTGGCCGCGGGCAAGGGCCTGGTGACCGCCAACAAGGCGATGATCGCGCACCACGGGCTCGAGCTCGCCGAGCTTGCCGAAGGGCACGCCGCGCCGCTCAAGTTCGAGGCGGCGGTGGCCGGCGGCATCCCGGTGATCAAGGGGCTGCGCGAGGGCACCAGCGCCAATGCGCTCACCCGCGTCTATGGCATCCTCAACGGCACCTGCAATTACATCCTCTCCACCATGGAGCGCACCGGGGCCGATTTTGCCGAGGTGCTCGCCGAGGCCCAGGCCCATGGCTATGCCGAGGCCGATCCGGCCTTCGACATCGAGGGCGTGGATGCGGCGCACAAGCTCGCCATCCTCGCCGCGATCGGCTTTGGCACGCGGCTCGATTTTGCCAATGTCCAGATCAGCGGGATCACCGCGGTGCGCAGCCACGACATCGCCCAGGCCGCCGCGCTCGGCTTTGTCATCCGCCTGATTGGTGAAGCTGATGTGGAAGAGACGCCGCAAGGGCCGCGCCTGCTCCAGCGGGTGCGCCCCTGTCTCGTCGCCCGCGGCCACCCCCTGAGCGCGGTGGACGGGCCGACGAATGCCGTGGTGGCCGAGGGCAATTTCTCCGGGCGGCTGCTGTTCCAGGGTGCCGGCGCCGGCGACGGGCCGACCGCGAGCGCGGTGGCGGCCGACCTCATCGACATTGCCCGCGACGAGGTGGGGGCGCCCTTCTCGATCCCCGTCGCCCGGCTGGCGGCGCTGCCCCCGGCCGAGCCGGGCCACCGCCTCGCGCGCACCTACCTGCGCTTCATGGTCAAGGACCGGCCCGGGGTGCTGGCGGAGCTGACCGCGGCGATGCGCGACGGGGATGTCTCGATCGAAAGCCTGATCCAGCAGGGCCGCGGCGATGGCGAGGGCGCGGTGATGGTGGCGATGGTCACCCACGAGGGGCCCGAGGCCCACGTCGCGCGCGCGCTGGCGCTGCTCGAAGGCTCGGACAGCCTTACCGCGCCGCCGCTGGTGCTGCCGATCCTGCCGCTCTAGTTGCGCTTCTTGCCCGATCGCGGGGGCACCACGGTCTTGATGCCGGCCGCCTCGCGCCGCGCCTTCTCCTCTTCCTCAGAGAGTTCGCCGTCCTGGCCGAGCGGGGGGAGGCCGCGGGCGATGCGGTCGGCATCCGATCCGGCCGGGGCGGGGGGCAGGGCCTCGACATCGATATAGAGCACCGGGGGCGGCACCCCGCCAAGGCTGATGCCCTTGCCATTGTCGGGAATGCCGAAAAGATCGGGCGCGCGCGGGGCGCCCTTGAGCGCGGTCTCCTCGGCATAGCGGCGCTGGCTTGCGGCGCGATCCCCGGTGAGCGGCGCCTTGCCCTCGCTTCCGGTGGAGCCGCAGACCACGATCTCGCCGCTGATCCGTCCGGCCTCGGCACGATCGACACATTCCCGCTGCTGCGCCGCGCTCGCCTCGGCGCGCGGCACGGTGACCATCAGGTTGATGCGCGGGCGCGGCTCGGCCTCGGGCGCGGGTGGGGGCGCGGGCGGGGGCGCACCATCGTCGGCACTGGCGCCATCGCCGGCACTGGCGCCGCTCGCAGCGGGCGGGGCGGCTGTCGCGAGGCTGTCATCCGCGGCGCGCACAGGCCCGCCCGAAGCGGCAAGGGCGAACACGGCCAGAGCGGCAAAAGCGGGCACACGGGGCTTGGCTCTGCTCGACAAACCGGTCTCCGTCCGCCTATGCGCTCAGGCGATAAGAACAAGGGTCACAGCAACCAGACAGACAGAGGGCTGAATTGCGCATGAACCTGACCAGCGATAACCCCACCACCCCTGCTGGGCAAGCCGTGAGCCAACCGGCCGCCAGCGACGGCGCGATCGCGCGGGTGCTGGTGCTCGAGATGGTGCGCGTCACCGAAGCCGCGGCGATCGCCGCCTCAAAGCTGATCGGGCGGGGGGACGAGAAGGCCGCCGATGCCGCCGCGGTGGCGGCGATGCGCAAGGCCTTCGACAATCTCTATATCGATGGCACCGTGGTGATCGGCGAGGGCGAGCGCGACGAGGCGCCGATGCTGTTCATCGGCGAGAAGGTGGGGATGGGCAAGGGGCCCAGGATCGACATTGCCTTGGATCCGCTCGAAGGCACCACCATCACCGCCAAGGCCGGGCCCAATGCGCTCGCCGTGCTCGCCGCGGCCGAGGAAGGCTGCCTGCTCAACGCCCCCGATGTCTATATGGACAAGATCGCGGTCGGCCCGGGCTATCCCGATGGCATCATCGATCTCGCCCGGTCGCCGACCGAGAACGTCAAGGCCGTGGCCGCGGCCAAGGGGGTGGACCCGTCGCAGATCAATGTCTGCGTGCTCGATCGCCCGCGCCATGCCGAGCTGATTGCCGAGCTGCGCGCGCTCGGCTGCGGGGTGGTGCTGATCGGCGATGGCGATGTCGCCGGGGTGATCGCGGTGACCGACGAGGAGACCACCATCGATCTTTACATGGGCCAGGGCGGCGCGCCCGAAGGGGTGCTCGCCGCCGCGGCGCTGCGCTGCGTGGGCGGGCAGTTCAACGGCCGGCTGGTGTTCCGCAACGAGGACGAGAAGGCCCGGGCAAGGAAGTGGGGCATTACCGATTTCAACCGCATCTACCGGCTCGAGGATCTCGCCCGGGGCGATTGCATCTTTGCCGCCACCGGGGTGACCTCGGGCTCGCTGCTCGATGGGGTCAAGCGCCGCCGCAAGCCCACCGGCGAGACGATCCTCACCACCGAAAGCGTGGTGATGCGCGCCTCCTCGGGCACGGTGCGCTGGATCAGGGGCGAGCACCGCATCGGATAGCCCTGCGCTAGGACGGCGTCCCGCGCGCGGCTGGCTCTAGGCGGGCGGGCAGGCAGGCGCCTAGAGGCCGAACAGGCGCCGCACCGCCGGGTGCGGCATCAGCGTGCCGGGGGGATAGTGCCGCAAGTGCAGCGCGCGCATCGCGGCGAGGTGCTGCGCCCCCAGCACCGCGGCGAAATCCTCCACCAGCGCGCTCTTGCCCCAGTGCGGGCGCACCCCGGGAAAGGCGCTGCTCACCGCGCGTTGCAGCCGCTCGAGCCAGGCATAGTCGCGCACATCGGCAAACAGGTCGATCGCCGCGGCCGGGCCGCCGAAATTGCCGGCAAAGGGTAGGTCGCTCGCATCGGCACATTCGCGCACCGAGATCAGGCTCTTGAGCACGAAGCCGAGCGGGCGCAGCCGCCGCGCCTCCTCCATGATGAAGCGCACCACCGCCTCGGTCGCATCGAGCGGCACGAAGAAGGCGAGGTTGTAGGCGGTGAAGGTGGTCGAGAAGAAGCCGGTGAGAAGATCGGGGGCGCGCTGCGATTTGAGCAGCGGTTCGGGATCGTAGAGGTAATCGAGATCGTCGGGCGCGGTGATGAGGCGCCGGTGGCTGCGCGGATCGATCCGATCGGCGGCGCGTTGCAGCCAATAGCGCGCCGCTGGCACCATCCGGTCGAAGGCCCACAGGCGGCGCAAGAGGGCCTCGATCAGCCCCTTGAGCGTGAGCAGCGGCGCGCGCGCCTGGCGCGGCCCCTTGCCCGCGCGCACCGGGCGCAGGGTGTGGAGCATGATCAGCGGATCGGCCGGATCGCTGTAGGGCACGATCGCCGCGGTCACCGCGATCGCGCCGCGCGCGAGCGCGGCCTTCTTTGACAGGCGCGTGACCCAGGCATCGGACTGGAAGCTCTCGAGCGGCGCGGTGCGCAGGGTGACGCTGAAGATCGGGCCGATCATCCCGAAGGAGAGCGCGGCATAGGGAAAATCGGGGTCGCCGCGGTTGAGCGTGACCTTCTGCCCCCGGCCATCGAGGAAGGTGAGCGAGGTGACCGCCTGGGCCATCACCGCCTGTTCCCCATAGCCATGGGTGCCGCCCATCAGCGCGCCGATCACCGTCTGCGCCATGTAATTGCCGCTGTTGAGCATCCGCCGCCCGTGCGCGCGCAGCAGCTCCTTGAGTTCGCGCACGCTCACCGAGGGGCCGCAGGTGGCGGTCTTGCTCACCGGGTCGTAATGCGCGTCCTTGAATGCCGCCTTGCCCAGGTGAAGCGCGGTGATGCCGGGGATCACCTGGATGCCGTTGTAGCTGTGCGACTGGCCGATGCAGCTGTAGGGCCGGCCCTCGAGCGCGCCGATCAGCGCGGCCTCGCTCGGCGGGCTGGTGACATGGGCAAGGCCGGTAAAGACCCCCATCCATGATCTGACCTCGCTCTGCCCATCGGCGCTGGCCTTCGCCCCGCCTTTCATCAGCCCCCCAAACCGCCCCATGGCCCCCGTTACGACCCGCCTGCCTGCGCCCGCGCATGTTCGAGCACCGGCGGCGCCAAGGCAAGGAAAATCCCCGGCAATCGCGCCCGGTCTTACCCGCCTGGCCTTGCCCGGCGGCGCAGGGCGGCGCGCGGAGCGGCGCAGGGCATGGTTGCGGATGGTGGCGGGAAGCACACCATGCCAGATCGGCGGATCGGCCCTGGCATTGGCATGGGCACAGGTTGCCACACGCCCGCGGCGGTGATCGTGCCGAACGGCGCATTGAGATCAACCTCGCGCGGCGCGATCACCCCATGGCCGAAGACGACAGGGGAGATGCCGGCCGCCAGTTCCTGCGCGTTGATGCGCCAGCCCGGCAAGGCTGGCGCACCCCTTTGCGACCATACGCCATTTTGCCCCAGCGCCGGCACGCGCCAGCGCCCCTTGACGCGGTGAGGGGCGTGGGCGCCTGCGGCCCCGGCCTAGAACACCTCGAACAGCCCGGCTGCGCCCATGCCGCCGCCCACGCACATGGTGACGACGACATATTTCGCCCCGCGGCGCTTGCCCTCGATCAGCGCGTGGCCGACGCAGCGCGCCCCCGTCATCCCATAGGGATGGCCGATCGAGATCGAGCCGCCGTTGACGTTGAGGATGTCGTTGGGGATGCCGAGCGTGTCGCGGCAATAGAGCACCTGCACCGCGAAGGCCTCGTTGAGTTCCCACAGGCCGATATCGTCCATGGCAAGCCCATGGGCCTTGAGCAGCTTGGGGATCGCAAACACCGGGCCGATGCCCATTTCATCGGGCTCGGTGCCGGCCACCGCCATGCCGACATAGCGGCCGAGCGGGGCAAGGCCCTTCTTCTCGGCGAGCTTGGCTTCCATCAGCACCGCGGCCGAGGAGCCATCGGAAAGCTGCGAGGCATTGCCGGCGGTGATGTTCATCCCCGGCCCCATCACCGGCTGGAGCGCGGCCAGGCCTTCAAGGGTGGTGTCGGGGCGGTTGCCCTCGTCCTTGGTGAGCGTCACCTCGACATCGCTGACTTCGCCAGTGGCCTTGTCCTTCACCTTCATGGTGGTGGTGACCGGCACGATCTCGTCATCGAACTTGCCGGCGGCCTGGGCCGCGGCGGTGCGCTGCTGCGATTGCAGGGCATATTCGTCCTGCGCCTCGCGGGTGATGCCGTAGCGCTTGGCCACCACTTCGGCGGTGCCGAGCATCGGCATGTAGATGTCCTTGTGCATCGCGATCAGCGAGGGATCGGGCATCACGCGCATTTCTGCGGTCTGCACCAGGCTGATCGAATCCTGCCCGCCGCCCACGACGATATCCATCTGGTCGGTGATGATCTGCTTGGCCGCGGTGGCAATCGCCATCAGGCCGCTTGAGCACTGGCGGTCGATGGTCTGGGCGGCGACTGTCACCGGGCAGCCGGCGCGCAGCGCCACCTGCCGGCCGATATTTCCGGCCTGGGTGCCCTGGGTGAGCACGCAGCCCCACACCACATCGTCGATTTCGCCCGGCTCGATCCCGGCGCGCGCGATCGCCGGGGCAAGGCTGAGCGCGCCCAGCGTCGGGCCGAGCGTGGCATTGAAGGCGCCCTTGTAGGCGCGCCCGATCGGGGTGCGGGCGGTGGAGACGATAACAGCGTCACGAGCCATGGTGGGGTATCCTCAGATCAAGGCCCCTCTGCCCGAGAGGCAAGGGGGCGGGGTGGGGGGGCGGGTGGAGAGGCTGGCGCGCCTTTCCACCCTTCATGCGCGCTTCAGCGCGCGGCAATTGCAGCGGCGATCAGACGAAATATTGCGTGATCCACTCGCAGATCAGCGCGGGCTTGTCCTCGCCCTCGATCTCGATGGTGATCTCGGCGGTCTGCTGCCACTGGCCGGGGCGCTTCTCGATCATCTCGAGCAGCTTCCAGTGGCCGCGGATGCGCTTGCCCGCACGCACCGGGGCGATGAAGCGGGTCTTGTTGCCGCCATAGTTGACGCCCATCTTGATCCCGTCGATGCGCGGCATGTCGGAATTGGCGGCAAGATAGGGGATCATCGACAAGGTGAGAAAGCCATGGGCGATGGTCCCGCCGAAGGGGGTCATCTTGGCCAGTTCCTCGTTGACGTGGATGAACTGGTGATCGCCGGTGGCATCGGCGAACTTGTTGATGCGCTCCTGGCTCATCTCCACCCATTGGCTGGTGCCGATATGCTCGCCCACCTTGGCGGCCAGTTCCTGCGGGTTCATCGCTCCTCCTCCTCCTTGGCTTGTGCGCGGCGGGCAGGGGCGCCCGCGGCCCGGTTCGTGGGCGATCTCATGGCGCAACAACGGGGGGAGCGCAACCGAGCGGCCTATGCCGCTACGGCACCGCCGAGCGCCGGGGCGGGGGTGGCCGGCTTGCGGCTGCTGCGGGCAAGATTGGCCCGGGCCGAATCGATCCGCGCGCAATAGGTATGAAGGCCGATCTGCAGCCCCACCAGCATCAGCATCACCGGCTGATAGGCGATCCCCTGGAACAGCGCCCCGACGAGATAGATGAGCGCGCCCATCTGCAGCGCCGCGGCAAAGGGCGCGATCCAGCGCTCGGCCTCGTCGCTGCGGCGGCGCCAGCGGCGCTGGATGCGCTCCATCTGCCACAGGCCGAGAAGATGGAGCAAAACCCAGATGGCAAGGCCGGGCCAGCCCTGTTCGCCCAGCACCTCGAACACCGAGGAGTGGAAGGCGCGGGCCTTGTCCTCGACCTCGCGGTATTCGATCGTGGTGGTGTTGCCATCGACCGTCTTGACCGGCATGACATAGGTGAAGCGGTTGGAGCGATAGGCATCAAAGCCCCCACCAAACGGCTTTTCGGCGACATAATCGAGCGTCCAGCGCCACACCGCCACCCTGGTCGAGGCGCTTTCATCGCCCGAGGGCGAAAGGATGGTGGCCATGCGCTCATAGTAGCTCTGCGGCAGGAAGGGCAGCGCCGCCAGCCCCAGCGCCCCGGCGCCGAGGATGAACAGCAGCCGCCGCCTGGTGTAGCGCAGCATCAAGAGGCCGAGCGCGGCGATGCACAACAGGCCGGTGCGCGCCTCGGTGCCGATCGGGATGAGCAGGCAGGCAAAGGTGAGCGCCGCGGCAAACAGGCTCACCAGCCAGTGCGGGCGAAAGATCGTGCCGTGGCGGGCAAACCACCAGATCAGCGGGATGAGCCCGATCGCCACCGTGGCGAGTGTCGAGCTTTCATAGATGCCCGAATTGTCGTTGACGAAGAAATGGAGGTTGGCATAGCCGCCGCCGCCCAGCACCGTCTTCATCCCCGCGCCGATCACGATGGTGGCGACCGAAAGGGTCAGGACGAGCGCCAGCCCCTCGATCCGCGCCCGGGTGGTGAGCGTGAGCGGCAGGAAGATCGCAAACAGCAGCGCCTTCCACACCCAGTCCCACTTGGTTGCCGCTTCCTCGGGAAAATCGGCCCTGCCGGTGGTCCAGAAGCACCAGATGAGCAGCGCGAGCAGCAGCCCCTGGCGCAAGGTGAAGCGCGCGCCCGTCTTGCGGTCGAGCACGAGCCAGCCGCCAAAGGCCGCGGCAAAGGCGATCAGCGAGACCGGGATCGAGGTGATGATGCCATAGCCGATGCGCTGGGGCGCGAGGATGTCGATATAGACATAGAGCAGCACCCACAGGAACGGGCGCTTGAGCCCGAGCACCAGCACACAGGCGATGAAGGCGAGGAAGAAAAGATCGAGCATCAGGGTGCCCGCGGCGCTTGGCGCGCGCCCATCCCGGCCTGGGCCTCGGCCGCATCCCCGGCCGCGCGGGCGCGGCGCGCGGCGCTGCGGCCTGCGGCGCTGCGCGCGGCGCGGTTGGTTTCGGTCTCGGCCTCGATCGCGCTGATGAGCGGATCGGCATCGAGCCCGTCGCGCAGCAGCAGCCGCAGGAAGGCCAGCGCCATCAGGCCATGGCCAAGCAGCAGCGCAAACTTGTCGATCATCTCGTGGTGGCTCCGGGCCGCGGCGGTGCGCCGTTCCTACCCCGGTGGCGGTTGACGCCGCGTTAAGCACGCCCGCGCTATGCCCCGCGGCCATGACCCGCGTGCTCCATGTGCTTGACCATTCGCTCCCGCTCCATTCGGGCTATACCTTCCGCACCCGCGCGATCCTGAAGGCGCAGCAGGCCCTGGGGCTTGAGGTGCGGGGGATCACCGGGCAACGGCACAACCTTGAAGCCTCGGCCAGGGCCGCGTGCGATGAGGCCGATGGCCTCACCTTCCACCGCACGCCGGGCACGCCGGCGGGCCTTTCTCCCATGCGCGAACTCGATGAGATCGAGGCGCTGACCGCGGCGATCTTGGCGCTCGCCGAAGCGTGGCGGCCCGAGATCATCCACGCCCATTCCCCGGCGCTGTGCGGCGCGGCGGCGCATCGTGCGGCCCGCGCGCTGGGGGTGCCCTTCGTCTATGAGATCCGCGCCTTCTGGGAGGATGCCGCGGTCGGCAACCTTTCGGGCAGCGAGGGCAGCCTCAAATACCGCCTCACCCGCGCGCTCGAGACCCGGGTGGCACGCAGCGCCGATGCGCTGTTTGCGATCTGCCACGGATTGAAGGACGATCTGGCGGCGCGCGGGATTGCGCCAGGACGCATCCACATCATGCCCAATGGGGTGGATCTGGGGCTGTTCGGCGCGCCGGCGCCGCGCGATGAGGCGCTGGCCGCGCGGCTGGGGCTGGCGCCGGGCGCGCCGGTGATCGGCTATATCGGCAGCTTCTATGCCTATGAGGGGGTGGACGATCTCATCGCCGCCATGCCGCTGCTGCGCGCGCGCCACCCGGCGGCGCGGTTGCTGCTGGTGGGGGCAGGGCCGATGGACGCGGCCTGGCGCGCCGCCGCCGCCGCTCTGAGCGAGCCGGATGCAGTGATCTTCGCCGGGCGCGTGCCGCATGGCGAGGTCGAACGCTATTATTCGCTCATCGACGTGCTCGCCTATCCGAGGAAGGCCCAGCGCCTCACCGATCTCGTCACGCCGCTAAAGCCGCTCGAGGCCATGGCCCAGCGCCGCCTCGTTGCCGCCTCGAACGTGGGCGGGCACCGCGAGCTCATCCGCGATGGCGAAACCGGAACGCTGTTCGCCCCCGACGATCCGGCCGCCTGCGCCGCGGCGCTCGCGCGCCTGCTCGATCGCCGCGAAGAATGGGAGGCGCTGCGCGACCGGGCGCAGGCCCATGTCCGGCGCTGCCACGACTGGGCCAGCAATGCGCGCGATTATCTGGCTGTTTACCATCACCTGCTAGGCCGGGATGCGGCCGGGATGGCGCAAGGCACCGCGCTGGCGCTGGCCACGGCAGGATAGATCAGGACAGGCGGATGAGACGGGGCAGGCAAGCGGCACAAGACGTGGGGCGCAAGCGCGCCGGCTGGCGCGCGCTCATCGCGCACCGCCTGTTCGCCGCGGCGATCGGGGTGTGGGGCGCGCTGCTCGGCGGCCTTGCGGTGATGGTGCTGCCGGCCAGCCTTGTCGCCACCCACCTGGCCCCCTTCGCGCCTGCCGCGCTTGCCCCCTGGGTGCAGCCGCTCGCCGCGCTCATCGCTGCGGCCCTGCTCGCCGGCCTGCTCGGCGCGCTTGCCGCAGCGCTTTCGCGCCGCGTCCGCGCCGGGGGGCGCACCGTGGAGGCTCAGGCTCCCGAAGATTGTGGCCCGATCGATCCGGCGCGCGATCTTGGACTTGCCAGCCTTGACGAGGCCTTCACCCCCGATCCGCCCGCCGCAGAACCCCATTGCGCGCCGCAGGAGCTTGATCTGGCCGGCTTTGCCGCGCTTCCCGGGCGCAATGCGGTGTGGGTGGAAGAGCCCGCGGCGCCCGAACCGGTGGCGCCCGAACCGGTGGCGCCTGAACCCGCGTCTCAGCATGCCCCCGAACCTGCCCCGGAACCCGCGCCCGTGGATGCGCCCGCCGCGCCGGTGGCGCCGCTGCGCCGCGGCCCGGCGATTCCCGATCCCGGCGCTGCCGCGCTCGCCCGGCTGCGCGCCGTGCCGCTGAGCGAGCTCAGCCTTGCCGAGATGGTCGAGCGGCTGGCCGGGGCGATCCACGAACACCGCCGCGCCGAGGCTGGCACCGCGCTCACGAGCGAAGACCTTGCCGCGCGCCAGGCCGCGCTGGCCGAGGCGCTCAAGGCGCTCGCCGCGCTGGGGGGCGAGGACGCCGCGGGCGCAGGTGACGCCGAGCCGCTGCGCGCGGCGCTGGCGCGGCTCCAGCACCTGCGCGGGGCGGCCTGAGCGGCGCAAAAGCTGCAACCAAACCGGCGCTCTGGTGTATCAGGCGCAATCTAATGATAGCCTGAATAGGTCTTCGAGAAATAATACTTCACGCAACCCCATTGCCAAACCGCTTTGCTGTCGGCATGAGGGCCGCCATCGGGCGGGGCTGACGCCAGGGGCAGCCGTGTCCGTGAAAAGCCCGCCGCCAAGCGCCCCTCCGGCCTGCCAATGCCCGAAGCGCGCCTGTCGGCATCAGACAGATCGGATTCTTGCCATGGGTTACCCCATCTCCCAGGGTCTTTATGACCCCGCCCACGAACATGACGCCTGCGGCGTCGGCATGGTCGCGCATATCAAGGGGGAGAAAAGCCACGCCATCATCACCCAGGCGCTCGAGATTCTCGAGAAGCTCGATCACCGCGGCGCGGTGGGCGCCGATCCGCTACTGGGCGATGGCGCGGGGATCCTGATCCAGATTCCCGATCCGCTGATTCGCGCCTGGGCGCTGGAACAGGGCCACGATCTGCCCGCCCCCGGCGATTATGCCGTGGCGATGTGCTTCCTGCCGCAGGACGAGGCCGCGCGCGCCTTCGTGATGGAGCGGATGGAGGCGCTCACCGCCAAGGAGGGCCAGCGCTTCATCGGCTGGCGCGATGTGCCCACCACTCTGGACGGGCTGGGCGCGGCCGTGCTTGCCTCGATGCCGGTGATCAAGATGGCGATCGTGGCGCGGGGGGAAAACTGCGCTGATCAGGACGCCTTCGAGCGCAAGCTCCTCGTCATCCGCAAGCAGCTGCAAAACCCTCTCGCCCAGCTGGCCGAGCGCCATGGCCTTGCGCAGCTGACCGAGACCTATCTGCCCAGCTTCTCCTCGCGCACGCTGGTTTACAAGGGGCTGCTGCTCGCCACCCAGGTGGGCAGCTTCTATGACGACTTGCGCAATCCCGATTGCGTTTCGGCGCTTGGCCTTGTGCACCAGCGCTTTTCCACCAACACCTTCCCCAGCTGGCGGCTGGCGCATCCGTTCCGCTTCATCGCCCATAATGGCGAGATCAACACCGTGCGCGGCAACGTCAACTGGATGAACGCGCGCCGCCGCACCATGGAAAGCGAGCTGCTGGGGCCGGATCTTGACAAGATGTGGCCGATCATCCCGCACGGCCAGTCCGACACCGCCTGCCTCGACAATGCGCTCGAGCTGTTGGTGGCGGGCGGATACAGCCTCGCCCATGCGATGATGATGCTGATCCCCGAGGCGTGGAGCGGCAACAGCCTGATGGACCCGGCCCGGCGCGCCTTCTACGAATATCACGCCGCGCTGATGGAGCCGTGGGACGGGCCGGCGGCGGTGTGCTTCACCGACGGGCGCCAGATCGGCGCCACGCTCGATCGCAACGGGCTGCGCCCGGCGCGCTATTGCGTGACCAAGGACGATATCGTCTGCCTCGCCTCGGAAAGCGGCGTTTTGCCCTTTGCCGAGGAAGACATCGTGCGCAAGTGGCGGCTGCAGCCGGGCAAGATGCTGCTCATCGATCTCGAGCAGGGCCGCATCATCGAGGACGATGAATTGAAGGCCGAACTCGCCAATGCCCAGCCCTATGCCAAGTGGCTGGCCCAGGCGCAGTACAAGCTCGAGGACATCACCGATATCGTCCCCGAACTGGCGGCGATCCCGGAGGAGGCGACCACCCTGCTCCAGCGCCAGCAGGCCTTCGGCTACACCCAGGAAGACATTGCGCGCTTCCTCGAGCCGATGGCACTCGAGGCTGACGATCCGGTCGGCTCGATGGGCACCGACACGCCGATCGCGGTGCTCTCCAACCGTGCGCGGCTGCTCTATGACTATTTCAAGCAGAACTTCGCGCAGGTGACCAACCCGCCGATCGATCCGATCCGCGAGGAGCTGGTGATGAGCCTCACCAGCATGATCGGCCCGCGCCCCAATCTGCTCGGCCGTGATGGCGGCACCCACAAGCGGCTCGAGGTCGATCAGCCGATCCTCACCAATGCCGATCTGGCCAAGATCCGCTCGGTCGAGGAGGCGCTCGATGGCGCCTTCCGCTGCGCCACCATCGACATCACCTGGGATGCGGCGAGCGGTGCTGCCGGGCTGGAGCAGGCCTTGAAGGAAATGTGCTGGGCCGCGACCGAGGCGGTGCTCCAGGATCACAACATCCTGATCCTGTCCGACCGCGCCCAGAGCGAGGCGCGGGTGCCGATGCCGGCGCTGCTCGCCACCGCGGCGGTGCATCATCACCTGGTGCGCCAGGGCCTGAGGATGCAGACCGGCCTCGTGGTCGAGACCGGCGAGGCGCGCGAGGTGCACCACTTCTGCGTGCTCGCCGGCTATGGCGCGGAAGCGATCAACCCCTACCTTGCCTTCGAGACGATCGAGGCGCTGCGCGCCGTGCGCCACCCCGAGCTGACGCCCGAGAAGGTGCAGCAGAACTTCATCAAGGCGGTGGGCAAGGGCATCCGCAAGGTCATGTCCAAGATGGGCATTTCGACCTACCAGTCCTATTGCGGGGCGCAGATCTTCGATGCGGTGGGGCTTTCCTCCGCCTTCGTCGAGAAATATTTCACCGGCACCGCCACCACCATCGAGGGCATCGGCCTTGCCGAGGTGGCCGAGGAGGCGCTGCGCCGCCACGCCCAGGCCTATGGCAACAACCCGCTTTATGACGGGATGCTCGATGTCGGCGGGATTTACCAATACCGCCTGCGCGGCGAGGATCACGCCTGGACGCCGCAGAGCGTCTCCAGGCTCCAGCACGCGGTGCGCGGCAACAATCCAGCCGACTATGCCGAGTTTGCCCGCAGCATCAACGAACAGTCCGAAAGGCTGCTCACCATCCGCGGGCTGCTCGAGTTCAAGAAGGCCGATCAGCCGATCCCGCTCGAGGAGGTCGAACCGGCCAGCGAGATCGTCAAGCGCTTCTCCACGGGGGCGATGAGCTTCGGCTCGATCAGCCACGAGGCCCATTCGACCCTGGCGATCGCGATGAACCGCATCGGCGGGCGTTCCAACACCGGCGAGGGCGGGGAGGAGCCGTTCCGCTTCAAGCCCCTGCCCAACGGCGATTCGATGCGCAGCCGGATCAAGCAGGTGGCATCCGGCCGCTTCGGGGTGACGACTGAATATCTCGTCAATGCCGATGATATCCAGATCAAGATGGCGCAAGGGGCAAAGCCCGGCGAGGGCGGGCAGCTGCCCGGGCACAAGGTTGACAAGCGGATCGGCGCGGTGCGCCATTCCACCCCGGGCGTGGGCCTCATCAGCCCGCCGCCGCACCACGACATCTATTCGATCGAGGACCTGGCGCAGCTGATCCACGACCTCAAGAACGTCAACCCGGCGGCGCGTATTTCGGTCAAGCTGGTCTCCGAAGTCGGGGTCGGCACGGTGGCGGCGGGCGTGTCCAAGGCGCGCGCCGATCATGTCACCATCGCAGGCTACGATGGAGGCACGGGCGCATCGCCGCTCACCTCGCTCACCCATGCCGGCAGCCCCTGGGAGATCGGTCTTGCCGAAACCCAGCAGACCCTGCTGCTCAACGATCTGCGCGATCGCATCGCGGTGCAGGTCGATGGGGGCCTGCGCACGGGCCGCGATGTGGCCATCGGCGCGCTGCTTGGCGCGGACGAGTTCGGCTTTGCGACGGCACCCTTGATTGCTGCCGGGTGCATCATGATGAGGAAGTGCCACCTCAACACCTGCCCGGTGGGGGTGGCAACGCAGGACCCGGTGCTGCGCGCGCGCTTCACCGGCCAGCCCGAGCACGTCATCAACTACTTCTTCTTCGTCGCCGAGGAGCTGCGCCAGATCATGGCCGAGATGGGCTTCCGCAAGGTCGAGGAGATGATCGGCCGGGTCGATCGGCTCGACACCCGGCGGATGGAGCGGCACTGGAAGGCGCGCGGGGTGGATCTTTCACGCCTGCTCCACCAGGTGCCGCTGAAGCCCGGGGCGGCGCTGCGCCAGACCACGACGCAGAACCACGGTTTGGAAGGCGCGCTCGACAACCGCATCATCGCCGATTGCCAGCCCGCGCTCGAACACCGCCAGCCGGTGCAGCTGGAATACGAGGTGCGCAACGTCAACCGCACGGTGGGCGCGATGCTTTCGGGCGAGGTGGCGCGGCGCTATGGCCACGAGGGCCTGCCCACCGACACCATCCGCATCAACCTCAAGGGCGTGGCCGGGCAGAGCCTTGGCGCGTGGCTCGCCCATGGGGTGACGATCGATCTTGTCGGCGATGCCAATGATTATGTCGGCAAGGGGCTATCGGGCGGGCGGATCATCGTGCGCCAGCCGCCCGAGGCGGCGCGCGCGGCGCATGAGAACATCATCGTCGGCAACACCGTGCTCTATGGCGCGATCGCGGGCGAGGCCTATTTCAACGGCGTTGCCGGGGAGCGCTTTGCGGTGCGCAATTCGGGCGCGATCGCGGTGGTCGAGGGCACGGGGGATCATGGCTGCGAATATATGACCGGCGGTGTGGTGGTGGTGCTGGGCAAGACCGGGCGCAACTTTGCCGCCGGGATGAGCGGCGGGGTCGCCTATGTCTATGATCCGCAAAGGGTCTTTGGCGATCTGGTCAATCATGCCCAGGTCGATCTGGTGCCGATTTCGCCCACGCCCGATGCCGACGAGGGCACCGGCCGGCCGAGCCAGCGCCCGCGCAATGTGCATGATTTCGGCATGGGCGACATGCTGCGCCACGATGCCGAGCGGCTGCGCATCCTGGTGGAGCGGCACCTTTTGCACACCGGCTCGGCGCGCGCGCGCGAACTGCTGGCCGATTGGGACGCGGCGCTGCGCTGCTTCGTCAAGGTGATGCCGCGCGACTATGCCGCCGCGCTCAGGAAGCTCGAGGCCGAAAGGCGCGAGGCCGAAAGCGTGGCGGCGGAATAGGGTTTGAGGAACGAGACCAGAGCAATGGGCAAGGAAACCGGATTTCTCGAGCTGGAGCGGCGCGAGCGCGACTATCTCGATCCCAAGGAGCGGGTGAAGAATTACCGCGAATTCGTCATCCAGCCGGATGATGCGACGCTGCAGGGGCAGGCCTCGCGCTGCATGAATTGCGGCATTCCCTATTGCCACAATGGCTGCCCGGTGAACAACCTCATCCCCGACTGGAACCACCTCGTCTATGAGGCGGACTGGCGGCGGGCGCTGGAGATGCTCCACTCCACCAACAATTTCCCCGAGTTCACCGGGCGCGTCTGTCCGGCGCCGTGCGAGGCAAGCTGCACGCTCAACATCATCGACCAGCCGGTGACCATCAAGTCGATCGAATGTGCAATCGTCGATCGCGGGTGGAAGGAGGGCTGGATCGCCCCCAAGCTGCCCGCGCGCAAGACCGGCAAGCAGGTGGCGATCGTCGGCTCCGGCCCGGCTGGCCTCGCCTGCGCCCAGCAGCTGGCGCGCGCGGGCCATTCGGTCACGGTGTTCGAGAAGGCCGACCGCGTGGGCGGGCTGCTGCGCTATGGCATCCCCGACTTCAAGATGGAAAAGCACCTCATCAACCGGCGCTGCGTGCAGATGGAAGCCGAGGGGGTGACCTTCAAGACCTCGAAGGAGGTGGGGGTGGATATCTCCTTCCAGTCGCTGCGCGAGAACTTCGATGCCGTGGTGCTGGCCGGCGGGGCCGAGGAGGCGCGCCAGCTCACCATTCCCGGCGCGGAAATGCCGGGGGTGCGGCTCGCCATGGAGTTTCTGACCCAGCAGAACAAGCGGGTGGCCGGGGATGACGAGCTGCGCGCCGCGCCGCGCGGCAGCCTGCTGGCCACCGGCAAGCGGGTGGTGGTGATCGGCGGTGGGGACACGGGCAGCGACTGTGTCGGCACCGCCAACCGCCAGGGGGCGATCAGCGTCACCCAGCTCGAGATCATGCCCAAGCCCCCCGAAAAGGAGGACAAGGCGCTGACCTGGCCCGATTGGCCGATGAAGCTGCGCACCTCGACCAGCCACCAGGAAGGGGTGGAGCGCGACTGGGCGGTGCTGGCCAAGCGCGTGCTCGGCGATGGCGAAACCGTGACCGGCCTCGAATGCGTCCGGGTCGAATGGCAGGGCGGGCAGATGCGCGAGATCGAAGGCACCACCTTCACCATCCCTGCCGATCTCATCCTGCTCGCGATGGGCTTTGTCGGGCCGCGCAAGGCCGGGCTGCTTGAACAGGCCGGGGTCAGCCTCACCGAGCGCGGCAATGTCGCTGCCGATACCGACAGCTATGCCACCAGCGTGCCGGGCGTGTTTGCCTGCGGCGACATGCGGCGCGGGCAGAGCCTCGTGGTCTGGGCGATCCGCGAGGGGCGGCAATGCGCGCGCAGCGTCGATGAGGCGCTGATGGGCACCACCAGCCTGCCGCGCTGAGCCGGGCGTTCAGCCCGCGCGTTCCACCCGGTAGAGCGCGAGCGGGCAGGCCTCCTGTCGCCTCAGCGGAAAGGTGGCCAGCGCAAAGGCGCGCCGCGCCGGATCGGCGATGAGCACGTAATCGACCGTGAAGGCATCGAGGAAGGCGCGGCTCCCCGCCGGGCCAAGCCGGCCATCGGCCATGTTGCGCGGCTCCATCATCGCCGCAAGGCCGCCCAGCGCCCCGGCGCGCGCGGCAAGATCGTCATCGCCCAGCACCAGCACCCGCGCCCCCGGCGTCTCGGCCAGGCAGGCCTCGAGCACACGCACCTCGACCGGGGCGGCAAAGCGCGGCCAGGCGCGCCAGTCGGGCACCCCTGCCGCGCCGATCCGCGCCGCCAGCACCAGCACCACCGCCACCCCCGCCATGCTTGCCGCCAGCCGGGCGACCAGCGCGCGCTGGTGCGCCGTGGCGCCGCGCACAATGCCCCAGCAGGCGATGGTGAGCAGCAGCGCCCAGGCCAGCGCGCTCAAGTAACGCGGCTCGAGATAGCCGGTGGCGACCTGCGGGGCGAGCAGCAGGCCGAGCGCGACGCAAGTGGCGCCGAGCACCACGAGACCCTTGCGCGCGTCCTTGCCTGCCTCCGCGCGCACCTGCCCGGCGGCGAGCCAGGCCAGCCCGAGCGGCGCGGCGATGAGGGCAGCCGCGCCCAGCCCCAGCGGACTCGCGGCAAGCCCCGCGCCAAGGCGCACAAGGCCGATGAGATTGCCCGCCACGCGCCCCGCCCAGGCGAGCGGATCGTCGGCCAGGCTCGGCGGCGGGGCGGGCCACCAATCGGTGACATAGGCGCGCGGATCGAGCGCGCGCGCCGCGGCGGCATTGTCGCTGGCAAAGGGGGTGCCGAAGGTGGTGAGCGAATAGGCGATCCACGGGCTTGCCGCGGCAAGCCCGGCCGCCAGCGCCGCCAGCGCGAGCCCCGCCCGGCGCGACTGCCACAGCACCGCGCCGGCCACCAGTAGGGGCACGGGCGCGCCATCAAAACGGTTGAGCGCGGCAAGGCCTGCGAGCAGCCCAAGGCCCAGCGCGCCCTTAAGCGAGCCGCCCACGCCGCGCAGCAGCCCCAGCACGATCAGCCCATAGAGCAGCAATTGCAGCGGGATGGTGCGCCCGGCGCCGAGTTCGGCAATGATCATGTTGGGGCCAATGAGCAGCACGCCCGCCGCGGCCAGGCCGAGCCACGGCGCCCCCGTCACCCGCCTGCCGATCGCCTCTGAAGTGAGCGCAAAGCCGGCAAAGGCGGCAAAGGCAAGATAAAGCCCGGTGCGCGCGCCGCTGCCGAAGGCCGCATCGCCAAGCGCGATCAGCACCGGGGTGAGCGGCGGGAAGGCGGCCGAATAGGGCGCGCTGTTCGCATAGCTGCGCCAGTGGGTGAAGCGGTAGAAATCGCCAAAGATGCTCTGCGCCAATTCGTAAAGCGCCCAGGAATCGGGCGAATAGGGGGGGTGCGCGATCATGCTGATGAGTAGCGGCGCGAGCACCAGCAGGGTGATGAGGATGGGCGCGAGCCACCCGCTGCGGGCCGGGGCCGGGCTGTGAGGGGTGTAGCCGCCGCTCGCGGCGATGAGCGCTTCCTTGAGCAACGCGAGCTTGGCGCCAAGCCCGCCGATCTTGGTCGGCACCTTGCCGCTTGGGGGATAGCGCCGCGCTACCGGCACCTCGCACACCTTGAGGCCCAGCTGCCCGGCGCGCACGGTGAGATAGAACAGCAGGCTGTAATCGGAAAACACCGCGCGGAAGGGCTGCACGAGCGGGTGGGTGAGGTAGCGCGCCGAATAGGCGCGAAAGCCGTTGGTGGTGTCGGTGAACCAGCGCCGCGCGGCAAGGCTGAGCAGCGGGGCGTGGATCAGGCGGTTGGCCAGCGTGCGCTCGAGCGGGGTGTTCTCGGCCAGCCCGCCGGGCAGATAGCGCGAGCCCTGGACATAGTCATAGCCCTCCTCGAGCCGTGCGACCATGGTGGCAATCGCCTCGATCCCGTCCTTGCCATTGCCATCGATGGTGACGATCCCGGCATAGCCCTCGCTGAGGCACCAGGCATAGGCCATGCGCAGCTGCGCCGAGAGGCGCCCCGGCCCGGTCTTGGTCAGCACCGCGCGCACGCCCTGACGGCGCAGGAAATCGGGATCGAGCGAGCCGTCGCGCGAGCCGCCATCGGCGATGATGACATCGACCGGCAGATCGGCCGCCTTGATGCGCTGGAGCTGGGCGCGGATGCGTTCGCCCTCGTTGATCACCGGGATTACCAGCGCATGGGGCCAGCGCCGCGCCCCGTGGAGCGCGATCGTATGCGCGGGTACCTCCCGGTCGGCGCCGGGGCGCGGCGGGGGGGCGGGCGCGTTCATGCCGCCTCCCTTCCCGCCGGGCGGGGGGCAAAGACCACCCAGCGGCTGAGCGCGTAATTGACCGCAAAGGAGCCGCCCGCCCCGGCGATGAGGATGGCCAGCGCCGCGCCCCCGCCGGTGAGCCGCGCGAGCAGCGCCACGATCCCCGCCCGCACGGCCAGCGTGAGCAGGCTGGCCGCGAGATAGGCCCCGGCGCGCCGGGCCGAAAGGCGGCTGTGCGCATGGCCGAAGCTCCAGCGCTGGTGGAGCACGTAATTGGCCCCGGCCGCCACGACAAAGCCCGCGCTCGCCGCCAGCCACAGCGGCGCGCCCGCCAGCCGGTGGAGCGCGAGCGCGAGGGCAAGGTCAAGCGCCAGCCCCACGAGCGTCACCGCGAAGAAGCGCAGGAAGGCGCTCATGGCCGGGCCTCCACAAGGTAGCGGCCAATCCCCTCGGACAGGCCCGGCAGGTGGGCCAGATCGGGTGCGGGGAGGATCGCGGCGGTGCAGGTGGCGGTGCCGATCGCGCGCCCGTTCAGCACCGTGAGGGTGAGCCGGGTGGGCCGGCCCGCCGCGAGCGGGGCGAGCAGCCGCGCGCGCGGCGCGTTGGCGATGCCATAGCGGGGAAAATCGGCCCAGGGATCGCCCGGCGGGGCGGCGGTTTCGGGCGATTGCTCGCGCACCACCAGAAAGCCGCCGCGCCCTTGGGCAAAGGGCGGCGCGCGGGTGAGGGTGATGACCGCAAGGCCCCCTGCCGGGGCGCTGATCGCAAGGGCAAGGCGGCTGTGCCCCAGCGGTGTCACCCGGCAGGAGGCGGGCGCCGGGGCGGGGCCGGGCGCGGCGCGGGGCACCCACAGCACCTGCTGATCGCCCCGCGCGATCGGGCGGTAGTGGCGGTAAAGCTCGGCAAAGATCGGCGCCTGCGCGCGCATCAGCCAGCCTGCCCAGCCGCTGTAATCGGGCGCGATCGTTGTGACAGCGGCCACCTCGCGCCGCGCCAGCAGCGCCGCCACGCCCGCACGGTTTTTCTCTCCCAGCGCGTGGATCAGCGCGCCGTAGGGGGTGGGGCTGCGCGCGCCCGCGGCGATATCGAGCGGTGACATATAGGCCGAAAGCAGGAGCCGGTCTGCCGCCACCCCTTGCGCGCCGAGCGCCTTGCCGAGCCGGGCCATGGCGGCAAGGTCCGCGGCATAGGCGGGGGTGACGCGAAAGCCGAGCGCGGCGGCGTGGACACTGCGCTCTGCCGTGGCAAGGAGGGGCTGAAGCCGCAGCGCCTCGCCCGCAACAAGGCCGAGCGCAGCGAGCGCGGCAAGCGCGGCGAGCGCGCCGGGCCTGAGCGCCCAGGCGCCGCGGCGCAGCAGCGGCTTTGCCTGGCGCCACAGCCAGCCCTGCCACAGGATCGCCGGCGCCGCCGCCCCGAGCATGAAGGTGATGGCGTTGTATTCTGCCCCCACGTGCCCGCCGATCTGGGGGATGAGCGCGGTGCCGGTGAGCGCCGCGGCAAGGAAGGCAAAGGCGCTGGTGCGCAGCGGCGCCCCGCGCCCCTCAAGCCGCCGCAGCGCCGCGATCAGCCCCGCGGCGGCGAGCAGCACCAGGCCCGCGCTCCCCAGGGGATCGGCGCTCTGGATAAGATGGGCAAGATCGGCCGGACCAAGGATGCGGGCGCTGCGCTGCCACGGGCCGAAGAACCAGAACTGATCGCCCGCCACGTCGCGGAAATTGTAGCCAAGCCAGCCCGCCGGGGCGCCGTGGGTGACGGCAAGGAGGATCGCCGCCGCGGCCGCAACCGTGCCGAGCGCAAGGCCGGCGAGCATCGCGGCAAGACGCGGCGGGTAGCGGTGCAGCGCCAGCACCAGCGCCGCCGCCAGCGCGAGGACCAGCGGGATCCCGGCATCATTCGACCACAACAGCCCCGCCCCCGCGGCCAGCCCCAGCCCCAGCCCGGCACACGCGGCCCGCGCCGCGGTCGCGCCCGGGGGCAGCGCCTGGCCCAGGCTCCACACCAGCACCGGCAGCACGAGGAAGGGCAGCGCCCCGCGCCAGGGGCGCAGCGAGACCCCGGGATCGAGGCTGAGCGGATAGGCCAGCCCCAGCGCAGCCGCGGCCAGCGGGCCAAGGCCGAAGAACAGGAACACGGCTATGATCGCCGCAGGCGCGCGCATGGGCGGCGGCACCGGGCGCAGCAGCCAGATGATCGCCCAGGCGCTCGCCATCGCTGATGCCACCACCGCGATCTGCGCGGCGAGGCTTGAGGCCAGCAGGGTCTTGCCGAAGGCAAGGTAGAGCGGCACCAGCGCCAGGACCATGGTGATCCCGAGATAGGACTGGAAGGCGCTGCCCAGCGCCTCGCCGCGGGCAAAGTGATCGAGCGCAAACCAGGTCTGCAGCGCCCCGTCGATCGAATTGAGGCTGTGGCCGTGGATGAGCGCAAGTGCGCGCAGCCCGATCAGCGCCGCGGCGAGCGCGACAAGGCCAAGCAGGCCCGCCACGCCCCACGGCACGCCCCGGCGCGCGGGCAAGGTGTGCTGGCTGTCAGGCATTGATGCGCCCGCTCAGCCAGCCGGCATCAAGCCCGGCAAATTCGGGCGCGGCCAGGCGCAGCGCCTCGATGAGATCATAGACATTGTCGATCTTGCCGCCGAGGATCGAGATCACCCGGCTGCCCGGCGGTTCCTGGTGGAACAGGATCGGGCGGCCATCATCGCCCTCGTTGCGGATCAGCACGGTCTTGATCTCGTAGAGCGAGCCTTCGTGGCGTGCCTCGGCAAGGCAGGGCAGATAGCGCTGTGCATCGCGCTGCATGAAGGCAAAGCGGCTCTCGCGCGGGGCCTCGGCAAAATGGCGATAGGGATCGCGCGCGCGCGGATTGTCGGCCCAGCTTTCATGCGGGGTGTAGCGCACGTGGGTGAAGGAATGGAGCGAAGCGGCGGGATAGGGCATGGCCGAGAAGAACGGCCCGTCCATCACCGTCACCCCCACGCGCGCGAGCGCGGGCGGCGGGGTGATCAGCGCCAGTTCGGCGATCTCGTGCTTGAGCCGGGCCTCGGGCAGGCCGGCGCGGGCGAGCAGGGTGTTGACCTGGGCATAGGTGGTGTTGAAGGCCCGGCGCGCGCTGATCTCGCTGCCATCGGCAAGGGCGGCGATGATGCCATCGGCGCGCTCGGCCAGCGCCACCACCGCACTGCCGAGGCGCAGCTCCACCCCGGCGGCATCGAGCCTGGCGCCAAGCCTCAGGGCGAGCACGCGGTGATCGAAGGCAACCTCGCGGCAGGCAAAGACCTCCTCGACCAATTCGGGATCGAACAGCGCCCGCTGGCTCGGCTCGGCCGGCGCGATCGGCGCGCCCATATCGCGGAACATGCGATAGAACTTCTTGGCCGTGACCTTCGAGCGGCGCCGGGCGATGGCATAGAGCATCTGGAAATCATCGCAGATGGCCTCGGGAAAATCGGCAAGGAAGCGGCGGTGGAGCAGCATCGACTTGACCGCGGTGGGGGCCGAGCGGGGATAGTGAAAGCCGGTGTGCACCCGCGCCTGGTTGACCCGCGAGGCGCGCTGCATCAGCGCCGGCTCGGCCTCGACCAGCACCACCTTGTGCCCCAGCGCGCGCAGATAGAGCGCCAGGCAGCAGCCGTAAAAGCCGCCGCCGATCACCAGGTGATCGAAGCTGGTGGCGCGCGCGCGTGCCATCAGCCGGCGCCCCGATCCTGCGCGACATTGAGATCGAAGGCGACCTGGGCGTAGAGATCGACCTGGTTGACCTCCTCGGGCGCGGGGGCGGCGCGGCTGCGGGCCTGCTGGCGCAGCAGATATTGAAGGCCGAGGCTCAGCCCGAGGGTGGAAAAGCCCATGAAGGCCGCGCTTGCCGCCAGCATCGCATTGGTGGTGAGCCAGCCGGGGGCGAGCGCCTCCTTCACCAGCGCGACCACGCCGACATAGGCGCCATAGGCAAGGCCGAGCGCCGCGAGCAGCGCCGAGGTGAGCGAGACGAGGCTCAGCACCGTCGGCGTGAGGTGGACGAGCAGGGTCTGGAACAGCTGCGCCCGGCGCGCAAGGCCGATAAAGGCATTGCGGCTTTCCACGTTCTCACCCGTGCGCAGCCATTCGACCGCGATGCGCGGATCGCGCGGGGGAAAGCGCAGCGCCAGGCGCGGCTCCTCGTGCGCGAGCAGCAGGTTGAGCGCGGTGCGCGGCACCGCCAGCGACTGGAAATCGCTGGGATCGACATGGAACCCGGCAAGCTTGCCCAGCGCGATGAAGGGCCAGGCGAGCAGGCGCTTGATCGGTCGGCGCGCCGGGCGGAAGGCCATGGCCACGGCATTCTCGCGCTCGGCAAGGTCAAGAAAGGCGATGAGATCGAGGCGGGCCAGCTCGTCGAGATGGCCGATCACCACGAGATCGCCGATCGCCTCCTCGGCGGCGATCACCCGGCGCTGGTAATATTCGGTGCCGCGCCGCACCACGAACAGGCGCAGATTGGCAAGCTCGGCGATGATCGGGAGGAAGGCGGCGTGGTCGGTCTCATCGACCACCAGCACGATCTCGCGGAAGCGGAAGGCGGCATCGAGCCGCGCGGCCAGCGCGCGCAGCTTGGCGAAGGTTTCCGCGCCGGGGGAAAGCTCGGCAAGGCAGACCGAGACGAGCACGTCCTCGCGCCGTGGGCGGAACTGGCCAAGATCAGGCTCACGCATCGCGGTGCTCCGGCGCAAGGGGGGTGGGGATGGGCACGGCGGCGGCGCGTGCCGCGGCGGCGAGGCGTTCGGCCATGCGGCCCACCTCGGCAAGGCCGCCTTGGGGTCGCCTCATCTCGATCGAGACCGCCGCGCCATAGCCCGCCGCGCCAAGGCCGCGCAGCACCTCTGCCAGCGCCGCCGCATCGGCCGGGGCCGGGGCAAGCTCGGGCTCGCTGACATGGACGTGGCCGAGGCGCGCGGCGAGCCTTGGCAGACGCCCGGGCAGCGCAGCAAAGCTGCCGTTCATGTGCAGCTCCCCGAGATCGAGGTTGAGCGTGACTGCCGGGTGATCGACCAGCGCCACGAAGGCCTCTGCCTCGGCCAGGCTGGTGAGGAAATTGGTGCCATAGGCCGCCGGGTTGGCCTCGATCGCAAGGCGGGTGCCAGCCGCCGCGGCGCGCGCGCCCAGATCGGCGAACAGGGCCGCGGCCTCACCCAGCGCGGCATCGGGCGCAAGCCCCTCGGGCACGCGGCGCTGGGTGGGCGCGCCGAACACGAGATTGGGAATGGCAAAGCGCTCGGCAAGCTCGATGGCGCGGATCATCCCGGCCTTGAAGGCGGCGCGCGCCTTGGGCGGGCCGAACAGGCTTGCCCCGGCGACGCCGAACAGCAGCGATTGCATCGAAACGAGCGTAAGCCCCGCCGCGGCGATCTCGGCAAGTGCGGTGCGTGCGCTCTGAGAATCGGGCCGGAAGGGATCCTCGGCGGCGTGGAAGAACAGCCCCGGGGCGATCTCCAGGCCGGTAAGCCCCGCCGCGGCGAGGCATTCATAGGCCGCAAGGCGCTCCGCGGGCAGCCAGGCGATGTTGGACATGGCGAGCCTCATGCCGGCACCCTTTCACCGGCAAAGAAGGCGGCGAGGCGATCGAGCGTGGCATCAGCGCCGAACTGGTAGGGCCCCTCGGCCCCCCACAGGCCGGCATGGCGAGTGCGCATGTCCTCGCGGTGGAGCCGCGCGCCCGTCTGCGGCATGGGCCGGCCCAGCAGGCGCTGATGGATCGCCGCGGCGCTGAGCGGTTCGGGCGCGAGGTGGAGATGGGTGAGCCCGGCTGCAAGCGCGATGGCAATATCCTGCCACAGCCGCATCACCGGATAATATTGGTAGGTGGTGGCGGGGTGGTGGAAGAAGGTGGCGCTTGCTCCCAGCGCTTCGAGCGCCTCCTCGAGCGCACGGCGGCGCGGATCGGCGTTGAGCACCGCCCGATCGAGCCGCAGCATCCCGGTGAGCGGATCGGGGGCATAGAGCCGCGCCAGCAGCGCGGCGAGCGGGGGGCTGAGCCGGGCAGAAAGATCGCCGAGGCGTTCGGCCCCGATCAGGCTCGGCACCGGGTTCATGAGGTCAAAGACGAAGTTCTTGACGAGGCCCGGCCCGAACAGCGCGGGCAGGCGGATGATGAGGTGGCGGGCAAAGCGGCGCTCGATGAAGGCCTCGAGCATTCGCCGGTGGCGGCCATAGGCGAGGCTTTGCTGGAAGGCGCTGGTGCCCTCGTCATCCCCCCCGGCAAAATCGGCGAGCACCGCGATGGTCGAGATCAGCACGAAGCGCTGGGCGCGCACCTGTTCGAGCCAAGCGATCAGCGCTTCGATCTGTGCCAGGTCCTCGTCAGGCGCGCGGTTGGCCGTGAGCATCGATCCCGGCGCGGCGGCGCAGACCAGCGTGCCGAAGCTCTCGCCCGCGATGCTGGCGATATTGGCGCGGTTGAAGCAGCGCGCAAAACCCGCCTGCCGCGCGAGCGCGGCGCCGACAAAGCCGGTGTGGCCGATCAGCCCATCGGGCGCCTGCTCGTCAAGGCCTGGTGTCATTGCCTGCTCGTGCCTTTGTCGCGCTGGCTGCGCCGGAGATGAGGGGCGGCGCAGACGGGGTGGGGCGTGCGGCGAGGCCGGGGCAGGCCACGCGCCGCGCACAGGCGCGGCATAATTAACATTGCTGGAGATAAGGTTAACCAGCCCGCGAGGGCACGAAGGAGCGGGCGCAGAGGGCCGCGCTATTGCAGCGTGACGATATCCTCGCTGCCGTCGTGGCGGCCGTAGAACTGCATCAATTGCACCAACAGCTCGCAGCGCTCGGAGAGGGTTTCGGCCTCGAGCAGCGCCTGCTTGCTTGCCGGATCGAAGGGGGCGATCTGTGAGACCCCGTTGATGAGCGCGCGGTCATCGAGGCGGGCGACCGAATCCCAATCGACGCTGTAGCCCTGGGCATCGGCAAAGCGCCGCGCCGCGCGCTCGAACCCGCCGCGCTCGGCGTGGGAAAGGGTCTCGCTCTCGTCCTCGTCATAGATCTCCGCCTCGATCTGGCGGAAGGCGGTGGTCACCTCCAGCTCGCGCACCAGGCGGAAGCGGGCCACGCCCTCGAGAATGAGGTTGTAGCGCCCATCGTCGAGCGCCTGCACCTCGCCGATCCGCCCGACGCAGCCGACCCGGTAGAGCGGCGCGCCCTCATACGGGCGCTGCGGCTGGATCATCGCGATCTGGCGATCGCGGATGAGGGCATCGCCCACCAGCGCGCGGTAACGCGGCTCGAAGATGTGGAGCGGCAGCTGCATCCCGGGAAACAGCACCGCGCCGGTGAGCGGGAAGATCGAAAGCCGCCTCGTCACGCAGCCAGGCTCACCCGAACAGGATGCGCGACAGCCGCCGCCGCACCCCCTTGACCCATTCGTCCTCGAGCCCGGTGGCCTCGAAGATCTTGAGCAGCTTGGCGCGCGCCGCGCCCTCGTTC
Source organism: Erythrobacter cryptus DSM 12079 (assembly GCF_000422985.1). Taxonomy (GTDB): domain Bacteria; phylum Pseudomonadota; class Alphaproteobacteria; order Sphingomonadales; family Sphingomonadaceae; genus Erythrobacter; species Erythrobacter cryptus. The sequence goes on from NZ_AUHC01000002.1 coordinate 175,608, forward strand.
CAGTCGCGGTCGGCCGCGACCATGGCGAGCAGGGTGTCGGCCGCCTCGTCGCGCAGGCCCGCGGCAAAGGCCGCCTCGGCAAAGGCGAACTGCGCGGCCATGTCCTCGGGCGCGGCCTTGGCGGCGGCGCGCAGGGACGCAAGCTCGCCCTCGTCAACCTTGGTGCCGGCCAGTTCGAGCGCCGCGCGCGCCGGGGCAACCGCGGGATCGGCGGCAAGCTTGGGATCGGCCTCGATCACTGCCATGGCGTCGCGCGCCTCCTCGATCCTGCCCTCGAGCACCAGCGCGCGCACCAGCCCGGCATGGGCGGCGGCATTGTCGGGGGCAAATTCGGTGATCTGGGCAAAGATGCTCCCCGCACGCATCGCATCGCCCGCGGCAAGGGCATCTTCGCCCATCTTGACGAATTGCGCGATTTCGGCGGGCGAAGGCCCGGCCGGCGCCCCGGCCTCGCCGCCTGCCACGGGCAATTGCGCGAGCAGCTGGTCGAGGATCGCCTTCAGCTGCGATTCGCTGCGGGCATTGGTGAGATCGGCGATCGGCTGGCCCTGGAAGATGGCATAGACCGTGGGGATCGAGCGCACCTGGAACTGCGCGGCGATGAATTGTTCCTCATCGACATTGATCTTGGCCAGCACCACGCCCTTGGCGGCATAATCGGCGGAGACTTTCTCGAGCACCGGGGCGAGCGCCTTGCACGGGGCGCACCATTCGGCCCAGAAATCGAGGATGACGAGCTTGGTCTGCGAAGGTTCGACCACTGCCTTGCGGAAGCGTTCGACCGCCTTTTGCTCATCGATGCTCAAACCCATGCTGGCCAAGTTGTCTGCTCCTTGCTTCGCGCGCGCGCACCATGCCGGCGCCGCGCCCCTGCGCAGGGGCAATGTGGGGGCAGGCAGCGCCGATGTGAAGGGCCTTGCGCTTGGCCGAGCCGCTGCTGGCGATCAAGCCTGACGAACGGGCAAATTTGCGCTTGCAGGCAGGCAGAGCCGCTGCTAATCGCGCCGCCTCTCCGGCAGATGCGCGGCTCGACGCGCGGCCGGAGCGATCAGCGAGCGGGCGTAGCTCAGGGGTAGAGCACAACCTTGCCAAGGTTGGGGTCGAGGGTTCGAATCCCTTCGCCCGCTCCAGATTTTCCAACGCGATATGGGCTGGCCCCGAGGGCCTCTTGCGCGAGGCGCTCAGCGCGTCACCACCTCGCGCGCCATCGGCGCGAGCTTGGCGAGCAGGCGGTTCTGCGCGGCAAAGGGCACGCCGGCCTCGCGCATCGCGGCCTGGAGGTTTTCCACCAGCGCGTTGAGATCGGCCTTGGTCAGCCCCATGTCCGCGTGGGCGCTGCGCATGTCGCGCCCGGTGTAGTCGCAGCCCGCGCCGATGAGGTAGCACAGTTGCTCGCCCAGCGTGCGCTTGAGCCGCACCATGTCATGGCTGGCGAAGATCGCGGCGATGCGCGGATCGGCTTCGCTCAGTTCCACCGTGCGCGCGGCGATGCGGACAATGCCCTCGCGCCCGCCGAAGGCCGCGACCAGCGCCCCGCTGGCATAGGGGGCGGCGCCGGCATTGGCGTTGGACTGTTCGTAGGGCGCAACCGGAAACTCGCCCGTCAGCGGATCGCGTTCCTTTGCCGCGATGCCGAATTCGGCGTCCCAGTCGGTGCCCTCGGCGGGGGCCTGTTGCAGCAGCATCAGCGCGGCGGCGCAGGTGACAAGCAGCATTGGCATGGCTCCTTTGCGCGGGATCAGAAGGCAACCTGCGCGGAGAGGAAGCCGCCGCGCTGGCCGGGAATGGTCGCGATCGCGCCGAGATCGACATAGGCCGCGGTCACGGTGAGGTGGCGGGTGAGCGCATAGGCGGCGAAAAGATCGATCCAGTCATCCTCGCTAAGGCCGAGATTGTCGGGCTTGGAGCGGTATTCCGTCCCCACCACCGCGCGGCGCGAAAGCTGGTAGGCCAGCGAGCCTTCAAGATGCAGCTCGTGGCCCGCCCCGGCGGCGCCGAAGCCGAGCAGGCCGAGCTCGTTCGCCTTGGTGTAGCGCAGCGTGGCATTGGCAAGCAGGCTGTGGCCGAGCAGCAGCTTGGTGGCCGAGAGGGTGACATCGGTGCCGCTCGCCGCGGCGGCGCCCAGCGCGCGCACCAGCGCGCCATCGCGGCTGCGCTTGTGCTCGATGCCGATGGCGATCTGCGGCATTGCCGCAGCGCCATAGACGAGATCGCCGGCAAGGCGCAGCTTGGCCCCGAAGGTATCGAGATTGAAGGCATAGCCCTCACCAATCCCGAGCAGCACGCCCACCTTGCGGGTGTCGAAATCGGCACGGGCATAGGACAGCTCGAGCCGGTCGCCCACGCCCACCAGCACGCCATAGGAACGCCAGCCATAATCGGCCAGTTCGATTGCGGTGGCATGGAGCGAGGCGCCGATCCCGCCGGGCATCTGCCGCCCGCCGATCGTGGCCCAGCGCGCCAGCCCTCCGCCCGAGGAGCCTTCGGCGGTGGCAACCCCGTTGGTGAGCAGCAGCTTGCCGCCCTTGAACAGCTCGGCCCGGCCGAGCCGCAAGCCCGCATCGCCAAGCGCGCTTGCACCTGCAAGCGGGGCCAGTGCGCGCTCCATCGCTGCGGGCGCGGGCGGCGCGGGCGGCGCGGGCGGGGCAACCGGCGGGGCGACCGGCGCGGCATCGATCACCGGCTCGTAGGCGATCTGCGGGTCGGCGGATGCAGCATCGCCCAAAAGGCTGCACAGCGTGGCAAGGCAGGGGGCAATAATCGACATGCCCGCCCCATTATGGGCATCTGGTAAATGGTGCCTAAACCTTGTGGCGAGGGAATCTTAAGAGAAACGGGCTAGCGCGCCGCCATGCTTGCGCGTCCTTTCTCGCTCTTGCGCCCTGTTGCCCTTGCCCTCTCCTCGCTCGTTGCTGCGGCGGGCCTCGGGCTTGCCGCGCGCGCTGCGGCACCGGCGAGCCTGAGCGTGCAGGTGGTGGATGCGGCGGGCCTGCCGGTGCGCGATGCGGTGGTCGAGCTGCGCAGCCTGCGCGCGCCAGCCGGCCCGATCCGCTTTCCCTGGAAGATGGGCATGGTGCAGAAGGATCGGCAGTTCCTGCCCGGCACCCTCATCGTCGCCCGGGGCAGCACCGTGGCCTTTCCCAATCTCGATAATGTGCGCCATTCGATCTACAGCTTTTCCAAGGCGGCGCGCTTCGAGATCGAGCTTTACGGGCGCGACCAGACCCGCACCCATACCTTCCCGGTGGCGGGCAGCGTCAAGCTCGGCTGCAACATCCATGACGAGATGCGCGGCTATATCCGCGTCACCGATACGCCCTTTGCCGCCAAGACCGATCACAACGGCTTCGTCACGCTGACCGGCGTGCCGCAGGGCGCGGCGCGGCTGACGGTGTGGCACCCGCAGCTGCGCGCGCCGGGCAATGAGATCACCTCCGCCGTCACTATTTCCGGCGCGGCGCAGACCGAGCGGCTCAAGGTCAGCCTGCGGTGAGGAAGGCCTGGCCCCTGATGCGCGGCTTTCGCGCGCTCAGCACCCGCATCGCGGTGCTTTACGGCACGCTGTTTGCCGTGGTGCTGGCGCTGGTGGTGAGCCTCGCTGCGGGCGGGCTTGCCCGCTTTGCCGAGGCCAGCGCGGCGCGCGACATGGCCGCCAATGCCCGGGTGTTCGACGAGATCCTTGCCGCCCGCGCGCGCCAGATGGGCGACGAGGCCGCCGTGCTGGCGCGCGATTTCGGCTTTCGCGAGGCGGTGGCGACCGCCGATGCGCCGACCATATCGAGCGCGCTGGCCAGCCTCGAGGCGCGGGTGCGCAGCGACAGCGCCTTCGTGCTCACGCTCGAGGGTGAGGTGATCGGCGCGGGCGACACCGCGATTGCCGATCCGCAGGCGCTGATGGCGCGGCTCGATGCCGGCGCGGGGCGGGGGATCATCGCGGGCAGCAAGGGGCTGGCGCTCGCCGCTGCCGCGCCGATCGAGGCGCCCGATCTGATCGGCTGGCTGGTGATCGCCCAGCCCATGAACCGTGCCGAGCTTGACCGGCTGGTCGAGCTGGCGCCGATCGCGCTCGAGGCCGAGGTGGTCGATGCCGCAGCCGCCCCCGCCTGGCAGCGCCGGGCGCGGGCGGGCGCGGTGTTCGAGCGCGAGATTGGCGGCGCGCGCTTCCTCTATCACCTGTCCGATCTGCCGGTGCTCGCGGACGGCATCGCCCCGCGGCTGGTGCTGCGCCACGCGCTGGCGCAATCGCTGGCGGCCTATGCCGGGCTCAAGGCGCTGCTCGCCGCGCTGGCGGCGGGCGGGATTGCGCTCGCGGTGGGGTTGAGCTGGCGGGTGGCGCGCTCGGTGACCGAGCCGCTCGCCGAACTCGATGCCGCCACGCGGATGATCGGCGCGGGGCGCGAGGTCAGCCTGGCGGTGCGCACCGGGGACGAGATCGGGCGCCTTGCCGAAAGCTTCAACCAGATGGTCAGCGCGATTGCCGAGCGCGAGCGGCAGATCATCCATGTGGGCCTGCATGATGGACTGACCGGGCTTCCCAACCGCAAGCTCTTTACCGAACAGCTCGCCAATGCCCTTGCCCGCCGCGCGAAGGGCGAGAAGGTGCTGGTCGCCTATGTCGATCTTGATGATTTCAAGCTGGTCAACGACACGCTCGGCCACCCGGCGGGCGATGCGCTGCTCAAGCTGGTGGCGGCGCATCTCAGCGAGGACCTGCCCGAGGCGCTGGTCGCGCGCCTCGGGGGCGATGAATTTGCGGTGCTGATCGACGGGATCGACGAAAAGGCCAACCTTGCCGCGATTGCCGACCGGCTGCAGGCCAGTTTCGACCGTCCGATCACCATCAACGGCCAGGCCGCGCCGTGCAGCGCCAGCATCGGCATCGCGCTTGCCCCCGGCGATGGCGCGGATGGCGTTACCCTGATGAAGAACGCCGATCTGGCGCTCTACCGCGCCAAGCACGAGGGCAAGGCCAGCTATCACTTTTTCGAGCCCGGGCTCGATGAAGCCGCGCGCCGCCGCCGCCAGCTCGAGGTCGATCTGCGCAGCGCCATCCGCGAAGGCCAGTTCGCGCTGCATTTCCAGCCGCTCTACAGCGTGGTGCAGCAGCGCCTCACCGGGTTCGAGGCGCTGATCCGCTGGGATCATCCCGAGCGCGGGCGGGTAAGTCCGGCCGAGTTCATCACATTGGCCGAGGAAACCGGGCTGATCATTCCGATCGGCGAATGGGTGCTGCGCGAGGCCTGCCACCAGGCCAGCACCTGGCCTGCTGACATTTCGGTCGCGGTCAATGTCTCGCCGCGACAATTTGCCGCGCCGAGGCTTGCCGCCACGGTGCTCTCGGCGCTTTCGGCAAGCGGGCTGGCGCCCGGCAGGCTCGAGCTCGAGATCACCGAGAGCATCTTCATCGCCGATGTCGATGCCACGCTGGCGACGCTCCATTCGCTGCGCAATCTCGGAATCAGAATTGCGCTCGATGATTTCGGCACCGGCTATTCCTCGCTCAGCTACCTGCGCTCCTTCCCCTTCGACAAGGTCAAGATCGACAAGAGCTTCGTTGCCGATCTGGGCACCAGCCCCAATGGCCACGCGGTGATCCGCGCGATCACCACGCTGGCCGATGCGCTGGGGATGGAGACGCTCGCCGAGGGGGTGGAGCACATGGCGCAGTTCGAGGTGCTGGCGCGCGAGGGTTGCCAGAACATCCAGGGCTACCTGTTCTCGCGGCCCGTGCCGGCCGAAGCCGTGCCCGACCTGATCGCCGAAGCCGCCGGGGCCGAGCGCCAGTTGCGCGCCTGACCGGCACCCCGGGCCGTCCGTGCGCCCTGCGGGCGCGAGCGCCGACCGGCCGCATCATCCCTGCTGCTCATCGAACCCCGGCCACCATTTGTCCGATTTCGCGCTTGCAATGGGCGCCGTTCGCGCTAGGGGTGTGATACGTTATCACATTCACGCAATCGGGAGGCACCATGATCAACCGCTCGATGCAGCAGGCATCCTCCCCTCTTGCCCTCGCGCTTTCGCTCGGCCTCGGCCTTGCGCTCGTGCCCGCCCCGGCCATGGCGCAAGCGCGCGGCGGTGAGACGCCGCCGCTGGAGGATGATCTTCACAACCAGGGCGAGGGCGCCGACCAGACGATCATCGTCAGCGCCTCGGGGGTCAAGGAGCTTGACGTCCTGGCCGGCACCAGCGTGCTCGAGGTGCGCGAGATCCAGCGCGAGGCGGTGACCGGCCAGATCGGCGATCTGCTCGCCAAGATCCCCGGGGTTTCGGCCACCGGCTTTGCCCCCGGCGCCTCGCGTCCGGTGCTGCGCGGCCAGCAGGGCGAGCGCGTGCGGGTGCTGTTCGACGGGGTCGGCACCGCCGATGTGTCCAACACCTCGGTCGATCATGCCACCACCATCGAGCCGATCACGCTTGAACGCATCGAGGTGCTGCGCGGCCCGGCGGTGCTGCTCTACGGCAGCCAGGCGATCGGCGGCGCGGTCAACGTGATCGACAAGCGCATCCCCACCCGGATGCCCGATGAGGCCTTCCACCTCGATGCCCTCGCCGGGATCGACAGCGCCGCCGACAGCCGCAGCGCCGCGGCGAGCCTTGATGTCGGCCTTGCCAGCAACCTCGTGTTCCACCTCGATGGCTCGTGGCGCAAGTCTGGCGATATCCGCATCGGCGGCTTCCAGGTCGCCCCGGCCCTGCGCGCCGATCTCATTGCCGATGCCGATGCGGAGGAGGAGGAAGGCGAGCTTGAGGAAGCTGCCGAACTGCGCGAAGCAGCCAATCGCCGGGGGCGCGTGCCCAACACCGGTGTGGAAAGCTGGACGGTGAACGCCGGGCTCGGGCTGGTGCTGGGCAATAGCACCTTCGGCGCGGCGATCGGTTGGTATGACAGCGATTATGGCGTGCCCACCCGGCCCGGCGCGGGCCACCACCACCACGGCGAGGAAGGCGGCGAGGAAGAAGGCGGCGAGGGTGAGGGCGAGGAGCTGGTCACCATCGGCCTTGAGCAATTCCGCGCCGACTTCAAGGGCGATATCTTCCTTGGCACCGGCGCCTTCGAGCGCCTGAAGCTCAGGGTCGGCTATTCGGACTACACCCACACCGAGTTCGAGGGCGAAGAAGTGGGCACGGTGTTCGATGCGGCCAGCATCGAGGCCCGCGCCGAGCTGGTGCAGAACACCGCCGGCATGCTGCGCGGGGCGAGCGGGGTGCAATATCTCCACCGCGACTTTGCCGCCGTGGGGGCTGAGGCCTATGTGCCGCCCAACCTCACCGATCAGTTCGCCCTTTTCACCCATCAGGAAATGGGCACCGGCCCGGTGCAGATCGAGGCCGCCGCGCGCGCCGAGTTCACCAAGGTCAAGGCCCAGACGCTCGGGATCGCGCGCGATTACGAGACCTTCTCGGGCGCGCTTGGCCTCGTCTATGAGGGGATCGAGGGGGTGCGCATCGGCCTTAATGGCTCGCGCGCCGCGCGCGCGCCGAGCGCCGAGGAGCTGTTTTCCGACGGCCCGCACATTGCCACCCAGGCCTTCGAGATCGGCAACCCCGATCTGCGCACCGAGCGCGCCTGGGGGCTGGAGGCCTATGCCCGCGGGCGGATCGGGCCAGGCACCTTTGCCCTCACCGCCTATCGCCAGTGGTTCGACAACTATATCTTCCTCGATGCGACGGGCGCAGAGGAAGACGGCCTGCCGGTGTTCCAGTATCTCCAGCAGGATGCTGATTTCTGGGGCTTCGAGGCCGAACTGTCCTTGCCCCTGATCGACACCGGCACCTTCCGGCTCAACACCGATCTGGCTGCCTCCTATGTCGAGGCCGAGCTCGACGATGGCACCGCCGTGCCGCGCATCCCGCCGCTGAGCCTGCTCGGTGCGCTCGAAGCCCAGACCGACTCCTTCGATCTGCGCGGCGAGGTGCAGTGGTTCGACCGGCAGGATCGCGTCGCCCCGTTCGAGACCGAGACCGGCAGCTTTGCGCTCGTCAACGCGCTGCTGGCCTGGCGCCCGCTGGCGGACAACCGCAATGTCACGCTGCAGCTGGCCGCGGACAACATTTTCGATGTCAACGGTCGGCGCCACGCCAGCTTCACCAAGGATTTCGTCCCCGTGCTGGGGCGCAACATCCGCGCCAGCGTGCGCTTGAGTTTCTGAGCCGCGCACGCCCGGATGGGCGCGCCCAAGGGTCGCCCAAGGGTCGAAAAAAAAGGGGGCAGGCGGGCGGGCCGCTTGCCCCTCTTTTTGCGGTCAATCCTCGGGCGCGAAGGTGATTTCGGCGTGTTCGGCAAGCCGGCGCACCAGCGCTTCGCCGAGGAAGGCGCCGGGGGTGCCGATCCCGCCCGGCTTGTCGCAGGACAAAAGCGCCATGCCGGTTTCGGCCAGCATCCGGCTGGTTGAGCCATAGCCCGGATCATAGCGGCCCTTGACCGCGTAGTGGAGGCGCGCCCCATCGGGCATCTCGGCCACGAACAGGATGTCGTAAAAGCCCCTCTCGCGCTCCTCCTTGCTCGGGCCCTCACCGGGCTTGGGCGGACGCGCGCCGAAGGGGTTCTTCATCAGTTCAAGCGCCGCCTGGGCCGCGGCCTTGCCTGCCTCGCCCGGGCTGGTGAGCACCATCTCGTCATAGCGAAAATCGCGGCCCCAGGGGTGGCCGAGGAGGAAATTGGTGCGGTGGACATTCTTGGTGTTGATCGGCGCCATCACGAAGGGCGCGGCCCACTTGCCAAGATCGGCTTCGTAAGCGGGGATCATGCCCGAGGGCTGATCCGGCCCGTCAAAGCCCGGGCAAAGCGCAAAGGGATCGCGCAAGAGGCCGATGAGCGCGGGGTTCTTGGCCGCCGCCTTCATGGTGGCGGTAAGGCTTGCCGCGGTGCCGCCCGAGAAGCTGCCCTGCATCGCGCGCACCCGGGCGCGGATGCGCGGGGCGGGCCTGCCGAAGCGCGCCACGCAGGCCTGCTGGGTCATCATCACGCCGAGATCAAAGGGGATCGAATCGAACCCGCTGGAAAAGCAGATGCGCGCGCCCGAGGCCTTGGCGGCCTCGTGGTGCTGGGCGATCTTCTCGGCCATCCACGCCGGTTCGCCGCACAGGTCGGCATAGTCGGTGCCGGTGGCAACGCAGGCGGCGAGCAGCTTGTCGCCATAGAGCTGGTAGGGGCCGACGGTGGTGAGCACGACCTTCGTGCGCGCGCACATGGCTTTAAGCGCGGCCTCGTCGTCCGCATCGGCGGCGATCAGCGGGGTATCGGCAGGCGCGCCAATCAGGTCGCGCACCTCGGCGAGCTTGGTCAGGCTGCGCCCGGCCATCGCCCATTTCGGCCCGTCATTGCGCGAACCATAGTGCTGGGCGAGATATTCGGCCACCAGCCGCCCGGTGTAGCCGGTGGCGCCATAGACGATGATATCGAATTCACGGCTGTGCATAGGGTCTCTCCTTCGCCCCGCCTGATGCGCGCGCGCAGCGAACAAGTCCAGCGCGGCAGCGGCGCAGCGCTCACAGCCGCGCCCTCACAGCCGTGGCAGCGTCACCCCGCGCTGGCCCATATATTTGCCCGCGCGGTCGCGGTAACTCACCTCGCAGCGCTCATTGCCCTTGAGGAACAGGAACTGGCAGGCGCCCTCATTGGCATAGATCTTCGCCGGCAGCGGGGTGGTGTTGGAAAACTCGAGCGTCACATGCCCTTCCCAGCCCGGCTCGAGCGGGGTCACATTGACGATGATCCCGCAGCGGGCATAGGTCGATTTGCCGAGGCAGATCACCAGCACATCCTCGGGCACGCGGAAATATTCGACCGTGCGCGCCAGCGCGAAGGAATTGGGCGGGATCACGCAGACATCGGTCTGGCGATCGACGAAGGAATTGGCGGCAAAATCCTTGGGATCGACCACCGCCGAATCGACATTTGTGAAGATCTTGAACTCATCGGCCACCCGGGCATCATAGCCATAGGAAGACAGGCCATAGGAGATCACCCCGTCGCGCCGCTGGGCCTCGACGAAAGGCTCGATCATCCCGTCCTCGAGCGCGCGCTTGCGGATCCAGCGGTCGGAGAGAATCGCCATGGGCACGTGGATTGCCGATGCCGCGTGCAGGGGCAAGGGCGGGCGCGCCACATATCCCCTTTCCCGGCCCGCCCGCCTCAGAGCGGCCTTGCCCCCAGCGCCGGATTGAGCGCGGCGATGTGGTTGAGCCACTTCTTCGGGCGGCGCAGCAGCTCGCGCGGATAATCGACCTTGAGCCCCACCAGCTCGGCCATGCGCACGACGAAGTGGATGCAGTTGCGCGTGTCGAGATCGTAGAACTTGCCCGGCGCGTTCTGCCAGGCGCGCACCTCGGCGATGATGCGGTGGTACTGGGCATCGCTGAGGGTGATGGTGAAGTGCCGGTTGGTTCGCGCGATCTGCGCCGGCTTTTCGCTCATCACCATGTGTTCAACCGGGCCGGAAAGCACCGCCGGGCCGACGCTGCGGGCGGAAAAGCCGTAATTCTCGTTCACCACCCGCCCGCTTTCCTCGAGCGTGCCTTCGAGCACGATGAAGGCATGGGGATAGCGCCCGGCCATCACCGAGCCGTTGAAGGAATGGAAATGAAGCCGCACCGCGGCCGCGGCCGGCGCTGCCGCGAGCAGCGCCAGCGCCAGCATCAGCACCAGGCGGTTGAGCCATGCCCTCATGGGGCCATGGCTTACCGCTTCAATGTTTCAGCTTGCCAGCAGGCTCGCATTGCCCCCGGCGGCGGTGGTGTCGATCGTCACCACCCGCTCGGTGGCAAAGCGCGGCACGTAATGCGGCCCGCCCGCCTTGGGCCCGGTGCCCGACAGGCCCTCGCCGCCGAAGGGCTGGCTTTCCACCACTGCGCCGATCTGGTTGCGGTTGATGTAGAGATTGCCGACCCGCGCGCGCGCTGCCACCAGCCGGTGGGTGGCGGCGATGCGGCTGTGGAGGCCGAGGGTAAGGCCATAGCCGGTGGCATTGATGGCCTCGATCACCTCCTCGATTGTCCCTGCGGCAAAGCGCGCGACGTGGAGCACAGGGCCGAAATGCTCCTCCTCGAGCACCTCGATCCCGGGCACTTCGATGATCGTGGGAGCGACAAAGCAGCCCCGCGCCGCCTCGGGCGGCAAGGGCAGGCGCGCAACCGGCCAGCCGCGCGCGGCTGAGGCGGCGATATGCGCCTCGAGCCGGCGCTGCGCGGCCGCGTCGATCACCGGGCCGACGTCGGTCGCAAGCCGGGTGGGATCGCCCACGTTGAGCGCCTCAAAGCCGCCGCGGATCATCGTCAGCATCAAATCGGCGACATCTTCCTGGAGATAGAGCACCCGCAGCGCCGAACAGCGCTGCCCGGCGCTCTGGAAGGCGCTTGCCAGCACGTCGCGCACCACCTGTTCGGGCAGGGCCGAGGAATCAACGATCATCGCGTTCTGCCCGCCGGTTTCAGCGATCAGCGTGGCGATCGGCCCCTCGCGGGCGGCAAGCGCCCGGTTGATCGCGCGGGCCGTGGCGGTCGATCCGGTAAACGCCACCCCGGCAAGGCGCGGATCGGCGGTCAGCATCGCGCCGACCTCGGCCCCGCCGGGCACGAGTTGCAGCGCCTCGGGCGGGATCCCGGCCTCGTGGCACAGCTTGACCGCAAGCACCGCGATGAGCGGGGTTTGCGGCGCGGGCTTGGCCAGCACCGCATTGCCGGCAGCCAGCGCCGCGGCAGCCATGCCGGTGAAGATCGCCAGCGGGAAGTTCCACGGCGCGATCGTGGCAAACACCCCGCGCCCGTGGAGGCTGAGGCGGTTGTCCTCGCCGGTCGGCCCGGGCAGGATCAGCGGGGCGGCAAAGTGGCGCCGCGCCTCGGCGGCATAGTAGCGCAGGAAATCAACCGCCTCGCGCAGCTCGAGCACGGCATCGACCAGGGTCTTGCCGGCCTCGCGCTGGCACAGGCTGATAAGCTCGGCGCTGTGCGCCTCGAAGCGGTTGGCCGCTTCCTCGAGCAGCAGGGCGCGCTTCTCGCCGCCAAGCGCGTCCCAGCCCGGCTGGATCGCCTGCGCCCGGGCAAAGGCCGCCGCCACCTCATCGGCCCGGGCCGGGCGCACCGTGCCGACGATGTGCGCGCGGTCATGCGGCGCGCTGATCGGCAGGGCCTCGCCCGGCGCGGCCCCATCCCCGGCAAAGGTCGGCGCGGCGCGCCACTGGACATCGGCGAGCATGTCGAGACGCGCAAGCAGCGGCGCGCGCACCAGCGGATCGGCAAGGTCGATCCCGGCGCTGTTCTGCCGCGCGCCGAAGATGTCGCGCGGCAGCGGGATCGACGGGTTGCGCCGGGGGCTGAGCGCGGCAAGCTCGGCCACCGGATCGCCCACCAGCGCCGCGGCAGGCACAGCCGCATCGGCGAGGCGGTTGACGAAGCTGGTATTGGCCCCGTTCTCGAGCAGGCGGCGCACCAGATAGGCGAGCAGCTGCTTGTGCCCGCCGACAGGGGCATAGACCCTGACCGGGGTGGGATGGTTGCCCTCGATGCGGCGCAAGGCGGCATAGACCTCCTCGCCCATGCCGTGCAGGCGCTGGAACTCGAACCACCCCCCGGCCGGCGCGCTGCCCGCGGGGGCCATGTGCTTGGCGAGGCTCTTGATCGCGGCGATGGTATAGGCGTTGTGGGTGGCAAAGGCAGGGCGGATCGCATCGCTTGCCGCCAGCAGCCGCGCGGCGCAGGCAAGGTAGCTGACATCGGTGGCGAGCTTGCGGGTGAAGACCGGGTAATCGGCGTGCCCCCCCACCTGCGCGCGCTTGATCTCGCTGTCCCAATAGGCGCCCTTGACCAGCCGCACGAACAGCTTGCGGCCATGGCGCCGAGCGAGCCGCGCGGCCCAGTCGCACACCCACACCCCGCGCTTCTGATAGGCCTGGATGGCAAGGCCAAAGCCCTCCCAGCGGCTGCCATCGGGGCGCTGGAACAGGCTGTCATCAGCGACCAGCGCCTCGATGATGTCGAGGCTCAGCTCGAGCCGGTCGGCCTCCTCGGCATCGATGGTGAAGTGGATATCGGCATCGCGCGCGCGGCGGGCAAGATCGCGCACGATCGGCACCATCGCCGCCAGCGCCTCATCGGCGTGGAGCACGTCATAGCGCGGGTGGAGCGCCGAGAGCTTGACCGAAATGCCCGGCGCCGCCGCCACCCCGCCGCCCGCCTCCGCGGCGAGACGCACGAGCGCGCCCTCATAGGCGCGGCGATATTCCTCGGCATCGGCGAAGGTCATCGCCGCTTCGCCCAGCATGTCGAAGCTGTGGGTGATGCCGCGCTCGCGCTCGGGCGCGGCGCGGCGCAGGGCTTCCTCGATGGTGCGGCCAAAGACGAACTGCCCGCCCAGAATCCTCATCGCCTGGGCGGTGGCGGTGCGCACCACCGGCTCGCCCAGCCGGTTGAGCGCGCGCTTCAAGGCGCTGCCCAGCCCCTTCTGGCGCGCATCGGGCGGATCGAGCACCTCGCCCGAAAGCATCAGCGAGAAGGTGGCGGCGTTGACGAAGGTCGAGGAACTCTCGCCCAGGTGCGCGCTCCAGTCGATCGCGCCGATCTTGTCGCGGATCAGGGCATCGGCGGTGGCGGCATCGGGCACCCGCAGCAGCGCTTCGGCCAGGCACATCAGGGCAATGCCCTCCTCGCTGTCGAGGCCATATTGCTGGAGGAAGGCATCGATCCCGCTTGCCTTGTGGGCGCGCGCGCCCTCGATCAGGCGGATTGCCAGGGCTGCGGCCTCATCGTGCACCTGTGCGGCCGGGGCGGCCTCATCAAGCCGCTCGGCGATCACGGCTTCCTCATCGGCGGCATAGGCGCGGCGCAGCGCGCTGCGGTCGAGCGGGGCGGGGGCGGCAAGATCGGCCATCTGGTTTCACCTGAAACGATTCGGGGCTTGGCAGCGCGCCTGTGAACCGCCCGAGGCTGCGCTGCAAGCGCGGCTTTGGCAATGCGCCGGCTTGCCCGTGGGGCCGGGGCCGGTTAGCCTTGGCCCGCGTGCGCGCAAGGGGGCCTGCCTGACGATGCGGATGTTCTGCTTTCACTGCCGCGACGGGGAAGATGGCGGGCGCCTGAGGGCGATCCACCGCCCGGCGCACCTTGAATTCATCCACGCCAATGCCGAGCATTTCGTCATCGTCGGGCCGTTGAAGCGCGCCGATGGGCTGATCATCGGCTCGCTGCTGATCGTCAAGGCCGAGGACGAGGCCGCCGCGCGCGCGATCCTGGCGGACGATCCCTATCTTACCGGCGGGGTGTGGCAGATGATCCGGGTGGACGAGTTCACCCCGCTGCTGGGCGACTGGGCCTAGCCGTCCCGACTCTTTCCGAAAGAAAAGGCGCCCGGAGCCGGGGGCAGCTCCGGGCGCGAGGGGTGCGCTTCCGATGGGGAGGGGAGGCGCGGGCGATCCGATCAGCGCAGCAGCGAGAGGACGTTCTGCTGCGACTGGTTGGCCTGGGCCAGCATCGCGGTGGAGGCCTGGCTCAGGATCTGCGCCTTGGCGAGCGCGGTGGTCTCGGCCGAATAGTCGGTGTCCATGATCCGCGAGCGCGCATCGCTGAGGTTGGTCGAGACATTGGCAAGGTTGTTGACCGCCGATTGCAGGCGGTTCTGACCGGCGCCCAGCGTCGCGCGCGCGGTGGAGACGGCGGCAAGATCATCATCGATGTCGGCGAGCGCGGTGCGGGCATTGCTGCCATCGGTGCCGGTGACATCAAAGGTGCCCGCGGTGCCCGCGCCGGAGTTGAGACCGGTGCTGAGGTCATCGAGGGTCAGGTTCACCGTATCGACATCATTGGCGCCGGCCAGCACCGTGACCGTGGCGACCGAGCCGTCGAACAGGGTGATGCCGTTGAACTCGGTGTTGGCAACCACCTGGCCGATCTGCGCGGTGAGCTCATCGACCTCGACCTGGATATTGGTGCGGTCGCTGCTCTGATAGGTGTCCGAACCGGCCTGCACCGCCAGCTCGCGGATGCGCTGGAGCATGTTGGTCACCTCGTTCAGGGCCCCTTCAGCGGTCTGGGCGAGGCTGATGCCGTCATTGGCGTTGCGGATACCCTGCTGCATCCCGCGGATCTGCGCGGTCATCGAGGTGGCGATGGCAAGGCCCGCGGCATCATCGGCGGCGCTGTTGATGCGCTTGCCGGTCGAGAGGCGCTCCATCGCGGTGCCGAGCATCTTGCCCGCCGCCACGCTGGCGTTGGCGGCGCGCAGCGCCGAAATATTGGTGTTGATCACAGTCATCGTCGAAACTCCCGAAATGGTCAGGCAGGACGAACAGGCCCGTCGCTGCTGGGGCCTAGAGCGGCCGGTGCGCGGAATGTTTAAGCCGGAAAAATAATCGCACTTTTTGAAAGGCTTGGCCGATGGCCCTGGGAGGCTGCCGGGCGGCACTAGGGAAAGCTACGGGGGCTTAAATTTGCCTCACATCCAGCCTCGCTGCGGCAAGGCTTTGCCGAACAAGGCACAAAGCCGCAAGGCCACCTGGCCGCGGCAAGGCACGGGGGCACAGATGACACAGCCGCACAGGATCGCGCAGACCTGTCACGTCACGGCGCCAAGCGCCGCGCAAGGCCAGCCCAAGGCCGATCCCCACGCAACCCTGCTGGCCACGACCCTGCCCTTGCTGGGCGGCACCTGGCAGCGCGAGCGGATCGTCCTGGGCGAGGCCATCCCCGCAGCGATGGCCGCCGGGATCGCGCGCAGCGGGCGCCTCGCGATCACGCTCGCCCATTGCCCGCGCGGGGAGACGCCGGCGCTGGCGGCGCCGGGCGAGGGGCGGGTGCGGCTGAGCTATGATCCTGACGATCTTGCCACCGCGCGCGCGGCGCTGATCGCCGCGGCGGGGGTGGGCGGCTGGCCGGTGGCGGGCGATCCGCAGTCGCTGGCGATGCTCACGCTCGCCGAACGCATCGCCGCGAGCACCATTCCGGTGCTGCTCGAAGGGCCGACCGGCACCGGCAAGGAGGTGCTGGCGCGCTTCGTCCATCGCCTTTCGCCCCGCGCGGCCGGGCCCTTCGTCGCGGTCAATTGCGCCGCCATGCCCGAAGCCATGCTCGAGGCGCTGCTGTTCGGCCACAGGAAGGGTGCCTTCACCGGCGCGGCCGAGGCGGGCGAGGGCCTGTTCCGCGCTGCCGATGGCGGCACCTTGCTGCTCGACGAGATCGGCGAGCTGCCGCTCGCGCTCCAGGCCAAGCTGCTGCGCGCGTTGCAGGAGGGCGAGGTGCTCCCGCTGGGGGCGACCCGCCCGGTCAAGGTCGATGTGCGAATCGTTGCCGCCACCAACCGCGATCTGGCCGCCGAGGCCGCCGCCGGGCGTTTCCGCGAGGATCTGCTCTATCGCCTCAATGTCTTTCCGCTGCGCCTGCCGGCGCTGCGCGCCCGGCCAGGCGATATTGCCCCGCTCGCCTTTGCCATGCTGCTGCGCCACGCCGGCACGGCGGGCGCGCCGGGCTGGATCGCGCCCGCCGCCATCACCCTGCTCGAAGGCCATGCCTGGCCCGGCAATGTGCGCGAGCTTGAAAATGTCATCCGCCGGGCGATCCTGCTGAGCGAGGGCGCGGCGGTGATCGGGCCGGAGGCGATCATCTTCGACACCGCGGTGCGCCCGGTCGATGCCGCCCCGCCCGATGCGCCGCCAGCGCCGCCCATCGGCGCCGCGCCGCGCTCGCTCGCCGACATTGCCTTTGCCAGCGAGGCGCGCGCGATCCTCGAGGCCCTGGCGCAGCACGGCGGGCGCCGGGCGGCGACCGCGCGGGCGCTGGGCATTTCCGAGCGCACCTTGCGCTATCGCCTCGCCTCGCTGCGCGATGCCGGGCTGCTGGCAGCAGGAGATGCGGCATGAGCAGCACGCCCCTCAGCTTTGGCGTGGCCGAGATCATGGCCCTGCGCAGCGAGATCGTCGGGCGCAGCAGCGCGCTTCAGGCGCTGCGCGCGGCGCGCGCGGGTGCCCCTGGCGCGGCCCCGGCGGCGCCGCTTGCGCCCCCCGGGGCGGGCTTTGCCGCCACGCTCGAGACGGCGCTGAGGCAAGTGAGCGCGGTGCAGGAACGCTCGAGCCAGATGCAGGCCGCCTATGAGCGCGGCGCCGTGACCGATATCGCCGAGGTGATGCTCGCCCGGCAGGAGGCCTCGATCGCCTTCGAGGCCACCTTGCAGGTGCGAAACAAGCTGCTGTCCGCCTATCAGGACATCATGCGAATGGGGGGCTGATCCATGGCCGACAGCGCGCTTCCCGTGCCTGCCGATGCGGCAGGTCTTCCCCCCGCGCCAGCCGCCGCCCCCCTCGGCGGCTGGCGCAACCTGGTGCCCGGCCCGCTCGCCGATTTCGCCCGCCAGCCCGCGCTCGCCCGCGCTTTGCCGGCGCTCGCCGGGGTGGGGGCGCTGGCCGCAGCGGGGGCGCTGTGGCTTGCCTTTGCCCGCGGGCCGGAGCGGGTGCTCTATACCAGCCTCGATGATGCCGATCGCGCCAAGGTGGTCGAAACGCTCGAGGCCGGGGGCATCGCCCATGATATCGATCCGGCCACCGGCGCGCTGAAGGTGGCCGAGGAGGATCTCTACCGCGCCCGGATGCTGGTGGCGAGCAAGGCCGGGATCGCCGCGCCCGAGGGGGCGGCGGAAATGCTCGATGCCATGCCGCTCGGCACCTCGCGCACGCTCGAGGGCGAGCGGCTGCGCCTCGCGCGCGAGCGCGAGCTGATGCTCACCATCCGCGAGATCGAGGGGATCGAGGCGGTGCGCGTGCACCTTGCCACGCCCGAACGCTCGGTGTTCGTGCGCGAGGCCGGGGCGCCGTCGGCCTCGGTGATGGTGCGCCTTGCCGCCGGGCGCAGCCTCGCCCGCGCGCAGGTCGATGCGATCGTCAATCTGGTCGCCGCCTCGGTGCCCGGGATGCGGCCCGATGCGGTGCGGGTGGTCGATCACACCGGGCGCCTGCTGTCCGACCCCGGCGCGGGCGGAGGCGCAGGTGAGACCCTTGCGCTCCAGCGCGAGCACGAGGCCAAGCTGCGCGCCCAGCTCGATGCGCTGCTCGCCCCGCTCCTGGGCGAGGGCAATTTCAGCGCCGAGGTGCAGGTCGCGCTCGACCAAACCGAGACCACCTCGGCGCGCGAGACCTACGAGAAGGAGGGCGCGCTGCGCAGCGAGAGCGAGCGCAACGCCACCCGCACCGGCATGGGCCAGGTGGGCGGGGTGCCGGGGGTGCCGGCCAACACCCCGCCGCCCCAGGCGCAACTGGTCGATGGCCCGCCCCAGCCCGCCGCCGCCCCGGCCCCGGCGAGCGCAACCGACAGCGAGGCCGCGCGCGAGCGCAGCTATGAGCTGGGGCGCGAGGTGGCGGTGAAGAACACCCGCCCGGGCGGGCTTGCCCGGCTGTCGGTGGCGGTGGCGGTGAGCGACAAGGCGCTCAAGGCCGCAGCACCCCTCACCGCCGCCCAGCTCGAGGCGCTGGTGGGCGCGGCGGTGGGCGCCGATCCGGCGCGCGGCGATCAGGTCAAGGTGGTGGCCAGCCGCTTCGAGCCGGCCGCGCCCGATGCCGGCGCCTTCTATGAACAGCCGTGGTTTGCCCTCCTGGTGCGCTATGGCGCGGCGCTGCTGGCGGTGCTGCTGGTGCTGCTGTTCGCGGTGCGCCCGCTCATTTCCGGACGCTTTGCCAAGCGCAAGGGCGATGGCACGGGCGAAGCGGCAAAAAGCGCCGAGGCCAGCCCCGCCCCGGCGAGCGAAACGCCCGCAAGCGAGGCGCCCGCGCCCGTCCCCGCCGAGGGCATGGCGGCGCTCCCGCTCGGCGATCTGCCGCAGCAGGTGGCGCTCGCCCGGCGCCTTGCTGCAAGCCAGCCCGAGCGCGCCGCCGAGGCGCTGCAGCGGATGCTGGCCGCGCCCGATCCGCGTGCGGTGGAGGGTGAGGCATGAGCCAGCCCGCCCCCGCCCCTGCGCTCGACACCGCCGATCCTGCCGCCGCGCTGCCAGCCGCGCCACTGCTGAGCCGGGCCGACCGCGCGGCGGTGTTCCTGATGCTGCTCGAGGACGAGGAGGCCACCGGCCTGCTCTCCCGCCTGGCGCCGCACGAGCTCGAGCGGCTTGGCCGGGCGATGCTGGCGCTGGGCGAGATCGATGCCCCGCGCATGGCCGAGGCGCTGGCGGATTTCGCCGCCGAGGCCGGGCGCGAGCTGCTCCCCCGGCGCGGGCGCGATGATCGGGTGCGCAGCCTGCTCGATCAGGCCTTGGGGCCGGCGCGCGCCGACAGCCTGTTGCAGCGCATCGCCCCCGATGCGCGCCCGCGCAGCCTTGAGCTGGCCCGCTGGCTCGCCCCGGCGGTGCTGGCGCGGCTGGTGCTCGATGAACACCCGCAGGTGATCGCCGCGCTGCTGCTTTTGATCGAGCCGGAACCGGCCGCCGAGGTGCTGGCGATGCTTCCGCTGGCGCTGCAATCGGACGTGGTGGAACGGGTGGCCAAGAGCGGCACCATCTCGGCCCGCGCGATCGCCGCGATCGATGCCCTGCTCACCCAGCGTCTCAGCGCCGCCTATGGCGCGGCCACCTTTGCCCTCGGCGGCCCGCGCGAGGCGGCCAATCTCATCAACCTTGCCGCCGGGGCGCTGCGCGAGACCGTGCTTCCCGATATTGCCACCCGCGATGCCCCGCTTGCCGCGCGGATCGAGGAGGAATTGTTCACCTTCGAGATGCTGCTGCGCCTCGATCCGCAGACCATGGGGCGGCTGCTGCGCGAGGTCGATACCGAAAAGCTGGTCGATGCGCTCAAGGGCCTTGGCGAGGAGCAGCGCGCGCCCTTCTTCGCCGCGATGTCGAGCCGCGCCGCCGATGGCATCCGCGACGAGATCGAGCTGCGCGGGCGGGTGGCCAAGCGCGATGTGGCCGCGGCGCAGAAGGCGATCGTCGAGATCGCCCGCCGCCTCGCCGAGGCGGGCGAGATCGTGATCGGAAGCGGCGATGGCGAATTTGTCTGATCTGCTGCAGCCGGATGCGCTCTCCGCTGCGCCGCCCCCGGCCTGGCTGGCGCGGCTGGGCGAAGCGGTGCGCCCGGCCGGCGCCTTCAGCCCCGGCCTGCCGCTCGCCCCTGTGCCCGATCCCGATCCCGCACCTGCCGCCGACGCGCCTGCCAGCGAGGCCGCGCCCGCGAGCGCGCGCGAGGTTGATCCCATCGCGCTGGCCTATGCCGAGGGCGAGGCCGCCGGGCGCGCCGCCGCCGAGGCCGAGGCCGCCGCGGCGCTCGCTGCCCAGCGCGGCCTGCGCCTTGCCCTGCGCCGGCTCGACGAGGCCGCCTTGGCGCTGCTCGCCGAGGATCTTGCCGCCACCGTGCTCGAACTGTGCGCCCCGGTGCTGGGCGAGGCGGCGATCGATCGGGCTGGCCTCGTGCAGCGCTGCAAGGCCGCCGCCGCGCGCATCGGCACCGCGCCCGATCGGCTGGGGCTGCATCTCAATCCGGACGACCTCGCCCTCGTCGGCCCTGATGCCCTGCCCGGCTGGCGCATCCAGCCCGATCCGGCGCTGGCGCGCGGCAGCCTGCGGCTCGAGGGGCCGGAAGGGGCGGTGTGCGACGGGCCGGAGGAATGGGCCCGCGCGCTTGCCGCGGCGCTCAAGGCATGATCGGCGAACTTCAGCTCGATCTCGCCCGGATGCGCGCCGCCCGGCCAGACTTTGGCCCGGTGCTGATGGGCCGGGTGGTGGCCTGCGACGGCGGGCTGATCGAGGTCGAAGGCCTGCCGCTCCCCGTCGGCTCGCTCGGCGCCATCGCGCAGGAGGGCGCCGGCGAATGCCTTGCCGAAGTGATCGGCTTTCGCGCCGGCCATTCGCTGATGATGCTGCTGGGCGATGCCGTGCTGCTGCGCCCGCGGGCGATGGTGCGCGCATTGGGCCAGCCGGGCGAGGTGCGCGTGGGCGAGGGCCTGCTCGGCCGCGCGGTCGATGCCCTCGGCGCGCCGATCGATGGCGGCCCGCCGCTCCACCTGCCCCATGCCTGGCCGCTCGCCGGGGCGCGCGAGGGTGCGCTCGAGCGGGCGCGGGTGACCGAGCCTTTCGATTGCGGGGTGCGCGCGATCAATGCCCTGGCCACCATGGGGGTGGGCCAGCGGCTCGGGATCATCGCCGGATCGGGGGTGGGCAAATCGGTGCTGGTCGATACCATCGCCGCCCATGGCGCGGCCGATGTCACCGTGGTGGCGCTGATCGGCGAGCGCGCGCGCGAGGTTTCGGACTTTGTCGCCCGGCACATGGCCGGGGCGCGGCGCGGGGCCATGGTGGTGGTTGCGGTGCCGGCCGACCATGCCCCCAACCTGCGCCTGCGCGCGGCGCAATATGCCGCCAGCATCGCCGAATATTTCCGCGCCCGGGGCCAGCGCGTGCTGCTGATCCTCGACAGCCTCACCCGCGTCGCCCATGCCGCGCGCGAGCTGGGGCTGGTGCTGGGCGAGCCGGGGGCGGCGCGCGGCTATCCGCCGAGCGCGCTCGCCGCCGTCACCCGGCTGGTCGAGCGCGCGGGCAATTCGGCGAGGAGCGGCGGGGCGGTGACGGGGGTCTATACCGTGCTTGCCGATGGCGATGATGCCAATGATCCGGTGGTCGATACCGCCCGGGCGATCCTTGACGGGCACATCGTGCTCTCGCGCGCGCTGGCGAGCCGCGGGCACTATCCGGCGATCGACGTGCCCGCCTCCTTGAGCCGGGTGATGGACGATCTGGTTGCGCCCGAGATCGCCGCGGCGGCGCGGCGGCTGCGGGCGCTGATCGCGGCGCGCGAGGACAACCGCGATCTGGTGCTGATGGGGGCCTATCGCCCCGGCGGGGATGCGCTGCTTGACGAGGCCCTGGCGCTGAGCGGGGCGATCGATGCCTTCCTCACCCAGCCGCGCGGCGCGGCGGTGCGCCTCGATGAAGCCCAGGCAGGGCTGCTGGCGCTCTTGGGCAAGGCCCATGCGTGAGGCGCGCCGCGCCGCGCTGCTCGCCCGGCAGGGGCTGATTGCTGCGGTGGCGCGGCGCCAGGCGCTCGGCGCGCTCGCCGCCGCCCGCGCCGAGGAGGCACGGCGCCAGGAGGTGGCGGCGCGCGCGGGCGCGCTGCTTGGGGCAAGCGGCGCGCGCGGGCAGGAGGCCTGCGCCGCTGAACTTGCCGCGCGCAGCCGCTTCGCCGCGGCGCTTGCGCGCATCACCGCCGAGGCGCGCACCGCGGCCCAAGCCGCCGCAAGCGCCAGCGCCGAGGCCGCCGCCGCCTTTGCCGCCGCCGATACCCGCGCCCGCCGCATCGCCGAGCGCGCCGCCGAAGCCCGCGCCGCGCTTGCCGCTGCCACGGCCCGCCGCGCCGCCGCCGCCGATGGCGCGCTGCTGGCACGCAAGTTGCATCGCCAGACGCACAAAGCCGGTGGCGCCGTGGCCGCGCCGCCGCCTGCCGATGGATGAGCGCCGATGATGCTTCCCCTGCTGCCCGATCCCGCGCCCGGCTCCGCCCCCGCGCTCTCCGCCGCGCCGGGGCTGGCGAGCGGCCCCGCCGCGCCAAGCGCCGACTTCGCCGCGCTGCTTGGCGCGCTGATTCCGGGCGAGGAGGAGGACGCGACGGGGGAGGAGGGCGCCGCCCCGTCCCCGCTGGCGCCTGCCGCTCCATCGGCGCCGATGGTGCCGATGGCGCCGACCCCGGGTTGGGGCGAGGCCGGCATGATGCTGCCGCAAGGCGGCACCGGCTTGCCGCTGCCCGCGCCGCTGCCCTTCCCGCAGCTTGCATCGCTTCCCGAGGCGTCGGGGGCGAGCGGCGAGGCCATCGCAGGGCGCCTTGCGTCCCCGCCAGCGCGCGCCCCGGCCGAAACACTTGCCGCGCCGTTGCACCGGGCCGAAGCGGGCGTGATCGCGCTGCCGCCACGCGGGGCCGAGCCGGCGCCGCTCCCGCCCGGCGCGGCGCCAGCCGCAATCCCGGCGCTTCTGGCCTCGGCCCAGCCCGGGCCGCCCGAGCAGCCCGCCGCTGACACGCCCGCCGATGGGCAATCAGGCCCGGCGCCGGTCGTTGCGGCCATGTCGGTGCCCGGGCCTGCCCCCACGCTCGCCACGCCAGCGCTGCCCCCGGCCAGCGCCGCCCCCGCCCCCGCGACCGCCGCCGATCACCCGGCCCCCGCCGCGGCGCGCCGGCAGGGCGCTGCCACCCATCCTGCACTTGTCGCCGATCAAGCGCTGGCAGCCGCTGTGGCGCCGCAAGCCGAAGCCGCATCCAGCGCAGCCTTGGCGGGCGCGCCGCCCACGCTTGCGGCCCTGCCTTCAGGCGCGGCGCCCGTCACGCCCTTCCTCGCCGCGACCCTGCCCGCCCCGCTGGCCGCGCCGACCGGTGGCGCAGCAATCGCGCCGCTGCCCGACCTCGCCGCAGCCATCCCCGTCGGCCCCTTGCCGCTGGCCCAGCCGGACATGGCCCAGCCGCGCCCCGAGCCGCGCCCCGATCCGCGCCGCCCCGCCGCCGCGGCAGAAGCGGCAGAGCCACGCCCCGCGCGCCGCTCCGCCGCCCTGCCCGCGGGCCCCAGCGCGCCAGAGGCGCCAGCCGAGGAAGCGCCACCAATGCTTGCGGCGACCGCGCGGCAGGTCGCCAGCCCGGCGCCTGCGCCCAGCCCGGCGGCACCTCCCGCCGCCGCGCCGCCAAGCGCACCGCTGCTCACCGCCGCGCCCGCGCCCGGCACCCACGGTCCGGCGCCGCTCGGGCATCCCTCCGCCGGCCTCGCCCCGCCGCCCGGGGCCGGGCAGGACAGCGCCATCGCCCAGCTTTCCGCGCTGCGCCAGGCGCTGCGCAGCGCCCGGCCCGAACTGACGCTGCGCCACAATGAGTTCGGCGCGGTGGCGCTGCGGATCGAGGCTGCCCTCCCCGATGGCTGGCGTGCGGTGCTGGCGAGCCATGATCCGGCCTTTGTCCCCGCGGTGCAGGCGGCGCTTGCCGAGCGCACCCCCGGCGCCGGGGCAGCGGCGGCTGCCGCCAGCGCCGATCCTGCCAGCTCGGGCGGTGACGCGCCGCGCTACGGGTCTTCCCTAGGGTCGGGGCAAGGCGGCTCGCAACCATATTCGGGCCAATCCCAGGGGCGCGAGGGCCACCCCGGCAGGGCGCGCGCCGCCCCCACCGCCACGCTGATCGCGGCGCGGGCCGAGGGCACTGGCGCGCCGGATGCGCGGGCCGGGGGCGGCATCTTTGCCTAGACGCCCAGGTGAAGGGGCGCCGGGCGCATTGACAGGGGAGTTCACGGGGTCATGGCCAAAGCCGCAGGCAAAAACGAAGGCGCAGACAAGGACAGCGAGGCGCCCGCCAAGGGCAAGGGCGGCTTTGTCAAGCTCGCACTTGGCGCGGTGCTGCTGCTCGGCGCCGGGGCGGGCGGGGCCTATGGCGCCTTTGCCATGGGCCTGTTTGGCGCCCCGGCAGAAAAGCACGAACCCGATATCCCGCGCCTCGTGCGCAAGGGCGAGGAAGATCCCTATGCGCTGCCCGGCGCGGAAAAGGACAAGGAGGCCCCCGCCCCGGTCTATGGCGAGGGCGGCAGCGAGTATCGCACCGCCTATTACAACTTTGCCGACAGTTTCACCTCCAACCTCGCCAATTCACCGGCCTTGATCCAGGTCGAACTGGCGGTTTCCACCCGCCGCGACGGGCGGGTGCTGCAATGGGTCAAGACCCACGAGCTGGCGATCCGTTCGGCCATCCTTGCCGAGCTTGCCGCCACCACCGAGGCCGAGGTCTATGACAAGGAAGGCAAGCAGCGCCTTGCCCAGCGCCTCACCCGCGCGGTCAACCAGGTGCTCGAGCAGCACGAGGGCTTCGGCGGCATCGATGCGGTGCATTTCAGGGGGTTTCTGGTGCAATGAGGATGGAGCAGGATTTCGCCGCGGCGCGCCCGGCGGCGCAGCATTGCGCCGAACTGCTCGGCCATGCCGGCGCCCGCGCGGCCCGGCCCGAGGAGCGCGCCGCGCTGGTGGCGTCCTGGCGGCGCGATCTTGCGCGCCTGCTGGCCGATGAGCTTTCGGCGCTGCTGGCGGGCGATCGGCTGAGCGTGGCGGTGGGCGCGCCCGAGCCGATCACCGGCGCCGAGGTGCTGGCGCGGATCGGGCCGGTGGCGGCCAATTGCCTGCTGCGCTGCGGCGCGGGGGGGGAGCGCGTGCTGTTGAGCTGCGATCTGGCTACCGCGGTGGCGCTGACCGAGCGCAGCTTTGGCGGTGCAGGCCGCCCGGCCAGCCCCGCCCCCGAGGCCCTGCCGCGCTCGGCGGCGCTGCTGGTGGAGGAGGCCGCGGCGATCATCGCCGGGGCGCTCGCGCGGGCGAGCCTCGGCGATTGCCCGCCGCCCGAGGCCGCCGCCGCGGCGACAGGCGCGGTGATGGTGCGCTCGGAAAGCGCGGCGCGCCTCAGGCCCTTCGATCCGAACGGCGCGTGCTTGGGTATCAGCTTCACCATCACCAATCAGGAAGGCTGCAGCTGGCCGCTGCTGCTCGCCTGTGATGCGGCCGCCTTCGCCCGGCTGCTGCCCGGCAGCCGCAGCCTTGCCCGTCCAGCCGCGCGGCGGCGCCAGGCCGCGGTGCTCGGCGAACCCTTCGCCAGCATCCCCCTGCCGCTCAGCGTGGTGCTGGTCGAGCTTGATCTGCCGCTTGCCCGCCTCGAGGCGCTGGCGCCGGGCGATTGCCTGCCGCTGGCGCTGGGCCGGCAGGTGCCGCTGCGCCTCGGCGAAATGGTGCTTGGGGTTGGCGAGGTCGGCACCAGTGCGGAGCGCATGGCGATCAGCCTCACCCGCATGGCCACACCGGGCGCGCCGCCCCCGCCCGCCGCATCCGGCCCGCCACCTTTCGCGCCGCCCCCTGCGCCGCCCGCATCCACGCCCGGCCCCGATGCCGCACCACTTTCCCTTGCTGATGAAGGTCTTGCCTGATGAGCCACGCTTTTCCCCCCAGCCTCTCACGCTTCGGCGATGTCGCCGTGCGCCTTGCGGTCGAGCTCGGCCGCACCGAAATGCCGCTGCGCGAGGTGCTGCGCCTTGGCGAGGGCAGCACCGTGGTGCTCGACCGGCTGACCGACGACTTGCTCGACATCACCGCCAATGGCCGGGTGATCGCGCGCGGCGAGGTGGTGGCCGAAAAGGGCCGCTTTGCCCTGCGGATCGTCACGCTGGCGGGCGAGGAAGCTGCGCCCGAGCCTGCTGCCGCCGCGGCCCCGGCAGATACGGCGCTCTAGCGAAAAGGGCAGGGCGATGCTCGAATATTTCCTGCGCCTTGCGCTGCTGCTGCCGCTGCTGGCGGGGTTGATCTGGGGCAGCCTGTGGCTCACCCGCAAGCTCCAGACCCGGCTCGGCGCTCTGGGGGCGGCCGGGGCGGGGGAGCGGCTCGAACTCATCGAGGCGCGCCTCATCGCGCCGGGGATGCGCCTTGCGGTGGTGCGCTTTCATGGCCGCGACATCCTGCTCGGCTGTTCGCGCCACGGGCTGGTGCGGCTCGGCGAGGCCGCCGCCAGCCCCGCCAGCGGCGCCGAAACCGAGGCGCGCGGCTGATGCGCGGGCGCAGCATGATCCGCGCCGCGCTGGCAGGGGCGCTCGCTCTGCTGCTCCTCGCCCTGCCCGGCCTTGCCCACGCCGCCGCGCCTGCCGCCGCCGCCGCGGCGCCGCTGCCAGGGCCCGATCCGGTGGCCGCGGGGATCGGCGGGGCGATCGAGCGCGCGCTCGGCAGCGGCGGAGCGGGCAGCCAGGCCCCGCTCAGCCTCTCGCTCCAGCTGCTGCTGGTGATGGGGCTGCTCACCATCCTGCCCGCGCTGGTGCTGATGATGACGAGCTTCCTGCGCATCCTCGTGGTGCTGGCGATCTTGCGCCAGGCGCTCGGCCTGCAGGGCGCGCCCCCGGGGCAGGTGCTCGCGGGCCTGGCGCTGTTCCTCTCGCTCTTTGTCATGGCGCCGACGCTCGATGTGGTGAACAGCACGGCGATCGCCCCCTATGCCGCGGGCACGCTTGGCGCCGATGCCGCGATCGCCAAGGCGGGCGAGGCCTTCCACGCCTTCATGCTCGCCCAGACGCGCGAGGCCAATCTCATGCTCTTCAGCGATCTGGCCGGCGGGGCGCGCTTTGCCAGCGGTGCCGAGGTGCCTTTCTCGATCCTGCTGCCGGCCTTTGTCACCAGCGAGCTCGAAACCGCCTTCCAGATCGGCTTCATGATCTATCTGCCCTTCCTCGTCATCGATCTGGTGGTGGCCAGCGTGCTGATGAGCCTGGGCATGATGATGCTCTCGCCCACGATCATCTCGCTGCCCTTCAAGCTGCTGCTGTTCGTGCTGGTGGATGGCTGGGCGCTGCTGATGGGCTCGCTGGCGATGAGTTTTGCCCCATGAGCGAGGAAGCCCAGCTGCTGGCCCTGGCTGATCAGACGCTGTGGGTGATCGCGCTCATCGCCGCCCCGGTGCTGGTGGCCACGCTGGTGGTGGGGCTGGTGGTGGGGATCATCCAGGCCGCCACCTCGGTCAACGAACAGAGCCTGTCCTTCATCCCCAAGCTGGCGGTGAGCGCGCTGGTGCTGGTGGTGCTGGGCGCGGCGATGATGGGCCTGCTTGCGGATTTCACCCGCGAGATCATGGATCAGATCGCAGGGATCGCGGCATGAATGTGCCCGATTTCGGCCTTGCCGGGCTCGAGGCACAGCTCTGGCAGGTGCTGCTCCTGTCGATCCGCTGCGGCGCGGCGCTGTTTGCCGCGCCGATGCTGGGGGCGATGGCGGTGCCGGTGCCGGCGCGGATCCTGGCCAGCCTTGCCCTCGGCCATTTCCTTGCCGCCCACGTGCCGCTCGCTGCGCTGCCCGCGCCGCTCTCGCTTGCCGCGGCGCTGGCGGTGCTGCACGAGGTGGCGATCGGCCTTGCGCTGGGCTTCGTGCTCCAGCTCGCCTTTGCCGCGGCGCTGATCGCGGCCGAACAGATCGCCGGCACCATGGGCCTGGCGCTGGCAACCGCGATCGATCCGGCGAGCGGCGCGCAGGCGGGCGCGCTCGGCACCTTTCTGGGGCTGGTGATGAGCCTGTTGTTCTTTGCCAGCGGCGCGCATCTGTTGTGGTTTGAACTGCTGGTGGAAAGCTACCGCCTGCTCCCCGCCGGGGGCGCCGGGCTGGGGCCGGAGCAGGCGCGCGAGATTGCCCTGTTCATGGGCCTTGGCCTTGCCAGCGCTGCGGCCATAGCCGCGCCGGTGGTGCTGGTGCTGCTGCTGGTGCAGGTGGTGACCGGGATCATCGCCCGCGCGGCCCCGGCGCTCAACCTGTTCGCGCTCGGCCTGCCGGCGGGCGTGCTGGCGGGAATTGCGGCGCTGATCCTGGCCCTGCCGGCGATCCTTGCCCAGCTGCGCAGCGCCATCGCCGCGGCGCTCGAACTTGCCGGCGCGATCGCCGGCACTGGGGCAGGGCTGGGGGCGCCCTGAGATGGCCGAGGAGAGCGCCGGGGAAAAGAGCTTTGCCCCCACGCCGCAGCGCCGGCGCGAGGCCGCGCGCAAGGGCGATGTGCTGCGCTCGAAGGAATGGGCGACCGCCGCGGCGCTGGGGGCAGGGGCGCTGGCGCTTGCCGCGCTGGGGCCCTGGCTCGCCGATGGGCTTGCCCGCGTGGCGCGCGCGGCGCTGGTGTTTGATCGGGCTGCTCTCGATGGCTTCACCCCCGGCGCCGCGCTGGGCGGTGCGGCGCTTGGCGTGCTGCCCCCGGTGATGGCGCTGGGCCTCACGGTGGCGGGGTTTACCCTCGCCTCGCAGCTGCTGCTCGGGGGGGCGGAAGGGCGCTTTGTTGCCGGCAATGCCGCCTTCAAGCCATCGCGCATCAACCCGATCAACGGCTTGAAGCGCATCTTCGGCTGGCACGGCCTTATCGAACTGGCCAAGGGCCTCATCAAGCTTGCCCTGCTTGGCGGGATTGCCGGTTGGTGGGCGCGCGGGCACCTGCCCGGGCTGATGGCGCTGGGCGCGGCGCCGATCACGGCGCAGGTGCAAGGGGCGCTCGAGGCCACCCAGGGGCTGATCGGCGCGCTTCTCATCGGCCTTCTTGCCATCGCCGCGATCGATTGGCCGCTGCAACGCTTCCAGCGCGACAAGCGGCTGATGATGAGCCGCGAGGAACTGCGCGAGGAATTGAAGCAGGCCGAAGGCTCGCCCGAGATGAAGGCGGCCCGGCGCCAGCGCCAGCGCGATCTTGCCCGCGGCGGGGTGGCCCGGGCCATGGCCGAGGCGCAATTCCTCGTCACCAACCCCGAGCATTTTGCCGTCGCGCTGCTCTACGATCCGGCGCGCGCCCCGGCGCCGCTGGTGCTGGCCAAGGGGCGCGGCGAGGTGGCGCTCGCCATGCGCGAGATTGCGCAGGAAAAGGGCCTGCCGGTGCTCGAATATCCCACGCTCGCGCGCGCGCTCTATTTCACCACCCGGCCGGGCCAGATGGTGCGCGAGGAGCTTTATGTCGCGCTTGCTGCGCTGGTCGCCTTCGTCATGGCCTTGAAGCGCGGGCAGGCGCCCGCCCGGCCCCGGATCGCGGTGCCCGAGGCCCTGCGCTTCGATGCCGATGGGCGGCCCGCGCGCGATGCTTAAACCTGCCAAGCCTTCGCCGTTCTTGCGCGCATGAGCAGCCCCGGATCATCGATCATTTCAGCCCTCGGCGCGGGCAGCGGCGTCGATTTCATCAAGCTTGCCGATGATATCGCCGCGGCCAGCTTTGCCGGGCAGCGCAACAATCTGACCAGCCGGCGCCAGAGCCTCGAGGCGCAGGTTTCCGCCGCCGCGCAGCTCAGGAATGCGCTCACCAGCCTGGCGAGCGCGCTGGGCGAGCGCATCAGGAACGGCGATCTGGCCCCGCGCGGCGTGGTCGCCAACCCTGCTGTGGCCACGGTGAGCGTGGCCCCCGGCGCCCTGCCGCGCGGCACCTTCTCGCTCGAGGTCAGCGCGCTGGCGAGCGCCCAGACCCTGGTGAGCGCGCCGCTTGCCAGCAGCGATGCCCTGGTCGGCGAAGGCACCTTCACCCTGCGGCTGGGCACGGTGGATGGCACCAGCTTCACCCCCGATGCCGCGCGCGATCCGATCACCATCGCGGTGAGCGCCAGCGACACGCTGGCCAGTCTGGCGAGCAAGATCAACCAGGCGAGCGGCGGGGCGATTGCGGCCTATGTCGCCAGCGGCACCGGCGGGGCGCGGCTGGTGCTCAAGGGCCGCGAAGGGGCGGCCAATGGCTTTGTGGTCGAGGCCACCGGAATGGGCGGCGGGCCGGTGCCGGGCGATCTTGAATATCTCGCCTGGGCGCCCGGCGCTTCGGCCCCGCCGCTCCAAAGCGTGGCGCGCGATGCCGCCTTCAGCCTCGATGGGGTGGCGATGACCAGCCCCTCCAACCGCGTCACCGGGCTTCCCGGTGGCTTTTCGCTCACGCTTGGCGCCACCAATGTCGGCGCGCCCACCACCATCAGCTTTGGCGGCAACAGCTCCGCGCTGTCGGCGGTGATGGGCGATCTCGTCGCCGCGCTCAACGACATCACCGCGCAGGTCAACGAACTCGCCGCTCCGCTCGGCGGGCCGCTCGGCAACGACAATGGCGCGCGCGCGCTGCGCCGCAGCCTCGCCGCACTCGCGGGCGAGGTGGTGATGCCCGGCGCGGCTGCGGGGGCGCCGCGCACGCTCGGCGATCTTGGCCTTGCGCTCAACCGCGACGGCACCTTCCGGCTCGATGCGGCGCGGCTTTCCCGCGCGCTCGAGGATCAGCCCGAGGCGGTGGCGGCGATGTTCACCACCGGGGCGAGCGGGGTCTTTGCCACGATCGACCGTTTCGTGCGCGCCAACAGTTCGATCGGCAATCCCGGCACGCTCGGCGGCTCGCTCACCCGCTATGAGCGCGAGCTTGCCGCGAGCGATGCGCGGCTCGGCAAGATCGCCGAGCAGCAGGAGGCCCTGCGGCTGCGCCTCACCCGCGAGTTCACCGCCTCCGAACGCCGCGTTGCCGCCGCGCAATCGACCCTGGCCTTCCTGCGCCAGCAGGTCGATCTGTGGTCGGCGCGCGAGCGCTGATGCGGGGGCCGGACGATGCAGCCCATCACCTGCCACCCCGCCGCGGCCTATCGCCGGGTGGCGCTCGAGGCGCGGATCGCCGCGGCCGGGGCGGGCGATCTCACCCGCATCTGCCTTGAGGAGGCCGAGGCGGCGCTGGGCACCGCCCTGGCCCTGATGGCGCGGGAAGCAGGCGCGAATGGGGGCGCAAATGGGGACGGGCTTTGCCCTGGTTCTGCCGCCGCTTTGCCGCTGCGCGCGCCGCTTTCCCGCGCGCAGACGATCCTCTTGTGGCTCGCCCGCTCGGTTGCGCCAGAGCACCCGCTCGCCGCCAGCCTTGCCGCTTTCTACGGCGCGCTTGCCGCGCAGATCGGGGCCTTGCTCCAACAGCCCGATGGCCCGAGGCTTGCGGCAATTCGCAAGGATATCAGGGATGTGCTTGAGGCGGCCGGCTAGGCGCGGGGCAATGTTTCACGTGGAACATTTTGCGATCATCACCCCTCGGCGATGAAATCGGCGATGATCCTTGCGGCGTCCCTGGGATCCTCGAAGGGGTGGAAATGGGTCATGTCGGGGCGGTGGAGATCGCGGCCCCGGGGCAGGATGTCGGCAAGCTCGGCCCAGGTGGGCGAGCCTTTGAAATCGGTAAGTTCGCTCTGCCGCGCGCGCACCACCAGCACCGGGCAGGTGACGCTGCGGGCGGCCTCGATGATCCCCGGATTGCTGCGGCTCGAGGCATAGATGCTGGCCTCGACCTCGGGGGGGCAGGCCAGTTCCATCCCCGTGCCCGAGGCGGCGGGGCGCAGGCCATGGCGGCAGTAATCGGCAAACACCCGGGGATCGAACAGGCAATAGGGATCGCGCGTGGCAAAGCGCGCCATCATCTCCTCGACGCTGGCAAAATCGCGCTTGCGGCGGATCGCCGGGTGGGGATTTTCGGGGGTGTAGAGCGGGGCGGGGGCGGCATAGAAGGCCGGCGCCAGGATCACCGGATCGAACAGCACCAGCCGGCTGAAGGCGCCGGGGCGATCGGCTGCGACCTGAAGCAGCGTGTGCCCGCCCATCGAATGGCCGATGCCGATGGCGCCGGTGAGCGCGGCTTGATCGAGAAAGGCGGCCACATCGCGCGCGACGATGCGCCAGTCGTCGATCGGCCCGCCGCCGGTTTGCCCATGGCCGCGCAGATCGAGCGCATGGGCCGGATGGGCGTTGAGGCTTTCGATCACGGCATCGAACACCCGCCCGTGAAAGCCGGTGGCATGGGCAAAAACAAGCGGCGCGCCGTCGCCATCGGAAGGCCAGTGGTGCACCGCCATGGCGATATCACCCACACGGTGGAAGCGGGTTTGCGGATTGGGGCGGGCAGAGGTCATGCCCGCGGGCTCAAAAGCATCGCCCGGTGCAAGTCAATCGCGCGCTTTTGCTAAGGGGCCGGTGTGGCGGCGGGCTGGCGAATGAAGGCCAGCGCCTCGGCCAGCCGCTGCGGCGCGATCAGCCGCAGGGCGGCAAGGTAGAGCGCCACCCCCAGCGGCACGGTGAGGGCAAGCTGCGCGAGCGGCGGCCAGCTTGGCGGCAGCAGGCGCAGCGCCAGCGCCACCCCGGCGGCCATTGCCAGCGCCGCGGCAAGCGGCGGGGCGATCGCGCGGGCGAGCGCGGCGAGCCTGAGGCCGATCAGCCCGCCCGACAGCCACACCGTGGCCGCGGTCAGCACCGCCATGCCGCCAACCCAGGCCCAGGCAAGGCCAAAGATCCCCCAATGCGCGCCGATCCAGAAGGCGGCAGGCATCACCAGGCTGCCCAGCATTGCGATCCTGAGCGCGGCTCCCGGCACCCCGCGGGCATTGGTGGCCGGGGCAAAGAGAATTTGCAGCGTCATCATCGCCATCGCTCCGGCGAGGATCGGCAAAAGCGGGCTGATCTCGTGCCATTGCGCGCCGAGCAGCACCGGCACCAGCGGCTCTGCCACCACCGCCATCCCGGCATAGGCGGGCAGCGCCACCAGCATCACCAGCCGGATGGTGGCGAGCAGCGCCTCGGGCGCGGCGCCCTGCTGGCGGCTGTAGGCGGCATAGGCGACCTCGTTGATCGGGGGGATGAACTTGGCCGCGAGCAGCTGGGCGAGGAACAGCCCGGTGGTGTAGACCCCGAGCGTGTGCGGATCGAGCGCCCGGCCGGCGATCATCACGTCCGATTGGCTCTGCACGAACCAGAACAGCTGGGTCGCGGTCATCATCCCGCCAAAGCCGGCGATGTGCCCGGCCCCGGCAAAGCGGAAGCTGGGGCGGATCGGGGCGCGCGCCGCCCAGGTCATGCCGATCGCCTCGGTCACGAGGATCGTCAGCGGCGCGAACACCAGCGTCCACACCCCCCAGCCGGCCAGCGCCCCGCCGAGCGCCATCCCCGCCCCGGCAATCGCGGCGACGAGGCGCACCTGGGCTGGGCGGCGGAAATCCATGCGCCGCGCCAGCATCGCATAGGGCAGGGCGCTGAAAGGCACGGTAAGATAGATGAGCGCCTGCACCCGCAGCAGCGCGGCCACCTTGGGCTGGCCGAACCAGGCCGCCACCAGCGGCGCGGCGAGCACCTGCACGACCGCGAGGCCGAAATTGAGCAGGATCAGCATCCCCAGCGTCTGGCGCAGGCGCTCCTCGCTCACCTCGCGCTCGCGGATCAGCGCCGAGGCCAGGCCCCAGCCATTCATGGTCGAAAGCAGCACCAGCATCACCTGGGCCATGGCAAACAGGCCATAGTCCTGCGGGGCGAGCAGGCGGATGACGATCAGGGTCGAGGCCCAGGAGACCAGCTGGGTGAGCACCTGGCTGCCCGAGCGCCAGATCACCGCGCTGCGCACCTGCGCGGCGAGCGAAGGGGGCGCTGCGGCGGCGGTTGCAGCGCTGCCGCTCCCGACAGGCGCGCCCGGGGCCTCGCGGGCGGTGCGGGGCGGATCGGCCTCAGCCATGGTGCGCCTTGCCCCAGCCGGCCCACAGCGGCGCGATCAGCCGCGCGGCAAGGCGCGGGCGCACGATCAGCAGATCGACCAGCTCATAGCCGGCCCTGGCGCCTATTTCGCGCTTGTAGCCGCTGTCGCCCGCGCCAAGGTCCATGAGGTCGATCCCGCCCGCGATCGCATCGGCCAGCGCGCGGTGATTGGCAAGCTTGCCGATCTCGTGGCGGGCAAGGGCCTGAACATAGCTTCCGGCGATGCCATATTGCACCTGGCCATCGATGAGATCGAAGCTGAAGGCCACCGGCTTGCCACCCACCTTGAGGATCGTGGCGCACAGCATCGCGGCCAGGGCCGGATCGGCCAGCACCTCCAGCCACAGCGCCCGCTGGTGGGGATGGAGGAACTTGGCGCCGCTGCCATCGGTGCGCGCGGCGATCCAGCTGGCCGCCTCGATCGCGGCAAGCTCATCGAGCGCCGCCGCGCTCCAGGCGGCCCCGCGCACCCGGCTCCAGCTCACCGGGCCTAGCCGGCCGAGGCGCCGCTCGATCCGCGCCATGCGCTTGGCTGTTGAGGCGCGCGGCCAACCCTCGGCGCGCGCGGCGGCGCAATCGATCACCCAGCACGTGCCGGCCGGGCGGGCGAGCACCTGCCAGCCGGCAGCTTCGGCAGCAGCGACAAGGCGGGCGGTGGCAGGGCAATCGGCGCGCGCCGGGCCAAGCCGCCAGATCGGCCCGAGCGCGCGGCGGGCGGCGGGAAGGGCGAGCGCGGCGGCAAGCTCGCGCGGGTCGCAATCGCGCCCGATCAGCGCGGCGCGCAGCGGCCAATAGGCGCCCGCCACCCGCCGCGCCCCGAGCAGCGCCGGGCCGAAGCCAATGGTGGGAATGGCAGCGATCGGGAAGGAACCGCATTGCCCGGCGCGCTGCACCAGCAGGCTGCGCCCTCGCTGCGCGCTGTGGGGGCGGGCACAGGCGCTCAGGCTGGCGCGATACCAGGCGGCGCGCAGGAAGCCGTGGCCGGCAAGGTTGTGCTCGGCGAGCGCATCGAGCGCGGGGGGGAAGCCCTCCACCTCCACCGCCACCAGGCGGCTCGCTGCGATCCTGCCTTCGAACATGCTTCCACCTGGTCAGCCGCAAGCGGGGTGGCCTGCGCGCGCGGGCGGCAGGACTGGCGGCGCTCTGCTCTAGCCGGGGGCGCGTAACCATGCGGTTAACCACGCGCTTTTGCCCGGCTCTCCCGCCCTTTCGGGAACAGGGCGCGGCGCTGCCGATTGACAGGGGCGCAAGCCTTGCCCCAAGCCAGCGGCCAGCCGTGTCCGATCCCCTGCCTTCGCCTTCGCCCGAGCGCCCCGTGCCCGCCGCCGATCCTGCGCGCGAGGCCGAAGCGCGCGCCTTCCGCCAGCTGATGGGCCAGTTTGCCACCGGGGTGGCGGTGGTGGCGCTGCGGGGTGAGGGCGGGCGCATCTCGGCGATGACGATCAATTCGCTGGTCTCGCTCTCGCTCAGCCCGATGCTGGTGAGCTGGAGCCTGCAAAACAGCGCGAGCCAATATGCCGCCTATGCCGGGGCGAGCCGCTTTGCCATCAGCATCCTGGCCGAGGATCAGGCGGTGCTCGCCCGGCGCTATGCCGCGCGCGGGGATTCGGCGCTGCTGCCGGGCGATTTCGAGGAGGGGGCAGGGGGCCTGCCGGCGATCCGCGGGGCGCTTGGCCAGATCGCCTGCCGCCGCTTTGCCGCGCACCCGGCGGGCGATCACACCCTCATCATCGGCGAGGTGATCGCCATGGCGCGCAGGCCAAGCGGTGGGCGCCCGCTGGTGTTCTTCGGCGGGCGCTTCGGGGGCCTAGAACAGGATCACTGAGCGGATCGACTTGCCTTCGTGCATGAGGTCGAAGGCGGTGTTGATCTCATCAAGCCCCATCACGTGGGTGATCATCGGGTCGATGGCGATCTTGCCGGCCATGTACATATCGACGATCCTCGGCACATCGGTGCGGCCCTTGGCCCCGCCAAAGGCGGTGCCGCGCCAGTTGCGCCCGGTAACGAGCTGGAAGGGCCGGGTGGCGATTTCCTTGCCCGCCTCGGCCACGCCGATGATGACGCTGGTGCCCCAGCCGCGGTGGCAGGCCTCGAGCGCGGTTCGCATCACCTCGACATTGCCGGTGGCATCGAAGGTGTAATCGGCCCCGCCATCGGTGATCTCGATCACCCGCGCGACGATCTCCTCGCGGCTCATGCCGCGGCTGTCGAGGAAGTGGGTCATGCCGAAGCGCCGGCCCCATTCCTCGCGCGCCGGGTTGATGTCGATGCCAAGGATGATGTTGGCCCCCGCCAGCCGCGCGCCCTGGATGACATTGAGGCCGATGCCGCCCAGCCCGAAGACCGCGACATTGTCGCCCACCTGAACCTTGGCGGTGTTGATCACCGCGCCCACGCCCGTGGTCACCCCGCAGCCGACATAGCAGGCCGACTGGAAGGGCGCGTCCTTGCGGATCTTGGCCACCGCGATTTCGGGCAGCACGGTGAAATTGCTGAAGGTCGAGCAGCCCATGTAGTGATAGATCGGCTCGCCCTTGTAGGAAAAGCGGGTGGTGCCATCGGGCATCAGCCCCTTGCCCTGCGTGGCGCGGATCGCGGTGCACAGGTTGGTCTTGCCCGAAAGGCAGCTTTTGCACTGGCGACATTCGGGGGTGTAGAGCGGGATGACATGATCGCCCGGCGCGACCGAGGTGACGCCCGCGCCCACCTCGCGCACGATCCCGGCGCCCTCGTGGCCGAGCACGCTGGGGAAGATTCCTTCCGAATCATGCCCATCCAGCGTGTAGGCATCGGTGTGGCACACGCCCGTGGCCATGATCTCGACCAGCACCTCGCCGGCCCTGGGGCCTTCAAGATCAAGCTCGACGATCTCGAGCGGCTGCCTCGGCGCGAAGGCAACGGCGGCGCGGGTCTTCATCGGGTGTTCTCCTGTGGCTGCTGATCGGGACGGGCCACGGCTGCGTGGCCAAAGGGGCAATGGCGGCAGCCCGAGCCGCAGCAATGGCCGCGTTTGAGATGGGCCAGCCGGGTGAACACGCTGTAGCCGGTTTCGGGATCGCGATAGGTCATGGCCCCGCGCGCGCAGGCCGCTTCGTGCAGGGCGTGCCAGAGGGGGGGCGTGGTCATCGGCGCCGAGCGATAGGCGCGCCCCGCGGCAAAGACAATCCGGGCAGCGGCAGGTGAGGCAGGGACAAACCGGCTTGCGCATGCCGGCGAATTGCGCTGTGAACCTGCGGCCTTGCCACGTGCCGCTGCTGTCCGGAGAAGCCCCCTTGCGCATCCTGCTTGCCACTCTGGCCCTCATCCTTGCCGCACCCGCCGGTGCGCAGGGCATCCAGCAGACCAAGGGCCGCTTCGAGGACAAGTTCCGGCAATTGGACGAGGTGCTGCCCACCCCCAACACCTATCGCAACGCCAGCGGCGCGCCGGGGCACGAATATTGGCAGCAGAAGGTCGATTACACCATCACCGCCCGGCTTGATGAGCCGCGCCGCCGCCTCAGCGCCGAGGCTGAGGTGCGCTACACCAACAATTCGCCCGACAGCCTGCCGTGGCTGTGGATGCAGCTCGATCAGAACATCTTCAGGCGCGATTCGATGGCCGAGCTGACCGACGTGTTCGGCGGCCCCGGGCGGCGCGGGCCCAAGGTCAGCCTTGGCACGGATGGCGAGCCGGCGCGCCTCTCGCTCGAGGAGCTGCGCCGCCAGCAGGCCATGGCCGACAATGACTATGGCTACACCATCACGGCGGTGAAGGGCGCGGACGGGGCCGATCTGCCGCACACCATCGTCGGCACGCTGATGCGGATCGATCTGCCGCGCCCGCTCGCCCCGGGCGAGACGCTCACCTTCTCGCTCGCCTTCGCCTTCAACATCGTCGAGGAAGACGCGGTGGTGGCGCGTTCGGGCTACGAGCACTTCCCCGACGATCCGAGGAAGGGCGGCAATGACATTTTCCTGCTTGCCCAGTGGTTCCCGCGCATGGTCGCCTATTCGGACTATGAGGGCTGGCACAACAAGGAATTTCTCGGCCGCGGCGAGTTCACGCTCGAGTTCGGCGATTATGAGGTGAGCCTCACCGTGCCCGATGATCACATCGTCGCGGCCACCGGCGAGCTCGCCAACCCCGATGAGGTGCTCACCCCGCTCCAGCGCCAGCGCCTCGCCGCGGCGCGCAAGGCCAGCGCGCCGGTGTTCATCGTCACGCCGCAGGAGGCCGCCGCGGCCGAGGCCGGCAACCCCACCGGCACCAGGACCTGGCGCTTTGCCGCACGCAACGTGCGCGATTTTGCCTGGGCCTCGAGCCGCAAGTTCATGTGGGATGCGCAAGGGGTCCACCAGCCCGGCGCCGAGCATGAGACCGTGATGGCGATGAGCTTCTGGCCCAAGGAAGGGGGCGAGCTGTGGCGCAAATATTCCACCGCCGCGATCGCGCACACGCTCAAGGTCTATTCGCGCTTCAGCTTCGACTATCCCTATCCCACCGCGCAATCGGTCAACGGCCCGGTGGGCGGGATGGAATATCCGATGATCACCTTCAACGGGCCGCGCACCACACTCAACAAGGATGGCAGCCGCACCTATTCGCTCGCGGAGAAGATGTTCCTGATCGGCGTCGTCATCCACGAGATCGGGCACATCTACTTTCCGATGACGGTCAATTCCGACGAGCGGCAATGGACCTGGATGGACGAAGGGCTCAATTCCTTCCTCGATTCGGTCGCCGGCTATGAATGGGACCCCAAGCTGCCCTGGACCCGCAGCCTGCCGCGCGACATGGTGAGCTACATGATCTCCTCCGAGCAGGAGCCGATCATGACCCAGTCGGATTCGGTCACCAACCTTGGCGCCAATGCCTATGGCAAGCCTTCGGCTGCGCTGCACCTCTTGCGCGATACCATCATCGGGCGCGAACGCTTCGATTTCGCGCTCAAGGAATATGCCCGGCGCTGGAAGTTCAAGCGCCCCACGCCTGCCGATTTCTTCCGCACCATCGAGGAAGCGAGCGGCACCGATCTCGACTGGTTCTGGCGCGGCTGGTTCTACACCACCGACCATGTCGATATCAGCCTCGATACGATCTATCGCCTGCGGCTCGACACCAAGGACCCCGACATCGATCTGCCGCGCCGCCGGGCCGAGCGCGCCGAGGCGCCCGAGCCGGTGGGCGTTGCCCTCAACCGCGCGCAGGGCTTGCCGATCTGGGTACTGGAGAACCGCGGCGTTACCGATTTTTATGATCGCAACGACGAATTCACCGTCACCCCCAAGGATCGCAAGGCCTATGCCGAGTTCCGCGACAGCCTCTTGCCGTGGGAGCGGGCGGCCTTCGAGCGGGCGGTGAAGGAAGATGCCAATTATTATGTCCTCAACTTCACCAACCGCGGCGGGCTGGTGATGCCGATCATCCTCGGCCTGTCGTTCAAGGATGGCAGCCGCGAGAAGCTGACGATCCCGGCCGAGATCTGGCGGCGCAACCCGCGCGAGGTGGCCAAGCTCCTCGTCTATCCCAAGGGCAAGGAGCTGGTCGAGGTGGTGGTCGATCCCGATTGGGAAACCGGCGATGCCGATATCGAGAACAACCACTATCCGCGCCGCATCATCCCCAGCCGCATCGAGGCCTTCAAGGCCGAGGCGGCAAAGGCGCGCAGCGCACGCGACCTGATGGGCGAGGCGGCCGGGGCCGAGCCGGACAAGAAGCGCAAGTGATCGCCCGGCGCGCCGTGCTCCTCGCCCT
Source organism: Erythrobacter cryptus DSM 12079 (assembly GCF_000422985.1). GTDB lineage: Bacteria > Pseudomonadota > Alphaproteobacteria > Sphingomonadales > Sphingomonadaceae > Erythrobacter > Erythrobacter cryptus. Next base: position 215,293 of record NZ_AUHC01000002.1, read on the forward strand.
GGTGCTGGCGCCGCTCGCCAGCCGGGCGCTGGCGCACCAGCAGAAGCGCACCATCACCACTCTGGCGCCCAATCCGCGCAGCGCCATGCTCGAGATCGTCCACCAGGTGCCACTGCACGATGCCGAGCATGCGCTCGCCTTCCAGGGGGTGCGCCGCCCCGATATCATCGCCAGCCCGGAAAGCCGCGAGGCCTTTGCCCGCTATGCCACGCGCCGCTTCCTGCTGGCGGTGGAGGGCGAGATCGTCGTGCCCGATTATGTCGGCAGCGAGATCGAGCGGGGCTTTTTGTGGGTCTATCAGGAATGGCCGCTGCCGGGCGCGGGGCAGGGCGGCGGGGCTGATGCGGCGCCGCGCACGCTGCGCCTCAGGGTCAACGCGCAGATCTTCACCGATCTTTGGACGGCTCAGGAAAACCGGGTGAACATCGGGCGCGGCACCCGGGTGGAAACGCTGGTGTTCCACCGCGGCGATGCCCCGCGCGAGGCGCTGCTGCGGATCTAGCGCGCGGCGCGGCGGGGCTGGGGCGCGGCCTGCGCGCCAAACTGGGCCTCAAGCTCGCCGATCAGCATCGGGCGGCCAAAGCGGAAGCCCTGGACATGGCGGCAGCCGATCGCGCGCAGGAACAATTCCTGCTCCTCGCTTTCCACCCCCTCCACCACCACCTTCAAGCCCAGCGAATGGCCCATCTGCACGATCGCCTGGATGATCAGCCGGGCCTGGTGATCCTCGTGGATCGCCGCGATGAAATCGCGCTCGATCTTGACCTTGCGGATCGGGAAGGCGCGCAGGTGGGTGAGCGAGGAAAAGCCGGTGCCGAAATCATCGAGGCACACGGTAAAGCCGCAATCATCGAGCATGGCGAGCGAGGCGCGCACCTGCCCGTCGGCATCGATCAGCATGGTCTCGGTCACCTCGATGATGATGTGCTCCGGCTGCAGCGGGCTGTCGTCGATCACGTCGATGAGGTGGCGGACGAAATCGCATTGCTTGAGATCCGCCTCGGAAAGGTTGAGGCCGATGCGCGTGTCCGGGCCGAACAGGGCGAGGATGCGCGGCCCATCGGCCACCACCTGGTCGAGCATCACCCGGCTCACCCGGCGCGAGAGCTCGGGATCGAGCAGCGCGGCAAAGACCTCGGTGGCGCTGAGCAGGCGCCCGTCCTCGTCGCGCAGCCGCAGCAGCGCCTCGACCGAGACCACCCGCCCACTCTCCAGCTCGCGGATCGGCTGATAGGCCGCCAGCACCCGCCCGCCATTGAGCGCCCCGCGCAGCCGGGCGATGGCGTTCTGGCGCTCGGTCTGGCGGGCCTCGATCTGCTCGCTCCAGCACACCACGCTGCCGCGACCGTGCGCCTTGCCGTGATAGAGCGCAAGGTCGGCCCGGCGCATGATCTCCTCGCTGCGCGCCGGGCTGGCGATCTGCGCCACCCCGCAGGTCGCCCCGATCTTGATGAGCACGTTGCCCAGCGGGGGCAGCGCATCGAGCGCGGCGAGCAGCCGGGTGAGCATCGCCATGACCTCTTCGAGCGCCAGGTTCGGCGGGAACAGCAGGGCAAATTCATCCCCGCCCCAGCGCGCCGCGAAGACCTCACCTGGCAGCGCCAGGCGCAGCTGCTCGGCGACGGTCTCGAGCACCCTGTCGCCGACAAGGTGGCCGAGCGTGTCGTTGACATCCTTGAACCCATCCAGATCGAGCAGCGCCACCGTGACCGGTTTCGCCTCGACCTGCTGCATTGCCTTGGCCAGCTTGCGGTCAAAGGCGGCGCGGTTGAACAGTCCGGTCAGCCGGTCGCGCTCAGCTGCACGCTCGAGCGCGGCATTGCGCAAATATTCCTCGGTGCAGTCGAGGATGATCCCGGCGACGCTGTCGGGCAGCCCATCGACATCGATGCGTTCGCCCACCACCCGGATGCGCCGCGGCTCGCCATCGCGGCGGTGGATGGTGGTCTCGAAGCTGAAGGGCAGGCCATCGGCCACGGCCTGCTCAAGCTTGGCCTTGACCATGATCTGATCCTCCGGCTCGTAGAAGCGGATCGCTTCCTCGACCGTGGGTGTCGTGTCGGGCTCGGCACCATTGATGACATAGACCTGGTCGGACCAGTGCAGCGTCCACGTGGCCAGATCGACCCGCCAGAAGCCGACATTGGCGGCCTGTTCGGCCTGGCGGAAGATCTGGCTCGATTGCTTGAGCGCGGCGTTGGCGAGGCTCAGTTCACGGGTGCGGGTGTGCAGCGCGATCGCGCGTTCGGCAAGTTCGGCGAGCATGGCAAGCGGGGCGATCTGCTCCGCGCCGAAGGCGCCCGGCTCGGGCGAGATGCCGCACAGCGCGCCCAGAACCGTCCCGTCATCGAGCCGCACCGGCACCCCGATATAGGAGCGGATGAAGGGCGGGCCGCCGACCAGGCGGTTGCCCGCAAGCCGCGGATCGGCGCGGGCATCGCCGATCAGCACCGGCGAGGCGCCGATCACGCACAGCCGGCAGATCGAATCGGCAATGTCGGTCTCGCCGCAGGCCAGCCCGGTGCTGCCGAGAAACCACTGCCGTTCCTCCTCGACCACCGAGATCAGCGCGATCGGGCAGCCGAGCATGGTGGCGGCCAGCAGGGTGATGCGCGAAAACACCTCCCGATCAGGGACGGTCTCAAGCCCAAGCTGGCGAATCGCATCGAGGCGCTGAGGGTGGTGCACGGCACCCCAATGGCGGGCAAGGGTTTAAGAATCCTTGCCTCAGGCCCTGCGTAGGTGCGCAAGGTGTGCGGGCCTGTGCGCCTGGTCAACGGCGTTTCAACGCTCGTGCAAACGCATGGTCCAACGCCGTGCCGCCAGGGCGGGGGCGACCAGCGGCGCCGCCTGCCCTTGTGCGGGCCCGGCTGGGGCGCCGCTCCCCGATTGATCAGGAGAAAGAAGAATGATCCCCTTGCATGATGAGAGCGCGCGCCTGCTGCGCGCCGGTCTTGCGGTGAGCGCCGCCACCATCGCTGCGATTGCGCTGGGTGCGGCCCGGGCCGAGAGCTTCCACGGCCCCTATGCCGGCGCCGCCGCCAGCTACGAGAGCTTCTCGGGCGCGCTTTCGGGCGCGGCCTTCAAGGCCTATGCCGGGTGGAACATCCCGCTCGGCAAGGACTGGGTGCTCGCCCCCGAGGTCAGCCTCGCCGCCAGCACCGCCGAAGCCAGCGAGACGCGCGAGACCGCCGCCTTCACCGAGGCCACCAGGGTCAGCATCGACCGCCAGCGCGGCGCCGAGCCGCGGCTTGGCCGGCGCCTCTCCGAGGAGCTGCTGATCTATGCCGCGTGCGGGTGGCAGCGCTTTGCCGTCGATGCCCGCACCACCCGGCGCCCCAGGCCCTGCAACGCTTGCACCCCGAGGCAGTGCGAGATTGGCTTTGACGAGGATGTGTGGACGATCGGCGCCGGGGTCGAACTGGCGCTGTCGCGGCGGCTCACGCTGCGCGGCGCCTATGCCTTTGCCGAGGGCGATGCCTATCACCGCCACGGCCTGACCGCGGGCCTTGCGCTGCAATTCTGAAGGGCGGGCGATTGCACCGCGCAAGCTCGAGGAGCACCTGCCATGACCCTCTCCCCCGCGCCGATCGCGCTCACCCGCCGCGGCCTCCTCGGCGCGGGGGGCGCTACTTACCATCCTGCCCCGGCCGCGCTCGCCGCGCTGGTGGGGGAGCGCATCGGCTTTGCCGTGATGCGCGGCGCGTTTTCCGGGGTGTGCCGGATCGCCTATCCCAATCGCGCCTTTGCCGAGGCCTGCACCATCCGCCACCTTTTGTGCCATGCCGCCGGGCTTGGCAGCCTGTTCGACCGGCCGGGCTATGACAAGCATCGCCCCTATGCGCGCATGGCCGATCTGCTGGGCGCCTTTGCCGCTGCCCCGCCGGCCTTTGCCCCGGGGAGCAGCGCGGCCTATTCCAACGAGGGCTTCGTGGTGCTGGGCGCGGTGATCGAGGCGGTGACCGGCGCGAGCTCGTATGATCTTCTCGAAAGCTGGATCTATCGCTCCCGCGGGGATGGGTGCGAGCGGGCACTTCTTCTCGCGCGCCCTGCCCGATCGGGTGGCGGTGGGCTTTCGCTACCGCGAGGATGACCACTTCGGCATCGACGCACGCCAGGACAACCGCGATTTTCTTGGTTATCGCGGCAATTCCTGTGGCGGGGGTTATGCCACGGTCGGCGACATGACCGCCTGTCTCGGCGCGCTGCGGCGCGGGGACATCGTGGCCCCGGCGCTGGTGGAGGCGCTCCTTACCCCGCCGCCGGGCGGCCTTAGAGACTATGGCATGGGCTTCATCGTCAGGCCGTTGGCGCCGGGGCGCACGCTGGTGGGCCATGGTGGGGGCGGGCCGCACAGCGGGATCGGCGGGATGAGCGGGACGATCCGCGAGACCGGGTGGGCCTTCTCGGTGCTGGGCAATTACGATGCCCACTTCACCGGCGCCATCGCCGATGACATTGCCCTGCTGCTCGCCCGGCTCGCCTGAGCCTGCGGGCAGCGGCATCAGGCCGCGCCGTGCCGCTCCACCGCGCTGGCGAGGTGGCCAAGCAACCTTGCCCTGGCCTCGGGATCGCTGATCGGGATGGTGCCGATCGCCGGGTGCTCGGGGCCGGGCGGAGAGTAGCGCAGCAGGGCCTCGGTGGCAGCCGCCCAGCCTGCCTCATTGCCCAGATCGATCGCCGCCGCGATCGCCGCGATCAGCCCCGCGGGGTTGCTCGGCTGGCGATCAAGCCCGCGCTTGGCGGCCCTGGCGGCCTCGGCAAAGCGGCCCGCCAGCCAGTGGCAGATGGCTCGCCCGCACTGGGTCGAGGTGATGTTCGAGCCGAACGGATCGCAGCGGTCGGCGTGGTTCCAGTGCTGGATCGGGGTCTCGGTCTCGCCCGCCATGCAGCGCACCCAGGCGCTGGCGCTCCAGGCCACGCGCGAGAGCGGGTTGATCCGCGTGGCAAGCCCGATAGCGCGCAGCGCCGGCTCGAAATCCTGCGCGAGGTGCGCCGCTGACCAGGCGCCGATCGCCAGCGACTGCGAATCGCCTGCCGCCATCGCCATATGGGCCTGCGCCAGCGCCTCGCGCCGCCCGGTTTCGCCCAGGCCCTGGCCCAGCCCGGCCTTGGCCCGGGCGGCAAAGGCGTTGAGCGGGCCGTGGCCGGGATCGCGCCGCCGCCCCTGCTCGAAGGCGTCGAGCGCCAGCGCCTGGTTGGCGGCGGCTGGGCCGGCCATTGCGGGACTGGGCGCGGCGGGCATTACCTCGGCCGACGCGGCCAGCGCCCCTGTAGCAGCGACGGGCCGGGGGCAAGCCCGGCGAGCCTGAGATTGCGTTCGGCCTGGGCCACCGTCTCATGCGCCTTGTCGCGGCGCCTACATTCCACCAGCATGCGCGCCAGCGACGCCGCCGCGCTTTCATCGAGCGGGTCGAGCGCCACCAGCGGAGCCGAGGCGACCGCGCCCGCGGCGATCGCCTGCCGCTTCCACGAGGCCGGGGGCTGGCTGCCGGCTTACCTCGAACTCAAGCAGCGCATGGGCGAGGGAGGAAGCCGCACCGGGCGGCCGAGGTTCGACCGGATCGCGCTTGCCATCGCCCCTGCACCAGAGGGCGCCGCGCCGGGCGCCTATGTCTTTGCCCATGAGGGCGTGGCGGTTGGCGCGGTGGAACTCGGGGCGCGCCCGCTGGTGCGCTTCAGCGCCGCGCATGGCCATGCGCGCACCCGGTGCGCGGTGATGCTGGCAGCCACGGTGCTGGGCGTGCGGGGGGCGCGTCCGAGACCTCCGCGCCCACTCTTGCCGCGGCGCCCGCGCAGCGCTGAGCCGGCCCCAGACGGGGCCTTGCATCCTGGTGCCTGCAACAGCGATGGTCACGGCGCCGGGCCGTGGCCCTCGCTTCGCGCGTGGCGCTGGTCGTGGCGCTGCCGGGCTGGCCCGGCCGGGCCGGGGGCTAAGGAAGGGGATGGTGCGGTCGAGAAGACTCGAACTTCCACGGGCTTTCGCCCACAACGACCTCAACGTTGCGCGTCTACCAGTTCCGCCACGACCGCACTCGGGGTTTGCCGGGGCAGGCCAGTCGGCTGCCCCGCGGTAGGAGCGCGCCCCTAGCAAGGGGCCGGGCCGGGTGCAAGCGCTTTGACGCTCTGGCTGCGTGCAGGGTTCAGGCGGGCGCCCAGCCGATCGCGGCATCGACCGCGCCGGGTGGGATGTCGGTGATCGCCTCGGTCACCGTCACCGTCTCGCCGGGGGCAAGGCGGCGCTTGGGCGGCTTGACCACCCAGTCGCCGATCTTGCGCTTGCGCGCGTCGGAAAACACCACCAGCACATCGGGCACGCTGCGGCTTTCGCGCCCGGTGTTGGTGATGGTGCCGCGCAGGCGGAAGATCACCTCGCCGCTGGGCAGGGTTTCCTCGCCCTGTTCGGCCGCGGGAAACTCGAGCTTGAGATCAGCCTCGCCGATCCCGAAGGTGGGGCGGGTGACGGGCACCCATTCGGGCAGGCCATAATAATTGACCGCGACTGTGGTCGCCCCGGCGATGAGGGCAAAGAGGATCGCCGCGAGCGTCCACATCCGCAAGGAATTGCGCCGCCGGGTGAAGGGGGCGCGGTAATCGAATTGCGAGGCGCCCTCCTCGTCATAACCCTCGCCTGCAGGCGCATCGTCATCGGCGTAAGGCGGGGCGCCATCGCTCGGCGCAAGCGGCGGGAGGTCGGCTGCGCCGGCGCCTTCGTCCGCCTCCGTGCCATCCTGCGCGCCTGCCTCGGCAAGGCGGGGCGGTGCGGCAGCGGGCGCCAGGCCTGCGCCGCTCAGCCCGCGGCGCAGCGCCCGGCGGGCGAGCACGGCATCGTCCTCGACCGGGGTCGGGGCCGCGGGCGGTGCCGGCGGGGCGTCGCTGCTGCGCCAATGGCTGATCTCGGGCTCGGCAGGCGCCCCATCAACCGCCTCTGGCGCCGCGGGCGCGGCGGCGGGCGGTGGCGACGCGGGTTCAGGCGGCGCGGGTTCAGGCGGCGCGGGTTCAGGCGGCTGGGCGGGTTCGGGAGGCGGCGGGGCCGCAGCCGACGCCGGGGGCGGGGGCGCGGGCTGCGCCGCGGCGGCGGGCTGTGCGCCTAGCGCTGCGGGCGCCGGGCGGGGCGGCAGGTCGCGCTCGGGCGGCTCCTGAAACCAGCTGTGCTTGCACTTGGCGCAGCGCACCGTACGCCCTTCGATGCCGATGGCAGCATCGGGCACCGCGTAGCGGGTGCGGCAAGCTGGGCAGACGATGATCATCTTGCCTTCTGCAATAGTCGGCGCGCCCCCCCAAACAAGCCCGGGCGCGCCCTGTGAGGGCGAATTGGCGCGGTTTTCCACATGGAAGGCGGTCGTGAGCGCCCCAAGCGCGCGGCGCGCGGCGAATGGCGGCTTTTCCCGGCCCGGCGGCGCTGATAGGGCCGCGCCATGAGCGAGCGCATGATCGGCCATGTGACCTTTGACAATGTCGGCCTGCGCTATGGCACCGATCCCGAGGTGCTGAGCAACCTCAGCTTCACCCTCTATCCCGGCAGCTTCTATTTCCTCACCGGGGCGAGCGGGGCGGGCAAGACCAGCCTGTTGAAGATGCTCTATCTCGCCCAGGCCCCCTCGCGTGGGGCGATCCGCATGTTCGGGCACGATCTTGTCACCCTGCCGCGCGCGCGCCTGCCCGAGCTGAGGCGCCGGCTCGGGGTGGTGTTCCAGAACTTCCGCCTGGTGCCCCACCTTACCGCCTTCGACAATGTCGCCCTGCCGCTGCGCCTTTCGGGCACGCCGGAGCCGAAGGTCGCGCGCGCGGTGGGCGACATGCTCGAGTGGGTGGGGCTTGCCCACCGCGCTCGGGCGCTGCCGCCGACGCTCTCGGGCGGCGAGCAGCAGCGCGTGGCCATCGCCCGCGCGGTGATCGGCAGGCCGCAGATGCTGATCGCCGACGAGCCGACCGGCAATGTCGATCCCGACATGGCCGTAAAGCTGCTGCGCCTGTTCGAGGCGCTCAACCAGAGGGTCGGTACCACGGTGGTGGTGGCCACCCACGATGTCCACCTGCTGCAGAAGGTGCCCGATTCGCTGATCATGCGGCTCCACAAGGGCCAGCTTTCCGATCCCACCGGAGCGCTGCGCTATCCGCCGCGCCCGGCCGCGCCCGGCAGGAGCGGGGCATGAGCCTGCCGCCGCGCGCGTCCGAGGAGGCCGCGGCGCTGCCCGAGGGGGGCGAGCCGCAGGCCGCCGCCGCCGCATCGCCGCGCCGTTCGGGCGCCCCGCCGCTGCTGCCGGCGCGGCGCCTTTCCGGGCCGATGCCCTGGGTGATCGCGATCCTCATCGCGCTGGTGGTGATCGCCGCGGCCGGGGGCCTTGCGCTCAAGAACCTTGCCGCCGGGGCGCGCGCCGAGCTTGCCAGCGCGCTCAGCGTGCAGGTGATCGAGCCCAATCCCGAGCTGCGCGCGGCGCGCAGCGCCGAGGCGGTGCGCTTGCTCACCCGGATCGAGGGCGTGCGCGCGGTGCGGCCGGTGAGCGAGGCCGAACTCGTCGCCCTGCTCGAGCCTTGGCTCGGGGCGGGCGCGACCAGCGGCGAGGTGCCGATCCCGGCGCTGATCGATGTCGAACTGGCCGGGCCGGCCAGCGCGGCCGCGATCGCGCGGATCGAGGCGGCGCTGGCCCGGAGCATCCCCGGCGCCCGGGTTGACGCCCAGGCCGCATGGCTGGCGCCGGTCTATGATGCGCTGGCGGCGCTGCAATGGCTTGCGCTCGGCCTCATCGCGCTGGTGGCGCTTGCTGCCATTGCCGCGGTGTGGCTGGCGGCGCGCAGCGCCTTTGGCGGCGCGCGCGAGACGGTCGAGATCATGCACCTGCTCGGCGCCAGCGATCGCCAGATCATCGCCGTGTTCCTGCGCGCGGTGCGCAGCGAGGCGCTGCTCGGCGCAGGCCTTGGCGGGGTGATCGGGGCGGCGGCGGTGTGGCTGCTTGGCCGCCAGTTCGCCGCGCTCGACAGCGGCATGGGGGCGGGCGGGGGCCTGATGCCCGCCGACTGGCTGGTGATCGCGGCGATCCCGCTGGCCGGGGTGGCGCTGGCGCTGGTGACGGCGCGGATCACCATTGCGCTCGCGCTCAAGGACATGCTCTAGGGGCCGGCGATGCTGCGGCGCTTCTTGTCCGTGCTGTTCCTTGCCTGGGCGATCGGCTTTCTCGCCTTCGTCGTGGCCCTGCCGCGCCCGCTCGCCACGCCGCACAAGACCGACGCGGTGATCGTGCTCACCGGCGCGGCCGGGCGCATCGCCCATGGCCTTCACGTGCTCGAGCAGGGCGCGGCGCGCCGGCTGCTGGTCAGCGGGGTCGATCCCGAGGTGCGTCCGGGCGAATTTGCCGCCGAGTTCAAGGTCGCCCCGGGGCTGATGGCCTGCTGCGTGACGCTGGGTTACGGGGCGGTCGACACCCGCTCCAACGCCGCCGAGACCGCGCGGTGGGTGGCCGCAAACAAGGTGCGCTCGCTGAGGCTGGTGACGAGCGACTGGCACATGCGCCGTGCCGCGGGCGAGCTGGAAAGGGCCTTGCCGGAAAATGTGCAGATCCTGCGCGATGCGGTGCCCTCGCAGCCCGATTTCGGCACGCTGCTGCTCGAATATCACAAGTTTCTCGCCAGCCGCGCGGCAGGATTGGTGTCGCTGTGAAGACGCTTGCCGCGGCCGCGCGCTCGCTCGCCTTCTATCTCGTGTTCTATGGCGGCACCGCGCTGCTGGTGCTCGCCGCGCTGGTGGCGGTGAGCCTGCGGCGCGGCTGGCTGCACGCGCTGGTGCGGGTGTGGGGCGCCTTTCACCTGTGGTGCGTGCGCCGCCTTGCCGGGATCGAGGTGGTGATCGAAGGCGCGCTGCCGCGCACAGCGGCGCTCATCGCGATCCGGCACGAAAGCTTCTTCGAGGCGATTGATACTGCCCGGCTGTTTGATCGCCCGGCGGTGTTTGCCAAGCAGGAATTGTTCCGCATTCCCGGCTGGGGCTGGCTGGCGCACCGTTACGGACTCATCCCGGTGGCGCGCGACCGGGGCGCGGTGGCGCTGCGGGCGATGCTTGGCGAGGCCAAGGCGCGCCTGGCCGAGGGCCGGGCGCTGGTGATCTTCCCCGAGGGCACGCGCGTGCCCCATGGCCGGCGCGTGGCCCTGCAGGCGGGCTTTGCCGGGCTTTACAAGCTGCTCGGCCTGCCGGTGGTGCCGATCGCGGTCGATAGCGGGCCGACCTATCACCGCCTGATCAAGCGCCCCGGGCAGATCACCTACAAGGTGGGCGAGACCATCCCGGCGGGCCTGCCGCGCGAGCAGATCGAGGCCCGGGTGGAAGCGGCGATCAACGCGCTCAACCCGCCCCTGCGCCCCTGAGCCGCCCGGCGCTTCAATGCTCGCGCCCGAAATCGGGGCGGCTGTCGTCCTGGCCCTGCTCGATCACCGCGCGGCGGATCGCCCGGGTGCGGGTGAAGAGGTTGAACAGGGTCTCGCCATCGCCCGAGCGGATCGCGCGTTGCAGCGCGGTCAGGTCCTCGACGAAGCGGCCGAGCATTTCCAGCACCGCGGTGCGGTTGGTGAGGAAGACATCACGCCACATCACCGGGTCAGACGCGGCGATGCGGGTGAAATCGCGGAAACCCCCGGCCGAATACTTGATCACCTCGCTCTGCGTCACTTCCTCGAGGTCGCTGGCAGTGCCGACGATGGTATAGGCGATGAGGTGCGGGATATGGCTGGTGACCGCGAGCACCAGATCGTGGTGCGCCGCGTCCATCCGCTCGACCCGCGAGCCGAGCGCGGTCCAGAACCCCGCCACCGCCTCGATCGCTGCTTCATCGGCATCCTCGGAAGGGGTGAGGATGCACCAGCGCCCGGCAAAGAGCGTGGCAAAACCGGCATCCGGCCCGCTCTGTTCGGTGCCGGCCACGGGGTGGGCAGGGACGATGCGAAAGCCGGGCAGGGCCTCGGCCAGCGCCGCGGCCACGGCCTGCTTGGAAGAGCCGACATCGCTGATGATCGCCTGAGGCCCAAGCCCTGCGCGGATGGCGCGGGCGGCCTCACCCATGGCGCCCACCGGCACGCACAAGATCACGAGATCGGCCCCGGCGACTGCCGCCTCGGCGGTCTCGCACACCTCATCCACCAAGCCGCGTGCGGCGGCGCGGGCGCGCACGTCCGGGTTCTGGTCCCAGCCCCTGGTGGCAATCTCGGGCACGCGCGCCTTGACCGCCAGCCCGATCGAGCCGCCGAGCAGGCCAAGGCCAATGATCGCGAGGCGCTCGATCCTCATGCCGGCTCTCCGCACAGGCGCTTGAGGGTGGCGATCACCGCGCGCATGGCCTCGCTTGTGCCGATGGTGATGCGCAGCGCATCGGGCAGGCCCTGCCCCGGCAGGTGGCGCACCGCATAGCCGGCCTCGGCCAGCGCATCGCGCGCAGCCGTGGCGCTCACCTCCCCCTTGAAATGGACGAGCAGGAAATTGGCCTCGCTCGGCGAGGCGCTGATACCGTGGTTGCCAAGCGCCGCGATCGCTTCTGAAAGGCGCGCGCGCTCGCGGGCGTTGTGAGTGCGCGCGGCGGCGACGAAGTCCTGATCGCCCAGCGCTGCCAGTGCCGCCCGCTGCCCGCTGGCCGAGACATTGAAGGCACCGCGCAGGCGGTTGAGGATATCGATGAGCGCGGGCGCGCCGGTCATCCACCCCACCCTTTCGGACGCCAGCCCATAGGCCTTGGAAAAGGTGCGGCTGACGAGCACGTTGTCATGCGCCGCGGCAAGGGCAAAGCCGGCCTGCTGCAAGGCCGGATCGAGATATTCGGCATAGGCCTCGTCAATCACCAGGAGCACGTGCGGCGGCAGGCCGGCGTGGAGGCGCGCCAGCTCTGCCGGGGGCAGGTAGCTGCCCACCGGATTGTTGGGATTGTCGAGCAGCACCACCCGGGTGCGCGCGGTGACCGCGGCGAGCAGATTGTCAACGCTGGCACCAAAGGCGCCCTCGGCAGGCGCGGCCAGCACCGGGGTGGCCCCCACCTTCATGGCAAGGAGCGGATAGAGCGAGAAGGAATAGCGCGCGAACAGCACCTCATCGCCCGGCCCGGCAAAGCCCTGCACCGCGCAGTGCAGCAGCTCGCCCGAGCCGGTGCCGCACACGATCCGCGCCGGATCAAGCCCGTGCAGCGCGGCAAGGCCCTCGCGCAGGGCGCGGGCATCGGGATCGGGATAGTCGGCAGGCGCGTGGCCCTCGCAAAGGGCCGCGAGCGCCGCGGGCGCGGTGCCGAGCGGGTTCTCGTTGGCCGAAAGCTTGACGAGCGGCCGCCCGCTCGCGGTGCGCGACTGGCCCGGCACATAGGGATGGATCGCCGCGATCCAGGGCTTGGGAGTAGGCTGCGAGATTGGCTGCGACATGGGACGAGCGCGATAGCCAGTTTGCCAGGGCGAATACAGCGCGAAAACGTGGGGGGCGGGCGCGCGGGGGCGATGGGCGAGCGGCGATTGACATGCGCCGGGCCCTCCCCCAAGTCGCGCAAGCCCGATGAACAGCGTGCCCCTCTCCAAGGCCTATGCCCTCCCCCACCCGCTGCCGCTCGACAGCGGGCAGGTGCTCGAGGCCTGCCAGATCGCCTATGAGACCTATGGCACCCTCGCGCCGGGCAAGGACAATGCGGTGCTGGTGTGCCACGCGCTCACGGGCGACCAATATGTCGCCAGCCCCCACCCGATCACCGGCAAGCCGGGCTGGTGGGAACGCATGGTCGGGCCGGGAAAGCCGATCGACACCACGCGCCACTTCGTCATCTGCGCCAATGTGATCGGCAGCTGCATGGGCTCGACCGGGCCGATGAGCCTCGCGCCTGATGGCAAGCCCTATGCCATGCGCTTTCCCGTCATCACCATCCGCGACATGGTGCGCGGCCTTGTCGGCCTGCTCGATGGCCTTGGCATTGCCCGCCTCCACGCCGTGGTCGGCGGCTCGATGGGCGGGATGCAGGCCCTGAGCCTTGCCGCCAACTGGCCAACACGCGCCGCGCGGGTGCTGGTGATCGCCTCGACCGCGCGCCATTCGGCCCAGAACATCGCCTTTCACGAGGTCGGCCGCCAGGCGATCATGGCCGATCCGGCCTGGAACGGCGGCGATTACTACGGCGCTTCCGCGCGGCCCGACAATGGCCTTGCCGTGGCGCGCATGGCCGCGCACATCACCTATCTGTCCGAGGCCGGGCTGACCGAAAAGTTCGGCCGCCGCTTGCAGGATCGGGCGGAAAAGGGCTTCGGCTTTGATGCCGAGTTCCAGGTGGAAAGCTACCTGCGCTATCAGGGCAGCGGCTTTACCCGCCGCTTTGACGCCAATTCCTATCTCTACATCACCCGGGCGATGGACTATTTCGATCTGGCCGAGGAGCATGGCGGCAGGCTTGCCAATGCCTTTGCCGGAACGCCGGCGCGCTTCTGCATCGTCAGCTTCGATACCGACTGGCTCTATCCCACTGCCGAGAGCCGCCACATCGTCCATGCCCTAAATGCCGCGGGGGCCAAGGTCAGCTTTGTCGAACTCTCTGCCCCGCACGGGCACGATTCCTTCCTGCTCGAGCACGATCAGCTCGACCGGGTGGTGCAGGGGTTCCTCGCGTGAGCCTGCGATCTGACCTTGCGGTGATCGCCGCCCATGTCGCCCCCGGCAGCCGGGTGCTCGACATCGGCTGCGGCGATGGGGCGCTGATGGCCGAGCTGGAAGCCGCGCGCGGCTGCGATGCGCGCGGGATGGAGCTTGACGGGGCGCTGGTGGAACGCTGCGTCGCGCGCGGCCTTTCGGTGGTGCAGGGCGATGCCAATGTTGACCTTGCCGACTATCCCGACAAGGCCTTCGACTATGCCATCCTCAGCCAGACGCTGCAGACCGCCACCCGGCCCGACCGGATGCTCGAGGAACTGCTGCGCGTCGGCCGGCGGGCCTTTGTGTCCTTCCCCAACTTTGCCCATTGGCGCACCCGCATGGCGCTGCTCATCGGCGGGCGGATGCCGGTGACGCGGGCGCTGCCGCTGACCTGGTATGAAACCGAGAACATCCACCACGTGACGGTGGAGGATTTCCGCGATCTGGCGCGGATGAAGGGCGCGCGGATCGAACGCGCGTGGTTCTTCGCCGGGGACAGGCAGATCGGCGCGCCAGGGGCAAACTGGCGCGCCGAATTCGCGGTGTTTGAATTAAGCCGGTAGGTTCAGCCCGCGCGGTGCAGCATGCACAGCTTGTGGCCATCGAGGTCGCGGACATAGCCGAGGTTGAGCGTGCCCATCGCGCCCGTGCGCGGCCCCGGCGGGTCCTCGATCGAGGTGCCGCCCGCGGCGACAGCAGCATCGTGAAAGGCCTTGACCTGCTCGAGACTGTCGCAGGCAAAGCCGATGGTCGAGCCATTGGCAATGGTGGCCGGTTCGCCATTGATCGGCTCGCTGATGGCGAAGATCCCGCCATTGTGGAACCAGAAGGCGCGCTTGTGCCCGGTGGCGGCCTCGTTGACCATGCCGGGCCCGGCGCCAAGCGTGGCGAGGACCTTGTCATAGAAGTCCTTGGCCCGCGCGAAATCATTGGTGCCGATCATGATGTGGCTGAACATGTGCTCTCGTCTCCTCTCGCAAGACGGGTTGCGGATTAGGACGGATCGGCCCCAGCGGCAATGGCGATTTCGCTGGCGCCTGGCCGGCAAGGCAGGGCATAGGAGGGGCGATGCCGACCAGCCTTCTTGCCGTCCTGCTCGCGCTTCAGGGCACGTCCGCCGCGCCGCCGGCGCTTGCGCCCGATCAGCGCGCGCTGCTGCGCTGCGCCGCGGCCTTTGCGCTGGTGGCCGAGGGCCAGGCGCGCGGGGCCGAGGAGGCGCTGCGCTGGCCGGCGCTAGAGGGGCGCGGGCGCGAATTCTTCGTGCGCGCCCTGGCGCAGGTGATGGATGAGGCCGGGCTGGATCGCGAGGCGATCGCCGCGCACACCCGGGCCGAGGCGCGCGCGCTGAGCGCCGCGGGCGAGGTGGATCGCATCATGCCCTCCTGCCTCACCATGCTGGGGGCTGCCGGGCTGTGATCATCCCCCGCCGGCAGGCGCGCGACCATGGATTTGCCGCGCCATTTGCGGCATGGGGCAAGTCAAGATGTGGCAACTTCACCAATTCCCGCTGTGCCCCTTCAGCCGCAAGATCCGGCTGCTGCTGAGCGAGAAGAACGTCCCCTTCGAGCTTGTCCGCGAATATCCCTGGGCGGCCTCGGAGATGTTCTTCAACCTCAATCCCGCCGGGCGCACCCCGGTGATCGTCAATCCGCAAAAGCAGATCGTCCTCGCTGACAGCCGGGCGATCGCGGAATATTTCGAGGAAACCGTGCCGCGCGCGCCGATGATCAACGGCAGCGCCGCCCAGCGTGCCGAGATCCGCCGGCTGGTGGCGCTGTTCGACGAGAATTTCTACGCCGATGTCACCGCCCCGCTGCTCGCTGAGCGGATGAAGAAGCGCATCCTGCGCCAGCCGCCCGACAGCGGCGCGCTGCGCAGCGCGATGAAGCTGGCGCACGGCCATCTCGACTATCTCGACTGGCTGATCGACAACCGCCCCTGGGTGGCCGGTTCGACCATGAGCCTGGCTGATCTTGCCGCCGCGGCGCAGATTTCGGTCGCCGACTATCTCGGCGGGATCGACTGGAGCGGGCACGAGCAGGCGCGCGGCTGGTATGCGGTGTTCAAGAGCCGCCCGAGCTTCCGCCCGCTGCTGGCCGAGCGGATGGAGGCGATCAAGCCGCCCGCCCACTATGCCCTGCTCGATGGCTAGGACCGGCCGCGCCGCGCTTGCGCATTGCCGGGCGCGCGCCGATATTGGCGGGGCGAGCAGGAGAGCAAGGCGATGATCGAAGACCCCCGCAGCCTCAGCGAGGAGGAATGGCGCGCGCGGCTCACCCCGATGCAGTATCACGTGCTGCGCGAGGCGGGGACGGAACGCGCCTTCACCGGCGAATATGACAAGTTCTTCGAGGAGGGCGAATATCACTGCGCCGCCTGCGGCACGCAGCTGTTCTATTCCACCGCCAAATACAATTCCGGCTGCGGCTGGCCCGCCTTTACCCGCCCGGCAAGCGAAGAGGTGATCGAGGAGCACCGCGACACCTCCTATGGCATGATCCGCACCGAGGTGCGCTGCGCCAAGTGCGGCGGGCACCTTGGCCATGTGTTTCCCGATGGCCCGCCTGAACAGGGGGGCTTTCGCTACTGCATCAATTCCGCCGCGCTGATCTTCACTCCGGCCGAAGGCTGACAGCGCCCCCCACACACACGCCTTGGCCGGGGAGAGCCGCAGGCGCCCGGTTCACCCGCGGAAAGAACGCGCCTATGCAAGGGGCGCAAGGCTGGTCTCTCAGGAGCGCCGCAGCGATTGGGCAGGAATGATGTCGAGACGGGGTGAGCGGCTGAAAGGCAAGCAGGTGCGCGGATCGCGCCGCGCCGCGGCTGCGCGCGCCGGTCAGGGTGCCGCGCCGCCGCCCTCACAGGGATCGGCGCCCTCGCGGCTGCGGCGCTGGCTTACCCGCGCGCTCGCCTGGGGCGCGGGCCTTGCGCTGCTCGCCGCCCTGGTGCTGGCGGTGGCGGTGGGCATGGCCGCCCATTCGCTGCCAAGCTATGCCGCGCTCAAGGCCAGCCAGCCCGGCCAGACCATCGTGATCCGCGCACGCGACGGGCGCGAGCTGATCGAGATCGGCCCAAGCTTTGGCGACTGGCTCGATTATGACGAGATCCCTCAAACCATGATCGATGCCATGATCGCGGTCGAGGACAAGCGCTTCCGCCGGCATTTCGGGGTCGATCCGGTGCGGCTCACCGGCGCGGTGGTGGAATGGCTCACCGGCTCGCGCGCGCGCATCGGCGGCACCTCCACCATCACCCAGCAATTGGCGCGCAACCTGTTTCTCAACAACAACCGCACCCCCGATCGCAAGGCGCGCGAGGCGGTGCTGGCGATGGCGCTCGAATGGAACCTCACCAAGGAGGAGATTCTCGAGCTTTATCTCAACAAGGTCTATTTCGGCGGCGGGGCCTATGGCATCGATTCGGCCAGCCGCAAGTTCTTCAGCCACCCGGCAAACGAGCTGAGCGTGGCCGAGGCGGCGATCATCGCCGGGCTGGTCAAGGCGCCGAGCCAATATTCCCCCACCGCCGATGTCGAGGCCGCGGTGGACCGCGCCAGGGTGGTGCTGCAATTGATGCAGGAACAGGGCTACATCACCCCCGATCAGGCCCGGGTCGATGTCAGCGCGGTGCAATTGAAGCAGCAGGCCGGGCAGAACTCGGTGCGCTATTTCACCGATTGGGTGCTGCCGCAGCTCGATATCATCCTGCCCGAGACCTACGAGCCGATCGAGGTGTGGACCACGCTCGATATCGGGATGCAGCGCGCCGCCACCGCGGCGATCGAGGCCAATACCCCCAAGGGCGCGCAAGGGGCGCTGGTCAGCCTCGATCGCGACGGGGCCATTCTCGCGATGGTGGGCGGCACCGACTATGTCGAAAGCAACTACAACCGTGCCACCACCGCGATGCGCCAGCCCGGTTCGGCCTGGAAGCTCTTCGTCTATCTCGCCGCGCTCGAGGCCGGTTATACGCCCGAGGACAAGGTGGTCGATGCCCCGGTGACGATCGCCGGGTGGAGCCCGCGCAACGCCAATGGCCGCAATATCGGGGAAACCACGCTGCGCGCCGCCTTTGCCTATTCGATCAACACCGTGGCCGCGCAGCTCGGCAACGAGGTGGGCTTTGGCACCGTGGCCTCGATGGCGCGGCGCTTTGGCATTGCCAGCGAGATCGACACCACGCCCGCGATGGTGCTCGGCTCATCCGAGGTGCGGGTGATCGAGATGGTGCAGGCCTTTGCCGGGGTGGCCAACAAGGGCGTGCCGGTCAAACCCTATGGCATCACCCGGGTGGTGGGGGCGAGCGGCGAGGTGCTCTACACCCACGAGGACGCGCGCAGCCCACCCGTCGTGCCCGATTATGTGGTTGCCGGGATGACCGATCTGCTCCAGGCTGCGGTGCAGACCGGCACGGGCAGCGCCGCGCAGATCGGGCGCCCGGTGGCGGGCAAGACCGGCACGACCTCGTCGAACAAGGATGGCTGGTTCATCGGCTTTTCGAGCGGCATCACCACCGGCGTGTGGATGGGGCGCGACGATGCCAAGCCGGTGCCGGGCCTGCAGGGCGGACGCGCTCCGGCCCGCGCCTTTGCTGCCTACATGCGCTATGCCGTCAAGGACCGCCCGGTCGAGGCCTTCGACGTGACGCTCAACCTGCCCGACTGGCAGCTCGAACCCGATCAGGAAGCCCTGCTCGGCGCGCCTGAGGACTATTACTACATCGACGAGGAGGGCAATCTCGTCGAGCCGACCCGGCGCGAGGGCGGCCAGGACGCGGGCAGCGGCGAGGATGCGCCCGCCGCGGCGGGCCCCGAGTTTCTCGAACAGGCCACCGGCGGCACGATCCCGCGCACCCCGCGCCGCAACCCGCCGCCGCAGCCGGCGCCGGCGGGCAAGCCGCCCGAAGACTAGCACGGCGCGCAACCCGCAGCAGAAAGGGGCGCCGGAGCCATGCCCCGCGCGCCCCTTGCCTGTGGCGCGGGCGTGCCTGCCGCCCGCCAGCCGATCAGCGCAGCCGCACCGGCACGAAGATCGGCGGCTGGGTGCGGCGCTGGACCCGCAGCAGCACCGCCTCGCGCCCTTCGGCGCTGGCGGCCCTGATCTGGGCGAGCAGCGCCTCGACCGTGGTGACCGTCTGGTAATTGGCCGACAGGATGATGTCGCCGCGCCGCAGCCCCTTGCGTGCGGCATCCGAATTGGGATCGACCGCGGCGATCACCACCCCCTGGGTATCGGTGGGCACCCCGAGCGAGCGGGCGATCTGAGCGCTCATCGGCATCACCTGCATTCCCAGCTTCTGCTCGATGGTGCTGTCCGAGGTGCCCGGCGCCATCGGCTCATCGCTGTCGGGATCGAAGGTCTCGCTCTGCTGCTGGAGTTCCGCCTCGCTCGGGCGCTTGCCGAGCGTGACCGGGATGGTCAGCCGCTTGCCATCGCGCAGCACCTCGACCGGCACCCGCTCGCCCGGCTGGAGATTGGCGACGAGGAAGGAGACGGTCTGGTCTGCGCTCACCTCCTTGCCGCCGACCTTGGTGATGATGTCGCCCGCGCGCACCCCGGCGCGGCCCGCGGGGCTGGTTTCCTCGACCGATTGCACCAGCTCGCCGCGGCGCTTGGGCAGGCCAAGCGAGGCGGCGAAATCCTCGTCGATGGGCTGCAGCCGCACGCCGAGATAACCGCGCTGGATCTCCTGGCCCTGGCGCAGCTTCTCCACGATCGGCGCGGCGATCTCGGCGGGGATGGCAAAGCCGATCCCCACGCTCCCGCCCGAGGGCGAGAAGATCGCGTTGTTGATGCCGATCACATTGCCGCGCATGTCGAACAGCGGCCCGCCCGAATTGCCGCGGTTGATGCTGGCATCGGTCTGGATGTAGCGGTCATAGGCGCCGCCCTGGCCGGTGTTGCGATAGACCGCCGAGATGATCCCGCTGGTCACCGTGCCGCCAAGGCCGAAGGGGTTGCCGATCGCCACCACCCAATCGCCCACCCGCGCCTTGCTGGAATCGCCGAACTCGACGAAGGGGAAGGTCTTGTTGGCGCGGATCTTGAGCACCGCGAGGTCCGAGGCGGCATCGGCGCCGATCACGTCGGCTTCATATTCGCTGCCATCAGCCAGGGTGACGGTGATCGATTCGAGCTTGGCCCGGGTATCGGGGGGCGAGATCACGTGGTTGTTGGTGACCACCACGCCATCGGCCGAGATGATGAAGCCCGAGCCCAGCGACTGGGCTTCACGGGTTTGTGGCTGTCCGCCGCCGCGGCGGTTGAACAGATCGGCAAAGGGGGTGCCGGCAAAGGGATTGACGCTGACCTCGACGCGCTGGCGCGTGGCGATGTTGACCACCGCCGGGGCGAGCTGGGCGGTGAGATCGGCAAAGCTGGCCGGGGCGCCGGCCACCGGCACCACCCGCTGCATCACCTGATCATCGTTCTGCGCCACCTGCGCGCCGACCGGCGAGCCGGTGATCAGCGAGATGGCCGCGCCGCCCACCAGCAGCGCGCTCGACAGTCCATACACATAGCGCACTTTTTTCACGTCCTCTTGATCCTTATCCTCGTGGCGGAAATGCGCGATCTGGTCGCGCTGTTCCGCAAAGCCTGGCCGGGGCCGACCCGGCACGGTCGGGCACGGCGCTGCAATTGCGCCTTTCCGGGCTGAACGCTGATTGAACGCCGCCGGCATTCGGCGCCCCGCATCAGCGCTTGGTCGAAGCGTCACTTCCGGCCCTTGAACTGGCGGAAATACTCGCTGTCTTCCGAAAGCACCATGGTGCTCTGCCCTTCGCCCGCCAGGAAGGTCTGGCGGTAGCTCTGCATCGCCCGGTAGAAGTCATAGAACTCCGGGTCTTTTCCATAGGCATCGGCATAGATGCGCGCGGCTTCGGCCTTGGCCTCGGCCTGGATGATCTGGGCATCGCGCTGGCCGGCGGCGCGGATGGTGGCGGCTTCCTCCTGCCGGTCGGTCTCCATCCGGGTGAAGGCGGCATCGAGCGGGCGGCCTTCGGGAAGGTCGGCCGCCTTGATCCTGACATCGAGCACCTGCGCGCCATAATTGCGCGCCTGGGCATCGAGCGCGCGGGTGATGTTGGCCATGGCGGTGCCGCGTTCGGCATTGATCAGCGCGGCAAAGGGCCGCCGCCCCAGCTCCTGGCGCAGCACCGAAGTGAGGATCGGCAGGAGCTGGGCCTCGAGCTGGCGCTCGCTCCCGGCGCGTTCGACGAGCTTGACCGGATCGATGATGCGATAGCGCGCATAGGCATCGACCTGGAGGCGCTGCTGATCGTTGGAGAGCACCTGGGTGCGCTCCATGTCGAGATCGAGCACCCGCCGGTCGATCATCTGCACCTGCTCGACAAAGGGGATGCGCCAGTTGAGCCCGGCGCCGGTCTGGCCATAGGGCTGGTTGGGGCGGAACATGTTGAAGATGCGCACCGGCTGCCCGGTGCGGATCACCACCGCCTGGTGGGTTTCGGGCACGATCACGATGCTCGACATCAGCGCCACCGCCAGCACGATGCCGCCGATCAGAAGCGCCTTGGTGTTCCTGAGCAGGCCGTTCATGGCGTTCATCGCGTCACTCTCCTTGCGCCTGGGCCTGCGGCTGGGCGCGGCGCTTGACTTCGGGCAGCGGCAGATAAGGCAGCACGTTGCCGGATTCGACGATGGTCTTGTCGGTGCGCGAGAGCACCGCTTCCATGGTCTCGTAATAGAGCCGCCGGCGCGTCACCTCGGGGGCGAGGCGGTATTCCTCGTAGATGTTGTTGAACTCGGTGGCATCGCCCTGGGCGCGGGCGAGCAGCTGCTGGGCCGCGGCGCGGGCGCGGTTGATCGCGGCATCGGCATCCTGCTGCGCGCTCGAGACGTCCTTGAAGGCTTCTTCCACCCGCGCCGGGGGATCGACCTTGTTGATCTCGATCCCCTGCACCGTGATCCCCGAGCGATAGGCATCGAGCCGCGCCTGCATCGCCGCGCGCACGTCCTGTTCGATCTCGGCCCGGCCCTCGCCGGTGAACACGGTGTCGAGCTTCTGCCGCGCCACCGCCGCGCGCATCGCCGCCTCGGCGATCTCGAGCAGGGCGTTGCGCGGATCGGCGAGCTGATACTTGTAGAGCACGAGGTCGGAGATGTTCCAGCGGATGAGGTAGCTCAAATCAACGAGGTTCTGGTCAGCGGTGAGGATCAGCTTTTCGGTGTTGGTGCCCGGCACTTCCTCGAGCCGCACCTTGCTGACATTTTCCTTCTCGACCACCTGGAGCGGCCAGGGCGCGGTGAAATTGGTGCCCGAATCGAGCTCGTGCGAATATTTGCCCCCCAGCCAGGTCACCACCGCCTGTTCGCCCGGCTGGACGAAGTGGATGCTGGTCGCCCCGATCCACAGCAGCGCCACCGCGCCGAGGATCACCGGCACCCAGCTCTTGCCGCCGGGCCGCTCGGGCAGGCGAAAGCCCGGCCCGCCGGTGCCGCCGCCGCGGCGCGGGCCTTCCGGGCCGCGGCCCTTGAAGATGTCCTCGATACTGGCCGAGCGGCGCTTGCCCGGATCGCCGCCGCCCGGGAGCCACGGGTTGCGCGGGCCGGAGCCTTCGCCCCTGGGCGCGCCATCGCCCGGCTCCTCGCCCTTCTCGGGTGCGCCCCAGGGGTTGTTCTTGCCTGCCATGGCAAGGCCGCGCGCGGCCGCGCCAAGACGTTCTCTCCAGCTCTCCGATCTGTGCATGAAGGCGTTATAGGCATGCGCACACGCGAAAAACAGGGGTTGGCTTGGCGAAATTGGTGGTAGAGGCGCAGGGCCATGACCGAGGCTGACTTGCCCCCCCGCGATCCTGCCGCCGAGGAAGCGCTGATCCGCAGCGCGCTTCCGCCCGAGATCAACCACCGCCTGCGCTCGGCGCGGATCGTCGCGCGCCGCGCGGTGATCGTCGCTGAGGCGGGCGATCTCGACCCGGCGGGGCGGGCCGAGCTCGAGGCGGCGATCCGCGCCGCGCTCGCCCCGCTCGATGGCATTGATGAGGTGCGCATCGCGCTCACCGCCGAGCGGCGGCGGCGGCGCCTCATCGCCGTGGGCAGCGGCAAGGGGGGCGTGGGCAAGTCCACGCTCACCACCAATCTGGCCGTGGCGCTGGCGCGGATGGGGCGCCGGGTGGGGGTGATCGATGGCGATATCTACGGCCCCTCGCAGCCCAAGCTGCTGGCGACCGAGGGGATGAAGCCCGAGGCGCGCGGCGACAAGCTGGTGCCGATCACCAGCCGCCACGGGGTCAAGGTGCTCTCGCTCGGGCATATCGTTGCCCCCGGCAAGGCGCTCGCCTGGCGCGGGCCGATGACCGGCAAGGCCCTGACCCAGCTGATCGAGGCCGATTGGGGCGAGACCGATCTCCTCCTCGTCGATCTGCCCCCCGGAACCGGCGACGTGCAGCTCTCGATGCTCTCGGCGCATCGGCCCGACGGGGCGATCCTGGTCTCGACCCCGCAGGATCTGGCGCTGATCGATGCCGCGCGCGCCGGGCAATTGTTCGAACAGGGCGAGGTGCCGATCATCGGCCTCATTGAGAACATGGCCGGCTATGCCTGCCCCCATTGCGGCGAGATCAGCGATCCCTTCGGCAGCGGCGGGGTGGAGCGCTTTGCCGCCGCGCTCGACATTCCCTTCCTCGGGCGGGTGCCCTTGACGCTCGCCACCCGGATCGCCGGCGATGCTGGAGAGCCGCCCGCGGCGGGCGAGGGCGAGGCGGCCGCGCCCTTCCACGCCATCGCCGCGCGCCTTGCCCGCTGGCTCGATACCGGGAAGGTCTGAAGCCGATGCCGCTCACCCGCCGGGGCATGCTGGTTGGCGCCGCCGCGGGCGGGGGGCTGCTTGTTGCCTGGTGGCTGCTGCCGCGCGAATACCGCAGCCCGCTGATCGCCGCGCGCGACGAACAGGTGTTCGGCGCCTGGCTCAAGATCGCGGCCGATGGCGTGGTGACGGTGGCGGTGCCGCAATGCGAGATGGGGCAGGGGATCACCACCCTCTTGCCGCAGATCGTGGCGGTCGAACTCGGCGCCGACTGGCGGCAGATCGCGGTTGAACCCGCGCCGGTCTCGGGCGCCTATGCCAATGTGCCGCTGGCAGAAAAGTGGGCGCCGCTGTGGGATCCGCTCATCGCCGGGCGCCTGCCGGGGGCCGAGGCGCTGCTGGCTGCGCGCTTTGCCGGGGCCGAGCGCTTCTCGGCCACCGCCGATGGCACCGCGCTTGCCGCCTATGAAGGCCCCTGCCGCGCCGCCGCCGCCACCGCGCGCGCGCTGCTCGCGGAGGAGGCCGCGGCGCGCTGGGGCGTGGCTGCCGAGGAATGCGTGGTTGAAGGCGGCATCGTCAGCCATGGCGACAAGCGCTTGCGGTTTGGCGAAATTGCCGAGGGCGCCGCCCGCCGCACCCCGCCGGATCCCCCGCCGCTCCGGCCCGAGCCGGCGCGCGAGCAGCCTCTGCCGGCCGAGGCCGAGGAGACCCCGGCCTTTCCGCGCATCGATCTGCCCGCCAAGGTCGATGGCTCCTATCGCTTTGCCGGGGACGTGCGCCTGCCCGGCATGGTCTTTGCCTCGATCCGCCACGGTCCGTCGGACGATTCGGTGTTGACCGGCTTCGATGCCAGGGCCGCCGCCGGGATCAGGGGCCTTGCCGGCATTGTCGAGAGCAAGCGCTGGCTCGCCGCCGCTGCGGACACCTGGTGGAGCGCCGAGGCCGCGCTCAAGGCCATGCGCCCGCGCTTTTCGGTCGCCGCGCCGGTGAGCAGCGCCGATATTGCCGCGCGGCTCGGCACCACGCTGACCGCGGGCGAGGGCCACGTGATCGCCGAGAGCGGCTTTGGCCGCGCGGGGATGAAGCGGGTGGACATGGCGCGGCGCTACGAGGTCGAGCCGGCCCATGCCGCCCCGCTCGAGACCGCCAGCGCCACCGCGCGGCTCGTCGACGGGCGGCTCGATCTGTGGATCGCCACCCAGGCGCCCGAACAGGCCCGCCGCGCCGCCGCCCGCGCGATCGGCCTCAAGGCCGAGGACGTGGCGCTCTATCCCATGCCCGCCGGGGGCAGCTTCGATGCGCGGCTCGAGCATGACCATGCGATCGAGATCGCGCTCATTGCCCGCGCGCTGGGCCGCCCGGTGCAGCTGACCTGGCCGCGCCGCGACGAGCTGATCCGCAGCCGCCCGCGCGCTCCGGCCTGGCTGCTCGTCGGTGCGCAGCTTGCCACCACCGGCCCGGCCGAAGGCCAGGGCGCGATCGATGCCCTGCGGCTGCGTATCGCCACCCCGCCGGCGGCCCTCGAGTTCGGGCGGCGGCTGTTTGCGGGCCGCACCACCAGCGCGGCGATGCGCGAGACCAGCGGGCGGAGCGATCCGCTCGCCTGCGAAGGCGCGGTGCCGCCCTATCGCCTGCCGGCGCTGCTGGTCGAACATGTCCCGGTCGAGATCGGCCAGCCGGTCGGGCGGGTGCGCGGCAATGCCCATGGGCCGGCGGTGTTTGCGATCGAGAGCTTCATCGACGAGATCGCCGCGTGCTTCCGCCGCGAGCCGCTGTCCTTCCGCATGGCGATGCTGGGCGATGACGTGCGCCTTGCCGCCTGCCTCCAGCGCGCCGCGCAGCTGGCGGAATGGGATGGCGGCACCGGGCAGAGCGGGCAGGGCCTGGCCTGCGCCCGCATCGGCACCGGGCCCGAGGCTGCGCGCATCGCCTGTGTCGCCACCGCGCGCCAGGGCGAGGGCGGGGTGCGCGTCACCCGCCTTTCGGCCGCGGTCGATATCGGGCGGATCGTCAACCACGATATCGCCCGCCAGCAGATCGAGGGCGGGCTGGTGTTCGGCATGGGCATCGCGCTCGGCGCCCCGCTGCGCTTTCGCGCCGGGCTGCCCGAAATCACCGACTATGCCGGCCTCGGCCTGCCGGGGATCGGCGATTGCCCCGAGATGCGCATCGAGTTGATCGCGAGCGAGGCCCCGCCCGCCGATCCGGGCGAGCTGGGCGCGGTGGTCGCCCCGCCGGCGATTGCCAATGCGCTGTTTTCCGCTACAGGCCTCAGGCTCAGGCGCTTGCCCTTGCTTTCGGACGGCATATGACCGGGACAGATCTGCAACACCCCGTCCGGCGCCGTGCCGAGGGCTGGAAACCAATCGGCGCCCGCGTGTTGGGCAGGCTATGACCTGGCAGCCCCAGCGCCTTCCCGGCGATCATCCCCCGGTTGAAAGCGGCCGGATCGGCGTGTTGCTGATCAATCTCGGCACACCCGATGGGCCCGATCCCGATTCGGTCAAGCGCTATCTCAAGGAGTTCCTGTCCGACACCCGGGTGGTGGAGATCCCCCCGATCATCTGGCAGGTGATCCTGCGCGGCATCATCCTCAACACCCGGCCGCAGAAAAGCGCCAAGGCCTATCAGAAGATCTGGACGAGCCGCGGCTCGCCGCTGGCCGACATCACCGCCCGCCAGGCCGAGGCGATGGCGGGCCGGTTTGGCGAGAAGGTGCTGGTCGATTGGGCGATGCGCTATGGCAATCCCTCGATCGAAAGCCGCCTCACCGCGCTGATGGGCGAGGGCTGCGATCGCATCCTGGTGGCGCCGATGTATCCGCAATATTGCGCCGCCACCACCGCCACGGTGTTCGACGAGATCGCCCGCGTGCTCAAGGCGATGCGCTGGCAGCCGGCGCTGCGCTTCGTGCCGCCCTATCACGACGATCCGCTCTATCTCGGCGCACTGGCCGAGGATCTCACCCGGCAGGTGCGCGCCCTTCCGTTTCGCCCCGAGGTGATGCTCCTGAGCTTCCACGGGATGCCGCAGCAGACGCTGGAGAAGGGCGATCCCTATTATTGCCACTGCATGAAGACCGCGCGCCTGCTGCGCGAGGAACTGGCACAGCGCCCGGAGTTTGCCGGCGTGCGGTTCGAGACCACCTTTCAATCGCGCTTCGGCCCGGCGGCCTGGCTCGAGCCTTCGACCGATGCCACCCTGATCGCCGAGGGCGAGAAAGGCACGCGCCGGCTGGTGGTGGCCGCCCCCGGCTTTGCCGCCGATTGTGTCGAGACGCTGGAAGAACTGGCGATCGAGGGGCGCGATGAGTTTCTCGAAGCGGGCGGCGAGGACTATGCCGTGCTCCAATGCCTCAACACCTCGGATGATGGCCTTGCCATGATCGAGGCGCTGCTGCGGCGTGAGCTTTCGGGGTGGATTTGACCGAGAGGATTATTTACACCAAAGTCAGTTGCACATCCGAACCTTTGCCGGAGCATCGAGACGATCATGGCCACGCTTGCCCAAGCCCCGACCGCTGCCGAATTTGCCGGCGCCGCCCCCTTCGGCGCACCCCGCCACTGGAGCGAGGGGCGCCTTTGCGCGGCTGACCTTGCGCATATCCCGGGCGAGGGCGGCTGGCCGCTGGTGGGCAACACCTTCACCATGCTCGCCGACCCCCATGCCTTTGCCGCGCGGATGATCGCCAAATATGGCAAGGTCTACAAGAACCGCGCCTTTGGCGGCTGGCAGGTGGCGCTGGTGGGCGCCGAGGCCAATGAGCTGGTGCTGTTCAACAAGGACAAGATCTTCTCCTCCGAACAGGGCTGGGGCCCGGTGCTCGACCAGCTTTTCCCGCGCGGGCTGATGCTCATGGATTTCGAGCATCACCGGATCGATCGGCGCGCGCTCTCGATCGCCTTCAAGCCCGAGCCGATGCGCCATTATTCGGGCGCCCTCAACCGCGGCATTGCCCGCACGGTGGAAAGCTGGAAGGAGCCGATCCGGTTCTATCCGGCGATCAAGAAGCTCACCCTCGATCTGGCCGCGGAAAGCTTCATCGGCCTGCCCTGGGGGCCAGAGGCCGACCGAATCAACGAAGCCTTCGTCGATATGGTGCAGGCCTCGGTCGCCCCGATCCGCCGCCCGCTGCCCTTCACCAAGATGAAGAAGGGGGTGGATGGCCGGGCCTTCCTGGTCGATTATTTCACCCGCGAGACCCTGCGCCGCCGCGCCGAGGGCGGGGGGCAGGACATGTTCAGCCAGTTCGCCACCGCCACCCGCGAGGATGGCAGCCTGCTGCCCGTGGATGAGGTGGTCGATCACATGAACTTCCTGATGATGGCCGCGCACGACACCATCACCTCCTCGGCCACCTCGCTCGTCTATTATCTCGCGCTTCACCGCGACTGGCAGGAGCGCCTGCGCGAGGAGGTGTTTGCGGTGACCGGCGGGCCGGATGGCCTGGGCGATCCGCGTCCGCTGGGCTATGACGATCTCGGGCGGCTGGAACTGACCGAAATGGCCTTCAAGGAAGCGCTGCGGATGATCCCGCCGGTGCCCTCGATGCCGCGCCGGGCCTTGAAGGCCTTTGAATTCGGCGGCTATCACATCCCGGCGGGCGCGATGGTGGGGATCAACATCCACTGGACCCACCATGCCGAGGAATATTGGGACGATCCCTATCGCTTCGATCCGATGCGCTTCACGCCTGAAAAGGTGCGCGCGCGGCACAAATATGCCTGGGTGCCCTTTGGCGGGGGGGCGCATATGTGCCTGGGCCTCCACTTTGCCTATATGCAGGTGAAGATCCTCATGGCCCACCTGCTCCAGCGCTACCGGATCGAGGCCGCGCCGGGCTATGCCCCCAAGTGGCAGGCCTGGCCGATCCCGCAGCCCAAGGACGGGCTCAAGGTCACCTTCACCCCGCTCTGAGCGCCCACGCCTGGGCGGGGCCATGTTTCACGTGGAACATCCCCGGGCGGGCAAAGCGTGGGCAGAACTGCGCCAAAGCAGCGCCAAAGCGGCCAGAGAGCTTTGGCGCGCGCGGGGCGCTGCGAGCCGGGAAGGTCAGAAGTCCCAGGCGATCCCGTTCTTCTCCCAATCGCCATAGCGGGTGGGAGAGAGCTTCTCGTCGTTCGTCACCGGCTGCGGCTGGGGCACCGGATCGTTGGTCCAGTGGGCGGGCTTCTTGAACTTGCGGGCAGCTTCGCACTTCTGTGTGGTCATGCCCTGTGAAATGCCCATGCTGGCGCTTTGTTTCAAGCAAGGTTAGGGCCTGATCCCATGGCCCCTCCCCCCGGACTTGCCCCGCGTCGCGCTGCGCTGCGCCTCCTCGATGCCGTGCTGCGCCGGGGTGAGACGCTCGACCTCGCCGAGAGGGCGGCGCTCGCCGATATCCGCAAGGCGCCCGATCGCGCGCTCGCCCGCGCCATCGCCGCCGAGGCGCTGCGCTGGCTTGTCGATCTTGATAGCCTGATCGACAGCGCCACGCCCCAGCGCCTGCCCGATGATGCCAAGGCGCGCATGGTGCTGCGGCTGATGCTGGCCCAGGCGCTGCGGCTCGAGACCCCGCCCCACGCGGTACTGGCCACCGCCCTGCCGCTGCTCGTCGGCGGCCCGCGGCGGCTGGCGCACGGCGTCTTTGCCGCGCTCACCCGGCAGGGCGTGCGCCTGCCCGAGGTGCCGAGCCTGCCCGAGCCCGTGATCGCCCGCTGGGGCGCGGCCAGGGCCGCGGCGATCGCCCCCGGCCTTGCCCTGGCGCCCGAACTCGATCTGGCGCTGCGCGATCCCGCCGAAACCACGGCGCGCGCCGCCCAGCTTGGCGCGATCAGCCTTGCCCCCGGTCATCTGCGCCTGCCGCGCGGCGGCATGGTCGAAGCCCTGCCCGGCTTTGCCGAGGGCGCCTTGTGGGTGCAGGATCTCGCCGCGCAGCTTCCCGCCCGGCTGCTGGGCCGGGGGGCGGGGCGCGCCGCGCTCGACCTGTGCGCCGCGCCGGGGGGCAAGACCATGCAGCTCGCCGCCGCGGGCTGGCAGGTCACCGCGCTCGACATTTCCAAGCGGCGGCTCGATCTGCTCAAGGCCAACCTCAGGCGCACCGGCCTCAAAGCCTCACCAGTGCGCGCCGATGCACTGACCTGGGAGCCGCGCCAGCGCTTCGATGCGATCCTCATCGACGCGCCCTGCAGCGCCACCGGCACCTGCCGCCGCCACCCGGACGTGCTGTACCGCATCGGCGCGCGCCAGATTGCCGACCTCGTCGAACTGCAACGCGCGCTGGTGGCGCGGGCTGCGGGCTGGCTGAACCCCGGCGGGGTGCTGGTCTATGCGGTGTGCTCGCTCGAGGCCGAGGAGGGCGAAGAACAGGCGGCGTGGATAACCGCCCATTGCCCGCTCAGCCCCCTGCCGATCACCGCCGATGAAGTCCCCGCCGGGCTTGCCCCCACGCCCGAGGGCGCCCTGCGCACCCATCCCGGGATGCTGGCCGCGCACGGCGGGCTCGATGGGTTCTTCGTGGCGCGCTGGGTGAAGGCGTAAAGCCAACCTCGTTCCCCCGGACCAGTGGGGCGCGGACGACCCGGCCCGCCAACGGACGGGCCGCAAGGGCGACCGCCCGCCCGCAGGTGCTCGCGCGTAGCGCGAAACGCACCGAGGACGTGCCCGCGGAGGCGGGCACGCAAACAAGAAAGGGGGCCCCGGCTCGTTGGCCGGGGAGACGAGATCGGCTCTAACTCAATCCTTCACATATTTCTGATAGGACTTGCGCAGCTTCATCAGCTTGGGCGGAATCACCGCGAGGCAATAGGGATTGCGCTGGCCTTCGCCCTGCCAATATTCCTGGTGATAGTCCTCGGCCGGATACCATTCCTTGGTCTGCACCCCGCCTTCGAGGCCCTCGATCGTGGTCACCGCCTGCTGGCCATTTTCGGCGTTCCAGCGCGCGATCGCGGCGCGCGCCTCGGCGGCCTGTTCGTCCGAAAGCGGGAAGATCGCGCTGCGATATTGCGTGCCGATGTCATTGCCCTGGCGATTGAGCTGGGTGGGATCGTGGGTGCCCAAGAACACGTCATAGATTTCCGCGAGGCTGATCACCGCCGGATCGAAGGTCACCCGCACCGCCTCGGCATGGCCGGTGGAGCCGGTGCACACCTCCTTGTAGGTGGGGTTGGGCTTGGTGCCGCCAATGTAGCCGCTCTCCACCGCGCTTACTCCCACCACATCGCGGAACACCGCTTCGGTGCACCAGAAGCAGCCGCCCGCCACGATCGCCGTTTGCAGATTGCTCACTCGAAATCTCCTCACGTTTCTGCCACAGATAAGGAAGCTATCCGGGATTGCCAGCCATGGCCGGCCCGGTTCCTTCATCATCTGCGGGAGAGTTCTTCGCCATGACCAAGCCGATCCTTGCCCTTGCCGGCGCGAGCGCGCTTGCCCTTGCCGCGCCGGTGGTGGTGGCCGCGCACGAGGCGCATGGCGCCGGGATGGACGAGGCCCATATCCTTGATACCGCCGCCTTCATGAAGATGCATGGCGAGCAGCTTTCGGCCGCGATCAACCATCCCAGCCGCGCCGCGGACAAGGCCCGCGATCCCTTCCGCCACCCGGCCGAAACGCTCGCCTTTTTCCATGTCGGCCCGCACATGAAGGTGGGCGAATATGCCCCCGGCGGCGGGTGGTATTCGCGCCTGCTCGGCCATTACCTCGGCGGCGAGGGCCAGCTCGTTGGCCTCTTTGCCAACCCGCTTGCCGCCACCACCGATCCGGCGCGCCAGCAGCGCATCCGCGATCAGGCGGCGGGCTTCGGCGCCGAAGTGGCGGGCTATACCGGGCTGCCCGCGGAGCGTTTCAGCGCCATCACGCTCGACAATCTCGAAGGCCACAAGGGCACCTTTGATCGCATCCTCGTGATCCGCGCGCTGCACAACATCATGCGCGCCGGCATCGCCGATACCGAGATCCGCGCGATGCGCGAGCTGCTCAAGGATGATGGGCTCATCGGCATCGTCCAGCACCGCGCCAAGGCCGATGCGCCCTGGTCCTATGCCAATGGCTCGAAGGGCTATCTCAAGCAGCAGGATGTGATTGATTTCATGCGCCTCAATGGCTTTGAACTGGTGGCGGCGAGCGAGGTCAACGCCAATCCCAGGGACAGCGCCGATCACCCTGAAGGCGTGTGGGAAATGCCCCCGGTGCTTTCCACCAAGCGCGAGGACTTGAAGGCTCTGGGCGAGAGCGACCGCATGACTCTCCTGTTCAAGAAGGCCAAGTGATGGGTTAAGGGCGCCGGCATGAGCGCCATCACCCTTGCCGCCCTTCAGCTTGCCCTTGGCGCAGCCGATGAGGCCGAGAACATCGCCGCGGTTGCCGCCCTTGTCGAGGAGGCAGCCGCGCGCGGGGCGCAGCTGATCCTGCCGCCCGAGCTGTTTTCCGGCCCCTATTTCTGCCGCGAGGAGGATGAGGCGCTGTTCGCCCTCGCCCGGCCTGTGGCAGAGCATCCCAGCGTGATCGCCATGCAGGCGCTTGCCGCAAGGCTGAAGGTGGCGATCCCCACCAGCTTCTTCGAGCGCGACGGGCATCACTATTACAACACCCTCGCCATGATCGGCCCGGATGGTGAGATCATGGGCACCTATCGCAAGAGCCACATTCCCGATGGGCCGGGCTATGAGGAGAAATATTATTTCCGCCCCGGCAACAGCGGCTTCAAGGTGTGGGACGTGCCGGGCGAGCAGGGGGCACGCGTGCGCGTGGGCGTGGGCATCTGCTGGGACCAGTGGTATCCCGAATGCGCGCGGGTGATGGCGCTGATGGGGGCCGAGGTGCTGATCTATCCCACCGCGATCGGCTCGGAACCCTATGACGCCGATCTCGATACCAGCCGCATGTGGCGCCGGGCGATGATCGGCCATGCGGTGGCGAACTGCATGCCTGTGGCCGCGGCCAACCGCATCGGCAGCGAAGGGCCGCAAGGGGCAGCGCAGCGCTTCTATGGCCATTCCTTCATCTGCGATGAATGGGGCGATCTGGTGGCGGAATATGGCGCGCACGAAAGCGGGGTGCTGATCGCCCGGCTCGATCTGGCGCGCGCGGCGCGGCACCGGGCGGGCATGGGCTTCTTCCGTGATCGCCGCCCGCAGCTTTATGGCCGGATCGTCGAGGACATCTAGCCTGGCGAGCGCCTACCTCATTGCGCTCGGCAGCAACCGGCGCCACCCGCTCTATGGCGCGCCGGCAGGGGTGGTGCGCGCGGCGCTCGAGGAATGCGCGGCGCTCGGCACCGTCACCGCGCGCGCGCCGGTGGTGGCGAGCGCGCCGATGGGCGCGGCGCGGCGCCGCTTTGCCAATGGCGCATTGGTGCTCGAAAGCGTGCTCGCCCCGCCGGCGCTGCTCGCCGCGCTCAAGCAGATCGAGCGCGCGTTCGGGCGGCGGCGGGGACGGCGCTGGGGTGACCGGGTGCTCGATTGCGACATCATCCTGTGGAGCGGCGGGCGCTGGCGCAGCCGCGGCCTTGCCATCCCCCACCCGGCCTTTCTGGGGCGCAGCTTTGTGCTCGGCCCGGCACGGGCGATCGCGCCGCGCTGGCGCGATCCGGCGAGCGGGCTGACCATCGCCCAGGCCCATGCCCGCTTGACCCGGCGCCGCCCCCTGCCTAGGTGAGCGCGCCTGGCAAGCAAGGTGCGGCCAGCGCCCCAGCGTGGGCCCGTAGCTCAGTAGGCAGAGCAGCTGACTTTTAATCAGCGGGTCACAGGTTCGAATCCTGTCGGGCTCACCATTGCCTTGCCTTTACGGCCTTGCTGGGGGCGACGGCTGATGGCCGCGCGCCTTGGCAGCCTCAGCCCGCCAAGGGGCCAGCCCTTTCGATCAGGCTGTGCGCCATCCCCTCGATCCGAGGCTTCCACGCCAGCATTCCGAGCCACTCCTGCGGGATGCCGCTCGCACCGTAGAGCGCCCCGGCAAGCTGGCCGGCGATGGCGGCGGTGGTGTCGGCATCGCCGCCGAGGTTGGCTGCGAGCAGGATCGCCGAGCGGAAGTCGCTGGTGCGCGCCACCGACCACAGGGCGGCCTCGAGCGAATGGGCGACATAGCCCGAGGAGGCGATCTCGCGGCGCGCCTTGCCGCGCCAGCTGCCCGCCATGATGGCGGCGATCGCGCCGGCATAATCGCCGCTGCGGGGCGAGAGCACCTCGTGGGCCGGCACCCCGGCGATGGCCTTGGCGAGCAGCTCGGCATAGGCAACGCAGGCGCTCACCGCCTCGGGCGCGCCGTGGGTGGTGCGGCTCTGGAGCGCGGCGACGCGGCGCAGCGCCTCGGGATCGCGCCAGAAGCGGATCGCCACCGGCGCAAGGCGCATCAAGGAGCCGTTGCCCGCGGTGTTCGGATCGGTCGCCCCGGCATAGGGATCGCCGCTGCGCTGCCAGCGGTTGAGCGCGTCATTGGTGGTGATGCCGATGTCGAAGCAGGTCTCGGTGCACGAATAGGTGCCCTCGTCGCGCCAATCGACAAAGCGGCGCATCAGGTCTTCGGGATCGAACTCCGCCGCAACATAAAGACTGTCCGCCAGTGCGAGGGCCATGGCCGTGTCGTCGGTCCATTGCCCGGGCTTGAGGCCGAAGGGGCCGCCGCCGATCATGTCGGTGAGCCGCGGATAGCTGCCGCGCGGCTTGAACTCGAGCGTGGTGCCCACCGCATCGCCGACGGCAAGGCCGAGAAGGGCGCCGATGGCGCGATCCCGGATCGCCGCGTCACTCTGGCACGGGGCGCTTTCCTCCACCCTCGCCTGCTGGCGCACATGGGCCTCCTGCGCGGGAGTCTCGATCGCGCCCGGGCGCACCGCGCGCACCGCGGCAATGGCCTCATCGGCCGGCCAGCCCAGTTCCACCAGCAGGCGCACGGCGATGGTGCCGGCCCGGCCCAGCCCGCCCTTGCAATGGACAAGGATGTTGAAGCCGTGCCGCAGCCGCGCCCTGAGGCCCGGCCCATGCACGCGCCAGGTGGCCTCGAAACCGGCATCGGGCACGCTGACGTCCGGGATCGGCAGGTGCAGCCAGTCCATGTGCCGCGCCGCCACCTCGCTGCCGAGGTCTTCAACGCCAAGCGCGCGCATTTCGTGCGGCTCGATCAGGGTGACAACGGCGGCGGCGCCGAAATCCGCGATGACATCAAGATCAAGGCCAAGATCGCGGTCCCAGCCGCCGCTCATCGCGTGGGGCTGCTTCTTGCCGGGGCAGAAGGTGATGCCGATCGTGCCGAAGCCCGGCTGGGGGGTGATCGCGGCGATCTGCAAGGGGTGGGTGTGGCTGGTTCGCATGGCTTTGCTCCGGTTGACGTTTCGCCAGCAGCGCTTGGCTGTGCTAAGGCGCTTATTCAGCCGGGCCCGGTGGGGCGGCGGGTGCTCGGGATTTTCCGGGGGTGGGGGAGCAGCGCGAGGGTGAAGCGCAAGGCCGTGGGCTTCTACTGGACGCTGCCGGTGCCCTGGGCGGGGTTCACCACGCTGCCGGCGGATATCGAGGCGGCCGCCAGGGGGAGCCGCACCATCGCCTATCAACGCGCGCTGATCCACGCCTTTGCCGCGGCGGAGGGATATGCGCTCGTCGAGGAAGCCGCCTTCCTCGAGATCGAACCCGACCGCGGGAGCAGGTTCATCGTGCCGGCGCTGGAGCAGGCCGCGGCGCGGTGCCGCGCGCACGGCGCGATCCTCCTGTTCGTCGAATTTTCGGGCGCGCAGGGCTGGCGCAGCCACGCGCCGATGATGGAGTGGCTGCGCCGGGCCGAGATCGAGGCCCTGCCGATCGCGGCCTCTCCGCTGGTGGTCGCGGGCGAGCTGTTCGATCCCCATGCCCATTTCGCCCGCTGGCGCGCCCGGCAGAAGGAATGGTCGGCGGGCAAACCCGCGCGGCGCGCACAGGCGCTCGCGCGGGCGCGGGCGCTGCGCGCCGAGGGCCTGAGCCATGCCGCCATCGCCCGCCAGCTCGAAAGCGAGGGGCTGCCCAGCCTTTCGGGCAAACCGTGGACTGGCGAGAGCCTGCGGAAGCTGCTCAAGTCCTGCTGAGCGGCCCCACAAGGCCGGCCGCTCACATGCGCGGCACGGCGAGCTTCTGGCAGGTCATCGGCATCATCCGCCCGACCGTCCAGGTTGCCTCATCGCCCTTCGACCAGAACTGGTGGGTCGCGCTCATGTATTTCGCGCCTGAGGCGGCCCCGTCCGCCGGCAGGATCACGGGCGCATTGTCGTTCATCTGCACGCTTACCCGGTTGCCCTTGAGATAATCGACCTTGAGCCGGGTGCCGCCGCCGCAATCATAATAGCTGCTTGCGCCCGGCCCGCCCGCATTGGTCTGGCAGCCGGCCAGCGCGAGCGCGGCAAGCCCCGCGGCGATGATGGCGTGTTTCATGCGATCCCTCCCCCCTTCGCAGTAATGGGCAAGAGGATACACCCCTTCAGGCGGCGCGCAAGGCGTTCAGGCGCCTGGCCGGCGGTCAAGCCAGCGCGCCGCGCGCACGCCAAAGGTGATGAGGAAGGGCACCAGCACGAGGCTGAGCGCGACCTTGGCGAGCACCTGGCCGATGACAAGATCGGTGATGTCGAACTCGCCATAAAAGGCAAGGGTGATGAAGATCACCGAATCGACCGCCTGGCTCAAGGCCGAGGCGATCGCCCCGCGCAGCATCAGCCCGATCGTCCCCTCGCCCGCGCGGCCTCCGCGCAGCCGGTCAAACAGCCAGATGTTGAGCAGCAGCGAGGCGATATAGGCCGCCGGGCCTGCCAGCCACACCCGCCAGGTGGCGCGGTGCACCCGTTCAAAGGCCGCCAGATCCTCGGGCCGGAAGGCCAGCATCTCGGCAGAGGCGGGCAGCGCCAGCACCAGCTGCATCAGCAGCGCGGAAAGCGCGAGCGGCAGGAACCCCCACCACACGATCTTCTGCGCCATCGCCCGCCCATAGAGCTGGGCGAGCGTCGAAGAGATCACCACCAGCAGCAGGAAGGCGAAGATGCCGCTTTCCACCGCCAGCGTGGTGGGCCACAGCCGCACCTGCTTGAACGCCAGCACCCCGGCGAGCACCGTCATCCCGCCATAGACGAGGGTGAAGACGAACAACCCAAGCGGGATCGCAGGGCCGCTTGCCGTGCGATCGGCGAAGGGAGCGATGGCGGGCGCGCTGGGAGGCGCGGCGGGGGGCGCAGGTGGCGTCTCGTTCATGCTGCGGGCCTAGCCAGCCGCGCGGCAAAAGGAAAGCCGCGCCGCTGCCGCTTATCAAGCACCGGGGCGAGGGTGGGGGAAGGGACAGGCCCCAGATCGCCGGGGCTAATCGCGCGATCCGCGCTTGCCAGCGCGCGCTTTAGCTGCCACGCCAGCGGCGATGCGCGTCGGGTGGCAGCCTGGCGCACGTCGCGCCTGCCACATCAACCCACTGTGCCGCGCAAGGGGGGCACCGCTGCCGTGAACGAGAGTTTCGCGTCCACTTTGCTCAGCCTGTTCGGCGTGCTTGCCATTCTCGCGCTGGCCTTTGCCCTGTCATCGGCAAGGCGGCAGATCAATCTGAGGGTGGTGGGCGCCGCCTTCGGCCTCCAGGCGCTCACCGCGTTGGTGGTGTTGCGCACCGACATCGGGGTGGCGGTGATCGGTGGGCTTTCAAACGGGGTGATCGCCCTGCTCGATTATTCCAAGGTCGGCATCACCAGCGTGTTCGGCCCGATGGAGAGCAACCCCTTTGCCAATACCTTCGTGATCGCGGCGCTGCCGGTGATCGTGTTCTTTGCCGCGATCGTCTCGATCCTCTATCACCTCGGCGTCATGCAGCGGCTGGTGCGCTGGGTGGGCGGAGCAATCGGCTGGATCACCGGGATCGGCAAGGTCGAGGCGCTGGGGGCGGCGGCCAATATCTTCGTCGGCCAGTCGGAAAGCCCGCTGGTGGTGCGCCCCTATCTCGCCGCGCTGCCGCCTTCGGGGCTGTTCACGCTGATGAGCGTGGGCATGGCGGGCGTGGCGGGCACGATCCTGGCTGCCTATGCCAGCTTCATCGGCACCGAGGCGGTGCCCTTCCTGCTCGCGGCGGCCTTCATGTCGGCCCCGGGGGGCATCCTCATGGCCA
The DNA here is from genome assembly GCF_000422985.1 of Erythrobacter cryptus DSM 12079. GTDB lineage: Bacteria > Pseudomonadota > Alphaproteobacteria > Sphingomonadales > Sphingomonadaceae > Erythrobacter > Erythrobacter cryptus. The sequence continues at coordinate 252,764 of NZ_AUHC01000002.1, forward strand.
AGATCATCATGCCGGATGATCCCGCCGCCAGCGCCGCGCATGATCACGCGGTGGCCGCCGCGGCGGTGGCGCTCGCCCGGGGCAAGACCAAGCCGCTCACCGAGGCGACGCGGGTGGTGATGTATGACGAGAATGGGCGCGAGGTCGAACTGCCCCAGGCCCGCATCAGCGCGGTTGGCCCGGCGGCGATGGTCGAGAGCGGCAAACCCGACGAGGTGAGCGCGGCCGAGACCTTCGAGGAGGGCCAGCGCCCCGCCAACATCATCGAGGCCGCCGCCCAGGGCACCCAGACGGGGGTGAAGCTGGCGGTGGCGGTGGGCGCGATGGTGATGGTGTTCGTGGCGCTGGTGGCGCTGGCCAACGGGATGCTTGCCGGGATCGGCGGCGCCATCGTGGGCCTGGCCGAGCGCGCCGGCACCCCGCTGGGGCCCGAGGCTGCCGCATGGCTCGAAGGCATGAGTTTCCAGCGGCTGCTGGGCTATCTGTTCGCGCCGGTGATGTTCCTCATCGGCATTGCCGATTGGCAGCAGGCGCAGATCGCCGGGGGGCTGTTCGGCACCAAGATCGTGCTCAACGAATTCGTCGCCTTCATCGATCTCGGCGCGCTCGGCGAGGGCGCGCTCACCCAGCGCAGCAGGGCGATCGTCACCTTTGCCCTGTGCGGCTTTGCCAATTTCTCCTCGATCGCGATCCAGATGGCGGTGACGGGGGGGCTTGCGCCCAACCAGCGCCCGGTGATCGCGCGGCTCGGGCTCAAGGCGCTGGCCGCCGGGAGCCTTGCCAATCTGATGAGCGCGGCGCTCGCCAGCCTGTTCCTGCCGCTTTAGGCCCTTGGCAGCGCCGCGGGCGCAGGTGTAAGGCCGCGGCCATGACCACCACCGCCCCCGAGATCGCCCCCGGCATCGCCAGCGTCTCGCTCGCCCAGCCGCTCGAGACCATCGCCGATGAACTCGGCCGCTCCTTTGCCGAATATGGCTTTGCCGTGGTGCGCGATCACGGCATCCCGGAAGACCTGATCGCCGCGGCCGAAGCTGCCTCAAAGGCGTTTTTTGCTCTGCCCGAGGCGGTCAAGCGCGCCTATCACATCCCCGGCGGCGGCGGGGCGCGCGGCTATACCCCCTTCGGCACCGAGAAGGCCAAGGATGCCGCGGTCTTCGATCTCAAGGAGTTCTGGCATGTCGGGCGCGATCTGCCCGAAGGCCATCCGCTCGCCTCCTACATGGCGCCCAATGTCTGGCCCGCCGAGGTGCCGGGCTTTCGCGAGACCATGCAGGCGCTGTTTGGAGCCTTCGAGACCGCCGGGGGCCGGGTGCTCGAGGCGATCGCGCTCCACCTTGGCCGCCCGCGCGATTTCTTTGCCGCAAGCGTCAAGGACGGCAATTCGGTGATGCGGCTGCTGCACTATCCGCCGCTCGGGGAAGATGCGCCCGAAGGCGCGATCCGCGCCGCCGCGCATGGCGATATCAACACCATCACCCTGCTTTTGGGGGCCGAGGAAGCCGGACTCGAACTGCTCACCCGCAAGGGCGAATGGCTGCCGATCCCGGCGGTCAAGGGCGCGCTGGTGATCAATGTCGGCGACATGCTCGACCGGCTCACCAACGGGCGGCTGCGCTCGACCACGCACCGGGTGGTCAATCCGCGCGGGGAAGCGGCGCGGCGTTCGCGCTATTCGATGCCCTTCTTCCTCCATTTCCGGCCCGATTATGTGATCACCCCTCTGCCCGAATGTGTGGGCGATGACGATCCGGCCCCGCCGCCCGCGCCGATCAGCGCGCATGATTTCCTGCTGCAACGCCTGCGCGAGATCAATCTCGCCTGAGCGCTTGCCGCCCCCCGGCGGCAAGGGGCATGGCGGGCGGCGGGAAAATCCTCAGGGCGTTGCTGCGCTGCAACACCCTGTTTTGAAAAGCCCTGAAAAGCGTGGCTTTTGCGTCGCAGGTCTGGCCAGGTCCGAGGGAATCGCGCGGCCTCATCGCGCCGTTTCATCAAACTGTCACAGAACAGTCGCTTTGGCGCAAGCATCGCGGCCTAGGGCCGCCGGGCATGTGACTCTCTCCATCTTGATCAGGGGCCTCATCCATGAAGCTTAAGTATCTGCTTGCTGCGAGCATTGTCAGCCTCGCTGCGACGACCACCATCGCCACCCCCGCCTTTGCGCAGGAAACCACCTCCTCGGTGCGCGGCACCGTGACCGACGAGAACGGCCAGCCGATCGCCGGGGCGACCGTGGTGATCACCCACGTGCCGTCGGGCACCCGCGCGGTGCAGACCAGCGATGCCGCCGGCGGCTTCAACGCCACCGGGCTTCGCCTTGGCGGCCCCTTCACCGTCAGCGTCGCGGCCGATGGCTATGAATCGGTCGAGCAGGAAATCGGCTTCCTCGCTGCCGGCCAGGCCCAGCGTATCAGCGTCCAACTCGCTGAAGTGGGCAAGACCATCGTGGTCACCGGCGCGCGCACCCGTTCGGCGATCACGCTGGCGACGGGCGCGGCCACCGTGCTCACCGCCCGCGACATCGCCGGGGTGGCGAACATCAACCGCGACATCCGCAACCTTGCCGCGCGCGATCCGCTGGTGACGCTCGATGCCACCAATAATGGTGCGATCAGCATCGCCGGACAGAACAACCGCTTCAACCGCTTCACCGTCGATGGCGTGGCCTTCGGCGACCCCTTCGGCCTTGAATCGGGCGGCCTCGTCTCCAGCCGAGGCCCGGTGCCGCTCGATGCGATCGGCGAATTCTCGGTCGAGGCCGCGCCGGTCGATATCCAGCAGGGCTTCTTCCAGGGCGGCGCGATCAACACCCAATTGAAGTCGGGCGGCAACCGCTTCACCTTCCTTGGCTCGGCCTATTATCAGAACGATGATCTGCGCGGCGATCAGGCGCGCGAGCTGACCCGCGTGGGTTCCTTCGATTCGCAGGTCTATGTGGCGCAGGTCACCGGCCCGATCATCAAGGACAAGCTGTTCTTCGCCGTCACCTACGAGCGCACCCGTGACACCGTGCCGGCCGATGTCGATCCGAGCCAGCTCGGCATCACCCAGGCGCAGATCGACCAGATCAGCTCGATCGCGCAGAACGTCTATAACTTCGACACGCTGGGCGTTGCCAATGACATCGTCGAGAAGGACGACAAGCTCGTCACCAAGCTCGACTGGAACGTCGCCGACGGTCACCGCCTGACCGCGACCTATATCTGGAACGAATCGGCCCAGCTTGCCGGGCAGACCGGCACGGCGCAGATCGTTGCCGCCAACCCGACCTACAACCTGCTGTCGAACAACTACACCCAGGGCGCCAAGAACCACTTCGGCATCATCCAGTCGAACAACCAGTGGTCCGACAGCTTCTCGACCCAGCTGCGCGTCTCCTATGCCGATTACACGCGCCTCCAGGTGCCGGTGGGCGGCAACCGCGATTTCGGCCAGTTCCAGGTCTGCCTCGAGCCGATCGCCTCGGGCAACCCGCTGCAGTGCCCCTCGGGCGTGCGGCGGATCAACTTCGGCCCGGACATCAGCCGCCAGGCCAACGAGCTTGAGAGCCAGAGCCTTGCGGTCGAGTTCCAGGCGACGCTCAAGCTCAACAACCACACGGTCAAGCTGATCGCCGAGCGCCGCCGCCAGGACGTGCGCAACCTCTTTGCCCAGCGCGTCTCGGGCGCCTGGCTGTTCGACGGGATCGACCAGTTCCAGGCTCGCCAGGCTGCGGAAGTGGATATCGCCGTGCCCCTGCGCGGCGGGATCGACACCGTCACCGCCGATTTCCAGAACAACAGCTGGACCTTCGGCATCATGGACACGATCGACGTGACCGACACGCTGACGGTGGTGGCGGGGATGCGCTACGACCTGTTCGACACGCCCGACATCCCCTTTGCCAACATCAACTTCCTGGAGCGCTTCGGCTTCTCGAACACTTCGACGCTCAACGGGCGTGACCTGTTCCAGCCGCGCTTCGGCTTCAACTGGAAGCCGACCGACCGGCTGCAGGTGCGCGGTTCGGCCGGGCTGTTCGGCGGCGGCAACCCGCTGGTGTGGATCTCGAACAACTATTCGAACCCCGGGCCGACGCTGGGCCGGGCGCAGGTGCGCCGCAATGCCGATGGCACCTTCTCGATCGCCGGGATCTCGGGTCTCACCAATGCGCAGGTGCAGGCGATCGGCGCGGCCACGCTCAACAATGTCTCGGGCGGCACCGGCATTCCGCAGTCGCTGATCGATGCGATCCGCACCGCGGGCACCGCGGCGGCGCCGACCAATGCGCTCGATCCCAACTTCGATCCGCCCTCGCAGTGGCGTTTCTCGGGCTCGGTCGATTACGAGGCCGATCTTGGCTTCCTCGGCGATGGCTGGAACCTCGGGGTTGACGTGATCTACTCCAAGGTCGAGGACGCGCTGGAGTGGACCGATCTGCGCTCGGTGGCGACCAATTCCACCCTGCCCGACGGGCGCCGGCGCTACAACATCCTCACCGGTTTCACCGGCACCAACACCGACATCCTGCTGACCAACACCAGCTATGGCGACAGCTGGAACGTGATCGCGCGCTTCAACAAGCGCTGGGATTCGGGCTTCTTCCTCAACGGTTCCTACACCTATCAGAACGTTGACGATCAGAACCCCGGCACCAGCTCGGTGGCGTTCTCGAACTACACCAACACCGTGTTTGCCGATGATCCCAACTTCTCGGCGCAGGGCATCTCGAACTACCAGCGCGATCACCAGTTCCGTCTGGTGGCGGGTTTTGACGGCAACATCTTCGGCGACAACAACACCCGCGTCGAGCTGTTCTACAACGTCCGTTCGGGCCAGCGTTACAGCTACACCTTCATCGATCAGGCCTCGGGCAACAACCGTTCGGCGATCTTCGGGGTTACCGGGCGCAACAACCGCGGCCTGATCTATGTGCCCAATGTCAGCAGCCCGACCGCCGATCCCAGGGTGAGCTATGCCCCGGGCTTCGACTTCGCCGCCTTCCAGGCCTTCGTGCGCAGCTCGGAGCTGGCCGATTACGAAGGCCAGATCGCGCCGAAGAACATCGCCAAGACCCCGTGGGTGCACAAGCTTGACCTTTCGGTCCGGCAGGAACTGCCCTTCGTGCTCGGCGGCAAGATCGAGCTGCTCGCCGATGTCGAGAACGTGCTCAACCTGATCGACAGCGACTGGGGCACCATCCGCCAGGTGGGCTTCCCCTACACCGCGCCGGTGGTGAACGTGCAGTGCGTCCAGAGCGTCGGCGGTGCGGCCACGGCCAACCCCTCGCAGCCTTGCGCGCAGTATGTCTATTCGAACTTCCGCGCGCCGGTCGAAGCGACCCAGATCAATGGTTCGCTCTGGGGCGTGCGCTTCGGGGTGCGGGTCAAGTTCTGATCTTCCCCCCAAGGCCGAAACAACACAGGCTCACGGAAGGGCGGCCCGGCAACGGGTCGCCCTTTCTGTTGTGTGGGGTGCGGTGGGGGCAGGCGCCGCCCGACGGGAGAGCCTTCTAGGAGGTGGGGGCGGTGTGGGCCGCGGCTTCGGCCAGCAGGGCCTCGGCCAGCGCTTCCGGCGCATCCCCGGTGCCTTCGGCCTCGGCCAGCGCGCGTTCGAGCGCGGCGGCGCGGACCCCGAGCGCGGCTTCGCCAAACAGCGCGGCGGTGCCGGCAAGCTTGTGGAGCTGCTGCGCCAGCGCGGCGCGCGCCGCGCTCGGGCCGGCGCCAGCGGCAAGCACCCCACCTGCGAGCGCCGCGGCCACGGCCTCGAGCGTTTCGCGCCGCCGCGCCTGCCAGCGCGCCATCAGCCGCGGCGAGCGGGTGAGCGCGGCGAGCTGCGCGGAGGGGCGCGGCGCGGGGGCGGGGCCTGGCGCACCGGTCTCGACGATCCGGGTGGGCAGCCAGCGCTGCAGCGCCCGGGCCAGCGCGGCGAACCCCACGGGCTTGGCAAGGTGCGCCTGCATCCCGGCCGCCCGGGCCGCGGCTATGTCTTCGGGAAAGGCATTGGCGGTGAGCGCGATCACCGGCAGGAGCCCCGGCCCGATCCCCTCGGCCCGGATCGCACGGGTGGCGGCATAGCCATTGCAGCCGGGCATCTGCACGTCCATCAGCACGAGGTCATAGAGGCGGCCACGCAGCAGCGCGTCGATCACCATCGCGATCGCCTCGTTGCCGTCATGCGCTTCCTCGACCTCCTGCCCGCAGCGCTCGAGCATCTCGCGCAGCAGCACCCGGTTGATGTCGTGATCCTCGGCGAGCAGGATGCGCGAGGCCTTCGGCAGATCGCCCGGCGGGAGCGATTGGGCAGGATCGGGCGCGGGCAGCGGCGGCGGCGCGGGCGGGGCAAGGGTGGCCGGCAGCACCAGGGTGAAGCGCGAGCCGCGGCCCGGGGTGCTTTCCACCTCGATCCGCCCGCCCAGCAGGGTGGCCAGCTGGCGGCTGATCGACAGGCCAAGCCCGGTGCCGCCGAAGCGCCGGGCGGTGTCGGCCTCGCCCTGGGTGAAGGGCTGGAAGATGCTTTCGAGCCGGCCCGGGCTGATGCCGATGCCGCTGTCCTCCACCATCACCCGCACCTCCTGCCCCGCGAGGCACCAGGAAATGCGGACATGGCCCGCCTCGGTGAACTTGACCGCATTGCCGATGAGGTTGAGCGCGATCTGGCGCAGCCGCAGCCCATCGGTCAGCAGCCGGGGGCTGGCCGGGCCAGCCTCCGCGCCCGGGGCGTCTTGCCGGCCGACAAATTCGAGCCGCAGCCCCTTGCGCTCTGCAGCGATGCGGTGCAGCGCTGCGCATTCGGCAAGGCTCGCCTCGAGATCGACCGGGGCGTGATCGATGGTGAACTGGCCGCTTTCGATCTTGGACAGGTCAAGCACGTCGTTGAGGAGCATCATCATCGAGCGGCCCGATTCGACGATCAGCTCGGCAAAGCGGCGTTGCTCGGCGCTGAGCTCGCCCTGCAGCATCAGCTCGGCAAAGCCGAGCACGCCGTTCATCGGGGTGCGGATCTCGTGGCTCATGTTGGCGAGAAACGCGCTCTTGGCCCGGGCCGCCCTTTCGGCGTGGCGGCGGGCGCGGGTGAGCAGTTCTTCCAGCTCGACCCGCTCGGTCACATCGCGTGCGGCCACCACTACGCCTTCGCGCGCGCCGGTTTCAGGGTTGCGGATCACGGTGCAATCGGCCTCGAGAAACACCGGCGTGCCATCGGCCGCATCGGCGAAGCGGCGATAGGTCACGCGCTCGCGCTCGCTGATGCCGCTGGTGAGCCGCGCCATCGCCTCGGTGACGCGGGCGCGGGCCTCGGGGTGGAGCCGCCCGGTCAGCGGCTGGCCGAGATAGGTCTCGGGCGCCGCGCCCATCACCTCGCGCACCGAGGGCGAGGCATAGGTGCACATGCCCGCCAGATCGAAGCGCAGGATCGCATCGCTGATATTGGCAGTGAGCAGATCGATCTCGCGCTTGCCCGCCTCGAGCCGCGCCATGATCCGATCACGCCCGGCAAGGATCGCCGCGACCGGCAGGCCGGTGAGGAAATTGGCGGCGATGAAGGCCTGGAGCAGGTGCAGCTCGGCGATCTCGCCCGCGCCGACCGCGGCGATCGGCCCCTTGCCGGCCCAGGTCATCCCCCCGGCCACCAGCGCCACCCCCGCGACATTGAGCGCGCTGCCGAGGCTGCCGAGGCGAAAGGCATGGAGCAGCGTGATCGGCTGGATCAGGAACATCAGCGGGTAGTGGGTCTGGTTGAAGACCAGGAAGGCGCAAGCCATGCCCCCGGCGAGCAGCGCCAGCGTTTCGGGCGGCGTGGCCGCCCCGCGCGCCAGGGTGCCGCGCGCGCGATCGACCAGCAGCAGCGCGGTGGGCACGATCAGCACCATCGCCGTGCTGGCGGTGAGGAACCAGGCGATCGCCCCGGCGCGCAGGCTCTCGAGGCTGGTGGCATAGGCGGGCGCGGCGATCAGCGCCGACAGCCCCGGCCCCACCAGCCCCCCGGCCCAGATGAAGCGCGCAAGATCACCGAGGCGGTTCATGTCGGGCGCCCGGCGTCCGGGCCGCCGGGTGAGCGCCAGCACCGCGATGAGCTCGACCAGGTGCGCAGCGGCAAAGGCCAGCGCGTGGGCGAGGGGCAGGCCAGACAGGGCATAGGCCGCAAACGCGGCGGCAAGGCAGGCACCAAGGAGGGGCAGCTCGCTTGGCAGGCGGGCGCGCAGCAACAGCGCGAGCGCGCAGGCATTGGGCAGCCAGATCGGGCTGAGCGGCGCCTCGGCCCGGGAAAGCGCCAAGCTGAGCGCGGCGAGCGCGAGATAGGCCGCCCCGGCGATCAGGGCGGCGCCAAGGCTGGCCCGATCGACCGGCCCGGCAGCGATCTCCAACCGCGCCAGACCCCGCGCCCGACCCCGCGCCAGACCCCGCGCCAGACCCCGCGCCAGACCCCGCACGGGCGCCCGCCCAAGCGCCCACCTGACCAATGGCATCAGGGCCGGCACCGCGCGCTGCCCCCGTGAGGCCGCGCTCATCCCGGCTGTTTGCGCGCGCGGCCCCACGGCAGCGGCACAGGCGCCCGCGGGTGCGACGCCCGGGGCTGTCTCACCGGGTCGCGCATGGACGCACCCGTCCCTGCCCGCGCCATTGCCGCAAGCGCGGCACGGCGCGGCATCGGCGCTCGCCCCGTCTGCGCCCCGATCATGGTTCCACGCAAAGGCGATTCCCGGCGCTCCATCGCAATCGACCCGCGCTGTGATATAGGCGCAAGGGACAACCCGCCGCACAAACCGCATCCGCAATGGAGCAATCGCGCCCCGTGAGCATGCCACCGCCGCCCGAGGAGCAAGGCTTTCGCGCTCGCCGCCGGCGGCTGAGCCTGCCGCTGGTTGCGGCGATCGTGCTCTTACATCTCGCTGTGCTCTATGGCCTTACCCGCGCGCTCGCCCCCGATCTCACCGCCAGGGTTGAGCGCGAGGTGATCGCCGCCTTCAGCGTCACCGTCACCGCCCCGCCCGATCCGCCGCCCGAAACCCGCTCCGAAGCGGAGCAGGGTGCGGCGGGCGATCAAGGGCGGAGGGCGACACCCCGGCCCGAGGCCGCCCCATCGCCGCGGGTGGCGGTGCGGCCCGATCCGCCGCTTCCGCGCGTGGCGGCAAGCGGCGCTGCCGCCAGCGCCGGGGCCGCCGATGCCGGCGCTGGCACTGGCGCTGAAGGCAGCGGCGAGGGCCCCGGCAGCGGCGCTTCCGGCAGCGGGCGCGGCGCAGGCCTTGCGACCAAGCCGGTGCACATCTCGGGCCGGATCGACAATGCCCGCGATTTTCCCGTGCCCCCCGGCGGGCGGGCGGCGCGGCGCGGCACCGAGGTGATCGTGCGGGTGATCGTCGGCACCGATGGCCGCGCGCGCAATTGCACCATCTACCGCCCCAGCCCCGATCCCGAGGCGGACCGCATCACCTGCCAGCTGGTCGAGACGCGGCTCGGCTTTCGTCCGGCAACCGATGCCGCGGGCCGACCGGTGCCGGCGCCCTTCTACTGGCGCCAGCAATGGTTCTGATCCTGGCCCGGCCAGCCCCGGGCGCGGCGCAGCCTGCCTCTTGGCGCTGGCATCGCTGGGCGCGCCTGATATAGCGCTGCGGTGCACCAAAGGGGAGGGCACGTGCCGAGCATCCATCCGGTGATCCTGTGCGGCGGCAGCGGCACGCGGCTGTGGCCGATGAGCCGCAAGGCCCGGCCCAAGCCGTTCCTGCCGCTCCTCGGCGAGGAAACCCTGTTCGAGGAGGCGGTTGGGCGCCTTGCCGGCGATGCGCGCTTTGCCCCGCCGCTGGTTGTGGCCGGCGCGGCGCATGCCGATCTCATCACCGCCGCGCTCGGCGCCGCGCCGGGGGCGCGGCTGGTGATCGAGCCGGCGGCGAAGAACACCGCCCCGGCGATCGCGCTCGCCGCCGCGCTGTGCGCGCCCGATGACGTGCTGCTCGTGTGCCCGAGCGACCATCACATCGCCGATGCCGACGCCTTTCGCGCCGCGGCGCTGGCGGCGGCGGCGCTGGCGCGCGAAGGCTGGCTGGTGGCCTTCGGCATCACACCCGATCGGGCCGAGACCGGCTATGGCTATCTGCGCCGGGGCGCGCCGCTGGCCGGGGGCTATGCCATCCGCGAATTCGTCGAGAAGCCTGACGCCGCGCGCGCCGCGGCTTACCTTGCCAGCGGGGAATATAGCTGGAACGGCGGGATCTTCGCCTTTGGCGCTGGGCAACTTCTCGCTGAACTTTCCGCCCATCGCCCGGCCATGGCCGCGCAGGTGGCCGAGGCGGTGGCGGGCGGGCGCTGGGACGGGGCGCGCTTCCACCCGGCCGCGGCGCCCTTTGGCGCGATCGCCGGCGAATCGATCGACTATGCGGTGATGGAAAACACCGCCCGCGCGGCGATGGTGCCGGTCGAGATGGGCTGGTCGGATATCGGCAACTGGGCCGCGCTCGCCGAGGCGCTGGCGCATGAGGCCGATGCGGCGGGCAACATCACCCGCGGCGCAGCGGCTGATCTTCTCGATTGCCGCGGCGTGCTGGCGCTCAGCGATGGCCCGCGCATCTCGGCGGTGGGGCTTGAAGAGGTGTGCATCATCGTTTCGGGCGGCGAGGTGCTGGTGACCACCCGCGCAGGCGCGCAGGCGGTGGGCAAGCTGCCGGGAGCGCAGCACCAGTGAGCGCCGCCTTCCCCGTCCGCCAGCTTGACACCCGGATGGTGGCCAAGGTCTGGGGCCGCGAGACGCTGCCCGCCCCCTTTGCCGCGCCGCCGGGCACGCGCATCGGCGAGATCTGGTTCGAGCCGCCGCCCGAACTGCCCGAGGTGCTGGTCAAATACCTCTTCACCTCGGAAAAGCTCTCGGTGCAGGTGCACCCTTCCGATGCCGAGGCGCGCGCCGGCGAGGCGGGCAAGGAGGAATGCTGGCTGGTGCTCGAGGCCGAGCCGGGGGCGCGCCTTGCGATCGGCTTCACCCGCGAGGTCAGCACCGAGGAGATCGCCGCGGCGGCGCGCGACGGCACGATCGAGGCGTTGCTCGCCTGGCACGCGGCGCGCCCCGGCGATCTGTTCTATCTGCCCGCGGGCACCGTCCATGCCATCGGCCCGGGGCTGGCGCTGGTCGAGGTGCAGCAGGCGAGCGACACCACCTTTCGCCTCTATGATTATGGCCGCCCGCGCGCGCTTCACCTCGACCGTGCGCTCGCGGTGGCGCGGGGCGCCCCCTATCCGGCGCAGCACCGCCGCAGCATCGCCGATGGACAGGTGCTGGTGGATGGGCCGCATTTCCGGCTCGACCGGGTCGAAGGCGTGCCCGATGCGGCGACCCATGCCGCCTATCAAGGGCCGCTGCTGGCGCTGCCGCTTTCCGGCGCGCTGGCCGCGCGCGACGGATCGCTGCGCGCCGCGGCGGGCACCTGCCTTGTGGCTGACGGGCTTGCCAGTCTCGATTTTGCCGCCGCGGGGGTGACGCTGCTCACCCGGGCGGCCTGATACCAAGGGGGCGATGCGCCTCGCGCATCGCCCCTTGGTCAAGCCCGTGCGGCGCTTGCGCATTTCCAGCGCGTGATGCGCCAGCATCTCAGCGCGCTGATATCAGGCATCGGGCAGGAGCCGCGCCAGATCGGCCAGGCCATAGGGCTTCCTCAGCACCGCTGCGGCCCCCAGCCGGGCGAAATCCTCGGTGTCCTCGGCATAGCCGGTGGCAAGCACGAAGCGCACGCCCCCCGCGCGCAGCGCCGCGGCGATGGGTTCGGCCGATTCGCTCCCGAGGTTGAAGTCGATGATCGCCAGCTCGGGCGGGCTGGCGGCAATCGCGGCGAGCGCCTCGGCGACGCTCGCGGCAATCGTGACTTCGGCGACACCCAGCCGCTTGAGGCTTTCGGCGGCATCGAGCGCGATGATGATGCTGTCTTCCACCACCAGCGCGCGCGCGGGGCGGACGAGGGTGGCAGCCGGCGCTGCGGCAGGCGCCGCGGCGGGCGGCGCGGCCGCGGCGGTGGGGGCGGCGGGGGTGGCCGGCTCGGCCGCGCGCGGGGCGAGATGGCGCGCGGGGATGACGAAATCGGCCTCCAGCCCGGTCAGGCGAAAGTTGAGCGTGGCGGTGCCGCCAAGCTCGTGCGGGATCGCCCGGGTGATGATGGTGGAGCCGAAGCCCTCGCGCGCCGGGGCGGTCACCGGCGGGCCGCCGCTTTCGCGCCAGGCGATCGCCAGATCGCCCCTCGCGGTGCGCGCGAGGCTGACGCTGACGCACCCGGCGCGGGCCGAAAGGGCGCCATATTTGGCCGAATTGGTCGCCAGTTCATGCACCACCAGGGCCAGCATGGTATAGGCCGCAGGCACGACCAGCACGTCCTCGCCGGTGAGCCGGAAGCGCGCCGGATCGCCCCCGGTATAGGGGGCAAGTTCTTCGGTGATCAGCCGGGTGAGGCTGGCCGGGCCCCAATTGTGCGCGGTGATGTTGTCATGGGCGGCGGCGAGCGCGGCGATGCGCCCGCCGAGGATAGCGGCAAAGCCCGGCACCGAAAGCGCCTCGGCCTCGGACTGGGCGACGAGCGCGCGGATCAGCGCGAGGATGTTGCGCACCCGGTGATTGAGCTCGGCGATCAGCAGATCCTGCTGCGCGGCGGCGCGCGCGCGCGCGTGCGCGAGATCGGCATTCAGCCGCAGCACCACCTCGATGAGGGTGCGGCGCAGCCCTTCGGCGATCGCGCATTCCTCGGCGCTCCACTCGGCCGAATGGCCGCGCACGGTCTCGACCCAGGCGGCAAAGCTGGCGCGCGGCTGGAGCATCTCGCCCGGGGGCGCGGCGGCCTTGGCCGGATCGCCCGCCCAGGTGACGATCCGCTCGAGCGGGCGGCGCCACAGCACCAGCACCTCGCGCCCGCCATGCGCCAGCGGCAGCACCAGCGCCCCGGTGGCGCGCTCGGCAAAGGCGGCGGCCTCGGCGATCTGTTCGGCCAGCCGGGTGGTGGCCAGCACCGCCCCGCTCAGCGCCGGCGCGAGCAGCGGGGCGATGGCCGCAAATTCGCCCTCCCTGGGGGCGGCGCCGCTGGCGGAGTAGCGGCCCTCGGCCATGAGCGAGAGGCCGTCATGCGCGATCACCCCGCCAAGAAGCTCGGCGATCAGCGGCAGGCTGTCAGCCAGGCTTGCCCCGCCCGAGAGGCGCAGCAGCAGCCGCTCGTTGAGCAGCCGCGCGCGCTCGCGCAGCCGCTCGCTCTCGGCCAGGAGGATGCGGTCGAGCATCAGCGAGAAGGTCTGGCTCAGCACCTCGGCCACGGTGCGCAGCGAATAGGGCGGCAGGCGCGGGGTGCGGTGGTGGCAGGCGATCATCCCCCACAGCCGCTCGTGCCGCACGATCGCGATCGCCAGCGAGGCGCCCACCCCCATGTTGCGCATGTAGGCAAGGTGCATCTTGGAATGGGCGCGCAGCATCGACATCGACAGGTCGAGCGGGGTGTCATCGGGCCCGCGCGCCGGGATGATCGGCACCGGCTCGGCGTTCATGTCGGCGATCACGCGAAAACGGTTGCGGCGGAACAGCTCACGCGCCTGGCGCGGGATATCGGCAGCCGGGTAGCGCAGCCCGAGATAGGGCTCGAGCGCCGTGTCGCGCTCCTCGGCGATCACCTCGCCGCTGTCATCTGGGTGGAAGCGGTAGATCATCACCCGGTCATATCCGGTCATCTGCCGCACCAGCCGCGCCGCGCTGTCGCACAGTTCGGCAAGGCCGGCGGCCTGTTCCAGCCGGGCGATGGCAGGCACGATCAGGCTGACATGATCGGCAAAGGCATCCGCAGCGTGGGGTTCAAGCTCGATGATCTGAAGGCCGCAGCTTGTGTGCAGCGCGCAATCGAAGCGCGCGCCATTGCCGGCAAGGTCGAGCCCGAAGCGCCGGGTGCAGCTGTCCGGCCCAAGCGGCTCGGCAAGCGCGGCGGTGATGGTCTCGAGCGCGGCCGGGGCGAGGATCGTGGCGAGCGGCGTGCCCGCTGCCGGGGTCGCCTCGAGGCCGAGCATGGCACCGAGGTTGGCCGAGGCATGGGCGATCCGCCCCGCGGCATCGGCGGCAATGAGCGCACCGAAGCCCTGGATCGCGGCGATATGGTGGATCGGCTCACGATCGCATTCGGTGAGGGCATCGCCGCGCGGCTGGAGGTTCATGCGCCCACGCCCTGCGCCGCAAGGTCGCCCTGCCCGGCCCGGGCGACATCGAGGAAATGGGCAAAGACCGCCTCTGCCGCAGCGGCGGCGCCCTCGGCCTCGCGCGGCCCGCAAGGCCGCTCGATCCGTGCGCGCAGCGCCTGCCAGAAGGCGAGCATCGCCCTATCGCCGAGGAAGGCGACCGGCCAGGCGCCCGCACCGATGCGGGTGACGGCGCGGGCGATGGCGCGGTTGCCGAGCGCCGATCCGGCAAGCACCCAGGCCACCCCCAGCACGGCGCCGGCCCCGCGCCCCAGGGCCGCGATCCGCGGGGCCGGGGCGGGCGGCGGCGCCGACGCCGCGCCCAGCGCGGCCAGATCGGCGGCGATCAGCGGGGTCTGCGGCGGGGGGTGCAGCGGCGCCGGGGCATGGGCGGCAAGCCAGGCCTCGACCGGCGCGCGGGCGGCGTGCTGAAGCGCGAGGAAGCGGGCATAATCGGCGCGGCTGTGCCAACCCGCCGCAGCCTGCATCGCGGCATCGAGCAGGCCATGCGCGGCCATGGTCGTACCGCGCAGATGCCCCCTCAGATCCGCGGCCCCCGCGGCGTGGTCACTGGCATGCGCCATCGCCACCGTCCTTCCTGCCCGATCTGGCTGCGTCCCGCTCTGCCAGGCGATCCCGAGTGTAAGGCAAATGAGGCGCGAAAAATGTCCAGCCGTAATGACACATGGCGCCGCCCTTGGCAATTGCGGCGCACGGATGCCGGGCGGCGAGGCCGGCGCCCGTCGAGGCCCGGGGCCTACGGCGCGAGGAGGCGCCCGCCTTCCTTGCGCACCGCTGCCTCGAGCGGGGCCTTCATCACGCTCAGCATCAGCGGCAGCTCCATGGTGATCACCACCTCGCCCTCGCGCACCTCGACCGCGCCGGGGATGGCAATGCCCATCACCTCGGCGGTGAGGTCCATGCGGTCCTCGCTCGGCCAGGCGGTCGTCACCCGGGCGAGGCCGGGGGGGAAGAAGCCGGCGATCTCGTCGGCATGGGCGCGCATCCGCCGGCGCACCTCCTCCTTGCCGAGATCGTGGGGCAGGGTGACGCGCATCGCCTTATCGTTCCTTGCCGGTGGGCATGGCCGAGAAATCGGGCAGGGGCACGCCGGTATCGGGCATCGCGGAAGCATCCTCGAGCGCCGCGGCGCCGCCATAGCGATATTCGAGATAGCGGCTCTTGATCGCCAGATCATCGAGCGCGCCCTCGGCAAGGCGGCGGGTGACCCGATCGACCTCGCCTGAAAGCCTCTCGAGGCTTTCAACGAGGCGCGCGTCCGCGGTCTTGCCGGCATATTCCTCGGCGCGCAGGTGTTGGGGGATCTTGCGGTAATTGTCGATCGTCTCGGGGATATATTCGCCCACCAGCTCGCGCACCTCGGCCATGGCCGGGTGATCGGGGGCGACATGGGCCATCTGGCCGGCGAGCGCATCGAGCCGGGCGCCCAATTGGGCGATGATGGCCTGGGCTGCCGGGGGCAGGGCTGCGCGCTGGGCCTCGAGCCACAATTGCGTGCGCGCCACCATCTGGGCGGGATTGCCCTGTTTCAATTCAGTGCGCCGGGGCACCCTGGTGCGCGGCACGAACAGGAAGAACAGCACCGCCGCCACCACCGCCGCTGCCGCCAGCATCACCCCGGCAAAGCCGATCCCGTCGATGATGATGCCGGTGGCGATCACCGCGGCCATGATGGCGAGCAGCGTTGCGCCGAGACCCTTCATCCGCCTGATGAGGTTCTTGCGCTTCAATTCGGCCGAGCCGCGCCCGATGCTGCCGCGCGGGGCGGCCCGGTGGGTGCCGCCCTCCTGCTGGCGGATGAGGCTTTGGCGCGCCTCTTGCAGGATGCGATCGGATTGCGGCGTGCTGTCGGCCATCACTTGTCCAGCGCGAGGAGCGAGGGGGTTTGCGATGCGACCTTGGCCTGCGCCTGGGCCTGGCCTTCGGCGCGGGCGATGTAGCCCTTGGACTTTTCGACCTCGGCGCTGAGCACGTTCACGGTCTGCTTCATCGAATCGAGCGCGCGCACCTTGAAGTCGTCCACCGCGTCCATGGTGTCATAGATGTTCTGGAAGGCGCGCTGGAGCGTTTCGAGCGGGATGGTGCTGGCCGCGGCCTGCTCGTGGATCTGCGCGGTCTGTTCGCGCAGCAGGGTGCTGGTCGAATCGATGATGTCGCTGGTGGTCTGGTTGAGCGCGGTGATCTGGCCGAGCACGAGGCGCTGGTTGGTCATCGCCTGGGCCACGGTCACCGCGGTGCGCAGCGCCCCCACGGTGGTGGTGCTGGCCCGGTCGACGCCCTTGACCAGTTCGACATTGTTCTTCTTGACCAGATCGAGCGCGAGATAGCCCTGCACGCTCACCGCCATTTGCGTCAGCAAGTCCTGGGTGCGCTGGCGGACATAGAACAGCGCCGATTCGCGCAGCGCCTTGGCCTTGGCCGGATCGCTGCTGTCGAGTTCATTCGCCTTGGCCTCGAGCCGCTCGTCGAGCCGCCGGGCGATGTGGATCATCTGCTCAAGCTCGCCCATCGCCGCCCACAGCTTCTGCCGCTCGGTGTCGATCGCGGCGTTATCGAGGTGCAGCTCCTTCTTGCCACTTTCCAGCCGCTTGAGGATTTCGGCGATGTGCCCCTGGGCGCTGGTGTAGCTGTCGAAATAGTTCTTGAGCTTGTTGCCGAAGGGGATGAAGCCCAAGAGCTTGCGCGGGCCGGACAGCTTGCCCTTGCGCCCCGGATCGAGTTCCTCGATTGTGCGGCGCAGCTCGGCCAGATCCTTGCCCACCCCGCTGTCGGCATCCATGGCGCGCACCGGCCGGTCGAGAAAGCGGTTGGACATCGCCGCCGCCGCGCGGATCTGCTCCTGGCCCATGCGGGTGATCTGATCGACCTTCTCGCCGAACTGGGGAGAATTGGCATCGACGCTGACCAGCTCGTTGACGAAGGCATCGACCTTCATGTCGAGCTTGGATTTCTGTTCCTCGCTCACCGGCACCAGCCCCGCGGCCTGCTCGGGCGCCACCTGCGGCACCGGATCGGGCGGAGTGAGCGAGAAGGCGCTCGCGGTGGCAGTCGCGGTCTCGGTTGGCGTGCTCATGCCGGTTGTGCTCCCTTGGCGGCGCCGCGGCGCCCTCTCCATGTGTATTAGTTATCTAAAACACGCCTTTCAAGCGCGCTGCCATGCTAGGCGCGAAGCAGCCTTGCGTCCATCGCGCCGCGGGGCGCTTGGCAAGCCGCCGCGGGCCGTTCTATCCGGGGGGGGACTATCACGGCACAAAGACAAGGGGAAACGAGCCGATGGACAGCACCACCACCAGCAGCGAGGCCGGCGCGGCGCGCATCGGTCTGCTCCGGGCCCTGGCCGGGGTGCGGCGCTGGTGGAAGGCGAGCGTGGTCGGCGCGATCGATCACGTCGAGGTGATCGACCGCCGCAAAGAGGACAGCGCGCTTACCCAGCACTATCTGTTCATGATCGCGATGAGTGCGGGCATAGCGGTTCTCGGCCTGCTCCTGTCCTCGCCCGCGGTGGTGATCGGGGCGATGCTGCTCTCGCCGCTGATGGGGCCGATCATGGGGCTGGGCTTTGCCCTTGCCATCGGCGATTGGGACTGGCTCAAGCTGGCGCTGCGCACCCTGCTGATCGGCAGCGCCATGGCGGTGCTGCTGTGCGCGGTGCTGGTGTTTTTCTCGCCGATCCAGACTGTGACCAGCGAGATCGCGGCGCGCACCCGGCCCAACCTGTTCGATCTGTTCGTCGCGCTGTTCTCCGCCCTGGCCGGGGCCTATGCGATGATCCGCGGGAAGGAGGGCGCGATCGTGGGCGTGGCCATCGCCACCGCGCTGATGCCGCCGCTCGCGGTGGTGGGCTTCGGGCTTGCCACCTTCAACTGGACGGTGTTCTCGGGCGCGCTGCTGCTGTTCGTCACCAACTTCATCACCATCGCGCTCACCGCCTTTGCCATGGCCAAGCTCTACGGCTTTCGCAATGCGCTGAGCGCGCGCAACACGCTTTACCAGAACCTCGCGCTGCTCGCGGTGTTTGCCGGGCTCGCCGTGCCGCTCGGCTTCTCGCTCCAGCAGATCGCCTGGGAGACCAACGCCCAGCGCCTCGTGCGCGACGAATTGCGCGCACACTTTCCGCGTCCGGCGCAGCTCGATGCGGTCGAGATCGACTTTGCCGCCGATCCGCTCGAGATCAGCGCGATCGTGTTCACGCCCGAGATCCGCGGCGAGGCCGAGGCAGCGATCAGCCGGGCGCTGGCGGCGCGGCTGCGGCGCCCGGTCGCGCTGACCTTGACCCAGACCCAGACCGAAACCGGCGCCAGTGCTGCCCAGCGTGCCCAGCTTTCCGCCACCCGGGCGGCCGAGGAAGCCGCTGCGCGCGAGCGCAACCGGGCGCTGGTCGCCCGGCTGGCGCTGGCCGCGGGGGTGGACGAAGGCGAGGTGATGCTCGACCGGGTGCGCCGCCGCGCGCTGGTGCGCGCCCAGCGGCTCGAGGGCGCGGGCCTGCCGGCCTATCGCGCGCTCGAGCAGCGCATTGCCGCAAGCGTGCCCGAATGGCGGATCGAGCTGATCCCGCCCGCCCTGCCACTGTCGGCGAGCATCCCCGGAACGGGCGAGGCGGGCGCGGATGAGGCGCTGGAACTGGTGGGCTGGGCGGCCAAGCGGCTGGGGCGCGGGGTGGTGCTGACCGGCCCGGTCGAGGATGCCGAGGCCGCCGCCGAAACGCTGCGCGCCGAGGGCGTCACCGTTACCACCCGCCCCGGCACGGCGCCGCTGCGCGCCGACTGGGCCGAGGAGCAGCCCTGAGGCTCAGGCCGCAAGGTCGATCGGCACGATCTCGCCCGCAAGGTAGAGCCTCTTGGCCTTGGCGCGGGAGAGCTTGCCCGAGCTGGTGCGCGGCAGGGTGCGCGGCGGCACCAGTTCGACGATGCAGCTCATGCCGGTGACCGAGCGCACCTTGTCGGCGATCTGGTCGCGCAGGCGGATGCGTTCTTGCGGGTCGGAGACCTTGCAATGCACCAGCACCGCCGGGGCTTCCTCGCCGTTTTCCATCTCGATCGCAAAGGCGGCGATGTCGCCGTGGTTGAAGCCGGGCAGCTGCTCTACCGCCCATTCGATATCTTGCGGCCAGTGGTTCTTGCCGTTGATGATGATCATGTCCTTCGCCCGGCCGACGATGAACAGATAGCCATTGGCGGTGTAGCCCATGTCGCCGGTGTCGAGCCAGGTGTGGCCCTTGTCATCGGGCACGAGGCAGGCCTCGGTCGCTTCGGGATTGCGGAAATAGGAATGCATCACCGAGGGCCCGCGGCACCACACCTTGCCGATCTGGTGATCGCCCTTGGGCCGGCCATCCTCGCCGCGGATTTCGACCTCCATGTCGGGCAGGGGCTTGCCGCAATTGACGATCGCGCGGTAGCGCGCCGGGCGCGAGAGATCGCGCGGGGCGCCCGAAAGGCGCTCCTCCTCGACCAGCTCCACCCGGATGCCCTCGCCCGGGGGCATCACCGTCACCGCCAGCACTGCCTCGGCAAGGCCATAGGAGGGGGTAAAGGCGCTGGCCTTGAAGCCCGCCGGGGCAAAGGCGTTGACGAAGTTCTGCATCACGTCCGGGCGGATCATGTCCGCGCCATTGCCCGCCACCCGCCAGCGCGACAGGTCGAAGCGCTCGGCCACGTTGCTCTGGCTGGAGATGCGGCGCGCGCAGATATCGTAGCCGAAGGTGGGCGAATAGGACAGGGTGTTGCCCGGGTTGCGGCTGATCATGTCGAGCCAGGCGAGCGGGCGCCGGGCAAAGGCATCGGGCTTGATGTAATCGCCCGAGACCTGGTTGGCGATCAGCGAGAGCAGGCAGCCGACGAGGCCCATGTCGTGATACCACGGCAGCCAGCTGACGCAGCGATCATTCTGGCCGAGGTTCATCGTCTCGGCATGGCCGTAAAGGTTGTGCAGCAGCGCCCGGTGGGTGACGGCCACCCCGGTGGGAAAGCGGGTCGATCCCGAGGAATACTGGAGGTAGCAGATATCATCCGGGCTGGCCTGCGGCAGTTCGCATTCGGGCGCGGGGCGGGTGGCAAAATCCTGCCAGCTTTGCGCCGCGCAGCCCGCGCGCGCCGCCGCCGCCGCGGCCATTTCGGCGATCTCCTCGGGGTAGAGCAGCAGCTTGGGATCGCAGCTCGTCAGCTGGATCGAAAGCTGCTCGATGAAGTTCTCCTTGCCCCCGAAGGTGGTCGGCAGCGGCAGCGGCACCGGCCAGGCGCCGACATAGACACAGGCGCAGAACAGCGCGGCAAAATCCGGCCCGGTCTCGGCGATCAGCGCCACCCGGTCGGCCTTGCCGATCCCGGCTGCGGCCATGCGCCGCGCCATCATCAGCGCATCGGCGCGCAGTTCGGCATAGGGATAGACCCGCGCGAGCTGGCCCCGCATGTCGTGGAAGTTGAGCCCCTTGCGGCTCTGCGCGGCATAGTCGATCGCCTCGTTGAAGGTTGCAAACTGCGCACGGATTCGCGGCAGTTCGCAGTCGTTCGGCGTCGGCGTGAGAACGGCGTCGGTCATGATTTTTTCAGCGAAACCCGTCAGTTGCAGCGCTTCTCGCGGGGCGTGCCCACGGGCGCTCTGGCTTTACCCCACAAGGCCGGGCATAGTCCGGCCGCGTCCTGATGTTGCGCATTTGATAAGCAAAGTGGCACGAATAAGGCGAAATGGTTTCAGGTAAAGCGAATTCGTCATCCCGCGGTAGCCGAACCGGGCGCCGGGCGCGCGCGCCGCTCGACGAGGCCGCGCTCGGCGATCTGGCGCTGGCCTATGCGGCGCGCTTTGCCACCACCGCGGCCCGGCTCGAGGCCTATCTCGCGCGCAAGATCGCCGAGCGCGGCCTTGCCGAAGGCGCGAAGGTTGATGTGCCCGCGCTCGTGGAGCGGCTGGTGGCGCTCGGCTATGTCGATGATGCGGCCTTTGCGCGGATGCGTGCGCGTGCGCTAGTTCAGCGCGGCTATGGGGCGCGGCGGATCGCGGCGGCGCTGCACCATGCCGGGGTCGCTGCGCCTCTGCGCGCCGCCCATTCCCCGGGCGAGGCGGCGGCGCGCCGGGCGGCGGTGGTGATGGCGAAGAAGCGCCGCCTTGGCCCCTGGGCCAGCAGCGCGCTCGGGGATGGGTCGCCGAGCGATCCGGCGCGCGCGCGCGCGGCGCGCGAAAAAGCCGTTGCCGCGATGCTGCGCGCAGGCCACCATCCCGATCACGTGCGCTTCATCCTTGCCGCCAGCGGCGAGGAGGAGGTGGCCGCATGGCTGGGTGAGGTCGCCCAGGAGGAAGAAGGAATGGGTAAGGCATGGCTAGCTTGATGCGCTCATGGATGGCGATACTGGCGGGCGGGGCGGCGCTGGTGCTCGGCCTTGCCGGTGCGTCCTGTTCGCCGGGGGAAAGCGCCAGCGCACGGGCGCAGGCTTCGGCCCCGGTCGCTGCCGCAGCAGCGCGCCATCCGGTCTCGGGCCTGCCGGTGATCGACCTCGTGGTCGAGCGCGCCGGCCAGCGCCTGCCCTTCCGGGTCGAGGTCGCCGCCAGCCCCGAGGCCCAGGCCCGCGGCCTGATGTTCCGCGATCGGCTTGGCGAGAACGAGGGGATGCTGTTCCCCTCTGCCGTGCCCGAACAGCGCGCCTTCTGGATGAAGAACACGCCGCTCTCGCTCGACATCATCTTCATCGGCCCCGATGGGCGGATCACCAATATCGCTGCCAATACCGTGCCCTATTCGCTCGAGCCGATCCCCTCGGCGGGGCTGACGAGCGCGGTGCTGGAACTGCGCGGCGGGCGCGCCGCGGCGCTGGGGATCGTGCCGGGCGACCGGGTGATCTATAGCCTGCCGCGCTGAGCCAAGGCCGGTGAGCGGCGGGCGGGGGCGCACACGCCCCTTGGCGCTCCCGGGCAAATCGGCTAGGCGCTGCGCCCATGGGAATCCTCAAAGAGATCTTCACCTGGTGGGACGGCGCCACCATCGGCACCCGGCTGTGGGCGGCGCGCGTCGGGGCCGAGCATGTCGGCACCGATGCCTTTGGCAACCGCTATTACCGCGCCCGGCCCAAGGGCAGCGGCGCCAACACCGGCTCCTACACCGGGCGCGAGAAGCGCTGGGTGGTCTATAACGGGCCCAATGATGCGAGCCGCGTGCCGGCCGAATGGCATGGCTGGCTCCATGGCACCTATGACGAGGTGCCCCAAAGCCACCTGCCCCCGCCCAAGGTGTGGGAGGCCGAATACACCCCCAACGCCACTGGCACCGCGGCGGCCTACGTTCCGCAAGGCGCACTTGAACGCGGCGGCAAGCGGGCTCGGGCGGTGGGCGATTACGAGGCCTGGACCCCGGGCAGCGCCGAGGGCTGAGGCGCGCTCGTGGCGCTTCATCGCCTGGCCGCGCCGCTCGCCGGAATGCTCCTGCTCGCCGCTTGTGACGGGGCGAGCAAGCAGGAGGCGGTGCGGGTCAAGCTGGGCGAGGCGAGCCCGGCGCCTGCGGTCGGCGCGCCTGCCCCGGGCAGCGACAATGGCGGCACCCCGATGGCCGAGCGGGTGGCGGTGCTGGGCCTGCTCAACAAGCGCAACAACCTCACCGAGGAGATCCGGTTGAAGCCCGGCGAGGTGCGCGAGATCGGCCCGGTGATCGTCCGCCTGTCCGCCTGCGAGCGCACCGCACCCTGGGAACTGCCGCAGGAGACCGGGGCCTTCGTGCAGGTTGATATCCGCGAGCGCGGCGAGCCGCGGCACCGGCGGGTGTTCTCCGGCTGGCTGTTCAG
This sequence comes from Erythrobacter cryptus DSM 12079, assembly GCF_000422985.1. GTDB lineage: Bacteria > Pseudomonadota > Alphaproteobacteria > Sphingomonadales > Sphingomonadaceae > Erythrobacter > Erythrobacter cryptus. The sequence continues at coordinate 275,700 of NZ_AUHC01000002.1, forward strand.
GGAATCGCCCAGCCTCAATGTGGTCGAACACCCGATCTATGATGTCTGGGTCAAGGATTGCATGATGCGCTTTCCGGGGGAGGAGGGGCCGGCTGCCCCATCGCCTTCACCGGCTGCGACCGCGCGGCCTGTGGCAACGCCCACGCCCACCCCTGCGCCTGCGCCCGCCCCGGCCGCCACGCCCGGCCCAGGGGCATAGCCCTCGGCAAAGCGGCGCCAGGCGGTCCCCAGGCTGATGCGCGGCTGGCCGGCGGCCGCCTCGAGCAGGGCGCGATATTCGGCCTGCGGCAATTCGCGCGCGCCCATCGAGCGCAGATGCTCGGTCATGAACTGGCAGTCGAGCAGCATGTAACCGGCCTCGCGCAGCAGCGCCACCAGCCAGGTGAGCGCCACCTTGCTCGCATCGGCCACCCGGCTGAACATCGATTCGCCGCAGAACACCCGGTCGAAGGTGACACCATAGAGCCCGCCCACCAGCCGCGGCGCGCCGGCCGCATCGGCCTGCCAGCATTCGAGCGAATGGGCATGGCCGGCCCGGTGCAGGGCGAGATAGGATTGCACGATGCGCTCGGAAATCCAGGTTTCGGGATGATCCGGGCGCGGCTCGGCGCAGGCGCGGATCACCGCCTCGAAGGCGCGGTCGATGGTCACGGTGAAGCGGTCGGCGCGCACCACCTTGCGCAGCGAGCGCGAGACATGGAGGCCATCGAGCGGCAGGATCGCGCGCTCGCGCGGCTCGACCCAGAACACCTCGGTGTCCTCGCGCCGGTCCGCCATGGGAAAGATGCCGCTGCGATAGGCCAGCAGCAGGGTCTCGACCGGGATCGGCGGGCGGGGCGGCGCGTGCATCGGCAAGGCATGATACATGGCCGCCCCACGCGAGGCAAAGAGGATTGCCTCGCGCGCCCGCCTCGATTAAGGGGCCGCCTCGGCCAGTGCAGGGGTGTAGCTCAGCTGGTAGAGCATCGGTCTCCAAAACCGAGGGCCACGGGTTCGAATCCTGTCACCCCTGCCAGGCCCTTCCCGGCCAGCCTATCCCACCATCTGCTGCCCGCCGCTGTGGTGCCCGGCGCACCCCCTCACGCCGCGGCGCGCCAGGCGGGGCCGCGCACCAGCTTGCCCGGGCGCGCGCCGGTGCTGGCGTCATCCCGGCGGATCGCCTCGCCCGCAACGAAGGTCGCCACGTAGCCGCTGGCGCGCTGGTGCAGCCGCCGCCCGCCGGCTGGCAGATCGCGCACCACTTCGGGCAGGTGGAGGCGCAGGCGATCAAGATCGATGACGTTGAGATCGGCCCGGCCGCCAGGCGCAATCGTGCCGCGATCAGCAAGGCCCACCGCGCGCGCCGCCTTGGCGCTCAGCATGTGCACCGCCTCGGCCAGATCGAGCCTGAGCGGCCCATCGGTCTTGACGAACTGGGTGAGCAGGTAGGTCGAATAGCTCGCATCGCAGATCGCCCCGTAATGCGCCCCGCCATCGCCAAGGCCGGGCACGCAGTGGGGGTGGCGCAGCATGGTGTGCGCGCTTTCGAGCGAGGCGTTCTCGTAATTGCCGAGCGCGGCGAGGAACAGCCCGCGCCCCTCGGTGGCAAGGATGCGCTCATAGGCCACTTCCTGGGGGGTGCAGCCGCGCGCCGCCGCCTCAGCGGCCATGCTCATCGACGCGGGCGGGGCATAGTCGGGCGGATCGTCGAGCGGGAACAGCCAGCGCCAGTTGCGCGCCAGCTCGTTGAAGGGGTGCCCGGGGGCGAAATCCTCGGTCAGCAAGGCGGCGCGCAAGGCCGGATCGCGCATCGCCGCAACCTGCTCGGGAATCGGAAGATGCGCGATCTTCGCCCAGGAAGGGCACAGCACGAAGGGGTGCACCGTCAGTTCCAGGCCGGCGATCAGCCCGATCGGGCGCGGCATCACCTGCGCGGTCGCACGGGCGCCGCGGGCATTGGTGGCCTCGAGCATCTCGAGCACCCGGCGCCAGCGCGGCGGCGCATCATTGCCCGAGGCAAGGGTGAAGGTGGCCGGGCGGCCCGAGGCGGCGATCACCCGCTCGATCACCTCATATTCCCTGTCCCAGCCGACAAAGGCATCGAGCACCACCTGGAAGGTGCCGGCCCCAGCATCGGCCATGCCGCGGGCGATCGCCTCGAGTTCGGCAATGTCGGCGGCGAAGGTGGGGATGGCATCGCCATCGGCGGTCTTGTGGATCGACAGGCGCGAGGTGGCAAAGCCGATCGCCCCGGCGCGCATCGCCTCGGCGGTAAGGCGGCGCATCAGCGCGAGATCAGCCTCGCGTGCCGGTTCGCGCGCCGCCCCGCGCGCCCCCATGGCATAGACCCGCAAGGGCGAATGGGGCAGGTAGGCGGCCACATCGATGTCGCGCCGCCCGGCGGCCACGCGGTCGAGATATTCGGGGAAGGTCTCCCAGTCCCAGGCCAGCCCCTCGGTCATCACCACGCCGGGGATGTCCTCCACCCCCTCCATCACCTTGACCAGCATCTCCTGGTCCGCGCGGCGGCAGGGGGCAAAGCCGACCCCGCAATTGCCCATCACCGCGGTGGTGACCCCGTGGGACGAGGAGGGCGCGAGCTCCTCGGCCCAGATGCATTGCCCGTCATAATGGGTGTGCACATCGATGAAGCCGGGGGTGACGATCAGCCCGCGGGCATCGATCTCCTCGGCGCCGCGGCCCTCCACCTTGCCGATCGCGGCGATGCGCCCGCCGGCAAGGGCAAGATCGCCGGCGAAAGGCGGTGCCCCGGTGCCATCGACGATGGTGCCGCCGCGGATCACCCAGTCATAATCGGCCATCGCCTCATCCCCCCTTGCCCAGCCGCACCAGCCCGCCGATGAGCGCGCCGAGCACGAAGATATAGATCGGCGGCATCGAGATATAGAGCGGGATCAGCCGCTTTTCGGCCGCGCGGTAATAGCCCAGGGCATAGAGCACGCGCATCGGTGGCCAGATGATGCCGATCGCCGCGGCCCAGATCGGGCTGACGACATAGGCAAACAGCCACAGGCCCGGCAGGAACAGCACCAGGTGTTCGAGCGTGTTGTGATGCGCGCGCACGTGGCGGACATATTCCTCCGGCCCCTCGTGCGAGGGCGCGGGCACCTTGAAGCGCACCCGCGCCAGCCCCGCCTTGAGCAGGGTGAAATAATAGGCGAGCAGCGCCAGCGCACTGACGATGACGACATAGGTGTAGGGATCGCGCATGGTGTGCCTGGTCTCTCCCACGTGGCGGCAAGGCTGGCGCCTGCTCCGCGGCCGGGCAACTGCCACTTTTGTGTCCCGCACGCCTTGGCTAGGGTGGGGCGATGACCCTAGCTGCATCTCCCGCGCGCCGCGTTGTCCTTGCCGGGGCGAGCGGCACCATCGGCAAGGCGGTGGCAGCGGCCCTTGCCGCGGCGGGGCACGAGACCCATGCCCTGGCGCGCGCCGATTTCTCCAGCCCCGCGTTGCTTGCCCAAAGGGTGGCAGCGGCGCGGGCAGAGGTGGTGATCTCCTGCATCGCCTCGCGCAGCGGCGCGCCCAGCGATGCCTGGGCGGTCGATCACGATTCCAACCGCGCGCTGCTGGCCGCGGCCGAGGCGGCAGGCGCGCGCCAGTTCATCCTGCTCTCGGCGATCTGCGTGCAAAAGCCGCGGCTTGCTTTCCAGCACGCCAAGCTCGCCTTCGAGGCGGCGCTTGTCCAAAGCCCGATCACCCATACCATCATCCGCCCAACCGCCTTCTTCAAGTCGCTCTCGGGTCAGGTCGCGCGGGTGCGCGCAGGCAAGCCCTTCCTGCTGTTCGGCGATGGGGAGCTGACTTCCTGCAAGCCGATCAGCGATGCTGACCTTGCGCGCTTCATCCTCGCCGCGATCGACAATCCCGAGGCCGCCGGGCGCATCCTGCCGGTGGGCGGGCCGGGCCCGGCGATCACCCCGCGCGAACAGGGCGAGCTGCTGTTTGCCGCAGCCCGGCGCCCGGCGCGGTTCCGCTCGGTCAGCCCGGGGCTGTTTGCCGCTGCGGCGCGGGTGCTGGGGCTGGGGGCGGGGCTGTCGCCATGGTGCGCGGCCAAGGCCGAATATGCCCGGATCGCGCATTATTATGCCACCGAATCGATGCTGGTATGGGATCCGGCAAGCGGGCGCTATCGCGCCGATCTCACCCCCGAATTCGGCAGCGAGACCCTTTCCGATCATTACCGGCGCCTCATGGCCAAGGGCTAGGCGAGACGCCTTCTGCGCCCGCCGTTACGCAGGCGATTTACAGATATAAAAATATCTTTATATGACTTTGGCGTCATGCTGATCGAGGACATCTTCCGCGCGCTTGCTGATCCCACCCGGCTGCGCATCGCCCGCCTGCTGGGGACGATGGAGCTGGCGGTGGGCGAGCTGGCGCAGGTGCTGGGCCAGAGCCAGCCGCGCGTCTCGCGCCATGTCGGCATCCTGTGCGATGCGGGGCTGGCCGAGCGCCGCCGCGAGGGCAGTTGGGTGTTCCTGCGCCAGAGCGAGGCGCGCGAGGGCCTTGTGGGCGCGGTCCAGCAATTGCTTGCGCTCGCAGAGGCAGAGGAGCCGGGCTTTGCCGCGCAGTGCGAGGCCGATCGGCGCAAGCTCGCCGCGATCCGCGAGGCCCGGGCCGCGGCGGCAGAGCTTTACTTTGCCCGCCACGCCGGGGAGTGGGACGAGCTGCGCGCGCTCCACAGCCCCGATGCCGAGGTCGAGGCGCGGCTTCTCGAGGCGCTCGGCGAGGCGCCGCTCGGCACCCTGCTCGATATCGGCACCGGCACCGGGCGCATGGCCGAGCTTTTCGCCCCCCATGCCGATCGCATCGTCGCGCTCGACAAGAGCCTCGAGATGCTGCGCGTCGCCCGGGCCAAGCTCCAGCACCTGCCAGCCAGCCAGATCGAGCTGGTGCAGGGCGATTTTGTCGATCTGCCCTTTGCCGCGGCGGGGTTTGACACGGTGATCTTGCACCAGGTGCTGCACTTTGCCACCGATCCTGCCCGGGTGCTCGGCGAGGCCGCGCGGGTGCTCAAGGCCGGCGGGCGGATCGCCATCGTCGATTTTGCCAGCCACGACCGCGAGGAGCTGCGCACCCGCCACCAGCACGTGCGGCTGGGCTTTTCCGATCGGCAGATGGCCGCGCTGCTGCGCGCGGCGGGCTTTTCCGCCCCGGCACCGATCGCGCTCGCCGGAGCAAGCCTGGTGGTCAAGATCTGGGTTGCCCGCCGCCGCCCCGGCACCTCGGCTGCTGCCGCGGCGGCTGCCACCCCCGCTCTGGAACCTGCCCCATGACCCCGACGCTTTCCCAGCTGCACGAATACCGCACCGCCACCGATGCCCCGCTGTTTTCGGGCCTGCCGGGCGACGTGGCGGTGAGTTTCGAGTTCTTCCCGCCCAAGAGCGAGGCGATGGAGCGCCAGCTGTGGGACGCGGTGACGCAATTGAAGCCGCTTGAGCCGGCCTTCGTCTCGGTCACCTATGGCGCGGGCGGATCGACCCGCGAGCGCACCCATGCCACGGTGGCGCGGATCATTGCCGAGGCGCGGCTTCCGGCCGCGGCGCACCTTACCTGCGTGGCCGCGAGCAAGGACGAGATCCGCGCCGTGGCCGAACGCTATTGGGAGGCCGGGGTGCGCCACATCGTCGCCCTGCGCGGCGATGCCGGAGAGCCGGGCGCGCCCTTCACCCCGCACCCCGATGGCTATGCCAATGCCGCCGAGCTGGTGGCGGGGCTCAAGGCGATCGCCCCCTTCGACATCTCGGTTGCCGCCTATCCCGAAACCCACCCCGATGCCGCCAGCCCCGAGGCCGATATCGACAACCTCAAGCGCAAGCTCGATGCCGGAGCGAGCCGGGCGATCACCCAGTTCTTCTTTTCGGCCGAAACCTTCTTCCGCTTCCGCGATGCCTGCGCCGCGGCGGGGATTGCCGCCCCGATCCTGCCCGGCATCCTGCCGGTCACCAATGTTGCCCAGGCGCGCAAGTTTGCTTCGGCCTGCGGCGCGGCGATCCCGGCGTGGATGGATGGCCTGTTTGAAGGGCTTGATGAAAAGCCCGCCGCGCGCCAGCTGGTCGCCGCCACCATCGCGGCCGAGCTGTGCCGCCGCCTCTATGCCGGGGGCGTGCGCGATTTCCACTTCTACACGCTCAACCGGCCAGAGCTGGCCTATGCCATCTGCCATCTGCTCGGCAAGCGCCCTCAGAACAGCGACAAAGCCACGGAGACCCCTGCATGAACGCCCGCCAACGCCTGCTTGCCGAAGCTGCCGAGCGCGTGCTGATCTTCGATGGCGCCTTCGGCACCCAGATCCAGCTGCGCAAGCTCACCGAGGCCGACTATGCCGGCGAGCTTGGCCTTGCCGCTGACCAGAAGGGCAACAATGATATCCTCGCGCTCACCCGCCCCGATGTGATCGCCGATATCACCCGCGCCTATCTCGAGGCCGGATCGGATGTGGTCTCGACCAACACCTTCTCGGCCAACCGCATCAGCCAGGCCGATTATCGCGCCGAGCACCTGGTGGGCGAGATCAACCGGGCGAGCGCGCGGATCGCGCGCGGCCTTGCCGATGAATATGCCGCGCGCGATGGCCGCCCCCGCTTTGTCGCCGGCGCGATCGGCCCGACCAACAAGACCTTGTCCTTGAGCCCCGATGTCGAAGACCCGGGCTTTCGCGAGATCGACTTTGATCACTTGGTCGAGGTCTATCACGAACAGGCCGCCGCGCTGGTTGAAGGGGGGGTGGATTTCATTCTCATCGAGACCGTGTTCGATACCTTGAACGCCAAGGCCGGGATCATGGCCGTGCGGCGCCTCGAGCGCGCGCTGGGGCGGGAGATCCCGCTGATGATCTCGATGACCCTCACTGACCTTTCGGGCCGCAATCTTTCGGGCCACACGGTCGAGGCCTTCTGGTATGCGGTGCGCCACGCCCGCCCGCTCACCATCGGTCTCAATTGCAGCTTTGGCGCGGCGCAGCTGCGCCCGCACGTCAAGACCCTCGCCCAGATCGCCGATGCGCTGCTGCTGGTCTATCCCAATGCCGGGCTGCCCAATGAACTGGGCGAATATGACGAGGCGCCCGAGACCACCGCGGCGTTGGTGGCCGATTGGGCGGCGGATGGCCAGGTCAACATGCTGGGCGGCTGTTGCGGTTCGACCCCTCAGCACATCGCCGCGATCGCCCGCGCCGTTGCCGGTGCCCGCCCGCGCGCCATCCCCACGCTCACGCCGGCGATGCGGCTTGCCGGGCTTGAAGCCTTCGTTGCCGCCTGACCATCCCCGAAAGCACCACCGTGACCCTCTCCTCCTCGCGTTTCATCAATATCGGCGAGCGCACCAACGTCACCGGCAGCGCCGCCTTCAAGAAGCTGATCCTCGCGGGCGATTATGCCGCCGCGGTCGAGGTTGCGCGCCAGCAGGTCGAGAACGGCGCGCAGATCATCGATGTCAATATGGACGAAGGCCTGCTCGATGCCGTCCATGCCATGACCACCTTTTTGAAGCTGATCGCCGCCGAGCCCGACATTGCCCGGGTGCCGGTGATGATCGACAGTTCCAAGTGGGAGGTGATCGAGGCCGGGCTCAAATGCGTCAGCGGCAAGCCGATCGTCAATTCGATCAGCCTGAAGGAAGGGGAGGAGACCTTCCTTGCCCAGGCGCGCGCCTGCATGGATTATGGCGCGGCGGTGGTGGTGATGGCCTTCGACGAGCAGGGCCAGGCCGACACCAAGGCGCGCAAGGTGGAGATCTGCAAGCGCGCCTATGACCTCTTGGTCGCCGAGGGCTTCCCGCCCGAGGACATCATCTTCGATCCCAACATCTTTGCCGTGGCCACCGGGATCGAGGAGCACAATTCCTATGCCGTCGATTTCATCGAGGCGGTGCGGACCTTGCGCCAGCTGTGCCCGCACGCGCATTTTTCCGGGGGGCTGTCGAACCTCTCCTTCTCCTTCCGCGGCAACGAGCCGGTGCGCCGGGCGATGCACTCGGTGTTCCTCTATCACGCCATTCCCGCCGGGCTCGACATGGCGATCGTCAACGCCGGGCAGCTTGATGTCTATGACCAGATCGACCCGGTCTTGCGCGAGGCCTGCGAGGACGTGATCCTCAACCGCGATGCGCAAGCGACCGAACGGCTGATCGCGCTGGCCGAAAGCTACAAGGGCAAGAGCGCAGCCGATGACAAGGCCGCGGCCGAATGGCGCGGCTGGCCGGTGGCAAAGCGGCTCGAACATGCGCTCGTCAAGGGCATCGATGCCCATATCATCGAGGACACCGAGGAAGCCCGCCAGCAGGCCGCGCGCCCGATCGAGGTGATCGAAGGCCCGTTGATGGACGGGATGAACGTGGTTGGCGACCTGTTTGGCTCGGGCAAGATGTTCCTGCCGCAGGTGGTCAAATCCGCCCGGGTGATGAAGAAGGCGGTGGCCCATCTCATCCCCTATATCGAGGCGGAAAAGGAGCTGCTGGCGCCAGAGGAGCGCCGCGCCAAGGGCCGGATCGTGATGGCCACGGTCAAGGGCGATGTTCACGATATCGGCAAGAACATCGTCGGCGTGGTGCTGCAATGCAACGGCTATGAGGTGATCGACCTCGGGGTGATGGTGCCCTGGAGCGAGATCCTCAAGGCCGCCAACGACAACCAGGCCGACATGATCGGGCTTTCGGGCCTCATCACCCCCTCGCTCGACGAGATGGTGACCGTGGCCGAGGAAATGCAGCGCGCCGGCATGACCATGCCGCTGCTGATCGGCGGGGCAACCACCAGCAAGGTGCACACCGCCCTCAAGATCGATCCCGCCTATGATGGCCCGGTGATCCACGTGCTCGATGCCAGCCGCGCGGTGGGGGTGGCTGCGCGGCTGCTCTCCGATACCCAGCGCGAGGCCTATGTCGCCGAAGTGGCGGGCGAATATGCCGCGCTGCGCGAGGCGCGCAGCGCCAAGGGGCAAAGCGAGCTGCTGCCGCTCGCCGAGGCGCGCGCGCGCGCCTTTGTCATCGATCCGGCCGAAAAGCCCCCGGCCCCGGCGAGGCCCGGTCTGCACGTGTTTCGCGATTGGGACCTGGCGCAGCTGCGCGGCTTTATCGACTGGACCCCGTTCTTCCGCGCCTGGGAGCTGCACGGCACTTATCCTGCGATCCTCACCGATCCGGTGGTGGGCGAGACCGCAAGCCAGCTCTTTGCCGATGCCAATGCCATGCTCGATCGGATCATTGCCGAAAGGTGGCTCACCGCGCGCGGGGTTGCCGGGCTGTGGCCGTGCCGGCGCGAGGGCGATGACGTGGTGCTCGACAATGGCACGCGCCTTCCCTTCCTGCGCCAGCAGGTGAAAAAATCGCGCGAGCGGGCCAATATGTGCCTTGCCGATTTCATCGATCCGGCAGGCGACTGGATCGGCGGCTTTGCCGTGGCGATCCACGGGATCGAGCCGCACATTGCCCGCTTCCAGGCGGAAAGGGACGATTTTTCCGACATTCTCCTGAAGGCACTGGCTGACCGCCTGGCCGAGGCCTTTGCCGAGGCGCTGCACCAGCACGTGCGCACCACCTTGTGGGCCTATGCCCCGGGCGAACAGCTCACCAACGAGGCGCTGATCCGCGAGGAATATCGCGGCATCCGCCCGGCGCCGGGCTATCCGGCCTGCCCCGATCATTCGTTGAAGCCGATCCTGTTCGATCTGCTCGATGCGCCCGCCAATGCCGGCCTTGCGCTGACCGAGAGCTTTGCCATGCTGCCCACCGCCGCGGTCTCGGGCTTCTATTTCGGTCACCCAGAGTCCGAGTATTTCGGCGTCGCCCGCATCGGGCGCGACCAGCTCGAGGACTATGCCAAGCGCCGCGGGGTGAGCGTCGAGCAGGCGGAACGCTGGCTGAGGCCGAATCTCGATTGACGCGAGGGCTGGTGCGGCGATGATGCGGGCCATGATCCGCCGTCTCGCCGCTGCCCTCGCCTTGATCGCCGCCCCTGCCGCCGCTGAGGTCCACACCCCGTCGCCGCCCGCCACGGTCGTTGTCGCCTTTGACCGCGAGAGCATCCGTCCGCTGATCGTCGAGGGGCTGGCGAACCTTGAAACCGAGCGCCCGGTCGAGGCCAATGATCCGGTGCGGATCGCGAGCATATCCAAGCTGATCATGGCGCTCGCCGCGCTGCGGCTGGTGGACGAGGGCAAGGTCGATCTTGACCGCGATGTTTCGGACTATCTCGGGTGGAAGGTGCGTTCTCCCTTCCACCCCGATGCGCCGGTGACACTCGCGCACCTGCTGTCGCACCGCGCGGGGCTGTCCGACAAGGCCGGTTACAGCATTCCGCTGGGCGAGAGCTTGCAGGCCAAATTCGCTGATCGGGCGGCGTGGCGCGATACGGGCAAGCCGGGGGAGGCGGCGTTCGAATATGCCAATCTCGGATCACCGCTGGTGGCGACGGTGCTAGAGGCGGCCTCGGGCGAACGCTATGATCGCCTCGTCGAGCGGCTGGTGTTCAAGCCTCTGGGCGTGAAGGCCTGCCTCAACTGGATCGGCTGCGGGCCCGAGCTGGAGGCCCGCGCGGTGACGCTCTACCGCCATACCGGCGAGGTTGCCGCCGATGCGCCCGAGCGCCTGCCGCCGGCCTGCACCATCCCCGTGGCCGAAGGAAAGCGTTGCGATCTTGATGCTTACGTCCCCGGCACCAATGCCTCGATCTTCTCGCCCCAGGGCGGGGTGAGGATCGGCATGGTGGACCTCGCGAAGATCGGCCGCGAAGTCATGCGGGGCGGGGATTCCGATTTCCTTCAGCCGCGCGCGCTGGAAAGGCTGGTTCTTTCGCCCGTGCAGGGGCGGACCGGCGCGGCGCAGTTGTTCTGCCATTACGGTCTGGGACTCCAGTTGATCGAATGGTTCGATGATCCCTGCGACGACACGCTGTTCAGCATCGGCAGGCCATGGCTTGGCCACCCCGGAGAGGCCTATGGCCTGCTCTCTGGGCTTTGGTATGAGCCGCGACGCGGGATCGGTTTCGTCTATTTCACCACCCAGAACCCGCCTCCCGAAGGCGGCGAGGACACTGGGAACTTCACCGTGCGCGAAAAGGAATTGATGGCGCGCGCGCTGGAGCTGACGGGAAAGTAGCGGCCACAAATCCCTCCCCATCCTTGCAGGATGGGTAGGGACTCTAGGGGCCGGTTGTTGGAACCTCGGGCCTGCCAAGGCGGCGGGGGCGGGGGTTTTCCTACTCGGCTGGAAGGGCGCAGGATTGCGCCCATGAACCCGCTCGCCCGCCTCTTTTCATGCCCCGCAATGGCGGGTTGGGGGGCGGCGAGAATTCCGCTCCTGGACAGTGTCTCATGTGTCTCCAACAGGGTGCGGCTTACGCCTCGGCCTTCACCCGTGCGCCGAGCTTCGCGATCAAGGGGCTCGCAAAGGGCTTGGTCAGCATCGTGCTTGCCACCGCCATCAGCAGCAGGGCGGTGAAGGTCGTCGGCGTGATCACCTGCTTATCCAGCAGGATATTGGCAAAGATGATCATGATCAGCGCCTTGGTCTGGAGCAGCCAGCCGATGAGGCGCGCCTCGGCCCGGCTCCAGCCGAGCAGGCGTCCGGCGATGTGAACGCCCAGGAGCTTGCCCCCCACCGCCGCGGCGAGCAGCAGCCCGGCCACGGCAAACACGGTGAGTCCGCCGCCTTCCCACTGGGTGCGAAGGCCGGTGGAAAGGAAGAACACCGGCATGATGGTGAGCAGCACCACGTCGCGGAAACGGTCCATCGCCTCGTGGCCGAACCACCTGGCATCGAGCACCACGCCAGCCAGGAAAGCACCGACCATGAAGTGCAGCCCCGCCCAGTCGCCGGCAAAGCCGCACATCGCCAGCCAGATGAGGCCTACTGCCCAGCGATCCGCTGCGCCGATGCGCGCCATCACCCACCGCATCGCCCAGGCGGCAAAGGCAAAGCCGAGGATGAACAACGCCTGGCGCGCCAGCCGGTCGAAATCCAGCAGGATCAACGCCAGAACGCCCCAGATGGCGATGTCATCGAGGCTGGCATAGCGCAGGATGCGCTGGCCAAGCTGTTCGCGCAGGATGCCGAGCTTGTCCATCAGCAGCACGAGGATCGGCAGCGCTGTCACCGCACAGGACATGCCGATGCCGAGCAGCGCCTGCCAATATTCCCCCTTGGGCCCGCGCCAGCCGGGAAATTGCAGGATTATCGCAGCCGCCGCAGTGCCGGCCAGCAGCGGCACGCCCAATGCAAGGCCCGCGGTCAGCCCGGTCTCGCGCCGGTGCTGCCAGGCCTGGCTGAGATCGAGTTCGATTCCTGCGATCCACACGAACAGCATCACCGCCCACCAGGCCACCCCATTCAAGGCCATGATCACGTCCGGGCGGAACACGAAGGCATAGTAATCGGGAAATGCCGCCCCCAGCACCCCCGGGCCGAGCAGGATGCCGCCGACGATCTGCACCACCACCAGCGGCGCCCAGTGATCGGTGCGCCCGAGGCGCCAGACGAGCCAGGGCACCGCGAAGACGATGGCGAGCGCGATCAGGTAGATTTCGGTGATGTTCATCGCCGCGCGGTCTTATTGTCCTTGAAAGCTGTGCGCAAACGGCTTTGCCCCGCGCATCGCGCAGGTGCAGGCGATTGACGCGCTGCAGCATTTGGCGCATGCCCGGCCCGTCTTCCGCAGCGGGTGCGAATCTGCTGCGGGCGGCCGCGCGGGAGAGCCCGTCGGCACCCCTTGGGGTGCTGCGGCGCCGAAGGAGCAACCGCCCCGGAAACTCTCAGGCCACCGGACCGCCCGGTCGCATGACACTCTGGAAAGCGCCCGTGGCAGGTGCCGCGGGCCACCGAAGGGGAGGCAAGGCGCGCTTCGCGTCCCTGCCGAAGCTCTCAGGTCACCCGACAGAGGGGGCAGCGTCATCGCGGGGCCGCGTGGCTCCGTTTGCCTGCCTTCTGATGCCCGGGGGAAGACCTGATCGTGAGCGATCAAGAGACCGACGAGACGCTCGAGGAACTGCCGCTCGCCGCGCTGCCGCTCGATGCCTGGCACCGCGCCCGGGGCGCGCGCATGGTGCCCTTTGCCGGCTATGAGATGCCGATCCAGTACGAAGGCATCATCGCCGAACATCACTGGACACGCAGCCATGCGGGCCTATTTGATGTCTCGCACATGGGCCAGCTGGTGCTTTCGGGCGAGGGGCTCGACGCTGCACTCGAGGCGGTGCTGCCGATCGACCTTTCGACCTTGAAGGCGGGCGCCCAGCGCTATTCGCTGCTGCTCGACGCGGCGGGCGGGGTGCTCGATGATCTGATGGTCTCGCGCCTTGCGGACGGTTCGCTCTACCTCGTGGTCAACGGCGCGACCAAGTGGGACGATATCGCGCTGCTGCGCGAGGACCTGCCCGATGCGATCACGCTCAACCATCTCGATGACCAGGCGCTGCTGGCGCTCCAGGGGCCCGAGGCCGCCGCGGTGCTCGCCCGCCACGTGCCCGAAGTGGCGGGCCTGACCTTCATGCGCTTTGGTCGCTTCGCGCTTGCCGGGCACCCGGTGCAGATCGCCCGGGCGGGCTATACCGGCGAAGATGGCTTCGAGATTTCGCTCCCTGCCGCCGCCGCCGCCGAGATTGCCGACCTGCTCTGCGGCGAACCCGAAGTGAAGCCCATCGGGCTTGGCGCCCGCGATTCGCTCCGGCTCGAGGCCGGACTGCCGCTCTATGGCCATGACCTCTCCCCCGAGACCAGCCCGATCGAGGCGGGGCTTACCTTCGGCATCAACAAGCGCCGCCGCAGCACCGGCGGCTTTCCGGGCGCCGAACGGATCATCCGCGAGATCAATCAAGGCACGCAGCGCAAGTGGGTCGGCCTCCGGCTCGAAGGGCGCCTGCCCGCGCGCGAGGGCGTGCAGGTCTTTGCGGGAGCCGCCCAGATCGGCACCGTCACCAGCGGCGGCTTTTCGCCCACACTCGGTGTGCCGATCGCCATGGCCTATGTCGCCAGCGCTCATGCCGCCCCCGGCACCGCGCTCGAGGTGGAGGTGCGGGGCAAGCGCCTTGCCGCCACCGTGGTTGCCACCCCCTTTGTCCCGCACCGCTACCATCGAGGGAGCTGATCAAATGCCGCGCTACTACACCGACGAACACGAGTGGATCGAGGTCGAGGACGATGTCGCCACCGTCGGCATCACCGATTATGCCCAGGGCCAATTGGGCGATATCGTCTATGTCGAACTGCCCGAAGTCGGGGCGCTGATCGAACGGGGCAAGGATGCCGCGGTGGTCGAGAGCGTCAAGGCCGCCTCGGATGTCTATGCCCCGATCACCGGCGAGATCACCGAGATCAACCCGGCGCTTGAGGACAACCCGGCGCTGGTCAATTCCAGCCCCGAGGACGAGGGCTGGTTCTTCCGCATGACCATCGCCGATGCGGGCGAGCTTGACGCGCTGATGGACGAGGAGGGCTACAAGGCCTTCATCGACAGCCTTTGAGCCGCACCCGCCCGTGAGCGCCGCCCCCGCCCCCCAAGCTGCCAGCCTGATGGTTGCCACCCCGCTCTATACCGGGGCCGCGGCGGACTATCTGCGCAGTATCATCGGCCTGGTGGGCGCGGCCGAGCGAGCGGGGCTGGGCTGCCGTTTTGCCTGGCTGAGCAACAATCCGCTGATCGACCGGGCAAGAAACGCGCTGGTCGCTGCCTTCCTGCAGAGCGAGGCGCGCTACCTCGTCTTCATCGATGGCGATATCGGCTTTGATCCCGATCAGCTCATCGGCCTCATCGCGCGGATGGAGGCTGATCCCGCGCTGGCGGTGGTGGGCGCGCCCTGCCCCAAGCGGCGGATCAACTGGAACCTCGTTGCCGCCGCCGCGGAACGTGGCCTTGCCGCTGGCAATCCGGCCGCGCTCGAGCGCTTCTCCGGGGTGTTCGCGCTCGATCTGGTCGATCCCAAGGGGCAGTTCCGCCTCGATCAGCCGATCGAGCTGTCCCGCATCGGCACCGGGCTGATGGCGATCCGCCGCGAGGTGATCGCCGCCCTCATCGCGCGCCACCCCGAGCTGCGCTATGCCCCCGACCAGCTTGATCGTGACAGCGGGCTGGTGGGCGATCATCTCCACGCGTTGTTCCAGCCGCTGATCGATCCCGATACCGGGCACCTGCTTTCCGACGATTACGCCTTCTGTCACCGGGTGCGCGCGGCGGGCTTTCGCATCTGGCTCGCCCCGTGGATGCGCACCAGCCACACCGGCCCGGCGCGCTTTGCCGGGGCGCTGGCCGATCTTGCCGCGCTTGGCACTGCACCGCTCGCCGCGCCGCCCGAGCCGCCCCCGCCCCCCGCCTGATCCTCTCCCGCCCAGCCAAGGAAAGCCACCCACCATGCGCTACCTTCCCCTCACCGATGCCGACCGCCAGGCGATGCTCGCCCGGATCGGGGCGGCCAGCATCGATGACCTGTTCATCGATGTGCCCGAGGCCGCCCGGCTCGACGGGCCGATCCCCGGCCTGCCGCTGCATGCCAGCGAGATGGCGGTCGAACGCCACATGAAGGCGCTGGCGGCAAAGAACCTGGTGGCGGGCGAGGTGCCCTTCTTCCTCGGCGCCGGGGCCTATCGCCACCACGTGCCGGCCAGTGTCGATGCGATCATCCAGCGCG
Organism: Erythrobacter cryptus DSM 12079; assembly: GCF_000422985.1. GTDB lineage: Bacteria > Pseudomonadota > Alphaproteobacteria > Sphingomonadales > Sphingomonadaceae > Erythrobacter > Erythrobacter cryptus. The sequence continues at coordinate 291,317 of NZ_AUHC01000002.1, forward strand.
GCGAGTTCCTCACCGCCTACACCCCCTACCAGCCGGAAATCGCGCAAGGCACGCTGCAGATGCTGTTCGAGTTCCAGACCCAGGTCGCGCGGCTCTATGGCTGCGCGGTCGCCAATGCCTCGCTCTATGACGGCTCGACCGCGTGCTGGGAGGCGGTGGCGATGGCGACCCGCATCACCCGGCGCAAGCGCGCGGTGCTCTCGGGCGCGCTGCATCCCCACTATGCCCAGGTGGTCAAGACCATGGCGCATTTCACCGGCGATACCATCGCCGATGCTCTGCCGGCGATCACGCCCGAGCCCGATCTTGCCGGCCTCATCGCCCGGATCGATGAGGAGACCGCCTGCGTGGTGGTGCAATATCCCGATATCTTGGGGCGCATCAGCGATCTCACCCCCGTGGCCGAAGCCGCCCATGCCCGGGGCGCGCTGCTGGTGGTGGTCAACACCGAGCCGGTGGCCCTCGGCGCGATCAAGGCACCGGGCGAGATGGGCGCGGATATCGTGGTGGGCGAGGGCCAGGCGCTCGGTGTTGGCCTCCAATTCGGCGGGCCTTACCTTGGCCTGTTTGCCGTGCGTGATCCCAAGCACGTGCGCCAGATGCCGGGGCGGCTGTGCGGCGAGACCGTGGATGCCGAGGGCAAGCGCGGCTTCGTGCTGACGCTTTCCACCCGCGAACAGCACATCCGCCGCGAGAAGGCGACGAGCAATATCTGCACCAATTCGGGCCTGTGCGCGCTCGCCTTCTCGGTCCACATGACGTTGCTGGGCGAGAAGGGGCTGCGCCAGCTTGCGGCCGAGAACCATCGGCTGGCCTGTCTTGCTGCCGATCGGCTGGCACGCGTGCCGGGCGTCGAGGTGCTCAACCAGGCCTTCTTCAACGAGTTCACGCTGATGCTCGGCGGCAAGCCGGCGCGCCAGATCGTGCGCGATCTGGCGGATCGCGGGGTGCTCGGCGGGGTCTCGCTCGGGCGGCTCTATCCGGGCGTCGCAGCGCTCGAACATGCGCTGCTCGTCGCCGTCACCGAGACCACCAGCGAAGAAGATATCGAACGGCTCGCCTGCGAGCTTGAGGCCAGCATCAAGGAGACCGCGCAATGAACGCCCCCAACAAGAGCGGCTGGAAGCCCGAGATGCCGGCGGCTGATGAAGGGCTGGCGGGTCTGGCGGCGCCCACCACCACCGGCAACCGCGCGCTGATGCTGGAAGAGCCGCTGCTCTTCGAGATCGGCCGGGCCGATGTGACGGGCGTCGATCTGCCCGAGCCCGACCCCGGTGCGCCGAGCCGCCTCGCTGGCCTTGCCCGCAGCGCGCCGATCGGGCTGGTTGGCCTCACCGAGCCGGAAACCGTGCGCCACTACACCCGCCTGTCGCGCCAGAATTATGGCATTGATCTTGGCTTCTTCCCGCTCGGCTCGTGCACGATGAAGCACAATCCACGCCTCAACGAGAAGATCGCGCGGCTGCCGGGCTTTGCCGATATCCACCCGCTCAGTCCCCAGAACGCGGTGCAGGGCGCGCTCGAGGTGATCCACCAGCTGGGTGAATGGCTGTGCAAGCTCACCGGCATGCCCGCCGTCGCCATGAGTCCCAAGGCCGGCGCCCATGGCGAGCTGTGCGGGATCCTTGCGATCCGTGCCGCGCACGAGGCCCGCGGCGATGCGCGCGAGGTGGTGCTGGTGCCCGAAAGCGCCCATGGCACCAACCCGGCGACCGCGGCCTTTGCCAATTACCGGGTCGAGAACATCCCGGCGACGGTTGAGGGGCGGGTCGATCTCGCCGCGCTCGAGGCCCGCCTCGGCCCCGATGTTGCCGCGGTGATGATCACCAATCCCAACACCTGCGGATTGTTCGAGAAGGATTTCCGCAGGATCGCCGATGCGGTCCATGCCGCGGGCGGCTATGTCTATTGCGACGGGGCCAATTTCAACGCCATCGTCGGCAAGGTGCGTCCCGGCGATCTTGGTGTTGATGCCATGCACATCAACCTGCACAAGACCTTCTCCACCCCGCATGGCGGCGGCGGGCCGGGGGCGGGGCCGGTGGTGCTGTCCGAGGCGCTGGCGCCCTATGCCCCCTTGCCCTTCATCCGCCGCCGGGCCGAGACCGGGGAGTTCTACCTCGTCGAGGAGGAGGACAGCGCCGAGCGCGGCCCCAGCCTTGGGCGCATGACGGCTTTCCACGGGCAGATGGGGATGTTCACCCGCGCGCTCGCCTATATCCTCAGCCACGGGGCCGATGGGCTGAAGCAGGTGGCCGAGGATGCGGTCTTGAACGCCAATTACATCCTGCGCAGCATGGAGGACATTCTCCATGCGCCCTTCGCTGCCAGCGGCCCGTGCATGCACGAGGCGCTGTTTGGCGACAAGGACTTTGCCAATGGGCTTTCCACGCTCGATGTCGCCAAGGGGCTGATCGACGAGGGCTATCACCCGATGACGGTCTATTTCCCGCTGGTGGTGCACGGGGCCATGCTGGTCGAGCCGACCGAAACCGAGAGCAAGGCCGCGATCGACCAGTTCATCGCCGCCTTCCGCGCAGTGGTGCGCCGCGCGCTGGCGGGGGATGAGAGCCTGAAGCAGGCGCCGCGCTTTGCCCCGCGCCGGCGGCTCGATGAGACCGCGGCGGCACGCAAGCCCAGGCTCGCCTACGAGGGGTGATCAGCGCTCGGGCGGCGGAGCGGCGGCGGCCGGCTGGGCTGCCGCTTCCTCCTCTGCGTCCGGCTCGACCACGAGGCGGATCTGGCTCAAGTTCAGGATCGCGATGTAAAAGCCGATCACCGCAAGGCTGCTCGATCCCAGCAGCGCGAAGGCCGCGCCCTTGGCCCCGTTCCAGGCGATCGCGGCATCGAGCAGCACCAGCGCCAGCAGCGTCGGTACCGCGCGCACGATGAAGGCGATATGCGCCTTGCCGGCCGAAACCAGCAGCGATTCGAGGCTCGCACCCACCAGTTCGACCGCCCCGGCAATGGCAAGGATCACCATCGCCCAGTAGAACACGCCGAAATCCTCGCCCGCGACGAGTTCGAGCCCGATGCGCCCGAAGGCAAGCGCGGTAACCACCGCGATCACCCCGCCCACCGCGGCGATATTGGCCATGCGCCGGGTGATGGTGAGCGCGTTCTGGCGCGAATGGACGAGTTCGGGCAGGATCGCCTTGCTCACCGTCTGGGCCAGGCTGATGAGCGCCTGACCCAGCTGGCTGGCGACGCGGAAGCCCCCGGCAAGCGCCGCCCCGCCGAAGGTGCCCACCAGCAGGATGATGACCTGCTTGCCCGCGACCGAGAGGCTGCCCGAAAGATTGGTGGAGACCACGAAGCGCCAGGTATCGCGGTGGCGCGAGGGGATGGACTTGAGGCTGATCGCCGCAAGGCTGATCGGCTGCACCCGCGCCGCTGCCACCCACAAGGCCGCGGCGACCGCGATCTCCGAGGCGGCATAGGCGAGGATGAAGCCGGTGACATTGGGCATGAAGACAAGCGCCAGCGCCGCGCCCAGCGTGCGCACTATGGGCTGCACCGCCTCGGCCATGGCAGCCCGGCCATACTGAAAATGCAGCCGCAGGATGCCGGTGGGCGTGGTGCGGATCGCCGCGAGGCTGATGGCGCAATAGGCAAAGGCAAGACCCAGCAGGTCGCGCGGCACCTCGAGCCACCAGGGCGCGCTGGCGATCACCGCGCCGGCGAGTGCGAGGCCGAGCGCCACCGAGACGAAATCGAGCGCCATGGCAAAGCCGGTTGCCTCGCGCGCCTTGTCGGGATCGACGCTGCCGCCATCGCCATTGGCGCCCCAGCGCACGATGAATTGCCAGGTCTGGAAATTGGCAAGCCCGGTGATCGCCTGGCCCAGCGCCACGATCAGCGCGAAATGGCCAAAGCCCTGGGTGCCGAGGGTGCGCGCGGCAATGGCAAGATAGACAAGGCTGAGCACCGCGTTGAACCCGCGCCCGCCCAAAAGCCAGCCCATATTGGCAAACACCCGCTTCATGATCCTGCTAGGTCAGCCGTTGGGTGCAGCCTCGGCACGCCGGGCGGGAAGGGGCGGGGTGTGCATGGTGCGGCGCCCTTAGCCGCTTGGGACGGCAAAAGCCAAGCGCCGAAGTTGCCGCTTGCGCAAGCAGCCCGGTTGCAGGATGCCTGCCAGCCATGCGGATCGTGCTGTCACGCAAGGGGTTTGACATGGCATCGGGCGGAGGGCCTTCGCCGATCGTGGATGGGCGTCCGGTCAGCCTGCCGATCCCCGACAGCAAGGGCCTCTCGCCGGTCACCTATGGCGCGCTCGGGCTGGGGGCGCTGGTGGCGCGGGCGAGCGGCGGGCGGCTGGGCGCGGGCGATGCCTGCCACCACGATCCGCTGTTCACCGCCGATGGCCAGGCCATCCTCGGCCAGTGCCATGCCGCCGAGGGCCACCTGGCGCGCCAGGGCGTGGGGGTGGGGGATGTGTTCCTGTTCTTCGGCCTGTTCGACAGTCCGGACGAAGGCCGCCACCACCGCATCTTCGGCTATCTGAAGGTCGCGAGGGTGATCGACGTGGCGACTGCCGATGCTGCTGTCCTTGCCCCCTTTCGCGCGCTTGGCCACCCCCATGCCTTTGGCCTTCATGCCGGCAATGACCGGCTCTATCTCGGGCCGGGCGCGGCAGCGCGCCGCGCGCATCCCGGGCTGCGGCTGACCGCGCTGGGAGCGCGGCCAAGCCTCTGGCGCGTGCCCGGCTTCTTTGCGCGCACCGGGCTTTCCTATCACGCCAATCCGGCGCGCTGGGGGGCGGAGGGGCAGCTCAAGGCCGCCTCGCGCGGGCAGGAATTCGTTGCCGAGGTGGGCTCGGATGCCGAGGCGCGCGCCTGGCTTGCTCAGGTGATCGCGGCCATCACAGCGGACTGAGGCTAGCCCATGGTGGGGATGACGAAGGCGTTGGAGCCATCCCCGCCGCCATCGGGCCAGCGCTGGGTGATCTTCTTGCTCTTCGTCCAGAAGCGCATCCCCTCAACGCCATATTGGTCGATATCGCCAAAGCCCGAGCGCTTCCAACCGCCGAAGGAGTGATAGGCCACCGGCACCGGGATCGGCACATTGATGCCGACCATGCCGACATTGACCCTGGCGGCAAATTCGCGCGCGGCATGGCCGTTGCGGGTGAAGATCGCCACACCATTACCATATTGGTGCTGCGAGGGCAGGCGCAGCGCCTCCTCGAAGTCAGCCGCGCGCACGATCTGGAGCACCGGGCCGAAGATCTCCTCCTGATAGGATTTCATCTGCGGCGTCACCCGGTCGATCAGCGTCGGGCCGACGAAAAAGCCCTTCTCATGCCCCTGAAGGGTGAAGCCGCGCCCGTCGATCACGATCTCGGCGCCCTCCTGTTCGGCCGTGGTGATCCACTGCTCGATGCGCGCCTTGTGCTCTGGCGTCACCACCGGGCCATAATGTGCATCGGGATCGCTCGACACACCGATCCTGAGCGCATGGATTGCCGGGATCAGCAGTTCTTTCAATCGCTCGGCGGTCTCTGCGCCCACCGGCACCACCACGGGCAGCGCCATGCAGCGCTCGCCCGCCGAGCCGTAGGCCGCGCCGACCAGATCGCTCACCACCTGATCCATATCGGCATCGGGCATCACGATCCCGTGGTTCTTGGCCCCGCCAAAGGCCTGCACCCTTTTGCCCAGCGCGCTGCCGCGGGCATAGATGTAGTGGGCAATGTCGGAGGAGCCGACAAAGCTGATCGCCGGGATGTCCGGGTGGTCGATGATCGCATCGACCATCTCCTTGTCGCCATGGACGACCTGGAGCAGCCCCTCGGGCGCTCCGGCCTTGAGGAACAGCTCAGCCAGGCGCACCGGCACGCTGGGGTCGCGCTCGGAGGGTTTCAGGATAAAGGCATTGCCCGCAGCGCACGCCATGCCGAACATCCACATCGGGATCATCGCCGGGAAATTGAACGGGGTGATGCCCGCGCCCACGCCAAGCGGCTGGCGCCAGGAATAGACATCGATCCCCGGCCCAGCGCCATGGGTGTATTCGCCCTTCATGATCTGCGGAATGCCGCAGGCATATTCGATCACTTCGAGGCCGCGCTGGATATCGCCCTTGGCATCGGCGATGGTCTTGCCGTGCTCGCTCGAAAGCAGCTCGGCAAGGCTTTGCATCTCGGCCTCGACCAGCGCCTTGAAGGCAAACATCACCCGCGCGCGGCGCTGCGGGTTGGTGACGGCCCATTGCGGCTGGACGCGCTTGGCGCTTTCCACCGCGCGGGCAAGCAGCGCCGCATCGCCAAGCGCAACCTCGGCCTGGACCTCGCCGGTCGAAGGGTTCCAGACCTGGTGCTTTCGGGTTGCGGGCGGGGTTTCGCCAAGGATGAAATGGTCGATCTGGCGCAAGCTGTGCGGCATGGGGGAGGCTCTCCTGTCCGGCCTTCCCTTTGGCGCCCAAGCCGCGCCCATGCAAGGCCCGCCGGAGGCCGCGGCTCCCCTCAAAAGTGCTTAAACGGGGCACGGCGTGGCGGCGTTCAGGCGGTCGGCGCGAAGGCGATGCGCGCTGCCGCCGCGCCCGACATGATGAAGCCGATCGGGCGCTCGGCCTCCTCGTTGAGGTGCGCGATCAGGCTGGCGGTGCGCGCGAGCAGCGAAATGCCCTTTAGCGCGGCGAGCGGGAAGCCAGCATCGAGCATCACCGCCGGGATCGCGCCGTTGACATTGATCGGCAAGGCGCGCCCGATTGCCTCGGGCAGCACCGCCTCGATGGTGCGCAGCATGGCGATGTGCTTGCCCTCCATCCCGTGCTCCCTTGCGAGCGCCAGCAGCCGGTGGGCGCGCGGATCGCCGGCGGAGTGCTGGGAGTGGCCAAAGCCCGGGATCGCCTGCTTCTCGGCCCTGAGCGCCTTGACCGCGGCGCTGGCGGCCTGAGCGGGATCGGCCCCGCTCGCCTCGGCCTCGGCAACCACCCTGGCATAGAAGCGCCCGGCCACCTCGGCGCTGCCCAGCACCACGCTGCCGCAGCCCAGCAGGCCCGCGGCCACGGCGCCGTGGAAGGCCTCGGGCGCCGCGGCAAAGGTCATGCGCGCTGCCACCACCGAGGGCACGAGGCCATGCTCGGCGATCGCGCAGAGCACCGCATTGGCAAGCGCCTGCTGCGCCTTGCTCGGCATCGCGCCGGTGACGAGCAGCCAGAAATAGCTGGTGAAGTCGAGCTCGCCGATCACCTCGCTGCACAGGACCTTGCCGCGCACGGTGATGCTGGCCTCATCCGAAGTGCAGATCGAGCTGACGGCATTGTCCTGCTTGCCGATGCGCATGGTGCGGCCTTTCGATAATCGAAGTAAATGTCGTTATGCGAAGTCTATGGAGGGCCGTGCCAGGCAAGGCAAGCAAATGGGATCACGGGGATGACCGCTCGGCCACTCGCAGGCGTCAGCGTGCTCGAAATGGGCACCTTCATCACCGGCCCGGCGGCAGGGATGCTGCTGGCCGACATGGGCGCCGAGGTGATCAAGATCGAGCAGCCCGGCACCGGCGATCCCTTCCGCGCCTTCAAGGGCGGGCTCTATTCGCCCCATTTCCAGACCTATAACCGCAACAAGCGCTCGATCACCATCGATCCCAAGAAGCCCGACGATCTCGCCGTGCTCGACCGGCTGGTCGAGGATGCGGACGTGTTCATCCAGAACTTCCGCCCCGGGGTGGCGCAGCGGCTCTATGTCGATGCCGCGCGGCTCCAGGCGATCAATCCGCGGCTCGTCTATGCCTCGATCTCGGGCTTCGGCAGCGAGTGGCCGGACCGGGATCGTCCGGCCTTCGACACCGTGGCCCAGGCCGCGAGCGGCTTTTTGAGACTGCTCGTCAATCCCGAGCATCCCCGCGTCGTCGGCCCGGCGATCGCCGATGCCATGACCGGCTTCTACACCGCGCTCGGCATTCTTGCCGCGCTCAACGAGCGCCACACCACGGGCAAGGGCCGGGTGGTGGAAACCTCGATGTTCGAGGCCATGTGCCACTTCAACCTCGATGATTTCACCCATCTGCTTTCGGCGGGCGAGGTGATGGGGCCCTATTCGAGGCCCCATGTCTCGCAAAGCTATGTGTTCCGCTGCGAGGACGGCAAGTGGCTGGCGCTGCACATGTCCTCGCCGCCGAAGTTCTGGGAGAACCTCGCCAGTGCGGTCGAGCGGCCCGACATGTTGTCCTTGCCCGCCTTTGCCACGCGCGAGGCGCGCATCGCCCATTACGAGGATGTGGTCGGCTTCCTCGCCCCGATCTTTGCCACGCGCCCGCGCGCGGAATGGTGCGAGCGGCTGACCCGGCTTGAGGTGCCCAATTCGCCCGTGCATGACAGCGCCGAGGTGCTCGCCACCGAGCAGGCCCGCGTGCTCGGCCTCGAGGTCAGCGATCCCGATGGCCCGCACGGCCCCTTCCGCACGATCCGCTTTCCCGTGAGCTTCGATGGCGCGCGGATGGACAGCGTCACCGCGCCCCCGGTATTGGGGGCTGACGATGTGGCTGTCCGCCGCAGCATCGAAAGGCCAGTGCATGGGATTCGAAGGGTCTGAGCCGGGAGGGAGCAAGAACCCCGAATATCTCTCTACGCTCGAGCGGGGCCTGCGCGTGCTCAAGGCGTTCGACGAGGATCACCCCGAGATGACCCTCTCCGAAGTCGCGGCGCGCACCGGCCTGCCTCCGGCGGTGGCGCGGCGGTGCCTGATCACCCTGGTCGATTTGGGCTATATCGGCCAGCACGATCGCCGCTTCCTGCTGCGCCCCGCGGTGCTGACGATTGGTTCGGCCTTCCTCGCCTCGATGCAGATCGAGCAGGTGGTGCTGCCGCCGCTCCAGCACCTGCGCGACCAGACCGGCGACAGCGCCAGCCTCGCGGTGCTCTCGGGCAGCGACATCCTCTATGTCGCCCATGTCTCGACCGACCGGCGCTTTCGCGTCGCCGCCGGGGTGGGCACGCGCTTTCCCTTCCACGCCACCTCGATGGGCAAGGCCATGGCCGCGCACCTGCCCGCTGCCGAGCGGGAGGCCCTGCTTTCCCGCGCGCCCTTCCCGCGCTTCACCGAGCGCACCGTGACCGAGCCGGCGGCGATGGCCGAGCGGCTCGCGCTGGTGGCCGAGCGCGGCTATGATTCGGCGCTCGACGAGCTTGATTATGGCATCGTCTCGGTGGCGGTGCCGATCTTCGGACGGGCCGGCGCGGTGATCGCGGCGATCAATTGTTCCACCTCGACCACGCGCATCTCGCAGGACGAGCTGGTGCGCACCCGCCTGCCGCTGCTGCGCGCTGCGGCCGGCGAGATCGAGGCAGCGCTGAAGCGCTGGCCCGCGCTCGAGGCCTCGCTGCGCCCCTGAGCGCGCCGCGCGCCGCGCGATGCACTGCCCGGCACGGGCCCTACCACCTCGGACTGGCAACCGCGCTGGCGCCCCGGCGGCGACGTACAGCGCTGCGCGTTGTTGGCGCGCGTGACCGCAAGGCCACAGCCACAAGATTTCGCATATCGAAGTTAAAGTCGCATTACGAAGTTTCTAACCGACATTGCGGGAGGGGTCGCATAAAGCGCGGCGCAAATGCGCCCAGAAGGGGAGAGAAGCATGATCCAACCCGGCACCCGCCGTGCAGGCCCTGGCGTGATCGCGCGCGCCGGCCGCAGCCGTGTGAGCACCCTTGCCAGCACCCTCGCGCTCGCCGCCGCGGCGCTGGCCACCGCGCCGCTCGCGGCGCAGGAGAGCGCGACCGAGCCGGCCGAGGAAGGGCTTGGCGAGTAAGGCATCATCGTCACCGGTCTGCGCCGTTCCGCCGCGCTCGAGGATGCGCCGGTGGCGATCACCGCCTTCGATTCGCAGGCGATCCAGAACGCCGGGATCGAGCGCCCGGGCGATTTCATCGCGCTCACCCCCAATGTCACGCTGGTCGAGGCCCAGAACGCCGGCAACGCCTTCGTCATCATCCGCGGCATCACCCAGAACCGCACTTCCGAACCCAGCGTCGCGGTGATCGTCGATGGGGTGCAGCAGGTGAACCCGGCGCAGTTCAACCAGGATCTGTTCGACATCGAGCAGATCGAGGTGCTCAAGGGCCCGCAGGGCGGGCTTTACGGCCGCAACGCCATCGGCGGGGCGATCATCATCACCACCAAGAAGCCGACCGACGAATTTTCCGGTAACATCACCGCCGGGATCGACAATGGCTTTGGCTATTTCCTGCGCGGCGGGATCACCGGGCCGCTGGCCGAGAAAGTCAAGTTCCGCATCGCCGGATCTTGGTATGACACCGAGGGCTTCATCCCCAACACCTTCCTCGGCGAGGATGTCGATCCGGTCGAGGATTTCTCGCTGCGCGCCAACCTGCTCGTCGAGGCTTCGGACCGGTTGGCCTTCGACCTGCGCGGGTCCTTGAACCAGCTGCGCACCCAGGGCCTCTATTACAACATCGTCGGTGATGTGAACACGGTGGCCCCGGGCAGGGTCAACAACCCCGGTCAGAATGACCGCGACATCTACAACCTTGCCCTGCGCATCGAATATGCCGGTGACAACGCGCCGTTCACCTCGGTCTCCTCCTATGACACGCTCGAGGAGATCCTCACCGGCGATGCCTTCGACTTCCTGCCGGTGGTGCCCGGCGTGCCCCAGGTGCAGAGCGGCGAGGTGCGCACCGCGGTGTTCGACGACTGGCAGCCCAAGCTCACGCTCACCTGGACGCCCGATCCTGACCTCACCATCTATGGCGGCTTTTCGCGCGGCTTCCGCTCGGGCGGCTTCAACCAGACCGGGGTGGGGGCCGAGGCGATCAACAACAACATCGTCAGCGTGGGCGATATCTTCCGCGCCGAGACCGCCGACACCTTCGAGATCGGCGCCAAGGGGCGGATCGGCCCGGTGCGCCTCGCCGGCGCGGCCTATACCACGCTCTCGAAGAACTCCTATTTCTTCGTCTTCCTCGCCCAGTCCTCGACCCAGAACCGCGGCAATATCCCCAAGACCCGGATCAACGGCTTCGAGCTTGAGGCGAGCGCGCGGCGTGCCCCCCATTTCGATGTCAATGCCGCGATCGGGGTGACCGACGGCGAGATCAAGGAATTTCCCGATCCCACGGTGATCGGCAACGAAGCGCCGCAGATCAGCCGCTATACCCTCAATCTCGGCGCGCAATATTCAGGGCCGCTTTCGGGCGATGTCGATGGGCTGCTGCGGATCGACTATCGCCGCACCGGGCGCACCTGGTGGGAACCCTTCAACACCACCGTGCGCCAACCGGTCGATGTGGTCGATGCACGCGCGGGGGTGACGATCGGCGGCGTGTCGATCACCGCCTTTGCGCAAAACCTGTTCGACGAGACCTACAATGCCGAATTCTCTCCCGGAGGCTTCGTCTTCCGCGCCCGGCCGCGGCGCTTCGGGGTGGAAGTGGGCTACAGGTTCTATGCGGAGCAAGACGATGACCAAGGTGCTGGTGCTCTACTATTCGAGCTATGGCCATATCGAGGCGATGGCCGCCGCCGTGGCCGAGGGCGCAGCGAGCGTCCCCGGCACTGAGGTCGTGGTCAAGCGCGTGCCCGAGCTGGTGCCCGAGGAGGTCGCAAGAGGTGCGGGGATGAAGACCGATCAGGCCGCGCCGATCGCCAGCCCCGAGGAGCTTGCCGATTATGATGCGATCATCTTCGGCACGCCCACGCGCTTCGGCAACATGGCCGCGCAGATGCGCAATTTCCTCGATCAGACCGGGGGGCTGTGGTTCCAGCGCAAGCTGGTCGGCAAGGTCGGCAGCGTGTTCGTTTCCACCGCCAGCCAGCACGGCGGGCAGGAAACCACGATCACCTCGTTCCACACCACCCTGTTGCACCACGGAATGGTGATCGTCGGCCTGCCCTATACCTTTGCCGGCAATTCGGAGATGGGCGAGATCAGCGGCGGCACCCCCTATGGCGCCTCGACGCTGGCCGGCAATGATGGCGGCCGCATGCCCAGCGACAACGAGCTGGCCGGCGCGCGTTTCCAGGGGGCGCATGTCGCCGCGATCGCGGCCAAGCTGGCCGCCTGAGGATGAAGGGAGAGACGATGATGACGAGGATCCTGGCCAATCGCCTGCACCACACCGCCTATGTCACCAAGGATCTCGAGGCGACGCGCGCCTTCTATGAGGACGTGCTCGGCTTCCCGCTGATGGCCACCTATTGCGAGAAGGACGAGCTGTTCGGCAAGGAGCGCACCTATTGCCACTGCTTCTTCGAGCTCGCCGATGGCAGCGCGCTCGCCTTCTTCCAGTTTGCCGATCCTGCCGACCAGGCCGAGTTCGGCTCCGAAATCCCCTCCAGCCCCTTCATCCACATCGCGCTGCATGTCGATGCCGAGGGCCAAGCCGAGCTTGCCCGGCGCATTGCCGCTGCCGGGCTCACCGAGCCGCAGACCTATGTGCTCGAGCATGGCTATTGCCGCTCGCTCTATGTCACCGATCCCAACGGCATGATCCTCGAGTTCACCTGCGACGATCCGCGCGCCGCCCCGCTCGATGCCGAGCGCCGGGCCAGCGCCCATGCCGAGCTCAAGCGCTGGCTGGCGGGCGATCACCGCAACAACAATCCCTTCCGCGCCGCCGAAGCGGCCTGACCGGGCGGGGGCGGGCGTGCAAGGCAGGATGCTCTCTGCGCGCCTGCCCGATCCGGCCGCGCTCGAGCACGGCGAGGTCGCGGTGGCGGGCGGCACGGTGCCGATCGCCATGGCCGGCGAGGGGCCGCCGCTGATCCTGCTCCACGGCTGGAGCCTCGATCACCGCATGTGGCGCCCGCAGGTGGCGGGCCTTGCGCGCCGCTTCTTCCTCATCATGCCCGATCGGCGCGGCTGCGGACGCGCCAGCGCGCCGCCCGATCTGCTGCGCGAAGCCGACGGTGTGATCGCGATTGCCGACTTTCTCGGGCTCGATCGCTTTGCCCTTGCCGGGCTGTCGCGCGGGGCGGTGGTGGCGCTCGATGTCGCGCGGCGCCACCGCGCGCGGCTCAGAGCCCTTGCGGTTTCGGGGGGCGCCGCTGCCGGCGCTGGTGCCGCGCGATGAGGCGATCGATCTGGCCCGCTTCACCGCGCTGGCGGCCGCGGGCGATCTTGCGCAGCTGCGCGCCGAATGGGCCGCCCATCCGCTGATGCAGACCCGCAGCCCCGAGGCCGCGGCTTTGGTGGCTGAAATACTCGCCGATTATGATGCGCGCGATCTCCTCGCGCCCTCGGCCATGCCTGGCTTCCCGCGCGAGGTGCTCGCCAGCCTGATGATGCCGGTGCTGAGCATGACCGGGGCGGATGACACGCCCTGGCGGCGGGCCTGCGCGCGCGCCTTTGCCGCCATCGCCCCGCGCGCCCGCCACCTTGAATTGCCTGGCGCCGGCCACCTTGCCAATCTCGACAATCCCGGCGCCTTCAACGATGCGCTTGCCGGCTTCTCCCACACGGGGGTCTTGTCATGAGCGAACAGCGCTTTCTCACCACCCATGTCGGCAGCCTGCCGCGCCCGGACGCGCTGCTCGATCTGGTCTTCACGCGCGAATCGGGCGAGGTGGTGAGCGAGGCCGCCTTCGAGGCCGCCTTCGAGGCCGCGGTCGAGGAAGCCACCGCCCATGTCGTCAGGCGCCAGATCGAGGCGGGCCTTGCCATCATCAATGATGGCGAGCAGTCGAAGCCTTCCTATGCCACCTATATCAAGCACCGTCTCTCGGGCTTTGGTGGCGAGGCGGGGCAATATGAATTCGCCGATCTTGAGGCCTTCCCCGGGGCCAAGGCCCAGGTGTTCGGCAACAAGGGCCGCGCCAGGCGTTCCGCGCCCGCCTGCACCGCGCCGATCGAGGTGATCGACATGGAAGCCCCGCGAAAGGATGCCGAGCGCCTGAAGCGCCTCGCGGGTGGCCATGCCACCTTCATGTCCGCCGCCTCGCCGGGGGTGACCGCGCTGTTCTTTTCCAACCAGTTTTATACAAGCGACGAGGAATATGTCTTTGCCCTCGCCGAGGGGCTGCGCCACGAATACGAGACCATCGCCGCGGCGGGCATCACCCTGCAGGTCGATTGCCCCGATCTTGCCATGGGCCGCCACGTGCAGTTCACGCACCTCAGCCTCGAAGACTTCCGCAAGCGCATCGGCATGAATGTCGCCGCCTTGAACCACGCGCTGCGCAACATCCCCGCCGAACAGCTGCGCATGCACCTGTGCTGGGGCAATTACCCGGGGCCGCACCACTGCGATGTCGCCCTGGGCGAGATTGCCGATATCGTCTGGCAAGCCAAGCCGCAGACCGTGCTGCTCGAGGGGGCCAATCCCCGCCATGCGCACGAATTTGCCTTCTTTGCCGATCACCCGCTGCCCGATGACAAGATCCTCTGCCCCGGCATGGTCGAGCCGCAAAGCCCCTATATCGAGCACCCCGAACTCATCGCCCAGCGCATCGGCCGCTATGCCGATCTGCTCGGGGCCGAAGGGGTGATGGCGGGGGTGGATTGCGGCTTTTCGGTCCATGCGGGCAGCAATGTCCTCGATCGCGAGGTGGTCTGGGCCAAGCTCGCCGCGCTGGCCGAAGGTGCGGCCATCGCCAGCGCGCGCTATTTCTGAAAGGCGCCGCCGCTTGCCGCCCACTGCCCGGCGCGGCTAACACGGCCGGGATGACCGCGCCGCCAACACCCTTCACGCTCCATGCCACCCTGGTCGAGAATGGCACGGTGCGCCGCCTCGATCCGCACGCGGCGGCGCTCTATGCCGGGCCGGGGTTTGTCTGGCTTCATGTCGAAGGGGCGGCCGGGGCGAGCCTTGCCGATCTGCCGGCCCATGTCCCGCCGATGGCGGCCAATGCCCTGCTGGCGAGCGAGACCCGCCCGCGCTGCGATGCGGTGGATGCGGGCGCGCTCATCAACCTGCGCGGCACCGCGGCCGATACCATGCAGGACAGCGACGGATTGGTCTCGATCCGCGTGTGGGTCGAGGCGCGGCGGGTGACCTCGGTCAGCCGCCACCGCCTCGCCGCGCTCGGCAAGGTCGAGGCGGCGGTTGCGGCCGGGCGGATCGTCGATGGCGGGGATTTCGTCGCCGCGCTGGCGCAGGCGATTTCGGGCGTGCTCGATCCCGAAGTCGCCGCGCTCGGCGATGCGCTCGATGATTGCGAGGAGATGCTCGACGGGGGCGATATCTACGCGCTGCGCCGTCAGATCGCGCGGCTGCGCAGCCAGGCGATCGTGCTGCGCCGCTTTGTCGCGCCCGATCGTGATGCCCTGGGGGCGATGGCGCAGCTCGATTTTCCCTGGATCAGCAAGGAAGACCGGCTGCACCTGCGCGAGGCGGCGGATCGCTTTGCCCGCATGGCCGAGGAACTGGAGGCGGTGCGCGAGCGTGCCGCGCTGCTGCACGAGCAGCTCACCGATCTGCGCGCCGAGATGATCGACAAGCGCAGCCTGGCGATTGCGGTGGTGGCCTTCATCTTCCTGCCGCTCACCTTCATCACCGGGCTTCTGGGCATGAATGTCGAGGGCATCCCCTATGCCAGCCACCCCTGGGCCTTCTGGGGCGTGGTTGCCTTCTGCGTTCTGGTGGGCCTTGCGGTGCTGGGCTGGTTTGCCCTGCGCCAATGGCTCAACGACTGAGCCGCAACACGGCCATCCCCCGGGCCGCACAGCAAGGCGCTGGAGCGGGTGAAGGGAATCGAACCCTCGTCGTAAGCTTGGGAAGCTTCTGCTCTACCATTGAGCTACACCCGCATTGCGCGCGCCATTGCGGCCGGCAGGGCGCAAGCTCCTTGCCGCGGAGCGGGCGCTTGGTCAACGGGTTTTTGCAAGAGCAAAGAGGCCACCGCCGGCCCGCCCGCAAGGCGCGCGATGCCGAGGCGTCCCACCTTGCATCTGCGCCCGGCTGGCCGGTCAAGCGCTCTTGTTGCGCTGCAGCAAGGAACGCGCGCCTTGGCTCGGGGCGCGGCTTCATCGCCGATGCGGCATGGGAGCCTGTGCGATCAGGCCAAAGGCGGAGGGGCGGATGTTGTCATAAAACGCCTGAATCCTGTGGCGCTTGTGCAACATCCTTCCTGCAATCGTGTGCAAACCCAAGGTTTTCTGCAGATCGATGGCACTCGCGTGGCATGGCTGCGTTGCAAACATGGCAACAACAAGGGGTAGCCTTCATGCGTTTTCGTACCTTGCTTCTCGCCTCTCTGGTGATCCCGGCGGCTCCGGCCCTCGCGCAGGATGCCGAAGCCGCAGTCGAGGAGAGCGGCCAGCCGATCATCGTCACCGGCTCGCGCCGAGCAGACCGCACCGTGGGGGACAGCGCCGTGCCGATCGACGTAATCGGGGCCGAGCAGCTCCAGAACTCGGGCTTGACCGAGACCGCGCGGCTGCTGCGCGATCTGGTGCCCAGCCTCAACTTCCCCCAGCCCTCGATCACCGATGGCACCGACGTGATCCGCCCGGCCACGCTGCGCGGCCTTGGTGCGGACCAGACGCTGGTGCTGATCAATGGCAAGCGCCGTCATGTTTCGGCGCTGCTCAACATCAACGGCTCGGTCGGACGCGGCACGCAGGCGGTTGATCTTAACTTCATTCCGTCCTCCGCGATCCGCCAGGTCGAGGTGCTGCGCGATGGGGCCGCGGCGCAATATGGTTCGGACGCGATCGCCGGGGTCATCAACTTCCAGCTCAATAATGCCAGCCAAGGCGCGCGCTTTGCCGCCACCTATGGCGGCTATGTCACCGCGATTGATGGGGTCAACAAGATCACCGGGCTGGCGCTTGATGCCAATGGTCGGCCGACCTTCGCGCCCGATGGCACGCTCGCTGTGGTCGATACCGGCAAGAAGCTCAATGTGAGCGACGGGGGGGTGCTCACGCTCAGTTCCAATTTCGGCCTGCCGCTCGGCGATGGGGGCTTTGTCAACCTCACCGCCGAATATCGCGACCGCGACGATACCAACCGCACCGGATATGACCGGCGACCGCAATATAATATCGTGGGCGGGGTGCTTGATCCGCGCGAGCTCACCTTCAACCGTCGCTCGCACCGCTATGGTGACGCGCGGGTGGAAGATTTCTCGCTGTTCGCCAACTCCGGCCTGCCGGTTGGCGATGGGATCGAGCTTTACGCCTTTGGCGGCTATGGTGAGCGGCGCGGCAATTCGGCCGGGTTCTATCGCCGCGCCTCTGACACGCGCAATGTCATCGCCATCTATCCTGATGGCTTTTTGCCCGAGATCGATACGCTGACCAAGGACTGGGCGATCACCGGCGGTATTCGCGGCGAGCTGGCTGGATGGGATTTCGACCTGTCGACCCAATATGGCCGCAACAAGGTCAATTTCCGGGTGCTCAACTCGGTCAATGCCTCGCTGGGTGCGGCCAGCCCGACCGAGTTCAGGGCCGGGGGGCTGGTTTACAGCCAGTGGATCAGCAACTTCGATGTCACCCGCGAGATCGAGAGGCTATTCACGCGCACCACGCTGGCCTTCGGGCTGGAATATCGGCGCGAGACCTTCCAGGTGCGCCCGGGTGAGCCGGACAGCTTCCGCGCCGGGCCGGTGACCATCAACCAGAACAACCCGCTCAACTCCAGCACTGCCGGGGCGGCGCCGGGCAGCCAGGTGTTCCCCGGTTTTCAGCCGACCATCGGCGGGGTTTCGGTGGTGGATGTCAACGCGCGCAACAATGTCTCGGCCTATGTCGAGCTGGATATTGACCTCATCCCGCAATGGAATTTGCAACTGGCCGGTCGTTATGAGGACTATTCGGATTTCGGCAGCGACTGGAATGGCAAGCTGGCCACGCGCTTCGAGCTGGCCGAGTGGCTGGCGCTGCGCGGTGCGGTCTCGACCGGCTTTCGCGCACCGGGCCTTGCGCAACAGTTCTTTGCTGCATCGGCAACCAACAATGTCGCCGGCGTGCTGGTCGATGCGGTGACATTGCCGGTCGGCAACCCGGTGGCGCAGGCCCTTGGCGCCTCACCGCTCAAGGCCGAAACCGCGGTCAACTGGTCGCTGGGCGCAGTGCTTTCGCCGGTGGATGGCTTGAACCTCACGGTCGACTGGTTCCAGATCGACATTGATGACCGCATCGTGCTGACCGAAAACCTCACCGCCACCCGCGATGCCAATGGCAATCCCAGCGGCAGCGGCACCGGCAGGGCGATCGCGCAAATCCTCAATGATGCGGGCTTTACCAACATTTCGGCGGCGCGGTTCTTCATCAACGGGATCGACACCCGCACCCGCGGGATCGATGCGATTGCCACCTATTCGCTCCCGGTGGGCAGCGAGGGCAAGCTCAACCTCACGGCCGGCTACAACTGGACCGACAACAAGATCACCGGCCGCAATGCCGTGCCCGGCGCGCTCAACCAGGTGCCGGGGATCGTCCTGTTCGGGCGGCTCGAATCGCTGCGGATCGAGGAAGGCCAGCCGCGCAACCGGATCAATCTCGGGTTGGACTATAGCCAGAACTGGGCTTCGCTGACGCTGCGTGCCAACCGCTTCGGTCGGGTGCTCTCGCCGGGCAATGATCCCTTCACCGATCTGGTGATTGATCCTGACTGGGTGGTGGATGCCGAAGTCCGCGTCGAACCGATCACCGGGCTCGAGGTGGCGGTGGGGGCGAACAACCTGTTCGACCAATATCCCACGGCCAATCCCACCGGGGTGGGCACCGATCCGGTGACCGGGGCGCCGCGCAACTATTCGGCCAACAACTACTTCCTGCCGTTCTCGAGCTTTTCACCCTACGGCTTCAATGGTCGCTTCCTCTATGCGCGGGTGAGCTACCAGTTCTGATCAAGGCGCGGCGCGGCGGGCCTCATTCGGCGATCCGCCGCGCCGGGCCGAGCGCCTGGGCGGCGATCTCCTGGCGGTGGAAGGGCAGGCGGTGCCAGCGCTTGGCGGCATAGGCGCGGGTCTGATCGGCAAAGTGGGGTGAGGCCGGATTGGTGGACTGGGCGTAGCTCAGGATCGCCTCGGCCACGGGCCCTCTCTCATCGAAGCTGACGATCTGGATGTAGCTGGTGCCATGCACCGGCACCAGGGCCCCGCCGCCGGGCAAGGGGCGGGCGTCCTGATGATTGAGCACTCCGGCCGTGCCCGGGCCGCCGTGAATCGGGATGCGCTCTGCCCCCACAGGTCGGATCTGGACCGTGCCCCAGGGGGCATCGAGCGCGATCTGCGCGGCGTCAAGCTCCTCGACCGCCTCGCCGAGCACGGCCAGCAACCTCGCTTCCAGCTTCTCGCTCGCAAGGTCGCGCGGGGTGTGGAGCGGATCGACAGGGTCGAAAGGCACCGCCCACAACCCGGGAAGCTTGGCCGCCCGCGCCCAGAAGGCGCGGAACAGCGCCGCACCGCGGCTGTCGATCTCGAAGCGACGATCCCACCCCTTGATCGCCGCACAGCCGCGCGCCGCCGCCGCTTCCGGCGCTTCGGCCCGGGCGCACAGCGCGAGCAGATCGTCCAGCACCAAATCAGCCGCCAGGCTCTTGTTGGCGAAGACCAGCATCTTGGCGGCGGCATGATCGATTGGGCCGGCAGCCAGCAGCGCCTCGGTCTCGATGAAGTTCGAGCGGCTGCGCAGGCTGAGTTCGGCGCGGTGGCGCCCGAGGATCGGCGAGAGCGGCGCATGCGGCGCGCGCGGATTGGCAAGCCAGTAACTGTCGTTTGAGTTGGTGAGATAGTCGCGGCGGATCGTGGCTGCCTGATCGGCAGCGGGCATCAGTCCGGGGACTGGCGTGTCGGCGGCCACGTCCCAGGCACAGACGCTGCGGGTTCCGTCGAGCAGGGTGACGAGCGGGGCCAGCAGCGCCGAAAAAGGCGTGGCGCAGGCGGCGACCTTTTCCGCCGAGACGTTGGGCACGGCGGTGATATCGGCGATCAGCGCCTCGCCCTTGCGATCGGCAGCGATGGTGTTGACCCAGGGAATGCCGAGCGTCGCGCTCACCGCCGCCTTGATCTCTACGACACTGCGCGCCTTGCCGATGGCGAGCCAGGTGGCAATCCCCCGGGAATTGCCGCGGTTGGCATCCATCAGCGCATAGGCATTGGTGGCGCTCCAGGTAAGGCCGTTCTGCGGGGCGGCCACCACCGGGCCGAAGCGGGTGGTGTAAAGCGTGCGGGTGAGCGGCGGCGTGCCTTCGGGCATGGGCACGGTGATGCGCCGCGGCTCCATCGCGATGGACTGGCCATCGACGAGGTAGCGGGTGGGGTCAGCCGGATCGAGCGCAAGCTGGTAGAGCGTGAAATGCCGGGCAGCGGTGACGGTGTGGGTCCAGGCCACATCGCGGTTGAAGCCCAGCGTCGGGATCGGGCTGCCGGCGATGCCCACGCCCATCACGTCATAGCCATCCGGCCCGGTGACATGCATCTGCCAGAACCGGCTTGGCCCGTTCCAGGGAAAGTGCGGATTGCCGATCAGGAGCCCGCGCCCATCGGCGGTGGCCTCGCCGCCGAAGGCCCAGCCATTGCTGCCAAGCCCCAGTTCGCCCGGACGCGGCAGCGCGGCCGGGGTGCCGCGCGCGGCCTGCGGCGGGGTGGCTCCGGGCGGCGCGGCATTGGCAAGCGCCGGGGCGAGCGCCAGCGAACTGGCGAGCAGCATCTGCTTTTCGGTCAGGCGCAGCACGTCATCAAGGGTGATCGGGCGCACCCAGGCCTTGCCCCGGCATTCGGCGGGCACGCGCTCGTGGCCGAGGTCGCGCAGATGGCGGTTGTAGCCGGCGACATAGCCCTCGGCGAGCTGGCGCACCGCGCGTGGCTGCTGCGCCGCGGCGGCGCGCAGCGCCGGCAGATCGATCGCGGCGCGAAAGAACAGGTCCGAGGAAAGGTTGTCGACCTCCTGAAACCCCAGCACCGCCTTGCCCTCGGGGCCGAAGAAGCGCGAGCGCTCTCCTGCCACGGTGGCGAATTCCTCGGCCAGCAGGCACAGATTGTCCTCGGCATAGGCATAGGCCACGCCGTAGCCGACCGAGCGCCAGTCACGCGCCTCGATATGGGGGATTCCATAGGTGGTGCGGGTGATGCGTGCCTCGAGGCGCGGCTTGGCCGCCAGGCCCGGCCCCATCGCCAGCGCCAGAGCAGCCGCCGCGGCGGCCCATCCAAAGGTGCCCTTCATGTCCCGTCCCTCATGCGCGCGCCCGTGATCAGCGCTTCGGCTGGGGAGCCTAGGCGATCAGACCGCGCATGGCAAAGGGGCGCCCCGCCGCTTGGCAGAGCGCCCCCGATAAAGTGCCCGCGGGCCGCGGCTTCAGAACGAGGCCGTGACCGAGACCACCACGGTTGCGTCGGCGATCTCGTTGCCCGCCAGGGTGGCGAAGTTGGGCAGGAGATAGGCGCTTTCGGCGCGCGAGATATCGGTATCGACATAGGCGACCGAGAGCGTCAGCCCCTCGATCGGACTGAGATCGGCGCCCAGCGACCAATCGAAATAGGTGCCGGTGGGGGCGATGCTGGTGCCGTTGGGGCCGAGCCCGCGGTTGCCATCGGAATAGCCGATATGGGCCTTGAGGCTGAACGGGGTATCGGGGATGCCATAAACCGCATCGGCAGCCAGATAGAGGTTGTCCTCCTTGTCGCCCGGATCGTTGGGCGTGCCCGCCGCGGCGGCAGCGCCGGTGAAGAACACCCGGCCGAGCGCCTGCTGCTGCGGCGCATAGGCAACCGTGCCGGTGAGCGAGAGCGGCCCGACATCGCCCGAAAGCTTGGCATAGAACTCGACGAAATCGGTTTCGTCCGCCCCGCTCGGATACATGAACCAGGTGCCGCCGATATCGAGCGTGCCTTCACCCACCGGGAAGGCGAAGCCGGCGAAGATGTCGAGCTCCATATTGGCCCCGCCGAAGGTGCCCCAGCCGGCGAGGTTGGAGGCCCAGGTGCCGATATAGGCACCGCTCGAATGGCTGATGGTAAAGCCGCCCTGGATCGCCATCCCCTCGTCGGACTGCGAGACCCCGCGGAAGCGGTAGTCCGAAGTCAGCGTGGCGCTGCCAGAGATGGTGATTTCCGATTCGGCTTCGTCTTCGGCGCGGCTGGCCACGGCCAGATCGACCGGGGCGATGGCGCGCAGCGTGGCCGGGACTTCGCTTTCGCTTGCGCCGGTCTCGATGGCGGGGCCAGCCGGGGAGATGCTGCCTGCTGCGGCCTCATCCACGGTTTCAGCGGCATAGGCAGGCGCGGCAAGCCCGGCGAGGAGGGCGACGGCCGAGGCGGCCGAGGCGAAACGGATCAACATAAGGAACGCTCCATGAAGAGGGTTGGATCGTTCCACCTGCGGGTCGTGGAACGCCTCTGTTGATCATCGGGCGTTTCTCACGACTGACCGATTGCGTTTACCGCATTGCAGCAACGGCACAAATCTTTTGCGGTAAGCCGCAAGTGCTTTCCTTTTGTTGCGTTGCAATCTTGCATCACTTGCATCATCGGCCCAGTCGATCCGGCCCGGGTTGGCCAGGTCGCGAATCGTCCCACGCCTATTTCGGCGGCATCCTGATCGCGCCGTCGAGCCGGAACTGGTGGCCGTTGATATAGCTGTTGCGCGCGATTTCGAGCACCAGCGAGGCAAATTCCTCCGGCTCGCCGAGGCGCTTGGGGAAGGGCACCGAGGCGTTGAGCGCGGCCCACATCGCCGGGTTGCGATCCTTCATCCCCAGCATCAGCGGGGTGGCGAAGATCCCTGGCATCACCGAATTGACGCGGATGCCGAGGTCCATGAGGTCGCGCGCCATCGGCAGCACCATCCCGTTCACCCCGGCCTTGCAGCTGCCATAGATCACCTGGCCGATCTGCCCGTCCTGCGCGGTGACGCTGGCGGTCAGGATGATGCAGCCGCGCTCGCCATCTTCGTTGAGCGCAGGGGCATTGGCCATGCCCAGCGCCGAGATCGAGGCGACGCGGTAGCTCGCCACCAGGATGCCTTCGGCGCCGAAGGCAAAATCCTCGGTCGGAAGGCGGCGATAGGCGCCGGCCTCCTTGTCCCAGCCCAGCGTCTTGCCGCGGCGCGAGGCCATGGCGCAGTGGAGCGTCACGCGCTCTTGCCCGTTGGCGGCGCGGGCCGCGGCAAAGCCGGCCTCGACCGAGGCCTCGTCCATGATATCGACATGGTGGAAGGTGCCGCCGATCGCTGCGGCATGGGCTGCGCCGGCCTCGTCATTGATGTCGAAGATCGCCACCTTCATGCCCGCAGCGGCAAAGGCCGCCGCGCTCGCCTTGCCCAGTCCGCTCGCTCCGCCGGTGACCACCGCCGCCATGCCCGGTTCGATCTTCATTGCCTGCTCTCCCTTGTGTGTGCTTGCCGATGGGCTAGGCCCAATGCCCGCCCACCAGCACCTGTGCAATTGGTGAATCGCGCGCGGGTGGGCGAGGGGAGAGCGCCCGCAATTGTCATCAAAGCTTTATGCCATGGTCATGCCGCTGTTATGGAGCCCGCCTAGGGCAAGGCGTGCCTTTGGTCGGCGCCAGGAAGGAACACGAGAATCATGACCATGCGCCCTTTTCACGGCTTTGCCCTGCTTAGCCTCGGACTTGCGGCGGCCTGCGCCACGGTTCCGCCGATCACCGGCGATCCGGCGGTGGAGGTTGTGGCCGTGGCCGAGACCCCGCCGGTTGGCACCGCCAGGGGCGATGCCGCCGACGATCCGGCGATCTGGCGCAATCCGGTCGATCCGGCGGCGAGCCTCGTGGTCGGCACCGACAAGAAGGCCGGGCTTTATGTCTATGATCTCAAGGGCGCGCAGAGGAGCTTTCTGGCAGCGCCGGGGCTCAACAATGTCGATCTCATCGAGCTTCAGGATGGCCGGGTGCTGGTGGCGGCGAGCGACCGCAGCGATCTTGCCACTGTCAACCTGTTCCTCGCGCTGCTCGACACCGCCACCGGGCAACTTGCTCCGGCCGGGCGCATCGCCGTCGGCCCGGGTGAGGGCTATGGCATCTGCATGATCAAGCCTGATGAGGGTGATGCGATCATCGCCTTTTCCGCACCCAAGGAGGGCACGATCTACCAGACCCGCATCACCATGGTGAACGGGGTCTTTGCCGGCACCACCACCACGCTCGCTCAGGTGCCGACCCAGACCGAAGGCTGCATCGCCGATCCGCGCACCGGTGCGCTCTATATCGGCGAGGAGGATGCCGGCATCTGGGCGATCGACATTGCCAGCGGGGCCAAGCGCATGGTCGCGCCGATCGACAACCGTATGCTGGTGGCCGATGTCGAGGGCCTTGCCATCGCCCCGGAAGGCAAGGACGGCGGCTATCTCGTCGCCTCCTCGCAGGGCGACAATGCCTATGCCGTCTTCCGCCTGCCCGGCATGGAGCCGGTGGGCCGCTTCCGCATCGCCAGGGGCGCCTTCGGCAGCGTCGAGGAGACCGACGGGATCGAGCTCGACAACCGCGGTTTCGGCGCCGATTTTCCCGCTGGCCTGTTCATCGCCCAGGACGGGATGAACGCGCCCCAGGCCCAGAATTTCAAATATGTCCGCTGGGACGCGGTGCTTGAAGCGCTGGGCGCGCGCCGATAGGGCTTGGCCCATGACCATGCCCGCCGCGCCCTTCGCGCCCCACCGCCGCAGCTTTCTTGGCGCCACCGCCTCGGCCTTTGCCGCACTTGCTGCGAGCGGCTGCATGACCCGCAGCGCCGATGGCGCTACTGCCCGCGCCAGCGCCAGTCCCGATCCCGGCGGTTTTGCCGGCTATGGCCCGCTGCTTCCTGATCCTGCCGGGCTGATAAATCTGCCGCGCGGCTTTTCCTACCGGGTGATCTCGCGCCTCGGGGACAGGATGGATGATGGCGGCACGGTGCCCGACCGCGCCGATGGCATGGGCTGCTTTGATCTTGGCGATGGCACCATCGCGCTGGTGCGCAACCACGAGCTTCAGCCTCGCCACGATGGCGGCGGGCCGATCGCCAGGGGCTATGGCACGCGCGGCGGCGTGGTGCTGCCGGGGGGCACCACCACCATCGTGCTCGATGCCGAGACCCTTGCGATCCGCCGCCAGTTCCGCAGCCTTGGCGGCACCATCCGCAATTGCGCCGGCGGCATCACCCCGTGGGGCACCTGGCTGACCTGCGAGGAGGCCCCCACCGGCCCCGGCCAGCGCGGCGGGGAGGGCCTCGAGCAGGATCACGGCTGGGTGTTCGAAGTGCCGGCAGCGGCGCGCGGGCTCGTCGAGGCCCGGCCGCTCAAGGCCATGGGCCGCTTCAACCACGAGGCCGCCGCGGTCGATCCGGCCACCGGCGTTGTCTATATGACCGAGGATCGCGACGATTCGGTGCTCTATCGCTTCATCCCCCGCGTGCCCGGGCAGCTCGCCGAGGGCGGGCGGCTCCAGGCAATGGTGATCGAGGGCCTTGCCGACACGCGCAACTGGGCCGCGCCGCTGATGCCGGTGGGGCGCAGCTATCCGGTGCGCTGGATCGACCTCGATGAAGTCGAAGCGCCGAAGGACGATCTGCGCCAGCGCGCCGCCGCGCGCGGCGCGGCGCTGGTCGCGCGCGGGGAGGGGCTGCACATGGGCGAAAACGCGGTGTTCGCCTGCGCCACCAATGGCGGGGCGGCGCGGCTCGGGCAGATCCTCAAGCTCACACCCGGCCTTGCCGGAGCGCCCGACCAGGTCGAACTGTTCTTCGAGAGCGAAAGGCCCGATCAGTTCAATTATGGCGACAACCTCACCGTTGCCCCCAATGGCCACCTCATCGTCTGCGAGGACCAATATACCGAGGTGACCGACAACCACATTCGCGGCATCACGCCCGCGGGGCGCGCCTACAACCTTGCGCGCATCGCCATCCAGGCCGAGCTTGCCGGGGCGTGCTTTTCGCCCGATGGCAGGTGGCTGTTCGTCAACGCCTATTCGCCCACGATGACGCTGGCGATCACCGGCCCCTGGGCGGCCTGAGCGCGCCAGGGCAGGCGTGGACAGCTTTCTTCTCGCCCTGCTTCTGGTCTTTGTCCTGGCGCTTGGCGGGCGTGACCAGCGCCTGGTTGCCCAGCTTTCCGAGGCGCTGGGGCCCTCTGTGCTGCTGCTCGCGGTCGGCTGCGCTGTTGCCGCCGTGAGCGCCGGGGTGATGGCCTGGCTCGGGAGCGAGATTGCCGCGCTCCTGCCACGCCGCGCGGCGCGGATGCTGGTGGCCTTCGCGCTCGGCTTTGCCGCGCTGGAACTGGCCCTGCCGGTGCGCCTTGTGCCCCTGCGCGAGCCGACCCGCTCGCTCGGCGCGCTTGCGATCGTGCTCCTTGCCCGCCAGCTTGGCGATGCGGCGCGCTTTGGCGTCTTTGCCCTGGCGGCGGGCGCGGCCCTTCCGCTTGGCCCCGGGCTGGGCGGAGCGCTCGGCGGCGCGGGCGCGCTGGCGCTGGGCTGGAGCCTTGGCGCTACAGACCTCGCGCGCTGGCCGCTCGCGCTGATCCGCCGCCTCATCGCCGGCCTTCTGCTTGTTGCGGCAATACTGATCGGATTGAACGCGCGTTACGCGATGCTGTGATCGATCCTTTCGATCATTGAAAATGGGATAATTCCGAAACCAAATCCTCGCTGAATCATTATATTAACCTACAGCAAAAATTGCGCAGATGTGCCGCAATTGCAAAGATACGGAGGAATATATGGCTGATGCCAACACCAATTCGAGGGCCGCTCTGGTGGCCGAGCTCAACGGTCTGCTTGCCGATCATTTCGCCCTGTTCGTCAAGACCAAGAATTTCCACTGGCATGTCAGGGGGCCGCGTTTTCGCGATCTTCACCTCTTGTTCGACGAACAGGCGCTCGAAGTGCGCGATCAGATCGACATCATCGCCGAAAGG
Organism: Erythrobacter cryptus DSM 12079; assembly: GCF_000422985.1. Classification (GTDB taxonomy): domain Bacteria; phylum Pseudomonadota; class Alphaproteobacteria; order Sphingomonadales; family Sphingomonadaceae; genus Erythrobacter; species Erythrobacter cryptus. The sequence continues at coordinate 318,071 of NZ_AUHC01000002.1, forward strand.
GTGCGCAAGCTCGATGCCGAAACCCTGACCTCACTGGGCACGCTCGCCAAGGCAACGCAGATCGCCGATCAGGACAGTGCGAAGCTTTCGGCCGAGGACATGATCGCCGAACTGCTCGCCGACAACCAGAAGCTGGTGGCGCGGCTCAAGGCGATGAAGCCGCTCGCTGAACAGGCCGGCGACAATGCCACCGACGGGTTGATCGACGATTGGACCGACATGGCCGAACAGCGCGTGTGGTTCTTGCGCGCACTGCTGGGCTGAGCCGCGCCCGGCTGGCGAAAAGCGCGGCCGAGCGATTGCCGCGCCCGGGCGGGCTGCTATGCTGGGCGCCATGGACGGGATCAGCATCATCGAAAGCGCCCCTGCGGGCGCCATTTCTGCCTGGCTGGCGGCGCGGCTCGCAGCGGCCGGGGGTGGGGCGCTGACGATTCCGGGCGGCAGCACCCCTTTTCCGATACTCGAGGCGCTGATCGCGGCGGGCAGCGTCGATTGGCGCGCTTTTGACGTCTGGCCCAATGATGATCGGCTGGTGGCCGAGGATCACGAGGCCTCGAACACCGGGCGCATCCGCAAGCTGCTGGCGCCCTTGGGGGCACGGATCGTCGCGCTCGATGAGGCGCTCACACCGCCACATTTCGCGCTCACCTGGCTCGGCATGGGGGCCGATGGGCACATCGCCTCGCTGTTTCCCAACACCGATCCACGCGCCGACGATCCGCGCCGCATCATCCGCATCACCCCCGATCCGCTGCCGGCCCATGCGCCGTTCGATCGCATCACGCTCACCATCCCCGCGCTGGTGGACAGCGATGCGATCGTCTTCACCCTCGGCGGGGCAGCGGACAAGCGCGCCGTGCTTGAGGCGGCGCGGCGCGGCGAGAATGATCTGCCGATCGCCCGCCTGCTCGTCGCGGCAAGGGCGCGCGGCCTTCCTGTCACCGTCTTTGCCTGATGCCGCTGCGTCTGCCCGCCCCGCTCCACCGCGCGCTGATGCCGCTTGCCCACGTTCTGCGCCACCGCTGGCGGCGCTGGCGCCGGGTGCCGATTGCCGGGGTCAGCGTGATCGTCACCAATCTTGCCGGCGATGTGCTGCTGCTCAAGCATTCCTATGGCCCGCGCGAATGGGGCCTGCCGGGGGGCGGCCTGCGGGCCGGCGAGGATCCCATCGCGGCAGCCCGGCGCGAGGTGCGCGAGGAACTGGGGATCGAGCTTGCACGGATCGAGCCGGTGGCCCGGCTCGAGGAGGAGCTGTCCGGATCGCCCCACACCGCCCATGTCTTTGCCGCGGTGTGCGACCAGCACCCCCGGCCCGACCGGCGCGAGGTGATCGAGGCGCGCTTCTTTCCTTCCCACTCGCTGCCCGAACCGCTTGGCGCTGTCACCCGGGCGCGGATTTCGGCCTGGCGGGCGCGGGGGCTGCGCGATTAGAGCAGGCTGAGCTGCGCCGCGTCGCGCGGGCGCGGCCTCGTATCGGCCCCCTCGAGCGCGGAGAGCGCCAGCCCCATCAGCCGGATCGGTCGTGGCAGCGGCAGCTGCGGACCGAGCAGCGCGCGCGCCGCATCGGCAAGCGCGCGCCTGCTGGAGAGGGGCTGGGGCAGGGTGACGGCGCGGGTGCACAGGCGAAAATCGGTAAAGCGCAGCTTGAGCGTCACCCGGCGCCCGCGCGCGCCTGCCGCAGTGATGCGTTCCCACAGGATATCCACAATCTCGTCCAGCCGCGCGTGCAGCGCCTCAGCGCCCACGACATCGGCGGCAAAGGTGCGTTCGGCCCCGATCGATTTCCTGATCCGGTGCGGCTCGACCGGGCGCAGGTCGATGCCGCGCGCGGCGCGATAGAGATAATCGGCCATGCTGCCGAAATGCGCGCGCAGGAAGGCGATGTCCTTGGCCGCCAGATCAGCCCCGGTGTGGATGCCGAGCGCCCGCATCCGCTCCTCGGCCTTGGGGCCGACCCCATGAAAGCGCCTGATCGGCAGGCCCGCGACAAAGGCCGCGCCCTCGCCCGGGCGGATCACGCACAGGCCATCGGGCTTGTTCTGGTCGCTCGCCAGCTTGGCGAGAAACTTGTTGTAGCTGACCCCGGCGCTGGCGGTCAGCCCGGTGCGGGCGCGGATGCCCTGGCGGATGAGCTCGGCAATCCGCGTGGCGCTGCCGATGCCGAGCCGGTCGGCGGTGACATCGAGATAGGCCTCATCAAGGCTGAGCGGCTCGATCAGATCGGTGAACTGGGCAAAGACCGCGCGGATCGCGCGGCTCGCCTCCCTGTATGCCTCGAAGCGCGGGGGCACAAAGACGAGATCGGGGCACAGCCGCCGCGCCGTGGCCGAGGGCATGGCGCTTCGCACCCCAAAGCGGCGCGCCTCATAGCTTGCCGCAGCCACCACGCCGCGCCCGCTCGCCCCGCCCACCGCCACCGGGCGCCCGCGCAGTTCAGGATGATCGCGCTGCTCGACGCTGGCGAAGAAGGCATCCATGTCGACATGGATGATTTTCCTGAGGCCCGGCGCGGCGGCGCTGTCATCTTCATGGGGCGGCAGAGCCTGTGCCATCGGGATGCGAAAATAGCGGCTTGGGCAGCGCGAAGGAAGGATTGCTGGAACGATCGGCAAGGCCTGCCATTTTGTGCACATGCGAAAGGAACATTGGTCAAGCGGGGAACCGATGGGCAAGGGCGCCGGCGTGCCCGGCCCCTCTGCCCCGATTCCCGCCGCCCGCGCGGGCCAGCGCCCGCCTCTGGGTGAGCGCGAGCTTTTGTGGATGATGGCGATGCTGATGGCGCTCAATGCCTTTGGCATCGATGCGATCCTGCCCGCGCTCGATGCGCTGGCGGACGACCTTGGCGTTGCCGGCAATGCGCGGCAATTCGTGATCGGGGTCTATCTGTTGACCGGGGGGATCGGCTCGCTGGTTCCGGGCGCGCTGGCTGATCGCTTCGGGCGCCGGCCGATCCTGCTCGGCGCGGTGGCGATCTATGTCGCGCTCTCGGCCGCCTCGGCGCTCGCGCCGTCCTATGACGCGCTGATCGCGCTGCGCGCGGCGCAGGGCTTCTTTGCCGCGGCGATCATCGCCCTGCCGCCCGCAATCATCCGCGACCGCGTGGGCGGAGACCGCATGGCGCGGATGATGAGCCTGATCTTCGTCATCTTCCTGATGGTGCCCGCGATCGCGCCGAGCATTGGCGAGGCGATCCTTCAGCTTGGCAGCTGGCGCGCGATCTTTGCCGCCATGGCGCTCCTTGGCATTGCGGTGGGCCTGTGGGTGCATCTGCGCCTGCCCGAAAGCCTTGCGCCAGCGCATCGCCAGCCGATCCGTCCCGGCGCGATTGCCGCCAACATGCTGCGCGCGCTCTCCACCCCCAGCGTCACCGGCTATGTGCTGGGCAGCGCGCTGGTGTTCGGGGCGCTGTTCGGCTTCATCAACTCGGCCCAGCAGCTCATCAGCCACACCTTCGGCGCCGGGCCGATCTTCCCGCTGGTGTTTGCCGCCTGCGCCGGATCGATGGCACTGGCAAGCTGGTCAAATTCGCGCATCGTCGAGCGTTTCGGCGCGCGGCGGGTGAGCCATACGGCGCTGTTCGCCTTCATCGCGGTGAGCAGCGCGCAGGTGATCTTCGCCTTCCAGCCGCACGAAGCGCTGTGGCAATTCGCGCCGCTGATGGCGATCAACATGGCGCTTTTGGGCTTTATCGGCAGCAATTTCGGGGCGATCGCCATGACCCCGTTCTTTGCCATCGCCGGGGCGGCGAGCAGCGCGCATGGCTTTGTCCGCATGACCATGGCGGCGCTCCTGGGCGGGGCAATCGGCTATGCCTATGATGGCACCGCAAGGCCGCTGGCGCTGGCGCTGCTGGCCTCGGGCCTTGCCTGTCTTGTCCTGGTGCTGTGGAGCGAGAAGGGGCGCCTGTTCGGCCCTTCGGATGCCGAGCTCGCGCGCTAGCTAGTCCGCGCCCAGCCGCCGCCAGGCGAGCGCGGCAAATTCGCACAGGAGCGGCCGGGTGTCGCGCGGGTCGATGATGTCCTCGACATTGAACCGTTCGGCCGAGCGGAAGGGCGAGGTGACGCGGGCGAGCCGGGCGCGGATGCTGGCGAGCAGGGCCTCAGGGTCCTCGGCGGCTTCGAGCTCGGCCTTGTAGGCGACCTCGAGCCCGCCGGCGATCGGCAGGCTGCCCCAGTCCCCGCTCGGCCAGCAATAGCGATATTGGTAGCGATCAGCGTTGCTCATCGCGCTGCCGGCAATGCCATAGGCGCGGCGCAGCACCACTGACGCAAGCGGCACGGTGGCGCGGTAGATCGCGTTCATGGCGTTGACGCCATAGCGGATGGTGCCGGCCATCTCCGCCTCGCGCCCGATCATGAAGCCGGGATTGTCCACCAGGTGGACGATCGGCAGGCGGAACAGATCGGCGAGCCTGACGAAGCGCTCGACCTTCTCGGAGGTCTTGGCCTCCCACGAGCCGCCAAGGTAGCTGGGATCCGAGGCGATGACGCAGACCGGCCAGCCATCCAAGCGGGCGAGCGCGGTGATCGCGGCGCGGCCCCAGTGGCGGCCGATCTCGAACACCGTGCCGGCATCGAACACCATCTCGAGGCAGCGGCGCATCGAATAGACCTGCTTGGGATCGCGCGGCACGAGCGAAAGCAGCGCCTCCTCGCGCCGGTCGGCAGGGTCGCCCGTCTCCACCCGGCGGGCCTGCTGGCCGACATATTCGGGCATGAAGCCAAGGAAATAGCGCGCCCGGGCAAAGGCTTCGGCCTCGCTTGCCACCTCGTCATCGACCACCCCGTTGCGGGTGTGGATGGCGCTGCCGCCGAGCGCTTCCTTGGCCTCCTCGTGGCTGGCGGCCTCGCCCTTCCAGGCATCGCCGAGGCCATCGACCACGGCCGGGCCAGCGGCAAAGAGCTGTGAGAGGCCCTTGACCATGATCGAATAGTGGCTCGCCACAGTGCGCGCCGCGCCCAGGCCCGCGGTCGGCCCCAGCGCCAGGGCGACCACCGGCACGGTCTCGAGGTTTGTCACCACATCGCTCCAGCCAGGCACGGCGGGGATATAGGTGGCGCCGATCTGCTCAAGCGTCTTGACGCTGCCGCCCCCGCCGGTGCCGTCGATCATGCGGATGATGGGGAGCTTGAGTTCATGCGCCATCATCTCGGCCTGCACCATCTTGCGCGCGATCCCGGCATCGGCCGCCCCGCCGCGGATGGTGAAATCGTCGGCGGTGGCGACCACGGGGCGCCCGTTGATGAGCGCCTTGCCGAACAGGAAGGGGGCAGGGGTCAGGCTGGCAAGCTCGCCCTTCTCGTCATAGGCGCCGCGCCCGGCGATCTTGCCGATCTCGCGGAAGGAGCCGGGATCGCACAGCGCGGCAAGGCGAGCGCGGGCATCCATCTTGCCGCGCGCGTGCTGGCGGGCGACCTTGTCCGGCCCGCCCATCGCCTCTGCCAGCGCCTCGCGGCGGCGCAGCTCCTCAAGTTCCTTGGCCCAGGTCATCGATTCCGTTCCCTCGCGGGCAGGGGTTAGGGGATGGGTGTTGCTCCGTCGAGAGGGCGCAGCCCCCAACCCCCGGCCCCGCCCCGAGGGGAGGGGAGATTGGCGCGCCTCATTCCCCCGCCGGCACCACGTGGGCAAGCACCGCCTCGACCTCGACCTGCGCGCCGGGCCTGACGGCCAGCCCCTCGACCCGGCCATCGCAGGGCGCGGCAAGGGCGTGTTCCATCTTCATCGCCTCGAGCACGATGAGCCGCTGCCCGGCGGTGACGGCCTCGCCTTCCGCAACATCGACCGCAATCACCTTGCCCGGCATCGGGGCAAGGATGGCGCCATCGGCGGCCGAAGCCTGGCCGCTGCCTTCGTGGCGCGGCAGGGTGACGATCTGGTCGTCCCCATCGACGATCATCAGCACCCCCTCGCGCGTCTCCAGCCACCACGGGGTGTTGGCCTGGCCGGAAAAATCGGGGGTGAAGCGCTGGGGCTTGCCGTTGAGCGCAACCGTGACGGGGCTGTCGGCCTCGCGGTTGAGGCGGAAGTTGAACAGCGTGCGCAGCATCGGATCCCCATCCTCGCCGGGGGCAAGCAGCGCGCGCGCCGCGCCCGAAAGGGCCCGGGCATTGGGAAGCGGGCGCGCCAGCAGCGCCTCGCCGCGGGCGCCGATCAGCCCGGTGGTCATCGCCCCGGCGCGCACCTCTGCATCGGCCAGCAGCCTGACGAGAAAGCCCTTGTTGGTGCGCACCGGCCAGACCTGCGTGCGCCTGAGCGCCGCATCGAGCCGGGCGATGGCACCGCTGCGCGTGGGCGCGTGGGCGATCAGCTTGGCGATCATCGGGTCATAGAAGGGGGTGATGGCATCGCCTTCGCTCACCCCGGTGTCGATCCGCACATCGCCGCCAAGTTCGAGCCTTTCGAGCCTGCCGGTGCTGGGCAGAAAGCCCTTCTCGCTGTCCTCGGCATAGAGCCGCGCCTCGATGGCATGGCCCTTGATCGTAAGCTCCTCCTGTCGCTTGGGCAGCGGCTCGCCGCTTGCGACACGCAATTGCCATTCGACGAGGTCAACTCCGGTGATCGCCTCGGTGACGGGGTGTTCCACCTGCAGCCGGGTGTTCATCTCCATGAAGAATATGCGATCGGCGTGCAGGCCTTCCGAGGCATCGGCGATGAATTCGATCGTGCCCGCGCCCTCGTAATCGACCGCCTTGGCGGCGCGCACGGCGGCAGCGCAGATCGCCTCGCGGGTGGCCGCGTCCATGCCGGGGGCGGGGGCTTCCTCGATCACCTTCTGGTGGCGGCGCTGCAAGGAGCAATCGCGCTCGAACAGGTGGACGATATTGCCGTGGGCATCGCCGAACACCTGCACCTCAATATGGCGGGGCGCGGTGATCCACTTTTCGAGGAGCACCTCGTCATTGCCGAAGCTGGCCTTGGCCTCGCGGCGGCAGGATTCGAGTGCGGCGGCGAAATCGGCAGGCGCGTCGACCTTGCGCATCCCCTTGCCGCCGCCGCCCGCGACCGCCTTGATGAGGACGGGATAGCCGATGGCCTCGGCCTCCTTTGTGAGCCGTTCCACCGATTGGTCCGAGCCGTCATAGCCCGGCGTCACCGGCACGCCTGCGCTGCGCATCAGCTGCTTGGCTGCGTCCTTGAGGCCCATCGCGCGGATGCTGGCAGGCTTGGGGCCGACCCAGATCAGCCCTGCATCAATCACCGCCTGCGCGAAGTCGGCGTTCTCCGATAGGAACCCGTACCCCGGATGGATCGCATCCGCCCCGGTCTGCTTCGCTGCGGCAATGATCTTCGCGCCGACGAGATAGCTTTCCGCCGCAGGAGAGGGCCCGATATGCACCGCCTCGTCGGCGCTCCGCACGTGCAGTGACTTGGCATCGGCATCCGAATAGGCCGCGACAGTAGCAATCCCCATGGCCCGCGCGGTGCGCATGATCCGGCAGGCGATCTCGCCGCGGTTGGCGATCAGCAGTTTGGTGATCATTGCCCGGCCCCGGCTCCGCCCTCCTGCGGGCAGCGCGTTGGAGGCTCCATGGTGAAGCTGGCATTGGCGACCTTCCAGCCGCTCTCGGTTTTCACCAGGCTCAGCGCATTGATCCCGCAATGCGACAATTCGCTGTTCCTGAGGAAGCGATAGGGGCCCCAGACCTGCGCCATGTCGCCATCGACCAGCACCTTGGTGATGGTCATCTGCTCGATGAAGCGGCCCTGGCGGCCGAGCCATTGTTCGAGGTGCCGCGCCACCGGCACGGCATCGATCCGCGGGGCCATGGGGTTCATGCGGTTGTGGACGAAGATCACACCCTCAGGGATCATGTGCGCAGCGAGCACGGTGCGATCCGGATTGCCGATCGCCTCGAGAAAGGCCTCGGTCGCCGCGGTCACTTGCGCGGTCTCATCGGCGGCGTCGGACGGCGGGGTGGCGGCGAGCGGCGCGGCGATCAGGGCAGCGGCAGCAGCGGGAAGGGCTTTCATGCCTGCCGGATTAGTCTGAGTTCCCGACAAAATAAACCTCTGCTTCCCTGGCCCTACCCAAGTCGCCGTGGCTTTCCTGTTCGCGCAGGGGCGGCGGGGTTGCGGGTCAACCCGGGGGCAAGGGGGAGGGGGCCGCGGGGCGGAAATCGGCGATCCCCCAATCGATCCCGCCCTTGGGCATCTTCTCGCGATTGATCGCGGCGGAAAGGAAGGCGCGCGCGCCGTGCAGCGCCTTTTCCCAGCGCGGCACATAGGTGCGGCTGTTCCACGCTGCCGCGCCGCGGGCGCGCACTTTGCGCCCGATCGCGCCATAGATGCGCGCCGCCGCAAGCACCGCCCAGCGACTGCGGAACGGCAGGCGTGCCGCGCCCACACGCGCTGCCGCTTCGTGCTTTTCCACCAGCGCCACCAGCCGCGCGGCCATTTCCGCCAGTTCCTCGCGGTGGTGCGGCTTGGTGTGCTGGCCCGGCTCGATATCCTGTTCCACCAGCCATTCGATCGGCAGATAGCAGCGCCCGGCCGCATCATCCTCGACGATATCGCGGGCGATGTTGGAAAGCTGGAAGGCAAGGCCAAGGTCATTGGCGCGGTCGAGCGTTTCCTGATCCTCGGGCGAGACGCCCATCACCACTGCCATCATCACCCCCACTGCGCCTGCAACGTGATAGCAATAGCGTAAAAGATCGGCCTCGGTGCGCGGGCGCCAGTCCTCGGCATCGAGCTGGAAGCCGGCGATCACGTCCTCGGCCATCTGGGGGGTGAGCCCGACCTCGGCGGCCACCACGCCAAGGCAATCGAAGGCCGGATCGCCGGTGGGCTTGCCGGCAAAGGCAAGCGCGGTGAGGCGGCGGATATGGGCCAGCCGCGCGGCAAGGTCGGACTGGTCGCCCAGTTCGCCCCCCATCACCTGGTTGTCGGCAATGTCATCGGCCCTGCGGCACCAGGCATAGAGCAGCCAGGCGCGCTCGCGCGTTTCCTTGTCGAACAGGCGCGCTGCGGCGGAAAAGCTCTGCGAGCCGCGCTTGATCGAGAGGCGGGCATGATCGACCAGCGCGGCGCGAGTGGCTGCGTCAACCGCCATGGGGACTTTCCTAAAGCTCCTCGGCCTTCATCCGGAAGATCGGGGTGTGCGGCTGATAGGCCGCCATCTTGGCCAGCAGTTCGTGGATCGAGGTGGCGGCGATCAGGATATTCTGGTGTGCCGGCCGGACAAAGCCGACCGCACCCATATACGCGTTGAAGGCGAGCAGGTGATCATAAAAGCCGAAGGCATTGAGCAGGCCCACCGGTTTGGCGTGATAGCCAAGCTGCGACCAGCTCATCGCCTCCCACAGCTCGTCCATGGTGCCGACCCCGCCGGGAAGGGTGACAAAACCATCCGAAAGATCGGTAAAGCACTGCTTACGCTCGTGCATGCCCGAGACGGTGACGAGTTCATCGCAGTCGTGATTGGCAACTTCGGCGCGCACCAGGCTTTCGGGGATGATGCCGATGACATGGCCGCCCGCGTCCTTGGCCCCGCGCGCCACCGCGCCCATGAGGCCGAGCCTGCCCCCGCCATAGACGAGCCCGATGCCGCGCGCGGCCAGTTCCGCCCCGACATCATAGGCCAGCTGGATATAGCGCGGATCGGCAGGTGAAGCCGAACCGCAATAGACCGCCAGACGCTTCACATGCTCACCTTTGCCAGATCTTCGAGCATCAGCCCCGCGGTGGCCTTGGCGCTGCCGACCACGCCGGGGATGCCTGCGCCCGGGTGCGTGCCCGCGCCGACGAGATAGAAGTTCTCGATCACATCATCGCGGTTGTGCCCGCGCAGCCAGGCGCTTTGCCACAGCACGGGTTCGAGGCTGAAGGCGCTGCCCAAATGGGCATTGAGATCGGCCTTGAAGTCGCTCGGGGCATAGGAGAACTTGGTGACGATGCGCGAGTGGATGTCGGGGATCAGCCGCCGGCCAAGCTCATCGAGGATCATCTTTTCAAGGCGGGGGCCGACCTCGTCCCAATCGAGCGGCATCTTGCCCATGTGGCTCACCGGTACCAGCGCATAGAAGGTGCTCTTGCCCGCCGGCGCCATCGAGGGATCGGTGACGGTGGGGTGGTGGAGATAGATGGCGAAATCCTCGGGCACCACGCCGTTCTTGTAGATGTCATCGAGCAGGCCCTTGTAGCGCCGGGCAAAGAGGATCATGTGGTGGGGGATGCCGGGCCAGGTGCCCTCGAGCCCGAAATGCACCACGAAGAGCGAAGGCGAGAAGCGCTTGCGTGCCAGAGATCGCGCCATCTGCTGCCCGCGCGCGCTCCCCGAAAGCAGGTCCTTGTAGGAATGCATGATATCGGCGTTGCTGGCGACCGCATCGAAACGCGCGCGCCAGCCGCTTTGCGTTTCCACCTCGTGGGCACGGGTGCCCAGCGTGTGCACCTGCACCACCGGATCGGCAAGGCGAATGGTGCCGCCCAGCCGCTCGAAATGGCGCACCATCCCGGCGATCAGGCGGTTGGTGCCGCCGCGCGCCCACCACACCCCGCCGTCTTTCTCGAGCTTGTGGATGAGGGCATAGATGCTGCTGGTGGTCATCGGGTTGCCGCCCACCAGCAGGGTGTGAAAGCTCAGCGCCTCGCGCAGCTTCTCGTTCTCGACGAAGCTTGAAACCATGCCATAGACGCTGCGCCAGGCCTGTTCCTTGATGAGCGCCGGGGCGGCCTTGAGCATCGACTTGAAGTCGAGGAACGGCACGGTGCCGAGCTTGAGATAGCCCTCCTTGTAAACCCTCGCCGAATATTCGAGAAAGCGGGCATAGCCGGCCACATCGGCCGGGTTGAGCCGGGCGATCTCGGCGTTGAGGCTTTCCTCGTCGTTGGAATAGTCGAAATTGGTGCCGTCGGGCCAGTTGAGCCGGTAGAAGGGCATCACCTTCATCAGCTCGACATCCTCGGCGATGTCGTGGCCGGTGAGCGCCCAGAGTTCCTTGAGGCAGGGCGGATCGGTGATCACCGTCGGCCCGGCATCGAAGGTAAAGCCATCCTTCTCCCAGAAATAGGCGCGCCCGCCGGGCTTGTCGCGCGCTTCGATCACGGTGGTGGCAATGCCGGCGGATTGCAGGCGGATGGCGAGCGCCATCCCGCCAAAGCCCGATCCGATCACGCAGGCGCGCTTGCCGGCATAGCGCTGCGCCAGCGCCGGGTTGATCCCGCGCGGGGCCCCAAGGTTGAGCTTCACATCGGCGTTCATGCCGGGGTCTCCAATGTCTGAAGTCTGGTCTCGAGCGGCCTGCCCGAGGAGAACAGCGCGCCGATCGCGCGCGAGATAGCTACGGGCGGCTTGCCGGTGAGGATGCGCAGCCGGTCAGCCCAGGTCGAGCGGCCGGCATAGAAGCGCTCGACCAGCGCGCCGCGCAGGGCATAGAAATGCTCGAACACCACCACCCGCTTGCCCGGCTCGGCCGCCTCGAACAGCATCCGGCTAAGCATGCGGTAATAGGCCATGGCGCGCCAGTGGCGTCGGGCGCGGGCGAGGCAGAAGGCGGCAAGTTCACTGCCGGTGAGCCCCGGGCGCGCCGCGATCAGCCGGGCGATGGCGAGCGCATTGCTGACCGCAAAGGGCAGGGTGTAGCTGGTGAGCGGGTGCGAAAAGCCGCCCCGCGCGCCCGCCAGCGCCACCCCGGGGATGGTCACTTCTGCGAGCGCAGCGGCAAAATCCCCGCCCGAGATCACCGGCAGGATGCCCGCTTCCTCGTCGATCACCTCGCCCTCCCAGCCGTTGCTCCTGGCATAGGCGGCGATCCGGCCCTTCAAGACGCCAGCATCCATCCTTGGCTGGTCGGCATAGTAGGTGTCCTCGACGAAGACCTCGGTTGCCGAGAGCGGCAGGACATAGACGAAGCGATAGGCTTCGCCATTGCCATGGGGCGCCAGCTGCGCGACGCTCGCATCCATGATCACCGGGCGGGTGAGGCCGTGGGGCGTGTTGCAGCGGATATGCTGGCCGAGGAACACCTGCCAGCCGCCGGCAAGCGCCTTCGAGGGCTGGAACGGGCGGCAATCGAGCACGCAGCGCGCGGCAAGGCGCCTGCCATCGCCGAGCGTCACCCCGCCGGCATCGAGCGCCTGTGCCCGCGCCGCGAGCATCACCCGCTCGGCCGGCAGCTCGGCCATCAGCGCGCGGTGGAACTCGGCGCTGGCGAGCGAGCGATAGGCGGTGGGCAGGGTGCGGCCAAGCCGCGGGAAGGTGATGTCATAGCCCTCCTCCCAGCCACTGAGGGCAAAGCCCGCCATCAGGCCGCGCTCGCGCTCGGGAATATCGGTCTCGAACCAGCTCCAGCGGTGATGGGCGCCGAGCGTGCGCCCGGCCTCGATCAGCAGGAAGCGGCACGCGGGGGCATGGCGGTGGAGCGCGAGCGCAATCAGCCCGCCGGCAAGCCCGCCGCCGACGATGACGACATCATGCCGCGCCTGCGCGGTGCCGGCCTCGGCAGGGTTGGGGGGTGAATCGACCATCGCGGCTCCAGCCCTAGGCGAGGGCGCGGCAATCGGCAATCGCCGCGCGGCCGCAAGGAAATGTTGCAACATTAACCGGAAACAATGCCAACCTTGCGCGTTTGCCCGGCCAAGCCTCCTGTTGCTGCCCTTTCGCCATGAGGATCAAATGCCCCTCGCCCGCCGCTGTTCCGCCGCTGCGCTCGGCGCTGTCCTTTTCGCTTGGCTGAGCGCCCCTGCCGCCGCTGCTCACTCCGCCGCGGCCGAAGCGGCCGAGGCCCCTGCCGGTGCCGATCCCGCCCCCGCCGCCCAGAGCCTTCCCGCGCCTGCGCCTGCCCCTCAACCTGCCCCCGCCCCCGCCCCCGCCCCTGCCCCTGCGCCTGCCCCCGCCGCTGCGCCGCCCTTTGCCTTTGCAAAGCCGGTGTTCGATGAGACCTGGGCGACCATCGGCCTCGGGGTTGGCCTGGTGCCGAGCTATATCGGCTCGGACAATTACATCGCCTTTCCCCTGCCGCTGATCGCCGGGCGCGTGGGCGGGGTGGGGATCAGCCCCAATGGCCCGGGCTTCGTGCTCGATCTCAACTCGACCCGGCCCGCGCTTGCCCCGGCCAAGGGGCCGCGGCTGGCGATTGGCCCGGCCTTTCGCTTTCGCAATGATCGCGATGACCAGATCGAGGACGCGGTGGTCGCGCGCGCCGGGCGGCTCGATGTTGCGCTCGAGGCTGGGGGCAATGTCGCGCTCGCCTGGCGAGGGGTGGCCCGCCCGCTCGACCAGCTCAGCCTTGGCGTGCAGGCGCGCTGGGACGTGCTCGGCGCGCATGAGGGCATGGTGATCGAGCCGCAGATCGCCTACCGCACCCCGATCGGCCGGGCGGTGAACCTGCAGGTGCAGATTGGCGCCGAATTCGTCGATGATGACTTTGCCGACTATTACTTCACCCTCACCCCGGCCCAGGCAGCCGCAAGCGGCCTCACCGCATTTCGGGCCGAGGGCGGCCTTGCCCGCATCGGCGCCTTTTCCATCCTTTCCTATGATCTTGACCGCAACCTCCTCAACGGCGGCTGGAGCCTGACCATGCTGGGCGGCTATTCGCGCCTCATCGGCGATGCCGCCGATACGCCCTTCACCGCCGCGCGCGGCGATGCCAACCAGTTCCTCCTTGGTCTCGGCGCGGCCTATACCTTCTAGGCCCGCCGCGCGGCGCGCTCAGGGCGCGGGAAAGCGGCTGGTGAACACGCGTTCGACCACCCCGGCCACCGCGGCGTTTTCTTCCGCGGTGAGCGGCTCGTTTTCCATCTTCACCCGGATCTGCTGCATCTCCGGCCCGATCTGCTGGAGCTTGAGCAGCGCCGGGGTGTCACGCGCGGCTCGACCTATGGCCACCAAGTCCTCCTCGCTCAGCTGTCCCACCCCGCTTGCCAGCGCATTGCCGATATCGGCGCGCACCTGATCGGCGGTGATCGGCTGACCGGCGGTGACCCCCGAGAGAGTCGCCTGCGGCCGATAGGCGCTGGTGACATTGCCGACGAGGCGCCGCCCGAGATCCGAGCGGTAGAAGGCGGTCACGCTCTCGGCCTCCGCGGGGGTGAGGTGGCGCGCGACGAGCGCGATCATCTGCGGGCGGTAGAGCGCCTGCACCCGGCGGTTCTGCTGCGCCAGCACCGGGCGCAGGCCGGCGGCGATCTCGGCGATGAGGCCGGGACTGGCCGCCTCGACGGCGGCAAATTCGGGCACCGCGGCAAATTGCTGGGCGAGCGCGGCAACCGTGTTGCCGATCACCTGCTCTTGATCGACCGTCGCCTCGATCGTGGCGATGAGATCGGCATAGGCGGGATGCTGCGGCTCGGCTGCCGCGGCACCCGGGGCGCCCTGGGCAAGGGCGGGCGCGGGCAGGCCAAGCGCGGCGAACGCGGCCAGCGCCGCTGCGAGCGGCAGGCGCAAGGACGGGAAAAATCGCATCATGTGAGATCACCTGCGGCAGGATCGCGGAACATGCCGGAGCATAGCTGCACCGGCGCGGCTGCCCAAGGACATTCGCACCGTGCAAAGGCGGCGCATTGGCGCGCTTGCCAGTGACGCACCGCCGCGGCATCAGGCAGGCAAGAGGATTGAGGAGAGAGGCGATGCACATTGGGGCAAAGGCACTTGCGGCGCTGCTCGGCGCCGCGCTGGCGGCAGCGCCGCTCGCGGCCGAGACCGTGGCGATCCGCGCCGGCAGCGTCATCGTCGATGCCGCGGCCGAGCCGAGCGGCCCGGCGACGATCCTGATCGCAGACGGGCGCATCGTCTCGATCACCCCCGGCCACGGCGAGGTGGCTGCCGATCGGACCATCGATCTTGCCGGCAAGACCGTGCTGCCCGGGCTGATCGACCTCCACACCCATCTTACCGGCGATCCCGGCGGGGATTTCTGGAAGGAGGCGACCGAGCCGGATGAATGGGACGTGGTGGTGGGGGCCAAGAACGCCCGGCTCACCGTGCTGGCGGGCTTTACCACGGTGCGCGAGGCGGGCAGCGGGCGCGAAACCGCCTTTGCCTTGCGCCGCGGCACCGCCGAGGGCCTGGTGCCGGGCCCGCGGATCATCGCCGCCGGGCCGCCGCTGGCGATCATTGGCGGGCATGGTGACACCAATGGTTTCCGCCCCGAGGTCAACGAATTGCTCGACCGCGGCTTTACCTGCACCGGCCCGGTCGAATGTGCGGCCAAGGTGCGCCTTGCCAGCCAGAACGGGGCAGACGTGATCAAGATCACCGCCACCGGCGGGGTGCTCAGCCAGCAGGGGCGCGGGCTCGAGGCACATTTCACCTTCGAGGAGATGAAGGCGATTGCCGATACCGCGCACAGCCTCGGCCTCAAGGTGATGGCCCATGCCCACGGCGCGCGCGGGATCGAGCTGTCGGCGCGGGCGGGGATCGATTCGATTGAACACGGCACCTATCTCGACGAAGCAGCCGCGCGCGCGATGAAGGCCAGTGGCAGCGTGCTGGTGCCGACGCTGATGGCGCTCCAGGGCGTTTCCGAGGGGCTCGGCAAGGGGGTCTATACCCCGGTGGTCGAGGCGAAGATCCGCGCGGTCCAGCCGCTGATGGATTCGCTCGTGCGCCGCGCCCGGCAATTCGGCGTCACGGTTGCCTTCGGCACCGATGCCGGGGTCTATCAGCATGGCCGCAACGCCGAGGAACTGGCGCTGATGCGCGCCCAGGGGATGAGCGACCGCGAAGTGCTCGCCAGCGCCACCACCGTGGCGGCCAGGGTGCTGGGCATGGAAAGCCAGATCGGCCGCCTCGCGCCCGGCTATTCGGCCGATATCATCGCGGTCGACGGCAACCCGCTCACCGATATCCGGGTGCTGGAAAAGGTCGGCTTCGTGATGGTGCGCGGGCGGGTGATCGAGTGAGGCTCGACACCCGCGCCGAAAGCGCCTAACCTTTACGCCATCCCCGGGGAGCCTGCTTTGGCTGAGAGGGATGGGTAAGCACCATCCGACCCGTTGAACCTGAACCTGTTAGCACAGGCGGAGGGAGTGGGCTGGCCAAGGTGCCCCAAAGTCCCGCGCTCCCCTCGCCCTGAAGGAGAGCGCGCAGCATGGCCGACATCAACAGCCCCTTCGAGATTGGCGTCACGACCGGGCCGATCCGCGGCAGCCGCAAGATCCATGTCGAAACACGCCCCGGCAGCGGCATCCGCGTGGCGATGCGCGAGATCGACCTCGAGGGCGGCGAGCCGCCGGTGCGGGTCTATGACACTTCGGGTCCCTACACCGATCCTGCCGCCACCATCGATATCCGCGCCGGCCTGCCTGCGCTGCGGCGCGACTGGATCATGGCGCGCGGCGATGTCGAGGACTATCCGGGCCGCGAGGTCAGGCCCGAGGACAATGGCCGCCTGGGGCCGGATCGCAGCGGCGGGGTGCCGCCGTTCCCTCATGCCATCAAGCGCCCGCTGCGCGCGAAGGCCGGCATGAACGTGACGCAAATGCACTATGCCCGGCGCGGCATCATCACCCCCGAGATGGAATATGTCGCCGCGCGCGAGAACCTCGGGCGTGAAATTGCCCGCGAGCTGGCGCGCGAGCGCCTTGCCGACGGGCAAAGCTGGGGCGCGGCGATCCCCGAGGCGATCACCCCCGAATTCGTGCGCGACGAGGTGGCGCGCGGGCGGGCGATCATCCCTTCCAACATCAACCACCCCGAAAGCGAACCGATGGCGATCGGGCGCAATTTCCTCGTCAAGATCAACGCCAATATCGGCAATTCCGCCGTGGCGTCCGACGTGGCGAGCGAGGTGGACAAGCTGGTCTGGGCGATCCGCTGGGGGGCGGACACGGTGATGGACCTTTCCACCGGGCGCAACATCCACGACACCCGCGAATGGATCATCCGCAACAGCCCCGTTCCGATCGGCACCGTGCCGATCTATCAGGCGCTCGAGAAGGTCGGCGGGGTGGCCGAGGAGCTGACCTGGGAGATCTTCCGCGACACCCTGATCGAGCAGGCCGAGCAGGGGGTGGACTATTTCACCATCCATGCCGGGGTGCGTCTGGCCTATATCCCGCTCACCGCCAGGCGCGTCACCGGGATTGTCAGCCGCGGCGGCTCGATCATGGCCAAGTGGTGCCTTGCCCACCACAAGGAGAACTTCCTCTACGAGCATTTCGACGAGATCACCGAGATCATGAAGACCTATGACATCGCCTATTCGCTGGGCGATGGTCTGCGTCCCGGTTCGATCGCCGATGCCAATGACGAGGCCCAGTTTGCCGAGCTTTACACCTTGGGCGAGCTGACGAAGCGCGCCTGGGAGCAGGACGTGCAGGTGATGGTCGAAGGGCCGGGCCATGTGCCGATGCACAAGATCAAGGCGAACATGGACAAGCAGCTTGCCGCCTGCGGCGAGGCGCCGTTCTACACGCTCGGGCCGCTGGTGACCGACATTGCCCCGGGCTATGACCACATCACCAGCGGCATCGGCGCGGCGATGATCGGCTGGTTCGGCACCGCGATGCTGTGCTACGTCACCCCCAAGGAGCACCTTGGCCTTCCCGATCGGGATGATGTGAAGGTGGGCGTCGTCACCTACAAGCTTGCCGCCCACGCGGCTGACCTTGCCAAGGGCCATCCGGCGGCGCGCGAGCGCGACGATGCCCTGTCCAAGGCGCGCTTCGAGTTCCGCTGGCGCGACCAGTTCAACCTCAGCCTCGATCCCGACACGGCCGAGCAGTATCACGACCAGACGCTCCCGGCTGAGGGCGCGAAGTCAGCCCATTTCTGCTCGATGTGCGGGCCCAAGTTCTGCTCGATGAAGATCACCCAGGAAGTGCGCGACTTTGCCGCGCGGCAGAATGCCGGGGCGGACAACTTTCTCGCCGCCAGCGCGGTGGATGAGGCCGAGGCCGAGCAGGGGATGGCCGAGATGAGCGCGAAGTTCCGCGAGGTGGGCGGGCAACTCTATGTCGGCGCCGGGGACAGGGAGCATGACTGACACTCCATGACTTTCACGGGGGCGCAGCCTGGCGGTTTGGTGAGCCTGCCCGCGCCCCCGCGCCGCCCTCGCGCACGCCCGGGGTGGAAGCCGGGCCAGGTACTCCCCATATTACTGTTTGGTGACAGGGACTGAGAGACAAGGAGACAGCCATGAGCATCATGCAGTTCCAGTTCAACTCCGACAGTTCGGTGATGGGCACCGCCGATGTGGCCGCGCGGATCGAGGCGCATGTGCGCGCGCGCCTTGCGCGCTTTGCCGATCGGCTGACCCGGGTTGAAGTCCATGTCAGCGATGTCAATGGCCGCAAGCATGGCGCCGATGACAAGCATTGCACCATCGAGGCGCGCCCGCGCGGCGCGCGCCCGATCGGGGTGACGGGCAAGGCCGGCGATGTCGATACCGCGGCGCGGATCGCCGCCAATACTCTCGCCGAACGGCTCGAGCGCATGTTCGGCAAGGCCGCCCGCCACCGCCACGACCCTTCCCCTGACAAGCAGATGTAAGCGGGCGGGCCTCAGCGCGCGGCTCAGTTCCCGCGCGCGCCGACGCCCACATCAAGCCCGCAGCCGTGCAGGATTGCCGGGATCGCCTTGGCCACGGCGAAGAAGCCGGCCTTGGCGTGCGGCCAGGTCGCCCGTTCAATGTTGCCGAGGAGCGGGATGAGGCGCCCTGTCGCGGCGAGCGGGGCGAGCTCAGGCCACAGGGCATCGCGCGTCCAGCCGGTGGGAAGGTGGGCGAGGGCGAGCCGCTCCACCCCCGCAGCTTCGATGAGGGGGGCGAGTGGCTCGCCCGCGTGCCACACCACTGCCGGGCAGCCATAGGCGGCTGCGGCCTCGGCAAGGCCGCTTGCCATCGCCCCTTCGGCAAATCCCAGCGCCTTGGGCCCGAGCGCGCCGGGCGCGCGCGCCGCGGGCCTGCTCGCCCCGATCACCAGCGCCGGTGCCGCCGGAAGGGTGAGCGGGGCGTGGTGCGCGGCCTCATCGTGCAGCAACAGCGCGAAAGGTCGGGAAAAGTCCGCTGCCACTGCCGCGCGCGGCACATCGAGCGGGCGGCGCGGATAGTCCTGCGGCTCGGCCAGCGGCGCGGCGTCTTCGGCCAGGCCCTCGGCCACCAGCGGCCCGCCTTCGCGCCCGGCGGTGTAGCGGGCGATGTTCTCGGCCCGGGCGAGGTAATGCTTGCCGCGGGTGTGCAGCCCCGCCACCCAGCGCCACGAGAGCGTGTTCGACGCGGCATCGCCATCGATCAGGTGCCGCAGGAAGAAATCCGCCCCCAGCCGCCAGTCGAGCCTCAGGGTAAAGATCCAGATGCTGGCAAACCACATTCGCGCGTGGTTGTGGAGATAGCCGGTCTCGACAAGCTCGCGCGCCCAGGTGTCGAAGGCGGCGATCCCGGTGCGCCCTTCGACCGCCGCGTCATAAGCCCTGCGCAGGTCGGAATTGGCGCCGAACGCGGCCAGCGCCGCATCGCGCCCGCGGCAATAATCCTCCCAGATCGCCGGGCGCTGTTCGAGATAGCCCTTGAAATAGAGCCGCCAGAACAGCTCGGCGATGAACTTTTCCGCCGCCGCCAGCCCATGCATGGCGAGCACCGGGGCGAGCACCTCGTCCATCCCGATCAGCCCGGCGTGGAGAAAAGGCGAAAGCTCCGATACATTGCCGCGCCCGCCCGGCTGCGGCCCATCATCATGATTGCGGCGCGCGGCATAGAGGCGCCCGGCAGCGGGGAGGAAGGCGTGGAGCCGGGCAAGTCCGGCGGCGCGGGTGGGGGCAGTGTCCATGCGCGTCCCAACCGCTTGGCTTGGCCGCGGTTCCGGCCTATTCTCGGGTACCCGGGAGAGGAGAGAGCCGATGGAGACCCTGCCCCTGCGCGGGCTGATGATGCTGCCGGCGCTGCTCATTGCCGCGGCCTGCGCGCCCACTGGCTCGGCCGGGGAGGAGGCCGCGACCCCCGCCAGCCCCGCGCCGATGGCCAGTGCCACGCTCGGCACCGGGGCGCGCGCCTTTGATGCGGTGGGGCCGCAGGAGACGGTGACGCTGCTCGGCAACGAGCCCTTCTGGAACCTCACCATCACCGCGGACGAGGGGCTGTGGACCACGCCCGAAAACCAGCCCGGCACCCGCTTTGCCATTGCCCGGGTGGCGGGCAATGGCGGGCTGGGCTTTACCGGCACGCTCGAGGGCAAGCCGCTCGCTGCCACGCTCACACCTGGGGCCTGCAGCGACGGGATGAGCGATCGCAGCTATCCCTTCGTCGCCACCATCGCCTGGGGCGAGGAGACGCTCGAGGGCTGCGGCTATACCACCAACCAGCCCTTCAGCGGCGATCCCTCGCCCTGAAGGCACCAGCAAAGGGGGAAGGCCCATGACCATCACCGGAGGCTGCCTGTGCGGCGCTGTGCGCTACACCTGTGCAGCCGAGCCGCTGCTGTGCGTCACCTGCCATTGCACCAATTGCCAGAAGCAGGCGGGCAGCGCGCTTTCGGTCATCATCGGCGTGCCCGAAGCGGCGGTGAGCCACACGGGCACGCTCAAGACCTACCACGACAAGGGTGACAGCGGCGCCACGGTGCGGCGGCAGTTCTGCCCCGAATGCGGCTCGCCGGTGTTCACCCGGGTCGAAAGCCCGCCGGGCATGCTGTTCATCAAGGCCGGAACGCTTGATGACACCAGCATCCTGAAACCCGCCTTCCACTGCTATGCCAAGAGCAAGCAGGAATGGGTGGAGCTTGGCGCCATTCCCGCCTTTGCCACCGTGCCCGAGGGCCTGTGACCGGGCCTTTGACCGGGGCCTAGAACAGCCCCGGCAATTCGCGCTGGGCCGGGGTGGGGCGGCGCGGCATGAGTGGCTCACGCTCAGGCAAATCGAGGCCGATCGCCATGCGCTCGCCGGGTTGCATCTGGTTCACCGCCGCCGTGCGCGACGTCGCAAAGCTCACGCAGGTGCCCCCCGCAAGAAAATTGAGAGCTGCCGCGATCGAGGCTTCCTGCGGATCGCCCAGCGGTCGGTTGAGATCATCGCCCGCGCGGCAGGTGTTGGGCACAACGCTGGCAAGCCCGGTGAAATATTCGCCCTGGTTGTTGGCGTTGACGGTCTTGAAGGTCACCGCCCGGATGCGCAGATCGCAGGCGGCAAGGTCAAAGCCGAACTGGCCCACCGGCTTGCCGAAGGAATTGCTCCCCACCAGCGCCATGTTGGTACCGAGATAGGGGATCATGCCGTTGGCGACCAGTTCGCTTGCCGAGGCGCTGGCGCTGGTGGTGATGAAGGCGATCTTGGTGGGGGCGATGGCATTGGGCTCGTTGCGCAGCAGCCGGGTCTCGTTCTCCGATGCCTTGGACGGGCGCAGCACGGTGCGGCTCCACACCTGGCCGCTGCGCCCGGCATTGAGCAGATCGCCGAAGGTGTCGGCCACGCTGACGAGGCCGCCGCCATTGTAGCGCAAATCGATGATCAGCTCGCGCACCCCGCGCGCCGCGAACTGGCCGAACGCCTGGCGCAGCTGGTCGGCGGCATCGGCAACGATGAAAGTGCGCAGATTGATATACCCGACCTGCTTGCCGCCATCGTTGAGCACCAGCGCGCCATAGCGATCCGAGAGCGGATCGAGCGCAAACTCGCTCTTGGTGATCGGACGCTCGACGGTCGGGCCACCCGGTTGCGGGATGAAGCGCAAGACCCGCACCGTGCCCGCGGTCGAGGGGCCGAGCGCATCGGCCACCGCCTCGGCCCCGCCGCTGGCGAACAGGCTGGAGACGGTCTGCATGGTGCTGGCGCTGGTGCCGATCGCGGTGATCTCGGTGCCGCGATCGATCCCGGCGGCAAAGGCATTGCCGGCTTCGAAGGCCTCCATCACGAACAGCCGCCGGTTCGCGGTGTCGTAGAACAGGCGGATGCCAAAGCCGGCGCTGGCGCCCGAATTGATGAGCGCGTTTTCCTCGGCGATCGAGGTGGCGAAGGTGAAGAAGCGGTCACGGCTTTGCGCCCGCGCCGGGGCGACCCGCGCGTCGAGATAGCTTTGCAGGTCGCTGAAGGAGGCCGGATTGGCCGCCGCCAGCAGTTCGGGGAAGAGATACCATTCGTTGAGCACGCGGTCGGCAAAATCCTGCTGCTCGCGCAGCCCGCAGGCCGAGGAGGTCGGCGTCGGCGTGGGGGTGGACCCGCCGCCGGTGGCCGGCGGACCGCCCGAGGAACTGCCCCCGCCGCCGCAGGCAGCAAGGCTCAAGGCAAGGACGAGGCTGAGGGCGGTGCGACCGACAGTCATCTTGAGAGAAACTCCGCAATTCCGTGGCTTGGCGGGGGCGCCGTGCAGGGCCTCAGGAATGCAACGTGCGCCTTTCAAGAGCAAGCGGGCTTGGGAACTATCCCTAGGAATGTCGCTTAGGCGTGGCCTTTTTGCCTGCATTTGCACGGTTTTCCGCAGAAACCGGCGAAAAGCTGGCCGGCGTCTCTCGTCTCCGCGGGCGGAAGGGGGTAGCACCATGCCGATGAAGCGACAGAATCATGATTGAGTTTCCCGCCTGGCTTGCCCCCGTAGTGCCTGCTCCTGCACGCCATCCGGCGCTGGCGGTGGCGGCGCTGGGCTCGGCGGCGACGCTCGGGCGGGGCGGCTTTGCCCTGTCGAGCGCCGCCTTTGCCGGGGGCGAAATGCTCGATCCCAGTTTTACCGCCGAGGAGGAGGACGCGGTCGCCCCGCCGCTCGAATGGAGCGCGCCGCCGCCCGGTTCGGCCGAGCTGGTGCTGGTGGTCGAGGAAGTGGCAGGCGAGGGCAAGGTGCCGGCCTGCCACTGGCTGGTGTGGGGGCTTGCACCCCAGCGCGGCAAGCTGCTCGAGGGCGAGGTGCCGCCGCGCACCGGCAAGAACCAGCTCGGCAATTCCGAGTGGCTGTTGCCCGCCCCGGCTCCGGGCGAGACGCGCCACTACCTGTTCCAGCTCTTCGCCACCGATCTGCCGCTGGTGCTGATGCCGGGCGCGCGGCGCGAGCAATTGCTCGGCGCGCTGCAAGGCTCGGTCACCGCCTGCGCGGTGCTCCATGCCACCTTCACCGGGGGCGAGGAGGACGAGGATTGGGCCGATGGCCAAGATTTCGAATAACCTGCCACACAAACAAGGGAGTTGAAAAATGGCTGGTACGACCAATGCACTGCAGAAGCCGGTGAACCTTTCCGGCGCGCTCGAGGCGGTGATCGGCAAGGGGCCGATGACCCGCGCCGAGGTGACCGCCAAGGTGTGGGACTACATCAAGGCCAACGGGCTGCAGGACGCCAAGGACAAGCGCCAGATCAACCCCGATGCCAAGCTCGGCGCGGTGATCGGCAATGAACAGATCTCGATGTTCAAGATGACCGCGGCAGTCTCCAAGCACCTGAGCTGATCAGCGGATTGGTGTGGCGGGCTTATCCGCCCGCCCTCAGCGGCGCGCGATCCGATAGGGTCCGCGCCGCATTGCCATCGGCCTGCCCTTCCATGACAGGCCGATAACTCCTTCCTGCGCCAGGATATCGACCGCGGCGTGCACCGCTGCCATCTTTGCCCGCCAATCCCCTTCCGGCCCGGCCAGGCGCCGGGCGACTTCGCTGGGGCACAGGCTGGTCCCCGGCGCGCGCTCCGCAAGCAGTGCAAGCAGCGCCGTGCGCGCCGCGCTCAAGCGCCGCTCCGCCGCCGGGGTGGCCAGCATTCCCCCACCCACAGCGCCAGCGCAACGAGCAGCGGCTGGGCGAGCAGCCGCGGCACGTGATAGGCAAGACCAAGCCCGCCGTCGGGCCGGGCAAGGTCGATCAGCATGTGGTTCACGTTCGCAGGCCAGACGCATAGGGCATAGGCGGCAAGCCCCCAGCCCGCGGCCTGCCGCAGCCGCCGCGAGAACGGCTGGACCAGCCCGATCGCCCCGAGGATTTCCGCAAGTCCCGTGGCCCACACCACCACCTCGGGCGCGGGAACGAAGCGCGGAGTGATGGTGATGAAGGGGCGCGGGAACACCAGGTGAAGCACCCCGGCAATGAGGTAGAAGGCCGCCAGAAGCACGCGCAAGGCGGCGCGGATCATGCCATTGCTCCCGGCTCCCAGCCTGGCGGGGCGAGGGCAAAGCCGGCAAAATCGAACCCCGGCACCACCACGCAGGAGACCAGCGCATAGCCGTGCTCGCTCATATCGGTAAGCCGGGCGGCCTGCCATTCAGCGGGCGCCACCAGGGCTTGCAACTGCGCCCCGGCAGCAAGATCCGGGCCAAGCAGCACCTTGCGCACCGGGCCGGCGTCGCTCGCCGCAAGCCGCAGCTCCAACGGATCGCCCTTGTGCCACAGCCACAATTCGGCCGCATCCACCCGGTGCCAATGCGATTGCTCGCCCGCCTTGATGAGGAACAGGATCGCGGTGCCCCGCGCGCGTCCGTCCGACCCCGGCTCTGCCCGCCAGGTCTCCCGATACCACCCGCCTTCGGGGTGGGGGGAAAGGCGCAATTGTTCGATCATGCTTTGCGCGCTATCGCTCATCACCATTCCATCTTGCCGGCCGCCATGCCGCCTTATCGGGAGTGCCTCATCCGATGCAAGCCATCCGCCTGCCTGCTGTGCTGCTTGGGGCCGCGGCCCTCGCCCTTGCGGCGCCCGCGTGCGCGCAGGCCTTGCGCGCCGAGGAGGTGGCGGCGCGCGCCAATGCCGCGCTCGAGGCCGCTCCGGTGTTCGACGGGCACAATGACGTGCCCAACCAGCTGCGCGACCGCTTTGCCAATCGCCTGGCTGATTTCGATTTCACCGACACCAGCGCCACCGGCGCGAGCCATCCCGATGGCCGGGCGATGCACACCGATCTTGCGCGCCTGCGGCAGGGCCGGGTGGGGGCGCAGTTCTGGTCGGTCTATGTGCCTGCCACCAAAAACGAGGCCGAGGCGGTGCGCCAGGTGCTCGAACAGATCGATGTCACCCGGCGGCTGATTGATCGCTATCCGGACGATCTGCAACTTGCCACCACCGCTGACGAGGTCGAACGCGCCATGATGCAGGGGCGCATCGCCTCGCTGCTGGGGGCCGAAGGTGGTCATGCGATCGGCTCGAGCCTGGCGGTGCTGCGCCAGCTCCACGCGCTCGGGGTGCGTTATCTCACGCTGACCCACAATGCCAATGTGCCCTGGGCCGATGCCGCCACCGACACGCCTGAGCACGATGGGCTGACCGATTTCGGCCGGGCGGTGGTGCGCGAGATGAACCGGCTGGGGATGCTGGTGGATTTGAGCCACGTGAGCGAGGCGACGATGATGGACGCGCTCGATGAGGCGCGCGCCCCGGTGATCTTCAGCCATTCGGGCGCGCGCGCGGTCACCGGCCATGCCCGCAACGTGCCCGACAGCGTGCTCGCGCGCCTGCCCGAAAATGGCGGGGTGGTGATGGTGGTGGCCCTACCGCGCTTCATCAGCGAGGCGGTGCGCCAATGGGGCGCGCGCCGCGCTGGGGAGGAAGCGCGCCTCAAGGCGCTGTGGCTGGGCCAGCCGGGCAAGGTCGCCGAAGGGCTGGCCGCGTGGGACAAGGCAAATCCCGAACCGCGCGCGACGATCAGCGACATGGCCGATCATATCGACCATATCCGCAAGGTTGCCGGGGTCGAACATATCGGCATCGGCGGCGATTTCGACGGGATGCCTTCCGGCCCCGAAGGCTTCGAGGACGTGCGTGGCTATCCGGCGCTGTTTACGGAACTGGCGCGGCGCGGCTATTCGCAGGCGGAACTTGAAATGATCGCCAGCCGCAACATCCTCAGGGTAATGCGCGCCGCCGAAGCCTATGCCGCCAGCCTTGCCGACGTGCCGCCCGGCGAGGCGGCAATCAATGCGCCAGCGCCGGAATGATCCATACGAGGCTCATCGCGATCACCGCAAAGCCAAGGCTGAAGGCCAGCACATAGCGCAGCCCGGTGTTGCTCACCGCGCCGCGCGCGGCGTCATCATTGATGTGGATGCTGTCGTTGTTCTCGGCCATCAGACCTCTCCCCTCATCGCGGGCGCCGGTGCGGCGCCCCGGTGACGTTACGGAAGATGTTTCCGTAACGTCAACCAACCACGTGGGCGGGGAGAGGTTCCCGGGGGGGCAGGATCAATCGCGCAGCAGCTCGTTGATCGCGGTCTTGGCGCGGGTCTGGGCATCGACGGTCTTGACGATCACCGCGCAATAGAGGCTCGGGCCGGGGGTGCCATCGGGCAGCGGCTTGCCCGGCAGCGATCCGGGCACCACCACGGCATAGGGCGGCACTTCGCCGACATGCACCTTCCCGGTGGCGCGATCGATGATCTTGGTCGAGGCGCCGAGATAGACCCCCATCGCCAGCACCGCGCCTTCACCCACGCGCACACCCTCGGCCACCTCGGCGCGCGCGCCGATGAAGGCATTGTCGCCGATGATCACCGGCTCGGCCTGGAGCGGCTCGAGCACCCCGCCGATCCCGGCCCCGCCCGAGACGTGGACATTGGCGCCGATCTGCGCGCAGGAGCCGACTGTTGCCCAGGTGTCGATCATGGTGTTTGCGCCGACATGGGCGCCGATGTTGACGAAGCTCGGCATCAGGACCGCGCCCTTGCCGATGAAGGCGCCGCGCCGCACCACCGCGCCCGGCACCACCCGGAATCCGGCCTCCTTGAAGCGGTTCTCGCCCCAGCCGGCGAATTTCAGCGGCACCTTGTCATAGGCGGGCGCCCCGGCCGCGCCGCCCTCCATGACGCGATTGTCATTGAGGCGGAAGGAGAGCAGCACCGCCTTCTTGAGCCACTGGTTGACGCGCCAGCCACCCGCACCGTCGGGCTCGGCCACGCGCGCCTCGCCGCTTTCCAGGAGGTCAAGCGCGGCCTCCACCGCTGCGGCGACACCATGGCCGGGGCCAATGGCGCTGCGTTCTTCCCACGCGGCTTCGATAGCGGTGATGAGGGGATCGTGCATCGGGCGTCTCCGGGCAAAGCTCTTGCGCCAGCGCGCCTAGCCGCGCCGCGCGTGTGCGGCAAGCGGAACCCACCGGCCCGCAGGGCCGCAAGGCCGAACGGCCGCCCGCAGGTGGCCCGCAGCGCAGCGGAGGGAACAGCACCGAGGACGCGCACCCGGATGGGGGCGCGAAAAACTAGGGCTTCATACCGGCGGCGATGGCGAAGGCGTAAGCCCGCTCGGCCAGCGGGCGCACCCGCTCGCTCATCGCCTGGGCATGGGCGGAAGATGCGGTGCCGTCGATCACCCGCTTCTTGATCCCCTGCATGATCCCGGCGAGGCGGAACAGGTTGTAGGCGAAATACCAGTCCATCGGCGGCACCGGATAGCCGGTGCGCGCGACATAGCGTTCCACCGCCTCGTCCTGCGAGGGGATGCCGAGCGCTTCAAGATCAAGCCCGAGCAACCCTGCGCGGCCATCGGCGGGATTGTGCCAGTTGAGCATAAGGTAGCTGAAATCGGCGATCGGATCGCCAAGCGTCGAAAGCTCCCAGTCGAGCACGGCAATGATGCGGGCTTCGTTCTTGTGGAAGATCACGTTGTCGAGCCGATAATCGCCATGCACCACGCTCGCGGCATTCTGCGGCGGGATGGTCTGGGGCAGCCATTCGATCAGCCGCTCCATCTCGGGCATGTGCTCGGTTTCGGAGAGCTTGTATTGCTTGGTCCAGCGGGCGATCTGCCGCGCGCAATAGTCATCGGGCTTGCCGAAATCGCCCATGCCGATGGCTGCGGGATCCTTGGTGTGCAGATCGGCCATGGTGTCGATCAGCGCGTGGTAGATCGCCCGGCGCTCCTCCGGGCTCATCCCGGGCAGCGCGCCGTTCCACAGCGAGCGGCCATCGGCGAGGCTCATGACGAAGAACTTGGCCCCGATCACCTGAGGATCTTCGCACAGGCCAAAGGTGCGCGGCACCGGGAAGCCGGTGGGATAAAGCCCCGTCATTGCCCGATATTCGCGGTCAACCGCATGGGCCGACGGCAGCAGCTTGCCGAAAGGCTGGCGGCGCAGCACGTAAGAGGCAGCAGGGGTGTCGATCCGGTAGGTGGGATTGGATTGCCCGCCCTTGAACTTGGAATAGCTGATCGGGCCGGCAAAGCCTTCGACATTGGCCTCGAACCAGCGCGTGAGCGCCGCAAGATCGAGCCGGTCTTTCTCCGGCACCTCGGTGGTGCCGACCATCTCCTTGTCGAAATCGATCTGGGGTGCGTTGCTCATCAGTCGAATACCACCACGCTGCGGGCCGAATGGCCGGCGCGCATTGTGTTGAACCCTTCGTTGACCTGATCGAGCGGGATGCGCTCGGCGATGATCGTGTCAAGATCGAGCAGCCCGCGCAGGTAAAAATCGACGAGCCGCGGCAAATCGATGGGGAAGTGGTTCATCCCCATGATCGCCCCCATCAGCTTCTTGCCCGAAAGCAGGTCCATCGCGCCAAGGCCGACCTTGCAATCCAGCGGCATCATCCCGAGGATCACGGCGGTGCCCCCGCGCCTGAGCGCCGCGACGGCAAGATCGGCCGAGGCCTGCCGCCCGACCGCCTCGATCGCCCAATGCACCCCGCCATTCGACAGGCCGATGATCTGCTTTGCCGCATCGGGATCGCTGGCATCAAGCGTGTGGGTGGCGCCCAGCACCTCGGCGAGCGCGCGCTTTTCGGGCAGCGGATCAACCGCGATGATCTGGCCTGCCCCGGCGATCCTGGCGGCGTTGACGACCGCAAGCCCCACTCCGCCGCAGCCGATCACCGCCACGCTTTCGCCCGGGGTCACCTTGCAGGCATTGAATATGGTGCCCGCCCCGGTCGTCACCGCGCAGCCCAGCACCGCGGCCCGATCGAGCGGCATGGCCTTGTCGATCGCCACGCAGGCGTGTTCGTGGATCAGCATCTGCTCGGACAGGGCCGAAAGATTGAGCATCTGGTTGACCGGCGTGCCATCGGCAAAGGTGATGCGCGGCGGGGCATCCTTGCCGCGGCGGGTATCACCGCCCAGGCACAGCGCCATGCGCCCGGTGACGCAGAACTCGCAGTGCCCGCAGAAGGCCGAAAGGCACGAGACCACGTGATCGCCGGGCTTGACGGTCTTCACCTCGCTGCCCACCGCGCGCACCACCCCGGCGGCCTCGTGCCCGGGGATGCAGGGCAGGGCATGGGGATAGTGGCCATCGATGAAATGCAAGTCGGAATGGCACAGCCCGCAGGCCTTGGTGTCGATCAGCACCTCGTGCGGGCCGGGCTCGGCATAGGTCACTTCGGCGATGCGGAGGCCCTCTCCGGGGCGTTCCAGAATGGCGGCTCTGGCCATGCTTGTCCTCGTTTGAGCGGTTGCAGATTGTCGCGGCGCTGGCGGGGGCGGGGCGGGCCTGCTCGGACGGGCGAAGCCTCCGGGAAAGCCCGTGTCCCCGCGCGCCCGAGCGGCCCGGATGATGCCCTAGCGTGCCACCCCCATGTCGCCCGAGCTGAAGCTCGCCGCATCATTGGCCGGGCGGCCGTGATCGCCGCGCAGGGCATTGGCGGTGGGGCCGGGGCGGGGCGCGTGCTTGGCAAACTCCATCTGCGCGATCGAACGGGCGTGGACCTCGTCCGGCCCGTCGGCAAGGCGCAGGGTGCGCTGGTTGGCGTAGGCGCGGGCGAGGCCATAATCGTCTGAGACCCCGCCGCCGCCATGGGCCTGGATCGCATCATCGATGATCCTGAGGGCCATGTTGGGCGCCTGCACCTTGATCATGGCGATTTCCTGCTTGGCCGCCTTGTTGCCGACCTTGTCCATCATGTCGGCAGCCTTGAGGCACAAGAGGCGGGTCATCTCGATATCGATGCGCGCGCGCGCGACGCGCTCCTCCCACACCGAATGCTTGTAGATCGGCTTGCCGAAGGCCTGGCGCTCCTGCAGGCGGCGGCACATCTTTTCGAGCGCTTCCTCGGCCGCGCCGATGGTGCGCATGCAGTGATGGATACGCCCCGGCCCGAGCCGCCCCTGGGCGATCTCGAAGCCGCGCCCCTCGCCCAGAAGGATGTTGCTTGCCGGTACGCGCACGTCCTTGAGCTCGATTTCCATGTGGCCGTGCGGGGCATCGTCATAGCCGAACACCGGCAGGTGCCGCAGGATGTGGATCCCCGGCGTATCGAGCGGCACGATGATCATCGATTGCTGGGCATGGCGCTGGGCGGAAAAATCGGTCTTGCCCATCACGATCGCCACCTTGCAGCGCGGATCGCCCGCGCCCGATGACCACCACTTGCGCCCGTTGATGACGTAATAATCCCCGTCGCGCTCGATGCGGGTCTCGATGTTGGTGGCATCGGAGGAGGCGGTGTAGGGCTCGGTCATCAGGAAGGCCGAACGGATCTCGCCGTTCATCAGTGGGCGCAGCCAGGCTTCCTTCTGCTCACGGGTGCCGTAGCGGTGGAACACCTCCATGTTGCCGGTATCGGGCGCCGAGCAGTTGAACACCTCGCTCGCCCAGCCGATGCGGCCCATCTCCTCGGCGCACAGGGCATATTCGAGATTGGTCAGGCCCGGCCCTTCGAATTCGAAGCTGTCATCGACATGGTGATGGCTGTCGTTGCGCGGCGGCATGAACAGGTTCCAGATGCCTTGCGCCTTGGCCTTGGCCTTCAGCTCCTCGACGATCGGGAGCACCTTCCAGCGCTCGCCCGCGCGGTCCTGTTCCTCATAGGTCTTCATGTTGGGGCGCACATGCGCCTCGATGAAGTCGCGCACGCGGTTGCGCCAATAGACCTGCCGCTCGGTAGGCTCGAAATCCATGAAAAGTCCTCTCGTCCGTGATTGCCATCGAATCCGCGCCCGAGCGTGGCAGAGCATCCGCCGGGCGCCAAGCTCTCATTTGTGCGGCGGCGCCCGCGTCGCCCCGAGCCGGGCGAGGCGATCGGCATGGTCCGCCTCGCCCAGCGGAAAGCGCAGGAACACCAGCACCGCCCCGCTCACCAGCATCGCGGTGAGCAGGGTGTAGAGCAGCATCAGCCGCTCGATCACCGTGCCATCGACCGCGCCGGGCTGGGCATTGGCGGGAAAGCCCACCGCGCTGATCAGGCTGCCGGCGGCAAAGGTGCCAAGCCCGGTGACGCATTTCTGCATGAACAGCATCCCGGCAAAGAACAGGCCTTCCTCGCGGTGGCCGGTCTTGATCTCCGAATCCTCGACCACATCGGCCAGCATCGATCCGGTGAGCATCATCGGGCACACGCCGATGCCGGTTGCCAGCGTGGCAAAGCCGAGGAACAGCGGCAGCGTGGCCGGCTCGCCATTGGCCGGAAACAGGCCGGCAAGGCGCAGCACATAGGGCGCAAGGCCGATGGCCATGGCCAGCGCCGCCATGATCGCCGCGGCGTTCTTCTTGCCCCAGCGGCGCGAGACGATCGGGGCGAGCACGAAGCCCATCACCACCCCGGCAAGCAGGGTGACCGGCCACACCGCCAGCGCCCAGCCGGGAAACTCCCACACATAGGTCTGCATGTAGGTGCTGGTGGCAAAGTTCAGCCCCTGGTTGGCATAGGCAAACACCCCGGCGCCCATCAGCGTGAGGAAGGCGGGGTTGCGCAGCGTGCGGCGCATCGCCTTGAGCTCCTCTGCCAATGGCAGGCGCGGGGGCAGCTTGGCCGGGGGCCGGGCGAGCGCGCGATGGGTGCCGAGCGAGACGGTGAGGATCGCCACGGTCATCAGGATCACGCCGGCCCAGGCATAGGCATCATAGCCCTCGCGCCGCAGCAGCCCGGCCGGCTGCTCGGGCGTGGGCGCGAGGAACACCCCATAGGCGAGGAACAGCAGCAGCAGCCCGCCCGCCCAGCCGAACAGGAAGCGGTAGCGGATCACATCGGTACGCTCGTGATAGTCCTGGGTGATCTCGGGCAGCATCGCGAGCGAGGGCACCTCGTTCAAGGCGATCGCGGTGCGCACCAGGATTGCCGCGCAGGTGAGATAGACCAGCATCGCGGTCTCCCCCCAGGCGGGGGGGTGCCAGAGCATGAACCACGACAGGCCCACCGGAAGGATCGAGGCATAGAGCCAGGGGTGGCGCCGCCCCCAGCGGGTATTGGTGCGGTCGCTCAAATGGCCGATCACCGGATCGATGAAGGCATCGATCACCAGCGCCACCATCACCGCCAGACCCACGAGGTTGGCGGGAAGGCCCATCACCTGATTGTAGAAGATCAGCAGGAACACGGCAAAGCCGTTGTCCTTGATCCCATAGGCAACGGCCCCGGCGCCATAGGCGAGCTTGAGCCGATAGGGCACCTTGGCATCAGCCGCGCTCATCCGCGCGCCGCCCCACGGCCCTGTGCCGCCCGTGCGAATCCTCTCACCATTCCCTCTCCACTTTCGGTTGCAATGCTAGACCGATTGACCCCCGCGTCAATCGCGCCGCGCCTGACGCTACGGCATCGCCGGGCGGGAGATCGGCGCTTGCAGCCGCCGACAAATTGCCACTAACGTAAGCGTCAAGTGAGGCCCGAGAGAGAGGAGAATCGGCCATGGCCGACCTGGAGACGTTCCGCGCCGAAACCCGCGCCTGGCTCGAGGCGAATTGCCCGCCGGAAATGCGCGAGCCGGTGCGCGACGAGGATGACATCTATTGGGGCGGCCGCCGCGCGCGCTTCAAGAACGCGGCGCAGCAGGCCTGGCTCGAGGCGGCGATCGCCAAGGGCTACACCGTGCCCTCGTGGCCGAAGGAATATGGCGGGGCGGGGCTTTCGCCGGCCGAGGCCAAGGTGCTGCGCGAGGAAATGGCGCGCATCAATGCCCGCCCACCGCTCAGCTCCTTCGGCATCTGGATGCTTGGCCCGGCGCTGCTGCATTTCGGCACCGAGGGGCAGAAGCGCCGCTTCCTTAACGAGATTGCCCGCGGCGAAATCCGCTGGTGCCAGGGCTATTCCGAGCCCGGCTCGGGCAGCGACCTGGTCAGCTTGCAGACCTTTGGCGAGGACAAGGGCGATCACTGGGTGGTCAATGGCCAGAAGATCTGGACCAGCTATGCCGATCAGGCCGACTGGATCTTCTGCCTGGTGCGCACCGACAAGACCAACAAGTATCAGGGCATCACCTTCATGCTCTTCGACATGGCGAGCGAGGGGGTGACGACCAAGCCGATCAAGCTGATCAGTGGCTCCTCGCCCTTCTGCGAGACCTTCTTCGACAATGTCAAGGTGCCCAAGTCCTATGGCGAGGACGTGCCGGCCTATGTGGGCGAGATCAACCGCGGCTGGGACGTGGCCAAGTATCTGCTCGGGCACGAGCGCGAGATGATCTCGGGCGCCGGCGGGAGCGAGCGGGCCGCGGCGATCGGCGCGGCGATGAAGCGCCTTGCGGCAAAGAACGGCGATGAAATCGATCCGGTCTTGCGCGCCGAGCTCGCCATGTTCGATGTCGATGCGCTGGCCTATGCGGCGATGGGCGAGAAGTTCCTGGACGAGATCAAGGTCGGCAAGGCCCATCCGGCCCAGCCCAACATGATGAAATATGCCGGCACCGAGCTCAACAAGCGCCGCCACGAGCTGATGATGGCGGTGGGCGGTAGCCGCGCGCTCGAGTGGGAGAGCGAGGCGACCGAGGGCGGCAAGCCCGCGCGCGCCTGGCTGCGCACCAAGGCCAATTCGATCGAGGGCGGCACCAGCGAGGTGATGCTCAACGTCATCGCCAAGCGCATCCTCGATTTGCCGGGCGCGTGATCTAGCAACTTTCATCGTCTCCCCGGCGAAGGC
This sequence comes from Erythrobacter cryptus DSM 12079, assembly GCF_000422985.1. Lineage (GTDB taxonomy): Bacteria > Pseudomonadota > Alphaproteobacteria > Sphingomonadales > Sphingomonadaceae > Erythrobacter > Erythrobacter cryptus. The sequence continues at coordinate 351,683 of NZ_AUHC01000002.1, forward strand.
CAAGGCCCAGATGCGGCGCCCGCTGGACCGGGCCTGGGCCTGCGCCGGGGTGGCGACCCAAGGGAGAGGGAAAACCAATGCCCCTGTATCACACCGAAGAGCAGGCGATGCTCGCCGAGACCGCGCGCGGCTTCATGGCCGAGGAAGGCAATATCGCCAAGCAGCTGCGCCACTGGCGCGACCGCAATTGCAAGGATGGCTTTGGCCACGCGCTGTGGAAGCAGATGGCCGAGATGGGCTTTACCGGCATCCTCGTGGACGAGGCCGATGGCGGGCTTGGCATGGGCCATGTCGAGGCCGGGATCGTGCTCGAGGAGATCGGCCGCAATCTCACGCCCTCACCCTTCCTCACCTCGGCGGTGCTGGCGGCGACCGCATTGAAGCACGCCTCGGCGGAGCTCAAGGGGCGCTATCTGCCCGGGCTCGTCGCGGGCGAGAGCGTCTTTGCCGTGGCGATCGACGAGACCGCCAAGCACCGCCCGCAGCGCATCACCACCCGGGCCGAACGCGCCGGCAACGGCTTTCGCCTCACCGGGGCCAAGAGCTTCGTCATCCACGGCGCCAGTGCCGACATGATCGTGGTGGCCGCGCGCACCGCGGGCGCGGACGAGGACCGCGACGGGATCACCCTGTTCGCCGTGCCAAAGGACGCGGCCGGAATGAGCCACGATCCGGTGCGCCTCGTCGATTCCTCGGTGGCCACCCATACCCGCTTCGATGGGGTCGAGCTTGATGGCGATGCCGTGATCGGTGAGGTCGATGGCGGGCGCGACGTGCTCGATGCCATGCTCATCGCCGGGCGCGTGGGCGCTGCGGCCGAAGGCGTGGGCGTGGCGCGCGGGGCGATGGAAATGACCGTCGGCTATCTCAAGCAGCGCAAGCAGTTCGGCCGCCTCATCGGCGAGTTTCAGGCCCTGCAGCACCGCGCCAGCCACCTCTATTCCGAGGTCGAGATTGCCCGCGCCGCCACCATCAAGGCGCAGCAGTTGCTCGATGCCGGTGCGCCCAGCGCCGATCTGATGGCGAGCGTTGCCAAGGCCAAGGTCGCCAAGGCCGCGCGCCTCGCCGTGCAGGAAGGGGTGCAGATGCATGGCGGCATCGGGATGACCGATGAATATGACATCGGCCTTTACATGAAGCGCGACCGCGCGCTCGCCGAGTTTCTGGGCGATGCCTATTTCCACGCCAGCCGTGTGGCTGAACTGAGCGGATATTGAGCCATGGACATTCAATCACTTTTCAGCCTCGAAGGCCGCATCGCCCTCATCACCGGGGGCAGCCGCGGGATTGGCAAGATGTTCCTTGAAGGCCTGCTCGCCGCGGGCTGCGCGCGGGTCTATATCTCGGCGCGCAAGATCGAGCAGATGCAGGCGACGATCGACGAATTCGGCGCCGACAAGGTGATCGGCATTCCGGCTGACCTCTCGCAGATGGACGGGATCACCGCGCTTGCCGATGCGATCAAGGCGCGCGAGAGCCGGCTCGATATCCTCATCAACAATGCCGGGGCAGCCTGGGGCCAGCCCTATCTCGAGTTCACCGAGGCGGGCTGGCACCGCACCATGGATCTCAATGTCAAGACACCCTTCTTCCTCACCCAGAAGCTGCACGATCTGCTGGTGGCGGGCGGCAAGGCCGGGCATCCGGCCAAGGTGATCAATGTCTCCTCGATCGATGGGCTGCGGATCAACCCATGGGAGACCTATGCCTATCAGGCCTCAAAGGCGGCGGTGATCCAGCTTACCCGGCGCATGGCCGCGCGGCTGATCCGCGACAACATCATCGTCACCTCGATTGCGCCGGGGGCCTTCCCCTCCGAGATGAACCGCGCCGCCAAGGATGCGCCCGAAACCAGCGCCGCCGGCATTCCGGCCGGGCGCATCGGCACCGCCGAAGACATGGCCGCCGCCGCGATCTATCTGTGCAGCCGCGCGGGCGACTATGTGGTGGGCGAGACGCTCACCGTCGATGGCGGGGTGGTCAATGCCCTGCTGCCGAACCACTTTGCTGATCCTTCGGGCAAGCGCTAGGCCGCCCGGCCGCGCCTTGCGCCCGCGCGGCAGCGGCCGCGCCTCCAAAAAAGAAGGCCCACACCCCGCCGTGCGGGGTTGTGGGCCAAGTCGGCGGAAGAAGGAGCCCTCTTCCGCCCGGGTCGCACCGAAAACGCTGGTGCCGGGCAATCCCTTCGCGCGATCGGCCCGGCTTTGCGGCCCTTATGATTCGCGCGCGCGATTCTGTCTGTGATGGCCATCACGCCGCGCGGCCGCGCGATGCGATACGCTGCGGCCGTGCCCGGTTGCAGCAGGGCATCGCCAGCCATAGGTTGGGGCGGGGGAAGGGAAATGATGCTGATGGACGTGCACGAGGATCTCATCGCCCGGCTGGCGCCCGATTCGCTGCTGCGCGCGCTCGCACCCGAACAGCTGCGCAGCCTGCTCGCCAGCGCCAGCCGGTGCGATCTCAAGGTCGGCGAGGCGATCATCACCCAGGGCGATGAGGGTGGTGATTTTGCCGTGGTGGTGCTGTCAGGCGGGCTCAAGATCAGCATGGTGAGCGCCGGGGGGCGCGAGATCATCCTCAATTATGCCGGGCCGGGCGAGCTGGTGGGCGAGATCGCCATGCTCGACAGCGGCCCGCGCACCGCCACGGTGAGCGCGGCGGTGCCCACCAGCGTGCTGCTGCTGCCCTCGGCTACCTTTCTTGCCGCGGCCACCGCCAACCCTGCCTCGGCCGCCGGGGTGATGCGCGAGCTGGCCAAGCGCATCCGCCAGCTCAACCTGGTGATCGAGAGCGACCGCACCTTCTCGATGGCGCCGCGGTTGGCGCGCGCACTGCTGCGCCTGATTGATCCTGAACGCAGCGATGGTCGCCTGCGCTATGACCCGAGCCAGAGCGATATCGGCGCCTTTGCGGGCCTCGCGCGCGAGAATGTCAGCCGGCTGATCTCGGACTGGGCCGAGCAGGGTGTGGTGGAGCGCAAGGGCCGGGCGCTGCTGGTGCGCGACCGCGACTATCTTGAGGCGCTGGCCGCCTCCGGCGACGAGGCCTGACCTGAGAGCACAGCGCGCCGGGCGCCGCGGCTTTCAGCCCATCAGGTGGCGTACGAAGGGGATCAGCCCGGTCTGGCGCTGGCGCTTCATCCGTTCGGCCTCGAGGATCGCGCGCACCTTGGCAAAGCACACCTCGACATCATCATTGATGATGACATAGTCATAGCCGTCCCAATGGCTGATCTCGGCCCGGGCGCGTTCCATGCGCGCGGCGATCACCTCCTCGCTGTCGGTCGCGCGGGCCCGCAGGCGGCGGTGCAATTCCTCGATCGAGGGCGGCAGGATGAACACCCGCACCACGTCCTGCTGATCCTTCTGATAAAGCTGCTGGGTGCCCTGCCAGTCGATATCGAACAGGAAATCCTGCCCCTCCTTGAGCGCGGCGCGGATCATCCCCTTGGGCGTGCCGTAGCGGTGGCCGAAGACCTCGGCCCATTCGTAGAAATCATCGGCCTCGATCATCTCCTGAAAGCGTTCGGGGCTGACGAAGTGGTAATGAACGCCATCGATCTCGCCGGGGCGCGGCGGGCGGGTGGTGGCCGAGACCGAGAGCTTGATCGCCGGATCGGCTTCGAGCAGCATCCGCGAAAGCGTGGTCTTGCCCGCGCCCGAGGGCGAGGAGAGGATGAACATCAGGCCCCGGCGCTGGAGCGTGTCGGCGGATTGGTTCGTGCGTTCGCCCATAGGGCCCGTTGCCCCAATCGGGCCGGGCAAATCAAGAGGGGCTTACGGCTTCTCCTCGGGCGCGGGCGGCGCGGCCGGCCGCCGGCGTGGGCGCGGGCGCTTGGTCTCGAGCCGCTTGCCGCGGTCATAGAGCACCTTGAGCGCGAGGCCCCCGGCGACCAGCGCCAGCCCCAGGGGCGAGCGCCGGGCGAGGTGGCTTGCGCCCCACAGCGCGATGCTCGCGCCAAGCGGGCGGCCTTCGATCAGGCGCGCGGCCTTGGCCCTGCCTTTCTCGTCCGGGCCATAGGATTGCACCAGCAGGCCCTTTTCCAGCCGGTCGCGCAGCAGGCTGCCCGCGGCGCGCAGGACAATGTCGGCGATCATCACATTGGTGCTGGCGCGCGGGCTGGGCAGGGGCAGGCCAGCGCCTGCGCGCGCCGGCGCTTCCTTGGCGATGGACGGCTGATCGCCTTGCGGCTCGACCGGCGCTGGGTCTTGCGCCTCGCCTTGCGCCTTGCGGGTGCGCCGCGCTGCCCGGCCGGGGCGGGCCATGGCGGCTATTTCTTGCGCCCGAAATCGATCGAGACGACGTTCGAGCCGTCAGGATCGGGATCGGGCCCGTCATTTTCGGCATCCTCGTGCGCTTCGGGCGCAAGCTCCTCCACCGCGGCCTGGAATTGCAGCCCGAAATCGACCGCCGGATCGACGAAGGCGGTGATCGCGGCGAAGGGAATGGTGAGCTTGGCCGGCACCTGGTTGAAGGTGAGGCTGACCGAGAAGCTCGAAGGGCCGACCTCGAGATCCCAGAACTTGTTCTGGAGCACGATCGTCATCTCGTCGGGGAAGCGCTCACGCAGGTGCGGCGGGATCACCACGCCGGGTGCGGCGGTCTTGAAGGTGATGTAGAAGTGGTGCGCACCGGGCAGCGCGCCGCCGCTGCTGACGATCGAGCCGAGCACCCGGCCGACCACGGCGCGCAGGGCTTCCTGCACGATCTCGTCATAGGGGATCAGGCTGTCGGGCGTGTCGCTGCTCATCACAGGCCAACAGGTGGCGGGACAGCCGCCCCCGGTCAAGGCCCTTTGCGCCTCGGGCGGACGCAACAGGACGAGGCCGAAGCGCCCGGCGCTTGTCATGTGGCCCCAGCCGATTATAGCGCGCAGGCCATGACCAGCATTCCCGCCCGCACCGGAACGGTCGTCCGCAACACCAGCGAGACCCGGATCGCCATCACCGTCAATCTCGACGGCACCGGCAGCTACCAGGTCTCCACCGGGATCGGCTTTCTCGATCACATGGTCGAACAGTTCAGCCGCCATTCGCTGATCGATGTGGCCATGCAGGTCGAGGGCGATCTCCACGTCGATCAGCACCACACCACCGAGGATTCGGCGATCGCGCTTGGCCAGGCGATCGCCCAGGCGCTGGGCGACAAGGCCGGGATCGGGCGCTATGGCGCGGCCTATTCGCCGATGGATGAGACGCTGAGCCGCGTTGCGCTCGACATTTCGGGGCGGCCCTATCTGGTGTGGAAGGCGCGCTTCACCCAGGAGAAGCTCGGCGAATGGGACACCGAGCTGATCGAGCATTGGTTCCATTCGATCGCCCAGGCCGCGGGCATCACGCTGCACATGGAAGTGCTCTACGGCACCAACAACCACCACATCTGCGAAAGCCTCTACAAGGGCTTTGCCCGCGCGATGCGCCAGGCGGTCGAACGCGATCCGAGGAAGGGCGGCGCCATCCCCTCGACAAAGGGGCAGCTCGGTGGGTGAAATCATCGCGCTCGTCGATTACGGCGCGGGCAACCTCCACTCGGTGCACAATGCGCTCAAGGCCGCCGGGGCTAAGGTCAGTGTGACGGCCGATCCCTATGTGGTGCGCGCCGCCGATCGCATCGTGCTGCCCGGGGTGGGCAGCTTCAAGGCCTGCGCGCAAGGGCTTGCTGCCATCCCCGGCATGATCGAGGCGATGACCGAGCGAGTAATGGTGGGCGGGGCGCCGTTCCTTGGCATTTGCGTGGGCATGCAGCTGCTCGCCACCAGCGGGCTTGAACATGGTGAAACCCCCGGCCTTGGCTGGATTGCCGGCGAGGTGCGGCTGATCCGCCCGAGCGATCCGGCGATCAAGGTGCCGCACATGGGCTGGAACGAGGTCGCGTTGCTCCCCCATGCCCGCGCCCACCCGGTGATCGCTGCGGGCGAGGCCTATTTCCTCCATTCCTACCACTTCGTGGCTGATAACCCGCAGACGGTTGCAGCGCTCACCGATCATGGCGAGGGGCTGGTCGCCGCGGTGGCGCGCGACAATATCATCGGGGTGCAGTTCCACCCGGAAAAGAGCCAGGCCTATGGCCTTGCCACGCTCCGGCGCTTTCTGGAGTGGCGCCCATGATCGTCTTTCCGGCGATTGACCTTAAAGGCGGCGCGGTGGTGCGCCTGGCCGAGGGGGACATGGCGCGCGCCACCATCTATGGCGATGATCCGGCCGCCCAGGCGCGCATCTTTGCCGAGGCGGGGGCGGAGCACCTCCACGTCGTTGATCTCGATGGCAGCTTTGCCGGGGAAAGCCGCAACCGCGCGGCGGTGGAAGCGATCATCGCCGCCTTCCCCGGCCATGTGCAGCTCGGCGGCGGCATCCGCGATGCCAAGGCGGTCGAAGGCTGGTTCAACCTCGGCGTGGCACGGGTGGTGATGGGCTCGGCGGCGCTCAAGAACCCCGGTTTCGTGCGCGAAATGGCGCGCGCATGGGAAGGCGGGATCGTCGTTGCCGTCGATGCGCGCGATGGCATGGTGGCGACCGAGGGCTGGGCCGAGGTGTCCGATGTGCCGGTGGTCGATCTGGCCCGCCGCTTCGAGGATGCGGGGGTGGCTGCGCTGCTGTTCACCGATATCGGCCGCGACGGGCTGATGAAGGGGGTGAACATCGAGGCCACGGTCGATCTTGCCCGCCGCGTCGATATTCCGGTGATCGCCAGCGGCGGGGTCAAGGGGCTGGATGACATCCACATGCTCGCGCTCCACGCGGGCGATGGGATCGAAGGGGTGATCACCGGCCGTGCGCTGTATGAAGGGCGGCTCGATCTGGCCGCGGCGCTGGCGATCGGGCGCAAGGCGGCGGGCGGGGGCTAGGGCGATGCGGCTGATGGCCTTCGTGTTCCTGTGCCTCACCTTCCTTGCCGGGGTGACGGTGGGCACGGTGACGCTCGCGCTTGTCAACATCATCGTCTTCTTGGGCCTCGCGCTGCTCGCCGAACGCACCCTCGCCCCGCGCTTTGGCCGCCAAGGTCTGGCCTTCGGCATGGCCGGGGCCTTCTTTGTCAGCTTCCTCTGGCCGATCCCCTTGCGCAGCCCCGATGCGCCCAGCCCCTGCCCGCGCGCCGGCTGCCCCGATCGCCAGCCGCAGGTCACCGTGACGTTGAGCCCTGCCGAATGACTGTCCGCATCCGCGTGATCCCCTGCCTTGATGTCGCCGATGGCCGCGTGGTCAAGGGCGTGAACTTCGTCGATCTCAGGGACGCGGGCGATCCTGTTGAGCAGGCGCGCGCCTATGATGCGGCAGGGGCAGACGAGCTGTGCTTCCTTGACATTTCCGCCAGCCACGAGGGCCGCGGCACGCTGCTCGACATGGTGCGCCGCACCGCCGAGGTGTGCTTCATGCCCTTGACCGTCGGCGGCGGGGTGAGGAGCGTTGCCGATGCGCGCGCGCTGCTGCTCGCCGGGGCGGACAAGGTCGCGGTCAATTCTGCCGCGGTCGCCCGGCCCGAACTGGTGGGCGAGATCGCGCAGCGCTTTGGCAGCCAATGCGTGGTGGCGAGCGTCGATGCCCGCCGCAGCCCGCGCGGCAATTGGGAAATCTTCACCCATGGGGGGCGGCGGCCCACCGGGATCGATGCGGTGGACTATGCCATCAAGGTCGCCAGGCTCGGCGCGGGCGAACTGCTCGTCACCTCGATGGACGGAGACGGGACGCAAAGGGGCTATGACCTCGATCTCACCCGCACCATCGCCGATGCGGTCAGCGTGCCGGTGATCGCCAGCGGCGGGGTGGGGAGCCTTGAACACCTCGTCGAAGGGGTGACCAAGGGCCATGCCAGCGCGGTGCTGGCCGCCAGCATCTTCCATTTCGGCCACCACACCATCGCCGAGGCCCACGCCGCCCTGCGCGCGGCAGGCTTGCCCGCGCGCGGGGATTGACCCACAAGAAGCGCCATGGACACGCTCGCCCGTCTCGAAGCCACGATCACACAGCGCCTCGGTGCCTCGCCCGAGCACAGCTATGTCGCCAGGCTCCATGCCAAGGGCCTGGCCCGCATCGCCCAGAAACTCGGCGAGGAGGCGACCGAGGCGATTATCGCCGCGCTTGCTGGCGACGAGGCCGAACTGGTGGGCGAGGCGGCAGACGTGATCTTCCACCTCATCGTCCTGCTTGCCGAAAAGGGCGTTCGCCTCGAGCAGGTGCTTGCCGAGATCGAACGGCGCGAGGGCACCTCGGGCCTCGCCGAGAAAGCCGCAAGGAGCCAGTAATGCCGATCGACCCGACCTTGCCTTACGATGACACCAACGTCTTTGCCCGCATCCTGCGCGGCGAGATTCCCTCGCACAAGGTCTATGAGGATGATTGGGCCTACGCCTTCGAGGACATCAACCCCCAGGCCCCGGTGCACACGCTGGTGATCCCCAAGGGCCGCTATGTCAGCTGGGATGATTTTTCCGCCCGCGCCTCGGACAGCGAAATTGCCGGCTTCGTGCGCGCGGTGGGCACGGTGGCGCGGATGAAGGGGCTGGTCGAGCCTGGCTATCGCCTGCTCGCCAATATCGGCCAGCACGGCGGGCAGGAAGTGCCGCATCTGCATGTCCACATTTTCGGCGGCCAGCCGCTGGGGCCGATGATCGCGCGGCGCGCAGCGCCCTAGCCGCGGTTCGGGCCGGGTTAATCGGCAAAACCCCACGGCGCGCCTTTGCAGCGAGTCTCCGCTGGGCTAGGGGGCGGCCATGGTCTTGCCCACTCCCCCCGGCGGCATCATCGATGGCACGCGGCACCTTTATGCCGTGAGGGTCTATTACGAGGATACCGATCTGTCGGGCATCACCTATCACGCCAATTACCTGCGCTGGTTCGAGCGTGCGCGCTCGGACCTTCTGCGCCTGCTCGGGATCGACCAGCGCGCCGCGATCGAGGCGGGCGAGGGCGCCTATGCCCTGTCCGAGGTGCAGCTGCGCTATCTGCGCCCGGCGCGGCTTGATGATGATGTGCTGATCGAGACCCGCTGCACCGAGCTTGGCGCGGCCTCCTGCCGGATGCACCAGATCGCCCGGCGCGGCGGCGAGGCGCTGTGCGAGGCACAGCTGCGGGTCGGCTTCATCAGCCTCGATGGCCGCCCGCGCCGCCAGCCCGCTGCCTGGCGCGCCGCCTTTTCCACCTTCATGCACAAGGACGCCTGACTTCGTGACGCCGCTTGCCCTGCTCAGCGCCGCCGCTGCCCCCGCGCCTGCCCCGACAAGGCTGGATCCCATCGCCCTGTTTCTCGAGGCCGACATCATCGTCCAGGCGGTGATGCTGGGCCTGGTGCTTGCCAGCATTTGGGTGTGGATGATCATCGTCTCCTTCAGCCTGCGCCTTGCGGGCCTCGCGAGAAAATCGCGCGACTACGAGACCGAGTTCTGGGAGCAACGCGACTACGAGCCTTTGCTTGCCCGTCAGGTGCGCAAGGAAGTGCCCGCCGCCCGGGTTGCCGCCGCGGGGCTCGAGGAATGGAAGCAGTCCACCGCCCGCCAACCGATCGATCGCGAGGCCGCGCGCCAGCGCATCGCGGCGGCGATGGATAGTCAGGTTGCCGAGGAGGCCGATGCACTCGCCGCGCGGCTCAACTTTCTTGCCACGGTCGGCTCGGTTGCCCCCTTTGTCGGGCTGTTCGGCACGGTGTGGGGGATCATGAATTCCTTCTTCCAGATCGGCGCGCAGCAGAGCGCCAGCCTGGCCGTGGTCGCCCCCGGGATTGCCGAGGCGCTGTTTGCCACCGCCATCGGCCTGTTCGCGGCGATCCCGGCGGTGATCGCCTACAACCGCTTCGGCGCGGCGGTGGATCGTTATGAGGCGAGGCTGCAGCGCTTTGCCGACAAGCTCCACATGGGCCTCAGCCGCGAGCTGGACCGCGCATGATTTGTTTTGCGCAGCCTCGCCCATGCGGCCTTGCGGCCGCATTGCTGCGGGCGGCCGTTCGGCCTTGCGGCGGCTGTACCGCCGAGGGGAGCTGACAGATGGGTATGGGTATTCCATCTTCCCGCGGCCGCCGCGCCCGCCGCGCCCGCCGCGCCGCCATGGCCGAAATCAACGTCACCCCGCTCGTTGATGTGATGCTGGTGCTGCTGATCATCTTCATGGTTACGGTGACGCTGCCCGCCGTGGGCGTGCCGGTCGATCTGCCCGAAAGCCGCGCGGTGCCGGTCGAGGAGCAGCCCGACCAGGTCACCATAACCATCGATTCCAAGGGCGTGATCTATATCGAGGAGACCCCGGTGCCCGCCGGCGGCCTGCCGCAGGCGCTCGCCGCGCTCGATCGCGGCAGCAAGGTGCCGCTGGTGGTGCTGCGCGGCGACAGGAGCCTTGATTATGGCCGGGTGATGCAGGTGATGGGCGAGCTTGGGCGGGCCGGCTTTACCTCGATCTCGCTGGTCACCGAGGGTTCAGTTAGCCCGCCATAGGCGAGGGGATGATGGGCGAGGCAGCATTCCGCAGCGAGGAGAGAATCGGCCTTCTGGCCGCGCTGCTGCTGCATGGCGCGCTCCTCGCCGTTCTGTTGATGCAGACCGTGCGGCGCGAGGTCTCGGTCTTTCCCGAGCGCATGACGGTGAGCCTGGTGAGCGAGGTGGGCCTCGAGGCGGCAGCGCCCGATCCGGTGGCCGAAAGCCGCGCCGCGATTGCGCCCGAACTGGCTGAGCAGCCCGCCCCACCCGCGCCGCAGCCGGCGGTGCGACCTGCGCCAGAGCCACCGCAAGCCCGCCCCGAGCCGCGCCCTCAGCCACAGCCCCAGCCACGGGCCGAACCAAAGCCTCAGCCAAAGTCCGAGCCAAAGAGGGCCGCGCGCCCCAGCCCGGCGCCGAGCCCACCAGCGCCCACGCGTGAGCGCTCGCGCCCCGATCGCACCCCCGCGCCCGCGGCGCGCAGCACACCGGCGCCCAGCAGCGCGCCCAGGGCCGGCGGCAGCCGCATCGGCGAGGATTTCCTCGAGGGCCGGGGCTCATCCACCACCACCAGTGAGACCCGCGCCCCTGCCGCCACCTTCGGCAGCGCCGAGCGCGCCGCGCTTTCTGCCGCGATCACCCGCCAGCTGCGCCCGCACTGGAGCGCGCCTTCGGGGCTCGAGGCCGAACTGCTCGTCTCCACCGTCACCTGGGAGCTCAACCGTGATGGCACCCTGAAGGGTGTGCCGCGCTGCCGCACCAGCCCTGCCAGCATCACCGAAAGCAACCGCCCGCAGGCAGGACTGCATTGCGAGCGCGCCATCCGCGCGGTGCAGCGTGCGGCCCCTTTCAACTTGCCGGAACAATTCTATGATCGCTGGAAAGCGCTCGAGTGGCAATTCGATCGAAGGCTCTAGAATGATGAGAATGCTTGCCCTGTTGGTCTGTGTCGCGCTCGGTGCCGGGCCGCTCGCCGCGCAGGATCTGGGCGCGCCGATCGGCGAGGATCAGGCAGTCGAGCGCGTCCCGGTGGAGGGCGAGGAGGCCGATGGTCCCCTGCGCGGCACGGTGACCGACGAGAGCGCCTGGTCGGACATCGGCATTGCCATTCCCGCCTTTGCCACCGATCGCGACCGGCCGACCCCTGCCAACGAGGCCGGCACCGGCGCGCTCGGGCGCGAGATCGCGCGGGTGATCACCGCCAACTTGCGCAACAACGGGCTGTTCAAGCCGGTTGGCCCGGACAGCCTGCCCCAGCCCGCCTTCGCCCAGATTCCCGCGCCCGCCTATGCCACCTGGAGCGGACGCGGCGCGGAGATGCTGGTGCACGGTTATGTCCGTGCGCGTGAGGACGGGCGGCTGGTGGTCGGCTGCTATCTTTATGATGTTGCGCTCCAGCAGCAATTGGTGCGCGAAGGCTGGGTGGTGGCCCCGGGCGACTGGCGGCGCGCGGCGCACAAGTGCTCCGATCTCATCTTCTCGCGCCTCACTGGCGAAAGCCCGTTCTTCGACAGCCGCATTGCCTATATCGCCGAAACCGGCCCCAAGGATCGGCGGGTGAAGCGGCTTGCGATCATGGATTCGGACGGGGCCAACCACCGCTTCTTGACCCTGGGAAGCGCCACCGCGCTCACCCCGCGGTTTTCGCCCGACTATTCGCGCATTCTCTATCTTTCCTATGTCGATGGCAATCCGCGGATCTATGTCTATGACATCGGCACCGGGCGGCAGACCCTGGTGACCGAGAGCCGCAACCCTACCATCGCCCCGCGCTGGTCGCCCGATGGCCGCTATATCCTCTATTCGATGTCGGTGGGCGGCAACACCGATATCTACCGCGTGCCCGCCAACGGCGGGGCGAGCGTGCGGCTGACCGACAGCCCGGGGATCGACATCGGCGGCTCTTATTCGCCCGATGGCACAAAAATCGTGTTCGAAAGCGACCGTTCGGGCAGCCAGCAATGCTATGTCATGGATGCCGATGGTTCCAACCAGCGCCGCATCAGCTTTTCCGGCGGGCGCTGCGCCACGCCCGAATGGAGCCCGCGCGGTGATCAGATCGCTTTCACCCGCATCGCCGGGGATTTCAACATCGCGGTGATGAACACCAGCGGTGGCAACGTCCGCGTGCTCACCCGCGGCTGGCAGGACGAGGCCCCCACCTGGGCACCCAATGGCCGCATCATCCAGTTCTTCCGCACCGAAAAGAACAGCGGGCGCACCAGCATCTGGCAGGTCGATCTCACCGGCCAGAACGAGCGCCGCCTGCCCACCCCGGTCGATGGTTCCGACCCGGCCTGGGGGCCGATCCGCCCTTGATCCCTTGCGCGACACAGAAAGGAACCGAGCGATGAAGACCAAGCTTGCCACCGCGTTGATGCTGGCCCCGGCGCTGGCGCTGGGCGCCTGCAGCAAGAAGCCCCCGGCCGATATTCCCCCGCCGCCGCAGACTTCCGGCACCGGTGAGCAGACCGGTCCACAGGTGCAGCCGATGGGCCCGCAGGTGGGCACCCAGGCGCATTTTGTTGCCGCCGTGGGTTCCTCGACCACGATCTACTTCGATACCGACCGCTACAACATCGATGCCCAGGATGCCGCCGCGCTCCAGGCCCAGGCGCAATATTTCGCGCGCTATCCGCAGATCACCTTCACCATCGAGGGCCATGCCGACGAACGCGGCACGCGTGAATACAACCTCGCGCTTGGCGAGAAGCGCGCCAATGCGGCGAAGAACTACCTCGTCAGCCTCGGGGTGGATCCGGCGCGGATTTCGGTGATCAGCTATGGCAAGGAACGCCCGGTGGCGCTCGGCTCGAACGAGACCGCCTGGGCGCAGAACCGCCGCGCCGCCAGCGTGATCATCAACTGATCCTTTAGCCCGAAAGGCCGGCCGTGTGCGCGATCTGCGCGGTCACGTGCACGCCCGGTTCGTCCGCCGCAAGCTCGCGTGCGCTGGTGAGGACGCACAGGCCCGCCATGGCGAGCACGGCAAAGAGGCTGGAGAGGGTGAGTTGCGGGCTCATCGCAAGGGGCTTTCGTTTCGGCAGGCGGCTGGCGATCGTCTTGCACTGCAACATTTCAGATTGCAACCGGTTCCTGCTTTCTCACCGCTAGGCAAGCGCCGCCAGAGCGCCTAGACTGGCGTCATCATGGGTTCGACCAACGACATGCTGCGCCGCCCGGGCCTCGGGGCGATGCGATGAGCCGGGCGCGTCGCTCGCTCGACTGGGGCTTTCCGCGCTGGCGCGGCTATGGCGCCGCGCGCGAGGCAGCGAAGGTGCGCATCTGTGATCGGCATGGCTGCGAAGAGCCGGGCGATTGCCCCGCGCCCAAGGCGCCCAACAGCCGCGAACGCTGGTATTTCTGTCAGAAGCACGCTGCCGAATACAACGCCCAGTGGGACTATTTCGCCGGGCTCGAGGCGGCCGAACGCGAGGCGCGCGCCCGGGCCGAGCGGCGCGAAAGCGCGGGCTACGCTGAAGCGGCGCATTATGGCTGGGCCGGCTCTGGCGATGGCACGCGCTCGGCCGACGAGATGCGCGCGCTCGAAGCGCTCGGCCTTGCGCCCGATGCCGATTTCGAGGCGATCAAGAAGGCCTACCGCGCCCGCGCCAAGGACGTGCACCCCGATGTCAAGCCCGGCGATGCCGAGGCCGCGCGCCAGTTCCAGTTGATCCAGACAGCCTACGAAGTGCTGCGCGCCGCCGAGCAGCGGCGCACCTGGCGGGGGTAGGGCGCGGCTAGAGCGCCTCCTTGAAGATACGCCCACCTTTCATGATCAGCCGCAGGTTGGTCGCCGGATCGCCGATCGCATCGAGGCTCGCGGCAAGATCGCCGTGCCACACTGGCAGGTCGGCGTGGGCGCCCGGTGCAATCACCACAAGCGCGCCCGGATAGGGCGTGCGATCGCCCGACATCGCCAGCAGCTCGCCCGCTGCCCCCGTCGCCATGCGCAGCGCCTCGAGCGGGGCCATGAAGCCGGTGAGCTTGGCCAATTGCCGGCCCTGCTTGGCCGAACCGCCGGGGTTCATCAGGATGTTGGTGCCGAAGGCCATCTTCCCCCCTCCGCCCGGCCCTTCTCGAAGGCCTGCACGGTGCCGCGGGCGACCTGTTCACCCTTGGCCTCCTGGATCGGATCGGAGCGCGGGTTGGAATCCTCATCGGCAAGGAAGGGCTGGATCGACCACCAAGCGCCTTCGGCCTTCATCATGCGGATGCTGGCAAGGTCGGCCAGCTGGCCGTGCTCGATCGAGCGCACCCCGGCGCGCAGTGCCCGCTGGATGCCTTCGGGGGTATAGACATGGCTGCACACATAGGTGCCCCAGTCGGCCGCGGCGCGCATTTTCTCCAATAGGAATTGCGCGGTGTCGAGCGGGTCATAGAGCGAAGTCACGCCGCCACCGGCCATGATCTTGATCTGCGAAGTCCCTTCATCAGCTGCCCGTGGGTGCGGCGCAGCACTTCGGCCTCGCCATCGGCGATCGCTGCAACCCCGGCGCGCCCGGTATAGTCGGCCGGATCGCTCGCCATGCGCGGCAGGGCGTTGAGCATGCGGAAATCGCCATGGCCCGATGTCTGCGAGAGCATCGCTCCGCTGGGAAAGATGCGCAGGCCGGCCAGCACGCCGCGATCGATCGCCAGCTTGAGCCCGAACACCGGCCCGCCGGTGTCGCGCACGGTGGTGAAGCCGCGCATCAGGCTGGCGCCTGCTTCCTGCCCGGCGACGAGGTGGATGAAGGCGATATCCTGAGTCAGCGCGGCCAGCTGGGTGACGCTGACGAGGGTCGCGTGCCAGTGGCAATCGATCAGCCCCGGCGTCACCGTGCGTCCGCCGCAATCGATCCGGGTCGCATCCTGCGGCCCCTGCCCGGCGCCGACGATGGCGCTGACCTTGCCGCCTTCAACCACGATCTCGCGGCCGGTGTGGAGCTTGAGCGTGGTGCCGTCGAAGAAGCTGCAATTGGTGAGCACCGTTGGGCACCCCGGTGTCTGGGCGCGGGCGAATTGCGGGGCGAGGCCGAAGCCGGCGAACATCCCCAGCACCGCGGCTGTCCCGCCCAGGGCCTCGCGCCGTGAGAGGTCGGCCTCGATCCGGGCAAAGGCGGCCTGCGTTTCGCGCGCACCGCACAGGCAAGGGTTGATCGAGGCGGCATCGGGCGTCCCGATTGCGCTGTCATGCCCGCAACAATGCATCCCCATCGCGATTTCCCGCGTCCCTGCTGCCGCCGGCGCACTATTCCGCGAGAAGATGGCGAGAATGTGCTGGACGGGAGTGATGGGCCCCTATTCCGTAGGCCCAGCCAGGCCCTTGCCGCGCGCGTCGATTTCCGGTGCGGGATTGTCGTTCCACCAGGGCACATCGCTCCACGGGCGCACGTCCACCTCGTGGCTCCAGCAATTGCGCGGCTGGTGGGCAAGGTGCCAATAGGTTTCGGCCAGCGCCTTGGGGTCGATCAGGCCATCGGCCCCCTTGCCGGCCTTGAAGGCCTGGTAGCGATCGCCCATCAGCTTGCCGAGCGTGTCGGGAGCATCGACCGGTCCGTCAACCACCACGTGGACGACATGCACGCCCTGGGGGGCGAATTCGGCATTGAGGGTCTGGCACAGCATCCGCCGCCCGCCCATCGCCGCGGCGTGGCTGTGCTGGCCGGCATTGCCGCGCATCGCCGCGGTCGCCGATGTGACCAGCAGGGCGCCATGTGCGCCGGTCTGCGCCCGCGCGGCCATGCGCGGCAGCAGCGCGTGGGCGAGGCGGAACAGCCCGAAGGTTGCGAGGCGCCAGCCCAGTTCGAACAGGCGGTGCGGGGTATCGGCGAGCGCGCGGTTGCCGATCTGCGCCCCGAGGTTGTAGAGCGCCGCCTGGATCGGGCCATACTCGGCCTCGGTGCGCGCCACCAGATCCTCGATCGCGCCATCCTCGGCGGCGTTGAGGAGCGTGCCGCTGGCGCTGCCGCCCGCCTGCCTGATCTCCCCCACCATCCGCTCGAGGCCCGCGGCATCCGAACGCCGGGCGAGTACCGCATGATAGCCGCCCGCGGCAAAGCGCCGCGCGGCATTCCCGCCGATGCCCGCGCCCGCGCCGATCACCAGAAACACCGGCCTTGCCCCATTGCCCATCGCTGCTCTCCCCGGCTCGGGCGCGCTCACACCAGCGCCGCCACGCCCCATACCACGCCCACCAGCAGGAACACCCCTGCCACATCCATGAGCAGCCCGGCGGCGACCATGCGCTCGATGCGGATGCGCCCCGTGGCCCAGGCGATGGCGTTGGGGCCGGTGCCGGCAGGCAGGACAAAGCCCCAGCTTGCCGCCAGCGCAGCCGGCAGGGCCAGCAGCACCGGATCGGCCCCCAGCGCCACCACCAGTGCAGCGACCACCGGGATGATCCCCGAGGCGGTGGCAACATTGCTGGCAAATTCGGTGACGAGGATCACCATCGCCACCACCGCCAGGGCCACCAGCAGCAGCGGCCAGGCCGCGAGCGGGAGCAGCGCCTGCCCGATCCATTCGGCCAGGCCCGAAGCCTGCATCCCCGCAGCCAGCGCGAGCCCGCCGCCGAACATGAAGATCACGCTCCACGGCGCGCGCTCGGCCTCGCGCCACACCAGGAGCGCGCGCCCGGTGCCGTCGGGCAGCAGGAACAGCGCCAGCGCCGCGATCACCGCGATGGTGCCATCACTCCAGGCGCCGGGAGGCAGCAGCGGGGCGATGAGCGGCTGGGTCACCCAGGCGGCAAAGGTGAGCGCCACCAGCGGCACCATCCGCCGCTCGGCTTGGCTCCAGGCGGCGTGGCTGGCGATCGCGCGGCGCGCGCCTTCAAAATCGAAGGGCTGGGCCGAGACCTGCTGCACCCGGGCGATGATCGCAGCCGCCAGCGGCACCGCAACCACCACCAGCGGCAGGCCATAGAGCGACCATTCGAGAAAGCTGATCCTGACCCCGGCGATGCGATCGAGCAGCCCTACGGCAATCGCATTGGTGGGCGAGCCGACGATGGTGGCAAGCCCGCCGATATTGGCGGCAAAGGCAATCCCCATCGGCAGGGCGCCGTGGATCGCCTCCTGCGGTGGCGGGGCATCTTCCGCGGGTGCGGCGCTGGCGCTGGCGCTGGTGCCGCCTTCGAGCACCGCGAGGGCCATCGGCATCATGATGAGCGCGGTCGAGGTGTTGGAAATCATCATCGACAGGATCGCCGCGGCGATCATGAAGGCTGCGAGCAGCCGCCCCGGCCCGCCGCGGCTGCCCACCAGCTGCAGGATCGCCAGGCTCAGCCTCCGGTGCAGCCCGGTGCGCTCGATCGCCAGCGCGAGGAAGGCCCCGCCGAGCAGCAGGAACAGGATCGGCGAAAAATAGGTGGCCGCGGTCTCCTCGGCGCTCGATACCCCGGCAAGCGGCAGCACCACGAAGGGCAGGAGCGCGGTGACGGTGAGTGGCACCGCCTCGGTCATCCACCAGGCCGCCATCCACAACACCAGGCCCGCCACCGCCCAGGCGCCAGTGGGCATCCCGGCGGGCGCGGGCAGCACGAGGGTGAGCGCAAGACCGAGCGGGCCGAGGACAAGGCCGAGCCTGCGCGCTGTCATGCCATGATGCCCTTCCTCACTCCGCCGCCCCACCCCATGCAAGGGGCGGGCCTATCAGCGCCGCAGGGGTGGGGGCAAGGGGGTGTGCGAGGGGTGTGGGGGGTGCGGCGGGGGGCGTGGCGGATCGTAGGTCGTGCCGAGGCCGCGAAGGGCGCGCGCGAGGCCCCATGAGCCCGCCGCGCGCCCCGCGCCGGTGGCATGCCCGCGCCGGCGCCTATTTGGGGGCCAGCACCATCAGCATCTGGCGGCCTTCGAGCCGGGGGAAGGCCTCGACCTTGGCGATCTCGGCGACATCGTCCTGCACCCGCTTCAAGAGGTCCATGCCAAGGTGCTGGTGCGCCATCTCGCGCCCGCGAAAGCGCAGGGTGATCTTCACCT
Source organism: Erythrobacter cryptus DSM 12079 (assembly GCF_000422985.1). Taxonomy (GTDB): domain Bacteria; phylum Pseudomonadota; class Alphaproteobacteria; order Sphingomonadales; family Sphingomonadaceae; genus Erythrobacter; species Erythrobacter cryptus. The sequence goes on from NZ_AUHC01000002.1 coordinate 370,040, forward strand.
TGTCACCATGTTCGATGAACTTGGCGACGTTGCGCATTTTCACCTCATAATCATGGGTGTCGATGTTGGGGCGCATCTTCACTTCCTTGATGTCCTGCGTCTTCTGGGTCTTGCGCGCCAGATTGGCCTTCTTCTGGGCCTCGTAGCGATATTTGCCGACATCGAGGAACTTGCACACCGGCGGATCCGCGTTGGGGGACACCTCGACGAGATTCAAGCCCTTTTCCTGGGCCTGCTCGATCGCTTCGCGGGTGTACATGATACCGAGGTTCTCGCCTTCGTCATCGATGACGCGGACCTTGGGAACCTGGATGAAATGGTCATAGCGCGGGCCGCTTTTGACGGGCGGGGCCAGCGAGCGCCGGGGTGGACGTGATATGGGGTGTTCTCCTGTTGTGGCTGATGCCTGCCGCGCTCCTTAGTGCGAAAGCGGCCCGAGCGCCAGATGGCTTGTCACGCCGCCGCCTGCCACAGCGCAAAGCGGGCGATCCGGCCTCCGGCGCTCATCAGCGCCTCGATCCGCGCGGCCGGTTGCAGCGCGCCGAGGATTTCGGGTGCGCCCGCATCCATTCCGCCGGTGAGCGTGCCGAAGGCGGGCAGGATCATGCGCTCGGCGCCGCCAGCACCGCGCCCAAGGACAGCACAGGGCCGGGCGATGTGACGGTTGCGCACATTCACCCGCAGCTTGGGGTGATAATGGCCCGAAAGCTCGGGCGCGCTCTCCCCGCGCCGGGCCTCGTGGCGCAAGGTCACGCCGCTCAGCTCCAGTTCCGGCAGGATCGTGCCGCCAAAGCCGCGTGGCAGGGCCTCGTCATGGTTGCCGGTGATCCACACCCAATCGAGCGCGCGGGTGAGCGCCTCGAGCATCCCGGTGCAATGGGCATCGAGCCTGAGCGCGCCGGCATCATCGTGGAAATTGTCGCCAAGGCAGATCACCCGCCGCGCGCCCGTGTGCCGCACCGCGTCGGCCAGCCGCTCGAGCGTGTCGCGGCTGTCATAGGGCGGAAGCATCTGGCCGCGCGCGGCAAACCAGCTTGCCTTTTCAAGGTGGAGATCGGCCACCACCAGCGCGCGCTCTGCCGGCCAGTAGAGCGCGCGCCCCTGCCCGAGCGCAAGTTCGTGGCCGGCAAAAGGGAAGGGGGCGAACAGAGCGCGAACCATGCCCCGTCTGTGCCGCCAAAACCGGCGCTTGGCAACAGTCGGCCCATGGCCTTTCGTGCTTGTGCGCAAAGCCGCGCTTTGCCTATGGTGGGCGCGGATGACGGACGGGGCTGTATGACCGATTGGACACCATTTACCGAGCGGGCGCGCGCCTGGTTTGAATCGCTGCGCGACCAGATCTGTGCTGCCTTCGAGGCGATCGAGCGCGAGGCGGGCTCTGATGCCCGCTTCACCTACACCCCCTGGCAGCGCCACGAGGAAGGCAATCCCGATCCCGGTGGCGGGGTGCAGGGCTTGATGAAGGGCAAGGTGTTCGAGAAGGTCGGGGTCAATGTCTCGACCGTGCGCGGCAGCTTTGCCCGCGAATTTGCCGCCTCGATCAACGGCGCCAGCCCCGAACAGCCCGGCTTTGCCGCCACCGGCATCAGCCTGGTGGCGCACATGGCCAATCCGCATGTGCCCGCGGTGCACATGAACACGCGCTTCCTCACCACCACCAAGGCCTGGTTTGGCGGCGGGGCCGATCTCAACCCGCCGATCCCTTATGAGGAGGACACCCAGGAGTTCCACGCCGCCATGCGCGCCGCCTGCGCGCGCCACAATCCCACCTATTACGAGCGCTACAGCAAGTGGGCGGAGGACTATTTCTACATCCCCCACCGCCAGGTGCACCGCGGGGTGGGAGGCATCTTCTATGATCACCTCGAATGCGACGATGAAGCCGCCTTCGAGCGCCATTTCCTCTTCACCCAGGATGTCGGCAAGGCGTTCCTCGATGTCTTCCCGCGGCTGGTGCGCAAGCGCATGAACAGCCCCTTCACCCCCGAGGACGAGGCGCGCCAGCTTGAATACCGGGGCCGCTATGCCGAGTTCAACCTCGTCTATGACCGCGGCACGATCTTCGGGCTCAAGACCGGCGGCAATATCGATGCCATCCTGATGAGCCTGCCGCCGCGGGCGACGTGGTCATGAGACGCAACAAGGTTACAGCGACAGAGCAACGCCGGTAAGCCGCAGCAGCGCTGCGGCGTTCTTCGCACTTGCCGCAAGGTCTTGCCCCGCACATATTCGCCTGCGATGCTGCGCCAGTACGAACTCGTCGAGAAGGTCCTCGATTACGACCCCAACGCCGACGAGGCGATGCTCAACCGTGCCTATGTCTACACCGTGCAGAAGCACGGCAGCCAGAAGCGCGCCAGCGGTGATCCCTATTTCAGCCACCCGATCGAAGTCGCCGGGTTGATGACCGATCTCAAGCTCGATCAGGCCACCATCATCACCGCGCTGCTGCACGACACGGTTGAGGACACGCTTGCCACGATCGAGGATATCGAGGCCCATTTCGGCCCCGAGGTCGCCCGCCTGGTCGATGGCGTGACCAAGCTCTCCAAGATCGAGACCATGGCCGAGACCGAGCGCGCGGCGGAAAACCTGCGCAAGTTCCTGCTGGCGATGTCGGAAGATATCCGCGTGCTGCTGGTCAAGCTTGCTGATCGCCTCCACAACATGCGCACCCTGCACTTCATCAAGTCGCCCGAGAAGCGCCAGCGCATCGCCCGCGAGACGATGGATATCTACGCCCCGCTGGCCGAGCGGGTGGGGATGTATGAATACATGCGCGAGATGCAGGCGCTGGCCTTTCGCGAGCTTGAGCCTGAGGCCTATGCCACCATCACCGGCCGGCTCGAGCAATTGCGCTCGCAGGATGGCGGGCAGGTCGATGCGATTGCGCTCAAGATCAAGCAGCGCCTTGCCGAGGCCGGGCTCAAGGTCGAGGTCTCGGGCCGCGAGAAGCACCCCTATTCGATCTGGCGCAAGATGGCCGAACGCCATGTCAGCTTCGAGCAGGTGACCGACATCATGGCCTTCCGGGTGATCACCGAGACCGAGGAGGATTGCTACCGTGCGCTCGGCATCCTGCACACCACCTGGCAATTCCTGCCGGGCAAGTTCAAGGACTATATCTCGACGCCGAAATCGAACGGCTACCGCTCATTGCACACCGCGCTGATGTATGAAAACTCGATGCGCGTCGAAGTGCAGATCCGCACCCGCGAAATGCACCGCATCAACGAGTTCGGCCTTGCCGCGCACTGGGCCTACAAGCAGGGTGACAGGCCCGATGGCCAGGTCGGCTGGCTGCGCGACCTCATCGAGATCGTCGATGCCAGCCACGATGCCGAGGAACTGCTCGAGCACACCCGCATGGCGATCTACCAGGATCGCATCTTCGCCTTCACCCCTAAGGGCGCGCTGTTCCAGCTGCCCAAGGGGGCGACCGCAGTGGACTTTGCCTTTGCGGTGCACACCAATCTCGGCCTCCAGACCGCAGGGGTGAAGATCAACGGGCGCCACGTGCCGCTGCGCACCCCGTTGGCCAATGGCGATGTGGTCGAGATCATCAAGAACCCCCACGCCAGCCCGCAATTGTCGTGGCTGGGCTTTGTCGTCACCGGCAAGGCGCGCGCGGCGATCCGCCGGGCGGTGCGGATGAAGGAGCGCGCCGAGGTCGCCGCGATCGGGGCCAAGCTGTTCGACGAAATCGCCGCGCGCGTGCCCGCGCGCATCGGCAAGAAGGCGATCCGCGCGGCGCTCGGGCGGCTCGGGATGGAGGAGCCCGATGATCTCATGTATGCGATCGGCGCGGCCAAGATCACCGACCGCGAGGTGATGGAGGCGCTGGTGCCGGGCTGCACCGCCGGGGCCGAGGCCGAAGCGGACTGGACGAGGCGCGAGCGCGCGATCTCGATCCGCGGGCTGACCCCCGGGGTGGCCTTCGAACTTGCCCCCTGCTGCCACCCGGTGCCGGGCGACCGCATCGTCGGCATCCGCCGCAAGGGCGAGCCGGTGCTGGTGCACGCGATCAATTGCCTTGAACTGGCAAGCGGGGTGGACAGCGACTGGATCGATCTTGCCTGGGGCAACCGCTCGGTGGGCGCGGTGGGGCAATTGTCGGTGACGATCTATGATCGCCTCGGCACCCTTGCCGAGATGGCGGGCATCTTCGCCCAGAACAAGGCCAACATCATCACCTTGACGCAGGCCCAGATCGAACATCCTTTCGTCACCTACGACATCGAGGTCGAGGTCGAGGATGCAGCCCACCTCAACCGCATCATCTCGGCCCTGCGGGCGAGCGACGCGGTGGCCCAGGCCGAGCGGCAGTAGGCGTCTGCCCTCTCGCCTGTGGAACGGGCAGGGGTGGTTTTGGCCTGGTCACGCCATATTCGCCACCAAAGTTACATGGCTGCGCCGCGGGTTTCACGCAGAGATCGCAGAGGCAGGAGAGGCGCAGCGATGTCGCGCTTGCGGCGCGGCCAGCGTTCATGTCACGCAAAGGCGCGACGAGGTTCTGCAAGAGGCGCAGCAGCCCCCCATCTTCGCGTCTTCGCATTCAACAGGAATGCCGCTATCGCGGCAGGCCCAACCTCTCTGCGTCTTCCCTCCTCTTCTCTGCGCCTCTGCGAGAACCAATCCGCGGCAAAGCCGCGTGAACCTCTCCGCGGTCTCTGCGTGAGCCCTTACCGCGCCACCCGCCGCACCGGCACGCGGATGTTGCAGATATCCGCCCCGCCCGCAGGCACGATGAAGAAGGGATCGCGGCGGTTGGCGATGGCCTCGGCATAGGCCGCGAAGGTCTTGCTCTCGGTCGAGAGATATTCGAACTTCGGCTGCGCGGCGGCGGGCAGATCGCTCGCCACCCTCACGCTCAGGATCGGCGTGCGCTTATGGGCTTCCGCAGCGGTGTAGAACCCCAGCGCGCCGGAGCCGCGGGGGAGCGAGGAGAGGTGCTCCATCCCCTCGATCACCCGGCCGACAAGGGCGATATTGCGATCAAGATGCCGCGGCGCATGGCCGATCACGGTATAAAGCTCCGCCCCCGATCCGGTGTCGGGCGAATAGTTCCGGCCAACACCGACCATACCGTAGCAATGGACGGGCCACAGGGTATCGCGCGCAAGACCGATCGGCCAGCCCTGCGCGAAGGTTGCTGCGCTGGCATAGGCATCCTTTTGCAGCAGGACGAGCGGAGGCTCCTGCAGCCTGACCTTGAGCATCGGCGCCGAGGCGGATCCTTTTGCATCGGCCTCATCCGCCTTCTGATTGGCCGCCCGCACCCGTGCGCGCGCGCGGGCCGTTTCGATCAGGCGGTCGCGGATCGCGGCAAATCCGGGGCTGGCCGATGTGACTTCGTAGTCTGCCTCAAGCATCACCTTCAGCCCCTCAGGCAGCGGCTTCGGCGCGCCGCGCGCTTCGGGATTGTCGTAATTGGGATCGCCCCATTGGGCGACGTAATTGTCCTGCACCCGGTTCACGCCGATGCCGTCATACCACTTGGCGCGCGCGAGCAGGCGGATGTTGTGCACCCAGCCTTGGGAAAAGGGGGCGGGCATCAGTTGGATCACCACGGTGCGTGGGCGTCCCTCGGCATCGGGCGCGAGGGTCATCACCAGCAGGTCTTCCGCCGGGATCGCCACCCAGTCCGACCGAGGCGCGGCGGCGACGATTTGCGAGGGGGCGGGTGCAGCGGGCTTCGCCGCTTCCTGCGCGGCGAGGGGCAGGGTGAGCGCGAGTGCCGCCGACGCGGCGAGGAATGCGGTTTTCATGGAAGGGGTTGTGACACACTCAACCCCCAATCAAAAACCCCTTTCCACGTGCAAAGGATCGCGGAAAGGGGTTCTCGAGGCAGCGTTCGCAGGGAATGCCGAATCCGCGCAGCGCTGGCCACGCCGTTCTCTTACCACGATTCCGATGCGCGGCCAAACCGAGCCGCCTTGCGGAAGCGCGCTTTCGCCGCTAGTGGCCCGCTCTTGCCTCGAACGGCGATCCTCCGCGCGCTCAAGCAGCGAAGCGGTAGCGCAAGGGGGGCTGCGGAGCAGTGGCCGAGTGGTCGAAGGCGCACGCCTGGAAAGTGTGTATACGGCAAAACCGTATCGAGGGTTCGAATCCCTCCTGCTCCGCCACTTGCCCTCGCGAAAGTGTTCTCCCGATCCGGCCGCGGCCGGATTTTTTCGTTGTATTAGAGGGTTATGCGGGAGTGGCTGTTGACCGACTCCGGTGCTAGGAGGCCCGGAAGCGGTCTCTCGGGGCAGATATTCTCCGGACCTGTTGACTGGCCCTAAGAAGGTTCAGTTCGCTCAACGCATTGAAATAATGTGATATTCGGCGGCGCAAAGCTGTTGACTACGACGACAGGGGCATCTGGCCGAGATGGAGCGGAAATCGAACCTTCGCCAGCTCGGGAGGCTGGCGGGCTTTGCACGCATAACGCTCAAGGAGCCGCAATTTCGCCGGGGAGCGGAGCACCTCTGCCGTTGTCAATCGCGATAGCTGCGGATCGCCTCCTTGTCGAGGTCGCCGGCAGGGACCAGGCGGTAGTGACGTTCCTCGACGACTTTCACTTCGTCGCCGTCGAGCGCCAGTTCGAACATCGCGACGACCTGATCCTCCATGAACTGCGCAGCGATCGCGCGACAGCGCAAGCCCGGGAAGCGCTGCTCGACGAAGCGGATGTCCTGCGTCGTCTGGACGATGCCGATCTGGTCCTTCCCGCCCTTGGCCTGGACCGGGATCACGTAATGGCTGCCCCGCTTGTCGAGCCCGATGTAAAGCTCGTCGATTTCGATCTGGCCGATCCCCTTCACCGTGGTGCGCAGGTGGTTCTGCAAGCTGTAGGTGGTCAGCCCCAGAAAGGTGTCGATCAGCCGGTTGTAGCGGACGATGGCGAGCAGCGCCTGTTCGTCGTCCAGCGCATAGGCCCGGATCAGTTCCGGCGTCGCATCCGGGATGGCGATCCGGACCAAGTCGGGCCGCGGCAGGATGCGATTGATGCGGACGAGCTTGAAGCGATAGGCGGCCTTGCCGGCGCCTTCGATGATCCATTCCATCCCGGCGGGTTGCGTCGCGAGGATGTCGTCCGGCAGCGCGGTGCGGAACCGGAAGGAATAGATCACGTCGCCGAGGTTTTTCGGCAACCGGATGCCGAGTTCGGACGCGCTGCTTTCCAGCGCCTCGCGCTCGAACTCGAAGGCCGTTGCCCCCTGCGCGTAGCGGTCGAAGAAAATCTTCGAGATCAACGCCTGATAGCGGTTCGATTTCTCAGCCATTGGCCGCCCGCAATGCAACGAGTTCCGCCTCTATCTCGGCCTGCTTGCGCTTTCTGGCGCCGCTCTTGCGGTCGCGACCGGACTTCGGCGGAGCGACGCCGAAATGCGCCGCAGCCGTGCCGACATCCATGTACAGCAGCGCCTCGTCGCCGAGCGGGATCGCCTCGGTCGGCCGCTGCGGCTCGACCCCGAGGGCAGCGATAACCTGCGACGCCACCGCGCGGGCGAGCGGCGGCGGGACGGCGTTGCCGATCTGCCGGGCGCCGTGCCACTTGGTGGCGTTGAAGCGGAACCAATCGGGGAAGCCGTGTAGCCTGGCCATTTCCCGCACGGTTACGCACCGGTTCAGCCGATGATGTATCGGTCGCGGGCTGGTGAAGGCTCCCCGCGCCCCGTCGGTTCCTGCCCGCAGCGTGTTCGAAACACCGCCGGCGGGCAGCTTGAACAGGCGGCTGATCGGTTCGACCCGGCCGCCTTCCGTTTCCGAGAACCGGCGGCGGGAGATTTCGGTGTGTTCGGTCCGCGCGCTCGACGTCAGCCGACCGGGATCCCAGAGCCGTGGGTGGGCGAAATGCCAAGCATCGTTCGTCATGCATCGCATTTCCGCCGCAAAGGGGGAAGGACTGCCGAAGGCGGAGGTCGCAACGGCGTCCCCGTGCAGCAAATCTTCGAACGCCTCCGCATCCGGCAAATCGTCCAGCGCGTCCGCACAGGTCGGACCCGACGGTAGTTCGCGGCCGTTCTTGCGACCCGGAATTCGGGTCGTTTCGCCCGGATAGTCGGGCAAGGCGTGCCCCTTCTTGGCGCCGAACAGGATCAGCCTTTCCCGAGACTGCGGCGTGCCGAAGTCGCCGGCATTCAGCACTTTCCAGGGAAGGCGAACCGAATAGCCCTTTTCGCCGAAAGCCGCGACCAGTTCGTGAAGGAATTCCTTGTGCGAGCCGACGGTAAGTCCCTTGACGTTCTCGAATACGAACGTCCGCGCATCGAGTTCCGAGACGATCCGCACGAATTCCAGAACCAGCCGATTGCGCGGATCGTCGAGCACGCGATGTCCGATCAGCGAAAACCCCTGACAGGGCGCGCCGCCGAAAACGCAATCGACGGGACGATTGCCGATTCCCGCCGCAATGCGGATTTCTCTGCCCGACAAGCCCTCGACCGATTTCGGGACAATGGCAGTGCGCGGGAAATTGAATTTATGGACGGCGCAATGAACCGGATCGATCTCGACCGCCGCCGCGACGTCGAATCCTGCCTGTTCGAATCCCAGGCTCATTCCTCCGGCGCCGGCGAACAAGTCTACTCCGATCGGTCTCATGCCAAATCCGTCTCCTCGAGCTCTTTCAGGGTGTTTATACAGAGGCCTGGTCCGGTTGTCGATCGGATTCTTTCCCGCGCAGGAACGCTTCGAGCCGCGCGACGACGTCCTCGGCGCGCCCGATCTCGCACTGCCAGACTGTCAGGACGCGCCAACCTGCCGCTTCGAGTGCCGCACGCTTGGCTGCGTCCCTTTCCCGGTTCGCTGCGATTTTAGGCACCCAATACTCCGTGCGCGACTTGGGTAGACGCCCTTTGGCGCAGCCGTGACCGTGCCAGAAACAGCCGTGCACGAAGACGGCGGCGCGATGCTTCGGAAAGACGATATCGGGCGTGCCCGGCAAATCGCGACGGTGTAGCCTGAATCGCAGGCCGGCAGCATGCGCCGCCCTGCGGACCGCGCGTTCCGGCGCAGTGTTCTTCCCGCCGACTTTGGACATGAGTCGCGAGCGTGCTTCGACGCTCAGTCTGTCCGCCATGGCCTCCTCCGAACTCGCGCCGATATGAAGAACTTTGCAGGAACAAGCGGCAGGAGTCCAGACTGCTCCGGGCGCCAACCCGCCTCAGCCCCCGATGCTATCTTGCTGCCTGTCCCACTCCTCCGGGAACCCGTCCATAAGCCGGGCCAAGGTCACATCCGGCCCCTGCCTTCCGTCCAGGATCGCCTCGATGATGTCCGGCGCGAGCAACGTCAGCCGCAGAACGCGCGTCATGTAGGAGGGAGCGATGCCTTCTCGCTCGGCCAGTTCGGCGATGGTGGCGAACTCGCCCGATTCGAGCATGCGCTTCCAGCGGAAGGCGCGCGCAAGGGCTTTGACCAGAGCATCGTCGGGGCGGCGGGGCGCGGACGCGCCGTCGGGGAGTGCGATTGCCTTCCGCCCGCCGCGCCGGACGATGCGGAACGGGACATGGAGCATCACCGTGTCGGGGATGGGAACCCCGCGGGTCATGCGGCTTTCCCAATGCCGCCAGCCAGCATCTCGCGCGCGAGGCCGCCAAGGCCATCGACGCGCAGGCGGACATTCAGCCCATCCGTGCCGATGTCGACGCGTTCGACCAGCAGTGCGACAATCCGTGCCTGCTCGGCGGGGAACAGCTCGTCCCACAGTGGGTCCAATTGCTGCAGGGCCGCGCGGGCATCAGCCTCGGTGATGTCGTCGTCGTGGGCACGCGCCGCCTTCCATGTCCCCGCAACGATCTCGGGCTGGCGAAACACGGCGCGCAGCTGGTCGATGACGGCGGCCTCGATTTCACCCGCCGGCACGCGACCGACCGGGCAAGATCCTGCGCCGTGCTTCAGGACCGTCTGGCTGACGTAGTAGCGGTAGAGCTTGTTGCCCTTGCGGGTGTGCGTCGGCGAGAACGCTGCACCGTCCGGCCCGAACAGCAGCCCCTTCAGGAGCGCCGGCGTCTCCGCGCGGGTGCGGGCGGCGCGCTTGCGGGGGCTTTCCTGCAGGATGGCGTGAACCTTGTCCCACGTCTCGCGGTCGATGATCGCGTCGTGCTCGCCGGGATAGCTGTCACCCTTGTGGACGGCCTCGCCGATGTAGGCGCGGTTGTTCAGCATCCGGTAGAGGTACTTCTTGTCGATCCGGTTGCCGCGTGGCGTGCGGATGCCGCGCTTCGCGACCTCCCGCGCCAGTTCCGTGCCCGACCCGATCTCGAGGAAGCGGGCGAAGATCCAGCGGACATGCTCGGCGTGCTCGTCGTCCACGACCAGCTTCCGGTTCTCGACGCGGTAGCCGTAGGGCGGCACCCCGCCCATCCACATGCCCTTCTTCCGACTGGCGGCGACCTTGTCGCGAATCCGCTCGGCCGTTACCTCGCGCTCGAACTGAGCGAAGCTGAGCAATATGTTCAGCGTCAGCCGCCCCATGGAGGTGGTGGTGTTGAACGACTGTGTGACCGAGACGAACGTCACGCCGTTCCGGTCGAACACCTCGACCAGCTTGGCGAAGTCGGCGAGCGAGCGGCTGAGGCGGTCGATCTTGTAGACGACGACCACGTCGACCAGCCCGTCCTCGATGTCCTCCAGCAGCCGCTTCAGGCCGGGCCGTTCCAGCGTGCCGCCCGAGATGCCGCCGTCGTCATACTGATCGCGGACCAGCACCCAGCCTTCCGACCGCTGACTAGCGATGTACGCCTCGCAGGCCTCTCGCTGGGCATGCAGGCTGTTGAACTCCTGCTCCAGCCCTTCTTCGGAGGATTTGCGCGTGTAGACGGCACACCGCAGCTTGCGGACGAGCTTCGATTTTTCAGGCGGCTTCGTCATGTCCGCCCCCTGTGGTTCTTGAGCCCGAAGAACACCCAGCCGTTCCAACGTGTGCCGGTGATGGCGCGCGCGATGGCGGACAGCGACTTGTAGGGTCGCCCTTGCCACTCAAAACCGTCGGCGGTGACGGTGACCACTTGCTCGACGCCCTGCCACTCGCGTAGGAGGCGCGTCCCGGTGATGGGGCGGTCGCGATCGGCGCGGATGCCGCGCTTCGTCCTGTCGCCGCCGTCCAGTTCCTCGCCCAGCCGCTCAAGGCGCCGGATCGTCTCCGGCTTCAGCCCGCCATAGGCCAGTTCCTGGATGCGGTAGGCGATGCGGCTTTCGAGATAGCGGCGGTTGAACGGCGGCGGCTCGCCGTCGAAAAGGTCGCGCCACTGCTTTTTCAGGTCAGGCGTCGGCGTGGTCTTGAGCGCGGCGAGGCGCGCGGGGATGGGATCCTTGCTGGTCATGTGGTCTCCCTCGAGTCGGAAGTTGCATGACGGCATGGGCCTGCCGGATAGTGTAGGCGAAGTTCTCCGGTATCGTCAGAAGGCTCGCCTCGATCGCGCTGATGCAGCCTGACCAGCCCCAGAGCGAGAAAGGCGCACAACTCGGCGCGACGCTCGGCGGACGTCATCGCCGAAGGGGCGAGCGGGCTGGGGCGGCGAATGGGACCGGGATCGAACATCCTGATCCATCGGTGCAGTATTGCGCTGCGACCTGCGACCTCGGATTGGGTCACCCCGTGCCCGGCCGGAAAGGGTGAACCCCTTCGGTGTTGCAACACCTTGGTGGGTTGAGGGGTCAGGGCGTTCCCATTATGTTCGAACTGTTCCCAATCGATTCACGAGGCCCCACATGTCGCTGCAGACGCTCGATCGCACGCAATGGAGTTTTGCAGAGGCGCTGGCCCATGTGCAGACGGTGACGGTCGCCCGGCGCGCGGTGGAAGTGGCCAAGCTGCCGCCGAAGCCAGCGCCGGCATACCAGACCTGGAACGCGCCGCAGGATCCCACGGCGGGCTGGAAGGCGGAGGCGGAGACCGAGTTGCTCGTCGCGCTGCGGGACGGCGATCTTCTGGCGCAGGGGCGTTACACCGAGGAGCGGACGCATGGCTGGGGCAACGGCGGCAGCAGCAGCGGCTTCGGTCTGCATTCTGGTTACCACACCAGCATCCGCCCGGAGCAGTGGCGCGAGGGAACGTATTCGTTCGGGCGGCTGACAGCGCGAGATTGGGAATTCATCGATATCCGCGTGGCGCGGTTCCTCGTGAAGGCGATCTGGCCGGACCACGTGACCGCGGTCCGTCCCGCGACCGGCACCGACACGGTGCCCTACACGACGCCCTATCTCGAGCTGATGCAGACGGCGATTGCGAAGTTCGGAATCACGCCCGAGAACCAGGGCAAGAAGGACTGCCTCGTCGACTGGTTCCTCGAACAGCAGATCGAGGGCGAGCCGGTGTCGAACAAGCTGGCAGATGCCATGGCCACGCTGATCCGGTTGCCCTCGGCGCAGCGCGGTGGTGCCAAGCGGGTGCTGGGGCCCGATCTGCGCCAGACCGGATAGGATCGGCGAGGGCGCCGGCAAACGCGTTGACGAGGACAACGCGATTATGACTGCGGCTGACTTGGGTCCGTCCCGTTAGCCTTGCCCTCAATACGCCTGGTAAAGAGGCGGCCCCCGGACGCTGTGCGTCTCGATGAAGGGGTGAACCGTTCACCCCGTTCGCGCGGATGCGGGGTTACCCCGCTGATCGGGAACGGCTGCCAAGAGCGCTCCGGACCGGTCATTTGACCCCTTGGGGTCCACCCATGATCTGAGGTGATGTCAATGCCTTGCCGGAAGGGGTCACCCCTTTCCGGCGCGATGGTCTGCGGCCGGGCGGACCGGTTCCGACGTCGCGAGGGTGGCCGGAAGACCGGCAGAACCGGGGCTGACAACGCCCCTCATCCGGTTCCGCAGCCCCCGTGTCCGCCCGTCTCCGCAACCTCCTGCACCATGCCGCTGCGGCCCTCCGGCCGATCGGTCAGGACGCGCCCGATCGGCGGGGGCGGCGATGAGCGGGCGGGACTGGCGGGCCTTCGATGCCGAGTTGCGGGCGTGCGTGCCGGAGCTGGCGGTGGAGCTTCTGGGCAAGCCGACTTCCCGCGCAGGGCAGGAATGGCGCTGGGGCCGGAAAGGCAGCCTCTCGGTCGTCGTCGGCGGCGCGCGGGCGGGCATGTGGTTCGACCACGAGGAAGGCCGTGGCGGCTGGTTCCCGGACCTCGTCGGCCGCGACCTCGGCATGGCGCGCGATGATGCCACTGACTGGATTGCCGACCGGATCGGCATGGCGGCGCTGCCCCGACCGGCTCGCCAGCGGTCGAAACGAAGCGCAACGCCCGCCAACTATCCGGGCGAGCCGCCAACGGCATCGACCACGGCACCGGCGGAGACGTGCCCCGATGACGCTGCCGCGCCCGCGCCAAACCAGGCGGACGAAGCTGCCGTGCGGGCCACCCGGATCTGGGAAAGCGCGCGTCCCGCCCCGGACGAGCATCCCTATCTCGTCGCCAAGCAGGCCGCGCCTCTCGCCCTGCGCATGGACGCGGGCCGCCGGCTCGTCGTGCCGCTGCAGGACATCGACGGCCGGATCCACAGCGTGGAGTTCATCGCGCCGGATGGCGCGAAGCGTTTCCTCGCCGGCGGGGCGAAGAAGGGCCATTTCGCGGTAGTGGGCGCGGAGCCGGGACCGCTCCCGGAGCCTGGCGGCCCGCTCCTGATCTGCGAGGGCTGGGCCACCGGCGCGAGCCTGCACATCGCCACGGGTCATACCGTGATCGCGGCGATGGACGCGGGTAACCTGATGCCAGTGGCCGAGGCGCTGCGGGCCCGGTTCCCCGAGGCCGATCTCGTCCTCGTCGCCGACAACGACAAGAAGCCCGACCGCGACACCAATCCCGGCGTCGAGGCGGCGCGGAAGGTGGCGCTCGCGGTCGACGGCCGTCTGGCCGTGCCGGACAGCTCCGGCGACGCCAACGACCTGTTCTGCGCCGAGGGCTCAGCCGCCATCGCGGTACTTGTCGCCGGAGCGGCCCGGATCCCGCCACCACCGCCGACCTACCCGGCGCCGGTCCTAACGCCAGACGAGGCCCGCGCCAGCCTTGCCAAGGCGATCGCCGATTTCATGGCTGCGATCCCGGGCTACTGGGCCGCTGTCGAGGCTGCGCAGGAGGAGGCGAAGAACCCCGACACGGACCGCGATCCGCTGGATTTCAACATCGTGGCACGGGCGGCGCTGCCGCCGCTCCTCGGCCTGCCGGTCGACGTCGGCCTCGGCAAGACCTCGAGCGCGCGCGCTGCCATCGCTGAACTGATCGCCGCGGGCGGGATCGGCAAGCGCAAGGTCGTCTACGCTGTCCCGCGCCACGATCTCGGCGCCGAGCAGGTCTCGGCCTTCGGGGCGTTGGGCCTCAACGCCATGCTCTGGAAGGGCCGCACCGCGCCCGATCCCAGCGACGACAACCCCGACCAACTCATGTGCCTCGACCCCGAGGCGACTTTCGACGCGCTCGAGATCGAGCATCCGGTCGAGCAGAGCTGCTGCAAGGTCAAGAACGGGACGGAACTGCTTCTCTGCCCCTGGTTCCACGACTGCGGCTACCAGCGCCAGAAGCCGCTGGCGCAGGCGGCGCAGGTCATCGTCTGCGCCCATGACAGCCTCTTCCACATGAAGCCGCAGGCCATCGGTGAAGTCGGCCTTCTCGTCATCGACGAGGGCTTCTGGCAGTCCGGGCTGCGCGGTCTCGATGGCAAGGCCACGCTGACACAGGACGGGCTTGAGCCCGGCCGCACCTCGCTCACCTGCTACACCGGCAAGGGCAAGATGGATGTCGGCGCCACGGCCGACCTGATCGCCGCGCGGGAGCGGCTCTGCAAGGCGCTGCGGGTCACCGAACCCGGTCCTCTGCGCCTCGGCCTGCTGGAGGCCGTCGGTCTCACCCCGGACGACTGCCGCCAGGCCGCCACGCTGGAACGCCGCCGGATGCGCGACGCAGGCCTCCGCCCCGGCATGTCGCCGGTCGAGCGGCGCAAGCGCATCGAGGCGGTGCTGCCGCCCGCGGGCGAACCATGGGCGCCGCCCGGGCGTTGCGCCACGCTCTGGCTGATCCTCGCCGAGGCGCTGGAGAATGGCCACGACGCGGCTGGCGCGGAACTCGTGCACGGGATGACCGAGGCCGGTTCCGTCCGCGCCCTGCGCCTGCGCTGGCGCAGCCGCATGCGGACTGGCTGGGCGGCCCAGGCGCCGATCCTGCATCTCGATGCGACGCTGCGCCCTGAACTCGTCCGGACCTACCAGCCAAGGATCGACATCGGCGCGCCCGTCGCCGCGCGCCAGCCCCATGTCCGCGTCCGCCAGGTGACCGGCAGCCCGACCTCGGCCCGTGCCCTGACGCCCTCGGCCGACGCGCCCGATCGGGACCACAAGGCTGCCGCGACCCGGCTGCGCGACCTGCGCGCCTGGATCGACCTCCGCGCCCGGCAGTGCCATCGCCCCGGCGAGGCCATCGATCTGCTCGTGGTGGGCCAGAAGGCCGCCATCGACGCGCTCCGGTCGGCCGGCCTGCCGTCGCGGGTCGAGGCGGTGCATTTCAACGCGCTGAGTGGACTCGACCGCTGGGGCGGGATCGGCGGCATGGTTGTGCTGGGCCGCACGCTGCCCGCGCCGCGCACGGTGGAACTGATCGCCACGGCGCTGACCGGACGGATGCCCGCGCCGAACCAGGAAGACGCGGGCTGGTGGTATCCGATGGTGGAACGCCGTGTCCGGCTCGCAGATGACCGGACCGCGCCGCTCGCAACGGAGGAACACGCCGACCCCATAGCCGAGGCCGTGCGCTGGAGCATCTGCGAGGGCGAGCTGATCCAGGCCATGGGCCGCGGGCGCGGCGTCAATCGCACCGCCGCCACACCGCTCGAGATCGACCTGCTCACGGACGTGGTCCTGCCCGTCACCGTCGAAGCGCTGGTACCATGGTCAGAGCTCCGGCCGACCCGTCGTGACCTGATGGCGCTGACCGGCATCGTGCTCGAAAACGCCACAGACATGGCGGCCTGCTTCCCGGAGCTCTGGTCCTCTGCTGCCGCAGCCCGGCAGGATCGGTCGAGGAGTGTGACAAACTGCTATTATAGGGATCTCTATAATAGCCAAATGTCACACTCCTCCGTGGAGGTGACCTACCGCCCGGAAGGTCCCGGCCATCGTGCCCGCACCGCCCGCGTCGATCTCTACCGCATCCCCGACCCGGAAGCCTGGCTCACCAACCGGCTCGGGCCGCTCGCCGGCTTCGAGATGCGGCACGTGGCAGGCGCCGACGCCAGCGTGCCGGATCCCGCCGAGGCCGCGCACCTCGACACCCTCGCATCCCGCCTGACCGCCAGCATGCAGGCCGTGCTCGCCGCGCGCCGGGCCGCGCTCGATGTGCTGTCCATCCGGCTGGAGGCCGCGAAGCCCGACGCTCCAAGGCCATCCGTTCACCCCGAACCCACAGAGGAGATAGACGCATGATGTTCGACACGATGCGTGTCTACGACGCCGGGCGCTTCCACGATGTGGATCTTCCCGATTGGTATCACGAGGCCCAAAGCCTCAGCCAGACGGAACGCATCGATTGGCATTGCGCCCTCGAGCGTGTTCTCGATTGCGAATACACGCTGTTGACGGAGGACTGCACGGCCAGCACCGGCCTCGAAATCCGCTTCTGGCCGAGCGAGAGGAACGGCATCCTTGTCCTGATTGAGGACCCCCTTGGCCTCGTCGAGCAGGTCGTCATCCTGAACCCGACCGACTGGCTGCCGTTCCTGACGAGATACCTCGCCCCTCTGATTGCCACCTCGACGCAGAGTGCCCTGCTGCAGATGCAGGGCAGGATCGCCAACACCCTGATCGCCTGGGCGCGCCACGGCGAAGGCAGCCATGTCGATCGCGAGACTGGCCTCAGCCGGATCGACCTCGACAACGACCGCGATCGTCGCCGTGCCCAGCGAGCCCGCGCGGCCATGGAAAGAGAGCGGCAGGAGGGGCGCGCATGACCGGGATGGGGTTCATGCCGAAAGGCTATGGCGGCGAGCGGCGCGATCCGGACCGCGTGAAGCGCGACGGCTGGATGGAGCAGGGCGTGCTGGCAGTGGCAATCGACGATGACCGCCTCACATGGCCCGAGCGTGAGCTTGTCCGACAGCTGGGCGAGAAGCTCTATGGCCCGCGCCCGTCCGACAGGGAGGCGCGCCATGGCTGATCGCGAATGGACCGCCGACTGCGTTGCCGATCATTTCGAGGAGGCGTTCCGCACCCTGCGCAAGCTGCCGCCGGTGAAGGCGCAGGGCTACTTCAGCACCTGGCCCGACATCGTGCGGACGAGCCGCGAGATCGAGGCGATGGAGCCGCAGCCGATGCGGGTCTGGCCCTCGGCCGCCGCCATCACCCGGCTCGAGCAGACCTTCGACTGGGTGCTCTGGATCGAGGAGGCGGAGCGCAAGCTGGTCTGGTCCCGCGCGGCCCGTGTGCCGTGGAAGCAGATCAGCGGCGAGCTGGGCTGCGACCGCACGACCGCATGGCGGCGCTGGCAGCTGGCGCTGACGAAGATCGCTGCGCGGCTGAATGCGCAGTGACTCCAATTTGTTGCAACACTTTTTCCTTCGACATCTGCAACAGATCCATGCTATTCTGAAGGCAAGATGGGGAGAGTGCGCAGGAAAGCCCGCTCTCCCCTTTGCGTTGAATGGGGCCTTCTGGACCCCGGTATCCAGCGAGGGTCCGGCCGGGGTCCAGCCCACGGCAGTTTCCGGTTCCTCCCTGGCCGAAATCGTATGCTGGCGGGCGAGGCGCGGCGTATCGCTTGGCACAGGCCGATTTTTTGGGAAGCCACCCCTGCCAGACGGAAGCCACCGCCTGCCGAATGACACAAGAAAACCGCGTGATTTCCGTTGGATAGCCGAAGGCCCGGGCTGGCTTCCGGGTGGCTTCCTGCTGGCCTGCAGAATCCACCCGGAGTCCACAGGCGATCCACCGTGGAATCCACCGCAGGATCCACTCTCCCGTTCGCCCAATCGAGCAAGCTGCCCATCGGCTGCATGCGCGTCGAGGCTTCGGCCGCTGAGCCAGCCTGGCCAATCAGCGGCCACCAGCGCCGGTGCCGCCGCTCCCGCGTTCCTGACCCCTCATCGGTTCCTCTTATCCATGACCCTTGCCTTTGCACCCGACCGGATCGAGACGTGGCCGCTCGCGCGCCTCAAGCCCTATGCCGGGAACGCGAAGCAGCATGGGGCCGAGCAGGTGGCGAAGATCGCCGCCAGCATGGCCGAGTTCGGCTGGACCGTGCCCTGCCTCGTGGCCGAGGACGGGGAGCTGATCGCGGGCCACGGCCGCGTTCTGGCGGCGAGCCAGCTCGGGCTGAAGGAGGCGCCGGTGATCGTGCTCGGGCATCTCACGCCCGCGCAGCGCCGGGCCTACCGCATCGCGGACAACAAGCTGACGGAACTCGGAAGCTGGGACGAGGCGTTGCTCTCCGCCGAGCTGCAGGGACTGCTGGCCGAGGACTTCGATCTGTCGCTGGTCGGCTTCTCCGACGGCGAACTCGACAAGCTCCTCGCGCTCGACCCGGACGCAGACGATGAAGACGGCGGGGCTGGCGGCTCGTTTCCGCCGGTGACCATCCCCGAGCCGCCGCGCAACCCGGCCTCACGCAGGGGCGATTTGTGGATCCTCGGGCACCACCGTCTGCTCTGCGGCGACAGCACCAACCATGAGGACGTCCGCCGCCTGATGAACGGCGAGCGCGCCGTGCTCTTTGCCACCGACCCGCCCTATCTCGTGGACTACGACGGCGCGAACCACCCGACGCGGAACAAGGACTGGTCGCAGTCCTATGGGGTGACCTGGGACGACAGTTCGCAGGGCGCGGAACTCTACGACGGCTTCATCGCCGCGGCCATTGCCGAGGCGATCACCGAGGATGCCGCGTGGTATTGCTGGCACGCGTCCCGCCGCCAGGCGATGCTGGAAGCCTGCTGGGAGAAGGCCGGCGCCTTCGTCCATCAGCAGATCATCTGGGTGAAGGACCGCGGCGTGCTCACCCGCTCGCATTATCTGTGGAAGCACGAGCCCTGCTTCATGGGCTGGCGCCGCCCGCACCGTCCGCCGAAGGTCGCCGAGGAGACGCTGCCCTCGACCTGGGAGATGGCCGTGCCTGCCGGCGAGGAGCGCCCCGATCATCCGACGCCCAAGCCGGTGGATGCCTTCGCCATCCCGATGCGCCAGCACGTCGAGCGCGGCGGGCTGTGCTACGAGCCGTTCTGCGGCTCGGGCACTCAGATCATGGCCGGTGAGGCCAACGGCCGGCGTGTCTTCGCGATGGAGATCAGCCCGGCCTATGTCGATGTCGCGATCGAACGCTGGCAGGCCGCCACGGGCCGCGAGGCGATCCTCGAGGGCAACGGGCGGACCTTTGCCGAGGTGAAAGCCGAGCGGTTGGGCGACGGCACGGAACCCATGGCCGATACGCCGGACATGGACACCGCCCCTGAACCCGCGCGAAAGCGCAAGACCGCCGCGTGACATGCATGACTTGGCTTTACCTTCCTCCGGAGACGATTCCGGAGCGGGAGATGCGTGCCTGTTCGGCCTCTCCCTCTGCTCCGGCGCAGGCGGTCTCGACCTTGGGCTCGCCATCGCCATCCCCGGATATCGTGCTGTGGGCCATGTCGAACGGGAAACCTACGCCGCAGCCACTCTCGTGGCGCGGATGGAAGACGCGTCCCTGGATCAGGCTGTTGTCTGGGACGATGTTGGCACCTTCGACGGCCGCCCGTGGCGCGGCGCGGTGGACATCGTCACTGCGGGCTATCCGTGCCAGCCGTTCTCCGTCGCGGGCAAGCGCCGGGGTGCCGACGACCCACGCCACCTCTGGCCTCATGTCGCCCGTATCATCGGCGAGGTCGAGCCGCCCTTCGTCTTCCTCGAAAATGTCGCCCATCATCTCCGCCTCGGTTTCCCCGAAGTCGCCGCAGGACTGGTCGGCATGGGCTACCGCCTTGCGGCGGGCCTCTTCACAGCGGCGGAAGTCGGCGCTCCCCACAAACGCGAGCGTCTGTTCATCCTCGCCATTCGCGAGGGGGACGAGCTGGCCGACCCCGCGCGCCTGCTCTGGAACCCGGTCGAGTGGCGGGAACCGGACGGAACTGCTGCGGCTCTGGCCGACGCCCCGCGCCAGCGCCAACGAAAACCGGCAGACGAAGCCGACGCCCTCGCAGGCAGCGGGGCAGCACGGCATGAACCTCGCGACGACGGCCGCGTTGTGGCCGACGCCGCAGACCGACAGCTTTCGCAGCCGAGGTGGGGAAAGGAAGGACGAGAAGGGTCTGGACCGGATGGCGCGGGATTGGCCGACGCCGATGGCGAACGACGGCTGCAAGCCGAGCGCGGGCAACCGCAGGAGTGCCGACCTGACCCATGCGGCGGGGATGTGGATGACGCCGACGGCGCGGGATCACAAGGATGGGGCGACGACATTGGCGAACACACCGGTGAACGGCCTGCTTGGCCGCCAGGTCCTGGTGACGTCGATGGCTGGGCGCGATATCTCGCCATCGCCCCGGACCTTGAACCCGCTGTTCGTCGAGGCGCTGATGGGCTGGCCCACCGGGTGGACCGGCTTCGGCTCTGTGGCAATGGCGTGGTCCCGCTGGTTGCAGCGCATGCGCTGCGAACTCTGGCGGCTGAACTGCTGGGCGATGGATGAGGCAGAGGCATGAAGCAATCCCGCCTCATGTCGCTGGTCGAGTCCCTTGCCAACGTCGCCGTCGGCTACGGCGTCGCGGTCGTCACGCAGGTCCTGATCTTTCCGATCTTCGGCCTGTATGCGACGCTGGCGCAGAACCTGATGATCGGCGCCATGTTCACGCTGGTGAGCCTTGCGCGCTCCTATGCGCTGCGGCGGCTGTTCGAGCAGCTGCGGGAGCGCCAGGCGCTGGGGCAAGGATCGGCAAGGCCTGATCGGTCGGTGACATGACTGCCAACGGAACTCCCGCACCCATGGGCATGAGCGAGCGGCAATATGCGGCGCATGCCGGGATCTCGCGCGGCGCGGTGCAGAAGGCGCGCGCCGCCGGGCGGCTGGTGCTGCATCCCGACGGCTCGATCGATGCCGCCGCTTCCGATGTGCGCCGCGCCGAGGCCACCGATCCGGCCAGATCCCGCCGCGGCCCGGCAGAGCGCGTCAGGCCCGTGCCCGAGGCCGCCGTCGCCGCCGTGGGCGAGACCCTGCGCGAGCAGGGGCTGGCCGCGCCGCCGGCGAACAGTGGAATGACCTTCCTCCAGGCGCGCACCGCCAACGAGGTGCTGAAAGCCCAGGAGCGGCGCATCCGGCTGCAGAAGCTGAAGGGCGAGCTGGTTGAGCGCGCCCGGGCCGAGGCGCTGGTCTTCCGTCTGGCGCGCGAGGAGCGCGAGGCGTGGATCACCTGGCCGGCGCGGGTGGCGGCGCTGATGGCGGCCGAGCTCTCGGCCGCGTGCAGCGAGGAGGTGAACGTGGAGGTGGCGGCGATGCAGAAAATCCTGGAGGACCATGTCCGCAGCCACCTCGAGGAGCTTGCCGCCCCACGGGCCCCCGACCTCACCTGAGGCGCGCGCGGCGGGCGAGGCCTTCGCCGGCGCGGCTGACATCCTGCGCGCCTGGGCACGCGGTCTCGCGCCCGATCCGCTGCTCGCGGTCTCCGCCTGGGCCGATCGCCACCGGATGCTCGCCGCGCGCGCCTCGGCCGAGCCGGGGCGCTATCGCACGGCGAGAACGCCCTACATGCGCGAGATCATGGACCGGCTCGGTCCGCACGATCCGGTGCAGCGGGTAGTGTTCATGAAGGCCGCGCAGGTGGGCGCGACCGAGGCCGGCAACAACTGGATCGGCTATGTCATCCACCAGGCGCCGGGGCCGATGCTCGCGGTTCAGCCCACGGTGGAGCTGGCCAAGCGCCATTCGCGCCAGCGCATCGATCCGCTGATCGCCGAAAGCCCGGCGCTGCGGGAGCGGGTGAAGCCTGCCCGGTCCCGCGATGCCGGCAACACCATGCTGTCGAAGGAGTTCGCGGGCGGCATCCTGATCATGACGGGCGCGAACTCGGCCGTGGGCCTGCGCTCGATGCCGGCGCGCTACATCTTCCTCGACGAGATCGACGCCTATCCGGCCTCGGCCGACGAGGAGGGCGATCCGGTGAGCCTCGCCGAGGCGCGCTCGCTCACCTTCGCCCACCGGCGCAAGGTGCTGCTGGTCTCG
>NZ_KE383966.1:0-18768 GCF_000422985.1 Erythrobacter cryptus DSM 12079
CTCATGGTCCTCGTCCCTCTCTGTTTTGCTTGGGCTCCCATAGTTCATTCACTGGTTCGGACATGAGATGAAGTGAGGCTGATCATCATGCTGATGTCACAACGATATATGTCGGTCCCTGAGCAGCAATCATCACGTTGGTCTTGTCGATCCGCAAAGCTTGGCTGGCGGCATCATCAGCGAAATCAAACCGCGCAAATGGCGGGCACCTCCATGGGCCGAAGCCCTGATCAAGCACGATCCTAATCCTGCTGTCGTCATCGAAAGTGAGGTCGATCTGCCGACCATGCGCGGCGCCATTGAGCGCGAGCTCCAGTTCCATTCGACGTGCCTGCACCAGATATTGGAGCACAGCATCACGATCCTCAGCCCATGCCCAGTCGTGTGAGAAAAGGTAAGGTTGCCGTTCATTGGCCTTGTGCGAGTTTGTCACGATCGCCAGCGGTAGAGCGATTTGCGAACCGGCCAGTGCGTCCCGAAAGGCCGCAAGCACATCCGCCATCAGGCGCAGGGTTAGAGGGGATTGCAGGTAGCGGTCATTATAGCGGATCGCGGTCAACGCGGCTTTGGGCACAAGCGCGCGCACAGCGGGCAAGATCTTGGCCGTGAACGCCTTGGCAAAATCAACCAATGGCCCGTCAAACTCGCTCTTTACCTCGATGTAGACGGTGCCAGAAGGCGGCAGCAGGCTGTCGAGTTCGATCGGAGCAGCAAGTGGCGGCGAGCCGGATGGTAGACGAACCACCGCAGCTGTGTGACCCCGGCCCCAGCTTTCGCCGGGTATGCCCGCAAGTATATCGCGGCTAGCCCATGCTTCGCTGAGGTTCTCACCGATCGCCATGGCCAGTGTCCCAGCGCCATTATCGAATGTCGGACGCTTCCCCTTGCGCAGATCCAGGCCGAGCATCTTGGCTATATCGCGCAAACCGAGTCGTGCGGCCGCATCGAGACTTTGCAGCCAAGCCGGGTCAACAATAAGCCTCAACTGGGCGCCTCGCTCGCCGAGGCGACGAAGGAAACGCGAAAAACCCGGCTCAGCAAGGCTGGCGATGTCAGCTTGTCCGTCGATCCAAAGGAAAACGTCGCGGGCACCCCCATCGACACGTGTTGCCAGTTCATCAAGCACAGAGCGGCTAAGTCGGGCTTCGGGGTGGATACGATCTTCAGCGGGAAGGTTTCCAAAGGCCCTCGTAGCCGATAGCACCCAAGCCAGCGCACCCTTGCGATCGATCTGCTCCTGTTGCTGGAACAGATCGGCGCTCAGGACGCAGGCCGAGCAGCCAGTCTGGCATCCCGGTTCAGGGCAGTCGAGAATGTTGCGGGCATCGGTGATGAGCACCTCGAACATGCTCGCAGCCTGCGGTGCGAAGCCCGCGCCGCCGGATGCACGATCAAACAGGAAGAGCGAGTGGGTTAGTTGTCCAAGCGGGCCGACGGCTCGCTGGACAGCCATGCCCATTTCACCTGTTTCCACACCCAGCCGGCGGGCGAGCGCCTCGCGTAAGGCTGACACCAACGCACACGCTGCCCCTTCGCTCGGCAGATTTGCCGGCTGTAGTTCCACTACGTCCGTAAGCGTTTCGCAGCCGAGAGAGATGGCTGGCGTAATCCACAGCGGAGAGTCGTTGCCAGGGCAGGGTACGCCATTCCGTGATCCACGCAGCGGCAGGTGTCCTTCAAGTGGCCTCCTTCCTTCGACGTCACTGCCACGGGCAGCAGGCTCAGCGCGGCCGCACTCGAGGCAGACGTGATAGCCTTGCTGCCCCGGACCGCGCGAGGAGTAGAACACCAGCCCGTCTGAAGTTGCGCGCATACGTCCTTGGCTAGGATCAGCCATTGGTTGCCAGCTTGCGCCGCGCACGATGATTTGCTCACGCTCTGGCGCAACCCAGGTGACTTCCTCGGTTTCGGCGTGTGGCCGCGCATTCATGTCCGCAGTAAAGCCGGCGGGTTGAAGGAAGCTGCGGCGTGCCGCCAGAGGGATCTCGGCACGGCAAGCCGGGCAGTTTGACGGAGCGACCGAACTGCAATCCGCCGCACCACAAGCGGGGCAGGTCCAGAAGTCCCGCAACGCTTGCGCTTCATGCGCATCAGCATGGTCGGCAGGCCGCTTCCAGTTGAGCGTTACGCCAGCTGACCGGTAAACCAGCCCGTCAATCACCACTTCGGCACCCGGCGCATAGTCACGGATCGCAATATCCAAGGTGCGGGTTGGGAAGGAGCGACGCCGGAAGGACGTGTCGTCGGTTGCTGTCTCGTCGGCACCCGGCTTATCGGTATTGACGAAGGAAACCACGCCGGTTGGCATGCTGTGACTGGGCAGAACGGCACGAACGGCAAGTTCGCTCATTAGATTCTCCCGCGCAAGGCGCTGAAGTTGATAGCCTAGTGCCTTTCGTCCAGCTTCGGGTGCAGCGGCTGCCTGGTACTGGAGCTCCTGCCATTCCCGGATTACGGCATCGCGGGCCGCAGTCAGCGCTTCGGCCGCGGTAGCAAATAGTGTGCCGTCCAAAGCCAACACCGTCGAACGCACCAGCTCGGACACTTCGCCCACCAATGCCAACTCAGTCTCGGGCGCGCGCAGCCATGCCAGACACGCCTCAACCGGTGGGTGCTCCGGGCGATCGGCACCGATCCCCTCAGGGCAGCCGAAGAAATCCCCTGTCCGGGCCTTGAGCGCCTCTCCTCCTTCGCCCGCGAACCAACGTGCGAGCAAGAGTGCGTTGACATGGCGTTGCACGATCCGGCGACTGTCGAGCCGCACTTGCGGCGCACGGGTTTCGCGCTTGAGATAGGTCTCGGGATCGCGGAACGCTTCCCTTTCGAGCGGTGTGTCACGTGTATAGGTGAGCGAGGTCGCAAAACCCTGTTTGCGGCGTCCCGCGCGACCGACGCGCTGCCGATAATTGGCGAGCGCCGGTGGCACGTTGGTCATCATCACGGCTGACACCGAGCCGATGTCTACCCCCATCTCCATGGTGGTCGAACAATTTAGTATGTTAATCTCGCCCGCCTTGAACTCGTCCTCGAACCGCCGCAACCGCGCTGGCGGTTGTTGCGCAGAATGTTCGGCGGCGCGAATATAGGGTGAGAGCAGGGCGGCACGGTCTTGAAGATCTGTCCAAACCCCCTGATTTCGGAGAGTGGTGACGACCTGATCGCTGGCAAGCCAATCTTGGATGATGGATCGTGCACTTTCGTCCTGTGTAAATGTGATTGGCAGGCTTGGAAGATCGATCGGTAGTGGCTCTGCGTCGGCCATCCGCAGGTGCTCGCGATGGCCATAGGGAGATAGGCCGAGCGCGGTGCGGGCCAAAATCCGTCGTGACACCGGGCACAGGTATGCCTTCGTGACGGGCGCGATATGCGCCTTGTCGAAGGAGAGCGCATACCCAGGTTGGGTCGGGTCGGAAAAAAGCGCGGACAGCGCCGTCCAGGCTTGTTCAAGCACCTCGTTGATCAGTGCTCGCCCTTGCGGCTCGCTCCGATCCACGCGCAATGCTTTCTCCAGGATCAGGACGAGATTTCCCGCGCCACTACCACCCGCTCGTGGCCATGCGATTTCGCTTTGGACTTGCTTTGCTTGGCCGAAAGGCAGCAATTCCTTGCGCCAACCCTTGCTTGTGATCCAGTGCAGGTCAGCATCGTCAATCCGCACAGCAAGATTGGCACGGGCCACCATGTCGATGATCACATGAAGCAGATCATGCCAATGGCTCAAGGCGTAGCCGGCAGTGGCGAGTGGTTCGGGCAAACTCCGGATACGTTCGATTGCAGGGAAATGAAGACGCACCAGCCCCAGCGTCTCTGCGGTGTTGGCACGTCGCGGGCGGCGGGCAAGTTCACGCAATAGTAGGAACTGGGCGAAAGCCGCCGTATCATTGCGAAACCGGCTGTCGCGCAATTGCCAGACGTCGCGCATCCATTTGCGCGCCTCGACGGTGCCCGCGAGACGACTGCGCATATCGCTCCACGCGATACCGGCAAAGGAGGGTTGAGTGAGCTCTGCCAACTGCGCCTTTTTCTGCGCGATCAGGCCGGCTAGTGCTTCAGGAGCTGCGGTTTCAAGCTGTGCGATCTCGGCCGCCAAAGCCTTTGCTTCGGGATTGTCGGCGCCTTGCGCCGCTATGCTGCCCTGGACAGCATGATACAGGAAACTGCGGACAAAGCTGCGCTCGGATGCGGTCTGCAGATTGGCGGCAAAACGTGCCGTGCCCTGACGGCTGTCGGTGAAGGATAAAAGCTGGCGGCCACCGGCTGGTGGACTGAAGCTTGCGCCCTCTGCTGGTTGGCGGGCCGGAAGACCTTCCAGAAGAACGGGCGCAGCGTTACCGATCAGGAACGGTGCACCGAAGCGGAAGGGCCGCAAAATCAAAATACTGCCTTTTTGTCCATCCTGACCATTGCAGGCTCCACACCGGTCCGGCTGTCCGGCGTAGAGCGAGATAGTCTCATCCTGCGGCGCGTCGATCACCGCGCCTGTGGCCGGATCGATATGAAGCAGCCGATATCCATCCATTCCACGTAATGCGATTGATCGTCGGCGAACCGGATAAAGTGGCCCTTCCTGCACATCCTCGTCCCCGGGTACGTGCGCGTCAGCATCGGCTTCGCCGTCCGTCTCGCTGCCTGATGCTGCCTCCCGCAACTCGGCAAACTCGTCGATCGGTGGCGGGGTGATGCGGGGACGAAGGCGGCCTGCATCTTCCTCGCAATCGAGGTAAGGCTCGCCACATTCGCGACAGGAGAGAATTTCGAGCACCGGAGCGCCGCAGCAAGGGCAGGCCTCGACTCGCTCGGCAAGCACTTTGCCGAATGGCCAGTCAGTCGGACTCTCGGCACATTCGGGGTTCAGGCAGGACCATAGGCCGGGGACCGCGCGAAGAAAGCCGTGAACCCTGAGTGGCAACAATGGACCACGCTGCTTGTCGCTGTCATCGGCGATGGCGCAGATCAGACTGTCGGCGGGGAGCCCGGTGGGCGCAAGCATCCGGGTGGCTTGCTCCAAAAGGACCGGCCCCTTTTCGGCCGCGCGCACGAAGGACTGCACAGCAGGGTTTGCACGCAATGCCTCGCGATCGGAAAGCGATGCTGCGGGCAGCCACGGGTCGGGCGCGGGCGACGGTAAATGAACTGCTTCGCGGTGTCCGATTACCACATGCACCCGATCCCCCGGGGTGCCAGTCAGATCGCGCAGAAACCGCTGCAGTTCTTCGGTTACATCGCGGCCGCTACCGATGGTGGCCGATGTAGCAACGAAGCGCACATCTTCAGGCTTTACCCCGAAGGTAAGCAGGACGCGGCGGATGAGGAGTGCGATTTCAGCTGCTGCCGATCCAACATAGCCGTGAGCTTCGTCGAGAATGATCCAGCGCAGGGTGCCACGGCTGTTCTCGATCAGCGGGCGATCGATCCGCCGCACCATCATGTATTCAAGCATGGTGACATTGGTCACCAAGATCGGAGGCGGATCGGTGCGTAAGGTCTCGCGGTCGGTGACCTGTTCCGGACGCACAGGCGCGTGACGATCCGGACGTTCAGGCGTCAGCCCGTTGTATAGGCCGAAGCGGATCCGCCCGCCAAACGGGGCCGTCCAGGCGCGCAGTCGCTCCTCCTGGCTCGCGATCAGCGCATTGAGGGGATAGAGGGCGATCGCGCGGACGCCGGACAACCTGCCATGGCGCTCGGACTCGCACGCTAAATCGTGCAGCAGCGGCATGAGGAAGCACTCTGTCTTGCCCGAACCTGTGCCGCTCGACACCAAAACCGAACGCGGCTCCGGCGCGATCAGATGCTCCCAAGCTGCGATCTGGTGTCGATAGGGCTGGGCTTCCGGCGGAAAGCGGTAGGGCTCGGCATCCGGCCCTGAGATTGCCCGAATGACTTCGGGGTGGAGCAAGCTGCCCGAACAATCGGCAAATGTGCGACCGTCGATCTCGAAGGGAGCCGCGCCCTCGATAACGGGCTCGCGCATCACAGCACCCGCCTCAACCTCACGTGAGCTGAACTGGCGTCGCACCTCGGCGGCGAGGCCAGGGTGATTGATGGCCGCTCGGCTGAGCATTGATTGCACCACGCGTTCGCGCACCAGGTCGAGCGTGTGCAAGGGGCCGGTGAGAGGGAGTTGGGGATCGACTTTGGCCATTATCGGTTCGTCGACTTGAGCCAGGCGGCGTAAGCCTCGGCGAAATAGGTCGGAAAGGTGCGGGCAACGGTTTTCATGTGACGAACTGCGGCTGCGTCAGGTCGCCAGACACACGCAGCAGCCAGAGCCGCAGCGCAGGGGGCATCGAAGGTGTCGATGAAGCCCCTATCGAAATTTGTAAAGGCTGATGGCAACCTATTTCCGAGGACGCTGCGGTAGCGGTCGATCGAATCCTCGCGCAGCCGCTGAATGGCGCGATTCGCAAAGCGCTGAACAATGGCTTGAATAGGCTCAGGCTTGGGTGGGTCGAACAAACCGACCAGGATTGGCTCATAATTGGTGATGATCTGCCTGCGACGCTTCACCTCTTCAGCCGCGAAGCGGAGCTGGTCCGGTTGAGGTAGACTTGCGAGGCGCGCAATGAGATCCTCGAAGACGATCTTGGCACCCTTTTCCCAAGCTTCGGATGGCAGCAGGAACCATGCGAAAGGCAGGGCCTCGGATAGCGGCAGCGCGGATTCCGGTTCCTCCTGCGCCATGCGTGCAAGAACCACCGGATGATCGACCAGCAGTTCAAAAACCCGGAAAGTGCCTGGGGGAAGGCCATTAAGTGAGCGTGCAAGCGCGATCAGTTCGTGCACGATCTCCCGCGCGTTTTGATCATCATCGCTCGCCTCGATCAGCAGCTGATTGAGCGATTGATCAAGCACCGCTCCGGGTGGTTGGATCATTGCACGCGCCAAATGCCCGGTCGGCAACATGCTCCTTCCTTGTCCGAATGCGACTTTTGGGCGTGTCAGCACGGTCTTGTCGCGGCGAAGATAAACCAGCCAGGCCCCGCCTCTGTCGTGGGGCAAGCGCACGGGCCGATGATTGGCGTCGCTCAACAAGGAATAGGGGCCAAAACACACCTCCTGCGCAGGATCGGCCAAAGACCGACCGCAAAACAGGACATCCGGATGGGCAACGGCCGGCCTGGCAACGAACCCCGCTGGTTCTTCTACCAGCGACAGCGCGAAAGGCTTGATGCGCCAATGCGTATTTCGACCATCATGCATATCGAGAAGCAGCTCGGCATTGATCGAGGCAGGCAGCAGCAGGCTGGCGCAATCTTCGCGGATTGAGGCAAGCGGTAATTCGCGGTCAAACTCCCAGACCATCTGCGCAACCTTGCCTGCACGAGGCTCGCGCAGTTCTGCATGAAGTTCCATGCGACCTTCGTCGATCCCGACGAGATCCCGCAGGTCATCCAGCGTCAAAACGCTGTTGTGGGGCAACACCGTCCCGTCCCAGCGGGCAATTGCGGCGTCCCCTGGATAGCGTATTTTTACTAGAAGAGACGTGCCATCTGGCCACATGATACGCGCGCTGAAAAAATGCACGCGTGCAACCTGTGGCCTTGATTTCCACATTTGGCCATCCGCATCAGGCACAACCGGCGCGCCTTCGTCCGGCACTAGGCGAACCTTGCCAAAGCCCTGCAATTCGTAGGAAGGACCACTCGCGCTGCGCCGACAAACAAGGCTGGCTGAAGCCGGTAGAACCGCAATTGTGCGCCGATCGAGCAGGATGCCATCAGGTGCTCGCCAACCGAGTTCGTAATGGCCGAGCGGAAGCGGCGAAGGGGCCGGTCTCCAGATCCTGGTCCCCTTGTCGCGCATGAGGAGTTTTCCAACCTGCCCTCTCATCGTGGCATGTGGAGGTCCGCAGAACAAATCGATGTTGCCGGACACTTCTGCCCAGCGGCAGTCGTTGCCGACCATGTCGATCCGCGGGGTGGCATCTGTCGGCTGGCCACAACGGATACGGTAACGATCTCCCGTGTCGTCGGTGACAAAGGCACCTCCTTGGATGCGCCAGAGATGCGTCGCGCCAACTCCCTGCCCGAGGAATTCTGCCGTCTCTTGATCGGTTGCTGAAACCTGCCACGAGTCGGGCACCTGCAAGAACAGGGTCTGGGCGCGATATTGGCCTGAGCCAGAGCCAACTATCTTGAGCAGCGCTGGGACGGCCGCACCATTGTCTTCTGCCGTGGCAACCAGCAATTGCCCGCGTCTTGGCTTGCCGCCTGGGAGCAAAAAACGCGCAAGGTTGCGTGCGCCAACGCGCAGCTCGACTGTCAAAGCTGCCGCAAAGGGGATCGCATGGATGCCCCGAACCAGCCGGGTCGAGCGCGCGGTCCATGTGGTTCCGCCTGGTGCGGGCGGCTCGAGCATGCCGAGTTCACCGGGGAGGTGACGCGCGAGGTCATCGGCAGCAAATACGCGAAGGCGCCCCGGGTTGCCCTGAATGGGGGGCATGGCTTGGCTGTCGACATCGCCGTCTAGCGCAATCCTTGCAGCTTCCACCCAAGTCCCGTCGGCTTGTCGCCAGAGCATGCGATCCGCCCCGACGCCGACCCCTGCGAGTGCTTCGACACTCATCAGGCTTTCGATGAGCGCATCGGCGGCGCGATCTCCGGTGATGATCGGCAGGCTCTCGCGCCAATCAGGCCGATGCAGACCTAACCAGGCCAGCACGGGTATCCCCTCTGCGGTTGCACCCGGCTCCGCCTCACGGCGGATAGCTACGACCGCAAGCGCGAGATCTGCGCAGAGAAGAAGAAAATCGTCATCATTGAACGTTTGTGGCAGGTGGTGGCGCTGGAGGCGAGCCAGTTCAAGCGCACGCTCCTCACCAGCCGCAGGTTCTGACAGGAGCGATGCGATCATTCGCCCCAACACGTCGCGGGCCCAACCCTTGCCATCGGCAAAGGCCGCGGTCGGGAACCCACCTTCACGCGCAAGCGAACCGAGGAAGCTTCGTCGCCCGTCCCATTGCAAGACTGGTCGTATCCACATCTGCAGACCGCGCTCTGCAACATTGCGCAATATTGCTTGATCGGCCTGGCTCGTGACGCGCAAATCCAGAGCAGCAAGCAGTCCCGCCCAAGAATATCCGCCACCGTCATACTCGCGACGAAACCACTCAGATGCCCAGAGCACGAAATGCGCTGGCAAATGACCATTGCCAAACTCAGTCAGGTTACGCTTGCCCTTCAAGCTCATACCAAGCCGATCATAGGCTTTATCGGACAAGCGATAGCGATGGAGGGGCCTGCCGTCCGGGCAGGGAAGCCCCAGCGAAGCGGCAAAGGGCGGTGGCTCCGAGGCCTTATTCTGCGCCCGCATCTTGGTCTTGGCCTGTGCTATTCGTAGGTAGACTTGTCGCCGAAGATCCTCGGGCAAAGCTTCAGCCTCGGCGTAAAGGCGATCCAGTTCCTCAAGGCTATTCCCCTCGGCTATGCGGCGACGCCAATAGGCAAGATCATCGATCATTAGGGTTGCTCGCCGGGGTCAGTTGAAGGTTAATTGGCTCAAGCCCGTCGTATGTCTTTTTTGCGCAGTGTCCACGTCACAGCGGTCCTTCTGGATCATCGGCCGACGCAAAGCTGACGCAGGCGCAGTGCGCGCGCTGGCTCAGGTGCGCGACGTTGCGGGCGATGGCGTCGAGATTGGCGGGGCGCTTGGCGCGCCGCTCGGGGAAGTGGGCGGCGCGCACCACCACCCATTCAAGCCCCTTTGCCATGTCGGCGACGAACCAGATGTTGGGATCGACCTGCGGGTTGGACTGCGAGCACAGGATCTCGCAGCCCTGTTGCTTGAGGTCGTCCCTCACCACCTGGACGGCAAAATCAAGCAGTTCCCACGCGCTTATCGGAACCAGTTCGTCCGTCACGAGCATCGCAGGATCGATGCGTCTGCCATTGCGCAGGTCGATTAGGCCCCATCCCGGACGATCAGGCTCCCACCCCCGCAAGGTGCGGCGCATCGGCATCAGGCAAGGGTGGCCGTTCCAGCCTCCGGCCACCGAAAGCAGGCCCTCGCGATTGCCGGGCACCTCGACCTGTCCCTCGACATCCTCGAAGCGGATGAAGAACACCTGGTTGCCGAGCCGGAACGAGAGGTGTTCCAGAAAGGGCGGGCGCGGATCGACCTTGAGCCAGCTCAGCAGGCCGTCCTCGAAGAAGCTCTGGATGTGCTTGCCAGCCGCTCGCCACATCGCAAGAAAATCGCGCGAGGGCTGGGCCATGGTGATCTTATGCATGGGTAATGATCTCCAGGGATCGGCCTCAGCCATGACGCAGAAGGGCTTGCACCATTCCCGCGACAAATCCGGTCGTCTGGTTTCTGCCGCTGTTTATCATGATCGATGCGCCATAAGGAAGTATTTGGTAACAAAAGATAAATCGTGCGGGACCCGCCTGCTTGGCGCAGTGAGTGCCACGATGCCGACCACAGACCCGCTTCACCCAGATCGCCTCAAGGACAAGCGCCCGATCCAGTATGACGAACGCCGCTACAAGGATCGCTGACGGGGCGAGGCGATGTTCTGTCGCCTTAAAGAGTTGAGCTTCGCCTGCGTTCAAACCCAGTGTTTCGCCAACCGCAACGGTAAGATCGCCAGCAACGTCCTATCCGCCGTGAGCCTCGATGCCGCAACCGCATTCTGGCTTTAAACGACGAAAGAATCAGAATACGTTAGAATTGCTATAAGAAACTCCGTCCTTGATCATGTTTGCTCATTCAATACCCGGCAGGCCAGAGGATACCTGGGAGCCTTTGACGCATCACCTGCGTGCAGTGGGAGAGCGAGCAGCAGGTTTCGCTGCGCACTTCAGCAATGGCCAAATGGCTCGCGCCATGGGGTTGCTACACGATATCGGGAAGTGCTCCGACGCCTATCAGAGATATATCCGCCAAGATGATAGCAACCGCAAGGTGCGTGGCCCTGATCACAGCAGTGCCGGGGCGCAGGAGGCGGTGAAGGCCTTCGGGGCACACATGGGGCGGCTGATGGCCTATGGCATCGCCGGGCATCACGGCGGCCTGATGGACAGCGAGGACCTTTCGGACCGCCTCGTCAAGCCGCTTGAAGCCTATGATGGCTGGTGCGACCATGTCGGCGAATTGCCTAGTGCTGAGGAATTGTCCGGCATCCGCCTCGCGCAGAACGGGATCGACCGGGCCTTCTCGCTCGCCTTTCTGGCGCGCATGACCTTTTCGTGCCTGGTCGATGCAGACTTTCTTGAGACAGAGCGGTTCTACCGGATTGCCGCAGGAGAAGATCCGCCCTCGCGCGGTGGCACGGTGCAGCACCACCACCTCGAAGCCGTGCGCGCTCACATGGCGCGCTGCCGCCGCGATGACACCGAGGTCAACCGCCTGCGTTCCGCAATTCTCGATCACGCCAATGGCAAGGCCGCCCTCCCGCCGGGCCTGTTCACGCTGACTGTGCCTACCGGGGGCGGCAAGACGCTGACTTCGCTCAGCTTTGCGCTGGAACACGCACTGGCACACGGGCTGCGCCGGGTCATCTATGTGATCCCCTTCACCTCGATCATCGAGCAGACCGCGGCTGTCTTTCGCGATGAAGTCGCCTTGGGTGAAGCCGTGCTGGAACACCATTCCAGCTTCGATTGGGACAGCAAGCCCCCGGAAACCGGCAATGATGCCGAAGGGGAGGGGGCCGCCGGGCTTGCCAAGCTGCGCCGCGATGCGGAAAACTGGGATGCGCCGATCATCGTGACCACGGCGGTGCAGTTCTTCGAAAGCGTGTTTGCCGCCCGCCCCAGCCAAGCGCGCAAGCTGCACAACCTGGCGAAAAGCGTGATCGTGCTGGACGAGGCGCAATCCATTCCCGTCCACCTGCTGCGCCCCTGCATGGCCGTGATCGACGAACTGGCCCGCAACTATGGCGCCAGCGTGATCCTGTGCACCGCCACCCAGCCGGCCTTGCGGTTGCAGGACAAGGCGCTGCCTGCAACACCCGAGGGGCGCGCGGAAGGGCTGGACATCCCCGCCGAGCGCGAAC
This sequence comes from Erythrobacter cryptus DSM 12079, assembly GCF_000422985.1. Classification (GTDB taxonomy): domain Bacteria; phylum Pseudomonadota; class Alphaproteobacteria; order Sphingomonadales; family Sphingomonadaceae; genus Erythrobacter; species Erythrobacter cryptus. The sequence goes on from NZ_KE383966.1 coordinate 11,999, forward strand.
TCGCCCCCGATCCGCAGGCGCTTTATCGCAAGCTCAAGCGCGTCGAGGTGGAGTGGCTGCGCGAGCCGGTGACGGACGAAGAGATTGCCGCGCGCTTTGCGCAGCAGCCGCAGATGCTGTGCATCGTCAACAGCCGCGGCCATGCCCGCGACCTGTTCGCCCTGTTGCGAGAGCAGGGGCAGGCGGGCGCCATGCACCTTTCCACCCTGATGTGCGCCCGGCACCGCCGCGCCGTGCTAGACAAGGTGCGCGAAGGGCTGAAGGCAGGGCAGCCGGTGCGGCTTATCTCCACCAGCCTGATCGAGGCGGGCGTCGATGTGGACTTTCCCGAAGTCTGGAGGGCAGCGGCAGGGTTGGCCAGCATTGCCCAGGCCGCCGGGCGCTGCAACCGCGAAGGGCGCGCTCAGGCCATGGGCCGCACGGTGGTGTTCGAGGCGGCCGGACGCAAGATGCCGCCCGCCATCGAGGCCTTTTATGCCCCGGCGCGCGAAGTGATGCGGCGCGAGGGACTTGACGTGCTGGGGCTGGAGGCAATCCGCGACTATTACGAGGCGCTCTATTGGCGACAGCAGTACGAGGCACTTGATCGGGCGAGGCTGCCCGGCGGCGAAGCCTTGGCCATCATCCCGGCCATCCGTGAACTGGCGAGGCAGGGCGATTTTCCCTTCGCCACCATCGCGCGCGCCTTTCGCCTGATCGACGATGCAATGGACCCGGTGATCGTACCCTATGATGATGCCGCGCGCGAGGCGATCCACGACCTTGCCGAGGCGCCGTTCCCGCCTGCGGGTGTCCAGCGCCGCTTGCAGCAATATGTCGTCCCGGTCCCGGCAAAGGTGCGAGAGGCGCTGGTCGCAACGGGCGCGGTGCAGGCCATCCGACCAGATGAATATGGTGACCGGTTCATGGTTCTGGTGGAGGAGCAGAAGGGCCAGCTTCCCGGCCTCTATGACCCGCAACTGGGCCTGCGGATCGATTGCGATCCGGCAAGCCGGTCGGCGGAAGCGAACATTTTTTCATGATGCGTCCGGTTCTGTCGCACTTGCAGGCAGCATCGGCAGAGCGATTCGGGTGATCTTTCGGATCGGGGAGAAACGGGAATGCCAGTTCGATTGCACGTCTGGGGTGAGCGCGCCTGCTTCACCCGGCCGGAAATGAAGGTGGAGCGGGTCAGCTATGACGTGATGACGCCTTCGGCGGCGCGCGGCATTCTTGAAGCGATCCACTGGAAGCCCGCGATCCGTTGGCAGGTAGACCGCATCCACGTGCTGAAGCCCATCCGCTTCCAGTCGATCCGCCGCAACGAGGTGGGGGCCAAGGCAAACGCCAGCAATGCCGCTAGCGCCATGAAGCGGGGCGATACCAGTGGGCTGGGCATCGTGGTGGAGGAGAGCCGCCTGCAGCGCGCTGCCCTGGTGCTGGTGGATGTCGCCTATGTGATCGAGGCCCATTTCACCATGACCGACAAGGCTGGGCCGGAGGATACTCCGGCCAAGCACCTGTCCATGTTCAATCGGCGCGCGAGCCAGGGGCAGTGCTTTCACCGGCCTTGCCTTGGCACGCGCGAATTCGCTGCAGAATTCGCGCTGATCCCCGATGGCGCGCCGCTGCCGCCCTGCGAACTGGAGCCTGACCGGCGCGATGCGGACCTGGGCTGGATGCTGCACGACATCGACTTTACGGATGGACGCAACGAATCCCGCTTCTTCCGTGCGGAAATGCGAAATGGCGTGATCGAGGTGCCGCCCTTCCATGCCGAGGAGGTCGTGCGATGACCATCCTGCAGGCGCTGGAGCGCTATTATCACCGCCTGCCCGGCGTGGCAGAGCCTGGGTGGGCACTGGTTAAGTTCGGGTGGTGTATTGTATTAGATCGGGGAGGTTCGCCAGTTGACCTTGAAGATTTGCGGGATTTGCTCGGCAAGAAGCCAAAGCCGAAGGATTATCTGGTTCCATGGTCAGATAAAGTCGCAAAACGGACATCTGGGATCGTAACAAATCTTTTTGTCGACAAAACGGCTTATGTGCTCGGCCGCACGGCAGGTGATGGCGAGAGAACTGCACAAGAGCACGCGGCTTTTGTCGAAATGCACTTGCGAGTGCTTACCGAACAGCATGATGAAGGCCTCGTTGCGTTGCGGCGTTTTATCGAAAACTGGCAGCCGGAGTGGCTTGAAAACCTGCCTAGATTTACGCCTGAAATCCTCGACTCCTTTATAATGTTCAGGCTTGATGGAGATCGCTGTTACCTCCACGAGCGACCCGCTTCGCGACTATTACTGGCAGCCGGTGACTCAGATGGAGATGAGAGCCCGACGGGCGATGAAGGATTCTGTCTGATCACAGGAGAGTTTGGTCCGATCGCTCGCCTGCATCGTTCAATAAAAGGAGTTGAAGACGCTCAATCATCTGGCGCCCCTTTAGTATCCTGCAACAGCAAGAAAAGTCCTGCCTTCTCTTCTTATGGCAAAGATCAGGGGTTGCTTGCACCAACTGGCAAGACCGCAGCCTTCCGCTACGCCACCGCTCTCAACCACCTGCTCGCGCGCGACGGGCCGAACCGGCTACGCCGTCCGGTGGGCGATGCCACCGTGGTGTTCTGGGCCGATGCCAGCCAGGCCGAGGCCGAGGCGGCGGAGAACTTTTTCACGCAGTTGCTCGGCAGCGACGTGAGCGACGAACAGGAAACGGCCAAGGTCCGCAAGCAGATGGAGGCCGTGGCCGCAGGCAAGCCGCTGGCTGAATTGCAGCCCGGCATTGAGCCCGGCACGCGCTTTCATGTCCTTGGCCTGTCCCCCAATGCGGCGCGGCTGTCGGTGCGGTTCTGGCTGTCCGATACGCTGGATGCCTTTGCGCAGCGGCTCGCCCGCCACCACGCCGACCTGGCGATGGAACCGCCGCCTGCGGGTTGGGGCGCGGCGCCTTCGGTCAATCGGCTGCTCGCCAATACCACCGCCTTGCAACGCGATTTCAAGAACATCCCGCCGCTGCTCGCTGGCGAAGTCATGCGTGCGGTGCTCTCCGGCACCCGCTATCCGCTCAGCCTGCTGTCCGCCGCGCTCATCCGCCTGCGGGCGGGCGACAATGCCGCATCGGGCTGGCACGCCGCCGTGATCCGCGCCGTGCTGGTCCGCCTCAGCCGACGCAATCCCCTGATCCCCGAACAAGGAGAAGTGCCCATGAGCCTGAAAAGGGACCACGCCAATCCGGGCTACCAACTCGGTCGGCTGTTCGCCGTCTATGAACTGGCGCAGCGTGCCGCGCTCGGCAAGGTCAACGCCACGATCCGCGACCGCTATTTCGGCGCGGCTTCGGCCACGCCCGCCAGCGTTTTCCCGCTGATCGTGCGCGGCGGGCAGAACCACCTGGCCAAGCTACGCAAGGAAAAGCCGGGCTGGGCCACCCTGATCGAGCGCGAACTGGAGGAAATCAACGGCCGCTTCGATCCGCGCCCCGAAGGCATCTGGCCGCGGTCGCTGCGGCTGCAGGACCAGGGCGAATTTGCCATCGGCTATTATCACCAGCGCGCCGCAAAGCTGAGCAACGACAAGGGCGAGGCCATCGACGCCGACGATCTGCCCGAAACCACCGATCACGAAGGGACCGAAGCATGAGCAAGCCCGTTTCCAACCGTTACGAATTCGTCCTCTATTTCGATGTGGCGAACGGCAATCCCAATGGCGATCCCGATGCGGGCAACATGCCCCGGCTCGATCCGGAAACCAACCAAGGCCTGGTTTCCGATGTCGCGCTCAAGCGCAAGGTGCGCAATTTCGTGGCGCTGGCCAAGGGCGATGCGCCGGGCCACGAAATCTACATGAGCGAAGGCGCCACACTCAACAACCAGCACAAAAAGGCCTGGGCAGCTATTATGCCCGAAGTCAACAAGGACGAGGAGTTCAAGAAGCTGCCCAAGGACCAGCAGAAGGCGCGCGCGCTGACAGCATGGATGTGCGCCAACTTCTGGGACATCCGCACTTTCGGCGCGGTGATGACCACCGGAGTTAACGCTGGTCAGGTGCGCGGGCCGGTGCAGTTCACCTTTGCCCGTTCGGTCGAACCGATCCTGCCGCTGGAAGTGTCGATCACCCGCATGGCCGCCACCACCGAAAAGGACACCGATGACAAGGGCGGGCGCACCATGGGCCGCAAGCACATCGTGCCCTATGGCCTTTACCGTGCCCATGGTTTCGTCTCTGCCCCGCTGGCCAGCCACCCGGTCAAGGGCACGGGCTTTTCGGAGGATGATCTCGAACTGCTGTGGCAGGCGCTCTGCCAGATGTTCGATCATGATCGGTCGGCCGCGCGCGGGGAAATGGCCACCCGCAAGCTCATCATTTTCCGCCATGATTGTGCGCTGGGCAACGCACAGGCACAAGCGCTGTTCGACCGGGTGAAGACCTGGCGCGTCCATGCCGGCTCCACCCAGCCCGTCGGCAGCCCCGCCACCGACAATTGGCCGCCCGCGCGCCAGTGGGCCGACTATGCCGTGACCATCGACCGCGACGGCCTGCCCGCAGGCGTCGAGATCATCGAGAAGTGCTGAGGCCATGATGCATCCGCCGCCACGGGACCCTGCCGCCGAAGAGGCGCTGGTGCCGGTGTCGGCCCTGCAGCACTACCTGTTCTGCCCAAGGCAGTGCGCGCTGATCCATGTCGAGCGTATATGGGCCGAGGATCAGGCCACTGCCGAGGGGCGGCTGATGCACGAAAGGGTGGACTCCGGGCGCGGCGACCGACGATCAGGGGTGCGCACGGTGCGCGGCCTCGTGCTGCGATCAATCACCCATGGCCTTTCAGGCAAGGCCGATGTGGTCGAGTTTCACGCGGATACGCCCTATCCGGTCGAATACAAGCGCGGTCGACCCAAGGCGCATCGGGGCGATGCGGTGCAGCTGTGTGCCCAGGCCCTGTGCCTAGAGGAGATGTTCGGCTTGCCTGTGCCGGAAGGAGCGCTGTTCTACGGCCAGACGCGCCGGCACAAAGTGGTGGCCTTCGATGCGGATTTGCGCGCGCTGACTGCCCGCATCGCCGCCGAGTGCCGGGCGATGATCGCGCAGGGTCGCACACCACCGCCGCGCGAGATGCCGGCCTGCTGCCGCTGTTCGCTCCGCGCGGAATGCCAACCCGGCAGGCTGGAACAGCCGCCCGCAATCCGCCGCTGGCTGCTGCGCCAGATCGGCGGTGTGCCCGATGATCGGGAGCCAGCTCCATGCGCCGCCATCTGAACACGATCTATGTCACCACGGATAACGCCTGGCTGCGCAAGGACGGCGACAATGTGGTGATCGAAGCCGATGGCGCGGAACGCGGCAGGGTGCCGCTGCACATGATCGAAGGCATCGTCTGTTTCGGTCGCCCCGGTGCCTCGCCCGCGCTGATGGCGGCCTGTGCGCAAGCAGGTATCGCGTTCTCATTCCTGACCCCGCAAGGCCGCTTCCTTGCGCGGATCGAAGGCCCACGCACCGGCAATGTTCTGTTGCGGCGCACGCAATATCGCCTTGCGGACGATCCAGCCCGCGCGGTGCCGGTGATCCGCGGGATCGTTGCCGCCAAGGCCGCCAACCAGCGCACGGTGCTGCTGCGCGCGCTGCGCGATCATGGCGCAGGCATGGATCCGCCCACTCGCGCCGCGATGGAGGGAGCAGAATGCCGTCTGTCGCACATCGCGCGCTTGGCTGCCCTTGCTGATGACATTGCTCTGTTGCGAGGGCACGAGGGCGAGGCGGCCCAGGTCTATTTCGGTGTTTTCGACAACATGATCGCAGCAGGGCGCGATGCCTTTGCCTTCCAGGGCCGGTCGCGCCGTCCGCCGCTCGACCGGATCAACGCCTTGCTCTCATTCCTCTATGCCATGTTGGGACATGATTGCCGTTCGGCCTTGGAAGGCGTGGGCCTGGATCCGCAGGTCGGGTTCCTCCATGCTGATCGACCGGGGCGGGCCAGCCTCGCGCTTGATCTGATGGAGGAACTGCGCCCCGTTCTCGCAGATCGCCTCGCTTTGAGCCTCGTCAATCGTGGACAGGTAAAGGCGCAGGATTTTTCCATCGATGAAGGCGGAGCAGTCTCGCTCACCGATGATGGTCGCAAGGCCGTTCTTATCGCCTGGCAGGAACGCAAGAAGCGCGAACTGCGCCATCCCTTTCTTGGCGAGAAGATGCCTCTGGGGCTTGTGCCCCATGTTCAGGCACTGCTGCTCGCGCGCCACCTGCGCGGCGATCTGGATGGCTATCCACCATTTGTCTGGAAATGATCCATGCTCATGCTGATAACCTATGATGTGAACACCCAGGATCCTGCCGGTCGCCGACGGCTGAGGCGTGTGGCCAATCTTTGCAAGGATCGTGGGCAAAGGGTGCAGAACTCGGTGTTCGAGTGCGAGGTTGATCCAGCACAATGGACCATGTTGCGCGCCAGCTTGGTGGAAGAAATCGATCCGAAGCGCGATTCGCTTCGCTTCTATCGCCTGGGCGCGCAGGGCAAGAAGCGCGTTGAACATGTCGGCGCTAAGGCGCCGGTCGATCTCGATGGACCGCTCCTCTTTTAGCAACAGGATGACCACGCGAACCGTTAGTTGTTGGCGCTGACCGGCAAGGTTCGCGACGAAAAAACATCGTGATTAAGAGCGATTTGGTCGTGCCTCGCTGCGCTCCTCATGGGCGATCCTACAGATTTGCAGGAGGTTCGCGCGCAAGCGGGGATTTATCTCGTCTTTCCATCGCAATATGAACCAGGCAGTCGCCCCCCTCGCGGGGGCGTGGATCGAAACCG
>NZ_KE383966.1:21828-36828 GCF_000422985.1 Erythrobacter cryptus DSM 12079
CCCACCACTGCCATATCCTCGAAACCGGTAACGATAGCTTCCGGTTCAAGGCATCTGCCGCCCAGCGGAAAACCAGAAAGGAGAACGTCCAGCCCTTGACCAAACACAAGTCCGAGCGGACATAGCTAACAACAACCCGGGTCACTTCTCGATGAAAATCCCGGGTCAAATCTCAACGGAAATCTACAGGCTTACATCCTTGGCGATCATCCGCACCCTCCCGGACACGGACCCGCGATCGGCCATCAGCACGCTCGCGCGGTTCACGGTCACTGTCCGCTCCTCGTGCGATGTGTCCTTCGAGCTCGCGCACCATGTCTTCGATCCGGATGATGACGCTGTCGATATCCTCTGGGGTGTGGTCCGTTCCATCCCAGCCAACGCCACAGTGCTGCTCCGCCGGCATCCGGTCGATCCGCAGGACAAGCCGCAAGCCATGTCGCTGCGCCCAACCGATGCCGAGTTCCTTGCCTGGGCACTGCCGGACAACACCGTCATCGCCTTCCAGGCCGACGAGCACGAGCTCGGCGAGGCGGGCACGCTTGTCGGGCTCAATATGCCAGGACCCGGTGCACCGCCGCAGCGTTAGCACCGCCGGGCACCGCTTGAGGCCCAGGCCATGTGGGTCATCTTCGCCGCTTCCTTCTGTGCGCCGAAGGAGCAGCGCAGGCTGTTTGCCGCCCATCTCGCGTGGTGCGCCATCCAGCGCGCGAGGCTGGGTGTGGGGGCGGGGTGAGCGCGATTAAACAGATCAACTGTTTACAGGCTGAGTCATTGCCGCTTAAGCCACAGCGGTCAGGATGAGCGCACACGGTGGGCCGACAGAGGACGCCGGTCTTGTGGATAACCTTGGCCCTCACTTCGGCGTTGAAAGTCGGGGTGTTTATCGGGGTATTATTTCTCGGATCGTTTGATCAAGTGTCTTTTAATCAGACGATTAGTTGATAGATTTGATTGAATCCGTCTCCGCCACCGCCGCCCCGGCAGCGCCTTTCAATCAGAATTGATCGCCCCCCGCGCGCTGAGGTTCAGGCGCGCGCGGCGAGGCTTTGCATGCGCTTGAGATAGCGCGCCAGCACGTCGATCTCGAGGTTGACCTTATCGCCCTCGGCCAGCGCGCCCAGCGTCGTCACCGCGGCGGTGTGGGGGATGATGTTGAGCAGGAAGTCGCAGGCGCCATCGGCCCGGTCGCGCACGTTGTTAACGGTGAGCGAGACGCCATCGACAGTGATCGAGCCTTTCTCGGCGATGAAGGGGGCAAGCTCTGCCCTGGCGCGGATCGCCACCTCCCGGCTGTCTCCAGCAGGCGCCACCATCACCACCTCGCCGACCGAATCGACATGGCCGGTGACGATATGCCCGCCCAGTTCATCGCCGAGCCTGAGCGAGGGCTCGAGATTGAGCCGCGCCCCCACCTGCCAGCGTCCCGGCACGGTGCGGCTGATGGTTTCCTGCGAGAGATCGACCGCAAACCAGGCATCGCCCGGCGTGCCGCCGCGGTCAACGACGGTGAGGCACACCCCCGAACAGGCGATCGAGGCGCCGATCTCGATCCGCGCCGGATCGAGCGGGGCGGCGACGCGCAGCCTGAGGTCGCCGCGCTGCTCGGCGGCGGTGATGGTGCCGATGGCGGTGACGATGCCGGTGAACATGGGCCGCAATTTCCTCTAGCTGCGCGCGCGCCAATAGGCGGCGAAGCTGTCGCTGCCAAGTTCGCGCCGCTCGGCAAGCCGCCAGCGCCCGTGCGCGGCTTCCAGATCGGCAAGGCCCAGCGCGCCGAGGCTGCGCCGCCCCTCGCCGCCGATCAGGATCGGGGCGGTGTAGAGGTGAAGCTCATCGACGAGGTCGGCGGCAAGAAAGGCCGCCGCGGTTTCGGCCCCGCCCTCGACATATAGATAGAGCACCCCGGCAAGGTCGGCGATCGCTGCGGGCGTGGCGACCGCGGTGACACCCGCGGGCGCGGCCCCGCGCGTCAGCACCACCCGCTGCGGGCTGCGCGCCGCGAGCCCGGGCAGGCGCACATCGAGCCGCGGCGCATCCGCGCGCCAGGTGCCGCCCCCCACCAGGATCGCATCATGGCGCGCACGCTGGGCGTGGACATGGGCGCGCGCGACATCGCCGGTGATCCAGCGGCTGGTGCCATCGGCAAGCGCGATGCAGCCATCGAGCGACATGGCAAGCTTCAAGGTGACATGGGGGCGCCCTCGCCGCTGGCGGGCCAGAAAGCCGGCAAGGCTGGTGGCGGAAGCGGCATCATCGAGGAGGCGCACCGCTATCCCCGCCGCCTCGAGCCGCTCGATGCCGCGCCCGGCGGTGCGCGGGTCGGGATCGCGCTGGCCGATCACCACCCGCGCCACCCCCGCAGCGGCGATGAGATCGGCACAGGCCGGGCCGCGCGGCGAGGCATGGGCGCAAGGCTCGAGCGTGACATAGAGCGTGGCTTCGGCAAGAACTTCGGGCGCAAGGCCTGCGAGCGCCATCGCCTCGGCATGGGGGCGCCCGCCCGGCTGGGTCACCCCGCGCGCGGCGAGCCGGCCCGCGTGCACCACCAGCGCTGCCACCCCCGGATTGGGGCGGGCAAGCGGGCGGGCGCGCGCGGCCAGCCGGGCCGCGGCGGCCATCCAGGCGCTGTCAGAAGGTGTCTCGCGCGCAGCTATGGGGCCGCGCCTTCCGCCTTTGCGGCGCGGGTGGCGGCGGCAGCCTCGGCAAGCGCCTTGCGCTCGGCCGCCTCGGCGGCTTCGCGCGCGGCGCGCTCGGCCTCGGCCTTGCGCTCGATCGCATCGACATCCATGCCCGTCGCCCGGCCCAGCGCCTTGTACATCTCGCGCTTCTGCCGGGCGATGCGCGCCTCCTCGGCCGCGCGCAGATCCTTGATCGCCTGGTTGGCGCGGTTCTCGGCAAGGATCTCGGCATCGCTGCGCGCCGCCTCGAGCGTGGTGATATAGGTCACCTCTGGCCGCTCCGGCTCACCATAGACGGTGGTGCCCGTCACCCCCCAATAGAGCATCCCCGCGACCGGCAGGGTCGAAAGCCCGAGGATCGGCCAGCGATAGGGATGCGGACGGCGGATCTCGTTCCAGAAATCGGCCAGGCCGGCTGCCGGGTTGTAACGGGTGGGAATGCGCATGGTCCCTTTATAGGCATGCACCCGGCGCTGGCCAAGGGCGCGGGGGCAAACCCGCCGCGCGCCCGCCTAGCCGAAGGCGGCATAGAGGCTGCGGCCATGGGCCTTGAGCCAGCGGTCGGCCGCGGCGATATCGCCCTCGAACAGGCGCGCCAGCAGCGCGTGGAAGGCCGGGCTGTGATCGAAGTGGACGAGGTGCGCGACCTCGTGCGCCACCACCGAGCGGCGCACCGCATCGGGGGCCTGCACCAGCCGCCAGTTGATGCGGATGCGGCGCTGGTCCGAGCACGAGCCCCAGCGCCGCTGCGCCCGGGTGAGGCCGACCGGCACCGGTGCCAGCCCGGCCGCGGCGCAATAATCGCGCATGTCCGCTTCGGCGAGGCGCAGCGCCTCGGCCTCGAGCCAGGCTTGCAGGCGCCGCGCCAGCCCCTCGCGCGGCCCGCCGAGGCGCAGGCTCTCGCCGAGTTCCAGCGGCCGGCGCGGGGCGGATGGTTCCCACGCGATGCGCAGCGCGCGCCCGCGATAGAGCAGCGTGCCGCCCGGCTCGGGCGCGGCGCGCGCGGGCAAGCGGGCGAGCTGGGCCTCGAGCCACTCGGCGCGGGCATGGGCAAAGGCGATCGCCTCGCGCGCCTCGGCCCAGGCCGGCAGGGTGATCCGCACCGCGCTGCCATCGGGCGCAAGGCGCAGCGTCAGCTGCCGGGCATGGCCAAGCCGCCGCAGCACGATCGGCAGCCGCCGCCCGGCGATCTCGATTTCCGGCTCGGCCGGCAGGCGCCGCAGCCAGTCGATCATTCCGCCGCTCTCTCCGCTTCACCCGCCTCACCGCCCCGGGCAAGGCGCGGCGAGGGCCATTCGACGATATGGTGTTCGAGCGGCCCGGCCTCGGTCTCGCTCACCACCCGTCCGATCACCGAAACCCCCACCTCCTCGACCGTGTGCCGATCCCCGCTGATCAGATAGTGCCAGCCGGGCAGCGGCCGCCCCTCGGCGCGCAGGCGGTAGGCGCAGGTCGAGGGCAGCCAGTGCACCGTCGCCACGATGCGCGGCGTGAGCCGCAGGCAATCGGGCACAAAGGCCTTGCGGTTGCGATAGTCGCGGCAGCGCGCGGTGGCCGGATCGAGCAGGCGGCAGGCGATGTTGGTGTCGTGCACCTCGCCGGTTTCCTCGTCCTCGAGCTTGTGCAGGCAGCAGCGCCCGCAGCCATCGCACAGCGCTTCCCATTCGCTGCGGCTGAGCGCCTCGAGCGGCAGTTCCCAGAAGCGCGCTCTCAGCTCACCCATCGCGCCAGTTCCGCGGCCACGGCATCGCCCCCCTGGTCCACCGGCAGGGTCGCGAGCGGCTCGCCTTCGGGGTCGAAGAGATAGACGATGTTCGAATGATCGACGAGATAGCCCCCACCCGGCACCGGGGCGCCCTTGGCGTAATAGACCTTGAAGGCCTTGGCCACCGCGGCGATTTCGGTCGGAGTGCCGGTGAGACCAATGATCTCGGGCGCAAAGGCGGCGGCAAATTGCCCCACCACCTCGGGCGTGTCACGCTCCGGATCGAGCGTGATGAAGATCGGCTGAACCCGCGCCGCCTTGTCGGGAGCGCTGGCCTTGAGGGCCTTCAAGCCCTGGGCCACGCGCTGCATGTCGGTGGGGCAGACATCGGGGCAGAAGGTGTAGCCGAAATAGACGATGCGATATTTGCCGGCAAAATCATCCCAGCGCACCTTGCGCCCGTCGCTCGCGGTGAGGGTGAAATCCCCGCCGATCGCGGCGCCGGCCAGCGGCGGCTCGCCCGCGCCGGGGGCGGCGGGCTGGCAGGCGGCAAGGCCGATCAGCCCGGCGGCGATGAGGGCGGTGAGGCGGCGGGGGGAAGGCTTGTTGATCGGGTTCATGCTCTGCTAACGTTGTACGCGTGAAGGGGCAGGGCCTCGGGTTCTTGCCGGATGCCCCAGATGCATGCTCACGCGCAAGTGTGACAGCTATTGCGAAAGGATCAAACCGTGTCGCTCAGGCTTTTGCGCAAGCTCACTGCCCGCGGCCCGATCGCCGCGGCGCTGGCGCTGCTCATCGCCGGGCTGGCCGCGGCGCCGGCGGCGGCCCAGTTCCAGTCCGAAGGCTATCAGTTTCTAAAGGCGGTGGAGGAGCGCGATGGCGACAAGGCCACCGAAATGCTCAACAAGCCCGGCAACCAGCTGGTCAACACCCGCGATGTGACCTCGGGCGATACCGGCCTGCACATCGTGGTGGCGCGCAGCGACACGCTGTGGCTGCGCTTCCTGCTCGAGAACGGGGCCGATCCCAATATCCGCAATCGCAAGGGCATAACCCCCTTGCAGCTGGCCGTGGCGCTGGGCTTTGTCGATGGCGCGGAAATCCTCATCAAGCGCGGGGCCAACGTCAATATTTCCGACCAGACCGGCGAAACCCCGCTGATCGCCGCGGTGCACGCGCGCAACGTGCCGATGGTGCGGCTGCTGCTCGACAAGGGCGCCGATCCTGATCGGCCTGACAATTCGGGCCGCTCGGCGCGCGATTACATGAACCTCTTGAGCGGCAATGCCCCGCTCAAGCAGGAATTCGACAATGCCGACAAGAAGCGCGCCGAGGCGGGAACCAAGCGCGAATATGGGCCGTCCTTCTGACATGACCGATTTTGCCGATCTCACGCTCGATGAGCTGCGCCTTGCCCTTGCCCCCGATATCGCCGCCTCGGCGATCTTCGATGGCTGGGGCAAGGCGGCGCTGGTGGCCGCGGCCGAAATGGCCGGGTGCGATGTCGATGTGGCGCGGCTCGCCTTTCCTGGCGCCAAGGCGATGGACATGATCGATGCCTGGATCGCCAGCATCGATCAGGCGATGGCGGCCGAATGGCCGGCCGAGCGGCTCGCCAGTCTCAAGGTGCGCGAACGCATCCGCACGCTGGTGGCCTTCCGGCTCGAGACCATGGCCCCGCTCGAGGAAGCGCTGCGCCGCGCGTTGGCGGTGATGGCGCAGCCGCACAACGCCGCCCGCGCGGCGCGGCTGGGCTGGCGCAGCGCCGATATCATGTGGCGGCTCGCCGGTGACACCGCCACGGACTACAACCACTACACCAAGCGCGCCATCCTTGCCGGGATCTATGCGGCAACCCTGGCGGTGTTCGTCAATGACGAGAGCGAGGGCAAGGACGAAACCTACGCCTTCCTCGACCGGCGGATCGAGGGGGTGATGCGCTTCGAGAAGGCCAAGGCCCAGTTCCTCGGGCGCGAGCGCGAACTGCCCAGCCTCACCCGCTTTCTCGGCCGCCTGCGCTATCCGGCGCGCTGATCCGGGGATTGTGCGCCCCGCCGCCGGTGCGCTGGCCGGCACCCTGGCCTATTGTCGCCAACGGATTCGCGGCGCATCATCAGCGCGGCGCTTGAATATGTGACAGGGAAGGGACGCAGCGATGGCAGGTTCGCTCAACAAGGTCATGCTGATCGGCAATCTCGGCGCCGATCCGGAAGTGCGCACGTTCAGCAATGGCGGCAAGGTCGCCAACCTGCGCATCGCCACCTCGGAAACCTGGAAGGATCGGAACACCGGCGAGCGCCAGGAGCGCACCCAGTGGCACAATGTCGCGATCTTCAACGAGGCGCTGGTGGGCATTGCCGAGCGCTACCTGCGCAAGGGCAGCAAGGTCTATGTCGAAGGCCAGCTCGAAACCCGCAAGTGGCAGGATCAGAACGGGCAGGATCGCTACACCACCGAAGTGGTGCTGCGACCCTATAATGGCAACCTCACCATGCTCGACGGGGCGCCCGGCGGCGGTGGCATGAGTGGTGGCGGAATGGGTGGCGGCGGCGGGGGCCGCGCCGGTGGCAGCGCCCCGGGCTATGGCGGGGGCGCGCCTGCCGGCGGCGGGTTCGACACCGGGCCGGCTGGCGGCGGCTATGACGATCTTGACGATGACATCCCGTTCTGAGCGCGCGGCGCCGGCCGAGCGCCAGGGCGCGCGCGGACGGAGCGCGGCACATCTGCGCCACCCGCCGCAATTTCCTCACCGGGTGTGGCCACCTTCCGCCTGGGGCTGTGGCGGCACGCGCTCCCCAAGAGCCTGCCGCCGGGGAGGCGACGGGGGTGCATGGCCCCCTTGCACCCCTCGCGCCGGCTAGTCCTTCTTCAGCCCGGCAAGCAGCGCGGCGAGCGGGCCTTGCGCCTCGCCCTCGCGCAGGATCCCGGCCGCCGCCCGCGCGGCATCGGCATCGGGCCCTTCGGCATAGGGATCGATGGCAAGGCCAAGCGTCTGCGCCACGGCCTCGCCGAGGTCGAACATCTCGCCCTCGTAGGCGATCTCGTCGCAATCATCAGCTTCAAGCTCGATTTCCGCATTCTCATCCGCGGCGGTCGGGCGCCCGGCCTCATGTACGAACTTGAGGTCGATCGGCGCGGTGATGCTGACGGTGAAATCCTCAAGGCTCACCGCGCAGGGCTGCACCACCTCGGCGGCAAGCGTGCCGGTGGCGCGCACCGCGCGGCCACGTTCGGCAAGCTGCACCTCGGCGCGCAGCCAATTGACCGCGGAAAGGCCGAAGCGCGCGGCGAGCGCGGCGCATTCGGCAGGGCTGGCCTCGATCACCACCGGCCCGCCCGGCAGCGGCCGGGCGCGCACCATGCGCGCCAGCTCTGAAGGGGGAAGGGGGCCCGTCACCAGATCGCGCTCGCCTTCAGCATCTCGGCATCGCTCGCCCGGGCGAGGCGCTCGGAGAGCTTCATCAGCTTCTCGGCCACCAGCGCGGCGCCGCGCGCCTCGTCGGCGTCTTCGGCAAAGGTCACGTTGCGCGCCACCGCAGCGGTCAGGCGCGCGCGATCCCCGGCATTGAGCGCGCCGCGATAGGCGCCCAGCCGCCCGCCGAGCACGCTCATCAGCCTGCCGATGCGCTTGCCCATCACCACGTCGTTGACCCCGAACTGGCGCAGCTGGGCGTCCATGTCCTCGACGAACAGCTCGGCCAGCAGCGCGCTTTCGGCGCGCAGATCGGCGGCCTCGATGCGCACCATCACCACGCTTAGCACCGCGGTGATCATGTCGAAGCGCCCGGCCACCGAATCGGCCACGCCGCAATCGCTGTAATAGGCCGGATCGCGCGCCAGCTCGATCACGCGGTGCCACAGCGGGCGCAGATTCTCGCGCGGGTCGGGAGCGGTGCCGAGCAGGCGGGAGAGGAAGGACATCGGGCGACCTTTTGCAAGCAAGAGCGATCACGGCGGGCACGGCCCGGCGCGCCGCTGCGGGGCGGCGCACCGCCAGCACGGCAAAGCCACAAACCCGCGCCGCGTTCAACCACCATTCAACCCGGCTGCGCAAGGGCGGTTCGACATGCCGCGTTGCCAGCAGGCGACGGGCCGCTTAAAGCGCAAGGCGCAACAAAGCACGGACAGGCGGATGGCATCACGATGATCAGGGCAGGCAATCACGGGCGGCGCAGCGTGGGGCGTGGGCGCGCGCGCGCGGGCAGGCTGGGCGCGGCGCTGGTGCTGGCAGGCGCGGCGCTGGCGCTGCCGGCCTGCAGCTCGATCCGCGAATCGCGCGGCTATATCGTCGATCCGGTGCTCACCGATGCGATCCAGCCGCGCATCGACAACCAGCGATCGGTGGAAGGCACGCTCGGCCGGCCCACCTTTGTAAGCCAGTTCGGCACGCCGACCTGGTATTACATCTCCTCGATCACCGCGCAGCGCCCCTTCACCCGCCCGCGCATCCGCGAACACAGCGTGCTGGCGGTGCGCTTCGATACGGCCGGCCGGGTGCTCGCGGTCGAGCGCAGCGGGCCCGAGCAGGTGGTGTTCCTCAATCCCCATGGCGACAAGACCCCGACCCTGGGGCGCGAACGCGGCTTCTTTGAAGACCTGTTCGGCAATATCGGCCAGGTCGGATCGACCGGGCTGGGCGGCGCGCCGGGCGGCGGGCCTAACGGGCAATAAGCGCCCTCCCCTGTTGCCAGGGCCACGGCTTGAACGCCTGCACCTGCGCGCCATATTGGCGGGCATGAGCAGCGATCCCCAGGCCCATGGCCTCACAACATGGCACGGCACCACCATCATCGGCATCCGGCGCGGCGGCACCACGGTGATCGCGGGCGATGGGCAGGTGTCGATGGGCAACACCGTGATGAAGCCCAATGCCAGGAAGGTGCGCCGCCTTGGCGATGGCCGGGTGATCGCCGGCTTTGCCGGGGCGACCGCCGATGCCTTCACCCTGTTCGAACGGCTCGAGAAGAAGCTGGAGCAATATTCGGGCCAGCTCATGCGTGCGAGCGTGGAGCTGGCCAAGGATTGGCGCACCGACAAATATCTGCGTAACCTTGAGGCGCTGATGATCGTCGCCGACAAGGACACGCTGCTGGTGCTCACCGGCAATGGCGATGTGCTCGAGCCGGCGGGCGATATCGCCGCGATCGGATCGGGCGGCAATTTCGCCCTCGCCGCGGCCCGCGCGCTGGCTGATTACGAGGCCGATCCCGAAGTCATCGCCAGGAAGGCGATGGCGGTGGCGGCCGAGATCTGCGTCTTTACCAACGGCAACCTGACGGTCGAGACCGTCTGACCAGCCCCTTCCCACACGGCTCCATGACCCAGAACCTTACCCCCAAGGCGATCGTCGCCGCATTGGACGAGCACATCATCGGCCAGGCCGAGGCCAAGCGTGCCGTGGCCGTGGCCCTGCGCAACCGCTGGCGCCGCCAGCGGCTCGGCCCCGAGCTGCGCGACGAGGTGACCCCCAAGAACATCCTGATGATCGGCCCCACCGGCTGCGGCAAGACCGAGATCAGCCGCCGCCTTGCCCGGCTGGCCGAGGCGCCCTTCATCAAGGTCGAGGCGACCAAGTTCACCGAGGTCGGCTATGTCGGGCGCGATGTCGAGCAGATCGCCCGCGACCTCGTGGAGGAGGCGATCCGGCTGGAGAAGGAGCGCCGCCGCGAGGCGGTGCGCGAGGCGGCTTCCGAAGCGGCGATGCAGCGCCTGCTCAATGCGCTGGTGGGCGAGAACGCCTCGGAGGCGACCCGTGCGGCCTTCCGCCAGCGCATCGTCGAAAATGCCATGAACGATGTCGAGGTCGAGATCGAGCTGCAGGCCAATCCGGCGCTGCCCTTCGACATCGGCGCGATGGGCGGGCAAATCGGGATGATCGATCTTTCCGACATGATGGGCAAGGCGCTCGGGCGCCGCCCGGCGCGTCGCCACAAGCTCAAGGTGCCCGAGGCCTGGGACCGGCTGGTGGAGGAGGAGGCCGACAAGCGGCTCGATCAGGATGATGTTGCCCGCGCCGCGCTCGCCAATGCCGAGACCAACGGCATCGTCTTCATCGACGAGATCGACAAGATCGCGGTGAGCGACATCCGCGGCGGCTCGGTCAGCCGCGAAGGGGTGCAGCGCGATCTGCTGCCGCTGATCGAGGGCACCACCGTGGCGACCAAGCACGGGCCGATGAAGACCGATCACGTGCTGTTCATCGCCAGCGGCGCCTTCCACGTCGCCAAGCCGTCCGATTTGCTGCCCGAACTCCAGGGCCGCCTGCCGATCCGGGTCGAGCTCAAGGCGCTGAGCGAGGCGGATTTCGTGCGCATCCTCACCGAGACCCGCGCCAATCTGGTGGCGCAATATTCGGCGCTGCTGGCGACCGAGGAGGTGCGGCTCGAGTTCACCAAGGAGGCGATCGCCGCGATCGCGCGCATCGCCGCGCAGGTCAATGCCAGCGTCGAGAACATCGGCGCGCGGCGGCTGCAGACGGTGATGGAGCGGCTGCTCGAGGAGATCAGCTTTGCCGCCGAGGATCACCGCGGCGAGACCATCACCATCGATGAGGCCTATGTCGCCGCGCGGCTCGAGGGCCTGGCCGGCAACAGCGACCTGTCCAAATATATCCTTTGAGCACGCGCCCCGCCGCGCGCGTCATCTGCGGTGCGGCGGGGGTGCGCCCTTGCTCCAGACCCTAGTTGCCGAGCAGGTGCTTCTCCCAGAACAGCAGCTGGGCGAGGAAGGCGTAGTCGGCATTGGCCTTCTTGGCAAAGCCGTGGCCTTCATCGGCGGCGATGAGGTGCCAGGCCTCGCCCCCCTTGGCGCGGATCGCCGCGACCATCTGGTCGGCTTCCGACTTGGGCACGCGCGGATCGTTGGCCCCGGTGATGACGAACATCGGCTTGTCGATCTCGGCAACCCGGGTGAGCGGGCTGATCTCGATCAGCTTGGCGCGCTGTTCGGGCACGCGCTCATCGCCATATTCCACCCGACGCAGGTCCTGCCGATAGGGGTTGGTGTTCTCAAGGAAGCTGACGAAATTGCTGATCGCCACGGTGCATTGCGTGGCGGCCAGCCTGTCCTTGAGCTGCACCGCGGCGGCATAGCACATGTAGCCGCCATAGGAGCCGCCGGTCAGCCCCACCCGATCGGCATCGACCCCCGGCTCGGCGCGCACCGCATCGATGAGTGCGGCCAGATCGCGCACGGCGTCCTCGCGCTTGAACGGCCCGTTGTCGAGGCTGACGAAGGTCTTGCCATAGCCGGTCGAGCCGCGGACATTGGGATAGAACAGGCCGATCCCCAGCTCGTTGAGATAGTAGTTGTTGCGGCCCAAGAAGCCCGCGGTCGATTGCGACTCGGGCCCGCCGTGGACGCTGACGATGAGCGGGCGCTTGCCCGGGAAGCGTGCCGGATCGGGCAGATAGAGCAGCCCTGAGACCTCGAGCCCGTCAAAGCTCCTGGTGGAAAGGATGCGCGGCTCGACATTCACCGCGGGATCGAGCCCGCCGGTCTCGCTCTGGGTCCAGCGGGTCAGCTCCATGGTCTTGGGATCGAGCGACCAGATATCGGCGGCGCTCTTGGCACTGGAGAAGGAAAAGCCAAGCTCGCCCCAGGGTGCAAATTGCAGCGCGCCGATCTGGCCGGCGGGCAGGTTTTCAACCGGGGTAACCGCGCCGCTGGCCACATCAAACAGCCGCAGCCGATCGGTCCCGGCCTCGTTGACCACATAGGCGATGGTCTTGCCATCCTCCGAAAGGGCAAAGCTGTCCACGTCCCAGGCCTCGCGCGTCACCGGGGTGAAGCGGCCCGTGGCCGGATCGAGCCGTCCGAGACGCTGGAAATCCGAGCCTTCATCGCTCGTCACCCACAGGCTGCCATCGGGCGCGACGGCAAAGCCGCTATAGGCGATCTCGGCCTTGGGATCGCCGATCGCGCGCATCTGCCCGGTGGCAAGATCGAGCCGGTAGAGATCGGCATCCTGCACCGAGTTGTAATCGATCACATAGGCCGATTGCTTGTCCGGGGCAAAGCCGATGATCGCCCAGCCGCCACCCTTGCTTTCATGCACCATCCGCGTGGTGGCCGGATCGCGCGGGTCCATCACGTAAAGATCGGAATCGATGCCGTTGCGGCGCGTCGAGCTGAAGCCGATGAGTTCACCATCGCGGCTCCAGGCGCCGGGCTGGTTGCGGCTCTTGCCATCGGTCAGCAGCGTGAGGCGGCCCTCCTTGAGCGTGTGGAGCTGGTAATATTCATCCCCGCCGCGATCCTTGAGCACGAGGATCACATCACCCCGCATCGGCGCATAGGAGCCCGAGACCGGCTCGGCCTCGAAGCTGATCTGGGTGCGCGCGCCCATCGGGCTTGCCACCCGGTGCAGCTGGCTGACATTGCCGAAACGGGTGGTGATGAGCACCGCGCGGGCCTTGGGATCCCACCCGGCAAAGCCGGCGCCGCGCGCCTCGAGATAGGGCCGCGCGCGCTCGGCAAGGGCAAGCGGGATCGGCGGCATTTCTTCGGCTGTCAGCGCCGCGGGGGGCTGCACCACTGCGGCCGGGGCCGGATCGGGCGCAGCCTGCTGCGCGTCGAGCGGGGTGGCGGTGCTGGCAAGCAGCAAGGCAGCAAGGCGAAGTCTGGGCATCACTTGTGAAGGCCTCTCTCTTGGGGGGGTCTCTCCGGCATCGGGTGCCCGCCGTGTGGCGGCGGGGCGCTGGGGCAAGAGCTAGAGCCCTGCGCGGGGCGGGGCAAGCGCTGCTATTCCGCGGCCTCGGCGGCGAGCGCCTCGCGCTGGCGTTCGCTGGCCTGGCGCGCCCACATCTCGGCATAGAGCCCGCCGGCCCTGAGCAGCGAGGCGTGATCGCCACTTTCCACCAGCCGCCCATGATCGAGCACGAGGATGTTGTCGGCATCGGCGATGGTGGAGAGGCGATGGGCGATGGCGATGGTGGTGCGCCCCCTGGCGATGCGCCGCAAGGTGGCAAGGATCTCCTGCTCGGTGCGGGTGTCCAAGGCACTGGTCGCCTCGTCGAGCAGCAGGATCGGCGGGTTCTTGACCAGCGTGCGCGCGATCGCGACGCGCTGCTTTTCCCCGCCCGAAAGCTTGAGGCCCCGCTCGCCCACCATGGTGGCAAAGCCTTCGGGCAGGCGCGCGATCAGCGGCATCAGGGCGGCATCGCGCGCGGCCTTCTCGATCAGCGCCGCGTCGGCCCCTTCGGCGCCGTAGCCGATATTGTAGGCAAGGCTCTCGTTGAACAGCACCGTATCCTGCGGCACGATCCCGATCGCGGCGCGCAGCGAGGCCTGGGTGACGGTGGCGATATCCTTGCCGCCTACCAGCACCCGCCCGTCCTGCGGATCGTAGAAGCGGAACAACAGCCGCCCGATGGTGCTCTTGCCCGCGCCCGAAGGCCCGACGATCGCGGTGGTCGAGCCGGCGGCGACCTCGAAGGATAGGCCGTTGAGGATGGTGCGCCCCGGCTCGTAGCCGAAGGTGACATTGTCGAACACCACCGTGGGCGTGCGCACCACCAGCGCCGGGGCGCCGGGCGCGTCCTTCACCTCGATCTCGGTGTCGATCAGGCGGAACATCTCGGCCATGTCGACCAGCCCCTGGCGGATGGTGCGATAGACCCAGCCAAGCACATCGAGGGGTCGGAACAGCTGGGTGAGATAGGTGTTGACCAGCACCAGATCGCCGGTCGTCAGCTGCCCCCGGCTCCAGCCCCACACGGTGTAGCCCATCGCCGCGGCCATCAACAGATTCATGATCGCGCCCTGCGCCATGTTGAGCAGGCCCACCGAGTTTTCCGACTTGATCGCCGCCTCGGCATAGGCGCGCGCGGCCTGGGCATAGCGGGCTTCCTCGCGCGCCTCGGCGCCGAAATATTTCACCGTCTCGTAGTTGAGCAGCGAATCGACTGCGCGGTGCAGCGCCCGGCCATCAAGATCGTTCATCTCGCGCCTGAGCTTGGTGCGCCATTCGGTGATCGCACGCGTCACCCAGACATAGGCGATCACGGTGAAGGCCGTGGCAGCAACGAGGCCAGGCCCGAAATTGATGTAGAAGATCACCCCCACCGCGATCAGCTCGATGATCGTGGGGGCGATGTTGAACAGCAGGAAATAGAGCATCTGGTCGATGCTCTTGGTGCCGCGCTCGATGATCTTGGTCACCTCGCCGGTGCGCCGGGCAAGGTGGAAGCGGAGGGAGAGCTGGTGGAGGCGGTGGAACACGTCGCGGGCGAGGTGGAAGGTGGCGATCTGGCCCACCCGTTCAAAGGCGATGTTCCTGAGATTGTCGAAGGCGAGCGCGGCAAAGCGCCCCAGGGCATAGGCGGCAACCAGCGCCAGCGCGACATGGGCGCCATCGCGCGCCGGGCCGCTCATCGCATCGACCGCGCCCTTATAGGCAAAGGGCAGCGCGAGCGTCACGCCCTTGGCCAGCAGCACCAGCGCCATGGCGATGACGATGCGGGCGCGCAGGGCCGGATCGTCCTTGGGCCACAGATAAGGCAGGAAGCGCCTGAGCGTCGCCCAGCCTTCCACGCTGCGGGCAGTCTGTTCGGGATCGGCGGCAGGGGCGGTGTCGGGCGGCATCCGCGCAGATGTGGGCGCGCCGTGCCGCCG
>NZ_KE383966.1:41828-355993 GCF_000422985.1 Erythrobacter cryptus DSM 12079
GGAATCCCAAAACAACCAGGAGGTTGGCTTAGAAGCAGCCATCCTTTAAAGAAAGCGTAACAGCTCACTGGTCTAAATAAGGGTTCCTGCGGCGAAAATGTAACGGGGCTCAAGATACGCACCGAAGCTTAGGGTTGCAGCTTGCTGCAGCGGTAGCGGAGCGTTCCGTAAGCGAGTGAAGCGGAAGGGTAACCGACCGTGGACGTATCGGAAGTGCGAATGCTGACATGAGTAGCGACAAACAGGGTGAGATACCCTGTCGCCGAAAGACCAAGGGTTCCTACGCAATGCTAATCAGCGTAGGGTGAGCCGGCCCCTAAGACGAGCCCGAAGGGGGTAGTCGATGGGAACCACGTTAATATTCGTGGGCCTGGTGGTGTGTGACGGATCTCGTAAATTGTCCTTCCTTATCGGATTGGTTGGGCAGTGAAGAGGTTCCAGGAAATAGCCCCACCGTATAGACCGTACCCGAAACCGACACAGGTGGTCTGGTAGAGTATACCAAGGCGCTTGAGAGAAGTATCCTGAAGGAACTCGGCAAATTGCCTCCGTACCTTCGGAAGAAGGAGGCCCCGTCTTTGGGCAACCAGAGGCGGGGGGCACAGGCCAGGGGGTAGCGACTGTTTATCAAAAACACAGGACTCTGCTAAGTCGGCTTCAAGACGACGTATAGGGTCTGACGCCTGCCCGGTGCTGGAAGGTTAAGAGGAGGAGTGCAAGCTCCGAATTGAAGCCCCAGTAAACGGCGGCCGTAACTATAACGGTCCTAAGGTAGCGAAATTCCTTGTCGGGTAAGTTCCGACCTGCACGAATGGCGTAACGACTTCCCCACTGTCTCCAGGATATGCTCAGCGAAATTGAATTCTCCGTGAAGATGCGGAGTACCCGCGGTTAGACGGAAAGACCCCGTGCACCTTTACTGCAGCTTCAGAGTGGCATTAGGAAAGAGTTGTGTAGCATAGGTGGGAGGCTTTGAAGCACCGGCGCCAGCTGGTGTGGAGCCACAGGTGAAATACCACCCTGCTGTTTTCTGATGTCTAACCACGCACCGTTAGCCGGTGTTGGGACCCTCTGTGGCGGGTAGTTTGACTGGGGCGGTCGCCTCCTAAAGAGTAACGGAGGCGCGCGATGGTAGGCTCAGGACGGTTGGAAACCGTCTGTTAGAGTGCAATGGCATAAGCCTGCCTGACTGCGAGACTGACGAGTCGAGCAGAGACGAAAGTCGGTCATAGTGATCCGGTGGTCCCTCGTGGAAGGGCCATCGCTCAACGGATAAAAGGTACGCCGGGGATAACAGGCTGATGATTCCCAAGAGCTCATATCGACGGAATCGTTTGGCACCTCGATGTCGGCTCATCACATCCTGGGGCTGGAGCAGGTCCCAAGGGTTTGGCTGTTCGCCAATTAAAGTGGTACGTGAGCTGGGTTCAGAACGTCGCGAGACAGTTTGGTCCCTATCTGCCGTGGGCGTCGATACTTGAAAGGAGTTGCCCCTAGTACGAGAGGACCGGGGTGAACGTGCCTCTGGTGTACCTGTCATCCTGCCAAGGGTGCCGCAGGGTAGCTATGCACGGACGGGATAACCGCTGAAAGCATCTAAGCGGGAAGCCTCCCTTAAGATTAGGTATCATCGAACCGTGATAGACCATCACGTTGATAGGCCGGGTGTGGAAGCGCAGCAATGCGTGGAGCTAACCGGTCCTAATAGTTCAGTTCGCGCTTGAGAGTCCGCACTGTCAACGTCAGTCCTGCTGAAGGCTGGCGCTGATGTCGAGATTTTCGGCCAGATTGCCCAGCAGGGCAGGCATCGATTTGACCCGCATCCACTGGCTCCATTGCTTGGTGACCATAGCGTCTGTGACCCACCCGATCCCATCTCGAACTCGGCCGTGAAACCAGACAGCGCCGATGGTACTGTGTCTCAAGGCACGGAAGAGTAGGTCGTCGCCAGGCATTGCAGCCGGTGGAGCGCGGGACAAACCCATTCACGATGCCAGGGCTGACCCGCAAGGGCAGCCCTCGCGGTGTTCGCGCCTTGAGCGCGCGGATCGCCTGCATCTTCGCCCCGATCCATGTCCGATCGGCGCATCCGGTGAAGCGGGATGGAGCAGCCCGGTAGCTCGTCAGGCTCATAACCTGAAGGTCGTTGGTTCAAATCCAACTCCCGCAACCACCGCATCAACCTTTCTGCAACCCCGCTCCCATCACCATCGACAGATATGACGCCCGCAGCCCGGCTGCCGGGTGCGCGCCTGCATGACGGCCCTCGACAAGGAGAACCGGGAATGACTCACTGCACTCCCGCAGCGCAGCTCACCGAGCGCTTCGATGCCGCGCTTGCCTATGCCAGCCGGCTCCATCGCCACCAGCTGCGCAAGGGAACCGCGATCCCCTATGTCTCGCACCTCCTCGCCGTGGCCGCGATCGCGCTCGAGCACGGGGCAGACGAAGACCAGGCGATCGCCGCGCTGCTCCACGATGCGGTCGAGGACCAGGGCGGGCTGGCGCGGCTCGCGGAGATCCGTGCCCGCTTTGGCGAGGAGGTCGCCGCCATAGTGGCCGACTGCACCGATGATCTTGCCGGCACCAAGGCCTTGGCCGCCGGCCCTCAGGACAAGGCAGCCGAATGGCACGCCCGCAAGGCGGCCTACATCGCCGGCCTTGCCGAAAAGGCGCCGCGCTCGCTGGCGGTCAGCATCGCCGACAAGACCCACAATGCCGCCGCAATCAACGCCGATCTGCGGCTGCACGGGGCGGCGGTGTGGGCGCGCTTTACCGGCAGGCGTGAAGGCACCTTGTGGTATTACCGCAGCCTTGCCGATGCTTTCACCCGCCTCGCACCCGGCGCGGCCTCGGCCCGGCTCGCACGTGAGGTCGCCGAGATGGAGGAGCTGGCGGCGCGGTTCTGATTCCGCGCGCCGCCCCGCCTTAGCCCGCCCGCACGGTCTTGAGGAAGCCGCGCACCTGTTCGCTGAGATGGCCGGCCTGGGCCTCGAGCTCGTTGGCGCTGGCGAGCACCTGGCTTGCCGCCGCCCCGGTCGAGAGCGACAATTGCCGCACGTCCTCGATATGGCTGGCGACCTTCTCGGTGCCGCGCGCGGCCAGATCGATGCTCTGCGCCAGATCGCGGCCGGCCACCGATTGCTGATCGACCGCGGTGGCGATCGAGACCGCGGTGGCTTCAAGCTCGCGCACCTGCCCGGCGATGGCGCGCAGCGCCTTCACGCTGGCGCCGGTGCTCGATTGCATCGCGCGGATCTGCTCGGCCACCTTTTCGGTCGCGCGGCTCGTCTGCATGGCGAGTTCCTTGACCTCGCTGGCCACCACGGCAAAGCCGCGGCCCGCCTCGCCGCCGCGCGCGGCCTCGATCGAGGCGTTGAGCGCCAGCAGATTGGTGCGCTGGGCGATGGTCTGGATCAGCTCGACGATCTGGCCCACTTCCTCGGCCGAGGCGGCGAGCGCGGAGATCGTCTCGTCGGCCTCGCCCGTGGCCAGGGTGGCAAGGCGGGCAAGCTCGCTCGAGGAAGCGGCCTGGCGGCTGATCTCGCTGATCGATAGGGCAAATTCATCGCTCGCCGCAGCTGCAGCGGTGGCCCCTGCATTGGCCTCCTCCATCGCGCTTGCCGCTTCGCCGGTGCGGCGGCTGGCCTGTTCGGCGCTTTCGGCCATGCGCGTGGCGGTGGTGTGGAGTTGGCTCGAGGCTGCCGCGACGCCGCTCACCACCTCGCCGACGGTGCGCTCGAACTGGCGCGCCACCTCGTCGAGCAGAGCGGCGCGCTTGGCCTCGGCCTCGAGCCGCTCGCGCTCGCGCTCCTGCTGCAATTGCAATTCTTGCTCGGCCTTTTCCGAGCGTTCGCGCGCCCAGGCCTCGAGCCGCTTGCTCGCGCGCTTGAACAGCGCGATCGCGCGCACCATCGCGCCGATCTCGTCGCGGCGCTCCTCGCCGGCCAGCTCGAAATTGCGGTCCCCATCGGCAAGCCGGGTCATGGCGGTGGTGATCTCGGCGATGCGGCGCGAGAAATCGCGCGAGAGATAGGCAAGGCCAAGCAGCAGCACACCCCCGCCAAACACCGCCATCACCGCGAGGATCAGGATCATGTTGAAGAAATAGGCAATGCCGCGCGCCTCGAGCGCCTCGGCATCGGCTGAAAGCGCGGCCGACAGGCCAGCGCTCGCGGTGATGAGCGCGCGGCCTGCCTCGGCCATGCTGTCGGCGGCGCGGCCGGGCGCGTCGCCGCTGCGCGCGGCCTCACGGGCTTCGTCATAGCGCGCCTGGAAGGTGGCCAGCCCCTCGCGCAGCGCCGCCACGCGGGGCGCAAATTCCGGGGCATCACTGCCGAGCTTCGTCTCGAGCGCCGCGAGCCTTGCCGCGAGCGCGCTTTCGCTGCGGCGCTGGGCGGCATCGAGCGCCGCGCTGCGCTGGTAGAGCGCCCGCAGCGAATCGTGGCGCAGCTCGCCCGCGCCCGCTTCGATCTGCCCGGCCATCACCAGCGCTTCCTGGAGCCTGGCCGAGGTGGTGTAGCGCTGCCACAATTCGCCAAGGCCAAGCCCCAGCACCAGCGCCATCAACAGGCCCACGCCAAGGAAGGTACCGAAGATGGCGTTGATCTTGCGCGCCAGCGGCAGGTTGCGGAACCAGGCAAAGCGCTCGAGCAGGGTGGTGCGCTCTGCCCCGGCGGCAGGCGCCGCCTCGTTGTCTTCATCCTGAGCGGATTCGCTGCGCAATTGCCGGACAAAATCGGGCACCGCCTGTTCCTCGCGCCGCTCCTGCCAGCTCATCATGTTCATTACGCGTTCCCCCGAGGTTTGCTGCGCGCAAATGTGAACGAAAATCCTTTCCGAAAACTTGATTCGGGGGCGCTTTTTGAGCCCCGCATGGGCGGGATTCAGGCGCCGCGCACCCGGGCGAGGAAGCCCTCGGCCTGCTGGCGCAGGCTGGCGGCCTGCACCTCGAGGCTGGAGGCGCTGGCGAGCACCTCGGCGGCGGCACTGCCGGTGCCAAGCGCCATGCCCCGCACTTCGGCGATATGGCCAGCCACCTTCTCGCTGCCGCGCGCGGCAATGTCGATGCTGCGCGCCAGATCGTGGCCCGCCACCGATTGCTGATCGACCGCGCTGGCAATGGCGATGGCGCTGGTCTCGAGGCTGGCGATCTGCCCGGCGATCGCGCGCAGGGCGGCAACGCTGGCGCCGGTGGTGGATTGCATCGCGCGGATCTGCTGGGCCACCGCATCGGTGGCGCGGCTCGCCTGGTTGGCCAGTTCCTTGACCTCGCTCGCCACCACGGCAAAGCCGCGGCCGGCCTCGCCGCCGCGCGCCGCCTCGATCGAGGCGTTGAGCGCGAGCAGATTGGTGCGCCGCGCGATCGACTGGATCAGCTCGACAATCTGCCCCACTTCCTCGGCCGAACTGGCCAGCGCGCCGATGGTGCTGTCGGCCTCGCGCGCGGCGAGGCTCGCCTCGCGTGCGAGCGCGGCCGAAGCGGCAGCCTGGCGGCTGATCTCGCTGATCGACAGGGCAAATTCGTCGCTCGCCGCCGCCGCTGCGGTGGCGCCGAGGTGGGCCTCCTCCATCGCGCCTTCGGCCGCGGCGGTCGATTGGCTGGTCTGCTCGGCGGTGGCGGCCATGGCGCTGGCGGTGGCTTGCAGCTGGCCCGCCGCGGCGACCACGCCGGTTACGACCTCGCCGAGGCTGCGCTCGAACTGATCGGCGATCTGGGTGAGCACCCGTTCGCGGGCGATCCGCGCTTCTTCGCGCACCAGTTGCAGGCGGGCCTGTTCGTCAAGCTCGGCGCGGGCGCGTGCGGCGCGTTCCTGGCTCAATTGCTCGAGCCTCACGCCCGCCTGGTGGAACACCTCGGTGGCGCGGGCGATCTCGCCGATCTCGTCCTCGCGCGCGGTGCCGCTGATCGCCACCCCGCGCTCGCCCGCGGCGATCCGGCTCATCTGCGCCGCGATCGCCTTGATCGTGCCGCCAAGCTGACGGTGGACATAGCGCTGCGCGGCGAGGGTGAGCACGACGAGAACCGCGCCAAGCGCGATCCAGAGGGCAAAGAGGCGCGCCAGCAGAGCTTCGCCCGCAGCGCTGGCGGATGCGACCTCCTGCCCGAGCAGCAGCGCAAGGGCGCTGCCCGCCTTGGCTACGGCGCTGCTGGTTGCCGCCAGTTCGCGCGCCAGGCGGCGCCGCGCGGCAGGATCGGCCTCGACCGCATCGAAGGCGGCGATCTGGCGGCTGACATCGGCGATCCCTTCGCGGATCAGCGCGAGGCGATCATAGGCCGCAGGGCTTCGCTGCGGCAGGGTTTCGGCGAGCGTATTTGCCAGCGCCGCGGCGCGATCGAGCGCGGCGCGCGCGGCGCGCTCGTGCTCTGCCTCCGGCGCGCCCGCCGCCAGCAATTCGGCATGGCGCTGGCTCTCGCTCAGCTGCACCATCAGCCGTTCGGCCACCAGCGCCTGTTCCTGCGCCGCGCCGATGCGCGCGGCGCTCGCGCCGAGTTCGCCATGGCCGCGCACCACCAAAAGGCCGGCCGCAAGGGCAAAGACGAGATTGAGATTGAGGAACAGCGCCACCTTGCCACCGACCGATAGCCGTGCAAACCAGGCGCCCAGCCAGCCGAGCGGGCCGCGGCGCCGGGCTGCGGGCGCGGCCGCGACGCGCTCGGCGGCAAGATCGATGGCGATGTCGCCGAGCGCGCTCATGCCGATGCCGTGCCGCCGGCCTCGCCAGACCCGGTGGCGGCGTTCTCTTGCGCTTCGATCAGCCGGTCGATCTCGGCGGCGCTCAGCGCACGATGATAAAGCCAGCCCTGGAGCTGGTCGCACCCGGCCAGGCGCGCCAGTTCGGCCTGGTCCTTGGTTTCCACCCCTTCGGCGGTCACCCCCATGTCGAGCGCGCGGGCGAGCGCCACCGAGGAAAGCATCATCGCCCGGCTGGCCTCGTCCACCCCGGCAAGTTCGACAAGGCTGCGATCGAGCTTCAGTTTTTCAAAGCGGAAGCGCCGCAAAAAGCCGATCGAGGCATAGCCGGTGCCGAAATCATCGAGCGCGATCCTGACCCCGAAGCTGCGGATCACATCGAGCGTGCGCTCGGCCACCTCGGGATCGAGCACCAGGCAGGTCTCGGTCACCTCGAGTTCGAGCCGGTGCGGGGGAAAGCCGGTTTCCTCGAGCACCTCGCCGAGCTTGATCGGGAACTCGGCATTGCGCAGCTGCGCGGCGGAGATGTTGACCGCGAGCGTGATCCCCTCCCAGCGGCGCGCGTCGCACACCGCCTGGCGCAGCACCCAGGCCCCGAGCGGGTTGATGAGGCCCGAATCCTCGGCCACCGGGATGAAGATATTGGGGCCCAGCGGCGCGCGCGCCCCGCGATCCCAGCGCAGCAGCGCCTCGACTGCGACGATCCGTCCGCTCTCGGCGCTTACCAGCGGCTGATAGGCGAGGCGAAACTCGCCCGCGGCAATCCCGGCGCGAATTTCCTCCGCGATCTCGCGCATCCGCTCGCGGCGGCGGTCGAAGCTCTCGTTGAACCAGGTGCAGCGCATCCGCCCGCCGCGCTTCGACATGGTCATCGCCACGTCGGCCCGGCGCAGCATCTCCGAGGAGGGCACCCGGGCCGTGGCGGTCGAACGGGCAAGGCCAATGCTTGCGCCTACGACTATGTGGCGCCCATCGAGCTCGATCGGGCTGGAAAGCCGATCGAGCAGGGTGCGGCAGAGGCCCTCGAGAATGGTGCCGGCGACCTTGCCGCTCATCAGCGCGGCAAACTCGTCGCCGCCCAGCCGGTAGCAGCGCGCTTCCTTGCCGCAGACCTCGCGGATCACCTCGGCGCAGCGGGCGATCAGCACATCACCCACGGCATGGCCATAGTGGTCGTTGACCTGCTTGAAGCTGTCGAGATCGATCACCGCCAGCGCCACCTCCGCATCGCCGCGCGAGAGTTGCGCGATTTGCGCGTGCAGCGCGTGGCGGTTGGGCATCAGGGTGAGCGGATCGGTGACGGCGCGCACCTCGAGCGCGCGAATGTTGGCAAGGCCGCTGCGGCCGAGCAGGAACAGCAGCGCGGCATAGGTGAGCAGCGCGGCGATCAGCAGCGGGGCGGGCGAGAGAATCGCAAGGTGGTTGCTGAAGCTCACCCCCAGCACGAACAGGCCGGTGAGCAGGCTCGCCCCTGCCATCGGCAGGAACATCAGGCCCCAGGCCGAAAGTGCCAGCGGTGGCTTTGCCGTGATCACCAGAGCACGATCCCGCAAAAAGGGCGCAGCCACGCGCCGCGTTGTTCCGCTATCGGCTTGTAAGGCGTGGCGGCTAAGGAAGGGTAAAGCGCCGTGCCCGGTTGTGCGCTGCGGGCTGCGGCCATCACGCCTGGCGCCGGCGCAGCGCCTCGGCGCTCGCCGGGGCTGGCTCGAAGAAGCTGGCACGCGGGGCGCTGGGCACGAAGCGCTCGGTGTGGCCCACCGTGGTCTCGCCCGCGCCGAGCATCAACAGCCCGTCGGGCAGCACCGCGCTCGCCAGCCGCTCGAAGGCCAGCGCCCGGGTGGTGCGATCAAAATAGAGCAGCACGTTGCGGCACAGCACGAGGTCAAAGGGCATCCGCCCGGGATGGGGACCGAGCAGGTTGTGCTGGCGGAAGCGCACCATCGCGCGCAGCTCGTCGCGCACCTGCCAGCCGCGCTCGGTTTCTTCGAAATGGCGCAGCATCTGCGCCACGCCCAGCCCGCGCTGCACCTCGAACTGGCTGTAAAGCCCGCTGCGCGCGGCATTGATGGCGCGGTGCGAGACATCGGTGCCGAGGATGTCGATGGTCCAGCCGTGCCAGCGTTCGGGCTGGTCGAGAAAGAGCATCGCCAGCGAATAGGCCTCCTGCCCGGTGGAACAGCCCGCCGACCAGATCGACAGGCGCCTGACCTCGCGCCGCCGCCGGGCCAGCTCGGGCAGGATCTCCTCGGGCAATTGGTCAAAGGTCGGGCGGTCGCGGAAGAAATAGGTCTCGTTGTTGAGCAGCGCCTCGACCACGTCCTGCGCCAGATCGGGGCTTTCCGGCCCGCGCGGCGGGGCGGCGAGCAGGCAGACGAGTTGATCGACATTGCTGATCCCGTGCTCGCGGAACAGCCCGGCGAGCGCCGAATTGACCCGCCAGCGCCGGCTTTCGGTGAGGTGCTGGCCGGTGCGCGCGGCGAGCAGTTCGGCGATGATCTGGAACGAGGCTTCGCTGGTGTGCATCAGCCCTGTCCCCGTCGCGGCGCATCGGGCGAGGCTGCCGGCAGCGGCGCGGCCAGCTGGGCGAGCACCGCCTCGCCGAGGCGCTCGGGCGAGGCGACCAGCGTGGCAAGGCCGGCGCGCGCCACCGCACCGGGCATTCCCCACACCGCGCTGCTGTCGGCATCCTGGGCAAACACCGCGCCGCCCGCGGCCACCAGCGCCTCGGCGCCGATCGCCCCGTCGCGGCCCATGCCCGAAAGGATCACTGCCAGCGCCGCGCCGGCGCAGGCCTGGGCAAGGCTTTCGAGCATCGGATCGACCGAGGGCACACAGCCGCTCGGCGCCGGTTCGGTGCCGATCCGGGCGATCAGCCGCTCGCCCTGGCGGCGCACCATGAGGTGGCCGTGCCCGGGGGCGATGACGATCCGGCCCGCGGTGATGGCAAGGCCATCGCGGGCGATCTCAGCCGGACGGCCGCAGGCCGTCTCCACCTGCCGCGCGAACACCGGCATGAACGAGGCGGGCAGGTGCTGGGTGATGAGGATTGGCACGTCGCAGGCGGCCCCCATGCGCCGCAGCAACTGCGCCAGCGCGTGGATGCCGCCGGTTGAGGCGCCGATGCCGAGCACCTGCGGGCGCCAGCCGGGCCGGGCGCGGGCCGGGCGGGGAAAGTGCGCCGGGATCGCGCCTGCGTCGGGGCCGGGGGCGGGCGCTGCCGGATCGCCGCCCGCGAGCGCGGCCTCATCCCCGCGCGGGGCGCCGAGCGCGCGGATCTTGCGCAACAGCTGCCCGCGGTAATCTTCGGTAAAGCCCCCGGGGCGCGGCTTCAAAAGGGTGTCGGCCGCCCCCATCTCGAGCGCGGCCAGCGTGTGCTCGGCCCCGTCCATGGTGAGCGAGGAGACCACCAGCACCTGCGGGCGGCCGGGCGTGGCCAGGATCGCGGGCAGGGCATCGAGCCCGCCGCGGCCCGGCATTTCGAGATCGAGCAGCACCACATCGGCAGGCGTGCTCGCCAATTGCGCGAGCGCCCCTTCGGCGCTGCTGGCGGTGCCGGCGATCACCAGCGCCGGATCGCTTTCGACCATGCGCTTCAAGATCGTGCGCACGGTGAGCGAATCATCGACGATCATCACCCGGATCGGCGCCCCGGCGCCATGGCCAAGCGGCCGCCGCGGGCGCGGCGGGACGCTGGCACCAGCCGGCGCACCGGGGCGGGGCAGGGGCCGGCTCATGCAAATCCGACAAGCTGGAGCTTGATCTGCAAGGTCTCGTGATCGAAGGGCTTCATCACATATTCATCGGCGCCCGCCTGGATCGCCTCGCGGATATGGGCGACGTCATTCTCGGTGGTGCAGAACACCACCTTGGGCCGTTCACCCCCGGGGCGCTGGCGCAGATGGGCGAGGAACTCGATCCCGCTCATCACCGGCATGTTCCAGTCGAGCAGCACGACGTCGGGCATCGCCGCCTCGCAGGCCTCGAGCGCCTCCTTGCCGTTCTCGGCCTCGGCCACGGCAAAGCCAAGGGTTTCGAGGATATGCCGCGAAACCTTGCGGATGACGCGCGAATCATCGACGATCAGGCATGTTTTCATGGCGAGTCCTGCTTGTGGCCAAGAAAGCCTAGAAGAATCGGGTAAGCATTGGATTAAGCGGCGGCCTCGCTTTCGCTGCGGGCCAGCTCGCTCCCGGCGATCAGCACCGCCGGATCGAGCAGCAGCGCCGGGCCGATCTGGGTTTCGATCAAGCCGCGCGCGGCGCGCGACCATTCCGCGCCGAAGCCCCCCGGCACCTGGCCCGGTGCGCCAATCGCGCTGGTGATGTCCTCGATCCCGTCGACCCGCAGGGCATAGGCATGGCCATCCTGCGCCACCACCACGGCGCGGTGATCGGTCGGCCATTCCTCCGCCGCAAGGCCGAGCGCGCGGCGGCAGTCGATCACGGTCAAGGCCTGGCTGCGCAGCGCGGCAATGCCGGTGATGTGCGCCGGCGCGCGCGGGATCGGGGCGATCGCGGCAAGCTCGATCACCGAACGCACGGCAAGCGCGGGCAGGGCGCAGCGCCGTCCGGCGATCTGGATGATGACCAGCAACTCCTCGCTCATGCGCGGTCTCCGGCAGGCCGCGGGGTGCGGGCGGCGGCAAGCGCGGCGAGCAGCCCGGCGCGGTCATAGCGATAGATGGTGGGCGCGCCAGCCGGCGCCTCGGGCTGGTTGCGCAGGCGGATCACCGGGCCGGTGATCGGGCGCCCGAGCGCCTCGGCAACCTCATAGACCTCATCGAAGATGATCGTCACGGTCTTATCGTCGGCGCTCGCCGGCGGGACGATCGCATAGCCGGCGGCCTCGACCAGCGGGGCAAGGATGGTGCGCGCCCAATCATCATCGGGCAATACGCAGCGCGCCCTTGCGGCAATTTCGGGTGCCGCGCCGTGGCTGGCGAACAGCGTATGGCCATCGATCAGCGTCACCGGTCGCCCGTCCACCAGGGTGACCGCTTCGGCAAGCGGATCGTCCGGCACCGGGTTGAGCGCGCCATCGAGCGTGCGCGCGTCCTCGATCTCGCGCACCGCCAGCAGCAGTTCGGCACTGCCGTCGGTCAGCCGCAGGAGGCGCAGCCGTGGGGTAGTAAGAGCCTCATCAGGCAGGCCGACGAGGGGCAGGATCAGCCCGTCGATCACTGCGCGCGGGTGCGGGCCGGACAGGTCGATCGCGCTGGCCGGGGCGGTTTCGATGCGGCGCACCAGTTCGAGCCGCACCGCCATGCGCCGCCCGGCAAAATCGCTGAACAGCATCGCCTGCACCCCGCTGCGGGCGATGCTCGCCTCGCGCTCCTCTGCCGCGATCTCGAGGCGCGAATGCTTGTCGATCGCCAGCTGGTGCATGGCGGCGATATTGGCGATGTCGAGCAGCAGCACCGGCTGGCCATCATCGAGCAGGGTCGATCCGGCATAGAGCCCGCAGCGCATCACCGCCGGGGCGAGCGGCTTGACCACGAGATCGCCGTGGCCGTGGATGCGATCGACCGCGAGCGCGAACAGCATCCCGCCGGCGAGCCGCAGCATCACCAGGGTTGCCCCCCGCGCCGCCTCGGCCTCAGGAGCTGGGCGGGCGAGGCCGAGCAGGGCATCGAGCATCAGGCACACCACCCGCTTGCCGCGGAAGGTGACGAGCGCGGTTTCGCCCATGCGGGTGAAGGCGAGCGCGCTGTGGCTGGCCTCGACGATTTCCTCGACATGGCTTTGCGGAATGGCAAAGCGCTGGCCGGCGGTCTCGACCGTCAGCCCGGCGATGATGCTGAGCGTGAGCGGGATCTGCAGGGTGAAGCGGGTGCCCGCGCCCGGCTCGCTTGCCACCTTGATCGAGCCGCCGACCTTCTCAAGGTTCTGCCGCACCACATCAAGCCCCACCCCGCGGCCCGAAATATTGCTGACGCTCGCCGCGGTCGAAAATCCCGGCTCGAAGATGAGATCGAGCAGCTTCTCGCGGCGCATCTGCGCCCGTTCGGCGGCGCTGATCAGTCCCATTGCCTCGGCCTTGGCGGCGATGCGCGCCTCATCGAGCCCGCGCCCGTCATCGCCGATGGTGATGGCAATGGTGTTGCCCGATTGGCGCGCGGTGATGGTGATGAGGCCGATCTCGCGCTTGCCCGCGGCGCGGCGCGCGGCGGGCGCTTCGATGCCGTGATCGATGGCATTGCGGATGATGTGGGTGAGAGGATCGCGGATGGTTTCGATCATCTCGCGGTCGAGTTCGACATCGCCGCCATCGACATCGATCATCACCTGCTTGCCAAGTTCGTTCGAAAGATCGCGCACCAGCCGGGGGAGCGCGCCGAGCAGGGTTTCGATGCGCTGCATCCGCATCCGCGTGACAGCGTCGCGCACGTCGGAAAGGATCGCGGTGAGCCGTTCGAACGGCCCGTCGATGGTCGGCTGGGTGCCCGCCTGGCGCAGGCGGTGGGCCAGATCGTTGCGCGCCAGCACCATGTCGGAAATGCCGCTCATCACCCGGTCGAGCAGCTCCACCGGCAGGCGGATGGTGCGCTGCGCCGGCGGCCCGGGCGGGGGATGGGCGTGGGTCTTGGAAGTGGCGGGGGGCTGGCCCGTGCCCGCATCGGCCTGCGGGGCGGGCGTCTCGTCTCGGATGCGCGGCGCGGCGACCTCCTCGCCCTCCTCCTCCTCATCATCGAGGCCGAGCGCGGCGATCAGCTCGGCCTCGCCCTCCTCGGGAAGCACGCTGCCCGCCTCGATCGCATCGACCAGCGCAGCGATGCGGTCGATGATCGCGAGCACCGCCGAGACCAGCGCGCGATCGGGCTCGCGCCGCCCGGCGCGGCAATCGGCGAGCGCATCCTCGGCCGCGTGCGAGAGCGCGGCAAGGCGGGGAAAATCGAAGAAGCCGCAATTGCCCTTTACCGTGTGGACGAAGCGGAAGATCGCATCGAGCCGCGCGCGATCGGAAGGATCGGCTTCCCAGGCGACGATCTCGCCGCTCGATGCCGCGAGCATCTCGCGGGTTTCGGCGATGAATTCGGCCAGAAGATCGTCCATGGCAAAAGCGCGCGCCCCTGTTTGCCTTTGTGCAACAGGGCTATGCGGCACAGTTGGTTAACAAGCGCCTAGCGCGCGCGCCATGCCGGATCGCGGCGCCGGAAGATATGCCGCACCAGCACCACCGCCGAGGCTGCGCCAAAGAGGTTGGCGGCAAGTTCCGCGGTGTAGATCGCGCCCGAACCCATGCCCGGTTGCAGCAGCAGTGCCACCGGCAGCATCACCAGGAACACCCGCGCCAGCGATTGGGCGAGGGCATAGGCGGCCTTGTCCACCGCGTTCATGATGCCATTGCCCACGATCAGCAGCCCGAAGCCGGCATAGCCCCAGGCGGCGATCCTGAGATAGAGCGCAAACTCGGCGATCACCGCCGGATCGTCGGTGAACAGGCGGGCAAAGCCTTCGCCAGCCAGCATCATCCACACGGCCACGCCCAGCCCCCAGACGAGGCAGAAGGCCGCGGCATAGAGCGCCGCGGCGCGCGCGCGGTCATATTGGCCTGCGCCCCAGTTCTGCCCGACGATCGCCCCGATCGCGCCCGAAAGCGCCAGCAGCGGCACGATCACAAAGCTTTGCAGCCTGCCGGCGGCGCCGAAGCCCGCCACCGCCGCCTCGCCCTCGAGCGCGACGCGCGCGGTGAGGATCGACAGGCCCAGCGGGTTGATGGCGTTGGAAAAGGCCGCGGGCAGGCCGACACGCAGGATCGCCAGCGCCGATTCGCCGATGCGGCAGCGGGCGATGAGGCCAGGATCGAGCGGCAGCGCGGTGCCGCGCAGCAGCAGCGCGGCGGCGCTCACGCCCAGCGCCCAGCCGATCACCGTGGCATAGGCCGCGCCCGCCATGCCCAGCCCTTCAAACCCCATGGCGCCGGTGATCAGCAGCGGATCGAGCACCCAGTTGGCCGCGGCATAGGTGATCGAGACGGTGCTGGTGCGGCGCGCCTCGCCCTGGCCGCGCAGCACCCCGTTGAAGCCCATGATGAGCAGGATCAGCGGGAATCCCGCGGCATAGGGCCCCATATAGGCGCGGATCAGCGGCATCAGCGCCGGCGGCGCGTTCATCGCGGCAAAGATCGCATCGGTGCAGAGCCACAGGCCAAGGCCCATCCCCACCCCGCAAAGCCCGGCAAAGACGATGCCGAAATTGGCCAGCCGTGCCGCGCGCGCCTTATCGCCCGCGCCGAGGGCCCGGGCGACCACCGAATTGATCCCCACCATCACCCCCACGCCGAGCGAGGTGGTGGCTACGCCGACGGGAAAGATGAAGCTGATCGCAGCCAGCGCCTCGCTGCCCAGCTGGCCGATGAAATAGGCATCGACGATCCCGATCGACATGATCGCCGCCACCCCGATGATCGCCGGCAAGGTCTGCGCGACGAGGTGCGCGGGGATCGAACCGCTCACGAGTTTGGCAGCAGAAGGGCCGGGCGCGCTCATCGCCTGTCCGGCCTAGCCGTGCGGCGCGCTGCTTGCAAAGCCTTCCCCGCCCATGCGATAGCCACAGCAGCAATTACCGATAGCGAGAGGATCCCGATCATGGCCACCCAGCTCAAACCCGCGCCTGACAGCCTCGAGGGCAAGTGCAGCAAGGAGGAATGGCAGGCCCGGCTCGATCTTGCCGCCTGCTACCGCATCTTCGATCACCTCGGCTGGTCGGAATCGATCTACAATCACATCTCGGTCAAGGTTCCGGGCGAGGATGACACCTTTCTCATCAACCCCTTCGGCCTGCTCTATTCGGAAGTCACCGCCTCGAACCTTGTCAAGATCGATGTCGAGGGCAACAATGTCGGCGGCTCGCCCTATATGGTGAACAAGGCGGGCTTCACCCAGCACGCCTATTTCCACAAGCATCTGGGCGAGCGCGCCGCGGCGATCTGCCACGTCCACACCACCGCCACCATGGCGGTGGCGAGCCACAAGGACGGGCTGTTGCCGTGCAATTTCTACGCCTGCAACTTCATCGGCCAGATCGGCTATCACGATTTCGAGGGCGTGACCGTGCGACCCGAGGAGGGGGAGCGGCTGGTCAAGAACCTCGGGCCCCACTCGATCCTGATGCTGCGCAACCACGGGCCGGTGGTGATGGATCGCACCATCCCGGGCATGTTCGTCAAGATGTGGGCCTTGCAGCGCGCCTGCGAGATCCAGGTGGCGACGCTGGCCATGGGCGAGCCCACGCTGGTTTCGCCCGAGGTGATCGCGGTGCACCAGCGCGATCTTGCGGTGATGAGCGGGCAGGGCGGCGCGGGGCTGTTCGATTTCGAGGCGTGGAAGCGCAAGATCGACCGCATCGACGACAGCTGGCGCCGCTAGGGCGCAGGAAACCATCCCATGTCCCGCATGACCGTCAACGGGCGGCCGGTCGCCTTCGATCTAGATCCGCGCATGCCGCTGCTCTATGCTCTGCGCGAGGCGATGAACCTCACCGGCACCAAGGCCTGCGGGGGCAGCGGGGTGGGCGAGGATTGCCCAGGCACCTGCATGGTGCTGGTCGATGGGGTGGCGCTGCGCTCCTGCGCGATCACCCTCGCCGAGGCCGAGGGGCGCGAGATCGTGACGATCGAGGGCCTCTCGCCCGATCGCACGCACCCGGTGCAGCAGGCCTTGGTGGCGCAGGGGGCGATCCAGTGCGGCTATTGCACCCCCGGCATCGTCATCGCCGCCGCCGCGCTGATCCAGCGCAATCCCGCCCCCAGCCGCGAGGAGATCGCCGCGGCGATCCCCAATATCTGCCGCTGCGGGGTCTATCCCCGGCTCCTGCGCGCGATCGCGCAGGCCGGGCGCGTCGCTCAGCGCCAGGAACGCATCAGCGCCGTGCCCGCCCCGGCGATCAGCCCCGAGGATGCGGCCCGGGCGGTGCCGGCGCTGCGGGTGGTGCCGGCGCAGGAGTGAGCGCGCGCCTAGCCCGCCGACCAGCTGCGCAGGAGGTTGTGATAGCAGCCGGTGAGCGCGATCAGCGCCGGGTCATCATCCCCCACCTTGCCGCGCAGCGACTGGATGGCAATGTCCATGTCGAACAGGATATCGCGCCGGCCCGCATCGGGCACGAAGCTTTCCACCCAGAAGAAGGCGGCGATCCGCGCCCCGCGCGTCACCGGCGTCACCTGGTGGAGCGTGGTGGCGGGATAAAGGAACATGTTGCCCGCCTTGAGCTTGACCCGCTTGCCCTCGTGCCCGTCCTCGATCAGCAGTTCGCCCCCGTCATATTCTTCCGGATCGGCAAGAAACAGCGTCGCGGAAAGATCGGTGCGCAGGTGCCCGCCGCCGGGCAGCGGGCGCCAGGCATTGTCGATATGGGTGCCGAAATGCTCGCCCACGCCATACCGGTTGAACAGCGGGGGATAGATCGCCCGGGGAAGCGCGGCCGACTGGAACAGCAGCGAGCGCGCCAGCGCGGCGCGGATCTCATCGCCAAGCTGGCGCGCCTCGGCACAATCCTGCGGCAACTGCTGGTTGTGCTTTGCCAGCGCGGACTGATAGCCTGCGGTAACCTTGCCATCGGCCCAGGGCGCCTGATCGAGCACGGCGCGCATCGCGCGCACCGTGGCGGCATCGAGCAGGGCTTCGATCTCGATCATCATGGCCAAGCGGGCTGTGACAGCCCTAGTAGCTATAGGTCAAGGTGAAGGTCGCCGAACGCGCCGGGGCCGGGATCGACTGGGCCTGCCCAAAGGAGAGAAAATAGGTCTCATCGGCAAGGTTGTAGACATTGACGCGCGCGCTCAGCCGATCGGTCAGCTGATATTCGGCAAAGGCATCAAACACCGTGTAGGAAGGCGCGGTGATGACGAAATCGGCGGTGGGGCCGGGGCGCACATTGCTGGTGCGGCTCGAGGCATATTGCACCCCGCCGCCCACCAGCAGCGCATCGGTGAGCGCATAGCTGGTCCAGGCGCTCAGCGAATGTTCCGGGGTCTGTTCGAGCCGCTGGCCGATCTCGAAGGGCCTGTTCGAGCGCGTCACCTCGCCATCGAGATAGGAATAGCCGGCAAAGATGTTCCAGCGCGGGGTGATCGCGCCCACCGCCTGCACTTCGAACCCGCGCACCCGCTGCGCGCCATCGAGCACCACCGCCGGATCGCCCGGGTTGATCCCCGGGGTGCGGGCATTGTTGCGGGTGATCTCGAACAGCGCTGCAGAAAGCTGGAGCCTGCCGTCCATGAGATCGAGCTTGCCGCCCAGTTCAAAGGCCTCGCTGGTTTCCGGGGCGACGAAGAAATTGGCCGGTGTCACCGGCGGGTTGTTGTTGCCCCCGGCAAGCTGGATCACTTCGGACGCGCTGCCCGGCTCGAATGCGGTGGCCCAGGCAAGATAGAGGCTGGAATTGGCGGTGGGCTTGAACACCAGCGCGGCATTGCCGCTCAATTCGCTGTCCTTGCGGGCAAGATCGGTGACGAAGCCGGGGGCAATGCCATTGTCATCAAAGCCCCGCACTCGGGTTTCGACCCAGTCGTGCCTCAGGCCCGCAACGATCCGCCAGCGCTCGCCCAGCTCGATGGTGTCGAACAGGAAAAGTGAGATCGTGTCGAGATCGATCCGCGCCCGGGTGCCGTTATAGGCCAGCGGCTGGGCCGGGACGAAGGCGGGGTTAAACAGGTTGCGCGCCGGGCCATTGGCATCGAGCCGGCGGCGGTTGCGGTTGGTCTCCTCGACATATTCGGCGCCAATCACCAGGGTGTGGCGGAAGGCCGGGCTGCCGAAGCTGGCGGTGAGCGTGGTCTGGTTGATGAACAGCTCGTCCACCTGATCGCGCGGCTTGAAATTGCCCACCACTTGGGTGTTGGCATCGAGCGTGGTGACATTGCCGACAAAGCGCGGGGCCGAAACGATCTGATCGAGCGCCACCCGGGCATAGCGGGTGATGTTGGCAAGCTGGATCGTGTCGCTCACCTTGTGATCGATGCGCCCGGTGATCGTGTCGGTTTCGACATGGCGATAATCGGTCGCATAGCCATAGAAATTGTCGCGATCGACGGGCGCGACCCGGCCCTCGAAGCCCGAACCGGCAAGGCTGAAATTGCGCGCATTGGGCAGGCCGAGATCGGGCAGGTCGTCCTGCTCAAGGTGCAGGTAATTGACCATCACCGTGGTATCCCCGCCGAGCCCGAAGCCGATCGAGGGGGCGATCGCCCAGCGCTCGTTCTCGACGAAATCGCGCCCCGGCTCGTCATTGTGATGGGCCATGGCGGTGAGGCGCAGGGCAATGCCGCGCTCCGTATCGAGCACGGCATTGCCATCAAAGGTGCCGCGGAAGAACTGATCGGTGCCCACCACCGCCTCGCCGAACAGGCTGTCCTTGAGGTTGGCCTGGCGGGTGACGATGTTGACCGTGCCGCCGACATTGCCGCGCCCGGCAAAGGCCGAGGCCGGGCCCTTGGTCACCTCGATCCGCTCGGCATAGAAAGGATCGCGGAAATAATTGCCCGGATCGCGGATGCCATCGACGAAGATGTCGTCGCGGGCGGAAAAGCCGCGCACGTTGAAGGCATCGCCACCACCCGGCGGGTTGCCCTCGCCCGCCTGGAAGCTCACCCCGGTGATGTTGCGCAGCGCATCGCGCAGGGTGCGCCGGCCCTGTTCCTCGAGCAGGTCGTCGGAAATCACCACCGCGGTCTGCGGAGTGTCGAGCAGCGGCAGCTGGTGCTGCGGGGTGGAGAGGGTTTCGCTGGCATATTCGCCGATCACCGTGATCTCGCGAGGGCCGGCCTCGGCCGCATCGGGGGCATCGAGGCTGTCGGCTCCGGTTTCGGCCATGGCCGGGGCGGCAAGGAGGGTGGTGCCCGCGGCGAGCGCGCGGGTGAGCTGGCGACGGATCATGGAAACTCCCTGTGATTCGTTGCTGCAGCTATTGCAAATTATTCGCATCTGCAAGCCTTGCGTGCAGATGAAAGTGATAATCACCCACCTGTGGCGCCCGTGCCGCGCCGCCTTTCGCCTCGGCGCGCAGCGCGTGGCGGTTCAACGGCGTTCGCGGGTCAGCTCGCGGTCGGCCTGAAGCGCAAACCAGCCATGGCCCAGCACCACCGCGCACAGGGCGATAATGAGTCCGAAGCCGAGCCAGTCGGAATGGCCATAGAGCCACACGCCGAGCGCCGGGGCATAGATGTAGCTCGCCCCGGCAAGGCTGGCGACGATGCCGCTCGCCTGGCCCTGTTCGGCGCGGGTTACGGCGAGGCTGGTGCCCGCGGTGGTGCCGGGACGGAACAGGCCAAAGCCGAGCGAGGCGATGGCATAGCCAAGCGCGATGAGGTGCAGATCCCCTGCAATCCCCAGCACCAGCGTGCCCAGCGCCGCGGTGGCAATGCCCCACAGCGTTGCCGCGCGCGGGCCAAGATCAAAGCGCGGGATCAGCCCCCATTGGGCAAGCAGGGTGGCGATCGCCCCGCTCATCAGCACCAGCCCCACCGGCCCGGCGCCCTCAGCCGGGGTGGCGCGCAGGCCCAGCCGGTCGAGCACCAGAAAGCCGGTGATCCCCAGCACCATCGCCTGGGCATGGCCGCCGAAGAACCCGGCAAAGACCCAGGGCGCAAGGCGCGGATCGCGCCAGGAAAGGTGCGGCGGCGCCCCTTCTTCCGGCTCGAGCGCGCTTGCCGGATCGCTCGGCGCGCCCGAGGGCGCCGAATAGGGCGCCGCAAGGCCGCGCGCGGCAAATTGCGGCTCGTCATTGGGCAGGCGCAGCCGCAGCACCACCAGCGCGGCAAGGCCGATGAGGCCAAAGCACAGGAACGGGCCCGTCAGCCCGATCCCGAGAAAGGGCAGCACCATCAGCGGCGCGAGCGCCGGGCCGATCACCGTGCCAAGCCCGAAGCTCGAAGCGATGAGCGAGAGCGCCTGGGTGCGCTGGCTGCGCGGGGTGCGTGAGGCGACATAGGCCTGCACCGCCGGGGGCGCGGCGCTGCCGAAACCGCCATAGAGGCTGCGCGCCGCGGCAAAGGCGATGAGCGTCCACAGCGCCGACATCCAGCCGGCAAGCCCCGCCCACAGCGCCGCCCCGCACAGCAGGAAGGAGACGATGAAGCCGAGCAGGCCCAGCGCCATCATCGCCTTGCGCCCGCGCCGGTCGGATCGCCGCGCCCAATAGGGCGCGCACACCACCCACAGGAGCGCCGACCACGAATAGGCAAGGCTGATCCACACATCGGCAACGCCAAGCGCGGTGCCGATCGAGGGCATCACCGATTGCATCGCGGTGTTGCCCGCCGCGGTGACCAGCATCACGGTGAACAGCAGGGCCATGCGCGCCGGCGGGATCGTGCTGCCGGTGCTGCCAGTCGAGGCCGCGGCCGGTGGCCGGGCCGTCTCGGGATCGCGCGTGGCCATGGGGCTTGCGTCGGACTGCTATTCGAAGACTTCGGCCACCCGCCCCGGCGCCTCGCTGGCGAGCTGGCGGTGAACCGCGCCGATCACCACCAGGAAGATCACGGTGATGAGCGTGTTGATGATCGCGTTCACCAACCCGTTGCCGATGGTCGCCACCTCGCCCCCGATCGCCGCGAAGATCAGCGTGAGGATCCCCTGCACCAGCGCGCTGACAATACCGATCACCAGGAACAGCAGCGCGAGGAAGACAAAGATGCGCAGCGAATTGCCCTTGGTCAGCCGCCACGAGCGCGCGATCGCGGCCACAGGATTGGTGATCCCCTCGATCGCGATCACCGGGGCGATCAGCGCGAACTTGATGACGAGGTAGATCACCAGCACCACCGCTGCGAGCAGCACCACCACGGTCGCCCAGGCCGGGGCGAAGGCGGCGACCAGGCCGAGCGGCAGGCCCACTGCGAGCCCCGCCAGCAGCGCGCTGATGATCTGGGCGGCAAGATAGCTCGGCAGGCGCCGGGCCGCGGTCACCAGCGCCTCGCGCACCGTGGGACGGCCGCGGTCGCTGAGCAGCGCGAGGATCGCCAGGGAGCCGACCAGCCCGGCAAGGCTGATCGCGAGGAACAGCGGCCAGTTGTCGGCATAGATCGCCCGCATCTGGCCAAGCGCGGCATCGAGCACCGCTTGCGGATCGTTGCTCGGTGCGCGCGCCGGCTCGGGATTGACAAGCTCGGGCACGAGAAGCGCCGCGGCGAAGGAGGGCAGGAAGAAGAACAGCCCGGCAATCGCGCCGATGGTGTCGCGGTTGGCGCCGAGCAGCGCGCTCGCCTCGCTCCAGGCCTGTCCCATGTCGAGTTTGCGGCTTGCCATGTCCTGTTCCTGTCCGATCCCTCAGCCTTTGCGGCGGTGAAGCGACAATCGCCTCTTGATATGCGCGCTCAATGCCCCCACCGAGGCGCGATGGCAAGCATTGCTCCTGAAACCGTGATGCCCGCGCCGCCCGAATGGCGCGTCGCCCCTGCGCCGGTGCCCTACGCGCAGGCGCTCGCCGCGATGGAGGCGCGCAACGCCGCGGTGCAGGCCGGCACCGCGCGCGAGCTGATCTGGTTGCTCGAGCATCCCCCGGTCTATACCGCGGGCACCAGCGCCGATCCGGCGGAACTCATCGATCCGCGCTTCGAGGTGGTTGAGGCCGGCCGCGGCGGGCGCTACACCTATCACGGCCCGGGCCAGCGGGTGGGCTATCTGGTGCTGAACCTTGCCGCGAGGGGCAAGGACGTGCGCTGCTTCGTCCATGCGATCGAGGGCTGGGTGATCGCTGCGCTTGCGCGCTTCGGGGTGGAAAGCTGGCGGGCCGAGGGGCGCGTGGGCATCTGGACCCGCGATATCGACGGGACCGAGGCCAAGATCGGCGCGATCGGCGTACGCGTGCGCCGCTGGGTGACGATGCACGGCTTTTCGGTCAATCTCGATCCTGATCTGTCGCATTTCGGCGGGATCGTGCCTTGCGGCATTGCCGAATATGGCGTGACCAGCCTTGCCCGCCTTGGCCTTCACGTAAGCGCTGAGCAATGGGATGCGGCACTGGCCGCTACCTCGGCGGATTTTCTTGACGCGCTGGCCGCTTCGGCCAACAGGGCGTGCCGATGATGCGCGCCCTCGCCCCGCTTGCCCTTTTGCTGCTGGCCGCCTGCAACGAGGAGGCCGCCCCTGCGGCGCAGGGCGACAAGGCGGCGGGCGAGGTGCTCGGCGGCACCATCAGCGATGCGATGATCCCGCTCGATCAATTGCAATCCGAAGCTCCGCTTGCCCCACGCCAGGGTCCGGCGGCGCCGAGCCTCGATGCCGAGCAGCCCGAGGTCAGCCCCGCGCCGGGGATCGAGGGCGGGGCCGAGAGCGCGGCGGGCGAGGGCGGCGCAGCGGCAGGCACCGCGCCGGCCCCGGTGCCCTGATCACTCGGCCG
This sequence comes from Erythrobacter cryptus DSM 12079, assembly GCF_000422985.1. Classification (GTDB taxonomy): domain Bacteria; phylum Pseudomonadota; class Alphaproteobacteria; order Sphingomonadales; family Sphingomonadaceae; genus Erythrobacter; species Erythrobacter cryptus. Next base: position 64,858 of record NZ_KE383966.1, read on the forward strand.
CCGCGGCCTGTTCTTCCTCCAGCGTCGGATAGTCGATGTAGCCTTGGGGAATGGGGAAATACCAGCTCTTGGGCACGTCCTTGTTGGGGTTCCAGTGCGCGCCCACGGCGATCCGCTTGTCCAGATCGGGGTTGGAGATATAGGGCCGGCCAAAGCTCACCGCGTCGCACTTGCCGCTGGTGATATCGGCCTCGGCCTCGGCGGCGGTGTAATCCGAATTGAGGATCAGCGCGCCAGTATAGATCTGGCGGATGAGCGGGCTCTGCTTGGGCACGTCGGTCTGGCCGAAGGTGCCATTGGGGCCAGGTTCGCGCAGTTCGACAAAGGCAAGCCCCAGCTCCTCGCACACCCTGGCGGCCGCGCCGAAGGTGGCAGGCGGATCGCTGTCATCGCAGCCCTGGGTCTCGCCATTGGGGGAAAGGCGGATGCCCACCCGATCGGCGCCCCAGACATCGATCAGCGCTTCGAGAACCTCGCGCATGAAGCGGGTACGCCGTTCCGGGCTGCCGCCATATTCGTCGGTGCGAAGGTTGGTCTTGTCGCGCAGGAACTGGTCAACGAGGTAGCCATTGGCGCCGTGGAGCTGGACGCCATCGAACCCGGCCTTCTTGGCGTTTTCGGCGGCGCGGGCGTAATCGGCGATAGTGCGCTTGATGTCCGCGTGGGTCATCTCGCGCGCAAGGGCATAGGGCTGTTTGCCGATCGGGGTGTGCGCCTCGCCCGGGGCCTGAGTGGCGCTGGCCGAGGAGGGCGGCTCGCCATCGAGGAAATAGGGGTGGACAAGCCGGCCCATGTGCCACAGCTGCATGACGATAAGCCCGCCTTCCTCGTGCACGGCCTTGGTGGTGGCCTTCCACGCTTCGGTCTGCTCCTCGCTCCAGATGCCCGGCGCGCTCGGCCAGCCAAGCCCTTCGCGGCTGATCCCGGTCGCCTCGGAAATGATCATGCCCGCGCCGGCGCGCTGGCGGTAATAGGTCGCCATCAATTCGTTCGGTACGAACATCGGATCGGCCGCGCGCCCGCGGGTGAGCGGGGCCATGAAGATGCGGTTCTTCGCGTGCAGCGCCCCCATGGTGAGCGGCTGGAACAGGGCTTCGTGCATGTGGGTAATCCTCGAGATTGGGTTGCGATTGGCTATCCACTTGGCCCTGCCGCGGCTAGGGCGCAAGCATGGAAAATGACGGGGCCAGCAAAGCCGGGCTTTCGGCAGGCGAGGTGCGCCCGGCCGGCTGGCTGCTGCTCGCCGCGCTGATCGGCGGCAATGTCGCGCTCGCGCTCGGGCCGTGGTTCGTGCGCGCGGCCGATACCGGGCCGGTCGCCGCCGGGTTCTGGCGGCTCGCCCTTGCGCTGCCCTTCATGGTGCTGCTCGCCCGGTCGAGCCGCCAGCCGCTGTTCGGAATGCCGGCGCGCACGCTGGCGCTGGTGGCGCTGGGGGCGGTGACATTCGCGTTTGATCTGGCCAGCTGGCACATCGGCATCGGCATGACCCGGCTGGGCAATGCCACGCTGTTCGGCAATTCGGGCTCGCTGGTGCTGTTGTTCTGGGGCTTCATTGTCCACCGGGTGCTGCCGGGCAGGCTCGAATGGCTGGCGATCTCCTTCGCGCTTGCCGGCGCGGCGATCCTGATGGGGCGCAGCCTCGAGATTTCGCAGGCGACGCTGGTGGGCGATCTGTTCTCGGTGGCGGCGGGGCTGCTCTATGCGGTCTATCTGCTCACCCTGCAGAACGCGCGCGGCGCCTTCGGTGCGTGGAGCCTGCTCGCCTGGGTGAGCCTGTTCGGCGCCCCGGTGCTGCTGGGGATCGCTCTTGCGCTGGGCGAGCCGGTGTGGCCGCAGGATTGGGGGCCGGTGATCGGCCTCGTCGTGACGAGCCAGCTGGTCGGCCAGGGGCTGATGGTCTTCGCGCTCAGATATTTCCCGCCGCTGGTGGTGGGCCTCGCCTTGTTGACGCAGCCGGTGGTGGCCTCGGCCTATGGCTGGCTGGCCTTTGGCGAGGTGCTGAGCGGGCTCGATATCATCGGCATGGTGCTGGTGGGCGCGGCGCTGGCGGTGAGCAGGGCGCGGGGTTAGCAGCGAGACTTTGGCGGACTGGCGGCAGAACCGGCGGCTATCCGGGCCAAGGCAACGCGATAGATGCAGAGCGGGTCTTCGAGCAGGTAAGCCCCCAAGGCCGCCAATGCCGGAGGGAACGCGTCAAGCGGGATCGCCCTCAAATTCGGCTCAAGCCCAAGGGCTGCTGCACCAAGCCGAGTGCCACGATGCATGAACACCTGCGTCGGCTCAAATCTGAGGTAAAGGCCCAGCCTCTGGGCGATATCGTAAACCAGCATTTCGCCCGCGCCGGGAATGGGCAGAACTGTGCGCTCCACGAGATCGAACAGTTCTTCAAAATTCCGACAGCTTCCGATCTGGTCTGTTCTGGCAAGCAGGTGGTGCTTTGCTTCAATGAGAACCGAACGGGGAAGGCGTGACTGATGAGAGTGCTTTTTGAGCGCCCCGCCCTTTCCTGATGGAATTTGGCTCATCGCCGCACGTTCAATCGCCTCCTTGAGCGATTTGGGCCGTCGGCCGAACCACTCCTCCTCCTTTTCCACGCGGGGGTGCCAGCGTGTCAAAAAGTCACGAGCAACGTCTTCGAATGAGCGCAGCGCGAGGTTGTCCGGTTCGGCCACCCCTCAATCCCCGCTCAGCCGCACCTTGCCCAAATCGCCCATCCCCACGGTGCCGCTGGCCATTTCCAGCATCCTATCGAGGCTGCGCTTGGCCTTGATGCGCACCTCCTCGTCGATGGTGATCTGCGGCGTCAGGTCGCGCAGCGCGACGTAGAGCTTCTCCATCGTGTTCAGCGCCATGTAGGGGCAGATGTTACACGAGCAGTTGCCGTCCGCCCCCGGCGCGCCGATGAAGGTCTTGTTCGGCAGCGCCTTTTCCATCTGGTGGATGATGTGCGGCTCGGTCGCGACGATCAGCGTGTCGCCGGCAAACTCCCTGGCAAACTTGAGGATGCCGCTGGTCGAGCCGACATAGTCCGCGTGGTCGATGATGCTCGGCGGGCATTCGGGGTGCGCGGCGATCGGCGCGTCCGGGTATTGCTCCTTGAGCTTGAGGAGCTCGGTTTCGCTGAAGGCCTCGTGGACGATGCACACGCCCGGCCAGAGCAGCATCTCGCGGCCGAACTTACGCGAAAGATAGCCGCCAAGGTGCCGATCCGGCCCGAAGATGATCTTCTGCTCGGGCGGAATCTGGGCGAGGATGGTCTCGGCAGAAGACGAGGTGACGATGATGTCGGAGAGCGCCTTCACCTCGGTCGAACAATTGATGTAGGTGAGCGCGATGTGATCGGGGTGGGCTTCGCGGAAGGCCTTGAACTTTTCCGGCGGGCAGGAATCCTCCAGGCTGCACCCGGCGTCCATGTCGGGCAGGATCACTTTCTTGTGCGGCGACAGGATCTTCGCCGTGTCGGCCATGAATTTGACCCCGCAAAAGGCGATGACGTCGGCGTCCGTGGCCGCCGCCTTGCGGCTGAGCTCCAGCGAATCCCCCACGAAGTCGGCAATGTCCTGAATGTCGGGCGTCTGGTAGTAATGCGCGAGGATCACCGCGTTGCGCTCCTTGCGCAAGGCATCGATTTCGGCCAGCAGGTCGGCGCCGGTGGGGACTTTGGTGAGAAGGCTCATGGGTGCGATCCCGCTAATGGTCTTGGCCTGCGGGATATAGGCGCGCGCGCGCGATTTTCGAGCGAAAAGCGGCAGGCCTGCCTACATAGCAAAGCCCGGCGGGATGAAGGCCGCCATCGGCCGCTCTGCCCCCGGGGTTCCGGCGATCACGCTTTCGGTGACGGCATAGCCCAGCGGCGAGTAGGCCAGCGCCATCGAGGCGGCAAACACCGCGGCATCGATCCCCACGCCCCACCAGTATGCCGGATGCACGCGCCCGTCGCGGCGCCAGTCGGCGATCATGCCGATCAGCGGGAAGGCGAGGGTGAGCAGGTTGGCAAGCGGCCAGGCATAGGGAATGAACAGCGGCATCGGCAGCAGCCGGCCGAGGCCGGGGCCGGTGAGGATGCTCGTCGCCACCAGCATCAGCCGCCGGTGCCAGCCGCTGTGCCGCTGCACCCGGAGCGACCACAGCGCCAGCCCGCCGAAGGTGAACAGGCCCGCGAGATTGCTGATGAAGAACTCGTTCTGGGCGAAGAAGAACGGTCCGCCGGTGGTGCGCGCCGAGACTGTGATGATCATCGTGCCGGCCGCCACCATCGCCGGGACCCAGACATAGGCCAGCCGCCCCAGCCGGCGGTGCAGCGCCCGGTTGCCCGCGGCAATGGTCAGCGCCTGCATGACATAGAGCGCGAGCCAACCCATGAAGATCATGCCGTGGACATGGAACGGCCACGGCGCGGCAAAGCTCGATCGCCCCATCGCCAGATTGAAGCTGAAGCCCGCGACGATCAACAGCGCCATCAGCAGCGCCATGATCATGAAGAACCGCGTATCGCGCGACGGCGCGCTGCGTGGAGCCCATGTGGCCATCCCGCCCTCCCAATGCGCGTCCCTGGGCGGCAGGTTCACCACGTCCGCGCGGTCTGGGCAAGCGTGTTTGTCGGAGTGGAATCCCCGCTTGGTCGAAAGTGCTCAGGGTGCGGTCAGGCCGCGTGCCACACCTCGTCCCCGTCCGCCATGGCGCGCCGCGCCATGCCGCGCTTTTCAAGGTCGATCAGATGCGCGGTCACGCTCATCTCGGCGGCAGGCACGAGGCGCGGGTCGAGCCCCTTGTACATTTCGGGAATGAAGCCCGCCACCGCGCGCGGCGCTTCGGCAAGCAGGCGCAGGATCTGCGCCTCGCGCTGGCGGCGGTGGGCGATCATGCCGCGCACCAGCTGGCGGGGCTTGTCGATCGCGGGTCCGTGGGCCGAGTGATAGACCCGGTCATCGCGCGCCATCAGCTTTTCAAGGCTCGCCATGTAATCGCCCATGTCGCCATCGGGCGGGATAACCACGCTGGTTGACCAGCCCATCACATGATCGCCGGTGAACAGCGCCCGCGATTCTTCGAGCGCAAAGCACAGGTGGTTGGAGGTGTGGCCCGGGGTGGAAACCGCGATCAGCGTCCAGCCGGTGCCGCGCATCCCCTCGCCATCGGCAAGCACCCGATCCGGCGCATAGGTGGGATCGAAGGCCTCGTCGGCGCGGGGCAGGTCGCTCGCCAGCACCAGCGGCGCGCAGCCCACCACCGGCGCCCCGGTGCGCTGGCTGAGCGGCGCGGCGGCCGGGGAATGATCGCGGTGGGTGTGGGTGCACATGATCGCCAGCACCTGCCGCCCGGCGATCGCTGCGATCACCGCCTCGAGGTGCGCCGGATCGTCGGGCCCCGGATCGATCACCGCGCAATCCGGCCCTTGCCGCTCGCCCACGACATAGGTCTGGGTGCCGGTGAAGGTGTAGGGCGAAGGATTGGGGGCGAGCACGCGGCGCACCAGCGGTTCGACATCTTCGGCGAGGCCGGTGGGCCAGGGCTGGGGAGGGATCGTGACCATGGCCTTGCATATGCGGCCGCGCGTGGCAGAAGTCACGCCAAAGAGCGCGGGGGTGGGGCGAGCCCCCCGGCGCCCGGGCGGAAGGTTGTGCGCGGCAACCGCGCGCTCAAGCAATGAAGTGGGAGCGCAACAACCTCGCGCTCAAGCAACGAAGTGGTAGCGCATTAGAGATGTCCGATTACATCCTCGTGCTCGATGAAGGCACCACCTCCACCCGGGCGATGCTCTTTGCCGCGGACGGAGTGCTGGTGGCGAGCAGCCAGGCGCCGCTCACCCAGCATTATCCGCGCGCCGGCTGGGTCGAGCACGATCCGCAAGAGATCTGGGACAAGACCCTCGCCTGCGCGCGCGAGGTGATCCCGCGGGTGGGCGGGGCGGCGATGATCGCCTGCATCGGCATCACCAACCAGCGCGAGACCGTGGTGGCCTGGGACAAGGCAAGCGGCGCGCCGCTCACCCATGCCATCGTCTGGCAGGATCGCCGCACCGAGCCGCTCTGCGCCGCGCTGCGCGAGGCGGGCGAGGAGGAGGCGATCGCCGCGCGCACGGGCCTGAGGCTCGATCCCTATTTCTCCGCCACCAAGATGCGCTGGATGCTCGAGAACGTTCCCGAAGTGCACGCCGCGGCAGAACGGGGCACGCTCGCGCTTGGCACGGTGGAAAGCTGGCTGGTCTTCAAGCTCACCGGCGGCGCGGCGCATGTCTCGGATGCGAGCAATGCCAGCCGCACGCTGCTGATGGGGCTTGAGGATGCGCAGTTCGACGAGGGCCTGTGCGAGCTCTTCGGCGTGCCGCGCGCGGCCCTTCCCGGGGTTACCGACATGGCCGGCCCGCTTGGCCTCACCGACAAGGCGCTGTTCGGTCGCGCCATCCCGATCACCGGGCTTGCCGGCGATCAGCAGGCGGCAACCATCGGCCAAGCCTGCCTCGCGCCCGGCCAGACCAAGGCGACCTATGGCACCGGCGCCTTCGTGCTCACCTGTCAGGGCAGCCGCATCCCGCGCTCGACCAACCGCCTGCTCGGCACGGTGCTGACCCAGATCGACGGGCAGCGCAGCTATGCCATCGAAGGCTCGGTGTTCGTCGCCGGCAGCCTGATCCAGTGGCTGAGGGATTCGCTCGGGATCGTCGCGGTGGCCGAGGAGACCGAGGCGCTCGCCCGCTCGATCCCGGACAGCGGCGGGGTGGTGATCGTGCCGGCGCTGGCTGGCCTCGGCGCGCCGCATTGGCAGCCGCAGGCGCGCGGGGTGATTGCCGGGCTCAGCTTTGCCAGCGGCAAGGCCGAACTGGCGCGCGCCGCGCTCGAGGCGATGGCGCACCAGACCCACGATCTGGCCGCTGCCTTTGCCGCCGACGGGGCACCCTGGCAGGCCCTGCGGATCGATGGCGGCATGGCGGCCAATGACTGGATGGCGCAGGATCTGGCAGACATTCTCGGCCTGCCGGTCGAGCGCCCGGCCTTTGTCGAGACCACCGCGCTCGGCGCGGCGATGCTGGCGGCGAGCGGGGCCGGGCTTTATCCCGATCTTCCCGCCGCCGCCGAGGCGATGCGCGGCGCGCTCACACGCTTTGAACCGGCGATGACCGATGATGTGCGCGCGGCGCGGCTCACCATGTGGCGCAAGGCCCTGGCTGCCGCCTAGCCGCTCAGGGCGGTGCGGCTAACCCCGCCGCCCGAATTCGCGCCCGATGCGTTCCTGAAAGGCGCGCGCGGGCGAATCCATCTCGAAATGCTGGCGCCATGCCTCGTCCAGCCGGGCGATGCGCTGGTGCAGCCGCTCGGTATCGGCGATGAGTTCGCGGGTGGCCGGTTCGAGCAGGGCAAGCTGGGTCGGATCGGCAGGCCGATCAGGCGGCAGCGCCCCGTGCAGGCGCACCTGGTTTTCGCTGAGTTCGCCCGAGAACAGCGCCCGCTGGTTGAGCAGCCAGGCGAGCACGTGCATCATCCGCGTGGTGGTCTTGAGCCCCTCGGTCGAGAGCGCGAGGCGCACCAGTGCCTCCTCGCCGTTGGGCGGCTCGCGCGTGCCCGCGGTGAACACCGCGCGCACCTCGTCGGCCAGCACCAGCGCCTCGCTGTAGAGCGCCTCGATGATCGGCCGGGACAGGTTCGTGGTGCGCGCCATCATGGCTGTCGCAATAAGCCACAACGCCCCGCGCCGCCACGCGCGCATGGTTACTTTCCCGGCAATTTTTGCACCCGTCCCGCAGGGAAACAGATTGGCGCATCGCCCGGGTGGGGCGGCAGGCTGGAGCGGCTCAGGCGATGATGTCGGGCAGCAGCGTGTCCTCGATGATCGCGATCTGGTCCTTGAGGCGCAGCTTTCGCTTCTTGAGCCGGGCGATCTGGAGCATGTCCGCGCCCGCGCTGCCGCGCGCCGCCTCGGTCAGCGCGGCGATCGCGGCGTCGAGGTCGCGGTGTTCGAGCTTGAGCAGCTCGAGCCGCTTGCGCAGTTCCTCCTCGGTCATGCCGCCTGTGCTCCTCCTTCGCGCGCCTGTGCCCGCAGATTGCCGCCCGCGCGCTGGTGCGTGCGGGAATGCCCCGCGCAGCTAAGCGTTCCGCAGCGATTCGATAAGGGGCAGCCGCGCGCTTTTGCGCAAGCGGCGCCGCGGCCCGCCGCAGCGCTGGTGGGGCCCGTCCGTTCACGATCCATTAGGGCTTTCAAAGCCAGGCTGCTTGTGGTTTCACTGAAACCTGCGGCTCGGCCGCAAGCGCTGCCGAGTCGCCTTTCTGGGGGCATCCCCCCGCAGGACAGGAGAACGCGATTATGGCATCGAGCGCAGTGTCTTCCCACCTCCACGCCCTTCAAGCCAAGCACGCCGGCCTCGAGGCCCGACTGCGCGAGGAGATGGCCCGGCCCCAGCCCGACACCGCGACGATCCAGCAGCTCAAGCGCCAGAAGCTGCGCCTCAAGGAGGAAATGGCCGGCTTCTAGCCGCCGCGCGGGGCCGTGGCGGCGGCTGCGCCCGGCATTGGCGCGCCCATCTGCACGGCAGGTGCGCGCGGCGCATCTGGGCTTTTGCATTTGCCGCGGGGAATGAATAGACCTTGGCGGCCATGAGTGCCGCCGCCGCCGCCGCCGCCCGCCGCATCCTCACCCGCCTCACCGGCGTCATGGCCTCGCGCCTGCACGCCCAGGCCAAGCTCGACCAGGTGGTCGAGATCATCGGCGAATGCCTCTCGAGCGAAGTGTGCTCGATCTATCTCCTGCGCGACGGGATGCTCGAGCTGTTCGCCACCCGCGGGCTCAACCAGAGCGCGGTGCATGTCACCCGCATGGGCGTGGGCGAGGGCCTGGTGGGGGCGATCGCCAAGAAGATCGAGACGCTCAACCTCGCCGAGGCCAAGGCCCATCCCGATTTCCAGTATCGCCCCGAAACCGGCGAGGAGAAGTTCCATTCCTTCGCCGGGGTCCCGATCATCCACCGCGAGCGTGCGGTGGGCGTGCTGTGCGTCCAGCATGTCGAGCCGCGCCGCTACGAGGACGTGGAGATCGAGGCGCTGCAGACCACCGCGATGGTGCTGTCCGAACTGATCGCCAATGCCGAGCTGATCGACGAGGAGGACGCCCGCGCGCTCACCCCCGAGCAGACCGGGCCGCAGACCCTTTCCGGCCTCACCCTCGTCAAGGGGTTGGGCGCGGGCCATGCGGTTTATCACCAGCCGCGGGTGGAGATCACCCAGGTGATGGCCGAGGACACCGAGGCCGAGCGCCAGCGGGTCTATCGCGCCTTCGACAAGATGCGCGAGCAGATCGACGCGCTCGCCAGCCAGGCCGAGTTCGGCGTGGGGGGCGAGCACGAGGAGGTGCTCGAGACCTACAAGATGTTCGCCTATGATGAAGGCTGGTCGCGCCGGATCAACGAGGCGATCGATTCCGGCCTCACCGCCGAGGCGGCGATCGAGCGGGTGCAGCAGCACACCCGGATGCGGATGCGCGAGATCGACGATCCGCTGCTCGCGGACCGCATGCACGATCTTGAGGATCTCTCCAACCGCCTGCTGCGCATCGTGGCCGGGCAGGTCGGCACCGCCGCCTCGCAAGGGCTGCGGCGCGACACCATCCTCATCGCCCGCAATCTCGGCCCGGCCGAGCTGCTCGAATATGACAAGCGGCGCCTCAAGGGCGTGATCCTCGAGGAAGGCTCGCTCACCGCCCATGTGGTGATCGTTGCCCGGGCGATGAACGTGCCGGTGCTGGGCCGGGTCAAGAACGTGCGCACCACCATCCGCGAGGGCGATGAGATCCTGCTCGATGCCAGCGCCGGCCAGGCCATCATCCGCCCGCTGCCGCAGGTGGCCGAGGCCTTCCACGCGCGCTTTGCCAAGAGCCGCGAGAAGCAGGCGGCCTATGCTTCCTTGCGCGATGTCGAGCCCTTCACCCGCTGCGGCACGCGCATCCAGGTGATGATGAACGCGGGCCTGCGCGATGACATGGCGATGCTGGCGATGACCGGAGCCGACGGCGTCGGGCTGTTCCGCACCGAGTTCCAGTTCCTGGTTTCGGCCACCCTGCCCCAGCGCGAGCGCCAGACAAGGCTCTACCGCGACGTGCTCGATGCCGCCGGTGACAAGCCGGTGATCTTCCGCACCGTCGATATCGGCGGCGACAAGTCGGTGCCCTATCTCGCCTCGGAGATCGCCGCGCAGGATGAAAACCCGGCGATGGGCTGGCGCGCGCTGCGCCTCGCGCTCGAGCGCGAGGGGCTGATGAAGGTGCAGGCCCGCGCGCTTCTCGAGGCCGCCGCGGGCCGCGCGCTTCACGTGATGTTCCCGATGGTGAGCGAACCCTGGGAGTTTGACGCGGCCAAGGCCGTGTTTGATGAACAGCTCGCCTTCCTGCGCAGGCAAAAGAAGCTCCTGCCCGAGCGCATCCATTTCGGCGCCATGCTCGAAGTCCCTGCGCTTGCCGAAGTGCTCGATCTCCTGCTGCCCAAACTGTCTTTCCTTTCGATCGGCACCAATGACCTTACGCAGTTCCTGTTTGCTGCTGACCGCGCCAATCCCAAGCTCGCCGAGCGCTATGATTGGCTGAGCGTGGCGATCCTGCGCTTCCTGCGGCGGGTGGTGGAGGCCAGCCGCGGTTCGGGCGTTGAGATCGGGGTGTGCGGCGAGATGGGCGGGCGGCGGCTCGAGGCGCTGGCGCTGCTCGGCATCGGTTATCGCCGCCTCTCGATCACCCCCACCGCGGTCGGCCCGATCAAGGAGATGGTGCGCAAGATCGACCTTGCCGAATTGTCCGCGGCGATGGCCGGCTGGCTCGCCGATCCGGCCACCAACCTGCGCCGGGAACTGGCCGCCTGGGCCGAGGCGCGCGAGATCGAGTATGATTGACCCATCGCGGGCCGCTGGCAGGTGCACGGGGCGTGGCAGCGTGCTAAGGCAGGGTCTGTCCGGCGGCGCGCGGCGCGCGAATCCGGTTCAAGGTAAATTCAGCCACGCATTTTCAGGGACAGCCTCGGCAGAAGGCGCAAATTCGGGTCATGGACAGCAAGCACGAGAAGGGCGCGCCGGACGTGCCGGACAGCGCGGTTGAGGACATCGCCCCCGGCGCGGGCGGCCCCGGGGCGCAGCTGCGCGCCGCGCGCGAGGCGCAGGGGCTTGCGCTGGCGCATATTGCCGCAGAAACCCGCATTCCGCTGCGCCATCTCGAGGCGATCGAGCGCGGCGCCTTCGACACCCTGCCGAGCCGCACCTATGCGATCGGCTTTGCCCGCAGCTACGCCAAGACCGTGGGGCTCGAGGAGGCGGCGATCATCGCTGCGGTGCGCGCCGAACTGAGCGATGGCGCCGCGCCGCGCAGCGTGCCGAGCGCGGGGCTGGAGCCGGGCGATCCGGCGCGGGTGCCCTCGCCGGGCCTTGCGTGGGCCGGCGCGCTGGCGGCGCTGCTGCTGGCGGTGGGGGCCTATGCCTTCTACAATTCCCATTTCGCCGCCGGCAGCGTGCCCGGCTCGCTCCTGCCCTCCGCCCCCAAGCCCAGCCCGGCCGCGCCGGCCCGCGCCGCGCCCAGCCCGGTCGCGGCGGCGTCCAGTGGGCCGGTGGTGCTGACCGCGCTCGAGGATGGCATCTGGGTGCGGCTTTATGAGGAAGGCGGCGCGCGCCTGGCCGAGCGCACGCTGGCCAAGGGCGAGACGCTGACCGTGCCGGCCGAGGCGCGCGATCCGCGGCTCAACACCGGGCGGCCTGACGCGCTGGCGATTACCATCGGCGGGCAGCCGGCGGCGCCCCTGTCTGATCGGCCGGTGACGCTTGCGGGCGTGCCGGTTTCGGCCGCGGCGCTGCGCGCCCGTGCCGCGCCCACAGCCCCCCCCACCACCCCTGCCGCCGCTGCCCCGACCACGGCGCCAGCCGCAGCGCCCCCGCGCAGCGAGGCGCGCGCGCCGGCGCGCCGTGCGCCAAGCGCAGGCGAGGCCGCGCCTTCTGCAAGCGCGCCCGAGGCCGCGGCGCCCCCCGCTTCCGAGCCTGCCGACGGCGCGCGCAGCGAAGCGCCCGGCGCCTGAGGCCTTGGCCTTGCGGCATCCTGCCGAATTAGCCGTTGATGATCGGCCCGCTTCCTCTCGACTTGGGCGCCGCGCCAAGGCAGGGAAGGGCGGCAATATCACCCGGCCCGGCCCCAGCGGCAGGGCCACAGACCCGGGAGCCTGACGCGCCATGACCAGAGCCCATCGCCCCGTCTTCGTCCGCCTGTCCGGCGCCATGCTGGCGGCAGCTGCCATCGCCGCGGTGCCAGCACCCGCCGCGGCGCAGGACAACGCCACCGCCGATGCCCGCCTGCGCAAGATGGAAGCCGAAATCCGCGCGCTCCAGCGCAAGGTCTTTCCCGGTGGGGACGGGCGCTTGTTCGAGCCGCAGATCGCCCCTGGCGCCGCCGCCACCGGCCCAGCGCCGAGCGTCAACCCACCCGCCACCACCGCGGTGACCGACATCCTGCTGCGCCTCGATGCCCTCGAGGCGCAGCTCCAGGCGCTCACCGCGCGCGCCGAAGAACAAACCAACCGTATGGTTCAGCTGGATACCCGGCTGACCGCGCTCGAAACCCGAGGCAATGCGCCGCTGGTGGCTGCGGCGCCAGCAGGCGTAGCGACGCCTTCTGCATCCACCCCCAAGCCGGCCTCCTCATCCGCGCCTGCCCCCGCCAGCGCTGCTGCGACGCCGCGCCCGGCCGCGCCGGCGGCAAGCGCGCCGCGCGCCGCAAGCCCGGCGCCGACCGCCGCCTCAGCCGGGGCCACCACTGCCAGCGCGTCCGCGCCCAGCGCCGCCCGCCTTGCCGCGGTGCAGGCGATCACCAAGCCGCAGACCGCCGATCCGGGCGATGATGAATACAGCTATGGCTTTCGCCTGTGGAACGCGGGCTTCTATCCCGAGGCGCGCCAGCAGCTCAACAAGTTCGTCGAGCAATATCCCAACCACCCGCGCATCAGCTATGGCCGCAATCTGCTCGGCCGCGCCTTCCTTGACGACAACATGCCCAAGGAGGCGGCAAGCTGGTTCCTCAAGAACTACAACGCCGACAAGGCCGGCGCCCGCGCGCCTGACAGCCTGCTCTATCTCGGCCAGGCGATGATCGCGCTCAAGGACACCAAGCGTGCCTGCATCGCGCTTGCCGAATTTGCCGAGACCTATCCGCTGATCGCCTCGGGGCGCCTTGCCAGCGAGTATGAGGCGACCCGTGCCAAGGTGAAGTGCAGCTGATCGAGGCGGCGGCGCGCCGTTTTGCCGCCGATCTGGCGGCGCTGTGGCCCGAGGCCGAGCGCCATGGCCCGCTCGGCCTTGCGGTCTCGGGCGGGGCTGACAGCCTTGCCCTGCTGCTCATCTCCCATGCCGCGCTGCCGGGCAGGATCGCGGTGGCGAGCATCGATCACGGACTGAGACCCGAGGCGGCGGCGGAAGTGGCGCTGGTCGAGCGCGTTGCGGCGCAGCGTGGCATCCCCTTTGCCGCGCTTGGCGTGAGGCTTGCCCCGGGCAACACCCAGGCCCGCGCCCGCGAGGCGCGCTATGCGGCGCTGGCACGCTGGGCGAGAGGCGCCGGTCTGGGCGCGGTCGCGACCGCGCACCACGCCGATGACCAGGCCGAAACCCTGCTGATGCGCCTTGCGCGCGGCAGCGGGCTATCGGGCCTTGCCGGAGTGCGTGCGCGCGGCCTCATCCCCGACAGCGAGGTGCCGCTGCTGCGCCCGCTGCTCGGCTGGCGACGCTCCGAGCTGGCGGCGATCGTTGCGGCAGCCGGGCTGGTGCCGGTCGATGATCCTTCCAACCACGATCCCTCCTTCGACCGCGCCCGGATGCGCGCCGCGCTGGCCGAGGTGCCCTGGCTGGATCCGCTCGCGCTGGCCGCGAGCGCCCAGCATTTGGCCGAGGCCTGGGCGGCGCTCGAATGGTATGCAGAGCTTGACTGGCACGAGATGGTGCTGCGCGAGGAGAGCACAGAAGGCGCGCCCTGCTATGCCTATTGCGCCAACGCCCCGCGCATCATCGGGATCGAGACGATCCTCAGGATCCTGCGCGCGCTCGGCGGCCATGCCAGCCGGGCCGAGGCCGCGCGTGCGTGGGACCGGCTGTGGGCAGGGCAGAACGCCTCGCTCGGCGGGGTGCTGGCGGTGCCGAGCGCCGAGAAGGTGGAGAAGGTGGGGGCGGTGATGCGAGTGTGGCGCTTTCGCCCCGAGCCGCCGCGCCGGGCGCCGAGCTAGAGCACCTTGTCGCCCACCCCGATCATCCGCCCGCGGGTGATGATCACCTTGTCACCGCGCTTGGTGGCTTCGAACAGCTTGGCGGCAAATTCATCCGGCACCCCGATGCAGCCGTGCGAGGCATAGCCGTTCATCACCGGAGAGCCATGGATGGCAATGCCGGTGCGGGTGAGCCACAGGCTCCAGGGCATTGGGGCATTGTCATACTTGCGCGAGAAATGCTGGCGCGACTTGTCGAGCACCGGAAAGACCCCGAGCGGAGTGGGGTGCGAGGGCGTGCCCACGAGCACCACGGCGGTGCCGATCTCGTGCCCGTCACGAAAGGCGCTGAGCACCCGGGCTTCGAGATCGACGGTGATCACGAGCTGGCCGGTGGCGGGCGCGGCGCTTTCGTCCCAGAACCAGTCGCCATAGCGGATCGTGCCCTCGATCGGCAGGATCGACTTGACGATGAAGGGCTGAGGCTCAGGGCGCGGGGCCTTGGCCGCGGGCCGCGCGGCTGGTTTGGGGGTGGGATTGGGCGCGGGCCGGGGCGCGGCGGCGGGAAGCGGCTGGACCACCGGCTCGGCGATCATCCGCACCGCCGGGCCGCGCGGGGGCGCGGGTTCGGCGGCGGGGGCCGGGGCTGGCGCGGCCTCGACGAGCGGCGGGAGCCCGGCATAGGAAGCCATCGCCGCATCATTGGCGGGCATCTCGCTGTCGGGATCGATGCGCTCGAAGGTGCCGCGCGCCTGTGCGGCCACGGCCTCGGCGGCCTCGGCGGCGCGCGCCGCTTCGCCGGCAGCCTCAGGCACGCTCTGGCCAAAGGCCGGCCAGGCGAGCGCGGCGAGCGCCAGGAGCGCGATCGGGGTGACGAGCGAGCGGATCATGCCCCCCTTATGCCGCAACGCCCGTGCCAAGGCCAGCGCCTTGGCCTTCGCCGTCCCCCCGGGGGACGCGCCGCGCCAAGGGGGTTAACGCGCACGGGCCTGATTGCGGGCCTGCAAAGCGCAGGCGCTCAGGCGATCACGCCAAACAGGTCGTGCGCGTCGGCATCCTCGATCAGGACGCTGACGATATCACCGGGCCTGAGGCTTTCGGGCACGTTGCGCAGGTGCACCGCCCCGTCGATCTCGGGGGCGTCGGCCTTGCTGCGCCCGGTGGCGCCGATATCGCCATCCTCGTCCGGCGCGCCGACCTCGTCGATGATCACGGGAAGCGTGCGCCCGACCTTGGCGGCGAGCTTGGCCGCGCTGATCCGCGCGCAGGCCTCCATCAGCCGCGCATAGCGCTCTTCCTTGACCGCCTCGGGCACCGGATCGGGCAGGGCATTGGCCGCCGCTCCCTCCACAGGCTCGAAGCGGAACGCGCCGACGCGGTCGAGCTCAGCTTCCTCGAGCCAATCGAGCAGATAGCGGAAATCCTCCTCGCTCTCGCCCGGAAAGCCGACCACGAAGCTCGAACGAATGGCGATGTCGGGGCAGATTTCGCGCCAGGCCCTGAGCCGCTCGAGCACCTTGGCCTCGTTCGCCGGGCGGCGCATGGCCTTGAGCACGCGCGGGCTGGCGTGCTGGAAGGGAATGTCGAGATAGGGGGTGATCAGCCCCTCGGCCATCAGCGGGATGAGCTGATCGACATGGGGATAGGGATAGACATAGTGGAGCCGCACCCAGGGCCGCTCTCCCTCGGGCGTGCGCAACTGGCCAAGCTCGCGGGCCAGATCGGTAAGGTGCGCGCGCACCTCCCGTCCCTTCCACGCGCGCGCCTCGTGGCGGATATCGACCCCATAGGCGCTGGTATCCTGCGAGATGATGAGCAGTTCCTTGGTCCCTGCCGCCACCAGCCTTTCGGCCTCGCGCAGGCAGGCATCGATCCGGCGGCTGGCGAGTTTCCCACGCAATTGCGGGATGATGCAGAAACTGCAGGCGTGGTTGCAGCCCTCGGAAATCTTGAGATAGCTGTAATGGCGCGGGGTGAGTTTGATCTCGGGCTGCGGGATCAGATCGACAAACGGCCCCTGGCTCGGCGGGGCGTGGGTGTGCACCGCCGCCACCACCTCCTCATACTGGTGCGCCCCGGTGATCGCCAGCACCTGCGGATGCACCGCGCGGATCGCCTCGGCCTCCTCGCCCATGCACCCGGTCACGATCACCCGGCCATTGGCGGCGATCGCCTCGCCGATCGCGGCCAGGCTTTCGGCCTTGGCCGAATCGAGAAAGCCGCAGGTGTTGACCAGCACCACATCGGCCCCGGCATAGTCTTCGGCAAAGGCATAGCCATCGGCGCGCAGCCGGGTGAGGATGCGCTCGGAATCGACCAGCGCCTTGGGGCAGCCGAGGCTGACCATGCCGATGCGCTTCTGCTGGGGCAGGGTGGTGGGGGTGTTCATGGCCGCGCGCCCCCTACACCGTGCGCGCCCCCAGCGCTAGGCTTGACCGCGGGGCGCCTGCCGGGGCATCGCATGGCGCCATGATCGACCGCCTGCTGTTTGACCACCCCCGCGCCGTGGGCGAGACCTATGGCGCGCATGCCCGCACCGCGCTCGGCTTTGGCTGGCGGATGGTGGCGGCGGGGCTTGCCTGCATCATCCATGCGCTCATCCCCGGCCTGTTTGCCGATACCGCCAGCCGCACCGTCGGGAGGCTCGCGGACGAGATGCGCGGCCGCAAGCCGCGGCCCGCCCCGGCGGGCGAGATGGAGTCCTTTGCCTATGTCATCTAGCGACCGGGCAGCGGCGGGAAGCAGCGCGCCATGAGCGACTTTGCCCTCATCCCCGTGCTCGCCGGCACCGCGGCGTTCTTTCTCGTGGGCGCGCTGTGGTATGGGGTAATCTTCGGCAAGGCGTGGCAGCGCGCCGCGGGGCTTGCAGAGGCCGATCTGAGGCGCGGCAACATGGCGCTGATCTTCGGCCTGACGCTCGCCTTTGAAATGCTGGTGGCGATGGTGCTGTGGCACCTCATCGCCCGCACCGATCCTGCCCCCCACGTGGTGATGATGATGGCGCTCGGCTTTGCCGGGGGCGTGATGATCCCGGCGATGGGGATCAACTACCTCTACCAGCGCAAGCCCCTGGCGCTATTCCTGATCGATGCCGGGCATGTGCTTGCCGGCATGGCGGCGATGGGGGCGGTGTTCGTCGCCTTTCGCGGCTAGTCGCGCGCGCTTTCGCTCGGCACGGTGGGGACGATCTCGACCACCACATCGCCCGGCTGGAGGCTCTGGCACTCGGCTTCCCAGAAGCCGATCGCCCGGCCATTGCGATAGACCCGCACCCCCCGTCCGCCGCTCGTCAGGCTGTCGAGCGAGCGGCCGCATTCCTCTGGCCCCACCACCCTTTCCACCAGCTGCACCCGCCCGCCGACGCTGGCAAGGTCAGCGAGGTAATCGGCAATATGCGCGCCCCTGACGCTTCCCGCGAGCAGCAGGCCGGTGAAGCGCACCGGATTGATGACGATATCGGCCCCGGCCTGGCGGGCGAGCAGCTCGTTGTCATCGGCGCGCACCACCACGCTGATCGGCACCTTGGGGGCAAGGTGGCGCACGGTGAGCACGATCAGGATCGAGGTGTCATCGCGCCCGGCGCTGACCAGCACGCTTGCCGCCTGGTCGATCCGCACCGCCTTCAGCGTCTCGTCGCGGGTGGCATCGGCCGCCATCACGTTGACGCCGAGCTTTTCGGCCTCGGCCAGCCGCTCCTCGGATGGATCGATCACCACGATGGTGCGCGGATCGACCCCGCGGGCGATCAGCTCGCCCACGCTCTCGCTGTTCGAGGTGCCATACCCCAGCACCACCACATGGCCGGTGAGCTGTTCCTGGATGCGGGCCATGCGCCACTTCTCCCAACTGCGCTTGATGACGAAATCGTAGGCCGCGCCGACAAAGATGAACAGCACCGCCACCCGCACGGGAGTGACGATCACCGCTTCGATCAGCCGTGCCCGATCGCTAACCGGGGCGATGTCGCCAAAGCCGGTGGTGGTGATGCTGATCATGGTGAAATAGACCACGTCGAGAAAGCTGACCTGGCCATCGAGATTGTCGTTGAGCCCGGCCCGGTCCCACCAGTGGATGGCGATGACCAGGCCGACGAGCCCGAGCGCGAGCCCGAGGCGGATGCCAAGATCGCCCCAAACCGGGATCTTCACCTGCCGCCGCAGGGGGCGGAACCGATCGGCGAGCATCGCCTTGCGGCGGAAGGGATTGCGGCTTGCATGCGGCCCGGCCATGCTTGCCCCGCCGCTCAGCCGCCGAAACGCTCGGCCAGGATGCCGATGGTCGAATAGTGGGTGAGATCGAGCTGGAGCGGGGTGACCGCGACATAGCCCTCCTCGATCGCTTCGAGATCGGTGCCATGATCGAGGGTGTGCTCGATCGGATCGAGCCCGAACCAGAAATAGCGATAGCCGCGCGGATCGCGCCCTTCGACCACGGTGCCGCGCGAGTAGTCGTGAAAGCCCTGGCGCACCACCCGGATGCCCTTGACCTCCTCTGGCGCGAGGGCGGGAAAGTTGATGTTGATGAGCGTGCGTTCGGCCAGCGGCGCATCGATCAGGGGCTGGAGCACCCGCGCGCCCCAGGCCCGCGCGGCGCCGAAGGGCACGTCATCGCCCATGCCCTCGCGCGCATAGACCTGGCTCAGCGCGATCGCGCGGATGCCGGCGAGCGCCCCCTCGATCGCCGCCGAGACCGTGCCCGAATAGGTGATGTCATCGCCGAGATTGGCGCCGCGGTTGACGCCCGAAAGGATGATGTCGGGCGGGGCGGGCATCACCGTGCGCAGCGCCATCATCACCGCATCGGTGGGCGTGCCGGTGACGGCAAAGCGCCGCTCGCCGAGCTTGTGCAGCCGCACCGGGCGGGTGAGGGTGAGCGAATGGCCCGCGCCCGATTGCTCCTCGGACGGGGCGCAAATCCAGATATCATCGGAAAATTGCCGCGCGATCTCCTCCAGCACCTTGAGGCCGGGGGCGTGGACGCCATCGTCATTGGTGAGGAGGATGCGCATCGGCCCGCTCATTCATTGCCCATGATGATATCGCCAAGCCCGCCGAGCACGCTGCCCTCGCCGCGGTTGCCGCCGGCGTTGCCCGCCGCGGCCAGCATCCGTGCTGCCAGACGGCTGAAGGGCAGCGACTGGATCCACACCTTGCCCGGGCCGCGCAGCCGGGCAAAGAACACGCCTTCCCCGGCAAAGAGCATCGATTTGACCCCGCCCACGGTTTGCAGGTCCATGTCCACCCCGGCGGTGAAGGCGGCGATGCAGCCGGTATCGACGTGCAGTTCCTCGCCCGGGCCAAGCTCGCGCTCGATCAGGGTGCCGCCCATCTGCACGAACACCCAGCCATCGCCGGAAAGCCGCTGCATGATGAAGCCTTCGCCGCCGAACAGCCCGGTCATCACCTTGCGCTGGAAGGCGATGCCAAGCTGCACCCCGCGCGCCGCGGCGAGGAAGCTGTCCTTCTGGCAGATCAGCGTGCCGCCCACTTCGCTGAGCTTGATCGGCAGGATGGTGCCCGGGGTGGGTGCGGCAAAGGCCACCCGCGCCTTGCCCTGCCCCTGGTGGGTAAAGACCGTGGTGAACAGCGATTCGCCGGTGATCAGCCGCTTGCCCGCACCCAGGAGCTTGCCCATGAAGCCGCCCTCGGCGCCGCTGTCGCTGCCATCGCCGAACACCGTGGTCATCACCACGCTGGCATCCTTCCACACCATTGCCCGGGCCTCGGCCACCGCGCTTTCACCGGGATCAAGCTCGATCTCGACCATCTGCAGGTCCTGCCCGCGGATGTCGAAATCAATGTCATCGGCAACGCCGGCTTGGCGGGCGTGGTGCCAGGGATTGGTGCTCATCACTTGTCTCCTTGTGGCTCGATGCGATCAAGGCCGCCCATGTAGGGCACGAGGGCGCTCGGAATTGTGACGCTGCCATCGGCGTTCTGGAAGTTCTCGATCACCGCCACCAGCGTGCGCCCGACGGCAAGGCCCGAGCCATTCAAGGTGTGGACGAAACGGGTGGCCTTCTCGCCCGCGGCGCGGCAGCGGGTGTTCATCCGCCGGGCCTGGAAATCGCCGGTGTTCGAGCACGAGCTGATCTCGCGATAGGCCCCCTGGCCGGGAAGCCAGACTTCGAGGTCATAGGTCTTGCGCGCGCCAAAGCCCATGTCGCCGGTGCACAGCAGCACCCGGCGATAGGGCAGGCCCAGCCGCTCGAGAATGGTCTCGGCGGCGCGGGTCATGCGCTCGTGCTCGGCCTCGCTGTCCTCGGGCCGGGTGATCGAGACCAGCTCGCACTTTTCAAACTGGTGCTGGCGGATGAAGCCGCGGGTGTCGCGCCCGGCCGCGCCCGCCTCCGAGCGGAAGCACAAGGTGAGCGCGGTGAGGCGGATGGGAAGCGCGGCCTCGTCGAGCAACTCGCCCATGACGCTGGCGGTGAGCGGCACCTCGCTGGTGGGGATCAGCCAGCGCCCGTTGGTGGTGCAGAAGCTGTCGCCTGCAAACTTGGGCAGCTTGTCGGTGCCATACATGGCCTCATCGCTCACCAGCACCGGCGGGTTGCATTCGGCATAGCCGTGTTCGCCGGTCTGCACGTCGAGCATGAATTGGCCAAGCGCGCGGTGGAGCCGGGCAAGGGGGGCGCGCAGGAAGGTGAAGCGCGCGCCCGAAAGCCGCGCCCCGGTTTCAAAATCCATGCCGAGCGCGGGGGCAATGTCGGCGTGTTCGCGCGGGGTGAAGGCAAAGACGCGCTTCTCGCCCCATTCGTGCACCACCACATTGCCGCTCTCGTCCGGCCCCTCGGGCACATCGGCGGCGGGCAGATTGGGGATGATTTCGAGCGCGGCCTGCAATTGCCCCGCGAGCTCCGCGGCGCGCGCCTCGAGCGCGGGCAATTCGTCCTTGAGCGCGGCGACCTCGGCCTTGAGCGCCTCGGCCCGCACTGTGTCGCCCGCCGCCATGGCCGCGCCGATCGCCTTGCTCGCCTCGTTGCGGCGGCTCTGGGCCTGCTGCGCCGTCGTCACCGCCTCGCGGCGGGCCTCGTCGAGCGCGATCAGCCGGGCAGCCTCGGGGCCAAGTCCCCGGCGGGCCAGCCCGGCATCGAAGGCCTCGGGGTTCTCTCGGATCAAGCGGATATCGTGCATGGGCAGGGCCTATGCCCGCTTGGCCGAGGCAAGGAAAGGGGGAAGGGGCGAAGCGCGGTCTTGGCGCAGCGGTCGCGCTTCGCCTTTCACCGGCAGATCAGAAATTGACCTGCGCGGTCACATAGATGCGTCGCGGATCGCCGTAGAAGGCGGTCAGCGTGCCTTCGCGCCCGAGCGTGGGGATGAAGGGCGCGCCCCCGACGCCGCCGGCGACGAAATTGTAGCCGGCGACGATATATTCCTTGTCGAACAGGTTCTTGCCATGCAGGCCCAGCGAGTAGCGGCCATCATCGGTGGTATAGACGAGGCTCGCATCGACGAGCACGAAGCCATCCTGATCGAGGAAGCGGTTGGGCACCTCGAACTGGCTGGCGTCCGAGCGCAGCGAGGCAAGGCCGATGAGGTTCAGCATCCCGCTTGCCACCGGCAGGCCGAGGTTGAAGCCCATGTGCGCGGTGATGTCGGGAGTGTTCTGGAACACCCTCTGGTCGGCCACGTCCCGGCCGAAGGCATCGATGAAGGTGTTGAACTTGGCATCGATCACCCCCAGCGACCAGTTGACGCTGAAGCGGCTGCCTTCCCCGGCAAAATCCTTGCCAAC
This sequence comes from Erythrobacter cryptus DSM 12079, assembly GCF_000422985.1. Classification (GTDB taxonomy): domain Bacteria; phylum Pseudomonadota; class Alphaproteobacteria; order Sphingomonadales; family Sphingomonadaceae; genus Erythrobacter; species Erythrobacter cryptus. The sequence continues at coordinate 86,792 of NZ_KE383966.1, forward strand.
CAGGGCATTGCCCTCGAACTCGATGCCGTTGATATCGGCATCGGCGGCGTTCGAGGTGATGCCGATGAAAGTGTCGTTCACCCCGTCACCATTGCTGTCGAAGCCGACCGAGCCGGGGATCTGCACGTTCTTGTATTGCCCGAGGAACCCGGCGAGGCGGATGTTGAGGCGGTTGTCGAGCAGCGAGGCCTTCCAGCCCAATTCGTAGCTGTCCACCGTCTCCGGCTCGAAACTCATGAAGTCGAACACTTCCTCAGCGTTGCAGGCGCCGCCGGTGGCGTTGCGGCAGGCCGTGGTCTGGCCGCGCGGGTCAAACCCGCCGCCCTTGAACCCTTGCGAATAGGTGAAATAGACATTGTGGTTGGCATCGGGCTGCCAGCTGATCGAGGCGCGCGGGTTGAAATCCTCGAAGGTGCGGCTGCCGTTGAAATTGCTGGTGACGGCAAAGGCCGTGCCGGTGCCGCCGAAGAGGTTGGAAAAGCCGCCGAAGAAGCTGGTGCGCAGCACCCGGCTGGTGCGCTTGTCGTTGGTGTAACGCCCGCCCAGCGAGACGCTGATGGTGTCGGTGAGATCATAGGTGAAATCGCCGAAGATCGACCAGGTCTCGGTGTCCACATCGCCCAGCGTCTGCGCGGTGAGGCCGGGCAGGCCCAGCAGCGCGCCGGTGGTGAAAAGCCCGACATCGAAGGCGGTGAAGGCCTTGGCATCGAGATAGTAGAAGCCGAGCACGCCCGAGAGCCGATCACCCTCATAGACGAGCTGCACTTCCTGGCTGAACTGCTCGTTCTCATAGACCGCCGGCACATCGACATCGACCGCGGGCAGCGAATCGAAATCGATCGGTGTGGTGGACTTGTCCTCGCGGTAGCCGGTGATCGACTTGAGGGTGAGCGTGTCGGACAGTTCGATCGCGACATTGAGCGCGCCGCCCCAGGCCTCGACCTCCTGATCGACGATGTTGAGCCCGGCGCGGGTGTCGAACACGTCATCGAGCACCGGCGCGCCGGAAAGCAGGCCCGGGATCAGCCGGTGCCCCTGGCGCGCCTCGGAATTGTCCTTGATGTAATCGCCCGAAAGGCGAACGAACACCGGGCCGTTGTCGAACTCGATGGTGCCGCGCGCGGCCCACACGTCCTTGTTGTAGTTCTCGGTGCCGAGTGTGAGGTTGTCGCCAAAGCCCCCGCGCGACAGGCGCGCGCCGCTGGCGCCGATCTTGAGGTTGCTGCCGATTGGGGTCGAGGCGCTGACGATGATGTCGGCCTGATCATAGGAGCCATAGGTGGCGCGCACCTTGAGGCTGAGATCATCGGGCAGGCGCGCGGTGACATATTTGATCGCCCCGCCGATGGTGTTGCGCCCGTAGAGCGTGCCCTGCGGCCCGCGCAGCACCTCGATCCGCTCGACATCATAGATATCGAGCACCGCGGCCTGCGGGCGGTTGAGATAGACATCGTCGATATAAAGGCCCACGCCCGCCTCGAACCCGGCGACCGGATCCTGCTGGCCGACGCCGCGGATGAAGGCGGTGAGCGTGGTGTTGGTGCCGCGGCTCACCTCGAGCGTGGTGTTGGGCACCTGCTGGGCGATCTGGGTCAGCTCGAGCACGCCCTGCTGGGCGAGCTCCTCGCCCGAAATCGCCGTGACCGAGAGCGGCACGTCGAGCAGGCGCTCCTCGCGGCGGCGGGCGGTGACATAGATCACCCCGTCCTCGGCAAGGTCGCTCGCCGCGGCCTCGTCGGCGGCTTCAGCGGCGCTGTCCTGCGCGGCGGCGGGTGCGGCAAGCGTGGCAAGCCCGGCAGCGCCGGCAAGCAGCAGCGCGCGGGTGCAAAGCATCGTCTTCATCGAAAAAGTCCTCTCCTGGCCCTCTTGTGGCGCCCTTGATATTGAAAGGTGAACCACCTTTCAAGTTTGGACTTGTGCCGGCGCCCCGCTCGGCGTAGCGAAAGGGGCAAGGGAGTAGCCGATGGGCAACAGTCATGCGCGCGCGGCCGGGCCGGTTGTGGCGGGCCAGTCCGAGGCCAAGGCCCCGCGGACCGAGCGCGGGCGGCGCACCTTGCGCAAGCTGCTCGATGCGGCCGCCGAGGAGTTTGGCGAAAAGGGCTTTCACGAGGCCTCGGTCAGCTCGATCACCCGCCGGGCGGGCGTGGCCCTGGGCAGTTTCTACACCTATTTCGACAGCAAGGATGCGCTGTTCCGCGCGCTGGTGGCTGACATGAGCGAGAAGGTGCGCACCAGCGCCCGCGCGGCGCTGCGCGAGGGCATGGACGCGCTCGAGATCGAGCGCGCCGCGCTTGCGGCCTTCCTGGCCTTTGCTGCCGAGCACAAGGAGATCTACCGGATCATCGACGAGGCGGAATTCGTCGATCCGGCCAGCTACCGCCAGCATTACGAGACCATTGCCGCGCGCATTGCCGAGCGGCTGCGCGCTGGGGCGGCGCGGGGCGAGCTGCGCGATGGCCTGGGCGAGCTTGAGGCCTGGGCGCTGATGGGAATGAACGTCTTTGTCGGCCTGCGCTATGTGGTGTGGGGCGATGGCTCGGCTGGGCACGAGGAGATCGCCGCCGCGGTCAACCGCCTGCTCGCCGAAGGCATTGCCCGGCGCTGAAGCCCGGCACGAGGCGCCCGCGCAGGGCGCCGCCGCCCCGAGAGGCCCCTCATCCCGCAAGACTTCTCCACCCCCGCCGTGGCTGCGGGCGCGTTGGCCTGCGCCCTCGCTGTAAAAATGCGAACGATTCTTAGTCGCACTCCTATTGACTCTCATTCGCAATAATGTCAGAAGTGCGCCGCAACCCTCTTTCCGCAAAAGGATCGCCGCGTGTCTCGCATCACCCAATTTGCCCTTTGTGCCGCCCCACTTGCCCTTATCGCCGCCGCGCCGGCTGTTGCCGCGCCGGGTGAGGCGGGCGGCGAGGCTGCGCTCGAGGCCGAGGCCGAAGGCCAGCTCCACAGCGGGCGCATCACCGTCACCGCCACCCGCACCCCGGTGCTTCAGGAGGAGGCCCCGGCCACGGTCACGGTGATCACCAGCGAGGAGATCGCCGACCAGCTTGCCACCGACATCAAGGACGTGCTGCGCTTTGAACCCGGGGTTTCGGTGCGGCGCGCCCCGGCGCGCTTCGGCGCCGCGCTCGGCACCACCGGGCGGGCGCGCAACGAGGACATCACCATCCGCGGGATCGGCGGCAACCGGGTGCTGATCCAGGTCGATGGCATCCGCGCGCCGCAGGGCTTCAGCTTCGGCGCGCAAGAGGTCGGGCGCGGCGGCTTTGCCGATGTCAGCCTGGTCAAGCAGGTCGAGCTGCTGCGCGGCCCGGCCTCGGCGCTCTATGGCTCGGATGGGCTTGCCGGCGCACTCAGCGTCACCACCGCCGACCCGGGCGATCTTCTTGGCAGCGCTAGCCTTGGCGGCTTTGTATCGAGCCAATATGCAAGCGCCGACGAGGAATTCGCCCAGCTTGCCACGCTCGCCGGCCAGAGCGGCGAGGTCTCGGGCTATGTCGCCTATTCGCGGCGCGACTTTGCCGAGCTTGACAACCGCGGCCGCACCGGCGGCACCGGCCCGGCGCGCACCCGCCCCAATCCGCAGGACGGCAGCAGCGATGCGCTGCTCGCCAAGCTGGTGTGGAACCGGGGCGCGCACCGCCTGCGGCTGACCGGGGAGCTGTTTGAAACCACGGTCCGCTCGAACATCCTCTCAGGCCTTGGCCCGGCGTTCCTGTTCGGCCCGGCGCCGGTGTGGACGGTCGATGCGCTCACTGCCCGCGATACTACCAGGCGCCAGCGCGTCTCGCTCGACTGGACCTACGAGGGCGGGGCCGGGGAGGTGATCGAGCGGGCCTTTCTTGCCGCCTACTGGCAGGACGCGAGGGACCGGCAGTTCACGCTCGAGGAGCGCACCGCGCTTGGCGCCACACCCGCGCCCGACCGCGAACGGCGCAACAGCTTCGACAACCGGGTCTATGGGCTTTCGGGCGAGCTTGGCAGCAGCTTCGCGCTCGGGCCCATGCGCCACCGCCTCGCGCTTGGCGGCGATATCAGCTGGACCCGGCAGCAGGGCCTGCGCGATGGCACCGTGCCGCCGCGCGGCGAGACCTTCCCGGCGCGCGCCTTCCCGGTCACCGATTTCACCCTGGGCGGCCTCTTCCTTGCCGACGAGATCGCGCTGGGCGAGGGCGCGCTGACGCTGTTTCCGGCGCTGCGCTTCGACTTCTATGATCTCAATCCCAAGGCCGATCCGCTGCTGCCCGGCTTTGCCGCGGCGGGGCAGAGCGGCAGCCGGCTTTCGCCAAAGCTTGGCCTGACGCTCAAGGCCGGGGGCGGGCTGGTGCTGTTCGGCCACTATGCCCAGGGCTTCCTTGCGCCCACCCCAAGCCAGGTGAACAATTTCTTCGAGAACCTCGCGAGCGGCTATACCTCGATCCCCAATCCCGATTTGAGGCCCGAGACCAGCGAGAGCTGGGAAGCCGGGGCGCGCTATCTGACCGGGGGCCTCTCACTCCAGCTTGCCGCCTTCCGCGGCGATTATGACAATTTCATCAGCCAGCAGGTGGTGGGCGGCAGCTTCACCCCGCAGGATCCGGCGGTGTTCCAGTTCGTCAACTTCGATCGGGTGCGGATCGACGGGCTCGAAGCGCGCGCCGAGCTGCGCCTGGCCGAGGGCTGGAGCTCGCGGCTGGCCCTTGCCCATGCCGATGGCACGGTGATCGGTCCGGATGGCAGCCGCACCCCGCTCGACACCATCGATCCCTTCACCCTGGTGGCCGCGGCGGGCTATCGCGATCCCGGCGGGCGCTTCGGTGGTGAGCTGATCCTCACCCACAATGCCCGCAAGCGCGCCGACGAGGTCGAACGCGCCGCCGATGGCAGCGCGCTGTTCTTCCGCCCCGCGGCCTCGACCATCCTCGATCTCACCGCCTTTGTGGCGCTTACCGAGCGGCTCAAGCTGCGCGCCGGGATCTTCAACCTCACCAACGCGCGCTACGCCCTGTGGTCCGATGTCCGCGGGCTGCGCCTTGCCGATGCCGCGATCGCCGAGGCCTTCACCCGGCCCGGGCGCAATCTCAGCCTCGCGGCGAGCTACCGCTTCTGATCCATGCCAAGGAGGAAAACCACCATGCCCAGATTGCGCCATTGCCTTGCCGCGGGATTTGCCGCGCTCACCCTGCCGCTTGCCGCGCTTCCCGCCCCGGCTCTTGCCGACGGGCCGATCGTCCAATCCCCCGAGGCGGCGCGGGCCGCCTTCGAACAGGATCGCCAGGCGATCCTTGCCATGGCGGGAGATTTCAAGGTCACCTTCGACATGCAGGAATCCACCCCCTGGATGGCCGGCTACCAGCCGCTCGAGCGCAAGATTTCGGGCGGGTATGAGAGCGTGCGGGTGATCGAGGACAGCGGCACGCGCATCGTGCTCCAGCACCTGCTCGTCGTGGGCGATGAAGCCAATCCCCATGTCGTCAAGCACTGGCGGCAGGATTGGCAATACGAGCCCGCGCGCATCCTCGTTTACAAGGGCGCCGATCGCTGGGAATGGGAAGACGTGCCCGAGAAGATGCGCGCCGGGCGCTGGTCGCAGACCGTCTGGCAGGTGGATGACAGCCCGCGCTATGCCGGCTGGGGCCAGTGGGAAACGGTGCAGGGCATCCGCCGCTGGCGCTCCAACTGGACGATGCGCCCGCTCGCCCGGCGCGATGCGATCCGCAATCCCGTCTATGATCACTATGTCGGGATCAACCGCCACCAGATCACCCCGGATGGCTGGATCCACTGGCAGGACAACACCAAGATGATCAGCGCCAGGGATGGCGGCGAGGCGCAGCCGGTGGTGCAGGAATATGTGCTCAACACCTACACGCGCTTCAACGGCTACAATGTCGCTGCGGCCGATGCCTATTGGGAGAAGACCCGCAGTTTCTGGGACGCGGTGCGGCGCAAGTGGGACGAGGTGGCCGAGAGCGAGGACGGCATCCGCATCGCCCAGGAGCCGGGCGCCGGCACCACCATTGCCGATGACCTTTTGCGCCTTGCCGATGCGATCAAGGACGGCAAGACCTCGAGCAATGCGGCCAGCGCCGAGGCCCTCGCGCTGATCGCGGCGGCGACCACGGGCAAGGGCGGCTGATCGCGCCCCGTGGCCGCCCGGCGCCGGGCGCGCTTTCCTCCGCGCGTGCCCGGCGCTAAGCCCATTGCGCCATGATCCTTGTTATCGACGCCCTCGCCGATCGTGCACACCTTGCCGCGCTTGCCGAGCGCATCGCGCTCCTCGAATGGCGCGATGGGCGCGAGAGCGCGGGCAAGGTGGCCGCAGCGGTCAAGCGCAATCTTCAGGCGGCGATGGCCAGCCCGGCCGGGCGGCGGCTGCAGGATGAATTGCTGCGGCTGATTGCCGATCACCCGGTGGTGCAGGCCGCCGCCCAGCCGCGGCGCTTCTCCCCGCTCCTCATCAGCCGCACCGAGGCAGGTGGGGGCTACGGCGCGCATATCGACAATCCGCTGATGGGCAAGGGCGATGGGCGGCTGCGCAGCGATGTCTCCTTCACCCTGTTTCTCACCCTGCCTGAGGACTATGACGGCGGCGAGCTGGTGATCCACGCCGCCGGGATGACCCAGGAAGTCAAGGGCGAGGCCGGGCAGCTGGTGCTCTATCCTGCGACCAGCATCCACGAGGTGCGCCCCGTTACCCGCGGCGCGCGGATCGTGTGCGTGGGCTGGATCGAGAGCCTGGTGCCCGATCCGGCGCAGCGCGAGCTGCTGTTTGATCTGGAGAACCTGCGCGCCGCGCTGCGCCAGCGCCTGCCGCTGCAATCGGCCGAGCTGCTGACCCTCGACAAGAGCCTTGCCAACCTATTGCGGATGTGGGCGCGCCCCTGAGCGGGCCTCAGGGCCCAAGCGCCGGTGCTGCTGGCGCGAGAAATGGATGATGAGGCCGACCCCGATCACGCTCGGCCCGGCCCAGATCGCCGGGTTGAAGACATGTTCGGGCACCAGCCGGATCAGCCCCACCGAAAGAAAGGCGGTATAGGCCGAAATCCCCATGCCGATGAGCGCGCGGAAATGTTCGGCCACATAGGTGCCGGGGGGGAAGGCGGCGCGGCGCCAGATGTAGCGCTGCTCGATCGCCATGGCGATGAGGCCGATCAGCGCCACCAGCACCATCAGCGGATGGCCGACCTGCCAGCCATAGATGCCGCACCAGGCGCCCGAGAGCGCCACCGCGGCGATCAGCGCCTGATGGCGCGGCGCACGCAGCGCGGCGCGGGCGCGGGCGTGGCGCACCACCGCAAGGCCATAATCGACAAAGCCGATGGTGAGCAGCCCGAGATAGAGCATCATCCAGCCGAACAGTCCATCGAACAGCGCCCGGTCGTTCACCTCGGGGTGGCGGTGTTCCGGCCCGTAGAGCGAGAGCAGCGCCATCGCGATCGCCAGCGTGCCCGCGCCCACAAAGCCATAGCAGGCCGCGCGGCCCCAGCGGCGGTGGCGGGCGGAGCCCTTTCTGGTGAGGATCGGCCCCCAGAAGGCGGTCAGCCCTACCGCGCCGGTGGCGACATGGGCAATGACAAGGGCCTCGAACAGCGCCATGGCGCAAAGCATGGCACAATCCCCGCGCGCTTCCTAGAGCGGGCGCCGCCGCCGGCCTAGCTCGCGATCGCAGCGATGCGCGCGCGCGCAAGCCGGTGGGCGGCGGACTTGGCGAGCTTTACCAGCGGCCTTTCGACATAGAGATAAAAGCCCACGCCCACCGCCAGCGCCAGCAGCGCTGCTGAAAGCAGCAGCAGCACGTCGCTTTGCTGCACCATGGCGGGCATCATCGGCCAGACCTTGCGCACCGCTCCCAGCGCAAAGAGGTGCGTGAGGTAGATCGCGTAGGACGCGTTGCCGAGCAGCAGTAGGGTGCGGTTGAGCGGCACCGTGCTGCGCAGATCGAGTGCGGCGATAGAGGCCACCACCAGCGCCGCGGGCAGGCCCCAGATCAGGAACCGCGTCTGGCTCAGCCGGCCGACATCGAAGGACAGCGAATAGAGCCAGATCGCCAGCGCCACCGGCAGGGCCGCGGCCACCAGCCGGGGGCTGACCGGATAGCGCTGGAGGACGAGCGCGATTGCCATGCCGAACACGAACTCGATCATGATCGTCGAGGAATAGAACTGGAAGAAATCGTTGCTGTCATTGGGGATGAACAGCTGCATCGAGACCAGGGCAAGGATCGCGCCGGCTGCGATCACGATCCGGTGTTCGCGCGCAATCAGCATCGCCAGCGCGAAGATCGCATAGAACAGCATCTCGTAATTGAGCGTCCAGCCGATCTGCAGCAGCGGCGCCGTGCCGGGCACCGCCGTGCTGGGCCAGGGAATGAACAGCAGCGAGGTGATGAGCGTGGCGATGTCGAACGAGGCCGAGCGGAACACGCCGGGTGCAACCATCAGCACCGCCGCCATCAGCAGCGTGATCAACCAATAGGGCGGTGCGATCCGCGCGGCGCGATCCAGCATGAACTGCCCCGGGCCAACCGGGCGCTGGCTGGTGATATAGACCATGATGAAGCCGCTGATGACGAAGAACAGGTCCACGCCCGCCGCGCCGCCGGGGAAGCTGGGGCCGACGAGGCTACCCCCCTCCCCCACGATCGGCACCATCTGCCAGGCATGGGCCAGCACCACCATCAGCGCGGCCACGAAGCGCAGATACTGGATGCCCCGCAACAACCCGTCCTGCGCTTGCTGGTTCAAGGTCCGCCCCCCGTGATCGCCTGGTGCCCGGCGCGCCGCTGTCGCATGAGGTATAGAAGGATGAAGGCACGGCGCAAGGCCAGGCGCGCGTCATGGCGGGCGGCGCTGCGCCCCCGCGGCGGTCTCAGCGCACCCGCGCCGGGGCCACCAGCAACGCATTGGCAAGCAGCAGGTCGAGCCCTTCGAGATAGGCGCGGGTGGAAGGATCATGGGCAAAGCCGATCACCAGCCCGCGGCCCTGCGGCTGGGCCATGAGATAGGGCTTGAATGCGAGCTGGCGCTGGTTTTCCTGCCACACATAGCCGCTGGCGATCAGGCTGTCGGCCGCGGCAAAGCGCAGCACATTGGTGCCATCGCCGCGCCCGAGCGGGGTGTAGATGCGCGTGCCGGTGGCGAGCACCACCGCGCCCTCGTCATAACCCGCAGAAAGGAAATGATCGCGCTCGGCCACCACCTTGAGCAGCGCGCCGGGCAATTCGTCGGGCGGGGCCGCCTGGTCCTTGATCGCCTCGCGATATTCGGCCTCGCTCGCGATCGCGCGGCCCTCGGCCAGCGCGCCCTTGTCTTTCTTCTCGGCCTCGTCGGGCTTGCGCCCCAGCGCCGCCTCGCGCCGCACCGCCAGCAGGGGATTGTCGCCTTCGCTGAAGGCATCGAGGCTCTCGCCGATCGCCACCAGCACCCCGCCGCGGCGCACGAAATCGCGGATGGTGCGCTGCCCGGCTTCGCCCAGTACGCCTGCGGGCGCGCCCTCGGGCACCAGCAGCACGTCATACTCCGCAAGGTCGGCCCGGGCGAGGCGGCGGGTGCGGATCGGCGTGATCGGCAGGCCGAGCCGCTGCTCGAGCACATAGCGCAGCGCCCCGGCGCTGAGCTGCGAGATCCCCTCGTCCCAGGCCACGGCCACCCGCGGCAGGGTGAGGCGGACAAAGCTCTCGCTGCCGAAATTGGGGCCATCCTCGACCCAGCCGCTCGCGAGCGCGACGGTGTGGGCGCCGACCTCGCGGGCGAGCGCGGCCAGCCGGGCCATCTTTTCGGCACTGTTGGCCCCGGCGAGGAACACCACCGTGCCGCGCGGGAAGCGGCGCCCTTCGGCGGTGAAGGCCTTGTCGGTGACGCGCGCCTCGATCCCCTCGCGCAGCGCCAGGGTGACAAGCCGGGCCTGGCCGCTGTCGCTCCACGGCACGGCGATGGCAAAGCTGCCTTGGCCTTCGGCGCGCGGCGCGATCGGGGCCTCGGCGCTCACCGGGGCGCCGCTGGCCGCGGCATTGCATAGCGCCACCTCCACCCCCGCCATCGGTCCGAGCGACCAGGCGGTCACGTCGTAAAGCTCGTGCGGCAGGTCCTCGGCGCGGCGGCGCTCCTGTTCGGTGATGAAGGCGCGCGGCAGCGGCGTGTCGCGCGCGAGCAGGCTGGCGACCAGCCGCGCGGCGGGCTGGGCCTGCGGCACCGCCAGATATCCCGCCGGATAGCTGCGCCCGCACAGGCTTGCCGGCCCGTCGCGGCGCAGCACGGTGATGCCCTGTTCGGCCAGGCGCCGCCCGAGCCGCTCGGCATTCCAGCGGCGCCTGGCAAGGTCGATCACATAGGCGCCGCGCCCGGCTGCCCCGGATGCATTGGCGGCGCGATAGGCGGCAAAATCGGCAAGGAAGCGCCGGGCGTTCGCGGCCACGGCGGCGGCGGTGGCGAGGCTGGCGGTGAAGTGGTTCCTCACCCCGTCGGCATAGGTGAGCGTGGTGCCGTCGCGCCGGGCGAAGACGAGCCCGCGCGCCGAGCCTTGCTCATAGGTGCTGCCGATCGCGCCGTGATGCGCGTTCCAGGTGTCGCCATAGCCGGGATAGAACAGGTCATAGACCTCGCGGGTGAAATAGGGCTCGCCCATGGCATCGAAGGCGGCGGCATTGGCGCGCCCGATCAGCTCATAGGCGCGCAGCTGCGCGGGCGAGAGGTTGGGGTTGAGCGGGTCGGCGGCAGGGCTGAAGAAATAGGTCTGATCGCCCCCCATCTCGTGCAGATCGACCACCACGACCGGGTTCCACTGGCGGATCGCGGCCACCTTGCCGCGGGTCTCGGGCTGGGAGAGCGTGAACCAGTCGCGGTTGAGATCGAACATGTAGTGGTTGACCCGCCCGCTCGGCCAGGGCTCATCGTGCTCGGCGGCCTGGCGGTCGGCAGCAGGCACGATCCCGCTCGCGCCAAGGAAGCTGGCGAGAAAGCGCGCGCGCCCATCGGGGTTCTGCATCGGATCGATCACCACGATGGTCTCGCGCAGGATCGCCTCGACCTCGCCATCGCCCGTGGCGGCGAGCAGGTGATAGGCTGTCATCAGCGCGGCATCGGTGGAAGAAATCTCGTTGCCGTGGACGCCATAGGCAAGCCAGGTCACCGGCAGGGCGCTGCCATTGCCCGGGCGCCCGGCGGCGATGGTGGCAAGATCGGCGCGGATCGCCTCGAGCCGGGCGATGTTCTGTGGCGCGGAGATCACGAGGTAATAAAGCGGGCGGTCCTCCCAGCTCGTCGCATAGCGCACCAGCCGCACCCGATCGGGCGCGGCCTTGGCCAGCGCCTCGAGATAGGCATAGGTCTGATCGGGCGAGGTGATGCGGGTGCCCGGGGCATGGCCCGCGATTGCGGTGAGCGTGGGGATCGCCGGATCGAACTGCCCCTCGCGGAAGGATTGCGCCGCCCCCGGCGCCGCTGCGCCCAGGGCCAGCACCAGCCACGCCAACGCTCCCGCCGAAGCCTTCTTCACCATGCCTGTCCCTTGTGATGCGCCGCCACTTGCCGCGCGTGAGGGGCGAGCCTTGCCGCGCCGGTGCGGCCAAGGTCAAGCCGGATGGGGCAAATGACGAAGGCTATGGTGAGCAGAGGCGCACCACCAACTGCCCGCCGCAGCGCGGGGGCCGGGCCATTTCCGTGAAGCAAGAAGGCAAGGAAATGGTGGGCGCGACAGGGATTGAACCTGTGACCCCACCCGTGTGAAGGGTGTGCTCTACCGCTGAGCTACGCGCCCGCCGTGGGGCCATCGGCCCCGGACAGGGGCGCGCCTTTAATGCGGCCTTGCGCGCTTGGCAAGCGCTGGCGCGATGCGTGGGGCGATTCCCTGGCGTTCAGCGCCCAGCAAGCGCCGCGAGCAGTGCGAGGAGGCCGGCCGGCTCGTCCTGCTTGCGCTGCCGGGCGGCGGGAAGCGCCGGGCATTCGAGGCACAGCGCCTGCGCCCCGCGGGTGCCCGTCAGCCGTTCCAGATCATCGACCAGCCGGGCGCCTAGCGCCGCGTTGCGCGCCGCAACCAGGGCGAAGATATCGCCGCCCGCGCCCGCCTGCGCCGCCGGGGTGCCGGTGCCGCGGCGGGTGAGGAGCTTGCGGATCAGCGAATCATAGCCCTCGTTCGCCGCGCCAAGGAACACCGGGTGCCATTCGCCCTCCTTGAGCCCGGCCTTGGCCGCGGCCCAGGCGAGCGCATCGTCAAGCCCGCCGAAGGCATCGACCAGCCCGATCTGGCGCGCCGCGCCGCCATCCCACACCCGCCCTTCGGCAATCGCCTCGACCTTTTCGGGCGCGAGCTTGCGCCCTTGCGCGACCAGCGTGATGAAATCGCGGTAGCTTGCGCTGATCGAGCCTTGCAGCACCGCGTCCATCTCGGGCGAAAAGCCACCGATGATGTCCGGCTGGCCCGAAAGCGGGGTGGTGCGATAGCCATCGGCCCTGATGCCGAGGCGCGCCGCGCTGCCCTCGAAGGTGGGCACCACCGCGAAGACCCCGATCGAGCCGGTGATGGTGGCGGGCTGGGCAAAGATCCGGTCGCTCGCCATCGCCACCCAATAGCCCCCGCTGGCGGCGAGATTGGCAAAGGAGACCGCAACCGGGATCTTGCGCTGACGGTGGCGGTCGATGGCGCGGCGGATCTCCTCGGCCGCGGTGGCCGAGCCGCCGGGCGAATCGACCCGCACCACCAGCGCGGCGAGGTCTTGCGCGAGCGCGGCATCGAGGAGATCGGCGATGCGCTTGCCCCCGGCGATCCCCGGTCCGGCCTCGCCATCGACGATCTCGCCGGCGATGGTGACAACGCCAATCGCCTTGCCGCCGCGCGGCGGGCCGAGATCGGCAAGGTAGGAATCAAGTTCGCTCGCGGCAAAGGCGCCCGGCGTTTCGTCACCAGGGGGCTTGCCGGCGATTTCGGCCACCCGCTCGCCAAACTGGATGCGATCGCCCAGCTTGTCGACCAGCCCGGCGGCAAGCGCGGCATCGGCCAGATCGCCCCCCGCCGCGCCGATCCAGCCGATCACATCGCCGGTGACCTTGCCCAGCGCAAGACGCGGGCGGGCCTTGGCGAGATTGGCCTGGTATTCCTCCCACAGCGCGCCGAGCACGCCGCCGATATTGGCGCGCGCCTCCTCCGACATGCCATTGCGCGACCACGGCTCCACCGCCGACTTGAAGGTGCCGACCCGATAGACGTGGGCCTTGACGCTGAGCTTGTCGAGCAGTTCGGCATAATAGAGGTTGGTGCCGCCCGGCCCGGCGATGATCGCCAGGCCCTGGGGATCGAGCCAGACCTCGCTGGCATGGGCGGCCAGCAGCATGTGATCATCGGCATAGCCGCGAGCAAAGGCGAGCACCGGCTTCTTCGCCTTGCGCACCCGGTCCATCGCCTCGCCGATTTCGGTAAGGTGCACCTGCCCGCCGCCAAGAAAGGTGCTGAGATCAAGCACCACCACCTTGATCCGCGAGTCGGTGGCAGCCGCATCGAGCGCGCGGATGATGTCGCGGGCGCGGTATTCGCTCACCGGCGCGGTGCCCGAAAGCAGGGTCTCGAGCGGATCGAGCAGCGACTTTTCCTCCACCACCACGCCCTCGAGCGCGAGCAGCAGCGCCCCTTCGCGCACCGTGCCGGGGTGGGGCCGAGCCGAAAGCAGGGCGAACAGGCCGATGAAGAACAGCAGCATGAACAAGAGGACGAGGCCGTCCTTGATCCCGACCAGGATTTTCCAGACCTTGTCGACGAAATTCATGCAGAAGCTTCCTTGTGCAGCGCCTGCCCATCTAGGGGCATTGGCGGGCAAGTTCCATGGCAAAGCCTACGCTGCGGCTTGAGCGGCGGATGCGGCTCGACTAAGGGCTGGGCGCTGATGGGCACCACCGCTTCTTCCGCCCCCGCGGGCCGCTTTCCTCCCGGTCGGCTGGCTTTTCCCCACCGTGATCTGACCGGCATCGCCCAGCTTCAACGCCACGAGATCCTCTATCTGCTGGGCGAGGCCGAGCAATGGGTGGCGCTCAACCGCCAGCCGAGCAAGCATTGCGGCCTGCTTTCCGGCCTCACGATCATCAACGCCTTCTTTGAAAACTCGACCCGCACGCTCCTGTCCTTCGAGATCGCCGGCAAGCGGCTCGGGGCCGATGTGGTCAACATGCAGGCGGCGACCTCGAGCCTCAAGAAGGGCGAGACGCTGATCGACACCGCGATCACCCTGAACGCCATGCGCGCCGATGCGATCGTGATCCGCCATGGTTCGTCCGGCGCCACGCGGCTGATTGCCGACAAGGTCGATTGCCCGGTGCTCAACGCCGGGGATGGCAGCCACGAACATCCCACCCAGGCCCTGCTCGATGCGCTCACGCTGCGCCATGCCCTGGCCGCGCGGGGCGAGGCGGCGGAGGATTTCACCGGCCTTACCGTCACCATCTGCGGCGATATCCTCCACAGCCGGGTGGCGCGGTCGAACATCCTGTGCCTCACCGCGCTCGGCGCCACAGTGCGCCTGTGCGCGCCCCCGGCACTGATGCCCCGGGGGATCGAGGCGATGGGGGTGGAGGTGTTCCACCATTTCGATGCCGCGCTCGCAGGGGCCGAGGTGGTGATGATGCTGCGCCTGCAATCCGAGCGGATGAGCGGCCAGTTCGTGCCGAGCGCGCGCGAATACCGCCACCTTTATGGGCTTACCACCAGGCGCCTGGCGCTCGCCCGCCCCGGGGCGCTGGTGATGCATCCCGGGCCGATGAACCGCGGGGTCGAGATCGACAGCGAGGTCGCTGACCTTGCCGGCCGCTCGCTCATCACCCGCCAGGTGGAGATGGGGGTGGCGATCCGCATGGCCTGTCTCGACATCCTCACCCGCGCGGCGCGCGGGGTGGAGGGCTGGGCATGAGGCAGGCCCGCGCGCTCACCATCACCGGCGCCCGGATCGTCACCCCCACCGGCGTGATCACCGGCGCGCTGCGCGCCGAGAATGGCGTGATCACCGCGCTGGGAAGCGATGTTGCCGCGCAAGAGGGCGATGAGGTGACCGATGCGAGGGGCCAGCTCGTCGCCCCGGGCCTCATCGATTTCGGGGTCTTTGCGGTGGACAAGCCCGCCTTTCATTTCGGCGGGATCACCCGGGCGGCGCTGATGCCCGATCAGGCCCCGCCGCTCGATCTGCCGAGCCGGGTGGGGTTCATCGCCAAGAGCGGCAAGCCAGACCTGTGGGTGCACCCGCTTGCCGCTGCCACGCGCGAGCTAGCCGGTCGGGAATTGGCCGAACTGGCATTGATGCAGGAGGCCGGGGCGCGCGGGGTCGCCACCGGGCGCGGCTGGATCGCCGATTCGGGGGTGATGCTGCGGTTGCTGGAATATGCCGCGATGCTGGACATGGTGGTCGTCACCCATGCCGAGGATGGCGGCCTTGTCGGCGCGGCGGTGGCAACCGCAGGCGAGATCGCCACCCGGCTCGGGCTGCCGGCCGCCCCGGCCGAGGCCGAGGCGCTGGCGATCATGCGCGATCTGGCGCTGGCCGAATTGGCCGGCGCGCGGCTCCATATCCGCCAGGTGACCACCGCGCGCGGGTTTGATCTGGTGCGCGCCGCCAAGGCCAGGGGGCTGCCGGTGACCTGCGGGATCACGCCTGCCCATTTCCTCCTTTCCGATCTTGCCACCGCCGATTTCCGCACCTTCACCCGGCTCTCGCCCCCCTTGCGCAGCGAGGCCGACCGCAAGGCCGCGCTGGCCGCGATCGCCGATGGCACGGTGGACGTGATCGCCAGCGGCCACGATCCGCGCGGGCCCGAGGACAAGCGCCTACCCTTCGCCGATGCCGCACCGGGCATGGCCGGGGCCGAAACCCTGCTCGCCCTGACCCTGGGGCTGGTGCGCGATGGCCTCATCGATCTGTCGCGCGCCTTCGATCTGCTCGCGCGCAACCCGGCGCGGCTGATGGGCGTGCCGGCGGGCGAAATGGCGGTGGGGCGGGAGGCCGATCTTGCCCTGATCGACGCTGAAGCCCCGTGGATCATCGACCGGCGCAAGATGGAAGCCAGCGCCGACAACACGCCCTTCGATCGGCTGGGCACGCAGGGGCGCGTGCGGGCGTTGTGGAAGGGCGGGGTGCGGCTCGGCCTGCCGGGCTGAGCGCGGCGCCGCCGCCCGCGCCGCTCGCACACCTCCCTCGCGCAAAGGAACCCCCGCAGGCGCCTGGGCGCTGCGGGGGCACAGGGTCTTGCTCAAGAGGAAAGGAAAAGGGGCCTACTTCATCCGCGCGGCCATGCGCACGTCGCGGGTCACCGCGCCGGCGGGCGGGTTGGTGGCGGCATAGGCAAAGCAGCCGCGCCCGGCTGATTTCACCGTGCTGCACATCGCCCGCGCGCTCATCGGGCCAAAGCCCTCGGCCGCAACGCGCCAGAAGGTGCGCCCGCCGACCACCGCCTCGGTGATCACCGGCTTGTGCGCCTTGAGCTGCGGGAACTTGGCCTGGAGGAGGTTCCAGCCGCGCTCGGCCTCGATCCGGCTGTCATAGGCGCCAAGCTGGACGAGGTGGGTGGCCGCGGCCTTGTCGCTGTCGCTGGCAGCAGCGCCGGCGGCGCGCGGCGCGCGGCTGGCCGGCGCGGCGGCAAGGCGCGGCGCCGCCTGGGCGCGCGGGGCAGCGCGCGCGGGCAGCGGCTGCACCACCGGGTTGGAAACGAAGCGCAGGCCCGATCCCGCCTCGCCTGCCCGAGCCGGAGCCGGGGCCGGCGCGGGGGCGGGCAGCGGCTCGGCAAAGGCTTCGGCAAAGCGCGGGGTGGCAGGCGCAGCCGGCGCCGGGACAGGTTCAGGCTCAACGCCCGCCGCCTCGGCCAGCGTCGCCGCGGGCGCCTGGGCCGCGGCCTCGGCAACCAAGGTCTCGGCGGCCGGGAAATTGGCAAGCGCAAGGCGCTGC
Source organism: Erythrobacter cryptus DSM 12079 (assembly GCF_000422985.1). GTDB lineage: Bacteria > Pseudomonadota > Alphaproteobacteria > Sphingomonadales > Sphingomonadaceae > Erythrobacter > Erythrobacter cryptus. Next base: position 103,683 of record NZ_KE383966.1, read on the forward strand.
GGCTGGCCGCTGTCGGGCCGCGGGGTGACCTTGAGCAGGCTCGCAACGCGCTGCTGGAACTGTTCGGGCGCGGCGCTTGCCGCCCATTGGGCAAGACGCGCGTCGAGCTGGTCGGCGGGCACGTCCTCGGCCGCCATCACCCGTGCCGCGCGCCAATTGCCCGCCAGCGCATAGGCATAGGCAAGGTTCTGGCGCAGCTTGGGGGTGGCCTGCTCGCTGCTGCGCACCGCGTTCACCAGCACGTGCACCCCGCGTTCCGGCTGGCCAGCGAGCGCCAGCGCGAGGCCGAGATCGGCCGGGTCGATCGCCGCGGCATAATCATCGAGCACGGCGAGCGCCGCGCGCTTCTCGCCCAGCGCGATCTTGGCAAGGGCAAAGCTCAGCACCGTGCGCGGGCTTTGGTCACCAAGGTCGAGCGCATCGCCAAAGCTGGTCGCCGCCGCCTGGAAGCGCCCGGCCTCGAGATAGGCCGCCCCGAGGAGCGCGCGGAAGCCCGGATTGCGCGGCTCTGCCAGCACCGCCGCTTCGGCGTGGGCGATAGCGGCCTCGATCTTGCCCTTGCTCAGCGCGCTCTGGGCCTGAGCAAAGGACAGATCGGCGCGCGGTGCAGCCGCGGCGGTCATGCAGCCGCCCAGCGCCAGCGCGGCCAGCGCGCCCGAAAGCGCCAGCGCACGGCGCGCGGCGGGGTGGCGGCCTTTCGTCGTGATGCTGCTCTCCATGGTCATATCCCCCGTGTGATCCTTGCTGGTGGGCGGTGGTGCGGCGTGGTTGGTCAGTTGCGCTTCAATTGGCTGGCGATGGCATCGAGCGCGCCATATTCGGCGAGCAGGCGATCGAGCGCCTCGGTCACCAGCGCCTGGGCGCTCACGCCCTGGACGGTGGCGGCAAGGCGCAGCTTGAGATGGCGCTCGGCATCGAGCCGCAGGGTGAAGGCTGCCCGGCGCCCGGCTGCGAGCGCCGCGCCGCGCGGCCGGCGCGGGGCCGGCGCCACCGGCGGGGCGGGTCGGTGGGGCGCGGCCTCGGCGGCGAAGGGCCCATCGCCCTCATCGCCTTCGAAGCCTTCGCTGCCTTCCTCCTCGTCCCATTCCTCGGCGTCGGGATCGCGGTCTTCAGGCCCGGTCATCACCGCATCGGCAAGCACGCGCTGCTCGAGCCGGCGCTGCTGGCGCACCACGATCGGGCTGGGGCTGGCGGCCAGCTGCTCGGGCGTGAGCGTGCCGCTGAGCGGCACCACCGCGCCGCTTTCGGCCCCGGCCCCCTCGTGGCCGCCATCATGGCCCATATCGTTCCAGCCGAGATCCTCGAGCTTGTCCTCGGGGATCGCGGCGGGGCTTGCGGGGCTTTCGACCAGCGGGGCAAGCTGCGGTCGCATCGCGGGCCTGGCGCCGCCCTTGCGCGCCAGCAGGGACGGGCCGAGCGAGGCAAACCCGGATTCGGACATCGCCCTTGCCCTCCTTGCCAATTACTGCTGCGCCACCCGGCGCCCGAATCCGCCTGCCGGGCGCGGCACGCCGCCAAGCGGCTGTCCCACGCCATTGGGCGCGGCGGCAAAGACGGTGCGGCGGAAGTTCTTCTCGAGCCGGTCGGCGACATAGCGCCACAAGGCGGCGATCTCGGCAGCCGAGCGGCTTTCGGGATCGACCTCCATCACCGTGCGCCCGTCGATCATCGCCGCGGCGTAATCGGTGCGGTGGTGCAGGGTGATCGGCGCCACGGTGCCGTGCTGTGACAGCGCAACCGCGGCTTCCGAGGTGATCTTGGCCTTGGGGGTGGCGGCGTTGACGACGAACACCAGCGGCTTGCCCGCGCGCTCGCACAGATCGACCGTGGCGCCCACGGCGCGCAGATCGTGGGGCGAGGGGCGGGTCGGCACTACGATCAGTTCGGCCACCGAGATCACCGACTGGATCGCCATGGTGATCGCCGGCGGGGTATCGATCACCGCCAGCTTGAAGCCCTGCTGGCGCAGCACCTGCAGGTCATTGGCCAGCCGCGCCACGGTGGTCTGGGCGAAGGCGGGAAACTCGGCCTCGCGCTCGTTCCACCAGTCGGCAAGCGAGCCTTGCGGGTCGATGTCGATGAGCACGACCGGCCCGGCGCCCGTGCGCTGGGCCTGGACGGCGAGATGACCGGACAGGGTGGTCTTGCCCGATCCACCTTTCTGCGATGCCAAAGCAAGTACACGCAACGCCAGGGTCCCCCATGGATAGCTTGGCTGCAGCGCCGCCCGATTGCGGCCGCCGCCAGCGACTGGATGGCCATCGGGATCGCAGGATACCCCTAATTTAGAGTTAACGACGGGCCGTGCGCGTGCATTTCCCGGATGTTGCCTTGCCTTGCCCGCCTGCGCGCCGCCATCGCGGCGATCCGCGCCACTCCCGCGGGGGGGCAGGGCAACCATTTGCTAACCCTGTTCGGCTAACAGGGAGGCGCTAATCACGCGCCCCGGGGCGCAAGCGAGGCTGTCCATGGCACACAGCAGGACGATCATGCTCAGGTCACTTACCATCCTCTCGCTCGCAGGGGCGGGGCTGCTGCTCGTCAGCCCGCCGGCGCGCGCCGATGTCAAGGCCGGGGTCGATGCCTGGAGCGCCGGGGACTATGCCCGCGCGGTGGTGGAATGGCAGGGCCCGGCGGCCAAGGGCGATCCCGACGCGCTGTTCAACCTCGCCCAGGCCTATCGCCTTGGCCGCGGGGTGGAACGTGACAATGCCCGCGCACGCAAGCTCTACGAGGAGGCCGCGCGCCAGGGCCATGTCAAGGCGGCCGACAATCTCGGGCTGATGCTGTTCCAGGAAGGCGAGCAGGAGCGCGCCATGCCCCTCATCCGCGCCGCTGCCGAGCGCGGCGATCCGCGCGCGCAATATGTGCTGGGCCTGTCGCACTTCAACGCCGATTATGCCCCGCGCGACTGGGTGCGCGCCTATGCGCTGTTGACGCTGGCAAGCGGGGCGGGCCTGCCGCAGGCGCGCGATGCGCTGGCGCAGATGGACAAGTTCGTGCCCCAGGCGCAGCGCGCGCAGGCGCAGGTGCTGGCGCGCGAGCTCGAGGCCGGGGCCAAGGCGCAGCGTTCGGCCGAGCTGGCCGCCGCCGAACTGGCGACCCTCCCGGCAGCCCCCCAGCAGGCCAGCGCCGTGGCGAGCCCGCCTGCCACCGCGATGGCGGCCGCACCCGCACCGGCGCCGCGGCCCGTGCCGGCCCCAGCGGCGCAAGCCCGGCCCCCCGTGATCACCCCTGCCGCCGCGGCGGCGCAGCAGGGTGCCGCGGCCCGGCCCCTGCCTGTCCCCGCCGCCGCGACGCTTGCCAGCGCCGCGCCGCGTGGGGGCAATTGGCGGGTGCAGCTTGGCGCCTTCGGCATCGCCGCCAATGCCGACAAGCTGTGGCGCCAGATTTCCGGCCACGTCGCGCTTGCGGGCACGCGCAAGGTGCTCGTTCCCAGCGGCAATCTCACCCGTCTTGTCGCCAGCGGCTTTGCCAGCGAGGCCGAGGCCGCGCGCGCCTGCGCGGCGCTCAAGCGCGACGGCCAGGCCTGCGTGGTGGCCGGCCAGGGCTAAGGCGTCGGCCGCGCCGCCGGCGGGTCTTTCCCAAGCCAGCGCGCCTGCTATGCTGCCCCGGACAACCAGGCCAGGGATCAGCCATGCACGAGACAATGCCAGCGCGGGCGGCCGAGCTGCATGCGAACCAGCCGGCCGCCGCAGCCGCGCTCGCGCCGACCGCGGCAGGCGAGCGAATCGACACGCTCGATTTCATCCGCGGGATCGCGGTGATGGGCATTCTCGGGGCCAATATCATCGCCTTCGGCCAGCCCTTTGCCGCCTATCTCTATCCCGCCGCTTTCCTTACCGATCCCGGCGATCCGGGCGGGTGGCTGTGGATTGCCCAGTTCGTGCTTATCGATGGCAAGATGCGCGGGCTGTTCACCCTGCTGTTCGGCGCGGGCATGGTGCTGTTCATGGACAAGGCCTGGGAGAAGGGCGCCACCCGCTGGCTCCAGGCCTGGCGGCTCGTCATCCTGCTCGGTTTCGGGATGGTGCATTTCTTCTTCATCTGGCCGGGCGATATCCTTGCCTTTTACGCGCTTTACGGCCTCATCGCGCTCCTTTGCATGCGCTGGAGCATCAAGGCCCAGCTGGTGACGGGGCTTGGCGGTTACCTGCTGGGGGTGGTGGTCTATCTCGGCCTCAGCTTCCCTTGGGCAATCGTCGATACTCCGCTCGGCGAGAGCACGGACGAGATGCGCGCCCAGCGCGCCGCCCTCATCGCCGAGATCGACACCGCACTCGCGCGCGATGCGGTGCCAAGCGCGCTGATCCGCGAGGGCGATTATGCCGGGCTGGTGGCGCACCGGATCACCGAGCAATGGAGCGAGCCGCTGCAGAACGCGGCGCTGTTCGGCTTTGAAACCCTGCCGCTGATGCTGATCGGCATGGCGCTTTATCGGTTGGGCTTCTTCACCGGGGGAATTGCCCGGGCCAAGCTGCTGCGCTGGGGCTGGGCCGGGGTGATTGCGGGGGGGCTCGCCCATCTTGCGCTTGGCCTTGTCGTAAAGGCCGGGGGCTTTACCTATTACGTCACGCTGGCCGCCCTGATCGCCTGGAGCCCGCTGCCCCGGCTGTGGATGGTGCTGGGCCTGGCCGCCTTGCTGGTGGCCTATGCCCCCGGTGCGACCGGCTGGCTGGGCGAGCGGGTGCGCGCCGCGGGCCGGGCGGCCTTCACCAATTATCTCGGCACCTCGGTGGTGATGATGTTCGTGTTCCACGGCTGGGCGCTGGGACTTTTCGGCCAATTGAACCGCCCGCAGCTCTATCTGGTGATGCTGCTCGCCTGGGTGGTGATGTTGGCCTGGTCCAAGCCCTGGCTCGATCGCTATCGCTATGGCCCGCTCGAATGGCTGTGGCGCTGCCTCACCTATCGCCGGATGTTCGCGCTGCGCCGGTGATTTTCTCACTTGTTATTGAGAATAATTCGCATATATTCGCGCCTGCAAACGCCTCGCAGGAAAGATTCGCGCGCCCATGTATATCTGCATCTGCAACGCCATTCGTGAGAATGATTTGCGCAAGGCCGCGCTTGCCTGCGATGGCGATGCCGAGGCGACCTATGCCTGCCTCGGCAAGCGCCCCAATTGCGGCCAATGCCTTGGCGAGGCGCAGCAATTCATCGAGGCGGTCCGGGCGGCGGCGGCCTGCGAGTTCCTCGCAGTAGAAGCGGCCTGAGCCGCGATTGCGAACCGCTCGCAAATATATGATTCATAAAGAGATTTGATCGCCGCCCCCTTGCGGTGGGCCGTGGCATGCGGTTACAATGGCGCTGTTGCCGCTGGCCGGCTTTGACATTTCGCAAGGGACACACAGGCGATGAAGGGCGACCCCAAGGTCATCGACTATCTCAACCAGGCGCTCACCAACGAGCTCACCGCGATCAACCAGTATTGGCTGCATTACCGCGTGCTCGACAATTGGGGCCTCAAGAAGCTCGCCGCTTATGAACGCCACGAATCGATCGAGGAGATGGAGCACGCCGACAAGCTGGCCGAGCGCATCCTGTTCCTCGAGGCGCTGCCCAATTTCCAGGCGATCCACAAGCTCAAGGTGGGCGAGACGGTCGAAGAGGTGCTCAAGGCCGATCTCGCGCTCGAGCACGAGGCGATCCCGCTGCTGCGCGATGCGATCGAATATTGCGAAAGCGTGCGGGATTATGTGAGCCGCGATCTGTTCGCCCATATCCTCAAGAACGAGGAGGAGCATGTCGATTTTCTCGAAACCCAGTTCGAGCTGATCGAGCGCATGGGCCTTGCCAATTACTGCCAGCTGCAAAGCGCGCCCGCGGGCGACAGCTAGGGGCTTACACGAAGGTTTGCACTACGGGTGGGCAGGGCCGGGCGCGGCGCCTGCCCGTTCTTGCGCGCTAATCCTCGCTTGCCTGCGCGCCCACCGCCGCCAGCCGGGTCTCGAGCAGGAAGAAGCCAAGGCCAGTGACCAGCAGCACCATGGTGAGCACCCAGAGCATCGCGATGATCGTGCCGATCTGCGCCTTGATATAGGCCGAGACGAACAGCAGCATGATCACCGCGCTGATGATCACCGCCGCGGCGGTCGAGAACAAAATCGCCCCCTGCGCGAGCTTGCGCCGTCGCATCAGCCAGGCGTGTTCGCGCACCTGCCGGGCGCTTCGCTGATCGTCCATCCGGTCCTCGATCTTGTCGATCCGCTGGGCGATCCAGATCATCCGGCTCATGATCACGTTCATGATCGCCCCGATGCCGGAAAGCAGGAAGGCGGGCGCGAGCGAGAGCTGCACCACCTGTTGCACCCGCGGGGTGGAGGCGGTGCGCTCGAGAATCTCGAAGGCAAAGGGCTGGTGCGCGGCGGCGGAAAGCAAATCGGTGAGCATCATCCCTCCAGGGCAAAGGCGACCTTGTCCGCCAGCGCGGGGGCCTTGGGCGTGGCCACAGGCTCCCACTTCATGCGGGTAAAGTTGATGCGGAAGGCGCGGCCATCAGCGGTGAGGGCGTGGACGAGATCATGTTCGGTATCGCCCTCCGGCACGAAAATCTTGGCCAGCGTGCCGGGGGTCACGCCATCGTGGGCGATATCGGCGGGCACCGCGATCACGCCCACCGCCTGCGGTGGCACGCCGGAAACTTGCCGATCGCCCGGATAGGTCAGGTAATTGACCAGAAACAGCGCGATGTCGCTGGTGATGGCGCGCGTCCAGCGCACCTCCATGGCATCGCGTGTCGGCAAGGCGGCAAAGGTCTGTGCGTCGAGATCATAGAGCCTGGCGAAATCTCCAAGGATGGTCTTGGTCTGCGCCGCGCTCAACCCGCTGACGATGATCCGGCCCCTGACGCGTGCGGGCGCAGGTGCCGCAGCGCGCCGTGATGCGCCGGCGCGATATCGCGCTGCGAGTATGGCCACGATAACGCCGCAAACTATGCCTGCGGTGCCAAGCACAAGGGGGTCTTCCAGCATCTCGCCTAGTCCCTCGCGTAGGGGTTCTTGCTGGTCTTGAGCGTCACGCGCACCGGCACCGCATCAAAGCCGAGATTGGCGCGGATCGAATTGACGAGATAGCGCTCGTAGCTCTTGGGCAGCAGATCGAGCCGGTTGCCGAAGATCACGAAGCGCGGCGGGCGCGTGCCGGCCTGGGTGATGTAGCGCAGCTTGATCCGCTTGCCCCCCGGCGCCGGCGGCGGGTTGGCGGCGAGCGCATCGTCGAACCAGCGGTTGAGCGCAGCGGTCGGCACCCGTTTCGACCAGGCCTCGCGCAGATCGAAGGCGGCGGCGAGCAGCTGGTCAAGCCCCTTGCCGGTGCGCGCGCTCACCGCCAGCAGCGGCAGCCCGCGCACCTGCGCGAGGCCCTCGTCAAGCGCGGCGCGGATGCCGTTGAAGAGCTTGCTCGCATCCTCGGCCACATCCCACTTGTTGATCGCCACCATCAGCGCCCGGCCTTCCTCGAGCACCTGCGCGGCGATCTTCAGATCCTGGTGCTCAAGCCCCTTGGTGGCATCGAGCAGCAGCACCACCACCTCGGCAAAGTCCACCGCCCGGCGGGCATCGGCGACCGCGAGCTTTTCAAGCTTCTCGGTCACGTTGCGGCGCTTGCGCATCCCGGCGGTGTCGATCAGCCGCACCGCGCGCACCTCGCCCGATCGGGGATCGCGCCACTGCCAGTCCACCGCGATCGAATCGCGGGTGATCCCGGCCTCGGGGCCGGTGAGCAGGCGATCCTCGCCGAGCAGGCGGTTGACGAGGGTGGACTTGCCGGCATTGGGCCGTCCGACGATGGCAAGCTTGAGCGGCCCGGTGGGGCGTTCCTCGGCCTCGGCCTCGGCCTCGGCGGCGCGCCGGGCTTGCTCGGCTGCCTCGTAGGCCTCGGCCTTGGCGCCGATCAGCGGCCAGAGCGCGCCGAACAGATCTGCCACGCCCTCGCCATGCTCGGCCGAGATCGCCAGCGGCTCGCCAAGGCCCAGGGCATAGGCCTCGATCACACCGGCCTCGGCGGCTGCGCCTTCGGCCTTGTTGGCCACCAGCACCACCGGCACCGCCTGTTCGCGCAGGTAGCGGGCGATCTCGGCATCGAGCGGGGTGATCCCGGCGCGGGCATCGACCACGAACAGCGCGGCATCGGCGCCCGCGAGGCTCGCCTCGGTCTGCTTCCTCATCCGTCCGGGGAGCGAGAGTTCGTCCTCGTCCTCCCACCCGGCGGTATCGACGACGGTGAAGCGCAGTCCCGCCACAACAGCATCGCCCATGCGCCGGTCGCGCGTCACCCCGGGCTGGTCATCCACCAGCGCGAGCTTCTTGCCTACGAGGCGGTTGAACAGGGTGGACTTGCCGACATTGGGCCGCCCGATGATCACGACCTCGGGCTTGGCGGCCACGGGCGCGAAGGGGCCGGACGGATCGGGGGGGGGCGTAGCGGGGATGGGCATGGCCCGGCCCAAGTGGGCGCAATGGCGGGCTTTGGCAAGCCGGGGCGGCCTTCAGCCCTTGCGCGCCACCGGGGGATCCTCGCCCAGATCTTCAAACCAGGCCTCGACCGGGCCATTGAGCTTGATCGTCAGCGGCTGGCCCTTGCGGTCAACCGTCTTGCCCACCTGCACCCTGATCCAGCCTTCCGAGATCGAGTATTCCTCGACATCGCGGCGTACCGCGCCCTTGAAGCGCACGCCCACCCCGCGGCGCAGCAGCTCCGCGTTGAAGAAGGGGCTGGCCGGGTTGACGGCGAGGCGATCGGGCGGGACATCGGCACCTGAAGCGTTGGGCGCGGCCTCGGGCGCGCTGTCGGGCGGGAAAGAGGGGTTCTGGTCGCTCATCGCCCGCGCCCATAATCGCCCCCTTGCTCGCCTTCAAGCGTGTTGCGCTTGCTCTTTCGAGCGGAGCGGGATAGAGGCGCTGGCCAATACGCGCGGGGGGCCACGGCTTCCCGCGCGGCTTCGTTCGGGCAGGCGGGCGTGGCGAAATTGGTAGACGCGCCAGATTTAGGTTCTGGTATCGCAAGATGTGGGGGTTCGAGTCCCTTCGCCCGCACCAAGTTCGCTCCGGTCCGGCCCGTGCTTACGCCATTCTTTGCAAGAAGGTTCAAGACCAGTTCCCATGCAGACCCAGCAGACCGTCAACGAGGGGCTCAAGCGCGCCTACGTGATCACCTTCACCGCTGCCGAGCTGGCGGAGAAAGTCGATGCCGAGATCAAGAAGGTGGCGCCGCAGGTGCGGATGCCCGGTTTCCGCCCCGGCAAGGTGCCCGCCAACCTGATCCGCAAGATGCACGGGGCGGCGCTGCACGGGCAGGTGGTCAACGATGCCATCCGCGAGGCGGTGGACAGTCTGCTGCGTGACGAGGGCCTGCGCCCGGCGATGCAGCCCGAGGTGCGGCTCAATCCCGATTATGCCGAGGGCAAGGACGCCGAGATCACCGTCAACCTCGAGGTGCTGCCGCAGATCGAGGCGCCGAAAATCGAGGGGCTGAAGCTCGAAAAGCTGGTGGTGCCCGTCACCGATGAACAGGTGGACGAGGCGCTCGCCAGGATCGCCGCGCAGAACAAGAGCTACAAGGATGCAGCCAAGACGAAGAAGGCCGCCGCGGGCGATCAGCTGATCATCGATTTCGTCGGCAAGCTCGATGGCGAGCCTTTCGAGGGCGGCAGCGCCACCGATGCCGCGCTGGTGCTGGGTTCGGGCACCTTCATCCCCGGCTTCGAGGATGCGCTCATCGGGGTCAAGACCGGCGAGGAAAAGACCATCACCGTCACTTTCCCGGCCGATTACCAGGCCGCGCACCTTGCCGGCAAGGAAGCCACCTTCGATGTGACGGTCAAGGCGGTCAAGGTCGAGACCGAGACCAAGCTGGACGATGATTTTGCCAAGAGCCTCGGGCTCGACAGCCTCGACAAGCTCAAGGAGATCATGCGCGGCCAGCTCGAACAGCAGACCGCCGGGCTCACCCGCACCCAGATGAAGCGCGCCCTGCTCGATCAGCTCGCCGCGGGCCACAGCTTCGAGGTGCCAGCGAGCATGGTCGAGGCCGAGTTCCAGCAGATCTGGGCCCAGCTGGAACAGGAAGCGGCCAATGACGCCGATCCCGAGGCCGCGCGCAAGCAGATCGAGGCGGAGAAGGACGAATACCGCGCCATCGCCGAGCGGCGGGTGCGGCTTGGCCTGCTGCTTTCCGAGATCGGCCAGGCCAACGGGGTCGAGGTGACGGGGCAAGAAATGTCGATGCTGATCCAGCAGGCGGCGATGCAATACCGGCCCGAGGACCGCGAGCGCTTCGTGCAATACATCCAGTCCGAGCCGATGGCCGCCGCCCAGCTGCGCGCCCCGCTCTACGAGGACAAGGTGGTCGATTTCCTCTTTGACAAGGCCGAGATCACCACCCGCGAGGTGACCCTCGAGGAACTCCAGGCCGCGATCGAGGCGGAAGACACCGCCGAGGCTGCCCCTGCTCCGAAGAAGGATGCGCCCAAGAAGAAGGCTGCGGCGAAGAAGGAAGCAGCGGCCGAGGAAGCCCCCGCGGGTGAGGAAAAGCCGGCCAAGAAGGCTCCCACCAAGAAGCCCGCTGCCAAGCAGGAAGCCGCCCCGGCTGATGAGGGCGAGGCCAAGCCTGCCAAGAAGGCCCCGGCCAAGAAGGCGGCTGCCAAGAAGTGATCCGGCGCGGCCGGGGCTATTCCCCCGCCGCTTGCCACGGCTTGAACGAGGGCGCGGGCAGGGGGGCTGTCCGCGCCCTTTCGTATGCCGCGCCCGCTTTCAGCACCGCGTGATCCTGCCACTGCCCGCCGATGATGCTGAGGCCCACCGGCAGGCCCTCGATCGCGCCCATCGGCACGGTGAGATGCGGATAGCCCGCAATCGCGGCCAGATAGCCCGCGCCGATCCCCCCGGCGTAATTGTCGCCGTTGACAAGGTCGCTCGCCCAGGCCGGGCCGGTGGTGGGAGCGATGAGAAAGGCGACCTCGTGATCGTTCAGCAGCTTGTCGATCCCGTCCGCGCGGGAGAGGCGCCTCAGGGTGGCAAGGTTCTGTTCGTAAGCCGCGGCATCGGTGGTATCGAGCGCCTGCACCAACAGTTCCTGCCCGAACCAGCGCAGTTCCGCGTCCTCATGCGCGAGGTTGAAGCCGATCACCTCGGCGAGGCTGCGCGGCCCGTCCGCGACGGGGCGTGTGGCGAGATATTTGTCCAGCTCCTCGCGCAGTTCATAAAGCAGCACGGGAAGTTCGGCCTCCCACAATGCGCGCGGCGGGGTGTATTCGACATCGATAAGCACCGCGCCTGCGCGGGCCAGATCGGCCAGAGCCTGCGCGAACAGCGCCGCGATCGCCGGGCGGCTCCCCACCGCGCCGCGCAGCACCCCGATGCGCACGCCATCGAGCGAGGCGGTGTCCAGCCCTTGGGTGTAATCCTTGACGCGGCGAGCTTCGAGCGTCACCGGATCGGCCTTGTCCTCTCCCGCAATGGCGGTGAGCAGCAGCGCGGCATCGTGCACCGTGCGGGTCATCGGCCCGGCGGTGTCCTGCGTGCGCGAGATCGGTACCACGTGGGTGCGGCTGACGATCCCGACGCTGGGCTTGAACCCGACGATGCCGTTGACGCTCGCCGGGCAGGTGATCGAGCCATTGGTCTCGGTGCCGATCGCACCCCAGGCAAGCCCCGCCGCCACCGCAGCGCCGCTGCCGCTCGAGGAGCCGCAGGGGTTGCGGTCGGTGGCATGGGGGTTCTTCGTCAGCCCGCCAATCGCGCTCCACCCGCTGGTGGAATTGTCCGAGCGGATATTGGCCCATTCGGAAAGATTGGTCTTGCCCAGCACCACCCCGCCCGCGGCCCTGAGGTTGGCGACAAGCGGCGCATCGCGCCCGGTGAGGTTGCCGGCAAGGGCAAGGCTGCCCGCGGTGGTCGGCCATTCGGCGGTCTCGATATTGTCCTTCACCAGCACGGTGCGGCCCTTGAGGATTCCCTTGTCGGCTTGGGCGCGGGCCTTGGCCGCGGGGGCGGGATCGTGGACGATCACGGCATTGAGGCGCGGCCCGGCATCATCGAGCGCGGCGATGCGCTGCGCATGGGCCTGCGCCATGGCGGCGGCATCCTCGGCGCTCTCCTGGGCCAGAGCGGCGAGCGTGAACGAAGCGAGCAACAGGGCAAGCGCGGGGCCGGCAAGACGGATGGTCATCATGCCGCACGGCTTGGCCACGCATCCCGGCTGCGGCAAGGGGCAATTCATCCCCCCGCGCGCCTGCGCCGGCCCCCGGCAATTCACAGGGGCATGGTAAACGGCCTTGAAATTGCCCCGCGCCTGACGACATAGCCAAGGAAAGTTTCAGGAAGGACACCATCCCCGATGATCGATCTGTTCGGCAATGTTGGCGAAACCTATGGCGCGCAGGGCAAGTTCACGCGCGATCCGCTCACCGGGGCGCTGGTGCCGGTGGTGGTCGAACAGACCAGCCGGGGGGAACGCAGCTTCGACATCTTCTCCCGCCTGCTGCGCGAGCGGATCGTGTTCGTCACCGGGCAGATCGAGGACACCATGGCGAGCCTGATCGTCGCCCAGCTCCTGTTCCTCGAAAGCGAGAACCCGTCGAAGCCGATCAGCATGTATATCAACTCGCCCGGCGGGGTGGTGACCGCGGGCCTCGCCATCTATGACACCATGCAATATATCCGCCCGCGGGTGTCGACCGTGTGCATCGGCCAGGCGGCGAGCATGGGCAGCTTCCTCCTCGCCGCGGGCGAGCCGGGGATGCGCATCGCCCTTCCCAATTCGCGGATCATGATCCACCAGCCCTCGGGCGGGGCGCGCGGCATGGCCTCGGACATCGAGATCCAGGCGCGCGAGATCCTGCGCATCCGCAGCCGCATGAACGACCTTTACGTCAGGTTCACCGGCCGCAGCCTCGAGGAGATCGAGAAGGCGATGGACCGTGACACCTTCCTTGAGGCCGAGGAAGCCAAGGCCTTTGGCCTGGTTGACAAGGTGTTCGAGACCCGGCCCGAGACCGAGGAGAGCGGCGATGACAGCGGCTCTGGCGGTGCGCCCGATTAAGCTGCGGCGCGCTGCCTGGCCCGGGGCGGGACAGGGGCATGTCACCCCTGCCACTTGCGCCACTTGCCGCCCCGGCCAGCCATGCTAACCCCACCATTTCATGCAGCGCGTGTTGATTCATCCGGCGCGCACGATACATTTGCACAATCCGCCCGCGGTGTTCCGGCGCCTGCCCATGCGGATTCGAGGACACAGGAATGACCAAATTGAGCGGATCGGACAGCAAGAGCACCCTCTATTGCAGCTTCTGCGGCAAGTCGCAGCACGAGGTGCGCAAGCTGATCGCCGGGCCGACGGTGTTCATCTGCGATGAATGCGTCGAGCTGTGCAACGACATCATCCGCGAGGAGACCAAGGCCGGGATCGCCGGGAAGAAGGACGGCGAGATCCCGACGCCGATGGATATCTTCACCACGCTCAACGATTACGTGATCGGGCAGGATCGGGCCAAGCGCGTGCTCTCGGTCGCGGTGCACAATCACTACAAGCGCTTGAAGCACTCCGGCAAGGCGGGCGATGTGGAACTGGCCAAGTCCAACATCCTGCTCGTCGGCCCCACCGGCAGCGGCAAGACCCTGCTCGCCCAGACGCTGGCGCGCACCTTCGATGTGCCCTTCACCATGGCCGATGCCACCACGCTGACCGAGGCGGGCTATGTCGGTGAGGATGTGGAGAACATCATTTTGAAGCTGCTCCAGGCTTCCGACTACAATGTCGAGAAGGCCCAGCAGGGGATCGTCTATATCGACGAGATCGACAAGATCACCCGCAAGGCTGAAAACCCCTCGATCACCCGCGACGTTTCGGGCGAAGGGGTGCAGCAGGCGCTCTTGAAGCTCATGGAAGGCACCACCGCTTCCGTTCCGCCGCAGGGTGGGCGCAAGCATCCGCAGCAGGAATTCTTGCAGGTGGACACCACCAACATCCTGTTCATCTGCGGCGGCGCCTTTGCCGGGCTCGACAAGATCATTGCCGATCGCCTGCAGAAGCGCTCGATCGGCTTTGGTGCCCATGTCGCCGATCCGGACAAGCGCCGGGTGGGCGAGCTGCTCGAGAAGTGCGAGCCGGAAGACCTGTTGAAGTTCGGCCTCATCCCCGAATTCGTCGGGCGCCTGCCGGTGATCGCGACGCTGCACGATCTCGACATCCCGGCGCTGGTGACGATCCTCAAGGAGCCCAAGAACGCGCTGGTGAAGCAATATCGCAAGCTCTTCGAGCTTGAGGATGTGGAACTGACCTTCACCGATGATGCCCTGCAGGCGATCGCCGAGCGTGCGATCAAGCGCAAGACCGGGGCGCGCGGGCTGCGCTCGATCGTCGAGGGCCTGCTGCTCGACACGATGTTCGACCTGCCCGACATGAAAGGCGTCACCGAAATCGTCATCGACCGCGAAGTGGTGGAGGGCAAGAAGGACCCGATCCGCGTCCACGGCGGCGAAGCCAAGAAGGAAGCCGCGGCCTGAGGCGCCGCTAGGCCGGCGGCGCGCCTGCGCGCCCACGCCATTCATCTGCACAGTGGGCTGGCCTGCGCGGTCGGCCTTGCCATGATCTCGGCGCCTCGGCCGCGCCCCGTCATGGGGCGGCGGCTTTGCCGCGCGCATTGCGCCAAGCTGTCCTTGCCACGCGAAAAAACCCCGTCCGGCGCTAAGGGAAGGGCCGGACGGGGTCGGGAGAGGCGCCGCCCCCGGAGCGTAGGGGTGGGGGAACGGGAGCGGCGCAAAGGCGATGGCGCGGCGATCAGGCGGGCAGGAACACCCCGTCGGTGACGTGGATCACCCCGTTCGAGGTCATCACGTCGGCCTGCACCACGGCGGTCTTGCCGCCCTTGGCATCAATGATCACCACCTTGCCGCCCTCGAGCATGGCGGTGAGCGTGCCGCCCTGCACCGTGGTGAGGGTGGCCTTGCCGCCATTGGCGTTGATGAGCTTGACAAGGTCGCCCGCGCTCACCTTGCCGGCCACCGCGTGATAGGTGAGGATCGCGGTCAGCCTCGCCTTGTTCTCGGGCTTGACCAGCGTCTCGACCGTGCCCGCCGGGAGCTTGGCAAAGGCGGCATCGGTGGGGGCGAAGATGGTGAAGGGGCCGGGGCCGGCGAGCACCTCGACAAGGCCAGCCGCCTTGACCGCGGCGACCAGGGTGTTGTGCGCGCCGGTGCCCATGGCGGTCTCGACAATATTGGCCGAGGCTTCGGCGGCAGCGCCGTGCCCGGGGTGGCCCTGCGCCAGGGCCGGGGCGGCGGCGAGGGGCGCGCCGAGCGCGAGCGTGGCGGCAAGGGCGGTGCGGATCGGGGTGAGCTTCACGATAAGGTCTCCATGGGCATTGGTTGGCCAGGGGGGCGCCTGAGGGGGTCAGGCGGGCAAGCCCCTCCCGCTTGCCGAAGGAGCTACGCGGCGCGGCGCGCGGGGGATGCGCGCTTGTTGCAAATGCGGATGAATTGCCGCTCCTGTGCGGCGAGTGGTTGGCGGCCTCAAACCCGGCCGAGCGCGCCCCGGGCCACCACCGGCCCGGCCGCCGCCCCGGCAGGCTTGCCGCCGATCGGCTCGCGGGTCAGCACCAGCCGCGCGCCCTCGCCGATCTGGGCAGCGAGCTCGTCCGGCACGGCCATGCTGCGCACCGTCCCCGGCGCGATCACCCCGAGCGAATGCAGCGCGCGGCCATCGGCCCCCACCAGCCAGAGCTGGTGATCGTGCACCCCGTCCGCCGCCAGACCCAGCGCGGTGACGATCATTCGGCGGCTTTCGGGCACATAGGTGACATCGAGCCTGAGGCCGCCATCGCCCAGCGGGATCGCCGCCACCATCGGTGCGGGCGGCTCCGCCGGAGCGCGCAGCGGCCCCAGCGCGAGCCATGCCAGCGCCACCACCGCCGCTGCGCTCGCCAGCCCGGCGATCCAGCGCCAGCGCCGCAGCCGGGCTTGAAGATCGGCGATGCGCGCGCCGAGCTGTTCCGGCTCTGCCGCCGCGGCGCGCTGGGCTGCCACCCGCGCGGCGATCGCCTGCCACACGTGTTCGCCCGGCTCGGCCCCGGGGATCGCATCGGCGAGCGGGGCAAACCAGCCATCCCACCATTCCTTGCGCCAGGCAAAGGCGGGGTCGGTGGCATATTTGCCGCGCGCGGCGAGCAGTTCCTCGCCCTCGAGCAGGCCGAGCGACCATTCCGCGGCGATCATCGGATCGTCGCGCTCGGGCGCGCCCTGGGCATTGTCCTCGGGCGTGCTCATGCCGCCTCGCTCGCTTCGAGACAGGCGCGCAGGCGTTGCAGGCCGCGGCGGATCCAGCTCTTCATCGTTCCCAGCGGCACGCCCGCGCGCTCGGCCAGCTGGGCATAGGTCAGGCCACCGAAGAAGGCGTCGCGGATGTGCTGGCGGGTGCGCGCGTCGAGCCGCTCGAGGCACTGGTGGATCTGCGCGGTCTGCTCGGCATCGATCAGCAGCGCGTCGGCCAGCGGGGCCTCATCGGGCAGCGGCAGCGCCTCCTCGATCTCCACCGCCCCGCCGCGCACCTTGCCGGTGCGCAGCCGATCGATCGCGCGATTGCGGGCAAAGGCCGCCAGCCACGCGATCGGGCTGGCGCGCGCGGGGTCATAGCGGTCAGCCCGCTGCCAGAGTTGGACATAGACGTCCTGCAAGGCGTCCTCGGCTTCCTTTCGATCGCCCAAGATACGCAAGGTGATGCCGAACAGCTTCACCCGGGTGAGGCGATAGACCTCCTCGAGCGCCGCCTCGTCCCCGGCGGCAAGCCGGGCCATCGCCTGGCGCAGCGCGGCGCGGGTATCTTCGGGGCCGGGGCGCGCGCGGGTGGCCATCAGCCTGGCATTCCGGCGCGGGCCTCGCAGGGGTGCGGGCAGGGTTCTTCGCCGCTTTCGATCTGCAAGGTCGCATGGCCCACCCCGAAGCGCGTCTCGAGCGAGGCGGCGATCGCCCGCAAGGTGCCGTCCGAGGCGCGCCCGCCCGGCATCACCAGATGCGCGGTGAGCGCGGTTTCGGTGGTCGAGATCGGCCAGACGTGCAGGTCATGCACCGCGCTCACCCCTTCGACGCTGGCAAGATGGGCGCGCACCTCGGCAAGGTCGATTCCTTCCGGGGCGGCGAGCAGGCCCATGGTGAGGCTGTCGCGCGCAAGGCCCCAGGTGCCGCGCGCGATCACCGCCACGATGACAAGGCTCACCAGCGGATCGATCCAGGCAAGGCCGGTAAGAAGGATCGCCGCCCCGGCCAGCACCACGCCGAGCGAGACCAGCGCATCGGCGGCCATGTGGAGATAGGCACCGCGGATGTTGAGATCCTCCTGACCGCGCATGAACAGCATGGCGGTGAACGCATTGATCGCAATCCCGATCCCGGCGACGATCATCATCACCAGCCCCTGCGGCTCCTGCGGCTGCATCAGCCGGTGCAGCGTCTCGATCAGGATCGCCCCCACCGCCACCGCCAGCAGCAGGGCATTGGCCAGCGCGGCAAGGATGGTCGAGCTCTTGTAGCCATAGGTGAAGCGCCCCCGCGGCGCGCGGCGCGCGGCCAGGCTGGCAAGCCAGGCAAGCGCGAGTGCAAGCACGTCGGAAAGATTGTGCCCGGCATCGGCAATGAGCGCCATCGAGCCATAAACAAGACCCGCCGCCGCCTCGATCACCACGAAGGTGATGTTGAGGCCGATCCCGATGAGGAAGGCTCGGCCGAAATCGGCAGGGCCATGGTGGTGCCCGCGCGAATCGTGGAGGCCATGACAATCGGACGCAGCCGCGCCCGCATCGCCGTGCGCAGCGGTGTGCGCGTGCGCGTGCGCGTGGGTGTGGGCGTGGCTGTGGGTGTGGGCGCGGGCCATGGTGCTGCTAGTTGTAAACGCAGGCATCGAGCCCGTCACGCCTGACAATGCCGATGCGCCGCTGGATGCGGTTGCCATGGGCGGCAAGCCAGCCGCGCGGCGCCTTGACCGAGCGCTTCTTGGGGCTGGGCAGGGCCGCGGCCATGCGCGATGCCTCGTCGGCGGAAAGGCGCGCGGCCGAATGGCCGAAATAGCGCTGCGCCCCGGCCTCGGCGCCATAGGTGCCGATCCCGGTTTCGGCGACGTTCAAATAGACCTCCATGATCCGCCGCTTGCCCCACACCGCCTCGATCCAGAAGGTGAACCAGGCCTCCAGCCCCTTGCGCAGGAAGCCGCCGCCCTGCCACAGGAACACGTTCTTGGCGGTCTGCTGGCTGATGGTCGAGCCGCCGCGGATGCGCCCGCCGTTTGCGGCCGCCTCCATGTTCTCGCGCATCGCCTGCTCGATCGCCTCGGCATCAAAGCCGAAATGCTGGCAGAAGCGCGAATCTTCCGCAGCGATCACCGCAGCGACGAGGTTGCGGTCGATATGCCCGAGGCTCTCCCAGTCCTTGGTGAAGCCGTTTTCGTCCATCAGCATGGTGGCGGTGACGGGCACAGGCAGCCACTTGAAGGCGATCACCAGGATCAGCGTGAGGCCGACGAACCACAAAATGGCCTTGGCGGCATAGCGGGCAAGGGCGCGCATCATGGAACGCGGCTTAGCGCCACGCGGCGCGGCAGGAAAGCGCGGCTTTGTTCGCGCAATGTTTCACGTGAAACATTGGCAATGGCGCCATCGGGGGCGCTGCAAGGCGCCGCGCGCCCCCGGAAGTGGGGCAAAGCTGGCGCAAAGGGCGTGCAAAGCCCGCACCAGGCCGGCGCGGTTACGCCACCCCCGCCAGCAGCCGTTCGCCCGCGATGCGCGGCATCGCCTTTGGGCGCTTTCCCGATGTGCGCTCTTGCCCTATGCTTGCGGAAATGCGCCAATTCTTTTGCCTTGCCGCCCTTGCTCTGGCCGCTCCTCTCTGCGCGGCGGAGCCGGAGCGGGAGGCGGACTATGAGTGGCAGTCCGAAAGGCTGCACGCGCCGGTGCCGCTCTATACCTTTGCCTGGCGCGATCTGTGGCCGCGCAGCATCGAGAACCCGGGACCGGATGTGATTGTCGGGTGTGAAAGCCGGGTCGCCTTTGGTGATTGGCATTTCACCCCCAATCCGGCCGACAGCTCGGGCAGCGATTTCTGGCTGCGCATCGCCAATTACGGCGTCTTCCACTGCGCGGCCAACCTCTACAAGGCCGACGCGCGCGAGGAAGTCGACGCGGGCGATTTCAGCCGCGGCCTGTTCGCGCGGATCGGCGAGGGCCGCGCCAACGGCAAGACCTATGAGCTGTGGGCGTTGCAGGAAGGCTTCGTTCCGGGCAGCAGTTACATGTTGCTGGCGCGCGCGAAGGGCGAAGACGACGGTATCGTCGCGCGCTTCGACGTGTTGCAGGTCCGTTGCCCGTCACGCTGGCGGCGTCGGGCGGAGGATATGGATGTCTGGCTGACCCGCTATTGCGCGGTCGAAAACCGGGATGACTTGCTCGCCTTTGCCCGGCGGATGCTGCGCGAGCCGTTTCTCGGCGAATTGCGGCGCGAGGAAGAAACGGGGCCGGATGCCGAAGCACCCGACCCCTCCATTTCCGGTTCCTGAGCGGCCGGAGCGATTTTCTTACGCCACCCCCGGCAGCAGCCGCTCGCCGGCGATGCGCTGCATCGCCTTCTGGAGCTTTTCAAAGGCGCGCACCTCGATCTGGCGGATGCGCTCGCGGCTGACATCATATTCCTGGCTCAGTTCCTCGAGCGTCTGCGGATTGTCGGTGAGGCGCCGCTCGGTGAGGATGTGGCGCTCGCGCTCGTTGAGGCTCTGCATCGCTTCGGCCAGCATCTCCTGGCGCAGCTGCCATTCCTCAGCCTCGGCCACGGTTTCATCCTGGAGCGGACGATCATCGACCAGCCAGTCCTGCCACTGGCCCGAGCCGTCCTCATCCCCGCGCAGGGCAACATTGAGCGAGGCATCCCCGCCCAGCATCATCCGCCGGTTCATGTTGACGACCTCGGCCTCGGGCACGCCAAGGTCGGTGGCGATGCGGGCCACGTCCTCGGGGCTGAGATCGGCGTCCTCATAGGCCTCGAGCTGCTTCTTCATCCGCCTGAGGTTGAAGAACAGCTTCTTCTGCGCCGCGGTGGTGCCCATCTTGACCAGGCTCCACGAGCGCAGGATGAACTCCTGGATCGAGGCCTTGATCCACCACATCGCATAGGTGGCGAGGCGAAAGCCGCGATCGGGATCGAACTTCTTGACCCCCTGCATCAGCCCGACATTGCCTTCGGAGATGAGATCGGCCAGCGGCAGGCCATAGCCGCGATAGCCCATGGCGATCTTGGCCACGAGCCGCAGGTGGCTGGAGACCAGCTGGGCCGCCGCCTCAGGGTCGCCATGTTCCTGATAGCGCTTGGCGAGCATGTATTCCTGCTCGGCGGTGAGCACCGGAAACTTCTTGATTTCCGCAAGATAGCGATTGAGCGACTGCTCGCCCGTCAGCACCGGGAGAGAGGAAGTGTTGGACTGGGTCACTGCGTGCCTAACCTTTCTGTGTCGACCGCTTGCGCGGGACCCCTGCTGGGCATCCCGCGAACTGGGCCACGGGTTCCATCTATACGCGAAAACCGGTCAGAAGTATGCGTTTTTCATCGATCAAAATGACGCAATTGGTCGATCAGTTCCCGCATGTCCTGCGGCAGCGCGCTGGCAAAGCGCAGCGCCGTGCCGCTTGCGGGATGGACAAAGCCCAACTCCGCCGCATGGAGCGCCTGGCGGGCAAAGCCCAGCGCTTCGAGCACGGGGCGCAAGGGTTTGGGGGTGCGGCCATAGGCAGGGTCTCCCAATAGCGGATGGCCGATTGATGCAAGGTGAACGCGCACCTGGTGGGTGCGCCCGGTTTCCAGCCGGCATTCCACCAGCGCGGCATGGGCCAGCCGCTCGCGCAGCTTGTAATGCGTGATCGCGCTTTTGCCGCGCGAGGAATTCTTGGGCAGCACCGTCATTTTCTTGCGATCGGCATCCGAGCGGCCGATGCGCGCGTCGATCGTGCCCTCGGGTGGCGCGGGGTGCCCGGCGCAGACCGCCAGATAGCGGCGGTGGACGCTGTGCGCGGCGAACTGGCGGGCCAGGCCCTCGTGCGCGGCGTCGGTCTTGGCCACCACGATGAGGCCCGAGGTGTCCTTGTCGATGCGGTGGACGATCCCCGGGCGCGCCACCCCGCCAATCCCCGAAAGCTGCCCGCGGCAATGGTGGAGCAATGCATTGACCAGCGTGCCCGCCGGATTGCCCGCCGCAGGGTGCACCACCATGCCGGCGGGCTTGTCGATGACGATGACCGCGCTGTCCTCGTAAACAATAGCAAGATCAATCGCTTCGGGCTGCGCTGCGGCAGGCTCTGCGGGGGGGAGGGCAAGGGCAAAGCCCATGCCGGGGGTGACCTTGAGCGCCCCCGAGGTGGCTGCGCGCCCCTCGACCTCCACCGCCCCGGCGGCGATCAGCGCCTGCACCCGCGCGCGCGACAGGCCGGTCGCCTCGGCCAGCGCCTTGTCGAGCCGGGCGGGGGCGGTGAAAGAGCCGGTGATGATTTCGGGCGCGGCCATGCTATGGCCATGGGCGATGGAACTCGTGGTGACAAGCCGGGCGCTTGCGGCGATGCGCGCCCATGCTCGCGCGGCCCATCCGCAAGAGGCCTGCGGGCTGCTGCTGGGCGCGATGGGCGAAGGCGCAGCGCGCGCATCGATCAGCGAGGCGCGGCCCACGGCCAATGTCCACCCCTCGCCGCGCACCCATTTCGAGATCGACCCGGCGGCGCTGATTGCCGCCCACCGCGCCGCCCGCGTTCCCGGCGCGCCGACGCTGATCGGCTATTACCACGCCCATCCTGCGGGCGCGGCGGTGCCCTCGGCCACCGATCGGGCGCTCGCCGCGCGCGATGGGCGGGTGTGGGCGATCATCGCTGCCGATGAGGTGCGCTTTTGGCACGATTTGCCCCACGGCTTTGTCGCTCTTTCCTTTGGCATCCGCGATGTTTAGGGTGGGGCGATGACGTCCGCGACCGATCTTGCCGCGATGCTGTGCTCGCGGCTGTGCCATGACATGCTCTCGCCCGTGGGGGCGCTTGCCAACGGGATCGAACTCCTGGCCGACGAGCAGGACCCGGCGATGCGCGCGCGCTGCATCGAGCTGCTCGAGCAATCGGCGCGGATCAGC
The DNA here is from genome assembly GCF_000422985.1 of Erythrobacter cryptus DSM 12079. Lineage (GTDB taxonomy): Bacteria > Pseudomonadota > Alphaproteobacteria > Sphingomonadales > Sphingomonadaceae > Erythrobacter > Erythrobacter cryptus. Next base: position 125,820 of record NZ_KE383966.1, read on the forward strand.
ACCGACAAGCTCAGGTTCTTCCGCCTCGCCTTTGGCGCGGCCGGGGGCTTTGGCGAGGCGATCCCGATCGAGGAGGCGCGCCAGGTGATCGAGGCGCTCGCCGCCGATGCCCGCCGGGTCGAGGTCCATTGGGCGATTGCCGAGCCGAGCCTGCCCAAGCCGGCGATCAAGGTGCTGCTAAACCTCGCCCAGATCGCGCTCGAAAGCCTGGTGCGCGGCGGCGCGCTCGACATCGGGGCCGAGCGGCGCGAGGGCGCGGTGGAGATCGTCGCCCGCGCCCGGGGTGAGCGCATCGCCTTTGACGAGAGCATCGGCCGCGCGCTCCAGGGCGAGCTTGACGAGAGCGAGCTGACCAGCCGCACTGCGCCCGCGCACATGATCGCCCTGCTCGCCGAGGAGCTGGCCGGCGGGCTGCAATACAAGCTCGGCGAAGGCGTGCTGGTGCTGGGCGCGGTGCTGCCCGAGCCGGAAGGGCTGATCGGCTAGCACGGCTGGAGCGTGGGGGGAGCCATGGCAGGGGGCACGGACGAGCTGGTGCACGAGGAGCGCCCCTCGCCCAATTTCGATGCGCGCAGCCTGCCGATCAGCATGGTGGTGCTGCACTACACCGAGATGAAGCCGGTGGAGGCGGCGCTGGCGCGGCTCACCGATCCCAAAGCCAAGGTCAGCGCGCATTACCTCATCACCGAGGAGGGCCGGGTGATCCGTCTCGTGCCCGAGGACAAGCGCGCCTGGCACGCCGGGGCGAGCTATTGGCGCGGCATTCCCGATGTCAATTCGGCGAGCATCGGGATCGAGCTCGATCACCCCGGCCACGCGCGCGAAAACGGCGGCTATCGCCCCTTTGCCGAGGCGCAGATCGCCGCGCTGATCCCGCTCCTTGCGCGGATCGTGCGCGCGTATGACATTCCGCGCGCCAATGTGGTGGGGCACAGCGATGTTGCGCCGATGCGCAAGATCGATCCGGGCGAGCTGTTCCCGTGGGAGCGGCTGGCCGAATACCGCCTGTGCCTGCCGCGCCCGCAGTGCCTGGCTGCGGGCAACCCCTTCCCCAACGAGGGCAGCTTCTACCTCGCGCTCGAGCGCTTCGGCTATGACATCACCGATCAGAATAAGGCGGTCGAGGCCTTCGAGCGGCGTTGGCGGCCCGAGCGCATCACCGGGGTGCCCGATGGCGAGGTGGCGGCGATCTTGTGGCAATTGCTGCTCGACCGCGATCAGGGGCGCACGCGCTAAGGGAGGGACGGGTTTTTGGAGCGTCTGGCCGGAAATGGGATCCGGCGGGCCAAACGGGGGGAAATGCGATGATGAGGAAATTGGCAGCCGAATTCGTGGGCACCTTCTGGCTGGTGTTCGGGGGCTGTGGTTCAGCGGTGCTGGCGGCGGGCTTTCCGGAACTGGGGATCGGCTTTGTCGGGGTGAGCCTTGCCTTCGGGCTTACCGTGCTGACCATGGCCTATGCCCTGGGCGGGATTTCGGGCGGGCACTTCAACCCGGCGGTGAGCCTTGGGCTTGCCATCGCCGGGCGGTTCGGCTGGGCTGAACTGGCGCCCTATTGGGCGGCGCAGGTGCTCGGCTCCTTCACCGCAGCCGGAATGCTGTTCGTGATCGCCAGCGGCGCGCCCGATTTTGCCGCGGGCGGCTTTGCCTCGAATGGCTATGGTGAGCTTTCGCCGGGCGGCTATTCGCTGCTCGCCGCGCTGGTTGCCGAGGTGGTGCTGACCGCGGGCTTCCTGATCGTGATCCTGGGCGCAACTTCGGCCAGGGCGCCGGCGGGCTTTGCCCCGATCGCGATCGGCCTTGCGCTCACGCTCATCCACCTCATCTCGATTCCGGTGACCAACACCTCGGTCAATCCGGCGCGCTCGACCAGCGTGGCCTTCTATGCCGAGACCGCGGCGGTCAGCCAGCTGTGGCTGTTCTGGGCCGCGCCGCTCGCCGGGGCGGCGCTGGGCGCGCTGGTGTGGAAGCTGCTGCTTTCGGACGGCAGCGACTGAGCCATCTTTGCCAAATCGGGCGGGCGGGCCTATATCACCCGCGTCAGGGGGCCTGAGGCAGCCGCGCGCCTGAATGGGTGCGAGGAAAGTCCGGGCTCCACGAAACAAGGGTGGCGGGTAACGCCCGCCGGCTCCGCCCTCGGGCGGGGCAAGGGAAAGTGCCACAGAGAGCAGACCGCCGATGGCTCCCCGGCAACGGGGGCACAGGCAAGGGTGAAAGGGTGCGGCAAGAGCGCACCGGGGGGCTGGCAACAGCCACCGCATGGCAAACCCCACCCGGAGCAAGGCCGAATAGGGGTCTCGCGCCTCTCGCAAGAGGGGCAGGCGGGTTTCGCGCCGAGAGACCCGGGTTGGCTGCTAGAGCCGTCGAGCAATCGCCGGCCCAGAGGAATGGCTGCCGCCCCGGGGCCGGTCCGCAAGGATACCGCCCGGGGAGACAGAACCCGGCTTATGACGGCCCCCTGATGCTGTTTGCCTGTGCAAACTTGATCCCGGTCAATGCCGGGGCGCGCGGGGGCGTGCTTGGCATGAAGCGCACCACACACCGGGAGCCCTGCATGACTCACACGACGTTCAAGGACTGGCCCAGTCTTGCCGCCAACCTCACCCCCGCGATCCGCGAGCTCCACAAGGCCGCGCCAGGCGTGATGAAGGCGTTCCGCGAAATGGGCGCGGCAGCGCATGGCGCGGGTGCTCTTGATGCAAAGACCAAGGAGCTGTTGGCGGTGGCGATCTCGGTTGCTGTGCGCTGCGATCCTTGCATCACCTTCCATGTCGAAGGCGCGCGCAGGCACGGCGCGAGCCGCGAGGAGGTGGCCGAGACCATCGGTCTTGCGATCTACATGGGGGCAGGGCCCAGCGCGATGTATGCCGCGCAGGCGCTGGAAGCCTATGATCAATATGCCGACAAGGCGGCGGGTTGAGGCCGATGAGGAGGGCGATGAAACCGGCCCGCCGACAGGCGGGTCGCAAGGCCGGCTGGCCGCCCGCAGCGACGCGCCCGCAGGGCGTGTGAGCGAGGATTTCGCAGCCCGGAGGGGCTGCGGACCACAAAAAATTACCCCCGGCCCACGCTGACATAGGCAAAGCCCGCGGCGCGCATGTCCTCGGGCTTGTAGATGTTCCTCAAATCCACCATCACCGGGGCCTTGGCGAGCTGCTTGACCCGATTGAGATCGAGCGCGCGGAAGGCGTCCCACTCGGTCACGATCACCACCACATCGGCGCCGGTGATGGCATCATAGGCGCTCTCGCACATCGTCACCTCAGGGAGCAGCGGGCGGGCCTGCTCCATGCCTTCGGGATCATAGGCGGCCACCGACACTCCGGCATCGAGCAGCGCCTGGGCGATCGCCAGCGCGGGCGAATCGCGCATGTCATCGGTGTTGGGCTTGAAGGTGAGGCCGAGCAGCGCCGCGCGCTTGCCCCGTGCCGCCTCGGCCCCGCCGAGCGCATCGATCACCTTGCGGCCCATCGCCCGCTTGCGGCTGTCATTGACCTTGACCACCGCCTCGACGATCCGCATCGGGCTGCCATAATCCTCGGCGGTCTTGAGCAGGGCGAGCGTGTCCTTGGGAAAGCACGAGCCGCCATAGCCTGGCCCGGCGTGCAGGAACTTCGGCCCGATGCGGCCATCCATGCCGATCCCGCGGGCGACATCCTGGACATTGGCGCCGACCTTCTCGCACAGATCGGCGATCTCGTTGATGAAGGTGATCTTGGTCGCCAGGAAGGCGTTGGCGGCATATTTGATCAGTTCGCTGGTGCGGCGGCTGGTGAACAGGATCGGGCTTTCATTGAGAAACAGCGGGCGATAGACCTCGCGCATCACCGCGCGGCCATAATCATCCTCGGCGCCGATGACGATGCGATCGGGACGCTTGAAATCGCCGATCGCCGCGCCCTCGCGCAGGAACTCGGGGTTGGAGACCACCGAGACCCGGTGGGGCGTGCCGGTCTCGCGGATGATCCGTTCAACCTCGTCACCCGTGCCCACCGGCACGGTCGATTTGGTGACGACCACCGCATCATGCGCAAGGCTCTGGCCGACCTCGCGGGCGACCGCGTAAACGAAGGTGAGATCGGCATGGCCATCGCCCCTTCGGCTGGGGGTGCCAACCGCGATGAAGATCGCATCGGCGCCCTTGATGCCCTCGGCGAGCGAGGTGGTGAAGCTCAGCCGACCGGCCCTGGCATTGGCCTCGACCAGCGCATCAAGCCCCGGCTCGTAGATCGGCATGATGCCTTGCCGCAGACGGGCGATCTTGTCCTCGTCCTTGTCGATGCACACCACCTCGTGGCCGAAATCGGCAAAGCATGCCCCCGACACGAGCCCGACATAGCCCGAACCCACCATCGCAATCTTCATGGAAACCTGCCCTCAAGACCAACCGGACGCCCCCTGCCCGTGCGGCAAGCGGGGTGATCAGTGCGCGCGGTCGCCGTGGAAGACCGCCACCGACCCGCCATCTTCGGCGCGGGCCTGGAGGATTCGCCGCTGATCGCCCTCGAGCACGAGGGCTGTAAGCACACCCGAGCGGAAAGCGCCAGTGTCAATCCCGATGCGGTTGCCGCAGTCCATCACGTGATCAAAGATCGTGTGGCCGTGCACCACCACCTTCTCGAGCGGGCCTTCATGGGTGAGAAAGGGCTCGCGGATCCACAGAAGATCGCTGCCCCTCTGTTCGGCGAGCGGGCGGGCGGGATCGATCCCGGCATGGACGAAGACATAATCGCCCGCGCGGATCATGGTCTCGAAGGAAGCGATGTAATCGCGCACGGCCTGCGGCACCACCTTGGGCAGCAGCGCGAAGATCTCCTCGAGCGCGAGGCTGGCGAGCTGCTGGCGGGTGAAGCCGAAGCTCAGCAAGGTTTCAAACCCGCCGTGCTTGAGGAAGTGGCGCAGCATCTCGGGCCGCGCGAAGGCCTCGAGGAACATCTCCTCGTGGTTGCCGGCCAGCACCCGAACCAGGCGTCGGCGCTGCCATTCCTGCGTGCGCGCGATCACCCCGGCGCTGTCGGGCCCGCGGTCGATGAGATCGCCGAGCAGCACCACCCGCATTGCAAGCCCGGCGCGGTCGGCGGCGATCTCCTCCTCGATCGCCGCGATCAGCGCGTCATAGAGATCGAGCCGCCCGTGAATGTCACCGATCACATAGTAGCGCTGGCCCGCGGGCACCCGGGGCAGGCGGGCTGGGCGTGCGGGGCGGAACAGGGCGCGGAGTGTCTCAATCATGGCCATCAATCGATCTGCCAGTCGCGCAGCGGCGCTGCGGCAGCCTGCGCTCTGCTGCGCCGTGACGAGAGATGGGGCGAGCGCGGATGGCTTGCAACGCAGCGGTGCAACCAAACCTTTGCCGCGCGCGACCAGCGGTGCGAAATTCTCGCCGGGCGGCGCGCGCCGGCGGCCCCGAGGATCGCCGCCGCGTCCCCGAGGCCGCGCGTTAACCCTATGTATGCCTTGCCCTCTCCGCGGCGCATCGGGCTTCGTCCAAGCGCCTCTCAATCGAGCGCGAAGCGCACCGTGGTGACCACCCGCACCTTCTTGTAGGGGCTATCGGCCGAGCCCCAGCCGGCGCTTTCGCCATCGCGCGCCTCGATCTCGAAGTAGCCCTGGGTGGCCTCGCGGATCCTGCCCACGCGCGAGCCAAAATCCTCGGCAAACTGCTCGGCCGCGGCGCGCGCATCCCTGGTCGCCGCGGCGACCATCGCGGGCTTGATGTCGTTCAGCTTGGTGAAGGTATAGGCCATGCCCGAACCTTCCTCGAGCAGCACGCCGCGCCCGACGAGGTCGAACTGGCGCGCCACCGCCTGCTGGGCGCGCTTGATGTCGGTGGTGCGCAGCGACAGGCGCTGGCGCACGGTGTAGGTGGTCACGCCGTCGCTGGTGAAGCTCGAGACATTGGCGCCGGTGGGCTGGAGCGCCTCGGCGGGAAAGCCCAGCTCCCTGAAGAAGCCGGCGATCGCCTCGGTGTCGCGGCGCACCTTGGCCTGCGCCTCGGCCAGATCGGTCGAGGAAGCGGCATAGGAGATCGTCCAGGTGGCAAGATCGGCGGTGACATCGCGCTCGGCCAGGCCGCGCACGGTGACCGCGCGCTCGGCATTCTTGGCGCGCAGCAGCCCATCGCCGAGCAGATAGCCGCCCACGATCAGCCCGGCGGCGAGGATCCCCGCCGTGCCGAACCACAGCCGGGTGGCAGGCGCGCGCCAGAAACCGCCCGCCCCATTCGCCGGTTGCACATCATCACCGCTCATCGCATGTTCCCCCAAAAAGGTGTTGGTGCGACGAGTTGTGCATCAACGTCGATGAATGGAGTTTGAATGGGGATCGAGGGGTTTGTCATCCCAAGCCTGCTGCTTGCCTTGCGCGCGTTTTTTGTTTTCCGCATGCCCTGTGGCGTGCGGCCCTCGCTAGACGCGCAGCAACCTGCGCCCGCTGCGGGCGCCCGTTCGGGCTTGCGGTCGCTGGCGCGACCGATCATCCCGTGCCTTGAAAGGAAGTTTTGATGGTCAAATATCTCCACACCATGATCCGCGTTGCCGATCCGGAGGCAACGATCGCCTTCTTCAAGCTGATCGGGCTTGAGGAGGTGCGCCGCTTTGACAGCGCCGAGGGGCGTTTTACCCTGATCTTCCTTGCCGCGCCGGGGCAGGAGGGGCTGGCCGAACTGGAGCTGACCTATAACTGGCCGCCCGAAGACGGCTCTGCGCCAGAGGAATATACCGGCGGGCGCAATTTCGGCCACCTCGCCTACCGCGTGGAGAATATCTACGAGACCTGCCAGCGGCTGATGGATGCGGGGCACACCATCCACCGCCCGCCGCGCGATGGGCACATGGCCTTTGTCAAATCGCCCGATGGCATTTCGGTCGAACTGCTCCAGGAAGGGCGGCTCGCGCCCGCCGAACCCTGGGTGAGCATGCCCAATATCGGCACCTGGTAGGCCCGCCGCGCCGGCGGGGCCGCTGGCCCGATCACCGCGAGCAGCACCTTGGGCCGCAGCCATTGCGCGATCGGCCCGCTCAAGCTAACCTCTCGGCTTGCCTGAGGGGAAGGGGGTCGCCTTGTCCGTCGGAACGCTGGATCTGTGGCATTGGCTAGCGCTGGTGCAGCATGAGTTGCTGCTCTTTGCCGGGGTGTTCTTCCTCATCGGTGCCTTTGACGATCTGCTCGTCGATGGCCTGTGGCTGTGGTTCAAGGCCCGCGGGCGGGCGCCCACTGAGCGCCGCAGCCGCGCCGGCCTGCAGGCATTGGAGCCAGAGCGCCCCGTGGCGGTACTGATCCCGGCCTGGCGCGAGACCGCGGTGATCGGGGCCACCATTCGCCACCTGCTGACAAGCTGGCCGCAGGAGCGGCTGCGGCTCTATGTCGGCTGCTATCGCAACGATCCGGCAACGCTGGCGGCGGCGGTGGCGGCGGCGCGCGGGGATGAAAGGCTGCGGCTGGTGATCCACGGCGCCGAGGGGCCGACCACCAAGGCCGATTGCCTCAACCGGCTCTACCAGGCGCTGGTGATCGACGAGGCGCGCAGCGGCGTGCGCTTTGGCTTCGTCGTGTTCCACGATGCCGAGGACATGGTCGATCCCGGGGCGCTCGGCCTGATTGCCGAGACCATCGAAGCCGGGGCCGATTTCGTCCAGCTCCCGGTGGTGCCGCTGGTGCCGGGGCGCGAGAGCGGCTGGATGGCGCGCCAAGTGGGCGCGCATTATTGCGAGGAATTTGCCGAGGCTCATGGCAAGGCGCTGGTCTTGCGCGATGCCCTGGGGGTGGGGGTGCCGGGGGCGGGCGTGGGCTGCGGGGTCAGGCGCGAGGCGCTCGATCGGCTCGCCGCGCGGCAGGGTGATGGCCTGCCCTTCGCCGCTGATTCGCTCACCGAGGATTATGAGTTTGGCCTTGCCATCGCCGCGGCAGGCGGGCGCTGCCGCTTCGTCCGCGCGCGCGGCGAGGATGGGCGGCTGATTGCCACCCGCGCCTATTTTCCGGACAATCTCGGCGCGGCGGTGCGGCAAAAGAGCCGCTGGGTGCTGGGGATCGCGCTCCACGGCTGGGACCGGCTCGGCTGGTCGGGCGGGGCGGCGGAGACCTGGATGCGCGCGCGCGACCGGCGCGGGCCGCTCACCGCGCTGGTGCTGCTGATTGGCTATGTGCTGGTGCTGCTCATCGGGGTGCAGGGGCTGGCGCTGGCGCTCGGCCTTGCCCGGCCGGTGCCGCTCACCCCGCTGCTGGGCGCGGTGCTGCTGGTCAATGCCGCGTCGCTCGCCTGGCGGATCGCGCTGCGCTTTGCCTTCACCGCGCGCGAATATGGCGCCGCCGAGGGACTCCTGGCGGTGCTGCGCCTGCCGCTTGCCAATGTCATCGCCATCATCGCCGGGCGGCGCGCGCTGTTTGCCTATGTGGCCACGCTCGCCGGGCGCGCGGCGGTGTGGGACAAGACCGATCATCCCCGCCACCCGGCCAGCCCGGCGCTGGCCGAGGCGACGCCATGAAAGGTGCTGGCGCATGAGCGCGCGCGCGGGCAGTGCCGGGCGCCGCGGCGGGCCGCTGGCGATGCTCGTGCTGCTGCTAGGCGGGTGGAGCGCGGCTCGCGCGGTGCTGTGGCACGATCCCTTCGCCTCCGCCCCCGTGCCGGAAGGCCCCGAAAGGCTGGCCGGGTTTGCGCCCGCGCCCTTCTCGCCCGAACCGCCGATCCTGCCCCCGTCCATCCCCATGCCCCTCGGGGTGCCCCAGCCGCTGCACGCGGATGCCGTGGCGGGGCTGGCCGGGTTGCCGGGGGGCGGGGCCGCGCTGCAAGCGCCTGCGCGAGGCCGCGCCGCCTTGCTGGGGCAAGGGCGCGCCGCGGCAGGATGGGACAGCGCCGAGCTTGCCGCCGGGCACATGTGGCTGCGTGCCGCGGCGCTGGGGGGCGCAGCACGGGGGCGGGGGCTTGGCTCCTATGTGCTGGCCCCGGGGGAAAGTGGCGCCCAGCCGCCCTTCCTTCCGCCTGCGCCGCCGGGGGCTGGGTCCGCAAGCGGGCGCAGCGGCGCCGCACCGCCGGGCGGGCGCTGGTCGGCACAGGCCTGGGCCTTGTGGCGCCAGGGTTCTTCTGCCGGCGCGGTCTCGCAAGGGCGGGTGCCGATCTATGGTGCGAGCCAGATGGGCGCGATCATCGACTATCGCCTCGCCCGCGCTTCGGCCCGCGATCCGCGGCTCTATGCCCGCGCCTATCGCGCGCTGGTGCGCGGCGGCGAGAGCGAGCTGGCCCTCGGCGCCTCGGCCCGGCCCTTGGCGCGCGTGCCGCTGCGGCTCGCAGGCGAGCTGCGCTACACCGATGGTGCTGAGCGCCGCAGCCTGCGCCCGGCGGCCTATGGCGTCACCGAGCTGGCGCCGGAGACCCTGCCGCTCGGCACGCGGCTCGAGGCCTATGCCCAGGGCGGCTGGGTCGGCGGGCGGGGGAGCACCCCCTTTGCCGATGGGCAGGTGACGATCACCCGCGAGGCCCGCGCGCTGGCGGGGTTCACCAACGATGCGGCGCGGCTCAGCCTTGGCCTTGGCGCCTGGGGCGGGGCGCAAAAGGATGCCCAGCGGCTCGATCTTGGTCCGACCATGCGCCTTGATGTCACGCTCGGCCAGACCCCGGCGCGGCTGGCGTTTGATTGGCGCGCGCGCGTGGCGGGCGAGGCCAGCCCCGGATCGGGGCTGGCCGCCACGCTTTCAACCAGCTTTTGAAGCCGCCCCCCGCGCCGCTCGCGGACAAGCTGCCTGCCGCGGCTTTCATCCCCCGGCGCACTGGTCTAATCGGGCGGGCATGGATGTCTATCTGCCCATCGCGAATCTCTCGGTGAACGGGCTTTACATCGTGCTGCTGGGCGGGCTGACGGGGATCCTCTCGGGGCTGTTCGGCGTCGGCGGCGGGTTTCTGACCACGCCCTTGCTGATCTTCTACGGCATCCCCCCCACGGTCGCCGCCGCCTCGGCCGCCACCCAGGTGACCGGCGCGAGCGTTTCGGGTGTGATCGCCCATTCGCGCCGTAAGGGGGTGGATTACCGCATGGGCACGGTGATGGTCGCCGGCGGGGTGGTGGGCGCGCTGATCGGGGCGGCGCTGTTCCGCGCGCTCCAGGCGATCGGCCAGATCGACGTGGTGATCAACATCCTCTACGTGCTGATGCTCGGCGCGATCGGCAGCCTGATGATGCGCGAGGCGCTGAGCGCGATCCGCCCGGGCATGGCCGGGAGCGCCGCCCCGGTGCGCAAGCGCCGCCACCATCCGCTGGTCGCCAGCCTGCCCTATCGCTGGCGCTTCTATGCCTCGGGCCTCTACATCTCGCCGCTGGCCCCGGCGATCCTGGGGATGCTGGTGGGCATCCTCACCATGCTGATGGGGGTGGGCGGCGGGTTCCTGCTGGTGCCCGCGATGCTCTACATCCTCGGCATGGCCGGCAATGTGGTGGTGGGCACCTCGCTCTATCAGATCCTGTTCGTGACCATGGTGACAACCATGACCCATGCGCTCACCACCAAGGCGGTCGATCTGGTGCTGGCCGCGCTGCTGCTGTTGGGATCGGTGCTCGGCGCGCAGTTCGGCACCCAGATCGCCTTGAAGGCGCGGCCCGAATATCTGCGCCTCGCGCTTGCTGCGCTGGTGCTGCTGATCGCGCTCAGGATGCTCTACGGGCTCGGGGTCCAGCCCGACGAGATCTATACCGTGGCCCCGCTGTGAGGCGCGCGGAGTGAGGGGCGCCGTACGGCTGGGGCTGGTGGTGCTGGCGGTGCTGATCGCGCTCGCCGCGCTGCTGCTCGGCGCCCTGCCGGCCGCCGCCCAGCGCGAGCCGGTGCTGGTGCCCGCGGTCAGCCAGTCGCGCATCGAGGTGCGCCAGGGCTTCACCGGGGCGCGGCTGCTGCTCTACGGCGCGGTGATCGGGCCGGGCGGCGCCGCGCGCGCGGGCGATTATGACATCGTGGTGGTGCTCAAGGGCCCGACCGAGCCGGTGCGCATCCGCGAGAAGGCGCGCATTGCCGGCATCTGGATGAACGCCGGGTCGAGCGATTTTCGCTCCGCACCTGCCTTCTTCGCGGTCGCCTCCTCGCGCCCGGTGCGCGAAATCGTCGATGAACGCACCGCGGCGATTTATGAGCTGGGCACCGATTTCATCCAGCTTTCGCCCTCGGGGCTGATCGATCCGGAAGAACAGGCGCGCTTTGCCCACGGGCTGGTCGAGCTGCGGCGGCGCCAGGGGCTGTATCAGGAAAACCCGCGCGGGGTGACGATCCGCGAGAAGGTGCTCTACCAGGCCCGCATCGATCTGCCCTCCAACGTCACCACCGGGCGCTACACCGCCGAGACCTTCGCTATCGCCCGCGGCCGGGTGCTCGCCAGCGCCACCGCCCGGATCGAGGTGGTCAAGACCGGGTTTGAAGGCCAGGTGGTGGCCGCCGCGCAGCGCTGGTCGTTCTTCTATGGGCTTGGCGCGATTGCGCTCTCGCTCGGCATGGGGTGGCTTGCCGGGCGCCTGTTCGCCCGGGTGTGAAGCACCGCCCGCGAGTCCGCGGCATTGACCCGATCTTAACCCAACCCCGCCTAATCCCGCCCCATTAGGAACGGGATCACGGGACAGGGCGCATAGATGACCGATCACCCCAGGCAGGATTTCGAGCGGTTCACCGGCCCCGAGCCGCTGGGTGAGGCGCCATCCCCGGCGCCGGCCAGCGCCAGCCGCACCGCGCCCGACAATGCCCGCCTGCCAATCGGCGTGGTGCTCGAGATTTCCGGCTCCGGCTCGCAGATCGCGCTCGATCTGCAACGCATCAACGAATGCATGGCCGATAGCGATCCGGCGGTGCAGATGGCCGGCCAGGTCGGCAGCCAGATCAAGATCCGCGTCGGCGATGCCTGGCTGCTTGCCAGCGTGCGCGACCAGCGCAAGGATCGCCGCACCGAGGGCGGGATCATCGCCCATATCGACTTTCTCGGCGAAGGGGGCGAGGAACGGCTCACCGGGCGCATCCACGGGTTCAAGCGCGGGGTCACGCGCTATCCGATCCCGGGGGCGATGATCTATCCCTGCACCACCCGCGACCTTGAACAGATCTATGCCAGCGACGGGCGCGCCTCGATCACCATCGGCAAGGTCTTTCCCACCAAGGATATCCGCGCCGGCCTTTATATCGATGCGATGCTGGGCAAGCACTTTGCCCTGCTGGGTTCCACCGGCACCGGCAAATCGACCAGCGCCGCGCTGATCCTCCACCGCATCTGCGAGGCTGCCCCCAAGGGCCATATCGTGATGATCGACCCCCACGGCGAATATTCCGCCGCCTTCCGCACCACGGGGCAGATCCTCGACGTTTCCAACCTGCAGATGCCCTATTGGCTGATGAACTTCGAGGAACATTGCGAGGTGCTGCTCAGCAGCAGCGGCAACGAGCGCCAGGTCGATGCCGACATCCTCGCCAAGTGCCTGCTCGCCGCGCGGCAGAAGAACCGCCTCGCGCAGACCATGGGCAAGATCACGGTGGATTCGCCCATTCCCTATCTGCTCTCGGATTTCGGCAACATCCTCCAGGACGAAATGGGCAAGCTCGACAAGGCCACCTCGAGCGCGCCCTACATGCGGATCAAGACCAAGCTTGACGAGATCAAGGCCGATCCGCGCTACCAGTTCATGTTCTCAGGCATGCTGGTGGGCGACACCATGGTCGATTTCATCAGCAAGGTGTTCCGCATGCCCGGCAACGGCAAGCCGATCTCGATCATCGATGTCTCGGGCGTGCCGTCCGACATCACCGCCACGGTGGTGGCGGTGCTCAGCCGCCTGGTGTTCGATTTTGCCATCTGGGGGCGCGAGGACAAGACCCGCCCGGTGCTGCTGGTGTGCGAGGAAGCGCACCGTTATGTCCCCAACGAGAAGAACGCCGATGGCTCGTCGGTGGGCAAGATCCTCAGCCGCATCGCCAAGGAAGGGCGCAAATACGGCATCAGCCTGGGCCTCATCACCCAGCGCCCGTCTGACCTTGCCGAAGGCGTGCTCTCGCAATGCGGCACGATCATCTCGATGCGGCTCAACAATGACCGCGACCAGGCCTTCGTGCGCGCCGCCATGCCCGAAGGCGCGCGCGGCTTTCTCGATTCGATCCCCGCGCTCAGGAACCGCGAATGCATCATCTGCGGCGAGGGCGTGGCGATCCCGATCCGGGTGGCCTTCGACAATCTCGAGGAACACAAGCGCCCGGCCTCGGAAGACCCGAGCTTCGTCGAATTGTGGAGCCAGAGCGGCGGCGAGGAGGAACTGGTCGAGCGGGTGGTGATGCGCTGGCGTTCTCAAGGTTAGCAGACGCATCCGCGCCTGCATTCTCGGCGCTATTCCTCAGCTGCGCTACGGGCGCCTGCGGGCGGGCGGTCGCCCTTGCGGTTGCTTTGCAACCGATGTCCAGCTCCGTTCTGGCTATGTCCCGCGCCTATCCCCGTAGAGGTGGATGTGCAGCCGGTCGCTCATCCTCAGGCCATGCTTGCAGCACAGCTCGGATAGCCACGCCTGGCGCGCGCGCAGGGCGGCGCTGTCGGTGCCCTCGGCCATCAGGAAGATGCGCTCTGCGGCAAGGCCATGGCGCGCCTTGAGCGCCAGCACCTCGGCGACATCCTCGGGCGCGGCAATCACGAACTTGAAGAAGGCGCGCGGCTCAGCGGCCCAGGCATCGAGCCGCTCGGGGATGAGGGCAAGCGCTGCCGGGTTGCCGCTGTGGGCCAGCTTGGGGCTGACATTGTATTGATCGATCCAGACATCGAGCCGCGGCGGCGGGGCAATCGTGCCATTGGTCTCGATCTCCACCGCGATTGCCGGCAGATGCTTGAGCATCGCGGCCAGCGCCGGGGCCTGGAGCAGCGGCTCGCCCCCGGTGATGACCAGGCGCCTTTGCCCCAGCGCGGCGATGCGCGCGGCGGCCTCCTCGGGGGTGAGGCTGACCTGATTGGCCTTGCGATCATAGGCGATCGCGCTGCGGTGCGGGCGGTTGTCGCCGGTAAAGCGCCAGGTGTAGGCGGTGTCGCACCAGGTGCAGGCAAGGTTGCAGCGCGACAGCCGCACGAAGGCGACCGGCATGCCCATGCTTTGGCCTTCGCCCTGGAGCGAGGCAAAGATTTCCGGCGCGCCGGTATCATCCGTGGCAAGAACGAGTTTCACGCGCATCCCCTTGCACGAAAGCGCGCCTGCGGGAAGGGCGCCCGGCCCGTGCGCCGTGGCCCTTCCCCCCGGCAAGGCCATTGCCCTTCCCTGCGGTGCTTTCTATCGCTTGGCGCCGGGAGAGGGAAAGATGGACGCATTTCCGGCGCATCCGGAGGAGATCACGCTCGCGTGGTGGGGCGCTCTGCTCGGGCGGGTGCCGCGCGCGGTGCGCTGGGAGCCGATCGGCACCGGCCAGGTGGGCGATTCGGTGCGCTTCACCCTCGACATGGGCGAGGGCGAGGCGCCCATGACGCTGGCGGGCAAGTTTGCCGCGGCCGATCCCACCAGCCGTTCGACCGCGGCGATGCTCGGGCTCTATGCCAAGGAAGTGCGCTTCTACCGCACGCTCGCCCCGCAGCTGCCGATCCGCACCCCGCGCGTGCTCCTGGCTGAAATCGCCGATGATGGGGCAAGCTTCTGCCTGATCTTCGAGGATCTGGGGCCTGCGCGCGGGGGCAACCAGATCGCCGGCTGCACCCCTGCCGAGGCGCGCGAGGTGGTAAAGGCGGCCGCCGCGCTCCACGCGCCAAGCTGGCACAATCCGGCGATCCTCGGGCTTGATTGGCTCCAGCCCGATCCCGAGGCCGCGGCCCGGGTGAGGGCGCTCTACCCTCAGGCCCAGGCGGTGTTCCGCGAACGCTACCGCGATGTTCTCGAGCCTGAATACATGGCCCTGTGCGAGGAACTGGCCGAGATCACCGCCAGCACCGAGCGGCACGGCGAGACCATCAGCCTCGTCCACGGCGATTTCCGCCTCGACAATGTCCTGTTTGACATCAAGGGCGGGGCCGAGCCGCTGGCGGTGCTCGACTGGCAGACGCTCACCATCGGCAATGGCCTTACCGATATCGGCTATTTCCTCGGCTGCGGGATCGGCAATGCCTTGCGCCGCGCGCATGAGCGCGAATTGCTTGAACTCTACTGCGCCGAAATGCGCGCGCGCGGGGTGGCGATCAGCCTTGACGATATCTGGGAGGATTATGTGCTCGGCGCGCTCCACGGGGTTTCGACCGCGGTGTTCAGCGCCGCCTTCGTGGAGCGCACCCAAAGGGGCGATGCCAATTTCCTCTCGATGGCGCGCGGGGCCTGCGGCCTGTGCCTCGAACATGGCAGCCTCGCCCGCTTGAAGAAAGGATGATGCGATGGTGCTGACCCGCGGCGATGATTACCCGATCCACCAGACCGCCGATCCGATTGCCTATGCCGGCAGCGATCGCAATTTCTACGATCGCTATTTCTTCAACGGCTATGCGCCCGATGGCAGCGGCTTTTTTGCCGTGGCCTTCGGGGTCTATCCCCATCTCGATGTCGCCGATGCCCATTTCTGCGCGGTGCGCGGGCAAGGCGATGGCGGGGCCGTGCAGCATTGCCTCCATGCCAGCCGCCGGCTCGGCATGGAGCGGATGGAGCTTGCCTGCGGGCCGATCCGCATCGAGGTCATCGCGCCGCTGCGGCGCTTGCGGGTGATCGTCGATGGCGAGGGGATCGCCGCCGATCTCACCTTCACGGGGCGCGCCTTCCCGATCGAGGAGCCGCGCTTCACCTTTCGGGTGGGGGCGCGCACGGTGATGGATTACACCCGCCTCACCCAGAACGGCCATTATGAAGGCTGGATCGCGGTCGATGGCGCGCGCACGGTGCTCGCCCCCGGCACCATGGGCACGCGCGATCGCAGCTGGGGGGTGCGCCCGGTGGGCGCGCCCGATCCCCAATTTGCGGGGCGCGCCTTGCCGCAGTTCTTCTGGCAATGGACCCCGATCAACCTGCCGCAGCGCAGCCTGTTCTTCCACGTGAACGCCCATGCCGATGGCACGGCGTGGAACACCCGCGCGGTGATCGCCCCCGATGGCGCGGGGCCGGAAGGCTTTGTCGAAACCCATGCCGCGCGCATGGAAACCCGGCTTGCCCCGGGCACGCGCTGGCCGGCGGGGGGCGAGCTGGTGATCGGGCCAGAGCGCTTTGTGCTCGCGCCGCTGGCGCGCTTCCAGATGCGCGGGCTGGGCTACACCTCGCCCACCTGGGGCCACGGGCTTGACCATGGGCCGCTGGCGGTGGAGCGCGAGGATATTGATCTCGCCGCGATCGACCCCTCCCGGCCCGACAATCTCCACGTGCAGATGCTCTGCCGGGTGACGGGGCCGGGGGGCGAGGCGGGCCTCGGCGTGTTCGAGCAGCTGGCGATCGGCGACTATGCCCCGCTTGGCCTTGCGGGGCTTGCCACGCCGGCCTGAGCCCTAGCCGAGCCGGGCGAGCGCCGCGGTGAGCCGCGCGATCTCGCCCTGGTGATGGGCCAGATCGGCGCGCGCCTTGTCCACCGCCTGCGGCGCTGCCCGCTCGACAAAGGCGGGGTTGGCAAGCCGGCCTTCGAGGGACCTCGCTTCCTTCTGCGAGGCGGCAAGCGCCTTTTCGAGCCGGGCCTTTTCCGCGGCGATGTCGATCACCCCTTCGAGCGGGATGATGAACACATCTTCGCCCGCGATCACCTGCATCGCCGCACCGGGCGGGGCAGCGCCGATCGTCACCGGCGCCAGCCGCGCCAGCCGCTCGATCGCCGCTGCCGAGCGCGCGATGGTGCGCGATGCCACCGGCGACGGCTCGGCAATATAGGCGGCAAGCTTGGCCCCGGGGGCGATGCCGAGTTCGGCCCGGGCCGAACGGGTGTTGGTGGTAAGCTCGATCACCCAGTCGATCGCCTCGGTCGCCTCCCTGCTCACCTCGGCTTGCGGCGCGGGCCATTTGGCCACGATCAGCTCATATTCGCGCGCGCCCAACCTGTGCCAAAGCTCCTCGGTGATGAAGGGCATGAAGGGGTGGAGCATCACCAGGATCTGGTCCAAGGCCCAGCCGGCCACGCTGCGGGTCTCCAGCGCTGCGGGGCTGTCGGGGTCTCCTGCGAAGACCGGCTTGATGAGTTCAAGATACCAGTCGCAGAACTTCGACCAGGTGAACTGGTAGATGGCATTGGCGGCATTGTCGAAGCGCAGCTCGGCCATGGCCGCCTCGATCGCCGCGGCGCAGGCCGCCACCTCGCCGATGATCCACTGGTTGGCGGCAAGCCGGGCCGGGGGCGCGGCGATGCTGGCAGAGGCGCCGATGCCATTGGCCTGGCAGAAGCGCGCCGCGTTCCACAGCTTGGTGGCAAAGTTGCGATAGCCTTCAACCCGCTTCTCATCCATCTTGATGTCGCGGCCCTGGCTTTCCATCGCCGCCATGAAGAAGCGCAAGGCATCGGCGCCATATTTGTCGATCAGGCCCAGGGGATCGACGACATTGCCCTTGGATTTCGACATCTTGGCGCCATCGGCGGCGCGCACCAGGCCGTGGAGATAGAGCCTGTCCCACGGGCGTTTGTCGAGGTGATAGAAGCCCATCATCATCATCCGCGCATCCCAGAAGAACAGGATGTCAAAGCCGGAGATGAGCAGCGAATTGGGATAGTGGCGCTGGAGAAGCGGGGCATCGGCCTCGGGCCAGCCGAGCGTGGCAAAGGGCCACAGCGCCGAGGAGAACCAGGTGTCGAGCACGTCCTCGTCCTGCCGCAGGGCAACGCCCTCGCCGGCCTGTTGCTGTGCTTCCTCGGCGCTCTCGGCCACATAGATCTTGCCGTCCTTATCGAACCACGCCGGGATGCGGTGGCCCCACCACAATTGCCGGCTGATGCACCAGGGCTGGATGTTCTCCATCCAGTTGAAGAAGGTCTTCTCCCAGCTCCTGGGCACGATCTCGATATCGCCGCGGCGCACCGCTTCGGTCGGCTTCTTGGCAAGCTCGGCGGCGTTCACATACCATTGATCGGTCAGCCACGGTTCGATCACCACCCCGCCGCGATCGCCAAAGGGGGTGGGGATCTGCCGCGGTTCGGCATCAAGCGCGATCTCGTTTCCGTCCTTGTCCTTTGTGATGAAGGGGACGAGCAGGCCCAGCTCCTTCATCCGCTTGACCACCAGCTCGCGCGCGCCGTCCACCCCGTCCTTGCGGAAGCGGTGGAGACCGATGAACTCCTGCGGCACCAGGCCATCGGCGGTCTGGCACACGTTGGCTTGCGGGTCGAACATGTTGAGCATCGCGGCAGGGGCGATGCCGGCGCGCTTGCCCACCTCGAAATCGTTGAAATCATGCCCCGGCGTGATCTTGACGCAGCCCGAGCCCAATTCGGGATCGGCATGTTCATCGGCGATGACGGGCACGCGCCGCCCGGTGATCGGCAGGATGATGTGCTTGCCGATGACGCTCTGGTAGCGTTCGTCCGCCGGGTGCACCGCCACCGCCATGTCGGCGAGCATGGTTTCGGGCCGCGTGGTGGCGACAATCAGGTGATCGGCCCCGGCCTCGGTGCGCGCGCCATCGGCGAGCGGATATTTGAAGCGCCAGAAATGGCCAGGGATGGTCTGGGTTTCGACCTCGAGATCGCTGATCGCGGTCTTGAGCTTGGGGTCCCAGTTCACCAGCCGCTTGTCGCGGTAGATCAGGCCATCCCTGTAAAGATCAACGAAGGTCTTGATGACCGCCCGGGTGAAATGCGGGTCCATGGTGAACTGCTCGCGGCTCCAGTCCATCGAACAGCCCAGCCGCCGCAGCTGGCGGGTGATGGTGCCGCCGCTTTCCTCCTTCCACGCCCAGACCTTGGCGATGAAATCTTCGCGCGTATAGTTGGTGCGCTTGTCCTGCTGCGCTTCGAGCTGGCGCTCGACCACCATCTGCGTGGCGATCCCGGCGTGATCGGTGCCCACCACCCACAGCGCATCCTTGCCGCGCAGGCGTTCATAGCGGATCACCACGTCCTGCAGCGTGTTGTCGAGCGCGTGGCCGATATGGAGCGAGCCGGTGACATTGGGCGGGGGGTTGACGATGGTGAAGGGCTCGGCCTCGGGCCGATGGGGGCGGAACAGGCCCTTCGTCTCCCAATGCTGATACCAGCGCGCCTCGATGGCAGCCGGATCGAAGGTGGTGGGCAGGGGTTGGGGATTGCTTACGGTCATGATGGCCGAGCGCCATGCCAGCAGCCTCGGCGCGATGCAATCGCTGCGATTGCCCCCGCGCCGGGCGCAAGGGGCGCGAGAGCCTTGCCGGGCGGGCAAAATCCCCGCATAGGCTTGGGGCAATGGAGGCAGCCGCGCAATATTCGCTTGAGGGGGAGGGGGAAGGCAGCGGCGCGCGGCTGGTGCTCACCGGCCAGCTGACCTTGCGCCACATGGCCGCGATCGAACCCGCGCTTGCCGGTCTTGCCGGCCCCATCGCCGCGATCGACCTTGCCGCGGTGGAAGAGATCGACACGGTCGGCGCCTGGGTGGTGTGCCGCCTGGCGCGCGATCACGGCGCCGAGATCGCCGGCGCCAGCGAGGCGGCCGAGCGGCTGCTTGCCGCGGTGCGCGGGATTTCGCCCGAAGGGGCGATGGGGCCGCCGCGCCCGCCGGTGTGGGAGCGCGTGCCGCTGGCGCTGGGGGAGCAGGTCTTTGCCGCGCGCAGCGGCGTGATCGGGGTGGTCGGCTTTATTGGCCAGATCCTCATCGGGGCGGGCAACCTTTTGCGCCGGCCCTCGCGCTTTCCGCTCACCGCGCTGGTGCACCAGATGGAGCTGGTGGGGGTTACCGCCCTGCCGATCATCGGCCTGATGAGCTTTCTCATCGGCATCGTCATCGCCCAGCAAGGCTCGGTGCAACTCGAACAGTTCGGGGCCGAGGCGCTCACCGTCAACCTCGTCGGGCGCATCACCCTGCGCGAACTGGGCGTGCTGATGACCGCGATCATGGTTGCCGGCCGTTCGGGCAGCGCCTTTGCCGCACAGCTTGGCACGATGAAGCTGACCGAGGAGATCGACGCGATGCGCACCATCGGCATCTCGCCGATCGAGGCGCTGGTGATCCCGCGCATCCTTGCCGCCACCTTCATGATGGTGCTGCTGGGGTTCTATTCCGCGCTGGTGGCGATCATCGGCGGGGCGGTGGTGGGCCAGTTCGCGCTCGGCATCCCGTTCTGGACCTTCATCGCCCGGATCCAGGAAGTGGTGCCCGAACACGATCTGTGGGTGGGCCTCATCAAGGCGCCGGTGTTCGGCCTGATCGTGGCGCTCGCCGGGTGCTACAACGGGATGCAGGTGCGCGGCAATTCGGAAGAAGTCGGGCGCCGCACCACCATGGCGGTGGTCTCGGCGATCTTCGCGGTGATCGTGCTCGATGCCTTCTTTGCGGTGTTCTTCACCGAAGTGGGATGGGGCTGAGCCATGCGCGTTGCCGCCCGCCCCGAGGATGAGGCCCCGCCGATCGTGATCGAGGGGCTGGTCAACCGTTTTGGCGATTTCACCGTGCACGAGGGCCTCGACCTTACCGTCAGGCGCGGCGAGATCTTGGGCGTGGTGGGCGGTTCGGGTTCGGGCAAATCGGTGCTGATGCGCTCGATCATCGGCTTGCAGCGCCCGGCGGCGGGGCGGATCGACGTGCTCGGCCACACCATCACCGAGATCGATCTCGAACAGGGCGTCGGCGTGCGGCGCCGCTGGGGGGTGCTGTTCCAGGGCGGGGCGCTGTTCTCCACCCTGACGGTGGGCGAGAATGTCGAGGTGCCGCTGCGCAAATATTACCCTGACCTCAGCACCGAATTGCGCCAGCAGATCGCGCGCTACAAGGTCATCCTGGCCGGCCTGCCCGAAAGCGCGGTGGCCAAGTATCCGGCCGAGCTTTCGGGCGGGATGAAGAAGCGCGCCGGCCTCGCGCGGGCGCTCGCGCTCGATCCCGAACTGCTGTTCCTCGACGAGCCCACCGCCGGGCTCGATCCCATTGGCGCGGCCAATTTCGACCGGCTGACCCGCGAGCTCAAGGAGACCCTGGGCCTTACCGTGTTCCTCATCACCCACGATCTCGATACGCTTTATGAAATCTGTGACAGGGTGGCGGTGATCGCGGACAAGCGCATCATCGCGGTGGGCACGATCCCCGAACTCATCGCCACCGGCCACCCCTGGATCGAGGAATATTTCGGCGGCCCGCGCGGGCGCGCCGCCGGGGCCGCCCAAGCCGCCCACGCCGCCGTAACCGCCCATGGCCGCACAGACGGTTAGGCATGGACAAGCCCCACACCCGCGCCGCATAGGAACGCCATGGAAACCAGAGCCAATCATCTGTGGGTCGGGGCGGTGACGCTGGTGTTGCTGGCGGCTCTGGCAGCCTTCATCGTCTGGATCGCGCGGCTCGGCCAGGGCGCGCAGGATGAATATGACATCTTCTACAACCAGTCGGTCTCGGGCCTGGCCAATGGCAGCCAGGTGACCTTTGCCGGGGTGCCGGTGGGTCAGGTGACCGAGATCGCGCTGGCCAAGGGCAACCCCGAATTCGTGCGGGTGCGCATCAAGGTGAAACAGGACGTGCCGATCCTCGTCGGCACCCAGGCCACCATCCAGGCGAGCTTCACCGGGGTTTCGACGATCCTCCTCGACGGGGCGCGCAAGGACAATCCGCCGATCACCTGCGAGACCACCGCCTGCCCCGAAGGTCGCCCAGTGATCCCGCCCGGGCGCGGCGGCTTTGGCGAGATCGTCGCCAATGCCCCGCTGCTGCTCGAGCGGCTGGCGACGCTGACCGAGCAGTTGAACACCATCCTCGGGCCGGAAAACCAAGAGGAGATCGCCGCGATCCTGCGCAACACCAATCGCCTCACCGGGGGGCTTGCCAATGCCACCCCCGAGCTTGAGCAGAACCTCAAGGATTTCCGCGGCGCCATTGCCGAGTTCAACCAGACGCTCGATGCGGTGGAGAAGCTGGCGCTCAGCACCGATGGCCTCGTCACCCGCGAGGGCGAGCCGCTGGCGCGCGAGCTGCGCGCGACGCTCAAATCGGCCAATGCCGCGCTCGCCTCGCTCGCCGCCACGCTCGAGGACACCCGCCCCGCCGCGCGCCAACTGCGCGAGACCACGCTGCCCAATGCCGAGGCGACGCTGCAGGATCTGCGCGCCACCAGCCGGGCCCTGCGCGCGATCACCGAGAAGCTCGAAAGCGAAGGGGCCGGCGCGCTGATCGGCGGCAAGTCGCTGCCCGATTACAAGCCGAGATGAGAGGACGGATCGCATGACCATCTCCTGCCGCCCGGTGCTGCTTGCCCTGCCGCTGGCGCTGGCGCTATCGGGCTGCATCAGCCTGGGCGGCAACCCGCCCGAGAGCCTCCTGACCTTGAGCCCCGAGACCCGCGCCCCGGCGGGCAGCGGCGCGGCGGCAGAGGCACAGCGCAAGGTGATTGCGGTTGCGGCGATCGATGCCCCGGCCAAGCTCGATGTGCTGCGCGTGCCGGTGGCGGTGAGCGCGACCGAGCTTGCCTATCTCAAGGATGCCTTCTGGGTGGAAAAGCCGGCGCGGCTGTTCCGCCGCCTCGTGGGCGAGACCCTGCGCGCTGAGAGCGGGGCGCTGGTTCTCGATGGCGACGAGACCGCCCCGCTTGCCAGCGTCACCTTGCGCGGCA
The DNA here is from genome assembly GCF_000422985.1 of Erythrobacter cryptus DSM 12079. Lineage (GTDB taxonomy): Bacteria > Pseudomonadota > Alphaproteobacteria > Sphingomonadales > Sphingomonadaceae > Erythrobacter > Erythrobacter cryptus. Next base: position 148,460 of record NZ_KE383966.1, read on the forward strand.
CCCTGATCGACATGGGCTACGAGGCGCAAGGCCAGACAGCGGTGGTGCGCTTTGATGCGGTGCGCAGCGATGGACAAGGGGCGATCGCCACCCGCCGCTTCGAGGCGCGCGAGACCGGGGTGCCGGCAGAGGCGCGCGCCGTGGGCGCGGCGCTCAACCGCGCGGCCAACCGCGTGGCGGAAGATATCGCCGTCTGGATGAAAGAGGCGCGCTGATCAGCCCTGCGCCAGGCGCACGAAGCGCCAGGCGGCAAGGAAATCGGCCTTGCGCCGCTGGCGCCGCGCCTCGGCCTCGGCATCGCGGCCCCACAGCTCGGCCTGCCATTCCTCCTCGAGGCAGGCCGCCTGCCACAGCGCCAGCGCCTCAGGCTCCTCTGCCGCCTCGCTTGCCAGCAGCGCGATGACGAGCGAGGCGGCAAGCCGGGTCATCGCCTCAAGTCCCGCCAGGGTGAAGGGATCGCAGCGCATCAGCCGCGCGCGCAGCGCGGCGAGGGTGGCGGCGGGCTGGGGGCGCGGCAGCACGCCGCTCACTCGGGCAAGGGCAAGCCCATGGGCCGCCTCGAAGCGGCTGACGAGCGGCTCCCACACCTGCTGCTGGCGGGCATAAAGCGGCTCATCGGGGTCGGCGCGGTAGCACAGCGTATCGGTTTCGGCATAGGCAAGCAGCGCCTCGGCAAGGCTGGTCGGGTCAGGGGCCACCTGATCGATGGCATAATCGGCCATGTCGCGCAGCGGCAGGCTTTTGGGATCGATCTTGTCGCCCTGCGCGCGCCATTCGCCCGCCAGCGCCTCGCCGAGCGCGCGCGCAGGCACCACCTGCGGCGCGCCGCCCACGGTCTTGACCCCGCGCGCGTCGAGCTGCACCTGCCACCCGCCCTCCCGCGCGGCGAGGCTGACTTCGCGGTAGAAGCGGCGGATCATCGGCGCTCCTCGTCCTGCCGCCGCCAGGCGCGGGCGATGAGCGGCGGGGCGAAGAAGAAGTCGATGAGGCCGGCAAGCGCGATCACCCCGCCCACCTGCCAGGGCAGGCCGGGGATGATGTGTCCGCGCGCAAGGGCAATGCCGATCAGCACCAGGGCAATGCCCGAAAACCGCAAGGCATTGAGCACGATGAAGCGCTGGCGCACGCGGGCCTCCCTTTCCTTCTCGCGGCTCATGGCAGGATCTCCGCGAGCAGGGCGCCGAGCGCGGCGGCATCCTCGGCCACGGCCACGGCCCCGTTCGCCAGCAGTTCCTGCGGGGCGTGATATCCCCAGCCCACCCCCAGCGCGCGCACCCCGGCGCTCCTGGCCATCAGCATGTCGAAGCTGGTGTCCCCGATCATCACCGCCTCGCCCGGCAGCGCCCCGGCCTCAAGCAGCGCCGCCTCGAGCATCGCCGGGTGCGGCTTTGACGGGTGGCGATCGGCGGTCTGGAGCGAGACGAACAGATCGGCAATGCCATGCGCGGCAAGGCAGGCGGCCAGCCCGCGATCGGATTTGCCGGTGGCGATCGCCAGGCTCCATCCGGCGCGGCGAAGCGCGGTGAGCAGCTCGGCAATGCCGTCATAGAGCGGCTCGTCGATCAGGCCCTCGGCGCGCCGGGCGCGGTAGCTTGCGCGGTAGAACTCGGCCACCGCCGCGGCCTCGTCGGGCGCAAGCTCGGGCGCGAGCGCGCGCACCGCGGCCGGCAGGCTCAGCCCGACGATGCGGCGCACCGCCTGGGGCGCGGGCGCGGGGAGCGAAGCGCGGGCAAAGGCGCGCGCCATCGCCCAGCACACATCGGCCTGGCCATCAACCAGCGTGCCATCGCAATCGAACACCGCCAGCCGTCTCATGCCGCAAGGTTCCGGATCAGGTGGGCAAGCGCGGCGTGCCCGGCCGCCTCCAGCCCCGCAGCGATGCGGGCACGATCACCCGCGGGCTTGTTCTGCGAGAGCTTGAGCGTCGGCCGCCAGGCCAGCACTTCCAGCTCGAAGCCGATGATCGCGCGCATCAGCCTGTCCCACACATGCCGCGAGGTCTCCTCGGCCCGCCACGGCGCGCCTTCGAGCCGGCCTTCGTGCCGGGCAATCGCGGCGTGAAGGAAGCCTTCGAGCCCCTCTGCCTCCATCCGCCGCACCCGGCCCTCAAGCTCGAGCGCGACATAGTCCCAGGTGGGCACGGTGTCACGATTGGCATACCAGCGCGGGGAGACATAGGCATCCGGGCCATTGACGAGGATCAGCGCAGTCGCGCCATCAAGGTGGCGGGCGAGCGCATTGCCGCGGGCGAGGTGGAACTGCACCGCCCCGTCGCCGGTCGAAATCAGCGGGGTGTGGGCCACGCGCGGGCCATCGGGGGTTGCGGCAAAGACCATGCCGAAGCCGATCTCGTCGATCAGGCTTTCGCACAGCGCGCGATCATCGCTGCGATAAAGCGGGTTGGGATGCATCAGCGGCGCGGGCCCCTGGCTGGCCGCGCCTTGCGCGCCCCGGCGCTCGCGCTGCCGCGCGCGCGGCGCGGCGGGCGGGCGTCCTTGCGCGCCGCTTTGAAATGGCGGCGGGCGGCCTGCTTCTTCTCCGCGGCGGACTTCTCGGGCACCTCGTCGCGCAGCGGCGCAGCGTCCGAGAGCGCCGGATCGAAGCCCAGCACCGCCATCGACTGGGCGAAATGGGCGGGCAGATCGGCGGTGACATCGAGCTTGCCGCCGCCCCCCTCGCCCGCCTTGGGCTGGGGGATGATGAGGCGCCGGGCATGAAGGTGCATCTTGCGGCTCACCGCTCCGGTGAGAAAGGCGCCCGGCCCGCCATATTTGCCATCGCCCACGATCGGGTGGCCGATCGCCGCGAGGTGCACGCGCAGCTGGTGGGTGCGCCCGGTGAGCGGTTCAAGCTCCACCCAGGCCGCGCGCGTCCCGGCCCGGTCAACCACGCGATAGCGTGTGCGGGCGCTCTGCCCGGTTTCGAAATCGACATGCATCTTCTCGCCCCCGGTGCCGGGCTGCTTGGCGATCGGGGCATCGATCACGCCTTCGGCCGGCTCGGGCACGCCGACGACGAGCGCCCAATAGACCTTGCGCGCGCTGCGGCTGGCAAAGCGCTTGGCATAGCTTGCCGCGCTGCCCGGGGTGCGGGCGATGAGCAGCACGCCCGAGGTGTCCTTGTCGAGCCGGTGGACGAGCCGCGGGCGCGGCTGGCCCGGTTGGGTGATGAAGGCATCGAGCAGGCCATCGACATGGCGGGTGGTCTTGCTGCCGCCCTGGGTGGCAAGCCCGGGGGGCTTGTTGAGCACGATCGCGCTCGGGGTCTCGCAGATCACCATGGCGCGCGCCGCGGCGATCTCCTCGGCGCCGAGCGCGCGGGCGCGCGCGGCAGCAGCCGGGCGGCGAGTGGCCTCATCGCCCCCCGGGGGCACGCGCAGCACCTGCCCGGCGGCGAGCCGATCCTCGGCGCGCACGCGCTTGCCATCCACGCGGATCTGCCCGGTGCGCGCCCAGCGCGAGACCGTGGCAAAGCCCACCTCGGGCAGGTTGCGCTTGAACCAGCGGTCAAGCCGGATGCCGTCATCATCGGCGCTGATGGTGAACTGGCGCACCGCGCCGGGGCCGCCCCCTCCTGCGCCGGTGCTCATGGCGCGCTCTGGGCGATGAGAAGGCCGACGAGCAGCGCCGCCATCCCCGCGATCAGCGAGGCCGCGCCATAGCCGGCGGCAAGCACGCCCTCGCCGCGGTGCACCAGCGTCACCAGCTCGGCGCTGAAGGCGCTGAAGGTGGTAAAGCCGCCGAGCAGCCCGACGCCGATGAGCAGCCGCGCGCTCTCCGCCCCGGCGCCAGAAACACTGCCGCGCGCCAGCCAGCCGAGCAGCGCCCCCATCAGCAGGCTGCCGATGATGTTGACGCTGAGCGTGCCCCAGGGAAAGCTGTTGTCCGGCCCGAAGGCAGCGGTGACGATCCGCACCGCGTGATAGCGCGCCATGGCGCCCACGGCGCCGCCGGCAGCCACGAGCGCCGAGGCGGCGAGGGGGGAGAGGGGAACCGCGGTCATGCCGCCGGCTCTTAGCGCCGGCTTGGCCTTCTGCCTAGCAGGCGTGCGCGCGGCTTGCCTTTGGGCGCAAGTTGGATTAGGGGGGGCGCGGTTTGAAGGGCGGCTCCCTTGCGGGAATCGCCCGTCTTTCATTGGCAATTCACTGCTTGGCCCGTGTGCCCGTCATGGCGCGCAAGGCTTCGCGCTCTGGAGATGAGGTAGTCGTCGTTTATGCAGATCATCGTTCGCGATAACAATGTCGATCAGGCCCTGCGCGCGCTCAAGAAGAAGCTGCAGCGCGAGGGCGTCTATCGCGAGATGAAGCTGCGCCGCCACTACGAGAAGCCCTCCGAGAAGCGCGCCCGGGAAAAGGCTGCCGCCATCCGCCGCGCGCGCAAGATGGAGCGCAAGCGCATGGAGCGCGACGGGATCAAGTGATCGGCGCGCCGCGCGCCCGGTTCAACGGCGCGCGCGGTGCTGCAATCCGCCGCTTGAATCCCCAGGCACGATCAGCCATCAGGGCGCGGCGTTCACTCCGCGCCCTTTTGCTGCCCTCAGCGCGCGCCGCCCGGCGTGCCGCCAGCCAGGACCGTAACGACCATGACCGAAATTACCCGCGTGCCGATCCAGCCCGTCGCCAAGGGCTCGCTTGCCAAGCTGTGGATCGGGGTGATCCTCGCGGTGCTGGTGGGGGCGGGGCTTGCCTGGGCCGCGGTGCCCCGCGGCGTCAGCGTCGAGACCGAAGTGGCCGGCACCGGCCCCACCGCCAAACTCGGCGACGTCGTGTTCATGAAATACAAGGGCAAGCTTGCCGCGGATGGCAAGGTGTTCGACGAATCGCGCCCGATCCCGCTGCCGGTTGAGGGCATCTTCCCCGAAGGCACCCCCTTCCCGGTGGAGGAGGGGGCGACCATTCCGGGCTTCTTCGAGGGGCTTCAGCAGATGCAGAAGGGCGGCAAGTATCGCCTGTTCATCCCCGCCGACAAGGCCTATGGCGCCCAGCCCCCGGCCGGCGCGCCGATCCCGCCCAATGCCGATCTCGAGTTCGAGATCGAGGTCGTGGACATCATGAGCAAGGCCACCTTCGATCGCAATCTTGCCATCCTGCAAGAGGCGATGCAGCGCCAGATGGGCAGCGGCCCCGGCGCCCCCGGTGCTCCGGGCGCGCCGCAGGGCACGCAGGGCCAGTAAGGGTGGGCGCTGCGCATGTCGGTTGACAAGGCCACCGTCGCCCGCATCGCCAGCCTCGCGCGCATCCGCATGGATGATGCAGCGCTCGAGCGCATGGTGCCCGAACTCAACGGCATCCTCGCCTGGGTCGAACAATTGGGCGAAGTCGATGTCAGCGGGGTAGAGCCGATGGCGGCGGTGATCCCCAACCGGCTGCGGTTGCGCGAGGACGAAGTCGATGCCGATCCGCTCACCGGCGGGGGCAAGCGCGATGATGTGCTGGCCAATGCCCCGGTGGCCGAACACGGGTTCTTCGGCGTGCCCAAGGTGATCGAATAGGCAATTCATTGCGCTCGCCTCGCCATCCCCGCCACGGCGGGGATCCAAGCCAGGGCTGGTGAGGTGAGCCGGTTCCCCGCGGGCGCGGGGATGACGGAAGCAGGACCATGACTGACCTCACCTCTCTTGGCGTCAAGGATATCCGCGACGGGGTCGCCCGGGGCGATTTCACCGCGCGCGAGGTGGCCGAGGCCTTCAATGCCGCCGTGGCCGAGGCCGCGGCGCTCAATGCCTTCATCCTCACCACCCCCGACCACGCGCTCGCGGCGGCCGAGAAGGTCGACGCAGCGCGCGCCGCGGGTAAGCCGCTGGGCAAGATGGCGGGCGTGCCGATCGGGATGAAGGACCTGTTTGCCACCCATGGGGTAGAGACCACCGCGGCCAGCCACATCCTCGAAGGCTTCACCCCGCGCTACGAATCGAGCGTCAGCCAGAAATTGTGGGACGCGGGCGCGGGGATGCTCGGCAAGCTCAATCTCGATCAGTTCGCGATGGGCTCCTCGAACGAGACGAGCTATTTCGGCAATGTCACCTCGCCCTGGCGCAAGGCCGGCTCCAATGCGGCGATGAGCCCGGGCGGCTCCTCGGGCGGGTCTTCGGCGGCGGTGGCGGCGCGCATCGCCCCGGCGGCGACCGGCACCGACACCGGCGGCTCGATCCGCCAGCCGGCGGCCTTCACCGGCATCTGCGGGATCAAGCCCACCTATGGCCGCTGCTCGCGCTGGGGCATCATCGCCTTTGCCTCGAGCCTCGATCAGGCCGGGCCGATGGCGCGCTCGGTTGCGGATTGCGCGATCATGCTGGGCGCGATGGCGGGCTTTGATCCCAAGGATGCAACCAGCCTCGACATGCCGGTGCCCGATTGGGAAGGACAGCTCACGAGCGACCTTAGGGGCAAGAAGATCGGCATTCCGCGCGAATACCGGATGGAGGGCACCGATCCGGCGATCCTCGAGGCCTGGGAGAAGGGCAAGGAATGGCTGCAGGATGCCGGCGCGCAGATCGTCGATGTCTCGCTGCCGCACACCAAATATGCCCTGCCCGCCTATTACATCATCGCGCCTGCCGAAGCCTCGTCCAACCTCGCGCGCTATGACGGGGTGCGTTATGGCCTGCGCGAATTGCCGCAAGGGGCGGGCCTTCAGGAGATGTATGCCGCCACCCGCGCCGCGGGCTTTGGCGATGAGGTCAAGCGCCGCATCCTGATCGGCACCTATGTGCTCTCGGCGGGCTTCTACGATGCCTATTACACCCAGGCGCAGAAGGTGCGCGCGCTGGTCGCCCGCGATTTCGCCCGCGCCTTCGAGGAATGCGACGCGATCCTCGCGCCGACCACGCCGACCGCGAGCTTCCCCTTGGGCTCAATGAACGAAGATCCGCTGACGATGTATCTGAACGACGTCTTCGCCGTGCCCGCCAGCCTTGCGGGCCTGCCCGCCATGAGCGTTCCCGCCATGCTCAATCCCGAGGGCCTGCCCCTGGGCCTGCAGATCGTCGGGCGCCCGTTTGATGAGCAGACCGTGCTCGATGCCGGCCTGGCGATCGAGGAGCGCGCGGGCTTTGCCGCGCGGCCGGAGAAGTGGTGGTGAGCGTTGACACACCGCTTGTGATCGCCGGCATCGCAATCATGCTGGCGGTGCCGGTGACCTTCATGGTCGCCAATTGGGTGAGGAAAAATGTCGATCACGGCGAAATGCGCTTCGGGCCGGACGGCAGGGTGATCGAGGACGAGGACAGGAGATGAGCACCTATCGCATCCAGGGCGCCACCGGCGAATGGGAGGTCGTGATCGGCCTTGAAGTCCACGCCCAGATCACCTCCAACGCCAAGCTCTTTTCCGGCGCGGCCACCGCCTTCGGGGCCGAGCCCAACACCCAGGTCAGCCTCATCGATGCGGCCATGCCGGGGATGCTGCCCGTGCCCAACCGCGAATGCATCCGCCAGGCGGTGCGCACCGGCATGGCGATCGAGGCCAAGATCAATCGCTGGAGCCGGTTTGACCGCAAGAACTATTTCTACGCCGATCTGCCGCAGGGCTATCAGATCAGCCAGCTCTATCACCCGCTGGTGGGCGAGGGGCGGCTGCTGATCGAGGCCGACGAGAAGGCCGGGATCGCCGAGGACAAGTGGATCGGGATCGAGCGCATCCATGTCGAGCAGGATGCCGGCAAGCTGATGCACGATCAGCACCCGACGATGAGTTATGTCGACCTGAACCGCGCCGGCGTTGCGCTGATGGAGATCGTCTCGAGGCCCGACATGCGCTCGCCCGCCGAGGCCGGGGCTTACCTGAGGAAGCTGCGCGCGATCCTGCGCTATGTCGGCAGCTGCGATGGCAACATGGAGGAAGGCTCGCTGCGCGCCGATGTCAACGTCTCGGTGCGCCGCCCCGGCGAACCCTTCGGCACCCGCACCGAGACCAAGAACGTCAATTCGGTGCGCTTCGTGATGCAGGCGATCGAGCACGAGGCGATGCGTCAGGTCGATGTGCTCGAAAGCGGCGGCACGGTCGATCAGGAGACCCGCCTGTTCGATCCGGCCACCGGCACCACCCGCACCATGCGCAGCAAGGAAGATGCGCATGACTATCGCTACTTTCCTGATCCCGATCTCCTGCCGCTCGAGCTGGACGAGGACTTCCTGGCCGAATGCCGCGCTTCGCTCCCGGAACTGCCCGATGCCAAGCGCCGCCGCTATATCGAGGTGCTCGGCCTCACCCCCTACAACGCCCGCGAGCTGACCGCCGAGGTCGAAACCTTCGCCCGCTTTGAAACCCTGCTGGCTGAGACCGCCCGGGCCACCGGCAAGGGGGAGGCAGAGGTCGCAACGCAAGTCGCCAACTGGTCGCTCTCGGTCGCGCCGGGGGTGATCAAGGCGCTTGGCGATGAAGCCGACCCCGCCAACGCCACGGCGCGCGCGCAGGCCGCCATCCTCGCGATGCAGGACAAGGGCGCAATCAGCGGCGGGCAGGCCAAGGAGATCTTCGAGATCGTGATGAAGACCGGCCGCGATCCGGCCGAGATCGCCGAGACCGAGGGGCTGCGGCAGGTCTCCGACACCGGCGCGATCGAGGCGGCGATTGCCGCGGTGATCGCCGCCAACGAAGACAAGGTGGCCGAATATCGCGCCGGCAAGGACAAGCTGTTCGGCTTCTTCGTCGGCCAGGTGATGAAGGCGATGGCGGGCAAGGCCAATCCGCAGGTGGTCAACCAGCTCCTCAAGGACAAGCTCGGCTGAGCAGCGCCCGCATGGGCCTTGCCGTGGTTCTCGTCGAGCCGCTGATCCCCGGCAACACCGGGGCGGTGGGGCGCACCTGCGTGGCGCTCGATCTGGAACTCATCCTCATCCACCCGCTGGGCTTCGAGATTTCCGACAAGCGGGTGAAGCGCTCGGGCCTTGATTACTGGCCGCATGTGCGCCTTGCCGAATTTGCCGATTGGGAGGCCTTCCTCGCCGCGCGCGCGCCGCGGGCCGAGCAGCTGTTCCTGTTCGAGGAATATGGGCCGCGCTCGTTCTACGAGCCCGAGTATCCCGATGACGCCTTCCTCGTATTCGGCAATGAAACAAAAGGTTTGCCGCGCAGCATCACCGCACAATATCCTGATCGCCTGTTCCGCCTGCCGATGCGATCCGAGGTGATCCGCTCGCTCAACCTTGCCAACACGGTGTCAGCCGCGGCCTATCAGGCGCTGCGCGGCAAGATATAGCTTGCAGCCTCGGGGCAAACCTGCGACGTGCAGCGCCGAGGGGCTTAAAGGGGGCAATCTTTCCATGCCATTTCTGTCACGCGCGGCGGCGCTGGTGCCGCCGCTCATGCTCGCGCTCGCGCTGCCCGGGGGTGCCCATGCCCAGGCGATCAAGTCCGAGCCGCCGATGCGCACCTTCACGGCGGCCGAGATCGAAGCGGTTGCCATGCCCGATCTTGCCTACAAGCCCGATCCGGCGATCGCGGCCGATTTCGACAAGTATTTCTTCTTCCATCGCCCCGATACCGATTTCAGCCAGGCCTATGCCGACATCACCGAATGCGATGCGCTGGCAAGCGGGATCAGTTTCTACATGGGGGCCGACAGCGCCGCGCTGGCCTCGGCCATGGCGCAATATGGGGTGCTCGCCGGCGGGATCGGCGGGGCGATCGGCGGGCTGATGGCCGATGCTATCTTCGGCAGCGCCGAACGCCGCCGGATCAAGCGCATCAACATGCGCAACTGCATGTTCTACAAGGGCTATGATCGTTATGGTCTGGAAAAGGACAAGTGGCAGGCCTTCCATTTCGAGGAAGGGCTGAGCCGCGAGAACGCCAAGGACCGCGAGGCCGCGCTGCTCAAGCAGGCGCGCGTCGCCTCCGGCCCGCGCCCGACATATGAGGTGCTTGAACCATGATGCGTCTTGTCTCTTTGCTTGCAGGCGCCCTCGCGCTTGCACTTGCGGCACCTGCGGCAGCCGAGAAGCTCAAGCCCGATATTGCCGAACATCGCCCGATCGAGCTCAAGAACATCCTCGCCGGCAAGGCGAAGATCGATCCTGCCAAGGCCTATATCTTCATCCGCAGCCCGCGCAATCGCACCAACGGGGTGTTCCTAAAGACCCCGAGCGCTGAGGAACTGGCCAATTACGAGGCCAAGTGGCGCGAGGAACTGGCCGATGCGCGCGAGGACTATCCCGGCCAGCTGCGCCGCTGGGAGCTGGAGGCGCAGAGCGGGCGCAAGCGCGGGCCAAAGCCGGTCGAGCCGACCGAGGAGAGCTTTGCCATCGCCCCGATCGATCTGCGCATGATCGTCGCCTTTGGCCCGCAATTCGTGTTCGACAAGACCGAGGGGCCGGACAAGAGCTTCAGCTATCTGATCGAGGTCGAGCCGGGCGAATATACCTATCTCGGCCCGATCTTCTACCTGCCCGGCACGCAGATCTTCGGCACCTGCTATTGCATGGGCTCGGTTCGCTTCGAGGCCCGCGCCGGCGTCATCACTTCGCTCGGCGATTTCCTCAGCCTCGACTGGGCGGATCGCGCGGCGCTCGCGCAATCGACCATCGAGCGCAAGTTGCTGCCCGATCGTCCGGCGCGCGCCACCGACTGGAGCCTGCCCGCGAGCCTCGCGCAATATCCCGGCGCGCCGGCGCAGCTGCGCGCGGCGGGCAAGCGCGACAACGTGCTTTCCGTGCTGGTCGGGCGGATCCCGCCGGTGCCGGGGGTGCTGGCCTATGAGCGCGACGTGCCGATCGATCTGGTCGGCCTGGCCGAGGCCGAGGCCGAGGCCCGTGCCCGCGCCGCGGCTGTGAGCGAGGTGAGCGCGATGGCCGAGGAAGCGCCTGCCGAAGCGGTGGGCGCGCCTATTCCAGCCCCAGCGCCTTGAGGTTCATCGTCGCCGCGTTGTAGCTCGCTTCGGCGAGCCGGGCGTTGAGATCGGCGCGGATCGCGCCAATCTGGGCATTGGCCGCGGTTTCCTCGCGGGCGTTGACGAGGAAGAACTCGCCCGCGCCGAGGCGAAAACGGGTGCGCTCGGCCTGCACCATGGCATTGGCCTGCTTGACCTCGGCATCGGCAAGTTCACCGAGCTTGAGCGCGGCGGTGAGGTTGGCGATGATATTGGCGACATCGGTGGCGACCTGGTCGGCGATGCGGCGCTGGCGCAGCTCGGTCTCGCGCAGCTCGGCCTCGGCGCGCTGCAAGGCCCCGCGCGCCTGGCGGCGCTGGAGCGGCACCGAGAAGGTGAGGCCGACCACGGTGTCGGTCGAAGCGAACCCCGCACCCCCTGCGCCCACCGGGCCGAAATCGCGCGACAGCTCGACGCTGGCATCGAGCCGGGGCATGAGATCGTTGCGCCTGAGCGCCACCCGGTTGACCGCCCGCTCGAGCGCGAGGCGGAAGGCGGCAAGCTCGGGCCGGTTCGCCAGCACCTCAGCGAGCGGCACGGTGAGCAGCTTCTCTGCCGGCGGAATCGCGGCGAGCGTGCCGGGATCGGGCAATTGTTCGCGCGTGGGCACGATCATCCGCCCGTCCTCGCCGCGCAGATAGAAGCCGAGGCTGTTGGCCGCGACGGCAAAGTTGCGCTTGGCTTCTTCCAGCAGGGTGCGGCGGCGCAGCAGGTTCTGCTCGTTCTCGGTGAGCGCGATGCGCGCCCGCGCGCCTTCGCCAACCTCGCGCGCAAGGCCGATCTGGCGCGCCTCGGCGATCTCGAGCAGTTCCTCGAACACCCGGATCTCCTCGCCCGCCGCCACCCAGCGCCAATAGGCGCGCAGCGCCTCGTGCTGGACATTGAGCTTGACCAGCATGACATCGAGCCGCGCCTGGCTCGCGGCAAGGCGGGTGTCCTCGATGGCGAAGCGCCGCGCATCGATGTCGCGGCCGCGCAGCAGTGCAAACAGCGCCCCCACCTTCACTTCGCCGAGGCGGTTGGTGTTGAACTCGTTCTCGTAAGTCGGAAAGGTGCCGTCCGACAGGCGGTAGCTGGCAAACACCTCGGCACCATAGGGGCGCAGCGGCTGGCGCGCCTCGGCCTTGCCATAGCCGCCGGAGTAAAAGCCCGTCAGCCGGTCGTAATATTCGCCCTTGAGCATGAGGTCGAAGGCCCCGTCGGCGCCGAGCTGATCGGCGCGCGCGGCGGCCTCGCGCTCGAAGGCCTCGAGGATCGCCGGGAAGGTGAGCGCCGAGGAGCGCAGCACCGCCTCGGGCAGGAGCGGGCCTCGGGTGAGCGCGGCCTCGAGCGGATCGCCGAGCGGGGCGATGTCCTGCGCCGCGCCCGGGGCCGGGGCGAGCACCAGCGCCAGCAGCGCCGTGCCGATCGCGGCCTTGCCGGCCAGCGCGCCGAGCCTTGTGCGAGCCGCTGCGCGCGCCATCGCTACTTGGCCTGGGCCGTGCCCTCGCCCTGGGGCAATTCGGGCGGGAAATTGTTGAGCTGGCGCCAGATCTCGTAGCCCACCGGCACGGTTTCGAGCAGGATCCAGGCCTGCACCGCGGCGCCGAAGCGGACATAGCGCTCGGCCGGCCAGCGCTCGCCTTCGCTGCGGTCTTCTTCGATCAGCACCCGGAAGCGCCCGTCGATCTGGGCCGATTGATCGACCGCCAGCACCTTGCCGCCAAAGGTGCCGACCGCGGTCGAGGGCCAGCCCGAAAACTGCACCGCGGGCCAGCCTTCGAACTGGATGCGGGCCTTGTCCCCGGGCTTGACCAGCGCCACGTCGCGCCCGTCGATGAAGATCTCGATCACCCGCTGGGCATTGGCCGGAACGAAGGTGGCAAGCACGTCGCCGGCCTTGATGAAGGTCGAGGCATCCCCGGCGTTGAGGCTCTGGATGAAGCCATCGCGCGGGGCGCGCACGATCTGTTCGGATTGGCGGGCGATGTTGACATCGGCACGGTTGAGCGCGGCCTGGGCCGCGGCGACCTGGCCCTCGCGCTCGGCGATGCGGATCTGCGCCTGTTCATAGTCGCGCCGCGCGGCAAGCCCGGCCTCGTAAAGTTCGCGGGTGCGCCGTTCGTCGATCTTGGCGGTGGCGAGCGCCGACTGGGCGGCCTGCAATTGCAGCGCCAGCTGGGCGCGCTCGGCCTCCAGGCGCTCGATCAGCTGCGGGTCGATATCGGTGATCCTGACGATCGGATCGCCCTTCTTCACCGTGCTGCCATCGCGCACATACCATTCCTCGATCCGCCCCGGCACCAGTGCGTTGATGTCCTGCTTGCGCTCGTTGGGGCTGAGCGTGGTGATCACGCCATAGCCCGAGGTGGTCTGCACCCAGGGCACATAGATGAGGAAGGCGATCGTGATGACGATCGCCGCCAGAAGCCCCACGAACACCACCCGCATCACCCGCGGGGTGCGGATCGCGGCGAGCGTGGTGAAATGGGCCATGTCCCGATCAAGCGTGGCCATGTTCAGCGCCCTCCTGCTTCATGCGCGGCGCCGGGGGCGGCGAGCGCCTGCTGCCCCGCCGTTACCGCGGCGCGGAATTCCTCGAAATTGTCGAAGAAGCGCTGCTGGCGCGCTTCGAGATAGAGGAAGCGGTCAAATCCGAGGTCGATGCGGCGGTTGGAGAAGTAGATCACGGTCGAATAGGCCTGTTCCCTGAGCACCCGCACCGCGCGGCTGAGCGGTTCGGGATCGAGCAGGTCGAACAGGCGGCTGAGCACCAGGATGCGCGGCGCCTCGAGCAGGGCATTGGCAAGCTTCAATTGCTGCAGCTCCACCGCCGAGAGCGGAAAGCCGGTCGAGGCGATCGGGGTGTCGAGCCCCTTCTCGAAGGTGGCGATGGTGCCGGCCAGGCCCACGGTCTCGAGCGCCTCGATCATCCGCCGCGGCGCGGTGTCCTTGCACGAGAGCGCGAGATATTCGCGGATGGTCATCTCCACGAAGGTCGGTCGGTCGAGCACGTGGACATTCTTGCGCAGGTGATGTGCTTCGATGTCCTTGATGTCGATCCCGCCGAGCGTGGCATAGCCGCCTTCGGGCAGGGCGTGCATCTTCAACAGATTCGTGAACAGCCGCTGCACCCCGTGGTGGCTGGTATCGGCCATGATGATCGCGCCCGAGGGGATGGTGAGGTCAAACTGCGCCTGCTCGTGCCGGGCGAGGCCCTTCACCCCCTTCATCACGATGGTGTGATCGGGCCCGTCGAAGGGATCGGCGCCCTTGGGCTGCTCCTGCTCGACCTGGTAGAACAGCGAGATCTCCTCGACCGCGGCAAACAGGTCGTAGAAATAGGAGAGGTAGGTGCCAAGCTGCGACACCCCGACAAAGGCGGCCGAAAGCACCAGCTCGGCCGCCACCAGCTGGCCGAGCGTCAGCTCGTTCTGGATCACCAGCCAGCCGCCAAGGCCGAGCAGCGCCGCGCTCGCCGCGGCATACATCAGCAGGAAGGCGATGGTCTGCGAGAACAGCTGGCGGAAGTGCCGCTTGCGCTCGATGATGTAATCGCGGGTGAAATCATCGGTCTTGTCGAGCGCATAGTCGATCCGGCGCTGCGACTTGAAGAAGCCGTTGGACCCGCCGATGCTCTCCAGCCAGGCGGCGGTCTTGTGCTTGGCGTGGCTGAGATCGACCGCGGTGCGCAGCGCGCGGCTGCCCCACACCAGCCAGATCGCCCAGATGAGCGCGATCATGACCAGGGTGAAGGCAAGGAAATAGGGGTGATAGAGCGAGACCAGCACGAAGCCGACCGCGATCTGCAGGAGCACGGTGAACCCGCCGATGAACAGGTTGGGCACCAGCGACTGGACATAGACGACATCGAAATAGCGGTTGAACAGCGCGCTTTGCTTGACGTCGCCGAAGAAGGGGTTCTGGGCATAGACCGAGATCAGCGAAATCTCGGCCACCATGCGCGCATAAAAGCGCCGGGCAAACAGCTCGAGCAGGTGGATGCGCAGGGCATAAAGCAGGCTCGAGATCACCAGCAGCCCGAACAGGGTGAGCGAGAGCACCACCAGCGGCGCGGTGAGCGCGGTGTTGGCGATGGTGTTGATGAGCATCTGCACCGAGATCGGGGTGGCCAGGCTGAGCAGGCTGATGCCCACCCCATAAACCGCGGCAAGCCAGTAGAAATTGGCCTCGGGCTTGAGGATGTCGAAGAAGATCCGGAAGAACTGTGCCAGCGAAAGCTGGGCACCGTAACTTTGGCCTGATCCTGCCATGACAGCCCTTTTCCGCTCCGAAATCCGTTTCCCGCACCATCAGCCCGGCGACCAGGGGCAATGTCCGCGCCGCGTGATTGTATGGCGCGCAACACCCTGCCTGTGCAAGCGATCAATCGCCCAGCCCGCTGGCGGTTCCGAGGCCGGGCGCATCTGCAAGCCTTTGAAGATCGGCAGAGTGTTCCCACCCGGTGAGACGATGTATCGCGCGGCGCCCGTTAGCGGGCGAAGCTTGCGCCGGGATGAACGATCCCGCAATGCCGGGGCGGTCTTGAGCGCGCAAGGCGAGGGCAGGAGGGGCAATGGGCCGTGAGCTGGTGCTGGTGGGGGGCGGCCATGCCCACGTGGCGGTGCTGGCCGACTGGATCGCCCGCGGCGCGCCTGCCGGCGTGCGCGCGGTGCTGCTCAGCCCCGAGCGCCATCTTCTCTATTCGGGCATGGTGCCGGGCTGGCTGGCCGGCCAGCATGGCGCTGGCGCGGGCCGCGTCGATCTTGCCGCTCTCGCCGCGCGCGCGGGGATCGCGTGGCTGGCCGATCGCTGCAGCGGGATCGATGCCGCGGCGCGGATCGTCATCACTGCGGGCGGGCGCAGGCTTGCCTTTGATGTCGCCGCGCTCGATTGCGGCGGCGTGGGTCGCGGGGCGGCGCTGATCGGTGATGATCCGCGCCTTATCGACGTGCGCCCGATCAGCGCCTTTGCCGAGAGCCTTGCCGCCCAGATGCTCACCGGCCATGTGGTGGTGGCAGGCGGCGGGGCGGGGGGCGTGGAACTGGCCTTTGCCCTGCGCAACCGCGCTGGCGCCGCGCCGCGCCCGGCGGTGACGCTGGTGGCAGGCGCTGCCGGCCTGCTCCCTGGCTTTGCCCCCGGCGTCAGGGCGCGCGCCGCGCGGGCGCTGGCGCGGCAGGGGATCGCACTGATCGCAGCAGACGCGCGCATCGCGGGCGGGAAGGTGATGGCGGGAGGCCGCAGCCTCGAGCCGGTTGATGGCCTTGTCGCTGCACTCGGCAGCGCCGCGCCGCCGTGGCTCGGCACCAGCGGGCTGGCGCTTGATGCGGCGGGCTTCGTGCTGGTCGATGCGCGGCAGCGCTCGGTGTCGCACCCCCATGTGTTTGCCGCGGGCGATGTTGCCGCGCGGGCCGACCGGGCGCTCGCCCATTCGGGGGTGCACGCGGTGCGCGCCGGGCCGGTGCTCGCCGCCAATCTGCGCGCGGCGCTTGCGGGCAAGGCGCCGCGCGCTGCCTATCGCCCGCGCCGCCATAGCCTCTATCTCCTCAACACCGGCGATGGCCGGGCAATCGCAAGCTATGGCCCGCTTGCGACCGAAGGGCGCTGGGTGCTGGCGCTCAAGCACGCCATCGACAAGCGCTGGATTGCGAAATACGCCGCGCTGGCAAGTGGTAAGCAATCCGGTGGCGCGTAACCGCGCGCCCGGGCGGGGCGAACCCTTGGGCAAGGGAGATCAGCGATGAAGAAGCTTGCCATCCTGGCCGTGCTGGCGCTTGTCATCGCGGCCTATTTCGCGCTCGACCTCGATCACTATCTCACCCTTGGCGGGATCAAGCAGGCACTGGGCGGTTGGCAGGCCTTCTATGCCGAGAATCCGCTGCTGGTGCTCGCGGCCTTCTTTCTTGCCTATGTCGCGGTGACCGCGGCCTCGCTTCCCGGCGCGGCGGTGATGACGCTGGCGGCAGGCGCGCTGTTCGGGCTGGTGGTGGGCAGCATCCTCGTCTCCTTCGCCTCGACCCTCGGGGCGACGCTCGCCTTCCTCTCGGCGCGCTATCTGCTGCGCGACCGGCTCGAGGCGCGTCTTGGCGCCCGGCTCGCCGCGATCAACGCCGGGCTGGCGCGCGACGGGCCGTTCTACCTTTTCACCCTGCGGATGATCCCGCTCTTTCCCTTCTTCGTGGTCAATCTGGTCATGGGCCTCACCCGCATGCCGGTGCTCACCTATATGTGGGTGAGCCAGGTGGGGATGCTGCTGGGCACCATCGTCTATGTCAACGCCGGCACCCAGCTCGCGCAGATCGACAGCCTTGCCGGGATAGCCTCGCCGGCGATGCTGGGCAGCTTCGTGCTGTTGGGCATCGTCCCCTGGCTGGCCAAGGGCATCGTCGGGGTGCTCCAGCGCCGCCGCATCTATACAGGTTTCACCCGGCCGCGGCGGTTCGATCGCAATCTGGTGGTGATCGGGGCCGGATCGGCCGGCCTCGTTTCGGCCTATATCGCCGCGCAGGTGCGGGCGAGCGTCACCCTGGTCGAAGCGCGCGAGATGGGCGGGGATTGCCTCAACACCGGCTGCGTGCCCTCCAAGGCGCTGATCAAGAGCGCAAGGGTCGCCCACCAGATGCGCCATGCCGATCGCTATGGCCTTGGCCCCGTGGAGCCTGAAGTGCCCTTCCGCCAGGTGATGGCGCGGGTGCGGCGCACGATCGGCACGATAGCCCCCAATGACAGCGTCGAACGCTACACCGCGCTTGGCGTCGATGTGGTCAAGGGCCATGCGCGAATCGTCGATCCCTGGACGGTCGAGATCGCCGGCGCGGATGGCACCGCCCGCCGGCTCACCACCCGCAGCATCATCATCGCCTCGGGCGCCGAGCCGGTGGTGCCACCAATCCCCGGGATCGAGACGAGCGGCTATCTCACCAGCGATACCCTGTGGCAGGCGCTCATGCAGATGGACGCGCCGCCGCAGCGCGTCGCGGTGTTGGGCGGCGGGCCGATCGGCTGCGAGCTTGCCCAAGCGCTGGCGCGGCTGGGTTCCCGGGTGACGCTGGTCGAAATGGCGCCCGAGCTGCTGGGACGTGAGGATCCTGAAGTTTCGGCGCTGGCCCGCCGGGTGCTCGAAGATGATGGGGTCAGCGTGCTCACCGGGCACAAGGCGGCGCGGATCGAGGGCCACGTGCTGGTGGCCGAGCACGCCGGGCAGGACGTGCCTGTCCCCTTCGATGCGCTGATCGTTGCGGTCGGGCGGCGGGCGCGGCTCAAGGGCTTCGGGCTTGAAGACCTCGGCATTGCCACCGATCGCACCGTCACCACCGATGCCTATCTGGCCACCCGCTTTCCCAATATCTTGGCCGCGGGCGATGTCGCCGGGCCTTACCAGTTCACCCACACCGCCAGCCACCAGGCCTGGTATGCCAGCGTCAACGCGCTGTTCGGCCAGTTTCGCCGGTTCAAGGCCGATTACCGGGTGATCCCGGCGGTGACCTTTCTCGATCCCGAGATCGCCCGGGTGGGCCTCAACGAGCGCGAGGCCGCCGAAAAGGGGATTGCCTGTGAGGTGACGCGCTTCCCGCTCGACGAGCTTGACCGCGCGATCGCCGAGAGCGAGACGCAAGGCTTCGTCAAGGTGCTCACGCCGCCGGGCAAGGACAAGGTGCTGGGCGTCACCATCGTCGGCGCCCATGCCGGGGAGATGATCGCCGAATATGTGCTGGCGATGAAGCATGGGATCGGGCTCAATCGGATCCTCGGCACGATCCACGCCTATCCCACCCTGGTTGAGGCCAACAAATATGCCGCCGGCGCGTGGAAGCGCGCGCACAAGCCCGAGCGGCTCCTGCGCTGGGTCGAGCGCTACCACGCCTGGCGGCGCGGCTGAGGGGAGGGGGAAGACACCCATGTTCGACGCCCGGCTGCGCCCGCTCATCGATCCGCCGCTCAACGCCGCCGGGCGCGCCCTCGCGCAGCTGGGGGTGCGCGCCACGTGCCTCACCTTTGCCGGCCTTGCCCTGGGGCTTGCCGGGGCGGGCGCGATTGCCCTGGGCGCGCTCGGCTGGGGCCTGGTGCTCATCTGTGCCAACCGGCTGTTTGACGGGCTCGACGGCGCGGTCGCCCGCGCGCGCGGGGCCAGCGATCTGGGCGGCTATTTCGACATCGTGGCTGATTTTGCCTTCTATGTTGCCATTCCCACCGCCTTCGGGATCATGGATCCGGCCAACACCCTGCCCGCGCTGGTGCTGGTAGCGAGCTTCGTGCTCACGGGGGTGAGTTTCCTTGCCTTCGCGGTGATCGCCGCCAAGCGCGGCGAGGAGACCCGCGCGCATGGGCGCAAGAGCTTCTTCTATTCGACCGGCCTTGCCGAGGGGGCCGAGACCATTGCGGTGTTTATCGCCATGTGCCTTGCGCCGCAGTGGTTCGCCACGATCGCCTATACCTATGCCGCCCTGTGCGTGGCAACCGTGGTGCAGCGCAGCGCCATGGCCGCCGCGCGCTTTGGCGGCTAGCGACTTGCCGCGCCGAGCAGCGCCTCGGTGCGGCGGCGCAGTTCGGCGATGCGCCGGGTATTGGCGCCAAGGTCGCTGAGGCCCACCCGGCTGACCGAGCGGAAATCGATCTGCGCCTCGCCCACCCGGGCGACCACATCGTCCTTGAAGCCGAACCAGAAGCTCGTTGCCACCCCCTCGACCAGGCCCGCCTCGGGATCGCTGCGGATCTCGCCCATGCCCATCGCCGCCATCGCCGCGGCCACCGCGGCCATGCCCTCGGCCTTGCTTGCCCCGCCCAGCGGCAGCGGCGCCGGGCGGTCACGCCGGGCGGTGATGATCTGCGCGTGGGATTTGACCGCAAGTTCGGGCGAAACGCGATCCTTGAACAGGTCAATCTGGCCGAGCGGGGTCTGATAGTCGCTCAGCGGATTGGCCCCGGCGGCCTGGCGCGCCGCCATCACCGCCGCCGAGAAGGCCGGGGGATTGGCGGTGTCGGTGGAAATATCATGGATCGGATTGTCGCTGGCCTTGCCCGCGGCCGAGAGGAACATGACGAAGGCCGCCCCCGGCACAAGGAGGCCGATGATCGCCAGCGCCAGCGGCAGGTTGCGCCGCGGCTGGGCGCGCAGGGCCAGCACCAGTGAAATCACCGCGACAAGCGCGGTCAGCCCGAGGAGGATCACGCCCCCGCCGAAGGTGAGCGTGAGCAGGCCAAACTGCCAGCCCCAAAGGCCAAGGCGCGTGCCCAGCGCGGCAATCGCGAAGAACAGGGGGATGAGCGCTATGAGCGCCAGGGTGAGCTTGGAATGCCAGGCAAGCATCTTCATGGGGCCAAGGGTTTAACGCCTCCGGCGCGCAAGGCAATCGCTGCGCGCGGGTCGGGAAACCAAAGCCGCTTCATGCGTTGCAGGTGCACGGCGCCGGGGGAGAGGGCTTGTGCACCGCGCGCCAAGCCCCGCTTTCCCTGCCCGGCATTGTGGTTTATGCCCGCGGGGATGCGGGAGGACCAGTCGTTCGGAAGGACAAAAAATCATGAAGCGTAATTTCCTGATGGGCTCCGCGCTGGCGGCTCTGGTTACCCTTTCGGCTTGCGGTGGCGGTGCGGGCAGCGATGCCAATGCCCCGGCGCCCGCGGCCACCGAAGCGGCGCCTGCCGCCGAAGCCCCGGCTGCTGCCGAAACCCCGGCTGCCGCGGCGGCGGAAGGTGCCAAGCTCGAATATGCGAGCTTCACCACCGATCCGGCCAAGGGCGAAAAGGTCTTTGCCCTGTGCCGTTCGTGCCACGTGCTCGATGAAGGCGTGAACCGCGTCGGCCCCTCGCTCCACAAGGTGGTGGGCCGCAAGTCGGGCTCGGTCCCCGGCTTTGCCTATTCGGAAGCCAACAAGAACAGCGGCGTGACCTGGACGCCCGAAGTGCTGTTTGAATACCTTGAAGACCCCAAGGCCTTCATGCCCGGCACCAAGATGGCCTTCCCCGGGATCAAGGATCCGCAGGATCGCGCCAACCTGGTGGCCTATCTCGAAAGCCAGTCGAAGTAAGCCGCCGCGCCCGCGCGGCGCGTGGAGAAGGGGGCGGTGTGGGGTGCCACGCCGCCCCTTTTGCTGCGCGCCTCAGGCGGCGAGGCTGGCCGGGTCGGCGGCGCAGTGGCGCGCAAGATAGTCCTCATGCGCCGGCAGGCCCGCCACTGCGCGGGTGATGATGGTCTTGAGATTGGCGAGGAACTCGGCAAGCTGGCCTGGGCTGATCTGATCGGCCATGGGATCATGGGCGCGCGGCATCAGCCCCTGGCCCAGCATCACCTGCACCCAGCTGGCCTCGCGGAACAGATCATCGACATCGCGCCCGACCCGGCCCGAGGCGGCGAAGAGTTCGAGCTTGTGGGTGAGGCTGTCGGGCACGGCCATGTGCCGGCAATAGCGCCAGAACTCGGAGTCCTCGCGCGCGGTCTGGTGGTAGTGAAGGATGAGAAAATCCCGGATCTGCGCGAATTCCGCAGCGCAGCGGCGGTTGTATTCGTCGCGCTCGGCGCTGCTGCGACGGTTACCAGGGAAAAGCTGGATGAGGCGGCTGACGTGAGACTGGATGAGGTGGATGCTGGTGGATTCGAGCGGTTCGAGAAAGCCGCTCGCCAGCCCGATGCCCACGCAATTATGCGCCCAGAAGGCCTGCCTGCGCCCGGTGGTGAAGCGGATCGGGCGCGGATCGCCGAGCGCGGGGGTATCCAGCCCGGCCAGCAGCATCTCGGCGGCCGCCTCGTCAGCCAGGAAGCTCGAGGAATAGACCAGGCCATTGCCGGTGCGGTGCTGGAGCGGGATGCGCCATTGCCACCCGGCCTCGCGCGCGCCCGCGCGGGTGTAGGGCACCAGCACGGGCAGGCGCTCGCTCGGCACCGCCAGCGCCCGGTCGCACGGCAGCCAGCGCGACCAGTCCTCGTAGCCCACCCCCAGCGCCTCGCCCAGAAGCAGCGCGCGAAAGCCGGTGCAGTCGATGAAGAAATCGCCCGCCACGCGCCGCCCGTCGGCAAGGGTGATGGCGGTGATGTCGCCGCTCGTCCCCTCGCGCTCGACCGCCGCCACGATCCCCTCGGTGCGCACCACCCCGCGCGCCTCGGCATAGGCGCGCAAGTAGGCGGCATAGCGGCTGGCATCGAAGTGATAGGCATAGGCAAGGCCAGCCAGCGCGGTGTTGCCGACCCGCTCGAGCTTGCCGAAGCGCGCCGCGGCCGCCGCGTGCTGGTGCAGCGAATAGTCCCACAGGCTCATCGGATCGTGATGCGTGCCTTGCCCGAGGCTGCGGCGCCAATAGTGGTGGAAGGCGACATGGCCGAGGGCCAGCCCGGTCTCGCCGAAGGTGTGGAGATAGCGCGTGCCCTTGCGCCCCCAATCGACGAACTCGATGCCGAGCTTGAAGGTGCCGCCGGTGTGGCGCAGGAAATCATGCTCGTCGATCCCGAGGATGGTGTTGAGGCGGATGATCTGCGGGATCGTCGCCTCGCCCACGCCCACGGTGCCGATCGCCTCGCTCTCGACCAGTTCGATCGCAAGGCGCTGCCCCAGGAGGCGGGCAAAGGCCGCCGCGGTGATCCACCCGGCGGTGCCCCCGCCCACGATCACCAGCCGGGTGATGCCGCTTTCGTCCATGCTCTCCTCGCTCACCCCCTGATCGGCCGGAAAAAGGCGTTGATCGTCAGCCGCCCGGCGCGCGGATCGGCGCTCAAGGGGGCGGCATTGTCGATCACCCCGCTGTGGAGGATATTGCCGCGATAGAAAACCGCAGAATTGAACCGCCCCTCGACCGCGTGGATGCGGGTGAAATGCGGGGCGCCATCGGTGGGATAGGCCGGCGGGGGCAGCCCGGCCGCGGCAACCTCGCGCTGGAGCGCGGCGGCATAGCGCGGATAGTCTGCCGCGCCCAGCACCGAAAGGCCGGTTGAGCGGTGGCGGAAGAAGGCGGTGCCGCCGTGCCCGGTGCGGTGGAGATAGAGCATCATCGCGATCTGATCGGGATCGGTGCCATCGACATGGGGCAGGCGCTGGATCGGCGCGAGCGCTTCCGGCGCGGTGGTGACGAGCGAATACCACGCCTCGATCCGCCAGCCCCCGGCGGGCGCGCCGAACCAGGCGGCAAGCTGCGGGGCAAGCTGCGCGAGCCAGGCCGCCGAAGCCGCCGCCGGAAGCGGCGCGCGCAGCCCCGGATAGTGCGGAGTGATCTTTGCAAAATTTTGCAAACTGGCCGCGCGAATCACCGTTTCAGGCGCGGCGAGGAAGCCCTCGAAGGCGATCAGCGGCTGATCCGTGCCCGGAATTGTGCCGATCTCGGGGCTTGTGCCCGCAAGCGCCCAGCCGGCGGGCGGCGGTAACGGTGCGAGCGGGCGGGCCGGGGTCATGGCCTCAAGCCTAACAAAACGCCGGACACCGGCCAAGCGCGATGTTAAGTGCATAATTTGCAGAGGAATTGTGCCAAGGCGGGGGGCATGGCCGAGCCGCCGGCGCGCATGGTCTGGCAGGGCCTGGCGCGGCGCGCTCCGCCGGCAGGCAGGCAAGTGTGACAATCCGGCAACAATCGCGCGAAACCGCTTTGCCGGGCTGCGCGGGCGGCCTTTGAGATGCGTGCTAAAACACGAAAAATATTGCCGAAAATGCCATGTCCGCAGGTTTACCGGACAAGCGCAGATTGGCGATTTACGCGCGCCGCGCCATGGTCTATGAAAAAACCTGCAAAAGCGCACGCAGGATGTCGCTTGCGGGAGGGGATTTGTGATGAAGAAGAACGGGATCATTGGTGGTGCGCGCCTGCTGTGCGGGGCGGCGACCTTCTTGGCTCTGGCGGCTGCGAGCGCGCCGGTGATGGCGCAAAAGGCCGAGGATCAGGCCGGCGCGGTCGAGGATGATGGCAGCGAGGCCGACAGCATCATCGTCACCGGGATCCGCGGCTCGATCCGTTCCTCGCTCGATGCCAAGCGCAATGCCACCTCGATCGTCGAGGTGATCGCGGCTGAAGATATCGGCCTGCTCCCTGACCTTTCGATCGCCGATACGCTTGCGCGCCTGCCCGGCGTCACCGCCCAGCGCGTGCGCGGCCGTTCGCAGCAGGTCTCGATCCGCGGCCTCGGTCCCGATTTCAGCTTGGCCCTGCTCAATGGGCGCGAGGTGGTCTCGGCGGGCAACAACCGCGGGATCGAATTCGACCAGTTCCCCTCCGAGCTGATCGGGCAGGGCGTGGTTTACAAGACCGGCGATGCCCAGCTCGCCGCGATCGGGATTGCCGGCGCGGTCGATCTGCGCACCGTCAAGCCGCTTGATTCGGGCAAGCGCCAGATCACCCTTTCGGGCACCTACACCTTCAACGACAACGGCCAGCTCAACCCCGATTTCGCCAGCGACGGCTACCGCTTCTTCGGCAGCCTCATCGACCAGAACGCTGATGGCACCGTGGGCTGGGCGCTGGGCGTGACCGTGCAGTCGATCCCGACCCAGTTCATCAGCCGCGAACTCAAGACCAACCAGTTTCAGGTGGCGCGCACGCCGCAGGGTGTGATCTACCCGGCCGACAACCCGCGCCAGGGCGTGGTCAGCCGCAATTTCGAGCGCACCTCGATCGCCGGCACGCTCCAGTTCGAGCCGACCGACAATTTCTCCTTCACCGTCGACAGCTTCTACACCGACACCAGCGACAGCGGGATCTTCCGCGGCACCGAAACCCCGATCGCCTCGTGGAGCGGCGCGCAGTTCGTCAGCGCCACCGGCAATGGGCCCTTTGCCGACAGCGCCACCTACAACGCGGTGGTGCCGATCCTGCGCACCGACACCGAAGGGGCCGAGTCGGAGATCTTCGCGATCGGCGCCAATGCCGAGTGGAAGGCCACCGACAATCTCGGCTTCGTGCTCGACTATGGCTATTCGACGCTCGATCGCAACGACATCGACTACGAAAGCTATGCCGGCACCGGGCGCGCGCGTTCGGGCGCGCAGGATCGGCTGACCTTCACCTTCCCGCGCGATGGGGCCTACACCATCGACAGCCAGCTCGATTACACCAACCCCGCCAACGTGCTGCTCACCGATCCGGGCGGCTGGGGGCAGGTCGGCTTCATCAAGCAGCCGATCATCAGCGACGAGCTGCACCAGCTGCGCGCCGAGGCCTATTGGGAGTTTGATGGCGGCTTCATCGACCGCATCACCCTCGGCTGGCTCTATTCCGACCGCGAGAAGAACTTCGATTCCAACGAAAGCTTCCTGCGCCCCACGCCTGCCTTCGGCAACGGGCTGGTGGTCCCGGCGGGCGCGATCCGCGGCACCACCGACACCAAGAGCCTGGGCATGGACATCCTTGCCTATGATCCCTCGTTCTTCCTCACCGATGGCACCTACAGGGTCGAAAAGGCGACCTTCGACACCCAGTGGGTGGTGGCCGAGAAGATCCACAACTTCTATATCCAGGCCAATATCGATGGCGATCTCGGCAGCGTGCCGGTGCGCGGCAATATCGGCCTGCGCTATGCCGATACCAGGCAGCAATCGACCGGCACCATCGCCGGCGGGCGCACCAACACCGTCCGGGCGAGCTATGACAACTGGCTGCCGAGCATGAACCTCTCCTTCGAGGTGATGCCCGACACCTTCATCCGCGTGGCCGCGGCCAAGACCATCACCCGCGCGCGGCTCGACCAGATGACCGCCAACCAGAACATCGGCTTCAACCCCTTGAGCTGCATCGACACCAATGGCGACCAGCGGCCCGATCAGGTGATCGCCTACAACCCGCCCTCGGTGGTGTGCTTCAACCTCGGCGGCGGCAACCCGGCGCTGCGGCCCTATGAATCGGTGTCCTACGACATCAGCCTCGAGCGCTATTTCTCGCCCGGAAGCGCGATCATCATCGCTGCCTTCCACAAGGACCTGTCGGACTGGATCATCGACTTCAGCGAGCTGACCGACCTCACGCAGTCGATCAACAACGCCGGGTTTGGCGGCATCCTCGTCAACAATCCGCAGGTGGCGATCGGCACCTTCAACGGCCCGGTCAACTTTGCCGATGGCAAGATCACCGGGGTGGAAGGCACGGTGCGCCTCAATTTCGGCGATCTCAGCGATGCGCTCGATGGCTTCGGCGGCTTTGCCAGCATCACCTATGCCGACGCCAAGGTGAAGAACCAGAACTTCAACCCGATCGCCATTCCCGGCTATTCGGACCTCACCTGGTCGGGGGACATCTTCTACGAAAAGCACGGCTTCCGCGCCAAGATCGCGGCGCGCTACCGCAGCGGGTTCCTCTCCGAAGTGCAGAACTTCGACGGCTCGCTCTCGGGCGCGCAGGCCCAGCCCGAAACCATCATCGACGCGCAGATCGGCTATACCTTCGACAAGCCGGGCAGCGTGCTCAACGGGGTGCAGGTGCTGGCCGAGGTGTTCAACCTCACCAATGAGCCCTTTGTCACCGAGAACGACCTGTTCAACGGCGCGGGCCAGCAGGTGGGCACCTTCCCCAGCCGGCATGAACTTTACGGGCGCACCTTCAACTTCACCATCCGCAAGAACTTCTGACGGCCAATCGCCGCAGGGCCCTTGGGGTCGCAGCCCGGGTCGAGGCAAGGGCCCGCCAGCAATGGCGGGCCCTTCTTTGCGCGCCGCAGGGCCGTGCCCGCGGCGCCGGTGAATGACAGTGCGTTCCTGAAATGTTTCACGTGAAACATTGGTCGCGCGCGGGCGCGGCGGCGCCTGGCGGGGAAGGCTCAGGCGGCGATCGGTGCGGCAGCGCAGTGGCGGGCGATGAACTCGCCGTGGCTGGGCATGGTGGCAACCGCTTCGGCCATGGCCGTGCGGATCTGGGCGAGGCGCTCGGCCACCGGCACCTTGGGCCGCATGGTGGCGAGCGGGGGCGCGCGTTCGGGCACGATGCCCTGGCCGAGATAGACCGCGATCCAGCTCGGATTGGCAAACAGCTCGCCCGGCTCGGCCACCAGCGTGCCATGGGCGCGGAAATGGGCGATCTTGTAGGAAAGGCTCTCGGGGATTTCCATCGCCGCGCAATAGCGCCACAATTCCCCATCATCGCGGGTGGTGGCCTTGTAATGGAGGATGAGAAAATCCCTAATCAGCTCGTATTCCCTTGAAGTCTGGGCATTATATTCGCGCACCAGGAGCGGCGGCATCGAGGCATCGGGGAGCAGGGCGATGAGCCGCAGGATGGCATATTGGATGAGGTGGAGGCTGGTTGATTCGAGCGGCTCCATGAACCCGGCGGCAAGCCCGATCGCCACGCAGTTCTTCTTCCAGAACGCCCGCCTTTTGCCGGTGACGAAGCGCAAGGTGCGCGGTTCGGCCAGCGCCTCGCCATCGAGATGGGCGAGCAGCGTGGCGGCGGCCTCGTCCTCGCTGATGAACTGGCTGCAATGGACATAGCCATTGCCGGTGCGGTGCTGGAGCGGGATGCGCCATTGCCACCCGGCCTGCCGCGCGGTCGAGCGGGTGTAGGGGGTGAACGCGCCACGCGTGCAGGGCACCGCCACGGCGCGGTCACACGGCAGCCAGTGCTGCCAGTTGTCATAGCCTGCGCCGAGCGCTTCCTCGATCAGAAGGCCGCGAAAGCCCGAGCAATCGATGAACAGATCGCCGGTGATGCGCCGCCCATCTTCAAGCTGCACCGCCTCGATGAAGCCATCCTCGCCAGCGAGCGCCACCGCAACCACCTTGCCTTCCAGCCGCACCACGCCGCGCGCCTCGGCAAAGCGGCGCAGGAAGGCGGCGTAAAGCCCGGCATCGAAGTGATAGGCATAGTCAAAGGTTGACTGGATCAGCCGCCGGTCGCTGGCCGGGTGGCTGAACTTGCCGGCCTCGGCCATGGCCCAGCACATCGAGAAGTGATCGATCGGCCCGGCCACGCGCCCGGCAAGGTGTTCGTTGAGCCAGTGGTGATAGAAGGGCACCTGATCGAACTCGGCGCCATATTGGCCGAAGGGGTGGAAATAGCTGTGCCCCTGGCGTCCCCAATCGACGAACTGGATGCCGAGCTTGTAGCTGCCCTGGGTTTCGCGCAGGAAGGTGGCCTCGTCGATGCCGAGGCGCTGGTTGAAGTGGCGGATCGGCGGGATCGTCGCCTCGCCCACGCCCACGGTGCCGATCACCTCGCTCTCAATGAGGGTGATGGCGCAGCTTTCACCCACCGCCTGGGCGAGCGCGGCAGCCGCCATCCACCCGGCGCTGCCCCCGCCGACGATGACGATCTGGCGCAGCGGGGCGGGGGCGCGGCTCATCCGCCGCAACTCTCGCGGATGAGCAGGCTGGTCTCTAGCCGCTCGGAGATCGCCGGCCCATCGCCCTTGTCGATCAGCTTGGACACCAGCATCCGCCCGGCAAGGTTGGCATCCTGATCGATGGTGGTGAGCTGCGGGGTGACGAGCCGGGCGGCGGGGATATTGTCATAGCCCACCACCGAGACATCCTCGGGCACCTTCAGCCCCGAACGGGTGAGCGCGCGGATCGCGCCGATGGCGATAAGGTCGCTCGCGGCAAACACCGCATCAAAGCCAAGCCCGCGCCCCAGCGCGCTGCGCACCGCGGCCTCGGCCGAATGCACCTCGAAATGGGCGGGCAGCACCAGGGTCTCGTCATAGCCCAGCCCGGCCTGCGCGAGCGCCTGGCGGTAGCCGCGCAGGCGCTGTTCGGCCTCGGGCGCCTCGGTATCGCCGAGGAACAGGATGCGCCGCCGCCCCAGCCGGGCAAGATGCGCGGTCGCCCGCCGCCCGCCGGCCAGATTGTCCGATCCGATCACGCAATATTGCGCATCGGGGAACTCCGCGCCCCAGACCACGAAGCGGTTGTCGCGCGCGGCGAGGGCATTGAAGGCGTGGTGGAGCGAGGATTGGCCGATGAAGATCACCCCCGTCGCCCGGCTGGTGCTCATCGCATAATCAAGGTCCGCGCCCGCGCGCGGGGCAAGGTGGCTGATGATGAGATCAGCGTTGCGCTCGCGCGCGGCCTCGGCGATCCCGGCGAGCAGTTCAAGGAAGAAGGGGTCGGCCACCCTGCTCTCGCGCGCCTGCGGGGTGGGCACCACCACCGCGATGGTGGCATCGGCGCCGATCGGGCCGGAAGGCATCGAGGCGCGAAACTCGTAATCATGCGCGCGCGCGATCTGCCAGATATGCTGCTTGGTGCGGCGCTTGACCGAGGGGCTGTCATTCAGCGCCCGGCTCACGGTCGAGATCGACACCCCGGCCTCGCGCGCGATGTCCTCGAGCGTGGCGCTGCGGCGGGCGGAAGGGGGCGGGCGATCGGCCATGGGGTTCACATATCGGTCAGCACCGCCCAGTAGCCGCAACCAGGGGCAAGCTGCAACGGCAGCGGCGCCGGGCCGACCGCCTCGGTGCGCGCCACCAGCGTGGCCTGGCCGAGGCTTGCCGGGGGCTGCCAGGCGAGCGCCTCCTCGCCGAGGTTGAAGACGCACAGCACCCGGCTTGGCCCGTCCTTGCGGACAAAGGCGAGGAGCGGCTCGGGCGTGTCGATGAGAGTGATGTCGCCCGCGATCAGCGCCGGCAGGCTGCGGCGCAGGCGCAGCAGCGCCCGGGCATAGGCAAGGGTCGAGCCGGGATCGGCCGCCTGGCGATCAACCGCCAGCGGCACATGGGCTGGATCGAGCCGCAGCCAGGTGCGATTGGCGCTGGAAAAGCCCGCCTGCGGGGCATCGGCAGCCCAAGGCAGCGGGGTGCGCGCCCCATCGCGCCCCAGGGTGTGCGGCCAGTTGGCAATGGCCTCGGGGTCCTGCAGATCCTCGAAGGGCACCTCGCCCTGCGGCAGGCCCAGCTCCTCGCCCTGATAGATGATCGGATTGCCGCGCAGGCACAGGAGCACCATCAGGCTGAGCCTGGCGGCCGCGGCATGATCGCCGCCGCGCGCCCAGCGCGAAACGCAGCGCGGGGCATCGTGGTTGGAAAAGGCCCAGGAAGGCCAGCCTTCGCCCGGCTCCCCGTCCCACTGCGCCAGGCTCGCGCGCACCCGCGCGGCGGTGAGTGCGGGGGCATAGAGGAAATCGAAATTATAGGCCGAATCGAGCCGCTTGCCGCCCGCGGTGAAGGCCTTCATCTCCGCCAGCGGCTCGGCCCCGCCGACCTCGGCGACGGTGAAGCGTCCGGGGAATTCCTCGATCGTTGCGCGGATGCGCTCGAGGAAGGCAACAATATCGGGGTGCGACTGGTTGTAGCGCTTGATCTGCATGTCGAACGGGCGCGTCACCAGCTCCATCGGCAGGCCCGAGGGCGGATTGTCGCGCAGGGCAGGATCGTGCATGGCAAAGTTGATGGCATCCAGGCGGAAGCCATCGACGCCGCGCCTGAGCCAGAAACGCGCGACCTCGAGCAGCGCATCCTGCACCTGGCGGTTGTGGACGTTGAGATCGGGCTGCGAGGTGAGGAAATTGTGCAGGTAATATTGCTTCCTCGGCCCGTCCCACTGCCAGGCCGAACCGCCGAACACCGATTGCCAGTTGGACGGGGGTGAGCCGTCGGGCTTGGGATCGGCCCAGACATACCAATCGGCCTTGGGATTGGTGCGATCCTTGCGGCTCTCGAGGAACCAGGGGTGCTGATCGGAGGTGTGCGAATAGACCTGGTCGATGATCACCTTGAGCCCGAGGGCATGGGCCTTGGCGATGATGCGGTCAAACTCGGCAAAGGTGCCGAAAGAGGGATCGATCCCGCAATAATCAGCCACGTCATAGCCGAAATCCTTCATCGGCGAGGTGAAGAAGGGGCTGATCCAGATCCCGTCCACGCCGAGATCGGCAATGTAATCGAGCCCCTCGGCGATTCCCGCAAGATCGCCGATGCCATCGCCATTGGTGTCGCGGAAGGAGCGCGGATAGATCTGGTAGATCACCGCGCCGCGCCACCACGGGCGGGCGGCAGCAGCATTGGGGGAAGGCTCGGCCACGGCGGTTGCCATTATTCGTCATTCTCCAGGATGCAGGCGGCAAAGCCGAAGGCAGGAAGGGTGAGCCGGATTGATCCCGGCGCGGCGAGCGCCGCCGGGCAGGCCCCCACAAGCTGCTTCACGCCGCGGGCGCGGTAGCTCACTTCGATCGCCTGCGACAAGGGCTCCTCGGCGGTGTTGAAGGCAACCAGCACGCGCGCCCCGCTTTCGGGATCGTGGCGCTCGACCGCGAGGATGCCCGGCGCGCTTTCGGCAAAGGCGCGCACGGTGGAAAGCCCGCGCCGCAGCGCCGGATTGGCGTGGCGGGCCGCGGCCAGCGTGCCGATCAGGCGATAGAGCGGGTGGGCAGGATCGAAATTGTCCTGCGCCGTGGTGGCATCGCTGCCGATAAGGTCATTGTCGTTGTATTCGGCCACCTTGCTCGCAAACATGTCCTCGCGCGCAAGCTGGTCATTGCCATCGGAGATGAAGCCCTGCTCGTCACCGTAATAGACCGTGGGCACCCCGCGCAGCAGGAACATCATTGCATGGCCGAGGCTGACGCGCGCGAGCAGGCGCGCCGCGTCGCGCTCGCCGCTCAGCTCGCGCACGAACATCGAAAAGCGGCCGAAATCGTGGTTGCCAAGGAAGGTCGGCAGGCCCAGCGCAGTGGCCGGCCCGCCGGGATAGATCGCGTCTTGCGCCAGAAACTCGGCCATCAGCCGCGGCGGCGCCTTGCCGCTGGCGACCAGCTGCGCGGCCTTGGCAAAGCCCATGTCGAGCGCGTGGGGAAGGGCGCTTTCGGCCATCACCTGCGCGGTCAGCGTGGCGGTGGGTTCCTCGTGCGCGATCTCGCCGAAGATGTGGAAGTGGTTGATCCCGCGCGCCCGGGCGCGCTCGAGCATCGCCGGCACGAAGGCGCGCCAGAAGGCCGGGTTCACATGCTTGGCGGTGTCGATGCGAAAGCCGTCGATGCCATAATCCTCGATCCAGCGGCCGAAGATCTCGATCATCCCGGCCACCACCCGCGGATGCTCGGTGGCCAGATCGTCAAGCCCGACGAAATCGCCATAGACGCTGCTTTCGCCCACCCAGTGCGAATTGCCGCGGTTGTGATAGAGCGTGATGTCGTTGAGCCAGGCAGGCACCTTGATGTTGCGCTCGGCCTCGCGCACGAAGGGGGTATAGGCATAGGTGGGATCGGTAAGCCGCGCCCAATTGGCCGGATCGGGATCGTCATCCCCGGCAAAGCCTTCGTTGATCGGCACGCCATCGGGCCCGCCGCGGCGCGAGAAGGGATATTCCCCCTTGGAGCGATAGGCATAGCCGGTGGCCTCGCCCTCGACATAGTCGATCACATCGGCGGTGTGGTTGGTGATGATGTCCATATAGACCTTGATGCCGCGGGCATGGGCGGCATCGACGAAGGCCTTGAACTCCCCATTGGTGCCGAAATGGGGATCGATCTGGGTGAAATCGGTCACCCAATAGCCATGATAGCCCGCGCTCTCCTCCCCCGGGCGGCCTTGGACCGGCTTGTTCTTGAACACCGGCGCAAACCAGATCGCGCTCACCCCCAGCCCGGCGATGTAATCGAGCCGCTGGGTCAGCCCCTTAAGGTCGCCGCCGTGGTAGAAGCCGCGGCGCGCAGGATCAAAGCCGTGCTGGAGCGGCCCGCCCTTGAGCCCGCCCTTGTCATTGGTGGAATCGCCATTGGCGAAGCGATCGGGCAGGACGAAATAGATCACCTCATCCTCGAGCCGCCGCTCGGCAATCGGGGCGAGGGGGGCAGGCGCGCGCGGCGCCGGGGCGCTTGTCCCCTCCCCGTACCCGGCACCAGGGGCCGCCACCGGCCCGCCTGCAAGCGCACTGCCCGCGCACAAGGCTGCCGCCAGACTGGCGAGGATTCGCATCATGACCCAACTCCCTCCGCGCCTATCTGTGACACCGCGCGAGAGATTTTGCAAATCTTTGTGAACGCCGCCGCCGGCGCCCAATATGGCAATCAAAGTATTAAAAATGCAGAAAATAATTTCACAAGGCCGGAAGTGAGCAGGAAAAATCACCCGCCGGATGGCAAAGATTCTTGCAAATTTTTGCAGGAGCTTCACACTGCACGGCGGCAGGCCAGCACAATGACCGGGCGTAGCATCCGGCGGGCGGCAGCCTGCCCTGTGGCGCGCCGGCTGGCAAGCGGCCCGCGCGTGAGGGAGAGGGAATGGGACATGCATGATGCCGGCCTCAAGCCTCGGCTGAGCCCGGGCCAGATCTGGAACATGAGCTTCGGCTTTCTCGGCATCCAGATCGGCTTTGAGCTTCAGAACGGCAATGTCAGCCGCATTTTCCAGACCCTGGGCGCCGATGTCGGCGAACTGGCGATCCTGTGGATCGCCGCGCCGATGACCGGGCTGATCGTGCAGCCGATCATCGGCCACCTTTCCGACAAGACCTGGAGCCCGCGCTTCGGCCGCCGCCGCCCGTTCTTCCTCATCGGCGCGCTCCTTGCCAGCCTGGCCCTGTTCATCATGCCCAACGCCCCGGCGCTGTGGGTGGCGGCGGGCCTCCTGTGGGTGATGGACGCCTCGCTCAACATCACGATGGAGCCGTTCCGCGCATTCGTGGGCGACAATCTGCCCGATTCGCAGCGCACCATGGGCTATGCCATGCAAAGCTTCTTCATCGGCACCGGCGCGGTGCTGGCAGGCGCGCTGCCCTGGGTGATGACCAACTGGCTGGGCCTCAGCAACACCGCGCCCGCGGGCGAGATCCCCGAGACAGTGCATTGGTCCTTCTACATCGGCGGCGCGGCGCTGCTGGCGGCGGTGTGCTGGACGGTTTTCACCACCAGGGAATATTCGCCCGAGGAGCTGGCGCGCTTCGAAGCGGCCCGCGCTGCCGCGCCGCGCACCCCCGCAGCCGCGGCGGCGCGCACGGCAGCGCAGTTCACCCGCGGCGGGATCATGTGGGTGGCCGCGGGCCTTGCCCTTGCCGCCTTTGTCGCCTTTGCTCGCAGTGAGAACGGCGCGGCGCTGCTCGGCACGATCGAGATCGCCAAGGACATCTATGTCCTTGCCGCCCTGCTCGCCGGGTTCGGGGCGATCCAGCTGATCGCGGGCGTGCTCAAGCGGCAGAGCCGCGCGGACAATGGCTTCATGGAGGTGGTGGGCGATCTTTTCGCCATGCCGCGCACCATGCGCCAGCTGGCGCTGGTGCAGTTCTTCAGCTGGTTCGGGATGTTCGGCCTGTGGATCTATGGCACCCCGGGGGTGGCCGAATACCATTTCGGCGCGACCGAGGCGGCGAGCGCGGCCTACCAGAACGGCGCCGATTGGTGGAGCCTGATGGGATCGGTGAGGAACGGCCTTGCCGCTGCCGCGGCGCTCGGCTTCGTGCTGATCGCGGCAAGGATCGACCGTTGCCGCCTCCACGCCTTCAACCTCATCGCCGGTGCGGCGGGCTTTGCCGCGATGCTGCTGGTGCGCGATCCGGCGCTTCTGTGGATCCCGCAGATCGGCCTTGGCATTGCCTGGGCCTCGATCGTCTCGCTGCCCTATGCCATCCTTGCCGGCTGCGTGCCGGCCGAGAAAATGGGCATTTACATGGGGGTGTTCAACATCTTCATCGTCGTGCCGCAGCTCCTGGCGGCGACCGTGCTGGGCTTTCTCATCACCAACCTGTTCGGCGGCGCGCCGGCCTATGCCTTTGCGATTTCGGCGACGAGCTTCGTGGCTGCGGCGCTGGCGACCTTGCTGGTGAAGGAGGCGGCGGCATGAGGCGGCGCCTGCTCACCACGCTCATCGCCGCGGGGCTGGCCGCGGTGCCGGTGCAGGCCGCGCCCGGCGATGCGCCTGCCGCCGGGGTGGCTCTCACCAACCCCGCCTGGACGCGCGATGCGGTGATCTATCAGATCAACACCCGCCAGTTCACCCCCGAGGGCACCCTTGCCGCCGCGCAGCAGCACTTGGAGCGGCTGGCGGCGATGGGGGTGGATATCATCTGGCTGATGCCGATCCACCCGATCGGGCTGGAAGGGCGCAAGGGCAGCCTTGGCAGCCCCTATGCGGTGCGCGACTATCTGGCGGTCAACCCCGAGCTTGGCACCGAGGCCGATCTGGCCGCCTTTGTGGCCGAGGCACACCGGCTGGGGCTCAAGGTCATTCTCGACTGGGTGGCGAACCATTCGGCGCGCGACAACCCGCTGACGCAGAGCCACCCCCACTGGTACACCCGCACCCCCGAAGGCGCGCTCACCAGCCCGGCGGGCACCGATTGGTCGGATGTGGCCGATTTCGATTACAGCCAGCCGGGCCTGCGCCGCTACATGATCGATGCCATGGCCCATTGGGTGCGCGCATACGGGATCGACGGGTTCCGCTGCGATGTCGCGGGCTATGTCCCCACCGACTTCTGGGAGGCGGCGCGCGCCGAGCTGGAGGCGATCAGGCCGGTGTTCATGCTCGCCGAATGGGAACAGCGCGATCTTCACGCACGCGCCTTTGATGCCACCTATGCCTGGGGCTGGAAGGAGGCGATGCAGCGCCTTGTCAAAAGCGGCGAGGGCGCCGGGCCGATCCGCGCCTATTATGCGCTTCAGGCCGAAACCTGGCCCCATGCGGCGATGCGCATGGTCTATACCGAAAACCACGATCAGAACGCCTGGGACGGGGCGGCCCGTGCGATCTATGGCCCGGCCTATGCGGCAGCGATTGCGCTGAGCTTCGTCGGGCCGGGGCTGCCGCTCATCTACAACGGGCAGGAGGCGGACAATGACCGCCAGCTGGCCTTTTTCGAACGCGATCCGATTGCCTGGCGCGAGGGGGTGCATGCCCCGCTCTTTCGCCAGCTCATCGCGCTCAAGACGCGGATGCGCGCGCTTCACAACGGGCGCTTTGGCGCGCCGATGGTGATGGTGCCCACCAGCGCCGATGCCGACGTGCTCGCCTTCACCCGCGGCGCTGCGGGCGAGCGGGTCTTTGCCGTGTTCAACCTCTCACCCCGCGCGCAGCAGGTGCGCTTTGGCCTCGCCCGCCACCACGGCCGCTACCGCGACGCGCTGGGGGGTGAGGCCATGGCCTTTGCCGGGGGCGAGGTGCTGGAACTGCCCGCCTGGGGCTTTCGCATCTTTGCCGAGAGCGATTGAGGCACGGCCCGCCGCGCGGGCTCACGCAAGGGAGAGGGACGCATGAGACGCTATCGGAACATCCTTGCCGCATTTGCCGCGGTGCTGTGGGCGGCATGGGCGCTCGCCGCGCCCGCCCGGGCCGAGAGCCTGGTGCTGACCTCGCCCGATGGCCGCATTGCCATCACCATCAGCGATGCCGGCGGTGAGGCGAGCTACGAAGTGGCCTTTGAGGGCCGCCCGGTGATCGCGCGCTCGCGCTTGGGGCTGCTGTTTGCCGCGCATCACGGGTTCGAGCGCGATCTGGCCATCACCGCCGCGGCGCGCGCCAGCCGCGATGACACCTGGGAGCAGCCCTGGGGCGAGCGGCGGCAGGTGCGTGATCGGCACAATGAGCTGGCCGTCACCTTCAGCGCCACCACCGGCCCGGCGCGAAGCATGGTGGTGCGCTTTCGCGCCTTTGATGACGGGATCGGCTTTCGCTACGAGCTGGGCGCGCAAGCGGCGCTGGCCGGCGAGCTGGCCATCGTCGAGGAGCTGACCCAGTTCGCCGTCGGCGAGACCACGCAGATGTGGTACACCCCTTCGGACGAGTTCAACCGCTACGAATATCTCACCCGCACCGGGGCGGCGGGCAAGGTCGATGATGCGCACACCCCGGCCACCTTCCGCAACGGCGATGGCATCTATTTTTCCATCCACGAGGCCGCGCTCGTCGATTATTCGGCGATGTCGCTGGGGGCGCTGCGGCCCGGCACCTTCGAGGCGCGCCTGAGGAACTGGTCGGGCGGGCCCAAGGTCATCACCCGCGCGCCGTTCCACAGCCCTTGGCGCACCATCCAGATCGCGCCCGCGGCGGTGGGCCTCATCAATTCCGATCTCATCCTCAACCTCAACGAGCCCAACAAGCTGGGCGATGTCTCCTGGGTCGAGCCGGGCAAATATGTCGGCATCTGGTGGGCGATGCATATCCGCGATCGCACCTGGGGGCGCGAGGGCATCCACGGCGCCACCACCGATGAGGCCAAGCGCTATATCGATTTTGCCGCGCGCCACGGCTTTGCCGGGGTGCTGGTGGAGGGCTGGAACATCGGCTGGGATGGCGACTGGTTCAACAATGGCGATCTGTTCCGCTTCACCGAGGCCATGCCCGATTTCGATCTCGAGGAGGTTGCCCGCTATGCCCTTGCCAAGGGCGTGCGGCTGATCGGCCACCACGAAACCTCGGCCAACATCACCAATTACGAAAACCAGATGGAGGCCGCCTTCGATCTCTACCAGCGGCTCGGCGTGCGCCAGGTCAAGACCGGCTATGTCGCCGATGCCGGCGACGTGGTGCGGATCGATGCCAAGGGCATCCGCCGCTATGAATGGCATGACAGCCAGTTCATGGTGCGCCACCATCTCAAGGTGGTCGAGGAAGCGGCGAGGCGCCAGATTTCGATCAATGCGCACGAGCCGGTCAAGGACACCGGCCTCAGGCGCACCTATCCCAACTGGATTTCGCGCGAGGGGGCGCGGGGGATGGAGTTCAACGCCTGGGGCACGCCCCCCAACCCGCCCGAGCACGAGGCGATGCTGGCCTTTACCCGGATGCTCGCCGGGCCGATGGACTTCACGCCGGGCATCTTCGATCTTCGCCCCAACGAACGCCCGCCGCTGCGCCCCGACATGCCGCGCAGCGATCCCTCCAACCGCCCGCAGACGACGCTCGCCAAGCAATTGGCGCTCTATGTGGTGCTCTATTCGCCGATCCAGATGGCCGCCGACCTGCCCGAGAATTACGAGGCGCGGCCCGACGCGTTCCAGTTCATCAAGGACGTGGAAACCGATTGGGAGCAATCGATCGCGCTGGCCGGCGAGATCGGCGATTATGTCGCCATCGCTCGGCAGGGGAGGAAATCGAAGGAATGGTTCCTGGGCGCCGTGAGCGATGAGGAGGCGCGCGATCTGGCGCTCACCTTGAGCTTCCTCGAGCCGGGCAGGCAATACCGCGCCCAGATCTACCGCGATGGGGCGGATGCCGATTGGGACACCAACCCCTATGCCATGGTGATCGAGGAAAAGCTGGTCACGGGCGGGGATGCCTTTGCCCTGCGGCTTGCCCCCGGGGGCGGGGCGGCGGTGCGCTTCATTCCGGTGACGTGAGGCGCGCGCCCGCAAGCGCGCGGGCAGCAGATGCGAAAGGGCGGCCGCCTCCCCCGAAGCGGCCGCCCGAGCGCGCGATGGTCCGGCCAAGGCAGCGGGGCCGGAGCGCCAAGCACTGCCCTCAGGCCGCGCTTGCCATGCGCGCCAGCTCGCAATGCGACCAGATTTCGCTCAAGGCCTTGATCAGCCGGTCGATATCGCCATCGCTGTGCACCGGCGAGGGCGTCACCCGCAGCCGCTCGGTGCCCACGGGCACGGTGGGATAGTTGATCGGCTGCACATAGATGCCGTGATTGTCCATCAGCCAATCGCTGATCATCTTGCACTTCTTGGCATCCCCCACCATCACCGGGATGATGTGGCTGGGGTTGTTGAGGTGCGGAATGCCCATCATGTCCAAGGCCCGGCGCACCTGGGCGACACGCTTCTGCTGCAGCTCGCGCTCGGCATTGCTGGTCTTGAGATGGCGGATGCTCGCCAGCGCGCCCGCCGCGATCGCCGGGGGCAGGGCGGTTGAAAAGATGAAGCCGCTGGCAAAGCTGCGCACGAAATCAACAAGGTTGGCGCTGGCGGCGATATAGCCCCCCATCACCCCGAAGGCCTTGCCGAGCGTGCCCTCGATCACGGTGATGCGGTCCATCAGCCCCTCGCGCTCGGCCACCCCGCCGCCGCGCGGGCCATAGAGGCCCACGGCGTGAACCTCGTCGATATAGCTCATCGCCCCGTGCTTCTCGCAGACATCGAGAATGTCGGCGATGGGGGCAATATCGCCATCCATCGAATAGACGCTTTCAAAGGCGACCAGCTTGGGCACCTCGGGGCCGTAGGCTGAAAGCAGCTCGTCAAGGTGCTCCACATCATTGTGGCGCCAGATCTTGTAGGGCGCCCGCGAATGGCGGATGCCCTCGATCATCGAGGCGTGGTTCAAGGCATCGGAAAAGACGACGCAGCCCGGGATCTTGCTGGCGAGCGTGCCAAGCCCCGCCCAGTTCGAGACATATCCGCTGGTGAACAGCAGCGCCGCCTCCTTGCCATGGAGATCGGCAAGCTCGGCCTCGAGTTCGACATGATAGTGGTTGGTGCCCGAGATGTTGCGGGTGCCGCCCGCGCCCGCCCCGCATTCATCGAGGCAGGCGTGCATCGCTTCGAGCACCTTGGGATGCTGGCCCATGCCGAGATAGTCGTTCGAGCACCACACGGTGACGGGCCGGGTATCCTCGCCGACAAAGCGGGTGGCATGGGGGAAGCGCCCGCGGTGACGCTTGATGTCGGTGAACACGCGGTAGCGGCCATCGGCGCGCAGCGCGTCAAGCTCACCGGCAAAGAAGGCTTCGAAATCCATCGGCGTTCCCTTTGTGTTTGTCGTTGGTGTCATGGTCTTTCCCGTCTGGCCCCCGCCGGGCGGCGCTGCGGCAAGGCCCAGCCCCACAGCATTCCGTCGCGGAAAGGCAGGGCGAGGAACAGGTGTTCGAGCACCCCGAGGAGCGCGAGGGTGGCCATGAGGCTTGCCCCCACCATCGCCGCGCTGCCCGCCGGCGCCGCGAGCGCAAGGCCCGCAAACCACGCCGCCGCCGCGGCGATCCCTGCGATCGAAAGGGCAAGCGTCAGCGTCATGCGGCGGGGGCCGAAATAGGACTTGAGGTAGGACAGGTGCTCGGGCAGCATCTCGGCGCTGGTGTTGGGCACGCCGATGAACAGGTTGATCTTGGAGATCAGCCGCATCGCGAACATCAGCACGAAGACCATCGCCCCGATCTGGTTGGGCACGTCCCACGAGAGCGAGACGAGCAGCAGCCCGGTGACCGCCAGCGCCACCTCGTGGTGCATCACCGTGGCCGCAGCCTGGCGGAAGCGGGCAAGGCCGGTGAGGCCCGGATCGGCAAGGCCCCGGCGCGGGCCGGCGGCAGCGCCGGTGAGAAAGGCCAGCTCATGCCAGCCCCACACCATCAGCGCGCCGATGAAGGCGAGATAGACCGCCCAGACCTCGACCGAGAGCGAGGCGATGAGGATCACCACCAGCCCGCCGATCCCGGCGAGGCTGCCCACCATCAGGCTGCGCGAGAAGGAGGCGCGCTCGCGGTTGTCGGCCCAGGCGATCAGCCCGGTGGCGACGAACCACAAGGCCACCGTCACGATTGCCGGGACGATATGGCCGCTCCAGCTTACCACGCCGGTTGCAGCCGGATCGCTTGCGGCAGGGTGTTGGCCCGCGGCCGCTGGAGGAACATCCGCGCAAAGGCAAGGCCCGCGCCGATCGTGCCGGAGAGCCGCTGCGCCCAGCCAGCAAGGCCCCCGCGCGCCTTGCCATCCTCGATCCGGCCCGCGGCGCGGCGCAGCCTTTCCATCTGCGCGCGAAAGGCCGGGGAGTCGATATCAAGCTCGACCGGGAAGACCTGGCGGGCGATCTGGTTGCAGATCGAAAACACCTTGTAATCATATTCGGTCGGATCAAGGCCCAGCGCGGCGTGAAACACCGGCCGGTTGTGATCGCGCACATACATCGTGGCATAGACCGACAGCAGGAAGAAGCGGATCCACAGCTTGTTGGCGCCTTCAAGCAGCTTGGGATCGGAGCGCAGCAGCATGGCGAAGGCCTCGCCATGGCGGAACTCGTCGTTGCACCACTGCTCGAACCAGTCGAAGATCGGGTGGAACTTGTATTGCGGGTTGCGCGCAAGGTGCCGATAGATGGTGATGTAGCGCGCATAGCCGATCTTCTCGCTCAGATAGACCGCGTAGAAGATGAACTTGGGCTTGAAGAAGGTGTATTTCTTGGTCCTGGTGAGAAAGCCGAGATCCACCCCGATCCCGGCATCCTTGAGGCACTCGTTGATGAAGCCGGCATGGCGGCTTTCATCGCGCGCCAGCAGGCGGAAGAGCTGCTTGACATCGGGGTTCCTGGTGCGCCGGGCGATTTCGGCATAGAGCACGCAGCCCGAAAACTCCGAAGTCATCGAGCTGACGAGGAAATCGGTGAACTCCTGCCGCAGCGCCGGCTCCAGCCCCTCGATCGCGCCGACAAAGCTCTCGGCGCGCTTGAAGTGGCGCTTGTTCGGGTCAGCGCTCATGTCGGCGATCAGCTGGTCCCACTCGGCCCTCACCGGGCTGACATCGATGGCATCGAGCGCATCGAAATCGGTGGTGTAGAAGCGGGGGGTGAGGATGGTGTCCTGCGTTGCCAGCGCCATCGCCTCCTCGCTGGTCATCGGCTTGTAGGCGTTCATTTGATCCTCCCGGCGTTGAAGCTCACTTCGTAAAGCTCGCTGAGATCGAAATAGGCAGCAAGGCGCACCAGCCGGCGCCGCAGCGGCCCGGCGCGGGTGATGGTGGCGCGGCGTTCAAACACCTGGCGCGTGCCGAAGGGGATCTGGATCGGCGCGCCGTGCACGCGCACCCTGTCACCGGGGAAGATCTCGACCTCCTCGGCCAGTTCCACATGGGCGTGGAAGGCCTCGGGGCTCTGTTCCACGGTGATGGTGCAGGGGGTCTCGAAGCGCCGGCCCATCAGCGTGCCTCCTGCGCCAGCATATTGGCAAAGACCGCGCGGTTGATCGGGCCGAAGGAGGCAACCTCGATGCTGCGCCCGGTGGCCGGATCGTGCAGGGTGAGCGCGCCATCGGGCCAGGAGATAAGCTCGAAGGCAACCTCCGGCCCAAGCCCGCGGATGCGGCGCTGGTGCACCAGCGCGCGCACGCTGGCGCGCACGAACCCGCCTTCGCCCGGGCCGAAGCGGGCGAGCACCGCCTTGCTCGCCCCGTCCTCGACCCGCACGGTGCCATCGGGCTCGTCGAAGAAGCGCAAGGGGCGCTGCGCCTCGGGCCTGGTGCCGGCCTCGGCGCGGGCCTTTTCGGGGATCGCGCTGCGCTCAAACAGGCCGAAGCTGACCGAGGCGGTGAGCGCGAGCGAGATCGCCACGATGCCGCCCATCAGCAGCAGCGGCACCTTGTGAACGGTGACTTCGTCCTTCTCGTATTCGCGAACGATCATGCCGTCGCTCCTTCAAGACCGGCCGCAAGACCCGCCTCGCCCAGCCGGCCTTTCGCGCCGCCCTGCGCCGGCAGCGCGCCGGCCATGCTGCCAGCCTCGCCTGCCGGGGCGGCGCTTTCCTTGATCCCGATCAAATTTTGCGTGATCGCGCCGTGCCGTGCCCGGGCCGCGGCGATCAGGTGCGCGAGCGCCGCCGCATCGGGCACGGCGCGCAGCATCGGCTGGGGCATGGCATAGTGCCAGGGGCGCACATGGGGCCAGAGCAGCAGCGTACCGAGGATCCGCTCGCCCGCCAGCTCGAAGGCAATATCGCCATGCCCCTGGCCGCGCAGGCGCAGATGGGCGGCCCTGATCTGCTTCAAGGGGATGTTGATGCGGGTTTCGATCGCCATGCCGATGCGCAGGATCAGCCGGCTGTCGGTGAGGATGTAGAGCGTGGTGCGCGTGCTGTGCCAGGCGATGAGGTAGAGGAGCGCAAGCAGCGCGGCGCCCAGCACCCCGGCCACGATCGCCGCATCACTCCTTCCGGTGGCAAGCGCGATCACCACCAGGGCTGCCATGTAAAGCCCGAGCGCGCGGGTGTGAAAGGCGCTGCGGGCAAGCAGGCGCAGATCGGGCCGGCCCTTCCACAGCACCTTTTCATCTGCTGCCGGGGTGCCCATCCGATCGCCAAAGGCGCGCGGGCCATCCTCCTCGAGCGCGGCGTGATCGATCCCCTCGGGCAGCGCTGGCAGCGTGGCTGCCGGCGCCGCCTCAAGGCCGGGGGTGGTTACAGCCATGCTTCCGACCTCTCGGGCGTGGCATACATGTAGCCGCCACCGAAATAGGCCTGGATGCGGTCTTCCTCGTAGCGGGTGATGATGCCGGGGGTTTCAAGCTGGGGCACATTTTCGAACTGGGCCGAAGTGATCGCATCGATCTCGACCAGTTCGGGCTTGTCGTTGAAGAAGCCTCTGGTCTGCACCGCGGCCACCATCATCGGGGCCAGCACCTTCTTGCCGCTGTTGGTCTCGATCTCGAGATAGCGGATGATGTGCTCGGCCTGGTCAACCCAGATGTCGCTGACCTTGCCCACGGTCACGCCGTCGGCGGCCACCACCGGCCAGCCGATCAGCTGCGGATCGCGCGGGGAGACGATGATCTCGTGGCTCTGGCCGATCGGCACGATGCGCGGGCGCCCGTCGAAGGTGAGATCGGGATATTTGGCACGGTTGGCCCAGGCCGCCGGCCCAAGCCCGTCGATCA
This sequence comes from Erythrobacter cryptus DSM 12079, assembly GCF_000422985.1. Taxonomy (GTDB): domain Bacteria; phylum Pseudomonadota; class Alphaproteobacteria; order Sphingomonadales; family Sphingomonadaceae; genus Erythrobacter; species Erythrobacter cryptus. The sequence continues at coordinate 191,695 of NZ_KE383966.1, forward strand.
TCGGATCGCCGGTCGGCACCCAGGGCGCGCCGGCGGCGTTGAAGGCCTGCACCGCGGGGATGTTGATGTCATCGCGCGGATTGTCCTCGGGCACATAGGTGCCGCGGCCATGGGGCAGCTTGAACACCTTCTTGTCGCCATCGAACAGGCTGCCGGGGTGGATCTTGCCGGTCTGTTCATCCTCAAGCGGATAGCCTTCGCGGCGGCTTTCGCGGTTGAGATAGAAAACCAGCGCGATGAAGAAGACGAAGAACAGCAGGAAGGCGAGTTCAGCGACGTCGAGCGTGCCGACAATATAGGCTGCATTCATTTCACATTCCTCTCATGGAACAGACCGGCCGAGGCCGGGCCGGGCAGGATCAGGGACAGGCGGGCACGGGTAATCATGTCGGAAACTCCCTCAGGCCGAAGGGCTGGGCGAGGGGATCGTCGGGCGCGCCGCGGCGGCGGCGGGCATGGCCCACAAGCGGGCCGAGCGCCGCCATCCCGGCAAGCAGCAGCGCGATTTCAAGCATATAGACGGTGGAATAGCCGCTCGCCCTGGTCGCCACCGAGGCGTTCGCCGCGCCGCTGCCGACCCAGGCGGCAACGCCATCGCGGATGAGGCCGCCAAGCGCGATGCCGGTGCCGGCACAGGTCGCCTGCACCGCGCCCCAGGCACCCAGCGCAAGACCGGCAGTCTCGCTGCGCGCAAGGCTCATGGCCTCCATCAGCGTGCCGACCGAGAACAGCCCGAGGCCAAGCCCGATCCCCAGCGCCCCGGCATAGAGCAGCAGCGCCGCGGCAAAGGGCCCGGCAAAGAGCACCAGCAGGAAGGCGTTGATCCCGATCACCAGCCCCGCCCCGGCCAGCCGCAGCGGATCCCACCCGCGCGCGAGCGCCCGGCCCGAGAGCATGAAGCCGATGAGCGAGCCCAGCGCCCACGCCCCCGTCAGCCCGGTGGTCGCCCCGACCGAAAGGCCGAGGATCTCCCCGCCATAGGGCTCGAGCAGCGCATCCTGCATGGCAAAGCCCGCCGCGCCGATGCCGATCGCGGTGAGCAGCCGGGCATTGCGCCCGTCGCGCACGAAGGCCTGCCACAATTCGCCGAAGGTGGGCGTCTCGCGGTCGGGCGCGGTGATCTTGGTGTTGCGCGCCTCCTGCTTCCACAGCGCGGTGGTGTTGAGCACCAGGGTGAGCAGCGCGCAGCCCTGGATCACCTGCACCAGCCTGGTCGGCGAATAATCAGCCAGCACCCCGCCGATGACGAAGGCGGCAAACATCATGCCGATAAGCAGCATGACATAGAGCAGCGCCACCGCGCGCGGGCGCTTGTCTTGCGGGGCAAGATCGCTGGTGAGCGCGAGGCCTGCGGTCTGGGTGACGTGAAAGCCGGTGCCGGTGAGCAGGAAGGCCGCCGCCGCGGCGATGAGGCCAAGGGTGAAGCGCTCCGGCACGCCCAGCAGCAGCAGCGCGAAGGGCATGATCGCCAGCCCGCCGAACTGCATCAGCGTGCCGAACCAGATATAGGGCACCCGCCGCCAGCCGAGCACCGAGCGGTGGGTGTCGGACTTGTGGCCGATCAGCGCGCGGAACGGCGCCACCACCAGCGGCGCCGCGATCAGCAGCGCCACCAGCCAGGTGGGCGTGCCCAGCTCCACCACCATCACCCGGTTCAAGGTGCCGTTCAAGAGCACCATCGCCATCCCCACGCTGACCTGGAACAGCGCCAGGCGCAGCAGCCGACCGAGTGGCAGATCGGCGCTCGCCGCGTCGGCAAAGGGCAGGAGGCGGAAGATCGCCTCGGTCCAGTGCGGCGGGGCAGGGCGCGCCGGGCGGCTCATCCCATCCTCACCAGTTCGAGCGCCTGCGAGGTATAAAATCCGCTGCTGATGCGCTTGGTGCGGCCGATGCGCCAGCCATCGAGCCGGGCAAGGCGCGCGGAGAGATCGCTTTCGGCCACCGGCACGATTGCCGGGCTGCGATCGGACCGGGGAAAGACCTTGCCGACATTGTGCATCGCCGCCAGCAGCGGCGTGCGCGGGGCGAAGGTGAAAAGGATCGAGCCGCTGGTGCGCGCCGCCAGCCGGGCGAGCGCGGCGACGAGGTCTTCGGGCTGATAGTGGATGAGCGAATCCATCGCCACGGCATGGGCAAAGCTGCCGAGATCGGGATCGAGCATGTCGCCGCAGCGCCAGCGGATGCGGCCATGGCCGAGGAAGGAGGGGGTGCGCTCGCGCGCCACCTCGATGAGGCCGGGGGCGATGTCGATGCCGATCACCTCGGCCCCGCGGCAGGCCGCCGCGATCGCCAGCGCACCGGTGCCGCAGCCGGCATCGAGCACCCGGGTGCGGCGCAGATCGGGCGGCAGCCAGCCGAGCAGGGTGGCGCGCATCGCCTCGCGCCCGGCGCGCACCGTGGCGCGGATGCCCGAGACCTTGACGTCCGAGGTGAGATCGATCCAGGCCTGGCGCGCGGTGCTGTCGAAATAGGTCGCCAGGGCCTCGCGGCGCAGTTCATATTCGGATGGGTTGCGGCTGGCCATCACTCGAACCCCAGGAAATCGAAGATGTCGCGGTCCTTCATCGGCCGCGCCTGCGACGGCTCGACCCCGTCCCAGAGCATCTGGGCGAGGCGCAGATATTCGTTCTGCGCCTCGATCACTTCGGGATCGTCGCCCATCTCGAACAGGGTGCACTTCTTGAGGCGCGAGCGGCGGATCGCATCGACATCGCGGAAATGGGCAAGGCGCCGCATCCCGATGGCATCGCAGAAGCGGTCGATCTCGTCGGTCTCGCGGCTGCGGTTGGCGACCACGCCGGCAAGGCGCACGTCATAGTTCTTGGCCTTGGCCCCGATCGCGGCGACGATGCGGTTCATCGCGAAGATGCTGTCGAAATCATTGGCCGCCACCACGATCGCGCGTTCGGCGTGCTGGAGCGGCGCGGCAAAGCCGCCGCACACCACATCGCCGAGCACATCGAAGATGACGACATCGGTTTCCTCGAGCAGGTGGTGCTGTTTCAAGAGCTTGACCGTCTGGCCCACGACATAGCCGCCGCAGCCCGTGCCCGCCGGCGGACCCCCGGCCTCGACGCACATCACTCCATTGTAGCCCTCGAACATGTAGTCCTCGGGCCGCAGCTCCTCGGCGTGGAACTCGACCGTCTCGAGCACGTCGATCACCGTGGGCATCAGCTTCTTGGTGAGGGTGAAGGTCGAATCGTGCTTGGGATCGCAGCCGATCTGCAGCACCCGGTGGCCGAGCTTGGAAAAGGCCGCCGAGAGGTTCGACGAGGTGGTCGATTTGCCGATCCCGCCCTTGCCATAGACGGCAAAGACCTTGGCTCCGCCGATGCGGTCGCGCGGATCGAGCTGAACCTGCACCGATCCCTCGCCATCGGGCGGGCTGAAACGGGAAGCGGGGCTGTGCAGGTTCATGATCTATCCCTTGGTCATTCGGCCGGGAACACGCCTTCGAGGCGGTCCTCCAGCTCGTCATTGGCTTCGCGCAGCGCGGCGAGGGTGGCCTCGTCGGGCGTCCACAGATTGCGCTGGCAGGCTTCGAGCAGGCGGCCGGCCACCCGCGCCGAGCTCTTGGGGTTGAGCGCCGCCATGCGCCGGCGCATCTCGGCATCGAGCACGAAGGTCTCGGAAATCTTCTGATAGACCCATGGGGCCACCTGCCCGGTGGTGGCCGACCAGCCCAGCGTGCTGGTGACGTGGCCCTCGATCTGGCGCACGCCTTCATAGCCGTGTTCGAGCAGGCTTTCGAACCAGCGCGGGTTCAGCGTGCGGGTGCGGGTTTCAAGGTCGATCTGTTCGCCGAGCGTGCGCACCTTGGGGCTGCCGCGGGTGGCATCGAGGATATAGACCGGGGTTTCGGACCCCTTGGCCCGCGCCACCGAGCGGGTGACCCCGCCAAGGCCATCGACATATTGGTCAACGTCATTGATGCCCAGTTCGATGCTCTCGAGGTTCTGATAGGTGAAATCGACCGTGGCGAGCGCGCTTCTGAGCAACTCGCGCTGCTGCACCGGCCGGCCCGAGACGCCATAGGCAAAGCCCTTGTTGCTCTCGAAGGCATTGGCCAGTTCATCCGGATCGGCCCAGACCCCGCCGGCGATCATCTGGTTGACATTGGCGCCATAGGCCCCTTCGGCATTGGAGAACACGCGCAGCGCCGCGGTCTCGAGATCGCAGCCATGCTGCTGCATCAGCGCGAGGCTGTGCATGCGGATGAAATTGGCCTCCTCAGGCTCCTCGGCCTGACTGGCGAGCAGCGCGGCTTCGGCCAGCATTCGGATCTGCATCGGCAGGAGATCGCGGAAGATGCCCGAAAGCGTCATCACCACGTCGATCCGCGGGCGGCCGAGTTCTGCGAGCGGGATGAGTTCGGCCCCGGCCAGGCGCCCATAGGTGTCGCGCCGCGGGCGCGCGCCCATCAGCCGCAGCGCCTGGGCCACCTGCACCCCTTCGGACTTCATGTTGTCAGTGCCCCACAGCACCATGGCGATGCTTTCGGGGAAAGGCTCGCCGCCCTCGATGTGGCGGGCGATCAGCGCTTCGGCCTGGGCGCTGCCAAGCCGGCAGGCATAGGCCGAGGGCATGAGGAAGGGGTCAAAGCCGTGGATGTTGCGCCCGGTGGGCAGCACCTCGGGATTGACCACCAGATCCCCGCCCGGCGCCGGGGGCACATAGCCGCCATCGAGCGCGTGGATCAGCGCGCCCAGCTCGTCCGAGGCGGCAAGCCGCGCGGCCAGCGCGGCGCGATCGGGGGTGGGGCCATCGTGGCTGCCCGCTTCCATCATCGCATCGAGCATGTGCTCGGCCTCGGCCCCTTGCGGGTTGCGGCCAAGGACATGCAGCCCATGGGGGATCAGCACCTCCTCGATCTCGTAAAGGCGCGCGGGCAGCTCGCCGATATCGCCATAGGTGATGTCGAGCGCTTCGGCCTGATCGGCGATGAGGCGGGCAAGATCGGCGCGCTCGGCGGCATGATCGGCATCATCGGGCGCGGCGCGCCAGCGATCGAGGCTGGCCTTGAGTTCGGCCAGGCCCTTGTAAAGCCCGGCCTGCGCCAGCGGCGGGGTGAGATAGCTGATCAGCGTCGCGCCCGAGCGGCGCTTGGCCAGCATCCCTTCGGACGGGTTGTTGGCGGCGTAGAGATAGAAATTGGGGCAAGCGCCGATCAGCCGGTCAGGCCAGCACTGGCCCGACATCCCGGCCTGCTTTCCGGGCATGAACTCGAGCGCACCATGGGTGCCGAAATGCAGGATCACATCGGCGCCGAAATCCTCGCGCAGGAAGCGGTAGAAGGCGCTGAAGGCGTGGGTCGGGGCAAAGCCGCCCTCGAACAGCAGCCGCATCGGATCGCCCTCATAGCCAAAGCCGGGCTGCACCCCGATAAAGACATTGCCGAGCTGAAGGCCCTGGACGAGGATATGCCCGCCATCGGCAAGCTGCCGGCCAGGAGCCGGGCCCCAGGCGGCCTCGATCTCGGCAAGGTAAGGCTCGCGCCGCACATGCTCATCGGCCGGGATGCGGTGGGCGACATTGGCATCGGTGCCATAGCGCTCGGCATTGCCGCCCAAAAGCGCCTCGCGCAGCGCCTCGACGCTTTCGGGCACCTCGAGGCTGTAGCCTTCGGCCTTGAGCCTTTGGAGCGTGGCGTGAAGCGATTCGTGCACCGCGAGGAAGGCGGCGGTGCCGGTGGCTCCGGCATTGGGGGGGAAGTTGAACAGCACGATGGCAAGCTTGCGCGCCGCGCGCGCCTTGCGGCGCAGGCGGATGAGCATCAAGGTGCGCGCGGCCAGCGCCTCGGCCCGCTCGGGGCAGGCCTGCATCGGCTTGGCCTTGTGCGAGGCCGGGCGCGGACATTTGCGCGCGCAGCCGGTGCAGCCACCTTCGCCCCCGCCGGCGCGCCCGCCAAAGACATGCGGCACGCAGGCACCATCAAGCTCGGGCAGGGCCACCAGCATGGTCGCCTCGATCGGCAGGAGCCCCTGCGCACGGTGCGCCCATTCCTCGATCGTCTGGAACTCGGTGGCATGGGCGGCGATGTAAGGCAGATCGAGCCGGGCGAGCACCTCGCGCGCGGCTGCCGCATCGGAATAGGCAGGCCCGCCGACCAGCGAAAAGCCGGTGAGATTGACGATCGCATCGACCGTGGGCCGCCCGTCGGGGCCGATGAAGAACTTCTCGATCGCCGGGCGCGCATCGAGCCCGCTGGCAAACACCGGCACCACCTTGAGCCCGGCGGCCTCGAAGGCGGCGATCGCCCCGTCATAATGCGCGCAGTCACGCCCGAGGATGTAGGAGCGCAGCAGGATGAGGCCGACCGTGCCCTCGCGCCCTTCGCCTTCGGGCAGCAGCCGCAGGCTTTCGGAAATGCGCTGGCGGGTGCGCGGGTGATAGACCCCGGTTTCGGGATATTCGCGCGGCGGCTCGGCCGGGGTGATGCCGCGGCGATAAATCCGATCGCCCGCGGCATAGCGGTCGATCAGCGCGCGCACCATGGCGATCACGTTCTCGTCCGATCCGGCGAGCCAGTATTGCAGCGTGAGGAAATAGGCGCGCACATCCTGCGCGGTGCCGGGAATGAACTTCAAGAGCTTGGGCAGGCGGCGCAGCAGTTTCATCTGCCCGGCGCCCGAATTGCTCGGCCCCTGGCCCTGCTTGCCCGGCTTGCCGCGCAGCCGCTTGAGCAGCGCCAGCGGGCCGCGGGCCGGCGCGTCCATGCGGTATTGGCCCATTTTGGTGAGCCGCACCACTTCGCCCGCGCTCATCATGCACACCATGGCATCGCAGGCCTCGCGCCGCGCCTCGAGGCTGGGCAGGATCAGGCGGATGTGATCATCGAGGAAAAGCATCGTGGCGATCACGATGTCGGCCTCGGCAATCGCGGCCTTTACCCTCTCGAGCGCGCCGGCATCGCTCGCCCAGTCACTGGCGGCATGGAGGCTGAGCGCGATGCCCTCGGGCGCGAGCGCGGCTTCGGCCCGGTTCACCGCGCCCTTCAGGTGATTGTCGAGCGTGACGATCGCCACCCGCACAGGCGCCCGCGGATCGACCGAGGCGGGGGAGGCGATCTTACCGTGCATAATGGGCCTTGGCCTCGTAGAGCGTGTCGAGATCGATGGCGCTGCGCCCTTCGGCAGCGGCGAATGCCTCGGTGTTGCGGCGCGCCTTGCCGCGCACGAAGAAGGGGATTTTCTTGAGTTCGCGCTCGGCCTCGGCGGTCCACACCGGCCCGCCCGTGTCGGCTGGGGCCGGTTCGGGCGCGGCTGGCGCTGGGCCGGGGGCGGGCGCGGCCTCATGGGCCGGTGCCGGGGTGCTGGCTGCGCGGCTTCCCCCAGGCGCGCGCGGGCTGTGCGCGGCGAGGTGGCTGGGGCCGGCCTCGTCGGCAAATTCGAAATCCTCGCGGAACATGGTGAGCAGGTGCTCCTCCAGCCCCATCACCAGCGGGTGCACCCAGGTGTCGAAGATCACGTTGGCGCCCTCGAAGCCCATCTGCGGCGAGTGGCGCGCGGGGAAATCCTGCACATGCACCGGGGCCGAGATCACCGCGCAGGGCAGGCCGAGCCGCTTGGCGATGTGGCGCTCCATCTGCGTGCCCAGCACCAGCTCGGGCGCGGCGGCGGCGATCGCTTCCTCAACCGCGAGATGATCGTCGGTGATCAGCGGCTCGACCCCGCAGGCCGCCGCCTCGGCGCGCAGGTCGCGGGCGAATTCGCGGTTGTAGCAGCCAAGGCCGCAGACCTCGAAGCCCAGTTCCTTGCGGGCGATGCGGGCCGCGGCGATGGCGTGGGTGGCATCGCCGAAGATGAACACGCGCTTGCCGGTGAGATAGGTCGAATCGACCGAGCGGCTCCACCACGGCAGGCGGGAAGAGGTGTCGCCGAGGGCAGGCGTGGGATCTGCACCTGCCAGCTCGGCGACTTCGGCGATGAAGGAGCGGGTGGCTCCCACGCCGATCGGGACGGTCCGCACCGCGGGCTGCGCGAATGTGCGCTCCAGCCAGCGGGCGGCCTCATCTGCGATTTCGGGATAAAGGACGATGTTGAAATCGGCCGCGCCGATGTGGGCGATGTCCCTCGGCCTCGCGCCCAGCGGGGCGACGAGATTGACCTCGACCCCGAGGCAATCGAGGATCTTGCGCACCTCGACGAGATCGTCGCGGTGGCGAAAACCGAGCGCGGTGGGGCCAAGGATGTTGGCCCGCGCCGGGCGGCCCGCGCGCGGGGGGCGCGTGAGCGACCGATCGGCGAGCGTGCGCACGATCTGGTAGAAGGTTTCAGCCGCGCCCCAGTTTTCCTTGCGGCTGTAGCTCGGCAGTTCGAGCGGAATGGCAGGCACGGGCAGGCCCATCGCCTCGGCCAAGCCCCCCGGATCGTCCTGGATCAGCTCGGCGGTGCAGGAGGCGCCGACGATGATCGCCTCAGGGGCAAAGCGCGCCACCGCCTCGCGCGCGGCATCCTGGAACAGCTGGGCGGTGTCCTTGCCCAGATCGCGCGCTTCGAAGGTGGTGTAGGTCACCGGCGGGCGCTTGGCGCGCCGCTCGATCATGGTGAACAACAGGTCGGCATAGGTATCGCCCTGGGGGGCGTGGAGCACGTAGTGCAGCCCTTCCATCGCGGTCGCGACCCGCATGGCCCCCACGTGGGGCGGCCCTTCATAGGTCCAGACCGCCAGCTGCATCGCCCTAGACCTCCAGCAACGCATGCCGGCGCAGCGGCCGGGCAAAGAGTTCGGCAAGATCGGCGGCCTGATCAAAGCCGTGGATCGGCGAGAAGACGAGTTCGATCGCCCACTTGGTGGTCAGCCCCTCGGCCTCGAGCGGGTTGGCAAGGCCCAGGCCGCACACGGTGATATCGGGCCGGTCGGCGCGCACGCGATCAAGCTGGCGCTCGACATGCTGGCCCTCGGCAAGACGCACGCCGGGGGCAAGGCGCGCCAGTTCGGGCGCGAGATGGGCGCGGTGGAGATAGGGCGTGCCGACTTCGACCAGTTCCATCCCCAGCTCGTCCTGAAGGAAGCGGGCAAGTGGCACCTCGAGCTGCGAATCCGGCAGGAAGGTGATGCGTTTGCCCTCAAGCTCCGGGCGCAGCCGGGCGAGCGCGCGGCGGGCGCGCTCGGCGCCCGGGGCGATCACCCGCTCGGCCACTTCGGGCGCGATGCCAAAGGCGCGCGCCGCGGCGCGCAGCCAATCGGCGGTGCCCTCGGCCCCGAAGGGAAACAGCGCCGCGATCCGCTGCGCCCCGCGCGCCTCAAGCGCCATCGCGGTGGCCCCGAGGAAGGGCTGGGCGAGCAGAAAGCGCGTGCCCGGCCCCACCGCGGGCAGATCGCGGGCGCTGCGCGCCGGAAGCACGCGCACCCGTTCGATCCCCATGGCGGCAAACACGCGCAGGAACTGGTCTTCGACGATATCCGGGAGCGCGCCGACGATCAGCAGCTCGGCCGGCGCGTCGGGGGCAAGCGCGGGCATGTCGGGCACCAGCGCGGCAAGGCAGGCATCCTCGCCCTGGGTGAAGGTGGTCTCGATCCCGCTGCCCGAATAGTTGAGGATCCTGACCTCAGGCAGATAGCGCGCGCCGAGCCGCTCGGCGGCCTTGGCAAGATCAAGCTTGATCACCTCGGATGGGCACGAGCCGACGAGGAACAGCGTCCTGATGTCTGGGCGGCGCGCGAGCAGGCGGGCAACCACCCGGTCAAGCTCGTCCTGGGCATCGGCCATGCCGGCAAGGTCGCGCTCCTCGAGGATTGCGGTGGCAAAGCGCGGCTCGGCAAAGATCATCACCCCGGCCGCGCTCTGGAGCAGGTGCGCGCAGGTGCGCGAGCCGACCACGAGGAAGAAGGCATCCTGCATCTTGCGGTGCAGCCAGATGATCCCGGTGAGCCCGCAGAACACCTCGCGCTGGCCGCGTTCGCGCAGCACCGCGCGCGCCGGGTCTGCCGCGGTGGGGGCCACAGGGGCGGCGCAGCCCTCGAGCAGATCGAGCGCGCTCATGCCGGCACCGCCGCGGCGCTGCCTGCGCCTTCGAGCCGCGCCATGCGCAGCTTCCACAGGAACTGGCCGGCATTGATGACATAGGCGGCATAGCCCGCCAGCGCGACCAGCATCCGCTCTTCGAGGGTGCCAAGACCGGCAAAGAGCATCACGAGGTAGAGCGTGTGCAGCGCCAGCACCAGCATCGAGAACACGTCTTCCCAGAAGAAGGGCTCGGCAAACAGCCACTTGCCGAACACCACCTTCTCCCAGATCGAGCCGGTGACCATGATGGTGTAGAGCACCATGGTCTTGATCACGATCGAAAGATCGGCGGCAAAGGCGCCCTCGCCGGTGACGAGCGTGCGCAGCACCAGCGCGAGGCTGACGAGAAACACCAGGAATTGAAGTGGCGCGAGCACGCCCTGCACCACGGTCCAGACCGAGGCATCGCGCCGCCGCCGCTGCTCGGCGGTGTAGAGCGCTCTGGTCCTCACCCGTTTCTGGCCCGCCACCCGTGCGCCTGCCTGGGGTTCGACCGGGGATACCTGATCCATCCGAGTCATCTGCCGCGTCAGCCTTTTTGTCAGACTCGGATGATTACTCTTTAGCCCCTATGTGTCAACTCAATTGGACGTTTAGCTAGCTTGACGACCATGCCCTTGTCGGTAAGGTCGTTTGCGCCCTGATCGAAAAGAGCGTAAAAGAGAGTCGCTGGCTTTTCGGGATCAGAGCCAAGGCCGCTTCGTCCGGTTGTGGTCGCCACCTCCTCGCGGAAAGGCTTTCCGCAAGACCTAGGAGGGTCTGACGAATGGGAGAGTCCAAGGCTTCAAGCATGTTCGGCGCCGGATCGGCGATGCTGCGCGAGGTGATCGCCGCGCCGCTCGAACGGGTCAGACGCAGGAGCGCGGCCCCCGCGCCAGGCCAGGACGATTCGGTCAACACCATCATCGAGAGCGAGATCATCCCGCGCCTGCTGATGGCCCATGGCGGCGGGTCTGGCGGGGCTGGCAATGGCGCGCGCCCAAGGCTGCGGCGTGGGCGCGGCATCAGGCCCGAGGATGCCTCGCGCTTTGCCCTGCTGCCGCTGCGGCTCGAGGCGGCGTGCCTCATCGAGGAGGTCGATGCCTTCATCGCCGAGGGCGCCAGCGTCGAGACCATCTGCATCGATCTGCTCGCCCCTGCGGCGCGAATGCTGGGCGAGATGTGGGATCGTGATGAATGTGATTTCCTCGATGTCACAATGGGTTTGTGGCGGCTGCAGGAAGTGATGCGCGAGATCGCCGCGCGCAGCCCGGCCGAGCTTGGCGGGCTTTGCATCCCGCGCAGCGCACTGTTCTCGCCGATGCCCGGCGATCAGCACAATTTCGGCACGCTGATGATCGAGGAGGTCTTCGCCCGCGGCGGCTGGCGTAGCGAGGCGCTGGTGCGGCCCGAGCGGCGCGAATTGCTCGACCGGCTGGCGCGCCAGCCCTATGATCTGGTGGGATTGACGCTCGCCCGCGATTGCCCTAGCGCGGCCCTTGCAAACCTCATCAAGGCGATGCGCGCGGCATCAGCCAATCCCCACATCATGGTGCTTGTCGGCGGGCGAATGATCAACGAGAACCCGGGCTTGGTAATCGAAGTGGGGGCAGACGGCACGGGCGTGGACGCGCTGGCGGCTCTCGAAGTGGCAAATGCGCTGGTGGAGAAGGCAGCCGTTCGTGATCTGAACCTCGGATAGGTTCGGATCGCCGCCATGCTCACCCGCAAACACAGCATTGAAGGCAAGAACCCCTTCGGCAAGGCCGCCGAGCTGTTCAACACGCTCGATGCCGAGGCGGCGATGAAGCTGGCGATGGTGGCGGGCGATGTCACCCTGGTGCTCGATGATACCGGCACCATCCTCGATGCCGCCTATGATCCGCGCGAATTTCCGGCCTTTGGCGATTGGGTGGGCAGCAACTGGATCGACACCGTCACCGATGAGAGCCGCCCCAAGGTGATGGAAATGCTGGCCGCCGCCCGGCGCGGCGAGGTGCAGCACTGGCGCCAGGTTAACCATCCCTCGCGCGATGGTGATGTGCCGATCCGCTATGCTGTGCTCAGCGTCAATCGCGGCGAGCACCGCATCGCCTTTGGGCGTGACCTGCGCGAGGCGGGCAAGCTCCAGCAGCGCCTGCTCCAGGTGCAGCAATCGCTCGAGCGCGATTATCTCAAGATGCGCCAGCTCGAGGCGCGTTATCGGATGCTGTTCGAGCGTTCGAGCGAGCCGGTGCTGATCATCGAGGGGGGAACCTTGCGCATCCGCGAGGCCAATGCGGCCGCGCACGCGCTGCTTGGCGTGCGCCCGGTCGGCCTGCCGGGCAAGAAGCTGTTGAACTTCATCGACAAGAATTCGCACGAGGTGGTGCTGAGCCTGGTCGGCGCGGCGCAGGTGTCGGACACGGTCAGCCCGGCGCCGATCTGCATCACCAAGGGCGCGCGCGAGGTGATGGCCGCCTTCACCGGCTTTACCCAGGATCGCGGACAGTTCCTGCTGGTGCGCCTGACCCCGATCGGCGAGCGCAGCGGGGCCGAAGGCTCGCCGGTGCTCGATCTGATTGATCAGATGCCCGATGCCTTCGTGGTCGCCGACAGCAATCTGGCGATTGTCACCGCCAATGCCGCCTTTGTCGAAATGGTGCAAGCCGCCAGCGTCGATCAGTTGCGCGGGAGGCACCTGTCAACGTGGATCGGGCGGCCGGGGATCGATCTGGAACTGATCGAGGGGCAGATCGATCAGCACGGGGCGGCGCGCAATGTCGCCACGGTGCTGCGGGTCGGCCAGGACGTTGAAGGCGAACCGGTTGAATTGTCGGCGGTGCGCACCGCGGGCGAGGATGGCTATTACGGCTTCGTCATCCGCCCGATCGGCCGGCGCCTGCGCGATCTGCCCCCGGGCCGGCAGGATCTGCCGCGCTCGGTCGAGCAATTGACCGAACTGGTCGGGCGGATGAGCCTCAAGGACATTGTGCGCGAGAGCACCGATCTGATCGAGCGGCTGTGCATCGAGGCGGCGCTTTCCTACACCGCCGACAACCGTGCTTCGGCCGCCGAAATCCTCGGCCTGTCGCGCCAGAGCCTCTATTCCAAGCTGCACCGCTACGGGCTCGGCAATCTCGCGGGCGAAAACGACTAGCAAGGCCCCCTCGCGCGCCGCGCGGCGCTTTCCTGCCTGCGCACCGGGCCCGTGACCTTCAAGCCGCTCTAAGCCAAGGCAATTCGTCGCATCCGCGCGCCGATCTGTCCAATTGCTTGACAGCAAGCCGATGGACATGGCTTGCGCCCGATCACGATTTATCATTCCGAAAACGGGCCCAATGCAAAAATGAGTGTCAAAATAATTTGACGCTTCATGGCGTCAGACATACCCTTTTGCCATGGAGCATTCGGTAGCCCCGACTCGCCCGGCGGCCCCGCAGCCAGCCTCCCGGCCCGCGCGCCTGCGCCCGCGCGATGTGCTCGAGCTGATGAAGCCGATCACCTGGTTCCCGCCGATGTGGGCGTTCCTGTGCGGGGCGGTGTCATCGGGCGTGGGGCTGGAAGGGCGCGGCTGGTTCGTGGCCGGCGGGGTGCTGCTGGCAGGGCCGCTGGTGTGCGGCACCAGCCAGGCGGTGAACGACTGGTTTGACCGCCATGTCGATGCCATCAACGAGCCGCACCGCCCGATCCCCTCGGGCCGGATCCCAGGCCGCTGGGGCCTTTACATCGCCTGCATCGCCACGCTGGTTTCGGCCGGGGTTGCCTGGTTGCTCGGCCCGCTGGTGTTTGCCGCGGCGCTGATCGGCCTTGCCTTTGCCTGGGCCTATTCGGCCCCGCCACTGCGGCTCAAGGCCAATGGCTGGGTCGGGCCGCTGGTGTGCGCCCTGACCTATGAGGGCCTCTCGTGGTTCACCGGCGCGGCGGTGATGCTCGGCCATGCCCCGCCGGTCGAGGTCGGCATCATCCTGTTCATGTATTCGCTCGGCGCCTATGGGATCATGGCGCTCAATGATTTCAAGGCAGTCGAAGGTGATCGGCAGACGGGCCTAGCCTCATTGCCGGTGGTGATGGGGGTGGACGCGGCGGTGCGCTTTGCCTGCACCACCATGGCCTCGGCGCAGATCGTGGTGATCCTGCTGCTGCTGATCTGGGGCTTTGGCCTTTCGGCGCTGATCGTCACCGGGCTGCTGGCCGCCCAGATCGCCGCCATGCCGCGGCTGATCCGCGATCCGGCCGGGCAGGCGCCGTGGTACAATGGTGTTGGGGTGACGCTCTATGTGCTGGGGATGCTCGCCGCCGCGCTCGGCCTTGGGGGCTATATCTGATGCACGCCCCCCGGCCTGCGCCCCAGGATGCGACGGGCAAGGCCGGGTTCGGGTGGCTGGCGATCATCCGCATCGGGTTGGTGCAGGCCGCGATCGGCGCGCTGGTGATGCTGGCGACCACGGTGCTCAACCGGGTGATGGTGGTGGAACTGGCGCTCGCCGCGGCGATCCCCGCCGGGCTGGTGGCCTGGCACTATGGGGTGCAGCTTGCGCGCCCGCTGTGGGGCCATGCCTCGGACCGCGGGGGCCGGCGCACCGCCTGGATCGTCGGCGGGGTGGGGCTGCTCGGCCTCGGCGGGCTGCTCGCCACCCAGGCGACGATCTGGATGGCAAGCGCCTTTGCCCCGGCGCTTGCGCTGGCCGTGCTTGCCTATGCCCTGATCGGCGCGGGCGTGGGGGCGGGCGGCACCTCGGCGCTGGCGCTGCTCGCCAGCGGGGTGGCCCCGCAGCGCCGCGCGGCGGCCGCGGCGCTCACCTGGATCATGATGGTCGCCGGCATCGTCGCCTCGGCGATCAGTGTGGGCCAATTGCTCAAGCCCTTTTCCTTCACTCGGCTGCTGCTGGTCGCCGGGGGCCTGGCGCTGGTGATGGTGCTGGTTGCCGCGCTCGCCACCTTCCGGCTCGAGCGGCAGGCGGGCCGCTTCGGCCATGCCGCGGCCGATGCGCCCGCACCCGCCTTTGCCGCGGCGCTGGCCGAGATCTGGCACGAGCCGGCGGCGCGGCGCTTTACCATCTTCATCTTCGTCTCGATGATCGCCTTCTCGATGCAGGACTTGATCCTCGAGCCCTTTGCCGGCCTCGTCTTTGGCCTTGCGCCCGGAGAATCGACCCAGCTGGGCGGGCAGCACCAGGGCGGGATCCTTGTTGGCATGATCCTCACCGGGATCGGCGGCAGCGCCTTTTCCGGCAAGCGGCCCGATGGTCTGCGCGCCTGGGTGATCGGCGGGTGCCTCGTCTCCGCGCTGGGGCTGGGGGCGCTGGGGCTTGCCGCGGTGAGCGGCCCGCCCTGGCCGCTGGGGCTCAATGTCTTCGTGCTCGGGCTTGGCAATGGCGTCTTTGCCGTGGCGGCGATCGGGACAATGATGGGCCTTGCCGGCGCGGGCAAGACCACGCGCGAGGGTGTGCGCATGGGGGTGTGGGGCGCGAGCCAGGCGATCGCCTTCGGCCTTGGCGGGCTCTCGGGCGCTCTTGGCGTTGATCTTGCCCGGCGCGCGCTGGGCGCGGCTGGGCCGGCCTTCCAGCTGGTCTTCGCGATCGAGGCAAGCGCCTTCGTGCTCGCCGCGCTGCTTGCCGTCAGGGCCACCGGCAGCGCGGCGATCCGCAGCATCAGCATGGCCGAGACGAGGCCCGAGCGGGCAGGAGAGAGGTTCGCATGAGCGAGATGGTCTATGATGCGGTGGTGATCGGCGGCGGCCCGGCGGGCGCCACCGCGGCAAGGGCGCTGGCGCTGGCCGGCCGCTCGGTGCTGCTGATGGAGCGCGGCGGGCGGATCAAGCCCTGCGGCGGGGCGATTCCCCCGCGCCTCCTCGCCGATTTCGACATTCCCCAATCGCTGCTGGTGGCACGGGCGCGCGCGGCGCGGATGGTGGCGCCTTCGGGCCGCGCGGTCGATATGCCGGTGGGCGAGATCGGTTATGTCGGCATGGTCGACCGCGAGGATTTTGACGAATGGCTGCGCGAGCGCGCGCGCCATTCGGGGGCCGAGCGTCTTACCGCCACCTTCGAGAAGATCGCGCGCGACGATGCCCCGCACCCGATCGTCATCTTCCGCCGCAGCCGCGGCGCGCCGCTCGAGCGCGTGCGCGCGCGGGTGGTGATCGGGGCGGATGGGGCGCGCTCGGCGGTGGCCAAGCAATGCCTGCCCGGGGCCGAGCGCGTGCCTTGCGTCTTTGCCTATCACGAGATCATCCGCAGCCCGCAGGTAAGTTCGGATGCCTTCGATGGCAGCCGCTGCGACGTGTTTTACCAGGGGCGTCTCTCGCCCGATTTCTATGCCTGGGTCTTCCCCCATGGCGAAACCGCGAGCATCGGCGTGGGCAGCGCCAACAAGGGCTTTTCCTTGCGCGGGGCGATCGCCACGATGCGCGCCGATCTCGGGCTTGATCGCTGCGAGACCCTGCGCCGCGAGGGCGCGCCGATCCCCTTGAAGCCGCTGAAGCGCTGGGACAATGGCGCCGATGTGATCGTGGCGGGCGATGCCGCCGGGATCGTCGCCCCGGCCTCGGGCGAGGGGATCTATTACGCCATGGTCGGCGGGCAAATGGTGGCCGAGGCCGCCGCTGCCTTCCTTGCCACCGGCGACGCCCGCCACCTGCACCAGGCCCGCAAGCGCTTCATGCAGGAGCACGGCACGGTGTTCATGGTGCTGGGGATCATGCAATATTTCTGGTATTCTACAGACAAGCGGCGCGAGCGCTTTGTCACCATGTGCGATGACAAGGACGTGCAGGAGCTCACCTGGCAGGCCTATATGCACAAGCGGCTGGTGCGCGCCAAACCGATGGCGCACCTCAAGATCTTCCTCAAGGATACCGCCCACCTGCTAGGCTTGCGCGCCGCAACCCGCTAAACCCCCCTGCCATGAAGCGCATGATGATCCTGCCCGTGGCGGTGGCGAGCCTTGCTGCGCTCGGCGTGGCGGCGCTGGGGGCGACGGTGACCGATCTTGGCCCCTGGTATCAAGGGCTGGAAAAGCCCGGCTGGACCCCGCCCGATGCGCTCTTTCCGATGGGCTGGACGCTGATCTATGCGCTCATCACCATGTCTGCGGTCTATGCCTGGCGCGATGCGCGCACTTCGGCCGAGGCGGAATGGGTGATCGGCCTGTTTGCCCTCAACGGCTTTCTCAACATCACCTGGAGCCTGATCTTCTTTCGCCTGCAGCGGCCCGATTGCGCCTTCTATGAGCTCATCGCGCTGTGGCTCTCGATCCTCGTGCTGATCGTCTATTGCGGGCGCTTCTCGCGCATCGCCGCGCTGCTCTTGCTGCCCTATCTTGGCTGGGTGAGCTTTGCCGGGGCGCTCAACCAGGCGGTGGTGGCGCTCAACGCGCCCTTCGGCTGAGCGGGGCGGGCGGGGGCGATGGCCTGGCTCTTTGCATCGGGCCATGCGGCCGATCTTATCCTCATCGTGCTTGCGGCCGAGGCGCTGTGGCTGCGCCGCGCGCGCGGCTGGCGCTGGCGGGCGATCGCCGGCCTCATCGGCCCGGCGGTGCTGATCGTGCTGGGCCTGCGTGCGGCGCTCACCGGCGCGCCGTGGTGGTGGATCGCGCTGCCGCTCGCCGCTTCGCTGCCGCTGCACCTTCTCGATCTAAGCGCGCGGCTGGCCGAGGATTGAGCGCGGCCCCGCGCTGGCGCCTGCCATCTACGCGGCGGGCAAGGCCTGGTGCGCGTTGGGCGAGCCAAGACAAGGCCCGGCGCAGGGGAAGCCTGCACCGGGCCAGTCAGGATCGTGCCGCCGGGGGGTGGCGGCCTCACGCGCGGGCCTATTGCCCGGTCGATTCCTGGATCGCGCCGCTCGGATCGTAGTGGATGGTATCGGCAGCGTAGTGGTGTTCCTGCGCCCACAGATACCAGTTGTCGACCACGGTGCCGGTGAGCAGGATGCCGATCCCGCCGGTGAGCGTGGTCAGCACCGCAAACCACCAGGCCCAGCGGTGGATCGATTCAAAGCTGGCGTTGAAGCCCATCACCCAGCGCCAGAACAGCGCCCCGCGCTCGGCCGCGGTGCCCCGGTCGGTGATCTGCTCGATCTCGCGCTCCCCGCCATAGCGCCCGAGCGCGAGGATGGTCGCCCCGTGCATCGCAAAGAGCAGCGCCGAACCGTAGAGGAACACGATCGAAAGCGCGTGGAACGGGTTGTAGAACAAGTTGCCATAGACCAGCGAGAAATTGTTGGTCCAGTCGAGGTGGCTGAAGATGCCGTAGGGCACGGCTTCGGACCACTGGCCCATCAGCATCGGGCGGATGAAGCCCAGCACCAGGAACAGCCAGATCGCGCTGGCAAAGGCCCAGGGAATGTGCATCCCCATGCCCAGCGCCTTGGCTCGCATGTAGGTGCGCGCCCACCAGCACAGCACCGAGATGGTGAGGAAGGCCCCGGTCATGATGAACCAGCCGCCCTTCTCCAGCGGGACGAAGGGGCTGAAGCCATATTCCGGCCCCGGCGGATCGAGCGAGAGCCAGAAGAACTCGCGCATGAAGGTCTGCGGGCTCCACCCGGCCTGGGCCCAGAAGTTCAGCCCGATGATCAGGATCGCCGCCCCGCCGAAGACCAGGCTGAGCGTGCCCAGCAGCCCGAGATAGACCGGGCCG
This sequence comes from Erythrobacter cryptus DSM 12079, assembly GCF_000422985.1. GTDB lineage: Bacteria > Pseudomonadota > Alphaproteobacteria > Sphingomonadales > Sphingomonadaceae > Erythrobacter > Erythrobacter cryptus. Next base: position 210,306 of record NZ_KE383966.1, read on the forward strand.
ATCTGGGCCTGGCCGATCTTGCCCATCCAGTAGTTGTGCCCGGTGAGCGCAAGCCGCCCCTCCGAGCCGTCGAGGTGCGGGACGCCCATTTCGGGCGGCCCTTGCACTTGCACCTGGGTGAAGATGTTCTGATAGGTCGCCATGTTCAGGTGCTCCTCATGACCAGATCGGGATCTTCTTCCAGAAATCCCAGAATTCGATCCAGCTGCCGACATACAGGGTGCCGGAAATGACGATGCAGATGGCGCTCCAGAACCCGGCGTTGAGCGCCAGGAAGAGCCCCACCCGGTGAATGCCGAGCGTGCCGACCGAATAGCCGATGAAGTCCCGGAAGTAGGTGTCCTCGTATTCGGGCGACTTGACGTCGGTCCCGCCGCTCGGATTGACCGCCGAGAGCACCAGCCCGCCATGCAGCGCGAGCGCCAGGCAGTTGGTGAAGAAGAAGGTGATCGCGAGCATGTGGACGGGGTTGTAGTGGAAGTTGCCGAAGGCATAGCCCACGCCCGAGACCCAGTTCAGATGGGTCCAGATGCCATAGGGAAAGCCATTGCCCCAGGCCCCCATCCACAGCGGACGGATGACGTTGAGCGTGACATAGGCAAACACCGCCACGCTAAAGGCGATCGGCACGTGGTAGCTCATGCCGAGCTTGCGCGAGATCTCCGCCTGCCGGAAGACCCACGAGACGAAGGCCACCACCGCGCAACAGGTGATGATCTGCCAGTATCCGCCCTGTTTGAGCGGTGCCAGCGAGAGGCCATACTCGACCGGCGGCGGGTTGATCGAGATCAGCCAGGGGTTGAGGGTCGGGCCCTGGGTGGCCGCGGCGAAGATCAATGCGGTGCCGAGCAGCGCACTGATGGCCGTGGTCACTCCAAAGAAACCGACATAAAACGGCCCGACCCAGAAGTCGAACAGGTCGCCGCCGATCAGGGTGCCACCGCGGACGCGGTATTTCCGCTCGAAACTGAGGAGCGCCATAGGTCCATCCTTCCCGCCTCAGCGGCAGGTTCTTGAAGTGATCGAAAGGAGTGTCAGGAGGCAGGCAGGCGAACCTGCCCCCTCACATTCGACCAGGGGCTAGCCGGCCGCCGGATTTTCCGACGATTCGACCGCGGCCTGAGCCGGCGCGGGCGTGCCGGGGGCGCGCTCGAGCCAGTTGTAGCGATCCGTGCTCAGCAGGATGAAGTGGATGGTGAAGGCCAGCACAGCCAGACCCACATGCAGCGCAACCAGAACGCGGCGGATGTCAAAATAGAACCAGATTCTCCACATGGGAAAATTCCTTTCGTGAACCGATCAGAGGACCATGGCCCCTTGCGCGCGGCAGGCGGGGCGCGTGTCCGACGGAGTTAGAGCCAGGGCTTGTAGGCCCACATCAGAGCATGGGCGACCAGCGCGATCGCCACATAGAGCGTGAAAGTGCCCATGAAGCCCTTGTGGATTTCCTGCGCCTCTTCGGGCGTCAGGTGGGTCCCGATGCGTTCATTCATTGGGTTTTCTCCATTCAGTTGGGTGAGAGTGGGAGCCCGAAGGCCCCCGTCGGCATCCCCGCGTGATCCCCCACGTGGATTGGAGAGCCCCCTTGCGGGGGGCATTCTGTGGCGCGGCAACGGCACGGGGCCGCAGCAGCAACAAAGGCTGGAAAAGCGCAAAAGCCAGGGCAAGGGCGGGCCGCATGGTCATGTTGCCGCCCCCTCGAGCAGTGCCTCGGCGAGGCAATCGGGTGAAACCGTGGTCTCGCCGCGTGCGCGCGCCGCGCGTTCGGCCGCATCGCGCAGGCGCTTGGCGGCGGAAATGCGGATCAGCACCGGTTGGGCCTCGACCAGCTGGTCGAGCCGTGCCTTGGCCTCATCGTCCCAGCTGAGCGGCACCTCGCGCCGGGCTGGCGTGGGCGCAACCTTGTCCATCTCGGTTGCGAGGGGCAGGATGTGGAAGAGCGCATCGAACAGCGCGTTGCACACCTCCTGCACCAGATAGGTCGCGCCCGAATAGCCCATGAAGGGCGTGCCGGTGTGGCGCCGGATCGCCGCGCCGGGGAAGCTCGCCGGGATAAAGACCCCGCGCCCGCCGCATTCGGCCAGATACATCCGCTCATTATAGCTGCCGAACAGCACCAGCGGCGGATTGCCGTGGATCGCGGCGCGCACCTCATCATTCTTGGGCTTGGCCCCGGCGCAGCGGGAAAAGGCGAAGGCGCAGGGCAGGCCCATGTCCTCTTCAAGGAAACGGCGGATGCCGCGGGCATAGGTTTCGTTGGCGACGATGCCGAAGCTCGCCGTGCCGAAGAAATCCTGCGTGACCGAGCGCCACAGATCCCACAGCGGCTTGATGGTGGTGTGCTTCTCGCGCTCGATGAAGGGTTCGGGATCGAGCCCCAATTCGGCCCCCAGCGCGCGCAGGAAACGGGTGGTTTGCGTAAGGCCGATGGGCGCCTGGAAATAGGGCCGCTCGAGCGCCTCACACAGCCCGCGGCCATATTCGCGGTAAAGGCAGATATTGGCATCGGCCTCGGCCAGGCGGGCGATATCGGCAAGGTGGGTGCCCAGGGGGAAGATCACCCCGACCTCGGCGCCGATGCCTTCGACGAGGCGGCGGATCTCGGCGAGATCGGAAGGCATGTTGAACATGCCATAGGCCGGGCCGATGATGTTGACCTTCGGCCTTTCGCCCTCCTTGCGCTGCCGCGGGGCGGGCACCTTCTTCGGCCCGAACTCGCGCCACAGCCACACCAGCGCGCGATCGGCCGATTGCCACTGGTCCTCATCGATCGTGCGCGGAAGGAAGCGCTTGATATTGGTGCCCTCGGGCGTCACCCCGCCGCCGATCATCTCGGCGATCGAGCCGGTGACGACCACCGCCGGCAATTCGGGATCGAGCGTCTGCCAGGCCCGCTTCATCGCCGCCTCGGTGCCGGTCTTGCCCAGCTCATCTTCCGAAAGGCCGGTGACCACGATCGGCAGCTCGTGCGGGGGCAGGGCATCGGTGTAGTGCAGCACCGAGGTGACGGGCAGGTTCTCGCAGCCCACCGGGCCATCGATGATGACCTGCAGGCCCTTCACCGCGGTGAAGACATAGGTGGCGCCCCAATAGCCACCGGCCCGATCATGATCGAGAACCAGGCTCATGTGCCCACCGCCTCCGCTGCCTTGCGCGCGGCCTCGTTGAGGGCGGCGTATTTCTTGCGGAACTTGGGCCGGTCCACCGGCACGTCCTGCCACACCCCGGCGGCATGATCGGTGCCCACGCCCTCGAAGAAATCGCGCATCGCGGCAAAGCGCGCGCGGTTGGCAAGGGCGGCGTTGATCACCGTGGCAAGGCTGCCCGCGCCCGCCGGGCCCATCAGCGGCCGGGCCGAGATGAGATTGGTGAAATAGAGCGCCGGGATCGCCTTGGCCTTGGCGTGCTGAACCACCGGGGTGGTGCCGATCGCAAGGTCGGGGCGATATTCTTCAACCGCGGCGATATCGTGTTCGAGGCTGGCGCGGAAGCTCACCTCGACCCCGCGTGCTTCGAGCCATTCACGGTCGGCATCCGACCAGCGGGTCCTGGGGCAGGCGCTGCCGACATAGGGCACCTCGGCCCCGCTTTCGATCAGCAGGCGCGCCACCAGCAGTTCCGAGCCCTCATAGCCCGAAACCGTGATCCGCCCCTTGATCGGCATCTTCCCGAGCGCCGCGCGGCAGGCGCCGATCATCGCGTTCTTGACCCCATCGACCTTGGCCTGGGGCAGGCCGAGCACCTCGCCGAGCGATTGTAGCCAGGCCGCGGTGCCATCGGCGCCGACCGGGGCCGAGCCGATCACCGGGCGCCCGGCGGCCTCGAACTCGCGGATCGAGGCGGTGTAGAAGGGGTGGATCGCCGCCGCGACCGCGCAATCGAGCGCGGCGTAAAGCTCGCGCCACTCGCGCGTGGGCACCACCGGGCCGGCGGCAAGGCCGAGCGGCTCGAGCATCTGCCCGATCACCACCGGATCGGCCGGGAACATCTCGCCGAGCAGCGTGACGCTGGGCTTGTCTGCGCGTTCGCGCGGGGCGGCGACGGGACCGGCCATGGCTTCCTCGCGGGCATAGGCGAGCATCGCCCCGGCGAGCACGTCCTTGGCCTCGGCATGGGTGGGCACGCCAAAGCCCGGCACGTCGATGCCGATGATCCGCACCCCGTTGATCTGCTTCCTGAGCAGCCGGAGCGGCACCCCGCTCGCCGTGGGCACGCACAGGTTGGTGACCACGATCGCATCATAGAGCGCAGGATCGGCCAGGCCCTCGACCGCCTCCTTGATGTCCTCGAACAGCTTGCCCGTCACCAGGGTTTCGGAATTGAACGGGACATAGCCGACCGTGCGCCGCGCCCCATAGAAATGCGAGGTGAAGGTGAGGCCATAGACGCAGCAGGCCGAGCCCGAGAGCACGGTGGCGGTGCGCCGCATCCTGAGGCCCACCCGGAGCGAGCCGAAGGCCGGACACATCGATTGCGGCTGATCATGCGGGCCAACCGGATAATCGGCGGCATAGCGATCGAGCAGGTCGCTGTTGCCCGCGGCGCGCGCGGCCTCGCGCATCGTCTCCTTCGAAGCACAGCCGCCCGCCAGCGCCGGATCGAGCTCGATCCGGTCAGGGGCGCGCGGGGCGTCAAAGGCGGCCGGACTGTTCATGCCTCGTCGTAGATCACCTCCAGGCTTGGGCGGACCTCGAAGGAGCCGCCGCGCATGTCGGCCTGGGTGGCCGGGATCAGCTCGATCGTGCCGCCCACCTGATCGGGGCTGAACAGGCCGAGCAGCTCGTCCTGTGACAAGGGCTTGGGGCGCAGCGGCGGGGCCTTGGCGACATTGGTTGCCAGTTCCTCGAACAGGCCGCCCCATTCACCCCCGGGATAGCCGATGATCTGGTAATTGGCGCTCTTGCGGCGGATGTCCTCATGCGCGGGGATGGCGGTGAGCACCGGGATCCCCACCGCCTTGGCAAAGGCCTGGGCCTCGCCGGTGCCATCGTCCTTGTTGACGATCATGCCGGCGACGCCGACATTGCCGCCGAGCTTGCGGAAATATTCCACCGCGTGGCACACATTGTTGGCCACATAGAGCGATTGCAGGTCGTTCGAGCCGACCACGATCACCTTCTGGCACATGTCGCGCGCGATCGGCAGGCCAAAGCCGCCGCACACCACGTCGCCGAGGAAATCGAGCAGCACGTAATCAAAGCCCCACTCGTGAAAGCCCAGCTTCTCGAGCGTTTCAAAGCCGTGGATGATGCCGCGCCCGCCGCAGCCGCGCCCGACCTCGGGCCCGCCCAGCTCCATCGCGAAGACGCCGTCGCGCTGGAAGCACACGTCCTCGATCCGCACCTCCTCGCCGGCGAGCTTCTTCTTCGAGGAGGTCTCGATGATCGACGGCGTGGCCTTGCCGCCGAACAGCAGGCTGGTGGTGTCGCTCTTGGGATCGCAGCCGATCAGCAGCACGCGCTTGCCCTGCTGGGCCATCATGTAGCTGAGGTTGGCAAGGGCAAAGCTCTTGCCGCTGCCGCCCTTGCCATAGATGGCGATGATCTGGGTTTGCTTGGTCACCTCCCCGGTGTGCACCGGATCGGGATCATGACTCGCTTCCTCGCGCAGGGCGGCTGCCTGGGTGTCGAGCACGGACATCAGCATTGGCTCCAATCGAGGACCATCTTGAGACAGGCAGGGTCCGAGAAGGCCTGGGGATAGGCCTCGAGCGCCTCTCCGGCGGGGCGCCGGTTGGTGATGAGGCCCTTGAGATCGAGCCGACCGCATTCGATCAGCGCCCGGGTCTCGGCAAGGTCGCCCGGCTGCCATTCGGCCGCAACGCGCAAATGGGCCTCGCGCATGAAGGCGGCAGGGAAGGCAAAGCTCACCCGCTCGGAATAGAAGCCCGCGAGCACGATCTCGCCGCCCTTGGCCAGGCGCTCGATCAGCGTGTCGATGAGGCCGGCATCGCCGCTGGCATCATAGATTGCCCGATAGTCGCGGCGTTCGTCAGCCTCGGGCGCGATCACCTGATAGCCCAGCGCGCCGCTGCGGCGGGCGGGGCTCACCTCCCACACCGTGGGCGCCGCCCCGCCGAGCGCAAGCGTGATGCGGGCGAGCAGGCGGCCGAGCACGCCGTGGCCAATGATGAGATCGGGCAGGGCCGCGGCGCGGGCAAAGCCGCCCTTGATCGCGTGCAGCGCGGTGGCGGCGAGCGCGCACAGCACCCCTGCTTCGCCCAGATGTTCGGGGATCGGCAGGGCGCGCGCCGAAGGCACCACCACCCGCCGCGCGGTGCCGCCGAACAGCCCGCGCGCCCCGGCAAAGCAATTGGCACCCGGCACGAACACCCAGTCGCCGATGCGCCCGCGCGCCGCCGGGCCGGCATCGCAGATCCGCCCGACCGATTCGTAACCCGGCACCAGCGGATAGCCGAGGCCGGGGAAGGGCGGCATCTGCCCGCTCCACAGGAGTTTTTCGGTCCCGGTGCTGATCCCGCTGAAGGCGATTTCGACCAGCACGTCGCTGTCTTCCACCGGCTTCATCTCGAGCGCGCGCAGCGCCAGGCGCTGCGGTGCTTCGAGAATGACTGCCAGCGTGTTCATCGCCTCGTCCTCTCCGAGTGCCAGCGACAGCGCAGTCGAGTCGGAAACCCGATCGCTACGTTCTCCCACCTGTTTGCTACGCCTTACGCAAACAACTGTCAATTTAATTGGACAAGTTTTCTCAGGCCCGGGCCAGCACCACGCTTGCGTTGACCGGTTGCGCGGTGGCGACGGGCCGTGCCGCGGCAAATCCCGCTTTCCGGCACATCGCGGCGATCTCGCCGGGGCTGCGCGGGCGGCCAGAGCCCATCGCCCAGAGGTAAAGCCCAAAAAAGGCTTCCCCCATCGCCTCGGCGCCGGGCACGCGCGCCATCGGCTCGGCGATCAACAGGCGTGCGCCGGGGGCCAGGCTGCGGCGGATATTGGCGAGCAGCGCCGCTGCGGGCGCATCGTCGTGATCGTGGAGGATGCGGATCAGCGCGACCATGTCGTAGCCTTGCGGAATGGGGTCGCGGAAGAAATCCCCCGGATGGATGCTTACCCGCTTGTCCCCCAGCGCCTGGGCGAGCCGCGCGCCGCCGACCGCGGCGACTTCGGGCAGGTCGAACAGGCCGACAGCAAGGTGCGGGTGCGCGGCGCCCACCGCAGCGAGAAAGGCGCCGTGCCCGCCGCCGACATCGAGCAGCCGCCGCGCGCGGGAAAAGCGCACCGCAGCGAGCACCTCGCCCGCAACGAAATGCTGCGAGGCGGCCATCAGTTCGGAATCTTCCTGGGTTGCGGCGCCGCGCTCGCCCGCGCCGTGGAGCGCCCCGGCATAGCTCCAGAAGCGGCTGAGCGCGGTGGGCGCGCTGCGATCGGCGCGCAGCAGCGCCAGCGGATCGGCAAGGTCGGCATAGAGCAGCCGGTGGTGGCGCACCATCGCCTGCACCCCGGGATTGCCGGCAAACACCGCCCCCTGTTCGCCCAGCATCCACTGATCCGGCAGGACTTCCTCAGCCAGGCGCAGCGCCCTTCCGGCGCGCAGCAGGGTCAGCGCGGCGGCGGGCGACAGGCCCATGCGCGCGGCAATCTCGGCATGGCCGAGCGGGCCTTGGGCGAGGATCGCAAACAGCCCGCCCTCGACAAAGGCGCGCAGCACCTGGGCATAGGCAAAGCCGGCCAAGAGATCGAAGGCCCCGCGCGCGGCTGCGGGCGATCCAGCGCACCAACGGCAGGCGCGCGGCCCAATGCTGGAAGCGGGGCGAACCAAACACCCGGTTGCGGCGCGCGACATAGCCCAGCTTCAAGGCAGCCCAAAGGCGCTTCATCTGGTCTCAGCTCGGGCCATATGTCCAAATCATTGGACAGATGAGACCGTAAGGTCAATGATAAAGCCCGGCCATGGCCAGAGGAGTGGCGCGTGACGAGGCGAGTCGCCGTGATCGGAGCAGGCATTGGCGGGCTGGTGAGCGCCGCCTTGCTCGCCGCGCGCGGGGCCGAGGTCACGGTGCTGGAAAAGGAGGCCTGGGTCGGCGGCAAGGCGCGCCGGGTGCGCGTGGATGGTGCCGAGATCGATGGCGGGCCGACGGTCTTTACCCTGCGCGAGGTGTTCGAGGAGGTGTTTGCCGCCTGCGGCGCGCGGCTCGACGATCATGTCCGGGTGACCCCGGCCGAGATCATCGCCCGCCACGCCTGGGATGATCGCGCCGCGCTCGACCTCTTTGCCGATCCGCGCCGTTCGGAAGCCGCGATCGGGGATTTTGCCGGGGCTGAGGCGGCGCGCGGCTACCGCGCCTTCTGCGCCGAGGCGGCGCGCATCTATGCGGTTCTGGAGGAGCCGTTCCTGCGCGGCGACAAGGCCAGCACCCCCCTGCCGATGATGTGGCGGATCGGCCCGGCGCGGCTCGGCGAGATGCTGGCGATGCGCCCCTTCACCCGCATGTGGGATGCGCTGGGCGGGCATTTTGCCGATCCGCGGCTGCGCCAGCTGTTTGGCCGCTATGCCACCTATTGCGGCTCTTCGCCCTTCGCTGCCCCGGCCACCTTGATGCTGATCGCGCATGTCGAGGCGCGCGGGGTGTGGGTGATCGAGGGCGGGATTCATGCGCTCGCCCGGGCGCTGGCCGAGCTTGCCGTGCGCCAGGGCGCCGCGGTGCGCACCGCTGCGGCAGTGACCGAGGTGCTGGTGAGCGGCGGGCGCGCGCGCGGGGTGCGGCTTGCCAGCGGCGAGGAGATCGCTGCCGATATCGTCATCTGCAACGCCGATCCTTCGGCGCTCGCCACCGGGCGGTTTGGCGCAGCCGCAGCGCGCGCGGTGGCGCCGCTGCCGCCCCGCGCGCGCTCGCTCTCGGCGCTGGTGTGGTATGCCCATGCCGAAACGAGTGGCTTTGCCCTCAATCACCACAACGTCTTTTTCTCGCGCGATTACGCCCGCGAATTTGCCGAGATCGCCGGCGGCGCGCCCCCTTCCGATCCCACCGTCTATGTCTGCGCCATCGACCGGCCCCCCACCCTTGCCGGGGCCGCCCTGACGCCGGGCACGCGCGAGCGGCTGCAGATCATCGTCAATGCCCCGGCCGATGGCGACACCCAAAGCTACAGCGCAGAGGAGAGAGCGCGATGCACCAAGGCCATGATGGCAAGGCTCGAGCGATGCGGGCTCATGCTCGAGCAGCCCCTGCCGCACCAGCTGATGACCCCGCAGGAATGGGAGCGCCTGTTCCCGGCCACGGGCGGCGCGCTCTATGGGCGGGCGTCGCACGGCTGGGCAGCCTCCTTCCAGCGACAGGGGCCGCGCACCCGCCTGCCGGGCCTGTTCTGTACGGGCGGGGCGACCCATCCGGCGGCCGGCGTCCCCATGGCAGCCTTGTCCGGGCAGCTGGCGGCGCGGCTGATCGCGAAGGACCTCGCTTCGATGAGGACATTCCGCCCGGCGGCTATGCCTGGTGGTATGTCGATGCCATCAGCGACGACGGGCAGCACGCGCTGACGATCATCGCCTTTGTCGGCAGCGTCTTTTCCCCCTATTACAAGCGCGCCGGGCGGCGCGATCCGCTCGATCATGCCGCGCTCAATGTCGCGCTCTATGGCCCGGCGCAGCGCTGGGTGATGACCGAGCGCGGGCGCAGCGCGCTCACGCGCGAGGCGGCCTTGCTCACCCTCGGGCCGAGCCAGGTGCGCTGGGAGGATGGGGCGCTCACCATCACCATCGAGGAAGGCGACACGCGCCTGTTCATTCCGTGGCAGCGGCGGGTGGCCGGGCGGGTGCGGGTGATCCCCGAGGCGCTCAACCGCGCGGCCTTTGCGCTCGATGCGCGCGAGCAGCACATCTGGCACTGCCTCGCCCCGCGCGCGCGGATCGAGGTGGAGATGGAGGCGCCGGCGCTCAGCTGGCAGGGCAAGGCCTATCTCGATCACAACCGCGGCGCCGAGCCGCTCGAGGCCGGCTTTCGCACCTGGCACTGGTCGCGCGCGCACCTCACGCAGGGCGCGCTGGTGTGCTACGAGGGCGAGCGCGGCGATGGCTCGCTGTTCGCCAGCGCCCTGCGGTTCGATCGCCACGGCGTGCCCGAGCCGGTGGAGCTGCCGCCGATCGCGCACCTGCCGCGCAGCCGCTGGCGGATCGCACGGCGCACCCGGTCGGATATCGGAGTGGCCCGGGTCCGCCGCACCTGGGAGGACACGCCCTTCTACGCCCGCTCCGAATTGGCCTCGCGCTTTTTGGGTGAGGAAGTGGTGGCCGTGCAGGAAAGTCTTGATCTTGAGCGCTTTTCCTCAGGCCTCGTGCAATTCATGCTGCCCTATCGCATGCCCCGGCGCAGGGGTTAGGGTGCTGCGCGGCGGCTGGGCCGATCACCTTTCCGGCTCTGTTTCGGGCCGCGCTTCATCTGCGGCGCGCGCGGCCTGTTCGGCGCGGGTGCGCTTCAGCATCCGGTCCATCTTGACCCACTGCCACACCCCGATGCCGATGGCGATGCCATAGAAGGCCACCAGCTCGATCCAGCCAAGGTTCCCGGCGTGCATCTCAGCCTCCTTGCCCCTCATCGGCGAGGAAGGCGACGATCCGTGCCGCCACTTGCGCGCTCGCTTCCTCGTGGGCAAGATGCCCGAGGCCTTCGAGCACGTCCAGCCGGGCGTTGCCGAGCCAGCCTTGCGTTTCCTTCGCCCAGGCGAGCGGCACGGCGGGATCGGCGCTGCCGTGAAGCAGCAGCACCCGATTGCCCGCCGCGCCCATGCGCGCCCTCAGGCCCGGCAAGTCCCAATTGGCCATCATCGCCAGGGCGCCTGCGGCATGGCCCGGATGGGTGAGGAGGGTGCGATAGCAGGCCAGCCCCTGCGGATCGAGGCGCGAGCGGGTCGATCGCCACAGGAAGCGCTCGGCCCCGCCGCCCCAATCGACCGTGGCGGCAAAGAGCCGCGGCACCAGCGGGTTGACCAGCAGGGTCTTGGCCACCGCCGGGAACAGCTGGGCAAAGGGGCCGGGAAAGGGGCGCAGCGCGGCGTTGAGGCCGATGATCGGGCCGGCAAAGCCGTGATCGAGCGCCAGCTGCAGCGCCAGCGCCGCGCCTGCCGAATGGCCGATGATCGCCTGCGGCGCGATTCCCAGCGCGGCGTTGAGTTCGGCCACGGCGCGGGCCATTGCGGCAAGGCCCGTCGCCTGCGGGGGATGGCCGCTGGTAAAGGCATGGCGCGGCAGATCGGGCGCGATCACCCGGTAGCGCTCGGAGAGCAGCGGCATCAGCCCGCGCCAGGAATGGACCGAGGCGCCGGTGCCGTGGAGCAGCAGCAGCACCGGGCCGGCGCCCATCTCCTGCACGTGCCAGCGCGCGCCTCCTGCCATGATGAAGCGGCTGGCCTCGCGGTGCGGCCAGATCAGCCCCTCGCGCTGCCAGTCCAGCCCGCTCATGCCGCCGCGCCGATGGGCTGGGCGGCGTTGATCGCGGCCTTGAGCATCCGTGCGTCAGCCCGCGGCAGGGCGAGGAAGCGCCCGCCCAGGGCCTCGGCGAGCGCCGCGCCTTCCGGCCCGGGGCGGGCGGAAATGTCGATCACCAGCGCCTCGATAGCGCGCGCAGCGATGGCGCGGGCGGCGGCTTCGGCATCGGCCCTCGCCTGCACGCGGCCGGGCGTGCCGTCAGCGGCGATATTGGCCCTGCCATCGGTAAGGATCACCAGCGCGGCGCTGTGGCCGCGGGCGGTCACCGCCTCGGCCAGTTCGCGCGCGGCGGCAAGGCCTTGCGCGAGCGGCGTGCCGCCCCCGCCGGGCAGGGCCGCCAGCAGGCGCCGCGCCCGGGTGAGCGAGCGGGTGGGGGGCAGCAGCACCTCGGCCCCGGTGCCGCGAAAGGCGACGAGCGCCACCTGCGAACGGGTGACATAGGCCTGGGCCAGCAGCAGCTCGACCGCGCCCTTGGCATCGGCCAGCCGCGCGGCCGCGGCCGAGCCCGAGGCATCGACCACGAAGATGGTGACGCGCGCGGCGCGCTCCTCGAAGCGGCGCACCCTGAGATCGGCCTTGCGCATCAGGATCGGGCCATCGGTGGGGGCGCCGGTCTCGGCCCGCCGCAGCCGCTGCCAGGGGACAGCGGCGCGCAGGCTGTCGATCAGCGTGAGGCGCTGGCCGCCGCGCGGCAGGCCGGGGCGCACGCCGAGCGGCTTGCCGCGCAGCGCGCCCTTGCGCTTCTGCCCGGTGCCGCTGCCCGCGGCGCGGCGCGGGGCCGCCCCCGCCGCCAGCCGGGCGAGAAGATCGGCCGGGATCGCCGCCCGCGCCGCATCGATCAGCATGTCGGCAAGCTCGGGCTCGGGCGGCTGGGCGGCCTCGCTTTCGGCTTGCTCCTCGGGCGCGCCGTCGGGCGGGGGCGGTTCGGGCGGCTCGGGCGGGGCTTCGGGGGCTTCCGCGGGCGGCAGGCGGGTGGCGCGCGGGGCGAGGACGAGCCGCACCGCGGCGGCAAGATCGGCCCTGCCCGCAAGCTCCCGCCCTTCGAGCGCCGCCAGCCCCAGCGCCGCGGCCTCGGCAAAGAGCAGCGCGCGCAGGCTTTCCACCCCAAGCGCGGCCGCGGCGGCGGCGAGCGCCGCGCGATCTTCTGCGGTGAGCGGGGCCACCGCGGCAAGGCTGCCCGGCGGCGGGGGAAGAGTGAGCGCCTCCCACGCGCGCACGGCGGCAAGGTTGCAGGAGAAGGCGAGCCGCTCGGTCAGGCACGCGGGCGGGGCTTCCTCGGGATCGGCGCTGTCATCGAGCAGCACCAGCGCCGCCTTGCCGGCGTCGCGCGCCTGGGCCAGCCGCCCGGCGACGGCGCCCTCCATTCGCTCGGCCATGCCGGCGACCAGCGCCCCGCCCGCGGCCTCGGCGATGAGGCCGGCGGCCTCCACCGGGCGGCCGGCGGCAAGGCTCGCGGCAAGATCGATCCCGCCGATGAGGCGCGCATCATCGACATGGCCGGGCAGGCGGCGCAGCGGCAGCGCCGCGCCCAGCGCCGCCACCAGCGCCGCGCGCGCCGGGCTGTCGCCGCGCAGCACCAGCCCGCCAAAGCGCTGCGGCGCCAGCGCAAACAGCCGTGCCGCCAGCACCGCATCGGCCAGCGGATCGGCGGCAGGCTCCTGGCTCATCCGAACAGCTCGGCAATCGCCCGGGTGATGCGCGCGGTCGATCCGGTCTCGTCGAGCACGTCACGCCGCAGCCGGTGCCGCAAGGCCGAAGGGGCAATCGCGACCAGATGCGCACGGGTCACTTCCTTGGCCCCTTGCAGAGCGGCAAGCGCCCGGGCGGCGCGCATCAGTGTGAGTTCGCCGCGGATGCCATCGGCCCCCACGGCAAGGCACAGCTCGGCCGCATCGCGCAGCACCGCCTCGCTCGGTGCCAGCCGGGCTAGGCGCGCCTTGCCGCGGGCGATGCGCCGCAGGATCTTCGCATCCTCGCCCGCCCAGCGCGCGGCAAAGCCTTGCGGGTCATGCTCGCTCTCGGCCACCCGGCGCATGATCTCGACCCGCACGTCGATGTCGGTGGGGCTGCGCACCTCGACCGACAGGCCGAAGCGATCGAGCAATTGCGGGCGCAGCTCGCCCTCCTCGGGGTTGCCCGAGCCGATCAGCACGAAACGCGCCGGGTGCCGCACCGATAGGCCCTCGCGCTCGACCACGTTCTCGCCCGAGGCGGCGACATCGAGCAGCAGATCGACGAGGTGATCCTCGAGCAGGTTGATCTCGTCGATATAGAGGAACCCGCGATGGGCCTTGGCCAGCAGGCCCGGCTCGAAGGCCTTTTCGCCCCGCCTCAGTGCCCGTTCGAGATCGAGCGCGCCGATCACCCGGTCCTCGGTTGCGCCCAGCGGCATATCGACGAAGGGCACCGGGCGGCGCACCATCCGGCCCTTGCCACAGATATCGGGATAGCGCGCCTGATCCTCCCTGGCGCAGCCATAGGGGCAATCCTCGGGCGCGAGGATCGGCGGCAGCAGGCTTGCGAGCGCGCGCGCCGCGGTGGACTTGCCGGTGCCGCGATCGCCGAACACCATCACCCCGCCGATGCCGGGATCGACCGCGGCAATCAGCAGCGCCTGCTTCATCTCGTCCTGACCGACGATTGCGGAGAAGGGAAAGCGTGCCATCGCCTGGTCTTGTGAACCTTCCGGCGGCTTTGGACAAGCACAAGTGACAGGCTGGCTGGACACTTGCGGCCGATGCGCCCCGCGCCCGGCTGTCAGCGCTTGCCCAGCCGGTTGAGCAGCAGCACCGGCAGCAGCCCGGCGGCGAGCAGGATCAGCGCCGGGATCGCCGCCTCGATCAGGCGTTCATCGCTGGCGAGGCGATAGGTGCGGGTGGCCAGCGTTTCGAGATTGAAGGGGCGCAGGATCAGCGTTGCCGGCAGTTCGCGCAGGGTGTCGATGAACACCAGCGCGGCGGCGCCTGCGAGGCTGGGGGCAAGCAGCGGGGCATAGATGCGGGCAAGCACCCGCCCCGGCGCGGCGCCCAGGCTGCGGGCCGCGGCATCGAGACCGGGCGGGATGCGGGCCAGCCCGCCATCAAGCGTGTTGTAGGCGACCGTCAGGAACCGCACCGCAAGGGCATAGATGAGCAGGAGGCTGGTGCCGGTAAGCAGCAGCCCGCCGCTCCAGCCCAGGTGGTCACGCGCGAGGCGGGTGAGGCTCTGGTCGAGCGCGCCGAGCGGGGCGAGCAGGCCGACCGCGAGCAGCGCGCCGGGCAGGGCATAGCCAAGGCTCGCCACCCGGATCGCCGCGCCGGTGAGGCGCGAGCCGGCGCGCGCCCGGGCAAAGACAAGCAGCAGCGCGGCGACGAGGCAGGTGCCTGCCACCGCCAGCGCCAGCCACAGGCTGCTCGCCACATAGCTTGCCAGTTCGCCAGCGGCGGCGCGGGCGCGTTCGGTGAGCGCGAGGGCGGCAAGGTAGGCCGCCGGCAGCACGAAGCCGAGCCCCACCGGCACGAGGCAGGCGGCAAGCGCGAGCGCTTGGCCCAGCGGCGTCAGGTGCACCATCGGCTCGGCCTCGGCGCGGCGGGAAAGGCCATCGCGGCTGTCGCGCCGCCCGCGCCGGCTCGCCGCCTCGAGCGCCACCAGCGCGATCACGAAGGCCAGCATCACCCCCGCAAGGCGCAGGGCGCCGGCCTTGTCCCCGCTGATCAGCCAGGCGCGGAAGATGCCGGTGGAAAAGGTGGGAATGGCGAAATATTCGGCAACGCCAAAATCGGCCAGCACCTCCATCAGCACCAGTGCAAGGCCCCCGGCGATCGCCGGGCGCGCCGCGGGCAGGGCGACCTCAAAGAAGGCCCGCCACGGCCCGGCCCCGAGGCTGCGCGCCGCGGCGAACTGGGTAAGGCTTTGCGTCGCAAAGGCGGTGCGGGCAAGGAGATAGACATAAGGATAGAGCACCAGGCCAAAGACCAGCGCCCCGCCGCCGAGCGAGCGGATCGGCGGGAAGCTATAGGTGCCCGCCTGCCATCCGGTGAGCGCGCGCAGGGCGCTCTGCACCGGCCCGCCGATATCGAGCAGCGCGCCATAGACATAGGCGGCAAGATAGGCCGGCACCGCCAGCGGCAGCACCAGCGCAAAGGCGAGCAGGCGGCGGCCGGGAAAGCGCGTGGCCACCACCAGCCAGGCGCACAGGGTGCCGATCGCGACGGCGATCCCGCCCGCCAGCAGCATCAGCAGCGCGGTGTTGGAAAGATAGGATGGCAGCACCGTGCCGGAAAGCGCGCCGAGGCTCTCACCGCCGTCCGTGAGCGCCGCGGCGGCGACCGCCACCAGCGGCAGGGCGGCAAGCGCGGCGAGCACCAGCGCGGCCCCCGTCCACCCGGCCCCGCTTGCCTCGTGGCGGCGAAATTGCCTAATGCGGCTCACCGGCGCGCGCCCCCACGGCGCCAGCGCCCGAGCGGCAGGATCAGCCATTGAGCCTTGAATTTCGCCATATTGCCCATGCTTACGGTCCGGTGCGGGCGCTCGAGGACATTACCCTTGCCGCCCCGGCGGGAGAGATCACCTGCCTGCTTGGCGCTTCGGGCTGCGGCAAGTCAACGCTTTTGGGCCTCGCCGCCGGGCTGCTCAGGGTGCAGCAGGGGGAGATCTGGCTCGATGGCGCGCCCTTGGCCGATCCGCGCCGCAACCCCCCGCCCGAAGCGCGGCCCGTGGGCCTGGTGTTTCAGGATGGGGCGCTGTTTCCGCATATGAGCGTGGCGGCCAATATCGCCTTTGGCCTGCCCAAGGCGCGCCGGGGCGAGGTCGAAGGCTGGCTTGCCCAGGTGGGGCTTGCGGGGCTGGGCGATCGCTATCCCCACGAGCTTTCGGGCGGGCAGCAGCAGCGCGCCGCGCTTGCCCGGGCGATGGCACCGGGGCCGCGGGTGCTGCTGATGGACGAGCCCTTTGCCAGTGTCGATATCGTGCTGCGCCGCGCGCTGCGCCGCGAATGCCGCAGCCTGCTGCGCGCGGCGGGGGCGACGGTGGTGCTGGTGACGCATGACCCGGCCGAGGCGCTCGACATTGGTGACAGGATCGCGGTGATGGAGCGCGGGCGGATCGTCCAGTTCGGCACGCCGCAGGAGTTGCACGAGGCGCCGGCGAGCGCGGCGGTGGGGGCGATCTTCTCGGGCGCGCAGATCATCGCCGCGCGGCGGGTGGACGAGGGGCTGGAAAGCGCCTTCGGCACCTGGCCGCTGGCGAGCCTGGCTGGGCCGCTGCCCGCGGCTGAAGCGCTCGATCTGCTGGTCGAGGCCGAGCGCATCGCGCTCGCCCCGGCCCAGGGCGATGCCGGCTGCCGGGTGCGCGACCTGCACCCGCTCGGCCGGCGCACCCGGGTGGTGCTCGAAGGCGCGGGCGGGGCAATGATCACGGTTGAAACCGCAGGGCAGATCGATCCGGCGGCGCGCTACCAGCCGCTGCCCGAGGCGGCGAGCCTGCGCGCCTTTGCCCGCGATTAGGGCTTGCGCGGCTTGCGTTAATATTGCAAGTCATTCGCAAATCTGTGCAGGAATCCTCCCGATGAAGCAGCTTCTGTTTGCCATCCTGGCCGTGCTTGGCCTTGCCGCCTGTTCGCCAAGCGAAACCGGTGAGCCGCAAGGCAAGGGCGCGGCGGCCCCGATCACGGGCGAGGTCAATATCTACTCCTCGCGCCACTATGACACCGACCTTGCCCTCTATGAGGACTTCACCCGCGAAACCGGGATCAAGGTCAACCGCATCGAGGCCGAGGCTGATGCCCTGATCGAGCGGATCAAGGCCGAGGGCGAGTTCAGCCCGGCTGACCTGCTCATCACCGTCGATGCCGGACGGCTGTGGCGCGCCGAACAGGCGGGGATCCTCGCGCCCGTCGATTCGGCGGTGCTGAAAGAGCGCCTGCCTGCCCATCTGCGCCACCCTGAAGGCAAGTGGTTTGGCCTTTCCACCCGCGCCCGGATCATCATCTACAACAAGGC
Source organism: Erythrobacter cryptus DSM 12079 (assembly GCF_000422985.1). Taxonomy (GTDB): domain Bacteria; phylum Pseudomonadota; class Alphaproteobacteria; order Sphingomonadales; family Sphingomonadaceae; genus Erythrobacter; species Erythrobacter cryptus. The sequence continues at coordinate 227,723 of NZ_KE383966.1, forward strand.
CGCCGGCGTGCCCGAGGGGCTGAAGACCTATGCCGATCTGGCCGATCCCAGGTGGAAGGGGCAGATCTGCATGCGCTCCTCCTCCAACATCTACAACATCTCGCTGCTCTCGAGCATCATCGCCCACAAGGGCCCGGCAGCGGCGGAGCAATGGGCAAAGGGCGTGGTCGCCAATTTCCGCCAGCCGCCTCAGGGCAATGACACGGCGATGATCGAGGCCGTGGCCGCCGGCCAGTGCCGCCTCTCGCTCGTCAACACCTATTACCTCGCGCGCTATGCCGGGGGCGATGCCAAGGCGAAGGCGATCTATGACAAGGTCGGCGTGATCTTCCCCGATCAGGACGGGACGGGCACCCATGTCAATGTCAGCGGGGCGGGGCTGGTCAAGACCGCGCCCAACCGCGCCAATGCAATCCGCTTTCTCGAATATCTCACCTCTGAAAGCGCCCAGCGCTATTTTGCCGATGGCAACAACGAATATCCGGCGGTGATCGGGTTGAAGCCCAATGCGGCGGTGGCGGGGCTGGGCGCGTTCAAGCCCGATCCGCTCAATCTTGCCGAAATCGGCCGGCACCAGGCCGAAGCGGTGAAGATCTTCGACAAGGCGGGGTGGAATTGACCGCGCGCCAACCAAGCGCGGCTTTCAGCCCCTATCAAGAAACTGTCTTGAAGGGGGCGCGGCTCTCGGGCAAGGGCGCCCCCGATCCTGCCGCGCCTGCGCGCGCGGCGCAGCGCATCTGGCGAGGCCCGTCTTGACCCAGCTTACCCTGACCCGCGACCAGTTCACCGAAAGCGCGGCGCTGACCGTGGAAACCGTCACCCACGTCCACCACTGGTGCGAGGGGCTGTTCAGCCTCAAGATGACGCGCCCGGCCTCGTTCCGCTTCCGTTCGGGCGAATTCGTGATGATCGGCCTGCCGGGTGACAACGGCAAGCCGCTGCTGCGGGCCTATTCGGTCGCCTCGCCTTCTTACGCCGAGGAACTCGAGTTTCTCTCGATCAAGGTGCCCGATGGCCCCTTGACCTCGCGCCTGCAATATATCCAGCCGGGCGATCCGATCTATCTCGGCAAGAAGCCCACCGGCACGCTCGTCACCGATGCGCTGCTGCCGGGCAAGCGCCTGTTCATGCTGGCGACCGGCACGGGCCTTGCGCCCTTCATGAGCCTGGTGCGCGATCCTGAAGTCTATCAGATGTTCGAGGAAGTGATCGTGGTGCACTCGGTGCGCCATGTCGCCGAACTCGCTTATCGCGAGCTGCTCGAAAGCAAGCTCGAGGGCGATCCGCTGCTCGAGGATGAGGATCGGGCGCGGATGATCTATATTCCCACCGTCACGCGCGAACCTTTCCACACCACCGGGCGCATCCAGACGCTGATCGACGATGGGCGCCTGTTCGCGCAGTCGAAGGGCCCCAAGCACTTCGTGCCCGACGAGGACCGCGTGATGCTGTGCGGGAGCATGGCGATGATCAAGGACCACGCCGCCGATCTGGAAGCCCGCGGCTTCGAGGAAGGGGCGAACAACAAGCCGGGGCAGTTCGTGATCGAGCGGGCCTTCGTCGGCTAGGACATGGTTGGGGGCCTTAAACCCCCACTTTCGCGCTTGACCCTCGCCCGGTGGCGGGCTTTGATCGTGGCAAATCGAAACCCATTTGCCGAAAGAGAACCCCCATGCTCGCCACTGCCAACCGCACCGCCTATAACGAAGACCACGAGGCCTTCCGCGACACCGTGCGCAAGGTCTTTGCCGAACATCTCGTGCCCTACATGGACGAGCACGAGAAGAACGGCATTGTCCCGCGCGACGTGTGGAAGAAGATGGGCGATGCGGGCATGCTGTGCATGACGGTGAAGCCCGAAAACGGCGGGCTTGGCCTTGATTTCGGCTTCAACTGCGTGCTCACCGAGGAGCTTTCCTATCTCGGCTCCTCGGCCGGCTTCACGCTGCAGAACGACATCACCGCCAATTATTTCGAGCGGCTTGGCACCCCCGAGCAGCGCGCCAAATATCTGCCCGGCATGGTTTCGGGCGATATCATCACCGCGATCGCCATGACCGAGCCGGGCGCCGGCAGCGACCTTCAGGGCATCCGCACCACCGCCAGGAAGGACGGCAATCACCTCGTCATCAATGGCTCGAAGACCTATATCACCAATGGCCAGAACGCCGATGTGGTGATCGTGGTGGCCAAGACCGATCCCGACAAGGGCGCCAAGGGGATCAGCCTGGTGCTGGTGGATGCCGACACCCCGGGTTTCGAGCGCGGGCGCAATCTCGACAAGATCGGCCAGCACGCCGCCGACACGTCCGAGCTGTTCTTCAACGATTGCCGCGTGCCGATGACCAATATCCTCGGCGCCGAGGGCATGGGCTTTGTCCACCTGATGGAGGAATTGCCGCAGGAGCGCCTCGGCATCGCCGTGGGCGCGCAGGCCGCAGCCCAGCGGGCGTTCGACGAGGCGGTGAAGTTCACCAAGGAGCGCAAGGCCTTTGGCAGATCCGTGTTCGAGTTCCAGAACACCAAGTTCACCCTCGCTGACCTCAAGGCCAAGATCCAGGTCGGCTGGGCGCATCTCGACTGGGCGATCAAGCGCCATCTCGAAGGCAAGCTCACCACCGATGAGGCGAGCGCGGCCAAGCTGTGGCACACCGAACTGCAATGGGAAGCCTGCGATGCGGCGCTGCAACTCCACGGCGGGGCGGGCTACATGAACGAATATGCCATTGCGCGGCTGTGGCGCGACGCGCGCGTCACCCGCATCTTCGGCGGGACGAACGAGATCATGAAGGAAGTGATCTCGCGGAGCATCTGAGGGGCATGTGACATGACCGATCCGCTCGACTTCACCGGCCAACGCGTTCTCGTGATCGGCGGGTCGAGCGGGATCGGCAATGGCATTGCCCACGGCTTCCGCCAGCGCGGGGCGCGGGTGACCGTCACCGGGACGCGGCCCGATTGCGGCGACTATCTCGAGGCCGAGGATTCCGACTTCACCGGCCTCGATTACCGCCAGCTTGATCTTACCGATCGCGACGCGGCTGACCGGCTGGCGGCAGATTTCGGCCCGCTCGATGTGCTGGTGCTGTGCCAGGGCACGGTGCGCTATGGCCGGCAGGAATTTACCCGCGAGGGCTGGGATCAGGTGATCGACATCAACCTCAATTCGGTGATGGATGCCGCCCGCGCCTTCCACCCGGCGCTGGCTGCGGCCAAGGGCGCGCTCATCATCGTCTCTTCCGTCGCGGCGTTCAAATCGACCATCGGCACGCCCGCCTATGCCGCCTCCAAGGCCGGGGCGGCGAGCCTCACCAAGACGCTGGGCGAGGCCTGGGCGCGCGATGGCATCCGCGTCAACGGCATTGCCCCCGGTCTCGTGCCGACCAAGCTGACCGCAGTGACCACCGAGCACCCCGATCGCCTCGCTGCGAGTCTCAGGAAAATCCCGCTTGGCCGCATGGGCACGCCAGAGGACATGGCCGGAGCCGCGCTGTTCCTCGCCTCGCCATTGAGCGCCTACATCACCGGCCAGACGCTGGTGGTCGACGGGGGGCTGACCCTGTCCTGACACCCGCGGCGACGGGTCATTCCCCCCGCGCTTCGCATTGCTGTAATCCCGTCACAAACGCGTCACACCCTTGCGTCACTCCCGCCCCAAACGGGGCCGGCTGAACATGGATGTCGTCAACATCTTCCTGACGAGCGAACTGGGCGAGAGCCTTGAGGATTTCGTCCATGACCAGCGCCGCTTCACCTTCGATCGGCTCGGGCCGGATGGCCCGCGGCGGCTGGTCGAGGGGCCGATGTGGGCCTTTGTTGATTGGGTGATGGACGATCTGGCCGGGCTTGAAATGTGCCGCCGCCTGCGCGCCGATCCGCGCACCATGGATGCCCATGTCACCATGGTGCTCGAGGAGGACGATCCCGAAGATCGCCGCCGGGCGCTGCGCGCCGGGGCGGATGACTATGTGATCGGCCCGCTCACCCGCACCGCGGTGCTCGATCGGGTGCTGGCGCTGCAATCGCGCCAGGCCGAACGCCACGCCACCCGCCGCTTCGAGGTCGGCGCGCTCTCGATCGACATGGCCGCGCTCCAGGCGCGCTGGGCGGGCGAGCCGATTGTGCTGAGGCCCAACGAGTTCCGGCTGCTGCGCTTTTTTGCCGAAAATCCCAACCGGGTGCTCACTCGCGCGGAGCTGATCAACGGCCTTGGCAAGCGCGAGCCGCCGATCGACGAGCGCACCGTTGATGTCTGGATCGGACGGTTGCGCCGGGCGATCAAGGCCGCGGGCGGGGGCAATCCTTTGCGCACCGTGCGCTCGATGGGCTACGTCTTCGATCTCAATTGAAGTCTGCCGTGCGCGGGGTGGGCCCGCCGCTGCGCGCCCGGAAACAGAAAGGGCCGCCCGCTGTGGGGTGGCCCTCGCTGCGGCTGGCTTCAAGCGCGCCTTTCGGCGCGCTCAGAAGCTCGCCTTGAGTCCGACCGAGAAGCTGGTGCCGACCTGGTAGGTGTTGATCTCGGCGCGGTTGCCGTTGATCGCCTGGAACTCGAAATTGTCGCGCCCGAAGATGTTGCGCGCCTCGAGCGAAAGCTCGAGCGGCACCCCGCCGAGCTTGAACTCGGTGCGGCCCACCACGTCCACCGTCAGCCCCGGGTCCTCGACCACGTCGGGCAGCGCCCCGCCGCGCAGGGTGACGCGCTCGCTCGCATAGTTGAGCAGCACGGTGAGCTGCTGCACCTTCTCGGTATCCTCGATCCCGATCGAGAGATTGGCGACGTGGTCGGACTGGCCCACCAGCGGCGCCCCGTCATCAAACAGGTTGGTGGCACGCTGTTCGGGCGCGCCGGGGATCGGGGCGAGGTCGTCCGGCCCGACCGCAAGGCGCGACTGGGTGTAGGTGTAGTTGGCGAGGATCAGCAGCTGCTTGGTCTCGAACAACCCGCCCCAATTGGCAAGGTCGATGGCATAGGACAGATCGATCTCGCCGCCATACAGCTCGGCCGAAGGCGCGTTGGCATAGCTGGTCTCGATCACCCCCGGGGCGGTGATGAGGAAGTTTTCGATCGGATTGTCGATCTTCTTGTAGAAGCCGGCAAGGCTGATCTTGTTGCGGCGGCTGAGATAATATTCGGCGCGCGCCTCGGCATTGGTCAGCTCGCTGTCCTGCAGGAAGGGGTTGCCGCGGAAGCGCCGGTTCGATTCGGGATCGAAATAGGTCTGTTCCACCAGCTCGCGGAACTGCGGGCGGGCGATGGTCTTGGACGCGGCAAGGCGCAGCTGCAAATCGTCGGTCACCTCCCAAGTGATCGTGCCTGAAGGCAGGAAATACTGCTCGGCGATCCGCGTCGGCGTCGGCTGGAAGGCGCTGCCGAAGGCGGGATCGGGCGCGGCCACCTGCAGCCCGTCCTCGAAGCGCACCCCGGCCTCGATGCTCAGCCGGTCGGTCGGGCGATAGCGCGCAAGGCCATAGCCGGCGTGGATCTTCAACCCGGCATCGAAGGCCGGGAAGGGCGTCGGGTCGGAGACGGTGATGTTGAAGATCGGCACGCCATCCGGGCCGACTGCAAGCGTTGCCCCATTGATGATCTCGCCCGGCTGGCGCAGCCCGAGCGCGCGCAGCACCGTGGTGAACTGTTCGGACGAGCTGATCAGCGGACGCACGATAAAGGAGAGCGAGCGGCGCGAGGTATCCGAATAGGAATAGCCCGCGGTGAGCGAGAGATTGTCGGTAAGCTCGTAGGTCACGTCCGCCCCGCCGAACCACAGCTTTTCGCGCAGGTCCTCAAAGCCGACCTGGATGCGCTCGGTGCCGCCGATCAGCGCGCCGACATCGACCACGAACTTGTCGCCGAAGGGATCGCCAGCGATGTTGGTGCGGAAATAGGGCACGATCGCATTGTAGGGCGCTTCGCGATCGGTTTGGGCGTAGCCGCCGCGCAGATCGATCTCGAGCTTGTCGAAATTGAACTCGGCCACCAGCTGCGAATCCATCAGCTGGCGCTCGAACCAGCCGGTCTGCTGGGTCTGGAAATCGAACCCGGTGACACGGTCGGTAAAGAAATCGGTTCCGCGCGAGAGCCGCGCGGTCTTGAGCGTGTCGCGGATATAGAGGTTGGTCCAGCGGATCGTGTGCTCGCCGACATCGAGGCCAAGGCCGAGAAGGCCATTCACCAGCACCTTGTTGTCGGTGATGAAGGTGTTGGAATCGAAGATGATGTCGCCCGCCTCGGCATTGCCGAACTGCTGGCTGATGACCGACCGGTTGCGCCAGGAATTGCTGATCCCGGCGGTGGCGATGATGCCGAGATAATTGCCATCCCCGATCTCGAACGAGGTGCCCCCGGTGATGTTGGCGGAGAAATTGACCGGCAGCGCGTTGTTCTTCTGCAGGGTAACAAGGTTGAGCGGCATGATCTGCCCGGCAAGCTGGCGCTGGAGATCGGCCGAGGCCTCGTTGACGCGGGTGCCGGTGGCGATCAACTGCTGGAGCGCGGAGGGAAAATCGCGGTTGCCATTGTCGAAGCCGAAGGTGTCCCAGCGGCTGCCGAAATAGGTGAGGCCGTTTTCAAAGGTGGTCTCGCTGTCGCCGCTGATGGAGCCGCCGATGGTAAGGAAGCTCTCGGTCGGGATCGCCTTGGTGGTGAGGTTGATCACCCCGCCGCCGAACTCGCCGGGGAAGTTCGCAGAATAGGTCTTCTGCACAAGGCTCGAGGAGATCACGCTGGTGGGGAAGATGTCGAGCGGCACCACGCGGCTCAGCGGCTCGGGGCTGGGCAGCGGCAGGCCGTTGAGCAGCGCCAGCGAATAGCGCTCGCCAAGGCCGCGCACGAACACGCGCCCGGCGCCAACGAGGGTCAGACCGCTCACGCGGGTCAGCGCCCCGGCAATATCGCCTTCGCCCGAACGGGCGATGTCGGCCTCTGACAGCACGCTCAGCACCTGCGAGGAGGCGCGCACCGGATCGCGGTTGCGCGTACCGGTGACGATGATGCCGCCGCCGGGCAGCGAGATGTCGGTATTGCTGAGGTCCTCCTGCGGCTCCGGCTCCTCGACTTCCTGGGTCAGCGGATCGCTCGCCTGCTCATCCTGGGCGTGGAGCACCGAAGGCAAGGTCAGCGAAGTGGTGAGAAGCAGCAGCCCTGCCAGGCGCGTGCCGGTCAACATAGGTGAGGATCCCCTCATGAATAGGCCTGTGTCATGGTCGCAGGCTGCTTGGCAGCCGCGCGAGGAAAGCGGCGAAGGGGGGCAAGGCGCTGCACCGTGATGCGGCCTCGCCCCCCGTGCATGTCGAGCCTGCGGCTCAGGCCGGATAGACCGGCAGCGAGGTGCAGGCTCCCGTGGCGCTGTCGAAGTTCTGGATCGACGAGTTGCAGGTCCAGTTGCCGAAGGTGGTGGTCAGCGCCGCGGCATTCTGGATCGCGCCGATGAAGGCGCGGTTGGGGAAGAAGGTCGAGCGCGAATTGGCCGCGAACGGGGTGCGCCCGTTCTCGCCATCGCCGTTCACCACATTGTTGGTAAGGGTGATGGTGAAGGCGAAATTGTTGTTGGTCCCGCCATTGACCGCAGCGGCCGCCTGGGCGTTGGTCACGCCCGCGCCGCCGCGGATCGGATCGGTCGCCGGGCAGTTGCCGACCACTGAATCTACCCCGATCAGCGCGGCCAGGGTTTCCGGCTCGTCGATCTGGAAGCACTGGTTGGTGCCTGCGCGGATCACCCCGTTGGTGAGGCTGAGCGCTGCCCCGCCGCGGGCCTGCACCACCATCGGCGCACCCGAACGGGCCACGAAGGTGAAGTTGTTGAGCTGGAAACGGGTCTGCGGGATCGCGTTCGAGGGAGTGCGGTCCGAGACATTGGGCGAATCAAGCTCGATCAGGCGGTCGCCAGTGCCCGAGCGCTGCACTGCGATCACGGTGTCGAGGTTGACGAGCGCGCCGGTATCAACGTCAAGCGAATCGTCCGAAGCGCCGATGATCGCGAAGTTGCGCGCGTTGAACCCGCCGCCGAAGAACTCGAGCCCGTCATCCGAGCTGTTGAACGAGAGGAAGTTCTCGATCACCGTGCCCGAACCCGCACCGCCCGTGGTGAGCGATTGGAGCTCGTTGTTGGGAGCAAGTTCAAACCCGGAGAAGCGGATCTGATTGAAGCGGAACGAACCGGCGTTGTTGGTCGGCGTATTGCCGCCGAAGGGGGTGAGCGTCGCCGCGCCCTCGAGCCGGCCTTCGCAGGTCGGGTTGTTGTTGGGGTTGCCCGCAGTGTTGAACACCCCGTCGCGGCAGTCGGACACCGGCGCGGTGCCGAGCAGCACCACGCCGCCCCACTGCTGCTGGCTGTTGTCGTTGGCAAGGCCGATGATGTTGTCGCGGCTGGTCCAGATGATCGGGCGATCGGCGGTGCCGTTCGACTGGATCTGGTTGCCGCGGTTGACCACCAGGAAGGAATCCTGCTGCGCGAAGAAGATCACACCCGGCTCGACGGTGAGCGTGACCGCGGTGCCGGTGGTGCCGGCAAAGCCGCGGTCATTGCCGACATCGACACGGCCCTCGATCTGGTAGAGCAGCCCGCGGATATAGGGCAGCAGGTCATTGGTGGTGAAGCGCGCGGGCAGCTTGCACACGCGATAGGTGCCGGTCGGGCCGCTGATGGTGCCCGCATCGGTGAGGCCGCCGGGGGTGGCGATGGTCGGGCAGCCGGCCGCGGGCGTGACCAGCGACTGGGTCGGCGTCGGCGTCGGGGTCGGCGTCGGGGTCGGCGCGGGCGGGTTGTTGATGATGATGTTGCCGCCGGTGCCCGGCGAGACGATCTCGTCCGCGCCGCAGCCAGCCAGAGCGACCAAGCTGCAACCCAGGATCAAAGTGCGTTGAATGTTTTTCACAGCGAGCGGTCCCCTCAAAAGCCGAGAATCGAGTTAGGCGCGGTCAGGATGGTGCGCAGCGACGCTCGCTAGGGGGCTCGCGTGACAGAATTCTTGCAGCATGACAGGCGTGTTGCAAACCGGTCAATATGACCGAAGAAAGACAAATATGACCATTTTCGCCCACCGCCCGGCGCGCCCGCAGTCCGGCGGTGTCACGAAAGATATAAGCAAATACAATGAGATGATATTGTAGATTACAGAAAAAAGACATTGTTACGGTTTTGTTGCATCGACAACCTGACTGAGGCATGATGCTCCGCACAGATGGAGGAGCCTTGCCGATGATCGTGACTGCCCTTGCCCTGGCGCTTGTCGCCGTCGCCCCTTCGCCCGTGGCTGCGAGCGCGCAGCTGCAGAGCCCTGATGGCGCGGGCGCGCTTGCCACGAGGCCGCTGGCCGCCGGCCGGACGCGCGAGGCGATCGCGGTGCTCGAGCGGGCCAGCGCCGCCGATCCCGGCGATGCCGCGGTGCTGATCAATCTCGGTATCGCCTATGCCCATGCAGGCGATGAGGAAAAGGCGCGCGCCGCCTTTGCCCAGGCGCTCGCCTGCCCCGAGGTGGTCGAGCTTCAGACCGCCGATGGCACCACCACCGATTCGCGCCGGCTCGCGCGCCGCGCGCTCAAGATGCTCGAACGCGGCGAATTGCGCCCGGCAGCCGCTCCCGCGGGCCAGCTCACCTACCGCGACCAGTAAGCCGCACCGGGCCGCACCGGGCCCGCCCAAGGCGCAAGTTTTCGCGGTCTTGCGCGAAATGCGAGGCGGTTAAGCCTTTGGCGCGCATGTCCCGGCTTTCCAGAGACTGTCACCTCTGTGTCATTTACGATAGACAAAGGAGGACATTCTGGAGGGCCGAGACATGATTCTCGCCGCGGCTTGCCGCGTCACCACACTTGCCATGCTGCTTGCCCTGGCGGTCGAGGCCCGGGCCGACGTGCTCGAACTGGGCGGCGGCGAAGCGCGCTGGGTGGCAGGCCCGCGCGCCGGGCAGAACGCCGCTGGCTCCAGCGCCGATGCGGCCATGCCAGCTGCGCCCACGCCGCGCGACGCGCCCGTCGCGCCCGAGATCGCGCCCGAAATCGCCGTCTCCGATCCGGCGCGCCATGCCGCCGGGGTGCCGGTGCGCTATGCCGCCAAGATCCACGAACTTGCCGCGCGCTTTGATCTTTCCCCCAGCCTGCTCGAGGCGCTGGTGTGGCAGGAAAGCCGCTGGAACGAAAATGCGGTTTCACCGGTGGGGGCGCGGGGCCTTGCCCAGCTGATGCCGGGCACGGCGCGTTATCTCGGGGTCGATCCCGATGATCCTTTCGCCAATCTCGAGGGCGGGGCGCGCTACCTGCGCGAACAGCTTGATCGCTTCGATGGCGATCTTGAAAAGGCGCTCGCCGCCTACAACGCCGGCCCGGGGCGGGTGCTCCGTTCGGGCGGCATTCCCAATATCCGCGAGACCAAGCTCTATGTCGCTGCCATCATGGGGCGGCTTTCCAACCATGCGCGCCTGGCCGCCCGATAGGGCGGCCCGCGCCGCCAAGCCAAGGACCTTGACCCGATAATGACGCCCAATCTTCGCCTTCCCGCCCGCCTTGCCTTTCTGGCTGCGCTTGCCACCAGCCCGGGCGCGGCGCTTGCCCAGGGGGCCGATCCGGCCGGCTCCGGCCCGATCAATGCCGCGCTGCTGTGGCTCCAGGGCACGCTGCTCGGCACCGTCGCCACCACCATCGCGGTGATGGCGGTGGCCGCGATCGGCTTCATGATGCTGACCGGGCGGATGAACTGGCGCTTTGGCGCTACCGTCATCATCGGCGTGTTCATCCTGTTCGGCGCCACCACCATCGTCGCCGGCATCCAGGCGGCCGCGGGCTAGGGCAGAGCGATGAGCGAGCTTGTCCGCCATCCGGTGCACCGCGCGCTCACCCGCCCGCAGATGTTTGCGGGGGTGACGATGAATTTCTTCATCATCAACCTGATGGTGACGACCATCGCCTTCCTGATGCTCAAGAGCTTCTGGATCATCCCCGTGCCGATCGTGATGCACGTGATCGGCTATTTCGCTTCGCTGCGCGAGCCGCGCATCTTTGATCTGTGGATCACCAAGGTGTCGAAATGCCCGCGCGTGCCCAATTACCGCCGCTGGGGCTGCAACAGCTACGCGCCATGACGCCCGCACGTCGCCGCGCCAAGGAGGGCCGGACATGGTAAAATGGATTGGACCTGCCGCCTGGAGCGCCAAGGAGGCAAAGGTGGGCGACCGCCTGCCCTATGCCCGCCTGATCGACGAGCACACCGTGCTCTTGCGCGATGGCAGCGTGATGAGCGCGATCCAGGTCCCTGGCCTCTTGTTCGAGACCGAGGATTCGGACGCGCTCAACGCCCATGCCGCCACCCGCGAGGTGATGCTGCGGAGCACCCTCGATGCGCGCTTCGTGCTCTATCACCATGTCATCCGCCGCCGGGTGGAGGTGGAGCTTGAGGCCGAATTTCCCGATCCGCTCAGCCGCCATATCGATGCGCGCTGGAAGCAGCGCCTTGCCGGCGGATCGCTGTTCATCAACGACCAGTTCATCACCCTCATCCGCCGCCCGGCGCGCGGCAAGACCGGCCTGCCCGAACGGCTTTCCAAGCTCTTCAGCCGGGCCGCCGCGGAGGAGCTGGAGCCTGATCCGCGCGATCTGCGCAGCCTCAAGGCGGCGATCACCGGGATCGTGGCCAGCCTGCAGAACTATGGCGCCGCGGTGCTGGGCGATTATCAGGCGCCGGGCAGCAGCGGCACCAATTCGGAAATGCTCGAGCTGCTCTCGGCGCTCTACAACGGCGAGATGCGCCCGGTGCGGCGCCCCGCGCCCGAAACCGATATCGGCCACATGCTGCCCTATCGCCGCGCCTCATTTGGCCTTGATGCGATGGAACTGCGGGGGAGCGCCGCGCCCGATTTTGCCGCCATCCTTGGCCTTAAAGACTATCCCGAGGCGACCTCGCCGGGCTTGCTCGACAATCTCCTGCGCCTGCCCTTCGAGATGGTGGTGACCGAGACCTATGCCCCCAACGAGCGCACCACCGCCAAGGAGCGCATCGACCTGGCGCTCAGGCGCTCGCGCTCGGTCGATGAGGAGGCCGCGGCCGAACGGGCCGAGATGCTCGCCGCGCGCGATGCGCTGGGCAATGGGGCGGTGGGCTTTGGCGACCATCACCTCACCGTGCTGGTGCGCGAGAAGACCTTGCCGCGGCTCGATGATGCCATGGCCGCCTGCGCGGCGGCATTGGCCGATACCGGCGCGATCGCGGTGCGCGAGGACACCAATCTTGAACCTGCCTTCTGGGCGCAGTTCCCTGGCAACGAGGAATATATCGTGCGCCGCGCGCTGATTTCCTCGGCCAACATGGCAGGCTTCGGCTCGTTCCACGGCTTTGCCTTGGGCCAGGCGAGCGGCAATGACTGGGGCGATGCGGTCACCCTGCTCGAGACCACCAGCGCCACCCCGTTCTTCTTCAATTTCCACCACGGCGATCTTGGCAATTTCACCGTGATCGGCCCCTCGGGCTCGGGCAAGACCGTGGTGATGAACTTCCTTGCCGCCCAGGCGCAGAAGTTTGCGCCGCGCACCATCCTGTTCGACAAGGATCGCGGCGCCGAGCTGTTCATCCGCGGGATCGGCGGGCGCTATGACCGTATCGCCCCGGGCCAGCCCACCGGCTTCAACCCGCTGGCCTTGCCCGACAGCCCGGCCAACCGCGCCTTCCTGCGCGACTGGCTCGGCGTGCTGCTCAAGGCGGAAGGGCCGGAGGAGCTTGCCACCATCGCCGCGGCGGTCGATGCCACCTATGCCAACGATCCGCGGTTGCGGCGGCTGCGGCACTTCAAGGAACTGCTCGCCGGTGCCCGGCGGCCCGAGCCGGGCGACCTTGCAGACCGGCTCGGCGCCTGGATCGGTGAGGGCGAACATGCCTGGCTGTTCGACAACGCGCGCGACCGGCTCGACCTTTCCGAGCGCGTGCTCGGCTTCGACATGACCGCCCTTCTGGAAAGCCCGCGGCTGCGCACACCGGTGATGATGTATCTCTTTCACCGCATCGACGAGCGGCTCGATGGGCAGCCGACGATGATCCTCATTGATGAGGGCTGGAAGGCGCTCGATGACGAGGTCTTCGCCGCGCGCATCCGCGACTGGCTCAAGACGCTGCGCAAGCGCAACGCGCTCGTCGGCTTTGCCACGCAAAGCGCGCGCGATGCGCTCGACAGCCGGATCGCGACCGCGCTTGTCGAGCAAACCGCGACGATGATCTTCATGCCCAACAGCCGCGCGCGGCCAGAGGATTATTGCGACGGCTTTGGCCTGACCGCGCACGAACTGGCGCTGATCCGCAGCCTGCCGGCCCATTCGCGCTGCTTCCTGGTGCGTCAGCCCGATGCGAGCGTGGTGGTGCGGCTCGACCTGTCGGGCGCGCCCGAGGTGCTCACCATCCTCTCTGGCCGTGAAAGCGCGGTGCGGCGGCTTGATCTGTTGCGCGAGGCGCTGGGCGATGCGCCCTCGGCCTGGTATCCTGCGCTCACCGGCAAGCCGTGGCCCGATGGCACGCAGGCGGAGGATGAGAGCTTGTGGCAGGCAGCCGAATGAGCACCAGCTGCGACATGGCCGCCCAGGCGATGGGCACCGGGGTCTCCGCGGCGCTGACCGCGGTCGATTGCATCGCCAGCGGGGTTTCCGAACAGGCCTTCAACCGCCTGTTCGGCACCGAAGGCCAGCTCGCTTTTGCCCTGACGCTTCTGCTCGGGCTCTATGTCGGCTTCTTCGGCATTTCGCTGATGCTCGGCCGCGCCAACCTTTCGGTGCGCGCGCTGCTGCCCAAGATGATGACGCTGGGGCTGGTGCTCACCTTTGCCACCAGTTTTGTCGCCTTTTCGACGGTGTTCTACAATCTCTTTATCGGCGGGCCGGACCAGATCGCCGGCATTCTCACCGGCACGCGCGGCCAAAGCGCGACGGCGGTGTTCGCGCAGAAGCTCGACGTGGTTTTCCTCGCGATCCAGCAGGCAAGTGGAGACACCAAGGATATCAATGCCTTCTCCCCGCCCGGCATGATGTGGCTGGGGGCGATGCTGCTGCTGCTGGGCACGGTGGGCCTGCTGGTGACCGCCCGGATTGGCCTCGCACTGCTGCTCGCGGTGGGGCCGATCTTCGTGGTGCTGGCGCTGTTCGAGGGCACCCGCGGGCTGTTTGCCGGCTGGCTCAAGGGGCTGGTGATGCTGGCGCTCGCCCCACTGTTTGCGGTGCTGGGCGGCACCATCATGCTCGAGATGGCGGTGCCGATCCTGGCGGCGCTGGTGGCGGTGCCGGGCAAGATCGACCAGCAGGCGGCGATGGCCTTTTTCCTCGTCGGCGCAGTGCACGTGGCGCTGATGCTGATGGCGCTCAAGGTATCCTCGGTAATGGTGGCGGGCTGGCAGGTCTTCGGCCTTGCCCCGGGCAAGGAGCGCGCAGCTTCAGCCGAGCCGCCGCGCGCTGCCCCTGCCAGCCTTGCGGCAGCTGGCGCGGGCGCGCGCGTCTCCGCGGCTCCGGTGGCGACGGCGCCCGGCCCGCGCCGCACCGACATCGCGCCCGCTGCGGCGGTGGTGGCCGCCAATGACACCGCGCCCGATGCCACCATCCGGCGCGAGACCCGCGTCTATGCCACCACGGGCGAGAGCGGGCAGGTGGTGCCGCTCAATCCTGCCGCCTCGCGTACCCGCGGGATCGGCAACCGCTTCCGCTCGGCCCCGCCGCTGGCCTCGGCTGCCCCGCTGCGCGCGCCGGCGCCCAGGAACCCTTCGGAGACTTGATCATGCCCCGTGCCTTCGGCCTTGCGCTGATGCCCTCACTCACCGCCGCCGCGCTCGCGTTCGCCACCCCCGCCGCCAGCGAGGATGCACGCCTGCAGACCCGCGTGTTCGACGAAGGCACGGTGGTGCGCATCGACGGGCGGGTGAAGGTGCAGACCACCATCAAGTTTGCCCCCGACGAGATGATCGAGAATGTCGCCATCGGCGACAGCACCGCCTGGCAGGTGCAGCCCAACCGCGCGCAGACGATCCTGTTCGTCAAGCCGCTCGAGCCGGCGGCGCGCACCAACATGACGGTGGTGACGAGCAAGCGCACCTACCTTTTCGATCTCGTCGCCAGCCCGAAGAACGCGCCGCTCTACGTGCTCCAGTTCCGCTATCCCGATCTCGAGAAGGCCGAGGAGGAAGCGCGCCTTGCTGCTGCCGCCGAGGCCGAGGCCGAAGCCCTGCGCGCCAGGGCGAGCCCGGAGGAGATGGCCGCGGCAAGCGATCGCTTTGCCGTCGCCGATCCGGCCAGCCTCAACTTTGCTTGGGCCAGCGCTGGCGCGCGCGAATTGCTGCCGCTGCGGGCCTTTGATGATGGCGAGGCGGTGTTCCTCACCTGGCCTGCGGGTGCCCCGATCCCGGCGATCCTCGTCACCAATGCCGCGGGCGAGGAAGGCCCGGTCAACTTCACCGTGCGCGGCGAAACCGTGGTGGTCGAAGGCGTGCCGCCGCAGATCATCCTGCGCTCGGGCCGCGACACCGCCACGCTGACCAACACCGGCCCGATGCCGCCCGCGGCGCGCGCCGCCGGGCTGAGCACGCCCGCCGAAAGGGCACGCAAGGGTTCATGATCCGCCACCGATCCGCCAGGGAGACCAAGTGATGCGCCTTGCCATGCGTTTGCCGCCGAAGAAGGGCGATGGAAGCAGCAGCGAGTTGGTCGATCCGCGCGAGCGCGAATCGGCCGAGATCATCGACCTTGCCAGCCGCGCGGCCTTCCCCGCGGTCACCGAGCGCCGGGCGCGGGGTGACGGGCTGGGCCTTGCCGCCGGCGTGGCGATCGTCGGCCTGCTCGGCGCGGTCACCTTCTGGGCGATGAACGCCGCGCGCACGCCCACGCCGCAGGGGATCGGCAACCCCAATGTGGCCGCGCCGCAGGCAGCCGCCGTGCCCGCGCCGGTGCAGCCGGTGGCCGATCCGGCACAGGCGCCCGGGGCTGCGCCGGTTGCGCCGCAGCCCGATCCGGCGCCCGCCCCGGTGCTCGCCAACCAGCCCGGGTTTGCCCAGGCCCCCGCAGCCAATCCCTTCGACAGCCCGAGCCTCATTTTCGATGGCACCGCCGCGCGCAGCGCCCCGCGGCTTGCCGAAGCGCCGGTTGCGGCGCCTGCGCCGGGCGGGGCTGCGGGCGATGTGGCCGGGACCGGCAGCGCGGCGGCCTTTGCCAGCCGCATCGGCGGGGTCGGCGGCGCGCCGGCGCAGGCCCGGCCGATGACCAATCCTTCCACCACCGTGACCGAGGGCACGCTGATCCCCGCGATCCTTGAGACCGCGATCAACACCGACGTGCCCGGCTATGTCCGCGCGGTGGTGAGCCAGGACGTGCGCAGCTTTGATGGCAAGCGCGTGCTGATCCCGCGCTCCTCGCGTCTCATCGGACAATACCAGTCGGGCGTGCAGCAGGGCCAGCGCCGCGCCTATGTGATCTGGACGCGGCTCATTCGCCCCGATGGCGCCTCGATCAACCTAGCTTCGCCCGCGGTGGCCTTTGACGGCACCACCGGGCTTGAGGGCGATGTCAACAGCCACTTCTTCAAGCGCTTCGGCTCGGGCCTCTTGCTTTCGGTGGTGGGCGGGCTCGGCGCGGTGGCGACCGGCGGGGTCGGCGGGGTGATCGTCGCCGGCGGGGCGCAGAACGCTGCCAGCAGCGCGGTGCAATCGCAGGGGCAGATCAGCCCCACGATCCGCGTGCGCATGGGCGAGCCGATCCGGGTGTTCACCGCGCGCGATCTTGATTTCAGCACGGTGGGCAACTGATCCTGTGCCCGGGGAGATTCACCGGCTGATGGCGACAGGCATTCCGGAGGAGGCCGAGAGCGCCGCCGCGCGCGCGGGCATGGCCGAGCGCAGCGTCTATCTCGAGGCCTATCTGGCGCCTTTTCGCCGCTGGCTCGAGCGCGACACCATCACCGAGATCATGGTCAACCGCCCGGGCGAGGTGTGGATCGAGGATGCCGCCAACCCGGGGATGCAGCGGATCGAGACCCCCGAGATCGATGATCGGCTGGTGCAGCGCCTGGCTGAACAGGTCGCGCGCATCAGCCACCAGGGGATCAACCGCGAGCATCCCCTGCTTGGTGCGACCTTGCCCGATGGCGCGCGGGTGCAGTTCTGCGGCCCGCCGGCGAGCCGCAGGCACTGGGTGATGGCGATCCGTCGCCACCGCCGGCTCGACCTGCCGCTCGATGCCTATGATACCGGCCCGCTGATGGGCGAACAGCAGTGCGACCTGCCCGATCCCCAGACCCAGCCGATCGCCTATCTGCGCGCCGCCATCCGGGCGCGGCGCACGATCCTGATTTCCGGGGGCACCAGCACCGGCAAGACCACCTTCCTCAATGCCATGCTCGGCGAGATCCCGCGCGAGGAGCGGGTGGTGCTGGTCGAGGACACGCCCGAATTGAAGCTCCCGGGCGAGAATGGGGTGGGCCTCGTTGCGGTCAAGGGCGAACTGGGCGAGGCCAAGGTCACGGCCAACGAATTGCTCCAGGCGGCGCTGCGCCTGAGACCCGATCGCATCGTGCTCGGCGAATTGCGCGGGGCGGAAAGCGTCAGCTTCCTGCGCGCGATCAACACCGGACACCCGGGCAGCTTCTCCACCATCCACGCCAACAGCTTGCGCGGGGCGCTGGAACAATTGGCGCTTATGGTGATGCAGACGGGCATTGGCCTCTCGCGCGGCGACACCATTGCCTATGCCGCAAGCGTGATCGACGTGATCGTGCAATTGGGGCGCGATGCCAGCGGGCGGCGCGGGATCGCCGCGATCGCTGACAGCCGCAGCCTGCTCTAGGCCGCCCGAGGTCGCCCGCGCGCACAATTTGACATTCGTGTGACAGCGCCTGCAAGGTGATTTACACCGACCGCGCGAGCGAACACATGCGCGTGCCGGCGCACGGCGCGGCCGGCCCGCGGCGCCGCATGGAAGCAGGAAAGCGATGAGCACGTCACCGACCGGTCCAGAGCCTGTCATGCCCGCCGCCCCGCTGGCGGCGCTCGGGCCCGATGAATCGCCCTATTTCAACCGCGAGCTATCATGGCTGCAATTCAACCAGCGGGTGCTGGCCGAGGCCGACAACGAGGCCTATCCGCTGCTCGAGCGGCTGCGCTTCCTCTCGATCTCGGGCAGCAATCTCGATGAATTCATGATGATCCGCGTCGCCGGGCTGGTGGGCCAGGTGCAGCGCGGGCTGGAAACCCCCTCGATCGACGGGCGCAGCCCCTCGCAGCAATTGGCCGCGATCCGCGAGCAGCTCGTCCGGCTCTCGCAGCGCCAGCAGGCGATCTGGCGCAAGCTGCGCGCCGCGCTGGCCGCTGCCGATATCCACGTTGCCGATGAACAGCGCGTCAGCCCGGCCGCGCACAAGTGGCTCAAGGCCTTCTTCCTCAATGAGATCCTGCCGGTGATCACGCCCCAGGCGCTCGATCCGGCGCATCCCTTCCCCTTCGTCCAGAACGGCGGGCTGGGGCTGCTCTTCACCCTGCGGCGCGAGGCCACCGGCGAACAGCTGATCGAGATGGTGCTGATCCCCAGCGCCCTGCCGCGCTTTGTGCGGGTGCCCGATGCGGTAACCGGCGGCGAGGGCAGCGGCGCGCTCTATATCTCGATCGCGCGGCTCATCCAGCGCTATGCCGCGGCGCTGTTTCCCGGCTTTGCCATCCAGGGCGACGGGCTGTTCCGGGTGCTGCGCGACAGCGACATCGAGATCGAGGAAGAGGCCGAAGACCTGGTGCGCACCTTCCGCAGTGCGATCCAGCGCCGCCGCCGCGGCCAGGTGATCCAGCTCGAGCTTGAGGAGGATTTCGATCCGGCGGCCGAAGCCTTGCTGCGCGAACAGCTGGGCATCAACGAAGCCGCGGTGATCAAGACCGATGGCATGATCGGCCTTGATGGCCTTGCCGAGATCGTGCGCGAGGATCGGCCCGACCTCAAGTTCGATGCCTATACCCCGCGCTATCCCGAGCGCATTCGCGAGCATGACGGCGATGCCTTCTCGGCCATCCGCGAGAAGGACATCATCATCCACCACCCTTATGAAAGCTTCGAGGTGGTGGTCGATTTCCTGCGCCAGGCCGCGGCCGATCCCGATGTGGTGGCAATCAAGCAGACGCTCTATCGTGCCGGCAGCCAATCGGCGGTGATCAATGCCCTGATCGAGGCGGCCGAGGCGGGCAAATCGGTGACCGCGGTGGTCGAGCTCAAGGCCCGCTTCGATGAGGAGCAGAACCTCAAATGGGCGAGCAAGCTCGAGCGTGCGGGCGTGCAGGTGATCTACGGCTTCACCGACTGGAAGACCCACGCCAAGGTGGCAATGGTGGTGCGGCGCGAGGGCGATTCCTTCCGCACCTATTGCCACTTCGGCACCGGCAATTATCATCCGGTGACCGCGCGCATCTATACCGATCTCAGCTTCTTCACCGCCGATCCCAAGCTCGGGCGCGATGCGGCCAAGATGTTCAATTTCATCACCGGCTATGTCGAGCCGCACGCGCTCGAGCGGCTGCACATTGCCCCGATTGATCTGCGCGCGGAGATCTATGCCCGCATCGATGCCGAAATCGAAAACGCGCGCAAGGGCAGGCCCGCCGCGATCTGGATGAAGTGCAACCAGATCACCGATGAGGGGGTGATCGACCGGCTCTATGCCGCCAGCAATGCCGGGGTGCCGGTGGAACTGGTGGTGCGCGGGATCTGCTGCCTCAGGCCCGGGATTGCCGGCCTTTCCGAGAATATCCGTGTCAAGTCGATCATCGGACGCTTTCTGGAGCACAGCCGTATCTATGCCTTTGCCAATGGCCATCCCATGCCCAGCGCTCACGCCGCGGTGTTCATCGCCTCTGCTGACATGATGACTCGCAATCTTGATCGCCGGGTGGAAACCCTGATCCCGATCCTCAACCGCACGGTGCACGACCAGGTGCTCCAGCAGGTGCTGCTCGCCAACATGCTCGACACCGAGCAGAGCTGGTGGCTGCACCCCGATGGGCACTATTCGCGCGTCACGCTCGAGCCGGGAGCAAAGCCCTTCAATTGCCACCGCTATTTCATGACCAACCCCTCGCTTTCGGGCCGCGGCGGGGCGCTCGAGGCCGGGGCGGTGCCCAAGCTCAGCCTGCGGCGGGGAGCGGTGGGATGAGCTATCCTAGGCGGCGGGCCGAGCGCGAGGGCGCCATTCTGGGCAGCAGGCCTGAGCGCGCGATCATCGACATCGGCTCGAACACGGTACGCCTCGTGGTCTATGGCGGCGCCATGCGCGCGCCCACGGTGCTGCTCAACGAGAAGGTGACGGCGCGGCTCGGGCGCGAGATCGCCGTCACCGGGCGGCTGGCCGAGGATGCCATGGCGCTCGCGCTGCGCGGGCTCAGGCGCTTTGCCTTGCTGCTTGCCGATCTCGGCATCAGGGACATTGAGACCGTGGCCACCGCCGCGGTGCGCGAGGCCAGCAACGGGCCGGCCTTCCTCGAGGAACTGCGCGCCATCGGCCTCATGCCGCGGGTGCTTTCGGGCGAGGAGGAGGCGCTGCTTTCCGCCCACGGCGTGATCGGCGCCTTCCCCGCGGCGCGCGGCGTGGTGGCCGACCTTGGCGGGGGCAGCCTTGAACTGGTGCGGGTCGCCGACGGGCGCTGCGAGGGTGCCAGCAGCCTGCCGCTCGGGACGCTGCGCCTGCCCGACCATCGGCCTTCCGGACGCAAGGGCGCGGCCGCACGCAGCGCGATGCGCAAGTCGCTCGACCGGGCGATCCGCAAGGCCGGGTGGGACGATGCCGCGCGCTTGCCGGCGGAAAACGGCGCGCTCTACCTCGTGGGTGGCACCTGGCGGGCGATGGCGATCTATGCCATGGCGGCGCGCGGTTGGCCGCTCAGTGACCCCCACGGCTTTGCGCTTGATGCCGCGGCGGCGGGTGAGCTTGCCGCGGCGCTTGCCGCCAGCGATGTCGAGGCGCTCAAGGGACGCGAGCGCATTTCCTCGATGCGCGCCGAGAAGCTCCCCGATGCCGCGGTGCTGCTCGAGGCGCTGCTGGCGCGCCTGGCGCCGGAGCGGGTGGTGTTCTCGTCTTGGGGCCTGCGCGAGGGGCTGATCTATGATCGCCTGCCCGCCCACAGCCGCGCTGCCGATCCTTTGCTCGCCGGGGTGGCGGTGTTTGCCAGCCAGCGCGGCACCGAGCCGACGCTTGCAACCCGCATGGCGGCCTGGACGCTCGATGCCGCCCCGGCGCGCACCCATGGCAGCGAACGGCTGCGCCTTGCGGCCACGATGCTCGGGCTCGCCAGCATGCAGATCGAGCCCAATATCCGGCTGCCGCAGGCGATCAATTGGGCGCTGCACAAACGCTGGATCGGGATCGATGCCAAGGGCCGGGCGATGCTGGCAGCGGCCATCGCGGCCAATGGCAACCAGCTTTCCCTGCCGGCCGAGCTACGCGCCTTGGCGTGCCCCGAGGCGCTCGAGGAAGCGGTGCGCTGGGGCCTCGCGCTGCGGCTCGCCCGGCGCTTGGGTGCCCAGTCGCGCCGCTCGCTCGAGGCCAGCCGCCTGCTGGTGGACGGCGGCGCCCTGGTGCTGCGCCTTGCCGAAAGCCACGCCGCCCTGTTCGGCAGCCCGACCGAGAAGGACATCAAGCTCATCGCGCAGCGCCTCGGCCTTCCCTGGCGCCTCGAGGTGGTGGCCGATGAGAGCCTGCTCTAGCCGGCGCGCGGCGTGCTGGTGGCAAAGGGCGAGAAATCGGTGTCGAGATCGAACAGATCGACCCCTTCGGCACGCTTGAGCCGGGCCACCACGGCATAGGTGACCGGGGTGAGCGCTGCCTCCCAGGCGACCTTGAGCGCCCAGTTGGTGACCATCACCGTCACCACTGCTTGCGGAGTCCAGATGCCAAGGAAGGCCACGGGGTAGAAGATCAGGCTGTCCACCCCCTGGCCAACGAATGTCGAACCGATGGTGCGGGTCCACAAGAACCGCCCGCGGGTGAGCACCTTCATCTTGGCCATGACGAAGGAATTGACGAATTCGCCCGCCCAGAAGGCGCTGATCGAGGCCACCACGATGCGCCAGGTGCTGCCGAACACGCTGACATAGGTTTCCTGGCAGATCGCCCCGTCGGGAATGGCGGGATCGGGATTGGAGGTGATGGGGCGCGGCCCGCCAAAGCCGCTGGCGCTGCAGGTCCAGCCGTCAAAGGGGGGAAGGCTCACCACCACCCAGGACATGAAGGCAAGGAACACCATCGCTGCCGTGCCCACCCAGATCACCCGCCGCGCCCGGGCGAAGCCGTAGATCTCGGTCAGGACATCGCCGATGACATAGCCGAGCGGGAAGAACAGGATCCCGGCGCCGTAGATGAACACCCCGTCGGGCGCGGGCCACCAGCCATCGGGCCAGAACGGCACATCGACATAGGTCAGCTTGGCCGCGCCGATGAGGTTCGAAAGCAGCAGGATCGCCACGAAGGCCGCCATGACGAGGTCATAATAGCGGAAGGTAACCGGCGCTCGGCTGGTGGCGATGATCCCGTCGTCAGGATCGCGGTCAAAGGCGGCGGCCGGATCCTGCGCGGGATCGGCGGCGGGGGCGGGCTTTTCCATTGCCGCCCCGGTTAGCGCGATTTGCGCGGGCCGCAAAGCGCGCTATGGGGCGAGCCGGCGCGCGCCCGTAGCTCATCTGGATAGAGCGCGAGACTTCTAATCTTGAGGCAGCAGGTTCGAGTCCTGCCGGGCGCGCCAGCGCTGCGAGAATAGGCAAATCCGAGATCCCCGAGGACGCCAGCCCCGAACAGGTGGGGAACTCTGACCTTTCCCTCGCCGGTTGCTGGTAAGCAGCTTCCGGGAGCCAAGAGAGGGAAAAGCAGTCTCTCGATCATCGGTGCAACAACCGCCGCGCAAGGCTCGGCGCAGGTCGCGAAAGATCACTCCAACGCACGTCTGGCTTCGCCAGAAGGGGTCACCTGTTGACGTGCTCCCCTGAAATGTGACCGCTTTTTGGTAGAGTCTGACGCAAGGAGTCGGACGATATGAAGCGGAGCAGGTTCAACGAAGAGCAGATCATTGCGATCTTGAAGGAGCAGGAAGCGGGGATGGCGACGGCGGAGGTCTGCCGCCGCCACGGGATCAGCTCGGCAACGTTCTACAAGTGGAAGTCGAAGTTCGGCGGCCTGGATGTGTCTGAGGCCCGGTGGCTACGGTCGCTCGAGGAGGAGAACTCGCGGCTGACCCGAAGGGCCGCGAAGCGAACAAGCTGCTGGCCGAGGCCATGCTCGACAATGCCGTGCTGACCCGAAGGGCGGCGTAGCCAACGATCTGGCATCAAAAAATGGTAACGCCCGGCGCCAAGCGGGAAGCCGTCGCCCATGCCCGGGAGCATCACGGGGTGAGCGAGCCCAAGAGACGAATGGGGGGCGTGTGCATTGGTTGGTGTGAGCCGCAGGGTGATCTGTTACGAGCCGTCGCGGTCCGATGACGGGGCGCTACGCCAACGGCTGCGCGAGCTGGCGGCGGAACGTCGTCGGTTCGGTTACCGCCGCCTGGGCTACCTGCTGGCGCGAGAGGGCATCGCCCCCAACCACAAGAATCTGCTGCGCATCTACCGCGAGGAAGGACTGCGCGTGCGGCGCCGTGGCGGCCGGAAGCGGGCGCTGGGCACGCGCAGGCCAATGGTGCTGCCGGATGGTCCGAACCAGCGTTGGAGCCTCGAGTTGGGCGCTGCGCGCCCTTCTCCGCTTCGCTTCGAATCCGTCTCCGACAGCCTGATCTGCGGTCGGCGCTTCCGCATCCTGTGCGTGGTCGATGATTATACGCGGGAGTGCCTGGCGCTGGTGGCCGATACATCGCTGTCCGGTGCTCGGGTAGCGCGGGAACTGACCAGCCTGATGGGCAGCCGCGGCAAGCCGCACATGGTGGTCAGCGACAATGGCACCGAACTCACCTCGTCGGCGATCCTGCGCTGGTCGCAGGAGCGACGGGTCGAGTGGCACTACATCGCGCCCGGCAAGCCGATGCAGAACGGGTTGGCTGCGCCGCCCTGGGGTCGTGGAAAGCTTCAACGGTCGCCTGCGCGACGAATGCCTCAACGAGACCCTGTTCACCTCGCTGGCCCATGCCCGGTTCGTCCTCGCCGCCTGGCGGTACGATTACAATACGGTCAGGCCACACTCAAAACTGGGCGGGAAGACCCCCGCCGACATCGCCGGCCAACGTGTCTGGGGGCATGCCCCCAGACACGTTGCCAACCCATCAAACACACATCATGAAGAAGCGAGACTCTGCCTCTGACTGGTAACAATCAGGGGAGCACGTCAGTCTTTGCCAGCCCGGCACTGATTGCCACCCTAGCACCCGCTTGCGCTCGGCGCAGATAACGGGCAGCGGTCCAGCAGCAAGCAACCGCTGATGCGGGCGAAGGATGCGAGGGGATGATGTCAGGGGCAGTCGCGGCCGCCGCGCCTAGGTGATCGCATAGGCCCCGTCGATACGGCGCAGCACGCCGCTCGGCCCGTCGAGCAAGGCCTTGGGCAGCAGCGCGGCGGGCATGTCCTGATAGCACACCGGGCGCAGGAAGCGCTCGATCGCCAGCGTGCCGACCGAGGTGCTGCGCCCGTCCGAGGTTGCGGGGAAGGGCCCGCCATGCACCATCGCATGGGTCACCTCGACGCCAGTGGGCCAGCCATTGGCGATGATCCGCCCGGCGCGCGCCTCGAGGATCGGCAGCAATTCGCGCGCCGCGGGATAATCGGGCGCTGCCATGTGCAAGGTGGCGGTGAGCTGGCCCTCCATCGCCGCGAGGATTGCGGCCATCTCGTCAATATCGGTGCAGGTGACGATGATCGAGACGGGGCCGAAAACCTCGTGGCCAAGCGCGGGCTGGCGCCGGAACGCATCGGCGCTGACGGCAAAGACATGGGCCTTGCCGCAAGGCCCGCTGCCGGCCGCGCCGGTGCCCACGAGGCGCGCGCCATGGGCCGTGATCGCGGCGATGCCGCTTTCATAGGCTTGGAGAATGCCCGCGGTCAGCATGGTCTGGGCCGCGATCGGGGCGAGCGCTGCGCCCACAGCGGCGATGAAACGGTCAGCGGCGGCTCCAGCCGGCACCAGCACGATTCCGGGATTGGTGCAGAACTGGCCGGCACCGAGCGTGAGCGAGCCGACATAGGCGCTCGCCAGGGCCTCGGCCGCCTCCTCCAGCCGGTGGGGCAGCAGCAGCACCGGGTTGACGCTGCTCATCTCGGCATAGACCGGGATCGGCACCGGGCGCGCGGCGGCATGTTGCATCAGGGCCAGCCCCCCGGCGCGTGAGCCGGTGAAGCCGACCGCGGCGATCCGCGGATCCTTGACCAGCGTCTCGCCGAGCGCGTGATCGGTGCCGCCGAGGAGCGAGAACACCCCCTCGGGCAGGCCCATCTCGCGGATCGCGGCGAGCAGTGCGCCCGCCACCAGTTCGGACGTGCCCGGGTGGGCCGGATGGCCCTTGACCACGACGCAGCAGCCCGCCGCCAGTGCCGAAGCCGTATCCCCCCCCGCGACCGAGAAGGCGAGCGGGAAGTTCGAGGCGCCGAACACCGCGACCGGCCCGAGCGGCACCTTGCGCATGCGCAGATCGGGCTTGGGCGGGGTGCGCTCGCGCAGGGCATGGTCGATCCGCAGCCCCTGCCAGCCGCCATTTTCGACCTCCTCGGCAAACAGGCGCAGCTGGCCCACGGTACGCCCGCGCTCCCCGACCAGCCGCGCCTCGGGCAGGCCGGTCTCCAGCATCGCGCGCTCGGTGAGCTCGTCGCCCAGCGCCTCGATATGCGCGGCAATCGCCCGCAGGAAGGCAGCCCGATCGCTGAGCGGCAGCGCGGTGTAGGTCGCTTGCGCTGCTGCTGCGGCGGCGCAGGCATCGGCAACGTCATCGGCGCTGGCCTCGGCATAGGCGGGGGCAAGCGCCGTGCCGCTCGCTGCCGCCATGGCGGTGTAACTGTGCGCGCCCGAACGCCATTCGCCCGCAACCAGATTCTTGCCCGTCAGCATTGCCATTCCTCTCGAAAAGTGATTCCGCGTGGTGAAAACGCGGCTTGCCATAGCGCGTTTTTCGGTCAAAGGTAGCGCTACCATAAACGGCAGGGCTTGCAACCGGCAAGCCAAAGGAGAGGGATCTTGGAGACACAGCGCGAAGGCGCCAACATGGCGCTGATTTCGGCGATCGTGGCGGTGGCAACGATTGGGGGCTTGCTGTTCGGCTATGACAGCGGGGCGGTGAACGGCACCCAGCCAGGGCTGAAAGGTGCCTTCGGCCTCAGCGAGGGCGGTCTCGGCTTTACCGTTGGCTCGCTGTTGATCGGGTGCTTCATCGGTGCCTTCTTTGCTGGCACGCTGGCTGACCAGCTCGGCCGGCGCAATGTCATGCGCATCGCCGCGCTGCTGTTTCTGCTCGGCGCGTTAGTGCAGGGGCTGACCGCCGATCACACGCTGTTCCTCATTGCACGCATCGCCGGGGGCATGGCGGTGGGCGCGGCGAGCGTGCTTTCGCCCGCCTATATCGCCGAAGTCGCCCCGGCCCATATCCGCGGGCGGATGACGACGGTGCAGCAGGTGATGATCATCACCGGGCTGACGCTGGCCTTTCTCGTCAATTACGCGCTGGCCGCCGCGGCTGGCGATTCGACCGGGGCCTTGTGGGGCGGGATCGCCGCCTGGCGCTGGATGTACCTGATGCAGGCCGTGCCTGCCGCGGTGTTCCTGGTGGCCTTGTTCTTCATTCCGGAAAGCCCGCGCTATCTCGTCGGCAAGGGCCGCCATGGCGAAGCTGCGCAGGTGCTCGCCAGCCTGTTCGGCCCGGCCGAGGCCGCAACCAAGCTGGCCGAGATCCGCGCCAGCTTTTCTGCCGATCACCGCCCGCGGCTTGCCGATGTGCTCGCGCCTGCCGGGGCGCCGTCCTTCCTCGGCATCCGCGCGATCGTGTGGGTGGGGATCATGCTGGCGGTGTTCCAGCAGCTCGTCGGCATCAACGTGATCTTCTATTACGGGGCAACGCTGTGGCAGCTGGCGGGCTTTACCGAAAACGACTCGCTGCTCATCAACATCCTTTCAGGCGCGGTCTCGATCGCGGCCTGCTTTGTCACCATCGCGGTGATTGACCGGATCGGGCGCAAGCCGCTGCTTTTGATCGGCTCGGCCGGGATGGCGGCAAGCCTGCTGGTGATGGTCTATGCCTTCAGCCAGGGCGGGCTTGATGCGGCCGGCAACCTCGTGCTTTCCCCGGCGCTCGGGACGGTGGCGGTGGTCGCGGCCAATCTTTATGTCATCTTCTTCAATGTCAGCTGGGGGCCGGTGATGTGGGTGATGCTGGCCGAGATGTTCCCCAACCAGATCCGCGGCTCGGCCCTTGCCGTGGCCGGGTTCTTCCAGTGGTTTGCCAATTACCTCATCGCCCAGACCTTCCCGGTGATGGCCACCGGGATCGGCCTTGCCGCCAGCTACAGCTTCTATGCCGTCTGCGCGGTGATCAGCTTCTTCCTCGTCCAGCGTTTCATCACCGAGACCAAGGGCAAGGAGCTGGAGGAGATGGTGGGATGAGCAAAGCCGCGCGGGGCCGGGGCCGGTGATGGGCGAGGCGCCGACCCCTGTCCGCGTGGTCGTGCTCGGCGGCGGCACCGCCGGGTGGATGACTGCGGCGGGGCTTGCCGGGCTGCTGCCGGGGCTTGCCCGCGTTAGCCTTATCGAAAGCGAGGAGATCGGCATCGTCGGCGTGGGCGAGGCGACACTGCCGCACATCCGCAGCTTTGTCGAACGGCTGGGGATTGACGAAGCCGCCTTCATGAAGGCGACCCATGCCACCTACAAGCTCGGCATCGACTTTCGCGATTTCGGCCGCATCGGGCAGAGCTACATCCACCCCTTCGGCTCCTTTGGCGAGGAGGTGCAGGGGGTGGGCTTCCACCACTGGTGGCTCGAGCTTGCGCGCCATGGCCTGGCGCGCGATCTGGGCGACTATTCGCTCGCGGTGGCCGCCGCGCGGGCCAACCGCTTCCGCCCGCCTGCCGAGGATGACAGCCTCGCTTCAACCTATGGCTATGCCTATCAGTTCGATGCCACGCTTTTCGGCCCCTTCATGCGCCAGTTCAGCCTTAACCTTGGGGTTGAGCGCCACGAGGGGCGGGTGGTGGCGGTCGAGCGCGATGGGGCAAGCGGCGATGTTACGGCACTGGTGCTCGCCGATGGGCGCCGGATCGCGGGCGATCTCTTCGTTGATTGCTCGGGCTTTCGCTCGCTGCTGCTCGGGCAGGAGCTGGGCGAAGCGTGGGAGGACTGGGCCCATTGGCTGCCCTGCGATCGGGCTGCGGCGATGCCCTGCGCCCACGCCAGCGCAGAGCTGCGGCCCTACACCACCGCCACCGCCATGCCCGCCGGGTGGCGCTGGCAGATCCCGCTCCAGCACCGCATGGGCAATGGCTATGTCTTCTCCAGCGCCCACCTGTCGGAGGACGAGGCCTGCGCGGCGATCCTTGCCGCGGCCGAAGGCACGCCGCTGGCCGAGCCGAGGATCCTGAAGTTCCGCCCCGGGCGGCGCACACGCTCGTGGAGCCACAATGTCATCGGCGTGGGGCTGGCCAGCGGCTTTCTCGAGCCGCTCGAATCGACCTCGATCTACCTCGCGCAGATGGCGATCACCTATCTCATCGAGCTTTTCCCGGTTGGGGGCGTGATCGATCCGCGCGATCGGGATGCGTTCAACCGCCTGGTTGACATGGAATATGACCGGGTACGCGATTTCCTGATCCTCCATTACCACGCCACCACCCGCGACGATTCGGACTTCTGGAACCACGTGCGCACGATGCAGGTGCCCGATAGCCTTGCGGGCAAGCTCGAACTGTGGCGGCAGGCAGGCCGGATCGCGAAATATTCCGACGGGCTGTTCTACGATGCCAGCTGGATCGCGGTCTTTATTGGCCAGGGCCTGCTGCCCGAGGCGCACGATCCGCGCACGGCGCTGATCGATCCCAACGCCCTTGCCCGGGCGAGCGAGCGGTTGCGCCTTGCCGTGGCGGGTGAGGTGGCGACCATGCCGGAGCACCGCGAATACCTCGCGCGCGAGGCCGCGCGGCTCGCCGAGGCGGCGTGAGCGCGCCGCGCCAGCCTCTGCGCCGGGTGGTGGTGGCGGGCAGCGGGCCGCTCGGCATCCTTGCCGCCATCGCGCTGCGCCGGGCGCTGCCGGGATGCGAGGTGGTGGTGGTGGGCGAGGCACCCGGCCCTGCTGCCTTTGCCGACCATGCGGCCAGCGCCATGCCCTTCACCAACAAGCTGCACGACCGATTGGGCATTGCCGAGGCCGACTTGGTGCGCCGCGCCGGCGGCTCCTACCGCCTTGTCACGCGGCTCGCCGGCTGGGGCGGTGTAGGCCATGAGGGCCTGCTTGCCTATGGCGAGACCCTGCCAAGCGTGCTCAAGACCGCCTTTGCCCGCAACTGGGGCCGGGTGCGCCTGCCGGGCGAAGGGGCGCCCTCGGCCTTCAGTCTTGCCGCGGTGCTGGCCGAGGCGGGCCGCTTTGCCCCGCCGCCCCCGGGTGAGCCGACCCCGATCTCGGCGGTTGATTATGCGCTGCGCTGGAACCCGGCTGCCTATCGCGATCTGCTGATCGAGGTGGCCGCAGGCCTGGGGGTGATCCATGTTCCGGTCCATCCCGAAGGGATCGCGCCCGGCGCGGGCGATGAGATTGCTGCGATCCGTCTTGCCGGAGGCGACCTTATCGCGGCCGACCTCTTTATCGATTGCAGCGGGCCTGCCGCCCAGCTCATCGCCGCGCACCCGCGCTTTGCCTTCATCGACTGGTCGGCAAGCCTGCCCACGCGCCATGTCTATTTGGCTGCTCCCGGCGCGCCGCGCCTCGCGCTCGAGGATCGCCTCAGCCTCGGCGCGGCGGGCTGGCTGAGCGCGGTTGCAGGCCGTGATGGCACGCATCTGATGCTCGGCACCGCGGCGCCGCTCAGCCGCGCGGCGGCGGAGGCGCAGCTGGGCAGCCGTGCGACAGGCATGGTGAACCTCACCCCGGGCCGGGTGCAAGCGCCGTGGCTCGGCAATGTCTTGGCACTTGGTGATGCGGCAGCGCGCTTCGAGCCGCTGGGGCCGCTCCACCTCGATCTTGCCCATCGCCAGCTCGCCCTGCTCATCGAGCTGCTGCCCGGCCGGCCCATCTGTGCGCATGAGCGCGCCGAATATAACCGCCGCTCGGTGCTGATGATGGAGGGCGTGCACGAGGTGCTGGCGCTGCACTTCGCCGCGCCTGCCGCTGCGGCCGTGTTTGGCGCGCGGCCCCTGCCGGGCCGAGCCGCCGAGGTGATCGACCAGTTCACCCGGCGCGGGCGCATTCCCTTCCGCGAGGAAATGCCGCTGCTGGGGCAGGAGCAGTTCGCTCTGCTCGCCGCGCTGGGTTGGGCGCCGGGCCTTCCCCCTGCCGCGCTGGCGACCGCCGCGCCGGGCGAGGCGGCTGCGCGCGCTGCCTTCGAGGCCGAGGCCCGCGCTGCGCTCGCCTTTGCCCCGCCCTATGAAGCCTGGCTGGCAAGCGTGCTTGGCGCTGGTGTGCGGGTCTAGCGCTTCGGTTGGGTTTTGGCCTAGCTTTGGTGGCCTTTCGGCTACGCTCAGGCGGCCAGACGCTCGGCCGGGCTGATCGCCGCGCCATTCTGGGCGAGAAACTGTGCCTGGCTCGGCAATTGATCGACGGTGTTGGCGATCACCGCGCGGATATGGGCAAGCCCCTTGCGCGTTTCGTACTCGTCGAGCATCCAGGCAGCCGGGTGCCAGGCCTCGGGGCGCACCCCCTGGCTCAGCATCACCGAAAGCCAGCTGTCCTCGGTAAACAGCTCGTTGTTCTCGCGCACGATCCGTCCAGAGGAGCGGAACAGCTCGAGCTTTTCGGCAAGGTCATCGGGCGGCGCAAGGTTGCGGCAATAGCGCCAGAAATCCGAGTCATCGCGCTCGCTGGCCCGGTAATGCAGCACCAGGAAATCGCGGATATTGACATATTCGCGCTCGGTCTCGGCATTGAAGCGCGCGCGCTCGACCGCGCCGAAGCGGGTATCGGGAAACAGCGCCAGCAGCCGGGCGATGCCCGATTGCACGAGGTGGATCGAGGTCGATTCGAGCGGCTCGAGAAAGCCCGCCGCCAGCCCCAGGGCAACGACATTCTTCTCCCACATCCGCGCGCGGTGCCCGGCCTTGAAGGAAAGATGATTGGGCTCGGCCAGCGGCTTGCCGTCGAGATGGGCAAGCAGCAGATCGGTTGCGGCTTCCCGGCTGACATGGGCCGAGGAAAAGACATGGCCATTGCCGATGCGGTGCTGGAGCGGAATGCGCCATTGCCAGCCCGCCGGGCGCGCGGTGGAGCGGGTAAGCGGCACGTCCTCGCCCCCCAGTTCGCAGGGGATCGCCACCGCGCAATCGCACGGCAGCCATGAACTCCAGTCGGTGAAGGGCACCCCCAGGGTCTGGCCCAGAAGCAGCGAACGGAAGCCCGAACAATCGATGAACAGCTGGCCGGCAACCTCGCGCCCATCCTCCAGCCTCACCGCGGTGACAAAGCCGCTCTGGCCATCCTGCACGGCGTCAACGATGCGCCCCTCGATCCGCACCGCTCCGCGCTCCTCGGCATAGGCGCGCAGGAACCGGGCATAGCGGCCCGCGTCGAACTGGAAGGCATAGGACAGTCGCGCGAGCGGCGACTTGGGCAGGTCGGGGCGCGGCCAGCCGAAGCGACCTGCCTTGCCCGCCATGGCCGCGATCGAATAGGCATCGATCGGCGCCAATTCGCCGATGCTCGCACCGCGCAGCCAGAAATGCTGGAAATCAATGCCCAGCATGTCGATCCCGAAGCTGCCGAAGGGATGGACGTAGGCATGGCCCGGCCGCAGCCAATCGACGAACTCGATGCCGAGTTTGTAGGTCGCACGGGTCTCGCGCATGAACTGCATCTCATCGAGGCCGAGCAGGCGATTGAAGCCGATGATCTGCGGGATCGTCGCCTCGCCCACGCCGACCGTGCCGATCGCCTCGCTCTCCACCAGGCTGACCGAGAGGCCAGGCAGGCTGCCCAGCACCCGCACCAGCGCGGCGGCGGTCATCCATCCGGCGGTGCCGCCGCCGACAATCACGATCCGGGTGACGGGTGCGGCGGTCATGCGGGCATCTCCCCAAGGGCAAGGCCGGGCACGGCGGCGGGCGCAGCATCGTGCCAGCAGCCGGCGCGGCGCAGGAACTCCTCGTGGCCCGGCAGGCGTCCGGCGATCTCGGCATAGGCAGCGCGCATCTGTGCCATCGCCGCGGCGACCTTGGCCTCATCAAGCGTGTCGGCGATCGGATCATAGCCCTGTGGCCAGAGGTTCTGCCCCAACAGCACCGCCACCCAGCTCGGGGTGGAGAACAGTTCGACATTCTCGCGGAACACCCGTCCCCAGCGCTCCCACAGCGCCAACTTGCGCGCGAGGCTGT
Source organism: Erythrobacter cryptus DSM 12079 (assembly GCF_000422985.1). GTDB lineage: Bacteria > Pseudomonadota > Alphaproteobacteria > Sphingomonadales > Sphingomonadaceae > Erythrobacter > Erythrobacter cryptus. The sequence goes on from NZ_KE383966.1 coordinate 260,165, forward strand.
CGGGCACTTCCATGTCGCGCACATGGCGCCAGAAAGCAGTGTCGCTGCGCTGGGTGGCCTTGTAATGCAGGATCACGAAGTCGCGCACATCCTCGAACACTCCGCGCATTCCGCGATTGTATTCGTCGCGCTCGAGCGGCGTGATCGGCCAGTCGGGAAACAGGGCAAAAAGCCGCTGGATGCCGTTCTGGATGAGGTGGATCGAGGTCGATTCGAGCGGCTCGATGAAGCCCGCGGCAAGCCCGAGCGCCACGACATTGTGGTTCCAGGCCTTGGCGCGCATTCCGGTGCGGAAGCGCAGCAGGCGCGGCTCGCCCAGCGCCTCGCCTTCGAGATGGGTGAGCAGCACCCGGCGCGCTTCCTCCTCGTCGATGAAGGCACTGGCAAAGACATGGCCGTTGCCGGTGCGATGCTGGAGCGGGATGCGCCATTGCCAGCCGGCGCCGTGCGCGGTGGCGCGGGTGAAGGGATCGGGCGGCCCTGCCGCGCGGCTCGGCACGGCGAGCGCGCGGTCCATAGGCAGCCAGTGGCTCCAGTCCTCGAACCCGGTTGCGAGCGCTTCCTCAATCAGGAGGCCGCGGAAGCCCGAGCAATCGATGAACAATTCGCCTTCGATCAACGCGCCGCCGTCGAGCCGCACCGCGGTGACATCGCCGCTCGTTGCATCGCGCAGGACCTCGGTAATGATGCCTTCGATGCGCCTGGTGCCCTGCCGTTCGGCGAGCCGGCGCAGATAGGCGGCATAAAGGCCGGCATCGAAGTGGTAGGCATAGGCAAGCTGGCGCACCAGCGATTGCGCCCCGGCCGCCGGCCGGGCGAATCGCCCCCGCCGCGCGGCCTGGGTGCTCATCGAATAATCGCCGATCACGCCGCCGCTGCCGCCGCGGGCGTGCGCGCGCAGATAGAGCTGGTGGAAGGCGATGCCGTGGAGATCCTCGCCATGAACGCCGAAGGGGTGGAAATAGCGATCCCCGATGCGGCCCCAGTCGACGAACTCGATCCCGAGCTTGGCGGTGCCGCGGGTCTCGCGCAGGAACTCGGCTTCGGGAATGTCGAGCATGGCGTTAAAGGCGCGGATCGGCGGGATCGTCGCCTCGCCCACGCCGACCGTGCCGATGGTCTCCGATTCGATCAGCGTGATGCGCCGCGCGCCATCATCGAAATAGCGCGAAAGCGCGGCCGCGGCCATCCATCCGGCGGTGCCGCCAACGACGATGACGACCCGCTCGAGCCGCCGCGCGTTACCGATACCATCGCTTTCAGCCATCCTGCTCCCACCCTACTCTGCCGCGCCATTGTTGGCAATTTGCCACAGTTCCCCTGCAAAAATGCAAAGACCTATTGTCAAGCGCGGCGGCTCTCGATAAGCCACAGCCTCATAACAGGGCAAGCTATCTGACCATAAATGATAGCGCTAACATCAGGAGGGGATCCGAATGAACATTCCGACGCAGGAATGCCGCGTCCGTAACCGTGGGAGCGACGCCTGGCTGAAGACCGCGCTGCGCGCCGGGGCTTCGGTGCTGGTGGTGGGCAGCATGATCAGCGCCACTGCCGCAATCGCGCAGGATGCGGCCGAGAGCGAGGAGAGCGAACAGGTCGCCGAGCCGGTCGCCGAACCGGGCAAGGAGATCGTCGTCACCGGGCTGCGCGCCTCGCTCGCCAATGCCCAGAGCGTCAAGCGCAACGCCGATACCGTGGTCGATGCCATCACCGCGCAGGACATCAGCGCGCTGCCCGACCGCTCGGTGACCGAGGCGCTGCAGCGCGTTCCCGGGATTGCCATCAACCGCTTTGCCGGTTCGAACGACCCGGATCACTTCTCGGTCGAAGGCTCGGGCGTGGTGGTGCGCGGGCTCAACTTCGTGCGTTCGGAATTCAACGGCCGCACCGCATTTGCCGCGGGCGTCGGTGGCCAGGCGCTCAACTTCGCCGACGTGCCTGCAGAGCTGCTCGGCTCGGTGATCATCAGCAAGAACGCCACCGCCGAGACCATCGAGGGCGGGCTCGCCGGCACGGTCAACCTCAACACCCGCAAGCCCTTTGACAATAATGGTCTGAAGGTCGCCTTCAGCGCCGAGGCCAATTACGGCGACTTCCGCAAGGAGTGGACGCCCACCCTCTCCGGTCTCATCAGCAACACCTGGGATACCGACAAGGGCCGCTTCGGCCTGCTCGCCAGCGCGTCCTATTCCCGTATCAAGAGCCGTGCCGACGGCCTTCAGGTGGCCAATTATCAGACCCGTGACGGGCAGCTGGTCAATGCCGCCAACACCGATGGGGTGCGGGTGTGCCGCAATCCGCTGCCGAGCGCTGCCGATGCCTTCACCCTTCCGCCGGGCGGGGCGGCCTGCGGCAATTTCGGTGCACCGGGTGCCGATGGCTTTGCCGACTTTGCCCAATCGCGCGTGGCCCCGGTGGGCGGGCAGTTCCGCACCCAGGAGTTCGACCGCGAGCGCAACGGCATCGCGATTTCGGCGCAGTTCGAATCGATCGATGAAAAGACGCTGATCACCGCCGAGTTCATCCGCTCGGCCTCGACCAACCGTTGGGGCGAATACACCTACGAGACCGCGCCTGACCTGGCCGAATATTCGACCTATCCGATCGGCTGCCTTCAGAACGATGCCGGTCCCAACCGCATCAATCCCGATGGTTCGCTGGGCGATCCCACCGCGCGGGCCCAGTGCCCGGTCGGGGGCTTTACCGATTACATCTATGACGAGAACGGGCTGTTCCAATCGGGCTATATCGTCAATGCCTCGAACGGCTGGCGCGGGAACCCGGGCACTTCGCCCTTCGTGCCGATCGGCGGGTTGCAGCAGTCGCTCGCCCGGCGGCAGGTCAAGGACGAGATCGAGAACGAGGACTGGTCGCTCAACCTCAAGACCCAGCTGACCGACCGCCTGTCGCTGCGGCTCGATGCGCAATATGCCACCAGCCGCAAGCAGAACCTCGATTTCAGCGTCTTCGGTTCGCTCTTTGCCGACCAGGAGCTCGACATTTCCGGCGATCTGCCGGTGATCATCCCGCGCAAGCCGCAGTTCCTCGGCTACACCTGGTCGACCCCGAGTGACGTGCTTGCCGGTGCCACCGAGCAGCAATATTTCACCGATCCGCGCTTCCAGTTCTGGCGCGCGGCGATGGATCACATCGAGGATTCGAGCGGCAAGCAATATGCCTTCCAGGCCGACATGGCCTACCAGTTCGACGAGGACTCCTTCATCCGCAAGGCCAAGTGGGGCGCGCGCTATCAGGACCGTGACCAGACGGTGCGCTACACCACCTACAACTGGGGGATGCTGAGCGAGACCTGGTCGGGCGAGCGCCCGATCAACTTTGCCGACACGCCCGCCGATTCCTCGCTGCGCTACGAATTTCCCAACTTCTTCCGCGGCAAGGTGCCTGGCCCTCCGGGCGGGTTCTACTACGCCGGCGACCTCATCGGCGACTATCAGGGCTCGGTCGATTTCTTCCGCTCGATCCAGGATCAGGCCCGCGCTCTGGGCGCCAGCCCCACCTGGGTGCCGCTCGCCGGTCGGCAGAATGCGATCGCCGGCACGCCCTTCCTGCCGGAAGACATCCAGCCGATCGCGCAGCGCGACACCTCGGGCTATATCCAGTTCGATTTCGGCAGCGACGATCTGCTCGGCAGCGTGCGCCTGTCAGGCAATATCGGGCTGCGCTATGTCAACACCGCGATCCGCTCGCAGGGCTCGATCGGGGTGCCGAGCCAGCAGGCGCTCAATATCCTCGAACCCTTCGAGGAACGCTGCGAGGCGGTGGTGCCGCCGGGCGCGCCCCCGGGCACCCAGCCCCAACGCCCGGGCGGGGTGTGCAACCTCGGGCCCGAGGGCTATGCCCAGTTGCAGACCTTCGCCGGCAACGGGGTGACGCGGCTCGATGTGGCGCGGGCAAGCTATGATTTCTGGCTGCCCAGCCTCAACATCAAGCTCGGGCTCACTGATGACGTGATCGTGCGGCTTGCTGGTTCGCGGGTGATCACCCGTCCGGACAATTCCTATGTCCGCAACTTCCTGCAGATCGGGCTCGGGCAGAGCGGGGAGCTGACCGCCAATGCCGGCAATCCCTTCATCCGGCCGGCCTCGGCCTGGCAGTTCGATGCCACGCTGGAATGGTATTTTGCCCGGGTAGGTTCCTTGACCTTCAACGCCTTCTACAAGGACATCAAGGACTTCTTCTACCAGCAGATCACCACGCGGCAGATCACCAGCAACGGGATCACGCGCGAGGTGCTGGTGCGCGGTCCGGCGAACTTCACCGAGAACGGCAAGATCAAGGGCTTCGAGATCGCCTATCAGCAGACCTATGATTTCCTGCCTGCGCCGCTCGACGGGTTGGGGGTGGCCACCAATTACACCTATATCGAGAGCAAGGGTCTGCCCAACGTGTTCCTCAACACGGGCGAACCGGTGAACGAATCCACCATCCCGCCAGGCAATCTGCCGCTCGAGCAGCTCTCCAAGCACAATGTGAACGCCACGATCTTCTACGAGAAGGGGCCGCTTTCGATGCGCGCGGCCTATAACTGGCGCTCGCGTTTCCTGCTCACCCCGGCCGACGTGATCTTCCCCTATTACTCGATCTTCAACGAGGCGACGGGGCAGCTCGATGCGTCGATCTTCTTCAATATCACCAAGAACATTCGGGTTGGCGTGCAAGGGGTGAACCTGCTCGACGAGGTGACGAGGACAACCCAGGCCTACACCGGCAATGCCAACGACCTTGCACCCCGTTCGTTCTTCATGAACGACAGGCGCTTCTCTTTTATCCTGCGGGGCAATTTCTAGCCGCAAGGGCTTTACCGGCTCCCCAGGGAAAGGGCTCTCCGGCACGTGCCGGGGGGCCCTTTTCGCATCCGCGCGATCGCCCTTGCGGGACGCGCATGCAAAAAGGCCCGGGGCAAGCGCCCGGGCCTTTCATTGCCCAACCAGCGTTTGATCAGGAGGCCGCGGCGAAGATCGCGGCAAGCGTGCTGCGCAGCGGCTTGGGCTGATAGTCCGAGCCATAGGGCGTGCCGCGCACTTCCTTGCCATCGGCCCGGCGCGCCGGTTCAAACCCCTGCAGCCAGCTGAAGCGATCGACCATGCCCCAGGCGAGGATGTCATCGAGGTGATCGGCATATTCGAACATCACCTCGAAATAGCGCCGGGCAAAGTCTGCCACCTTGGCATCGCGCAGGGCGATGTTGCCGGGGAGGGCCTTGTCCTTGACATCGAACTCGGTGATGAGCAGGCGATAGCCCATGCCCGTCACCTCATCGAGGAAGCGGCGCCATTCGCGCTCGGCATAGGGGCCGACGCCGGTGGCAGGGTCGATCGCGAATATCTCGATATGCGACTGGATACCCAAGGCATCGACCGGCGTGCCGCGCTTTCTGAAGCCTTCGAGCAGGCGCAGCACATCGGCGCAGTGCTTCATGTGCTGCGGCTCCCAGCTCATGTAGTCATTATAGACCAGCTGCGCCTCGGGTAGCTCGGCGCGGGCGGTGTGAAAGGCAAGGTCGAGCACCGCCTCGGGGCTGCCCATCGCGCGGCTCAGGCTGGTCTCGATCGGGGCGTTGCGATCATGGTCGATCGCCTCGTTGACCACGTCATAGCTGGTAATCACCCCCTTGTAGCGGCGGATGACGGTCTGGATATGTTCGGTGAGGATCCTTTCGGCCTCGCGCACTGGGTTGGCGCCGAAATCATGGGTGTTGAGCCAGTTGGGGAACCACTGGGGGCGATGCCACAAGAGCGTGTGGCCGCGCACGGCCAAGCCATTGGCCCCGGCCCAGCGCACGATCTCGTCCATGCGCGCGAAATCGAAGACCGTGGGGGCAGGGCGCACCGCCTGCCATTTCATCTCGTTTTCGGGCACGACAAGACCGCATTCGGCCTTGATGATGGCGGTATAGGCCGGGTTCTGCACCGATCCGGCCTCGGCCACACCGGGGATCGAGGCGATCGCGCTGCCGAAACGGCGCTTGCCCCTTTGCGCGAGGGCATCAAGGCCGGGTTGCGGCGCGGCGCCAGCGCTTGCAGGGGGCGGATTGGCCATCGCCATCTGCCCTGCACACCCGGCAAGCGGCAGGGCGGCCATGCCGGCAAGCGCGGCGCGGCGCGAGAGCAACAGATGATCGGGCATGTCAGATGATCTCCACATCGGTGCATGAGAGGCTTGCGGAACTGTTGCCGGCCCACAGCCGCAGCGGCCCGGGCGGGTTGCTTTCCTTGAGCGTATCGTCCCACACGGCCAACTCGCTCGGGGGAATGGTGAAGGTGATGCTGCGGCTCTCCCCGGGATCGAGCGTCACGCGGGCAAAACCCTTGAGCTCGCGCACTGGGCGGGCAAGGCCAAGCTGCGAGCGGGTGATGTAGAGCTGCACCACCTCGTCACCCCGGCGCGCGCCAGTGTTGGTGACGTCCACCTCGGCGACCACCGCCTCGTCGCGGGCAAATCGGCGCTTGGCCGGGCGCGGGGGGGAAATGACAAAGCTGGTGTAGCTCAGCCCATGGCCAAAGGGGAACAAGGGGCTGCCATCATCGAACAGGTAGCCGCGCCGGGCGCTGGGCTTGTGGTTGTAGAACAAGGGGATCTGGCCCTCGTTGCGCACCACGCTGACCGGCAGCTTGGCGCCGGGATTGACGAGGCCAAACAGCGCCTCTGCCACCGCGCGCCCGCCTTCCTGCCCCGGATACCAGCACTCAAGCAGTGCGTCGGCCTTGGCTACGACATTGGGCCAACTCGGCGGGCGGCCATTATAGGCCACCACGATCAAGGGCTTGCCCAGCGCGGCGAGGGCATCGACGAGGGCATTCTGTTCGCCCACCAGATCAAGGCTGGTGCGATCGCCAAGGTGGTTCCTGGCAAAGCCCTCGCGGCTGGTCTGCTCGGTATCGCCGATGGCAAGGATGATGGTGTCGGCGCCGCGGGCCACGGCCACGGCTTCCTCGATGAGGCGCAGATTCTGCGCCCGGTCGGCGAGCGTGACTTCATCGGCCGAGCGATCCTCGCTGGCGGTGATGAACACGCCCTGGGCGGTGACGAAATCGACTTCGGGCGCCACCATCCGCAAGCCTTCGATCAGGCTCACTGCCTGGCGCGGCACGCTGGAATAGCCGCCCAGCCGGGCAATGGCGAGGTTGGGGCCGATCACCGCAACCGTGCCGACACGCTCGCGCGCGAGCGGCAGCGCGCCCCTGTTGGTGAGCAGGCACAGGCTCTTGCGCGCCGCTTCGAGCGCGAGCGCGCGGGCCTCGGCATTGCCGGTTATCGCTTCGGCGAGGGCAGGATCGCCATAAGGATTCTCGAACAAGCCGCAGCGCAGCTTGAAAGTCAGCATCCGCGCGCAGGCGGCATCGACAAGGCCAGGCGGCACCCGCCCGGCGCGCACCGCCTCGACCAGCGTGGCAAAGGCCTCGCCATCGGGCAATTCGCTGTCAACCCCGGCGGTGAGGGCCAGCCGGGCCGCGTCCTCGAGATCGCGCGCGACATGGTGCAGCGTTGCCAGCTCGTGCACGCCGCCATAGTCGCTGACGATGATGCCATCGAACCCCCATTCGCCGCGCAGCACCGCGCCGAGCAGCCAGGTGCTCGCGTGGCTGGGCACCCCGTCGATCTCGTTGTAGCTCGGCATCACCGCCCCGACCGAGCAGCGCGCGATCACCTTGCGGAAGGGCGGGAAGAAGTTCTCGCGCAATTCACGCTCGGCAATCGGCGCGGGGGCGACATTGTTGCCGCTTTCGGGCTGGCCGTGCCCGGTCATGTGCTTGAGCGTGGCAAAGACCTTGCCCGGCGCGAGGCGCTCGAACCGGCCCGGGCCCTGCAGGCCCTCGATTGCGGCGATGGCCATTTCCGAGACGAGGTAAGGATCCTCGCCCCAGGTTTCCTCGATCCGGCCCCAGCGCGGATCGCGCACAATATCGACCACGGGCGAAAGCACCAGCGGCACCCCGCGGGCGCGCACCTCGCGGGCGATCTGGGCCTGGACGCGGCGCATCAGATCACGATCGAAACTGCCGGCCAGCGCGATTGCCTGGGGGAACATCGTGGCCTCGGTGGCCATGTAGCCGTGGAGCGCCTCCTCGTGCAGCAGCACCGGGATGCCGAGACGGGTGTCCTCCATCGCCCAGCGCTGGAGCGCGTTGATGAAGGCAATGGTTTCGGCCGGCGTGCGCCAGCGCGCCGCGGTGCCGCCCGCCGCGCCGGTGATGCCGGGCACCCCGCGCTTGTCGCTGGGGCGGGTGACATGGCCGATCCCGTGGGGGAAGGCGGCGCTGGCCTTCTTCGGATCGAAGGCCAGCCCCTCGAGCATCGCCCCCTTGCCCGCCCAGGCGCTGCGCAGCTGGGCGACCTTTTCCTCAAGGCTCATGCGCGCCATAAGGTCAGCGACCCGCAGCGGGATCGGGGCCTTGGGGTTCTTGTAGAGCGGTTGTGCTTCTGCGGCCCAGCCGGGAGGCGCCCCGGCCAGCGCCAGCGCGCCGAGGCTGCCTCCTGCCAGCAGCCGCAGCGCATGGCGGCGGGTGTGGCTCACTCGCTCACCGTCAGGGTGACGCTTTGAAGGTCAACCGAATTGGGCCCGACCATGATGGTGAAGGTGCCCGGTTCCACCACCCGCTCCATCTGCGTGTTCCAGAGCATGAAGGCTTCGGGGCGGATGGGGATGGTGACCTCGCGCGTCTCCCCGGGCTTCAGCGTCACCCGCTTGAAGCCGACCAACTCCTTGACCGGGCGGGTGACCGAGCTGACATCGTCGCGCAGATAGGCCTGCACCACCTCGTCGCCTTCGCGCGTGCCGGTGTTGGTGAGGCTGACGGTCACGCTCACCCCTTCGCCCGGCCTGATGGTGCTGGCCGAAAGCCGGGGCGCGCCAAAGGCAAAGGTGGTGTAGCTCAGCCCCCAGCCGAAAGGATACAGCGGGGTGACCTCGTCGAACAGATAGCCGCGCCGGGCGCTGGGCTTGTGGTTGTAGAAGATCGGCAGCTGGCCGACATTGCGCGCGGTGGAAACCGGCATCTTGCCGCCGGGGTTGATCCGGCCCAGCAGCGCATCGGCAATGGCCGTGCCCTGCTGTTCGCCGGCATACCAGGTTTCAAGGATGGCATCGGCCTCGGCCGCAATCGCCGGATAGCTCGGCGGGCGGCCATTGACGAGCACCGCGATCACCGGCTTGCCGAGCGCCTTCAGCGCCCGGAACAATTCGTTCTGTTCGCCCACCAGGTCAAGGCTGGTGCGATCGCCAAGGTGATTGGCGGCCCAGCCTTCGCGGCTGGTCTTCTCGGTATCGCCGATGAACAGCACGATGGTATCGGCCCGCCGCGCCACTTCGACCGCTTCGGCGATGCGGCGGCGGTTTTCTTCCGGGTCGGCCAGTTCCACGGGATCGTCCCACCAGTCGCTGTCGCCCTTGACGATCTCGACGCCGAGCGCGTGCACGATTTCGGCCTTGTCTCCCACGGCGGCGCGCAGGCCGTGAAGCGGGGTCACGCTCGCGCGCGGCTCGCCGTAATAGCCGCCGAGCCGGGCGACATCGGCATTGGGGCCGATCACCGCGATCATCGGCTTTCTCGCTCCGGCGCTCTCGGGCAGTTGGAGCGGCAGGGCGCCGTTGTTCTTGAGCAGCACCAGCGATTTTTCCGCCGCCTTGCGCGCCAGCGCCACCGCCTTGGGGCCGTTGGAGGTCTTGGCCCTGGCTGGATCGGGCCAGGGGTTCTCGAACAGGCCGGCGTTGAATTTCATGGTCAGCAGGCGCCGCACCGCTTGGTCGAGCGCGGCCTCGGGCACCCTTCCGCTGCGCACGCTGGCGGCCAGATCCTTGAATCCTGCCCCTTCGGGCAGATCGACATCGACCCCGGCCAGCAGCGCGATTTCGCCCGCCCGGGCATTGTCGGGGGCGATGTGGTGCAGGCGCGCCATGTCTTCGATGGCGTAATAGTCCGAGACCACCGTGCCGCGGAAACCCCATTCCCCGCGCAGCACATCATTGAGCAGCCACGAATTGGCGTGGCTCGGCACCCCGTCGATTTCGTTGTAGCTGGCCATCACCGCATCGATCGCGGTGCGCCTCACCACCTGTTCGAAGGGGGGGAAGAACATTTCGCGCAAGGTGCGCTCGGCAATCGGGGCAGGGCCGACATTGGTGCCGCTTTCGGGCTGGCCGTGCCCGGTCATGTGCTTGAGCGTGGCCATCACCTTGCCGGGCCTCAGCTTGCGGTCGGTGCCGGGGCCGGTCAGCCCCTCGACCGAGGCGACGCCCATTTCCCCCACCAGGAAGGGATCCTCGCCAAAGGTCTCCTCGATCCGGCCCCAGCGCGGATCGCGCGCGACGTCCACCACGGGAGAGAGCACCATGTGGACGCCGCGCGCGCGCACCTCGTCAGCAATGAGGGCGTTGATCTCGCGCACGAGATCAGGGTCCCAGGTGCTGGCAAGGCCGATCGCCTGCGGGAAGGCGGTCGCATCCTTCGCCGCAAAGCCGTGAAGCGATTCCTCGTGAAACAGGATGGGAATTCCGAGCCGGGTCTGGCTGATCGCCCATCTCTGGGCGTCGATCACATATTGCACGCTGTCCGCGATCCCGCGGCGGGGCACCTTGCGCGGCGAGGCCGGGCCAGCCCGGTCGGAAGGTCGGGCGATCTGCCCGATTCCGTGGGGGAAGCGGGCCTTGGCCTTGGCCGGATCGAAGCGGTCGCCATCCCCCTGGATTTCAGCCTTGCTGTCCCAGATGGTAAGGAGCTGCGCGACCTTTTCTTCCAGCGTCATGCGCGCCAGCAGGTCCTCAACCCGCTGCTCCACCGGCAGGGCCGGGTTCCAATAGGGCGCGTCCTTCATCGCCCGTTCGATCGTTGTCGGCACGCTTTGCGCCGAGGCGCTGGCGAGGGGCGCGCCGAGCAATCCCAATGCCGCCAGACCCACCCCCGCCGCCAGCGCGGCCCGCTTGAATCGCCTCATCTTAAACTCCCTCTCCCGATCCGGTGCGCGCTGTGCGCGTCGCCTTGGCTGCGCGAGACGGCTTGACTGGCCGCTCGCGTGTGGTAGCGCTACCATGATGAGCGGGAGAGGGGTTGTCAACCGGCTTGCGATGGTGATCGCCGCGGCACTGGGCTGCGCCGTGGCGGCAGCGCCGCTGCGCGCCGAGGATGGCTATGCCCTGTGGCTGCGCCATGCGCCGCTGGAGGGTGAGGCGCTGGCCGATCTGCGCGCGGCGGCACCGGTGGTGGTGGCGCCGCCCGGCGAAGATGATAGCCCAACACTGAAAATCACCCGGGCCGAGCTGGCCCAAGGCCTTGCGGCCATGCAGGGCGAAACCAAGCTGCGCGCAACACCTGATTCGCTGCCTATCGTGCTGCGCTGCGGCCGGGCGCGTGGCGATGGGCAGAGCGGATTTGCGATCGCGCCGCAAGCGTTTGCCGGTCGCCGCGCCCTGGCAATCTCGGCGCCGGATCACCTCGGCTGCCTTTATGCCAGCTTTGCCTTGCTGCGCGAAGTGGCGCTGGGTCGGCCGCTCCATGCGATCCGCCTCGGCGAGGCTCCGGCCATGCCGCTCAGGATGCTCAACCACTGGGACAATCCCGATGGCCATGTCGAGCGCGGCTATGCCGGCCGGTCGATCTTCGATTGGTGGCGCCTGCCCGAAAGGCTCGATCCGCGGATGATCGACTATGCCCGCGCCAATGCCAGCATCGGCATCAACGCGGTAGTGGTGAACAATGTCAACGCCCGCGCCTTCATGCTCGAGCCGCGCTACATCGCCAAGCTCAAGCGGCTGGCCGATGCCTGGCGGCCCTATGGCATCCGGGTGTTCCTTGCGGCGCGCTTTTCCGCGCCGATCGAGATCGGCGGGCTGGCGAGGGCCGACCCGCTCGACCCTGCAGTCAGGGCGTGGTGGCAGGCCAAGGCCGACGAGATCTATGCCGCCATTCCCGATTTCGGCGGTTTTCTGGTCAAGGCCAATTCCGAAGGCCAGCCCGGCCCGCAGGATTATGGCCGCAGCCATGCCGAAGGCGCCAACATGCTCGCCGCCGCGCTCGGCAACCGTGGCACGGTGATCTGGCGCGCCTTCGTTTACAAGGCCGAGGATGCGACCGACCGCACCATGCAGGCCTTTGCCGAATTCGTGCCATTGGACGGTCAGTTTGCGAAGAACGTCATCGTCCAGGTCAAGAACGGTCCGCTCGATTTCCAACCGCGCGAGCCCTTCCACCCACTGTTCGGCGCAATGCCCAACACCCGGCTGATGCTGGAAGTGCAGATCACCCGCGAATATCTCGGGCAGGCCAGCGGCATCGCCTATCTTGGCCCGCTGTGGCAGGAAGTGCTTGGGGCCGATACCGGGCGCGGCGGGGGCGTCGTGGCCGAGGTGATCGCGCCGGTGGGCATGGCCGGGGTGGCCAACACCGGATCGGATCGCAACTGGACCGGCACCGATTTCGATCAGGCCAATTGGTATGCCTTCGGCCGGCTGGCCTGGCAGCCGGCGCTTTCGAGCGAACAGATCGCGCGCGAATGGGCGGCGCAGACTTTCACGCGTGATCCGCAGGCGCTCGGCACCATTACCGAAATGATGCGCGCCAGCCGCGAGCATGTGGTCAACTACACCGGCCCCCTCGGCCTTGCCCATCTGATGGGCACGGGGCACCACTATGGCCCGGCGCCGTGGGTCTGCGATTTGCCGCGGCCCGAATGGAACCCCTGCTACTATCACCGCGCTGACAAGGACGGGATCGGCTTTGACCGCACCGCCAGAGGCTCCAACGCGCTCGGGCAATATGCGCCTGCTATCGCCGCGCAGTGGGCTGACCCGGCAAGCATCGACCTGCGTTATTTGTTGTGGTTCCACCGCCTCGCCTGGGACGCCGCCCTGCCCACGGGGCGCAGCCTGTGGGCCGAACTGGTGGCGCGCTATGATGCCGGGGTTGCCGGCGTCGATGCCATGGCGGCGCAGTGGGGGCGCCTTGCCGGCGCGCTCGATGCTGCCCGCCATGCTGCGGTGAGCGCCGACCTGGCGATCCAGCGCCGCGAAGCGCGCTGGTGGCGTGATGCCTCGCTGGCCTATTGGCAATCGCTCAACGGCCTGCCGCTGCCCGAGGGCGCAGCGCCAGTGGCCGAGAGCCTTGAGGCCTATCAGGCGCGCAATTTTCCCGAGGCGCCGGGGCAATGAGCAGGGGGCCTGCTGCGGCAATGTTAGCGCCGATCATCGCGCTTGCCGGGTTTCGGGGGATGGGCCTATGTCCCTCGCCATGATCAGCAAGCCCCAGACGCCCGCCCAGGGCCGCAAGCGCAGCGCGCGCCGTTCCAACGCCGCGCCCACCATCACCGATGTCGCCCGCGAGGCGCAATGCTCGCCGATGACGGTGAGCAGGGTCATCAATGGCGAGGAGAACGTGCGCGAGGACACCAAAAAGAAGGTGCTCGCCGCGATCGCCAAGCTCAATTACGTGCCCAACCGCGCGGCGCGTTCACTCGCCGCCGGATCGCAGCTGCGCATCGCGCTCCTGTTCGACAACCCCTCGGCCTCCTATTTGAGCGAGTTCCTGATGGGCGCGCTCGAGGAGGCCAGCCGCCGCGATATCTATCTGGTGGTGCAGGCCTGCGAGGATGCGGCCGAATCCCACGCGGTGATCAAGAAGCTGCTCGATGGCGGGATCGAGGGCTTCATCCTGCCCCCGCCGTTGTGCGACGATCAGAGCGTGCTCGATCTCATCCGCTCGCAGGGCGGAATTGCGGTCGCGGTTGGCCCGGGCAAGGCCAGTGGCAGCCATGGGGCAGTGCTGATCGACGAATTCCAGGCCGCCTATGACATGACCCGGCACATCATCAGCCTGGGGCACGAACGCATCGGCTTCATCATCGGCAATCCCGAACAGGTCGCCTCGGGGCGGCGCCTGCTCGGCTATCGCGCGGCGATGAAGGATGCGGGCCTTGCGATCGATGAAAACCTGATCGCCCAGGGCCTGTTCACCTATCGCTCGGGCATGGTGGCGGCGGAACGCTTGCTGAGCCTGCCCCATCCGCCCACCGCGATCTTCGCCTCGAACGACGACATGGCCGCCGCCACGGTCGCCATGGCGCATCGGCGCCATCTCGACGTGCCCGGCGACATCACCGTGTGCGGCTTTGACGATACCGAACTTGCCAGCTCGATCTGGCCCGAGCTTACCACCATTCGCCAGCCGATCCGCGAAATGACCGCCGAAGCGGTGGCGATGATCGCGCGCGTCCACAAGCAGAAGGGGCGCAGCGCACGGGCGAAGCCCGAGCAGATCACGCTCGCCTATCAGCTGATCCGCCGCAATTCCGATGCGGGGCCGAGCCTCGCTGCCTCTTTCAGCCAACCTCCAGGGAGTCCATGACCAAACCATCCTCACCCCGGCGCCTGCGCTCGCGCGACTGGTTCGACAACCGCGATCGCATGGACATGACCGCGCTCTACCTCGAACGTTTCATGAATTACGGGGTGACGCCCGAGGAGTTGCAATCGGGCAAGCCGATCATCGGCATTGCCCAATCGGGCAGCGATCTTTCCCCCTGCAACCGCATCCATGTGGAACTGGCCCGGCGGGTGCGCGACGGGATCCGCGATGCCGGCGGGATTCCGATCGAGTTTCCGGTTCACCCGATCTTCGAGAATTGCCGCAGGCCCACCGCCGCGCTTGATCGCAACCTGCTCTATCTTGGCCTCGTTGAATTGCTCAACGGCTATCCGCTTGATGGCGTGGTGCTGACCACCGGCTGCGACAAGACCACGCCGAGCCAGATCATGGCTGCCTCGACCGTCGATATCCCGGCGATCGTGCTCTCCGGCGGGCCGATGCTCGACGGCTGGCACGAGGGCGAACTGGTCGGCTCGGGCACGGTGATCTGGCGCAGCCGCCGCAAGCTTGCTGCCGGGGAGATCGACGAGGAGGAGTTCCTCAAGCTCGCCACCGGCAGCGCGCCTTCCGCCGGGCATTGCAATTCGATGGGCACGGCCAGCACCATGAACGCCGTGGCCGAAGCGCTCGGCCTGTCGCTCACTGGCTGCGCCGCCATTCCGGCGCCCTATCGCGAGCGCGGGCAGATGGCCTATCGCACCGGAAGGCGGATCGTGGAAATGGTGCACGAGGATCTGAAGCCCTCGGACATCCTCACCCGCAAGGCGTTCGAGAACGCGATTGCCACGGTCAGCGTGATCGGGGGTTCGTCCAACGCCCAGCCGCACATCCAGGCGATGGCGGCCCATGCCGGGGTGCCGCTTGAGCCGGAGGTGTGGCAGACCCATGGCTATGATCTGCCGCTGCTGGTCAACATGCAGCCTGCAGGCAAATATCTGGGCGAGCGTTTCCACCGCGCCGGCGGGGTGCCGGCGGCGATGTGGGAGCTGCTCGAGGCCGGTCGCCTGCACGGCGATTGCCTCACCTGCACGGGCCGCACCATGGCCGAGAACCTCGCAGGCTGCGAAAGCCGGGATCGCGAGATGATCCGCCCCTTTGCCGCGCCGCTGATGGAGAAGGCCGGCTTCATGGTGCTGAGCGGCAACCTGTTCGATTTTGCCATTCTCAAGACCAGCGTGATCGGCCCGGAATTCCGCCAGCGCTATCTCTCGCGGCCCGGCAAGGAAGGCGTGTTCGAGGCACGCGCGATCGTGTTCGATGGCTCGGAGGATTATCACCACCGCATCAACGATCCCGATCTTGCCATCGATGAGGATTGCATCCTGGTGATCCGCGGGTCGGGGGTGATCGGCTGGCCGGGCAGCGCCGAGGTGGTCAACATGCAGCCGCCCGATGCCATGATCCGCGCCGGCAAGCCGTGGCTGCCCACGCTCGGCGACGGGCGCCAGTCGGGCACCAGCGACAGCCCCTCGATCCTAAACGTCAGCCCCGAAAGTGCGGTCGGCGGGGGCCTCAGTTGGCTGCGCACCGGCGATATCATCCGCATTGATCTCAACCAGCGCCGCTGCGATGCGCTGGTGGACGAGGCCGAGATCGCCCGGCGCAAGGCCGAGGAGCCCTGCCCGCCGGTGCCCGAAAGCCAGACCCCGTGGGAGGAACTCTACCGCGAGAAGACCGGGCAATTGGCGACTGGCGGGGTGATGGAGTTCGCGCTCAAATATCGCGGCACGGCGCGCTGCCTGCCGCGGCACAATCATTAGGGCTGGTGGGCGATGCGCGCTTTTCTGCCTCTCCTGTGCCTGTTAGCGCCCGCGGCAGCCTTTGCCGAGGAACTTCCCCCGGGCGCCAACCCCATCATCCGCGATCGCTTCACCGCCGATCCGGCCCCGGTGGTGATCGGCGGGCGGCTGTGGCTTTACACCGGCCATGACGAAGCGGCGGACGGCGAGATGTTCACCATGAAGGAATGGCTCGCCTATTCCACCACCGACCTGCGCACCTGGAACTTTCATGGCCCGATCATGCGGGTGGGTGACTTTGCCTGGGCGATGAAGGATGCCTGGGCCGCGCAGGTGATCGCAAAGCACGGCCGCTTCTGGCTCTATGCCGCGGTCGAACATGACGCGACGCGTCCGGGCAAGGCCATTGGCGTGGCGGTGGCCAATCGGCCCGAAGGCCCCTTTGTCGATGCCAAGGGGGCAGCGCTCATTACCAATGACATGACCCCCAAGGGCACCCACAGCTGGGAGGATATCGATCCCACGGTGTTCACCGATGATGACGGCACCACCTGGATCGCCTGGGGCAATCGGCATTGCTATATCGCCCGCCTCGGCGCCGACATGATCAGCATCGACGGGCCGATCACCGAGATCACCCCGCCGCATTTCGAGGAAGGCCCCTGGCTGCACAAGCGCGGCGATATCTATTACCTCACCTATGCCTCGCTTGAACGCTCCCGCCACAGCGACGAGCGCGTTTCTTACGCCACGGCGCCCCATCCGCTCGGCCCCTGGACCTATCGCGGCGAGCTGACCGGATCGGGCGAGGGCAGTTTCACCATCCACCCCGGGATCGTGGAATATCGCGGGCGCTGGTATATCTTCCTGCACAATGCCGCGCTCACCATCGGCACGCGCAAGGGCGCGCTGGGGCGTCGGGCGGTGACGGTGGAGCATCTTGCCTATGATGAGAACGGGCTGATGCGCCCGGTCATCCAGACCGCCGCCGGGGTCACCGCGCCGCCGCCCGAATAGGCTCAGCCGCGCGTGATCCGAAGCGCCAATTCCCGCGTCGCACCGGGGGCAATCAGCGGCATGCCGCCGGCATTCATCGCATCGGGCGCGTGGCTGCAGGGTTCAAGGCACAGCGTATCGCTCCCCGCCGGGGCGTAGAGATGCAGGAAGGGCGCGCCGCTTGCGGTGAGCACGATCACGCCCAGATCGTCCGCGATTGCCGCGCGCCCATCCCAGCCGGTAAAGCAATGGTCGGTGGTTTGCGCGGCCAGCGGCGCGCCGCCGGGCACGGCGAAATCGGCAAAGCAATCAGGCGTACGCACGGCCCCGGTGGGGATCATGTCGGCGCCAACGGCAAGACAGCCTGACGCGTTGAAGGCAAGGCGGGTCTCGGCCCGGCGGCGCAGATAGGGGTGAAGGCCCAGCCCCGCCGGCACCGCCTCGCCGGCCAGACTGGTGAGCGCCAGCGAAAGCGTGCAGCCCGCCCCGTCAAGCGTGAGCGTCTGGCGCGCGACATAGGGCCAGGGCCATGCCCCGCCATTCTCGGAGCCAGGGTGGCGATGGACGAGGACGCAGCGATTTTCGCTGCTTTCCTCCACCTGCCATCGTGCTTGCCAGCCATGCCCATGGATGGCGTGCGGCTCGGGCGCAAAATTGGGGGCAAGGCGCACCTCTCTGCCCGCCCAGACAAAGCGCCCCTCGGCGATGCGATTGCACCAGGGCACCATGGCAAAGCAGGCAGCGGCGAGCGGGGAGATTGCATCCTCGTCCATGCTGCGCAGCAGCGGCACCCCGCCATGCGACAGCGCGCCAATCAGCCCCGCTTCGGCCCTCACCTGCGCGCGCCAGGCCCCGCGGGCAAGCGCGAGATCAGCCATCAGCTTGCCCCCGCGCTGATGCTTGCGGCCTAGTGGGACATCTCACCGCGTGATGGCCAGTTCAAAGCCCGGGATCGGCAGCCCGCTTTCGTCATAGAGGTTGACCACCGGCGCATCGGCCCAGGCGTGGCGGACACGGGTGGGGGCCATGCCCTCGGGCACGGGAATGACGAGGCGCTGCCCTTCGGCCCGGGCGAGCACGAAGCGGCAGGTGCCGGGCGTAGCCTCGCACAGTTCGATGCCAAGCGGATAGGGGCCGCTGTGGACTGTCAGCGATCCCATTAGCCCGGAAAAGGCCACTTCGATCTCGCCTCCCCGGCTCACAGCGCGAAGGGGCATGGGCATGGCGCGCCCGGCAAAGGCTGCGGCCAGCCTTTCGCCGAGCACGTTCTTGTTGGCGGGATGAATGTCGCTCGGCTCGCCAAGGTCGATCGCGCTGACGAGCGCGGCCGCAGGGTCAGAGGCGACCGCCCGGCGCTGCGCCTCGCGCAGCTCGGCCCAGTCGGATTCGCCCGGGGTGCTGCGGCGCTCGCCGAAATCGGCCAGCTGCACCACCAGCATCCGCACCTCAGGCCCGAACTGGCGGCGCCAGCCCGCAAAAAGCTGGGCGAGGCGCGCCGCATAGCCGGGCTGGCCGACATCGGATTCGCCCTGGTACCACGCCACCGCCGCGAGCCGCATTGCGCCCAGCGGCGCGATCATGGCATTGTGCATCACCCCCAGCCCGGCATTGGCATCCCAGGGCGCGCGCGGCGGCACGCCTTGCACCGGGCTCAGCCAATAGCGCCAATCGGCCCCCAATGGCACCTTCTCGCCATTGGCGGCGGTGAAAAAGAGCCGCTCCGGGCCGGCATTGAAGCCGCCGGTGTCCCAGGCATTGTTGGCGGCGATCAGGATCTCGTTGCGCCCGGGGCGCAGCAGCCGCGCGGGCACGCGGTAGTGCCGTTCCACCCCCCAACCGAAGGTATAGCCCACCGGTTCGCCATTGACGAAGGTGAAGTCCATGTCATCGATCGCGCCGATGGCCAGCGTGCCATCGCCCCGCGCCTGCGCCGGGGTGAGGGTGAGGGTCTGGCGCAGCCACACATTGGCGCGCGGGTTGGTGTCGAGTCCGGTGCCTTTCCAATCGTTCCAGAAGGAAAATTGCGGGATCGGCCGCCAGGTGAGCGCATCGGGCCTGCGCCATGGCTCGCGCCCGCCATTTTCGCGGCGCCACCAGGCCAGCCACTGCGGGGCAAAGGCGCGGGTGGCGGCGAGCGGATCGCGGGCAAAGAGCGCCAGCAGCTCGCGCGCCTCCGGCCCGTAAAGCGCGCCCACGGCTTCGGGATCGAGCCAGGCCCGCGCGGCGCTGCCGCCCCAATTGGCGTGGATCAAGCCCACCGGGGTGGCCGGATCCCTGCGGCGCAGCGCCTTGGCCAGATAGAAACAGGCGGCGGAGAAGGGCGCGACGCTTTCGCGCGTGGCGGCCTGCCAGCGCGCCGGTGCGGCAAGGCTGCGCTGCGGCAATGGCGCGGTGGCCTTGGGCACCATCAGCAGGCGGATATTGTCATCCGCCGCGCGGGCAAGCTGGGTGTCGGCATCGAGCGCGCGGGTGACCGGCAGCTCCATGTTCGACTGGCCCCCGCACAGAAACACATTGCCGATGAGGATATTGGCAAGGATGGTGGCGCCGCGTGCATCGCGCAGCGTCAGCACGCGCGGGGTGGTGCTCGCCGGTTGGGCGGGCAGGGTGAGGACGAAGCGACCTTCGGCATCGGCCTCGGCCTCTGCGCTGATCGTATCGAGCTGCGCCGTCACCCTGGCGCCCGGATCGGTGGTGCCGGAAAGAACCACCGGCATGCCCGCCTGCAGCACCATCCCCGCGCCATAGCCCGGATCGAGCGCAGGACTGGCCTGCGCGGTGATCGGCATCCCCAGCGCCAGCCCGAGCGCGAGGGCGGAGAGCGCGGTTCTGGCCACCGCAGGCCTCATCCCAGCCGAGCAATCGGCTGAGCGAACCCGGCCACCGGCGCATCAAAGGCAAACAGGCTGCCTGCCTGGGGCATGTGCACCATGTCGCGCCCGCTCATGTTCTTGGTTGCCGTGGTGACGAACCCGGTCTTGAGGTCGGCCCCGCCAAAGGCAAGCTTGGTGATGTCGCGCGCGGGCATGGCCTGCGTCGCCACCAGCGTCCCATCCGGGGCAAAGCGCGCGAGGCAGCTGCCATGGTAAAGCCCGGTCCACAGGTGATCTTCGGCATCGATCACCGGGCCATCGGGATAGGCCTCGGGAAACAGCGCGCCTATGTCGGCAAAGAGGCGCGGCTCGCCTGCGCCTGCCGCTGACAGATCGGCGACGAAGATCTTCTGGCCGAGGGTGTCGGTGAAATAGATTCGCGTGCCCGCGGCATTGACCGCCGGGCCGTTGGTGATGGCAATGCCGGCAGGGCCTGCCGCGCGGATGGTGCCGCGATCGAACACGTAGAACCGGCCCGAGGCAGCGCTCTCGCCATCATCCATCGAGCCGAACCACACCCGGCCCCAGGGGTCGGTGCAGGCATCGTTGAGCCGGTTGCCGGCCGGCTCCCCCGGCACGGGGCCAAGGCGGGTGAAGACCTCGCGCTCGGGCGCGAAGGTGTAAAGCCCGTCCTTGAGGCCGCACAGCAAGAGCCCGCCTTCGGCCGGTAGAGCCCAGCCGATCTGGGCCGGGGCTTGCGTGTAGCCATTGCTGCCATTGGCCGGATCGAAGTGCCACAGCCGCTGGCGCTTGATATCGACAAACCAGACGATCCCGCGCGCCGCATCCCACACCACGCCTTCGCCCAGCAGGCAATCGGCGGCGAGCGCCTGGCGCACCTGCAGGTTCATCTCCATCCGGCATCCACCCAGTAATTGTGCGCGGTGCAGAAGCGCGAATCATCGGCGGCCAGGAACAGCGCCATGGCGGCGATATCGGCGGGCTGGATGCGCCCATCGAGGCACTGGGCGGCGACGATCTCGGCCTCGGCCTCGGGCGAATACCACTTCATCTGCCGCGGGGTCTGGACATTGCCGGGAATGATGGTGTTGACCCGGATGTTGTCGCGCCCCAGCTCGCGTGCGAGGCTGCGGGTCAGCCCCTCGATCGCAGCCTTGGCGGTCTGATAGACGACGAGGTCCTTGAGCCCCAGGTGCCAGCTGATGGAACCGAGGTTGACGATCGATCCGCCCCCGGCGGCGCGCATCGCCGGCACCACCGCCTTGGCCGCAAAGAACTGGTGCTTCAGGTTCACCGCGATCCGCTCGTCCCAATAGGCCGGGGTCACCTCCTCGAAGCTGTGGCGATCATCATTGGCAGCGTTGTTGATGAGCACGTCGCAGCCGCCCAGATGGGCGATGAGCTTGCCGATCTTGTGCCCGTAATCGGCACAATCGGTGATATCGCAGCGGATGAAGTGGGGCGGAATATCGACATCGGCGAGTCGCCGGATCAGCTCCGCACTGGGATCTTCCTGGATATCGACAAAGGCCACCGCCGCGCCCTGCCGCGCAAAGGCCTCAACCACCGCCTCGCCGATCCCCGATCCGCCGCCGCTCACGATCACCTTGCGCCCCACGAGGCTCGGATAGATCGCGCTGTGCACGCCTGCGCTGCTTGAATGCGCCTTCAATTGCTGTCCCCATCCCTCAATCGCGGCCCGGATGATTGGTCACCGGCCCGCCGTGTCAATTCGTCATCTGCCGTCAGATCGCCGCGATCAGGCCGCGCTCGGCAAGGTTGCGGGCGAAGGCCGCGATCCCGATGATCCAGGGCGGCGCCTCGCGCGAGGTGGTCACCGTGTTGGTGAGCGTGCCGAGCCGGTCGGCGCGGATCGTCACCACATCGCCCGGCTTGTGGGTGAAGCCCGCGCCGGGCTGATCGCGATCCTGCGTCGGCGCGAACAGCGTGCCGCAGAACAGCACGAAGCCATCAGGATAGTGATGCTCTGAAAGGCACTGTGCCACCAGCTCGAGCGGATCGCGGCTGATCTCGGCCATGACGTTGCGCCCTTCGAGCCGATAGCCATCGGCGCCCTCGATGACGAGCTCGATCTCGGCCCGGCGCACGTCATCGATGGTAAAGCCATCATCGAACAGGCGGATGAAGGGGCCGATCGCGCAGGAGGCGTTGTTGTCCTTGGCCTTGGACAGGAGCAGCGCCGAACGCCCCTCAAAATCGCGCAGGTTGACATCATTGCCAAGCGTCGCGCCGAGCACCGCGCCGTGGGGATCGCACACCAGCACCACTTCGGGCTCGGGATTGTTCCAGTGCGAATCCGAGCGCACCCCCACCATCGCCCCGGTGCCGACCGCCGAGAGCACCGGCGCCTTGGAGAAGATTTCCGCATCCGGCCCGATCGCCACCTCGAGATATTGCGACCACATGCCCTCGGCAATCAGGGCGGCCTTGAGCTGTTCGGCCGCGGCGCTGCCGGGCACCACGGCGCGGATCCCGGCGCCGATCTTGTCCTCGAGCTGGGCGCGGATTTCCGCGGCCCGGGCCGCATCGCCGCGGGCGCGCTCCTCGATCACGCGCTCGATCGCCGAGACCGCAAAGGTCACCCCGCTCGCCTTGATCGCCTGGAGATCGATCGGGGCAAGCAGCTGCCAGCCCTCGGGCAGGCCCCGCTCGACCGGGCCGATCAGCGCGCCGCCGCGCAGCACCCGGCGCGCAATCGCCCCGGATACGGTGGCCGCCTCGGCGGTGAGATCGTGGATCATGCCCTCGGCGATGGTGATCACGCAGGGGCCAGCGGGCGATTGTGCGCGCCCGATGAAATGGCCGTGCAGATAGTCCGCCGGCAGGCTGCTCAAAACATCAACGGCCATTGCTGGCTCTTGCCCTCCTCTCTGATAGCGCTACCATAAACAGGCAATCACGGGCCGGCAAGCCCCAAGCACAAGGCAAATTTCGGGAGGACGCAGATGCGGATGGGATGGGCGATGAAGGTGGGGGTGGCAGCGGCGGTGCTGGGGCTGCCATCGGCAGCAAGCGCGGGCGGCTCCGCGGCCCGGTTCGACTATCTTGCCTACGAATCGCTCGAGCCTGCCCAGCCGCTGGGCGAGGGCACTTACCGCAATCCGGTGATCCCGGGCTTTCACCCCGATCCTTCAATCGTGCGCGTGGGCAAGGATTTCTATGCCGTCACCTCCACCTTCAGCTGGTTTCCAGGCCTGCCGATCTTCCACAGCACCGATCTCGTCAACTGGCGGGTGATCGGCAATGCCATTGATCGGCCGGGCCAGCTCGATTTCAGCGGGCTGGGCACCAATCGCGGGCTCTTTGCCCCGGCGATCACTCATCATCAGGGCAGGTTCTGGATCGTCAACACCTGCATCGATTGCGGCGGCAATTTCGTCATCACCGCCGACGATCCGGCCGGGCCGTGGAGCGATCCCAAATGGCTCGATTTCGGCGGGATCGACCCGTCGCTGTTCTTCGATGCGGATGGCAGCGCCTGGATCGTCTATAATGATGCGCCCCCGGGTCCGCCGCGCTATGAGGGCCACCGCGCCCTGTGGCTCCAGCGCTTCGATCCCGAGGCCATGCAGGTGCTGCCCGAGCGCACCCTGCTGGTCGATGGCGGGGTCGATCCCAAGGCCAACCCGATCTGGGCCGAAGGGCCGCATATCTACAAGGTTGGCGGGTGGTATTATCTGCTCGCGGCCGAGGGCGGCACGGCAGACCAGCATTCGCAGACGATCTACCGCGCGCGCAAGATCACCGGGCCCTATGTGCCGGGGCCGTTCAACCCGATCCTCACCCAGCGCGATCTGCCGCCCAGCCGTCCCGACCGCATCGAGGCGACCGGCCATGCCGATATTGTCCAGCTCGATGATGGCACGTGGTGGGGGCTGTTCCTTGCGACCAGGCCCTTTGCCGGGCAATCGACGCTGATGGGGCGCGAGACCTTCTTGCTGCCGCTGCGCTGGAAGGATGGCTGGCCGCGCTTTCTCGATCGCGGCGAGCCGGTGCCGCTGGTGCTGGAGCGCCCGCGCCTGCCGCAGTCCGCGCCTTCGGCATGGGACAGCTGGCGCGAGGAGTTCGATGGTCCGCTCGGCCCGGAATGGATCGGCCTGCGCACCCCCGGGCCGCGTGCGCTGATCGCAACGGATGACGGGGCGCTGCGGGTCGCGGCGGGCAGCGCCGCGGCGGGCAGCCTGGGCAAGCCGGCCTTCATCGGCCGGCGCTTGCGCCACCACCGCGCCGCCTTTGTCACCCGGTTCGCCTTCGCGCCCGAGCGGCGGGGGGATTTTGCCGGGTTGCTCGCCTTCATGGACGAGCACCACTTTCTCGCCGCCGGCAAGGAGGGCGCGCGCCTGGTGGTGCGTCTGCGCAAGGCCGCGGGCGAGAGCGCGCAGGGCGAGATCATCGCCCAAGCGCCGCTCACCACCCCCGGCCCGATCGAATTGCGGCTCGAACTTGATGGCGGCACGGCCCGGGTGCTGTGGCGCGCCGACGCCTCAGCCGCCTGGCAGGCCCTCGGTGGGCCGATCGATGTTGAACCGCTTGCCTCGGTTCATGCCGGGTTGTTCACCGGGCTGGTGGTTGGCCCCTATGCCCATGCCTCTGGCTGACAGGGCAGGCGAGGGGCGGCCTCAATTGGTCTTGAACACATAGACCGGGCCGATCTCCACGCTTTGCCTGGCCGCGGCGAAGTGGAGCGCCACCGCCGCATCGCCGGGGCCAAAGCCGCGGGTGGCGGTGAAGGGCAGATTGACCATCTGCCAGCGCTCGCCGATCTTGAAGACCTTGTCGCCAAAGCCCTCATAGGGCGGAAAGGCCCCCTGGATGCGGGCATAGATCAGCCCCTTGCCATCCTCGGTCTCGGCGCTGATGGTGCGCGCGATCACCGCCACGGTGAAGCTGTCGCCCTCGGAAATGGCGGTGGTGATCGGGATCGTGGTGCTCAGGTCCCAGCGGTTCTCGCCCACGGCATTGGTGGTGAAGCGGGTTGCCTTCTTGAGCCAGATCTCGGGCATGTCGAGATCCTGCCAGGTGCCCGCTGGGCCGCCGCTGCCCCAGCTGCGGTTGGTGGGATCGTTGACCAGCTGCCCCGCGCTGCGCAGCGCATCGGGCATCTCGATCGTGGCCGGGTCCTTGAGGCTGGGCTGCGGCGAGGTGGCGGCCAGATTGGCCTTGGCGGCGATGCTCGCGGCGTTCTTCACCACGATCGTCTGGCCGATTTCGAGCGTCTGGCGGGCGCCGGCGAGTTGCAGGGCGACGATCGCATCAGCGCGGCGGATGCGCTTGTCGGCACGAGCGCTGACCTCGTACCACTCCCAGTCGCTGCCGATCAGCACATTGCTGTCACCAAAGCCGCCATAGGGGGCGGCGTTTTCCTGGAAGCGCACCCCGATGATGCCCTTGCCATCACTGCGTTCGCTCGCCAGCGTGCGGGCATAGAAGCCCACCGTCACCTGCTCGCCCGGCTTGATCTCGCTCAGCAAGGGCACATTGGCAGCCACCGTGTAGGGAAAGGCGCCGCGCTCCTTGATGGTGAACACCCGCGCGGCACCGCCGCCGGGGATGTCCGCGGCCTGGCGCCCGGTGGTCTCGTAATTCTCGCCATAGCTGGTCCAGTCGATCCGGCTGGGATCGTTGATGAGATCGCCCGGCGTCTCGGCATCGAGGGCAGCCAGTTCGGGCGGCAGCTTGGCCGCCAGCGGGCCTGCGAGGGCCATGAGGGCGGCCCCGGCGAACAGAAGGATGCGGTTCGTGGTCATGCTGCTTGTCTCCCTGCGCTCACTCGCTTTCCTTGAGCCCCAGCGCGCCGCGTAAACCGGGCAGCCAGCGGCCCTTGTCAAGGTCATAGAAGGGGAAGGTGTTGGCATAGGCCCACACGCAGATGCCGATCCCGGTGGGGGCGAAGGCATCGGTGATCATGCGGTGATACTTGACCCGGTCCGCCAGCGGGATGTGGCGATCAAAGGCGCCGACTTCGCCCATGAAGGGAACCCGCCCGGTGCGCGCCTTGAACGCCTCGATTGCCAGCACGTCGCGGGCCAGCTGCGCGGCATCCTCGGTGGTGGGAAAGGCGCGGCCCACCGGCGGGATGTCGGGCGCGGTCCATTCGGCGCCCTGGTGGGTGTAGGTGAAGGGATCGTAATAGTGGAAGGTGGGATAGACGTTGGGATCATCGGGCAGGGGCAGCGTTTCCAGCGACCTGATCCCGCTCCAGTTCTCGCCGCCGATGATCACCGCCCGGGTGGGGTGGAGCGCCCGCACCGCCTTGAGTGCCGGGGCGAGGGTGGCAAGCAGGTTGGTGTGGTTGAAGTTCTTGTGCGGCTCGTTCTCGAGCTCGAACCACAGCCTGTCCTCGGGATAGTCCTTGAAGCGCGCGGCGATCTGCTGCCACACCCCGCCGTGCCATTCGGCCACGGCGAGCGGGTCCTCATGGATCGGATCGAAATGGTGGCTGTTGAGGATGACGTTGAGCCCGGCGCCGAGCGCCCAGTCGACGATCTGCTGCACCCGGTCCATCCACTTGGGATCGACCGCGTAGGGCGGGGTGGAAAGCGACTTGTTGTCCCAGCGCACCGGCAGGCGCACGGTATCGAAGCCAGCGGCCTTGATGCGCTCGAAATCGTCCTTGCGCGCCGGCCTGCCGCCCCAGGCGCCCTCACTCGGCGGCTCGAGCGTGTTGCCCATGTTGATGCAGGTGCCCACCGGCAGCGGCTTGGCCGGGGGCGCGCTCGGCGCAGTGGCCGCCATCGCCGGGGTGCCCGAGGTCAGAGCCAGCACCGCCGCAAGGGCCGTGGTGAGGATGCGCTGTGTCATGCCAATCTTTCTCCCCTTCATCGGCCATTCGGCCCGTTGTTCTCCCACCAGAACGGCATTGCTCAGGTGCAGGGCAGCACGGTTTCGGCATCATTGCCCAGTCGCACCTCGGCAATGGCAAAGTCTGCCGGTCCCTCGGTCTCGATCACCATTGGGCGGGTGAGCGCCGTAAGGTCAGCGCCCTTGGCCGCGAGGCATTTGAGCGCAATGCCATAGCGCACGAAGCCCGGCCCGGCAGGCAGGCTGACGTTGAGGAAGCCCTTGCCGTTCTGCCCGCTCGCGCCGATCCGCATCCGCGCGGGCGCCTGCCACACCCGCAGCGTCACCAGCAGCTGCACATCGCCATTGGCCTCGCGGGCAAGATTGCGCGCTTCAAGATCGCCGAGCGCGATGCGCACGCTGCCCGAGGAAATGGCAAAGCGGCGCGCACCTTCCTGGACCTTGTGGTTTTCGGCCATCACCTGCACCCGCCCGTCGAGCATGGCCGCAGGCACGGTGGTGAGCCGGGTCTGCGGCGCATCGGCGGCGCCGCCAACCCACAGCGACCAGCGCGGCGCCGGCGTGCCGGCGGCAAACCAGGTGCGGCTGTCACCTTCAAGCGCGGCAAGATCAAGCTCGGGCAGGGGCGTCCAGTCGGCTTTGGCGCTGCGGTAATCAAGCCCATAGCCCAGCGGGAACAGTGCGCCCTCAGCCATCTGGGTGGTGCGCGGCCAGGCTGCGGGCAGGCGGCCGGCAAAGTCGAAGCGCGCCTGGCCCGCCGCATCGCCCACCAGCACATCGGCGATGCCGCCGCCTTCGCTGCCCGGCAGCCAGGCGACCACGAAGGCATCGGCGAGGTTGAGCGCCGGGTTCACATAGAGCGGGCGTCCGGTGATCATCACCGCCACCACCGGGATGCCCTCGGCCTTGAGGCGGCGCATGGTGGCGAAGGGGGCCATCAGTTCGGGATCGAGCGCGAGGGCAGCGCGATCTCCCTGGAACTCGGCATAGGGGGTCTCGCCAAAGACCACCACCGCGGCGTCGGGCCGCACCCCATAGCGCCCATCGGGGGCAAGCTCGGCCTGCCCGCCGCCCGCCTCGACCGCCGCGCGCAGCCCCTGCCAGATCGAGGTTGCCCCGGGGAAGTGGCGGTTGTCGATGCCCGTCCCCTGCCAGCTTAGCGTCCACCCCCCCGACTGGCGGGCGATATCATCGGCCCCGTCACCAGCCACCAGCAGCCGCCCGCCCGGGGCCAGCGGCAAGACGCCATTGTTCTTGAGCAGCACCAGCGATTTGCGCACCGCCTCGCGCGCCACGGCGCGGTGTTCGGGCGCGCCCAGCAACTCCCACCGCCCCGACCAGGGGCGTTCGGACGGCTTGCCGGCGCTGAACAGGCCGAGCCGCGCCTTGACGCGCAGGATGCGCGCCACCGCATCATCAATCCGCGCCATAGGAAGTGTGCCGGCCCGGGCGCGGGCGAGGAGGTCGTGATAGACCGCCTTCCAGCTGTCGGGCGCCATGTACATGTCGATCCCCGCCAGCAGCGCCTCAGGGCAGGCCTCGTTGGTGCAGCCCGCGACCTGTCCGTGGGCGTTCCAGTCCGAGACCACGAAGCCGCCGAAATCCATGCGCTGCTTGAGCACGCCGGTCAGCAGCGAGTGGTTGCCGGTCATCTTGACCCCGTGCCAGCTTGAAAAGCTGGCCATCACCGTGGCGACCCCCGCGGCGATTGCCGGGCCATAGGGCCGGCCGTGGATGTCGCGCAGCTTTTCCTCGCTGATCGAGCTGTCGCCCTGATCAACCCCGCCATCGGTGCCGCCATCGGCAAGGAAATGCTTGGTCGAGGCGATCACGTAAGGCCCGGAGAGGAGGTTGTCATTTTCGGGCGGGCCCTGCAGCCCGCGCACCATCGCCCCGACATAGGCGGCGACCAGTTCGGGATCGGAGGAATAGCCCTCATAGGCCCGGCCCCAGCGGAAATCCTGCGGCACCGCCACCGTGGGGGCGAAGGTCCATTCCTGCCCGGTGACGCGGATTTCCCTGGCGGTGATGGCGCCGATCTTCTCCACCAGCGCCGGATCGCGCATGGCCCCAAGCCCGATATTGTGCGGGAAGATGGTGGCACCGATGATGTTGGAATGGCCATGCACCGCATCGGTGCCCCAGATGATCGGGATGCCAACGCCGCCATCGGAGCGGTCGATCGAGGCAAGATAGAAGGCATCGGCGGCCTTGAGCCATTCGGGCGCGGGGGCAAGGTCGTTGCCATTGGGGCCCGAATTGCCACCGACGAGGATCGAGCCGAGCTTGTAGCGGCGCACGTCATCGGGCGTCACGCAGCACAGATCGGCCTGCACCAGCTGGCCGATCTTCTCCTCGATACTCATGCGGGAGATCAGCGCACCGACCAGCGCCTCGTGTTCAGGGTGCCTGGGCACGGGATAGGTATAGGCCGGCCAGAGCTCGGGGTGGGCCGTGCCCGCAGGCGCCGGCGCGGCTCCTTCGGCGGCGCCCGCCTTGAGCGGCGCGCCGGCAACCAGGGCGGCAAGCACAATGGCCGCGCCCGTGCACGCCCGCAAGGCGCCCGATGTGATTCTCATGTCCCTCTCCCAAGGCGGCGATGCCCGTCTGCCTGCGTATTGCTAACGCTAACATCAATCTTGGGAAATCTCGACCGCCAAGTCAATCAGCCGGCGCAGGTTTCGCCGCAGCCGACGGGATTTTTACACTCAAATCATTCTCAAACAAAGATAGTGAGCGAGAAATGCCCGATGCGCGGGGAGGGACCCGGACATGATAGCGATACCATTGTGCCCAAGGCGAGTCGCCGTTCCGGCAGGCTTCAGCCCCGGGCCACGGTCTCCAGCAATTCGCGGGTCACCGGATAGCCCGCATCGGCAAGGATCGTCAGCCAGGCCTTGCCATCTTCCTCGACCACCTGCGGCATGATCGTGCGCACCGGGATTGCCTCGGCCTGGGCGCGGGCCTCGGCGAAGCTCGCAAACAGCGCGAGCCGTTCAAGATTGCGGCGGGTGGGGAAAATGAGCTTGATCTCGCCGCGTTCGGCTGCCTCGAGCGCGCCCTTGGCGGTGGTCCAGAACAGGCGCGTGTTTTCGGCCGCGTCGATCGACACCTCGACATCGCCGGTGCCAAGGTCGGCGATGTAGAAGCGGGTGTCATAGACCCGCGGGATGTTCTCGTTCTTGGGAAACCACCGGGCGAAGGGGACGATCTGGGCAAGGTCGAGCCGCCAGCCGAAGGCCTCGAGCACCGGGGCGAGCGCGCCGGTCTCCCCCAGCATTGCCCGCGCGGCCGCGGCGCTCTCAGCCGTGATCGCACCGGCAAGACCGAGCGCGAGGCCGGTTTCCTCGAGTGTCTCGCGCACCGCGGCGATCTGGTGCGCGGCCTCGTCGCTTGAAAGGCCCCATTCCCCGGCCACCTTCTCGCCCAGCGCATAGTCTGCAGGATCGACCCGCCCGCCGGGAAACACTGCCATCCCCCCGGCAAAGCGCATTTCGCGCGCGCGCACGGTCATCAACACCTGCGGCGCTCCGCCATCGGGGTTGTTGCGGAAAATGATGATGGTGGCGGCCGGAATGCCGGCGCGGGGGGAATCAGCGCTCATCGCCCACCAGCATGGCGCGGCGGCAGACGCTTGCCAAGTGCACCCGGCGCGTGCCTGCCGCAGGCGCCGCGGGGCTGTCGGCCCGCTTTACACCTCGGCCGCCTGCGCGCGTATCGCGCTGCGCCAAAATCGCGGATTTCCGCTGTTTTTCAGCTTTGGCACGCGCCGTGCATATCCTCAGGCATCCGAGTGGTCTTCGATGCGAGGCGCGGCCGCTCCTGGTCTTTCGGGCCGCGCCTCCCCGTCAACGCGAAACCGCCCCGCACTGGTCCTGCGGGGCGGTTTTTCGTTGGGGCTTGAGGTCTTGGTGCCAGATCGCCGCTGGCGTCACTCGGCGCGGGCAACGCCACTTTCGGCCAGAAGCTGCTGCAATTCACCCGCCTCGAACATTTCGGTCATGATGTCGCTGCCGCCGATGAATTCGCCCTTCACATAGAGCTGCGGGATCGTGGGCCAATCGGAATAGGTCTTGATCCCCTGGCGGATCTCCATGTCCTGCAGCACATCGACGCTCTCATAGGCGATGCCGCAATGATCAAGGATCGCCACCGCGCGGGCAGAAAAGCCGCATTGCGGGAACAAAGGCGTGCCTTTCATGAACAGCACCACGTCGTTGCTGGAGACAAGATCGGCAATGCGGGCGTGCACATCAGGCGTGTTGGACATGGTATATCAGGGCCTCGGTGATGAAGGAACGAAGGCTAGGTGGGAACCACGGTGGTGACTTGCAAGGCATGCAGCACGCCGCCCATGCGCCCGCCGAGGGCATCATAGACGAGCTTGTGCTGCTTCACCCGGCTCAGGCCGGCAAATTGCGGCGCGGTGACCTTGGCCGCCCAATGGTCATTGTCCCCGGCAAGATCGGTAAGCTCGACCTTGGCCCCGGGCAGGGCGGCAAGGATGGCTTCTTCGATCTCGGCGGCGCTCATCGGCATGGGATCACACCTCGCCCAGCAATTGCCGGCGCGCCTCGATCGCCAGTTCCTCCATCTTGCGGCGGATGTCGGCCTCGCTCACCTCGGCCTGGGCCGCGGTAAGATCGCCGAGCAGCTTGCGCACCACGTCCTCATCGCCGGCTTCCTCGAAATCGGCCTGCACCACCGACTTGCGATAGGCGTCGGTCTCCTCGGGCGTGAGCTTCATCAGCCCCGCAGCCCATTCGCCCAGCAGGCGGTTGCGGCGCGCAGCGATGCGGAAAGCCATTTCCTCCTCGAGCGCGAAATGGGCCTCTTCCGCGCGTTCGCGGTCCTTGAAATCGGTCATGCGACAAGTCCCTCACACTGGGTTTGGCACCCGCGATAGAGCGCGCCGCGGCGCGCTTCAAGCACCAAGCGGCGCGCGGGAGCGGCTAATCCATGGTCACGACCAGTTTGCCCACCGCCTCGCGCGCCTCGAGCTTGGCGATCGCCTCGCCAGCGCGTTCGAGCGGGAAGGTTTCGGAGACCAGCGGGTCGATCTTGCCTGCGGCCATCAGGTCGAACAATTCCTCCACCTCGGCCCGGAACCGGGCTGGCTCGCGCGCGGTGAAGGCGCCCCAGAACACCCCGCAGATATCGCAGGATTTGAGCAGGGTAAGGTTCAAAGGCATCTTGGCAATGCCAGCGGGAAAGCCGACCACGAGAAAGCGGCCTTCCCACGCGATCGCGCGCAGGGCAGGCTCGGAATATTGGCCGCCGACAATGTCATAGACGATGTTGGCGCCCTCCGGCCCGCAGGCTTTCTTGAAGGCATCGGCAAGGGCCTTTGAGGCCTCCTTGTCCATCGCCTCGCGCGGATAGATCACCACCTCATCGGCCCCGGCCTTGCGCGCCACCTCGCCCTTGGCTTCGGAGGAGACCGCGGCAACCACCCGCGCCCCGAAGGCCTTGGCAAGTTCCACCGCAGCCAGGCCCACGCCCCCCGCGGCGCCCAGCACCAGCACCGTATCGCCCGGCTTGATATGGCCGCGGTCCTTGAGGCCGTGGATGGTGGTGCCATAGGTCATGAGCAGGCTTGCCGCCTTCTCGAAGGGCACGCCGTCCGGCACCTTGAACATCCGGCCCGCCGGCACCACCACCTTTTCCGCCAAGCCTCCGTGGCCGATCCCGGCAAGCACCCTGTCGCCCACGGCAAAGCCTTCAACCCCTTCGCCCAACGCCTCGATCACGCCGGCAATCTCGCCGCCGGGCGAGAACGGGCGAGGGGGCTTGAACTGGTAGAGGTCGCGGATGATGAGGCCATCGGGAAAGTTGATCGCACAGGCCTTGACCGCAACCAGCACCTCGCCCTTGCCGGGGACGGGATCGGGAAGCTCGTCAAGCGTCAGGGTTTCAGGCCCGCCGGTCTGGTGGGTGCGGATGGCTTTCATGGTCTCTCTCCCGATTGATGCGTGTCAGCTGGTCGCCGCAGTGCCGCGCATCAGCCACGGCTGGGCGGCGGCGCGGCGCGCCTCGAAGGCGGCGATCGCCTCGCTGCGGGCCATGGTGAGGCCTATCTCATCAAGCCCGTTGAGGAGGCAATGCTTGCGGAACGGGTCGATCGCGAAGGCAAAGCGGTCCTGATAGGGGGTGGTGACGGTCTGCGCCTCGAGATCGACGGTGAGCTCCAGCCCCTCGCGCGCCACGGCGAGCAGGCGGTCAACCGCGTCCTGTTCCAGCACCAGCGGCAGGATGCCGTTCTTGACCGCATTGCCCGAAAAGATGTCGGAAAAGGACGGCGCGATCACCACCCGGATGCCAAGGTCAGCGAGGGCCCAGGCCGCGTGCTCGCGGCTTGATCCGCAGCCGAAATTGTCACCCGCAATGAGCAGCTTCGCCCCGGCATAGAGCGGGTTGTCGAAGACATTTCCGGGCTCTGACCTGATGGCCTCGAAGGCCCCCGCGCCGAGGCCCTCGCGGCTGATGGTTTTCAGCCACCTTGCCGGAATGATGACATCGGTATCGACATTCTTGAGGCCAAGCGGAATGGCGCGGCCGGTGACGCGGGTGAGGGGCTGCATGGGGTTCCCTTTGGTCGGCCAATATCAATCGGTCTGCGGCGGCTCGCCCGAGGGGATCGCGGGGGGCGAGGGCGGCGCGTCGGGCTTCTTCTTGCGCTTGCTGGCATAGAGCAGCGCCGCTGCGATGGCGGCGGAGCCGATCGCTCCCACCGCGGCGAGGGCGGCGGTGCGGGCGTTGTTGTTCTTGGGCTTGTCGGTCATGGGCTTTTTCATGCGCCTCGCGCAGCGCTTGTTCAAGGGGGGCAGGCTCAAACCAATGCGCGCACGTCGGTAAGCCGCCCGGTCACCGCCGCTGCCGCTGCCATTGCCGGCGAGACGAGGTGCGTTCTTGCCCCCGGCCCCTGCCGGCCAACGAAATTGCGGTTACTGGTCGAGGCACAGCGTTCACCCGGCGGCACCTTGTCGGGGTTCATGCCGAGGCAGGCCGAACAGCCCGGCTCGCGCCATTCGAAACCCGCTTCGGTGAAGATCCGGTCGAGCCCTTCTTCCTCGGCCTGGGCCTTCACCAGGCCCGAGCCGGGCACCACGATCGCCCAGCGGACATTGTCGGCCTTGCGCCGGCCCTTGAGCACCGCGGCCGCCGCGCGCAGATCCTCGATGCGGCTGTTGGTGCACGAGCCGATGAAGACATTCTCGATCGCAACCTCGGTCATCGGGGTGCCGGGGGCAAGGCCCATGTATTCCAACGATTTTTGCGCAGCGATGCGCTTGGCCTCGTCGGCGAAGTCCTCAGGCGCAGGCACACGCCCGCCGATGGGCACCACGTCTTCGGGCGAAGTGCCCCAGGTGACGCTGGGTTCGACATCGGCGGCGTTGATGGTGACGCTCTTGGCAAAGACCGCGCCCTCATCGGTCCTGAGCGTGCGCCAATAGGCCACCGCCGCGTCCCATTCCGCGCCCTTGGGCGCCATCGGGCGGCCCTTGAGGTAGGCGAAAGTGGTATCATCCGGCGCGATCAGGCCCGCGCGCGCGCCCGCCTCGATGCTCATGTTGCACACGGTGAGGCGTTCCTCGATGCTCATGCGCTCGAACACCCGCCCGCGATATTCGATCACGTGGCCGGTGCCCCCCGCCGCACCGATCCGGCCGATGATGTGCAGGATCAGGTCCTTGGCGGAGACGCCAAGGCCAAGCTCGCCCTCGACCCGCACCTCCATCGGGCGCGCCTGCTGGAGCAGCAGGGTTTGCGTTGCCAGCACGTGCTCGACCTCGCTGGTGCCGATGCCGAAGGCAAGCGCGCCGAGGCCCCCATGGCAGGCGGTGTGCGAATCGCCGCAGACGATGGTGGTGCCGGGGAGCGAAAAGCCCTGTTCCGGGCCGACGACATGGACGATCCCCTGCTCGCGCGCCGTGGCCGGGATATAGCGGATGCCAAAGGCCGGGGCATTGGCCTCGAGCGCGGCCAGCTGGGCTGCGCTTTCTGGGTCGGCGATCGGCACGGGCCGCCCGGCGGCATCCACCCGCGGCGTGGTGGGCAGATTGTGATCGGGCACGGCAAGGGTAAGTTCGGGCCGGCGCACCCGGCGCCCAGCGGCGCGCAGCCCCTCGAAGGCCTGGGGGCTGGTGACCTCGTGCACCAGATGCCGATCGATATAGATGAGCGCGGTGCCATCCTCGCGCGTTTCGACCACATGCGCGTCCCAGATCTTTTCGTAGAGCGTGCGCGGGCGGCTGGCCATGGCGGTGTGTCCGTTCGGGCAGAGGGGAAGGGGGAGCGGCTCCTTAATCAGGATTGCCGAGCCGTGGCAAGATTGCCGCGCGGCTTGCCGCGGAGCGGGTGGAAATTGTCACAATCTTGCTCTAGGCACGGCCCATGACCGCCAATCCGCCGCCCGCTGCCCCCTATCACCACCCGATCACGGTGCAGCCCGAGGACATCGACTTCATGGGCCATGTCAACAATGCGCGCTATCTTGCCTGGGTGCAGGATGCGGTGCTGGCCCATTGGCACAAGCTTGCCCCGGCCGAGGAGATCGCGGCCAAGGCCTGGGTGGCGCTCAAGCACGAGATCACTTACCGCAAGCCCGCCTTTCTCGAGGATGATGTCTTTGCCCAGACCGTGCTTGAAGGCTTCAACGGTGCGCGGGCCTTCTATCACACGCTGATCAAGCGCGGCGAGGAGGTGCTGGCCGAGGTCAAATCGTCCTGGTGCTGCATCGATGCGGCAACCCTGCGCCCGGCGCGCATTGGCAAGCATCTGCGCGCCTTCTTCTTCCCCAGAGGCGAATAGCCGCGCACCTGCCTTGCGCCCGGCCGCGATCATCTTCGATTTCGACGGCGTGATCGCCGACAGCGAGGCGCTGGCCAACCAGGTGCTGGCCGAGGCGCTCACCGACCTCGGTCTGCCGACCACGCTTGAGGATTGCTATGCCCGTTACCTCGGCAAGCGCTGGGGCGAGGTGCTGGCGCTCGCCGCCGCGGGGCTTGGCCGGCCGCTCCCGGATGATTTCGCGGCACAGCTTGAACAGGCCACGCTGGAGCGGTTCCGCCGCGATCTGCGCGAGGTTCCGGGGGCCTCGGCCTTCATCCGCGCGCTTGGGGCGCTGCCGCGCGCGATTGCCTCGTCAAGCGCGATGGCGCGGCTTCATCTGTGTCTTGACGTGCTGGGCCTTGGCGCGGCGTTCGGCGATGCGGTGTTCAGCGCCGATCTCGTCGAGCGGGGCAAGCCTCACCCCGACATCTTCCTGCTCGCGGCCGAGCGCCTTGCGATCGCGCCCGAGGCCTGCGTGGTGATCGAGGACAGCCCTTCGGGCGTCATCGCCGCCAAGGCGGCCGGGATGCGGGTGATCGGCCTGTGCGCGGCGAGCCATCTCACC
The DNA here is from genome assembly GCF_000422985.1 of Erythrobacter cryptus DSM 12079. Classification (GTDB taxonomy): domain Bacteria; phylum Pseudomonadota; class Alphaproteobacteria; order Sphingomonadales; family Sphingomonadaceae; genus Erythrobacter; species Erythrobacter cryptus. Next base: position 296,331 of record NZ_KE383966.1, read on the forward strand.
GCCGGGCACGCCGCGCGCCTCGGCGATGCCGGGGCCGATGCGCTGGCCGGATCGTGGGAGGACATCGCGCGCCTGCTTGAGGCGCCCGCCGCGGCTTAGCCGAACACCCGCCGCCCGTGAGTCACCCGGTCGGCCATGGCCATGGTGGTGAGCTGGGCGTTGACCCTGATGCAGCTTGGCATCACGCTCGCATCGCACACCAGCACATTGGTGGTGCCGTGGACGCGCTGATCGCAATCGACCACGCCCCTTGCGGGATCGGTATTGATGGCATTGCCGCCGTGGGGGTGGCTGGATGAGAGCACCACGTCGTCGGGCTCGCGGATCGCCTCGGCAAGGAAGCGGTCGATCTCTTCGTGGCGCATCCCGGCGCGAAGCGTCTGGCCCCTGAGCAGCGCCGGATAGACCTCCTGCGCGCCCCCGGCGAAGTGCACCTTGGCGAGCAAACCCAGCGCCCGGCGCAGCGCCGCCAGATCCTCCTCAGCGAGGCGGAAGGCGAGCTTGCCCCGCTTGATCTGCCCGCGCCGGTCGGCCGGGAACAGCACCCCGGCCGAAATGAGGCGGTTGTAGTGGCGCATCCGGCGGAAATGATTGTCGAACCAGCCCGGCACCAGCGTTGCCATGCTCATCGGCGGCTGGAAATGGCTTTCGATGAGAAAGTCGCCGCGGTCGATATAGGTGGCCATCTGGTCCTCGTCCCAGGCGCGCACCTCCTCGGCCATGAGCGCGGGCACGGGGCAGGCGATGTTGAGCGAGATGCCCCGCCCGGTGCCGGCAATGCCGCTCGCGGCAAGCAGGTTGGACGAGGCGATCGCCCCCGCGGCCACCACCACCCCGTGGCTGACGCCGATCCACTTGGCCCGCCCGTCGGCCAACACCACCTGCACCGCGCTTGCCACCCGGCGCCCGTCCGCGGCGCGCTGGCCCCAGGCGATGGTGCGCACCTCGGCCTCGGGCAGGATGCGCGCCCGCCGGACAGCGTGGCAGGTGGCGTGGGCAAGGAAGCTTTCGGGCATGGCATTCTTGCGGCCATAGGGGCAGCCGGTGTTGCAATAGCCGCAGGAAAGGCAGGCATTGGGCGCGTGCTTGGCCCCCCAGTTCTTGCGGAACCAGCCACAGGTGGCGCGGGCATCCATGGGGTCGGGATCGGGCGTGGCGGCGCGATAGGCCTGCCAGGCGGCGAGCAGCCTGGTGCCGTTGCTGCGCCCGAGCCGATGATCGATGGTGTGGATGCCGAGCCGCGCCTCGATCCGGGCATAGGCGGCGGCCAGTTCCTCTGCCGGGATGGGGGCGCCGAGCGCGGCCCAATGCGCCAGCACATCGGGGGCATCGGGGTGGGTCTCGCCCGGCGCAGCGAGCCTCAGGCAGATGCCGTTGTTGATCACCGTCGATCCTCCCACGGCGCGGCCCTGGAAGACGATGATGTCGCGGTCACGGGTGGTCTGGATCGCGCCGTCCTTGAACAGGCGCGAGGACATGCGCAGCTCGTGCGGGGTGATGGCGGTGCTGGCCAGATAGGGGCCGGCCTCGATCACCAGCACCTCATAGCCCTGATCGGCAAGGTTGGCCGCCGCCACTGCCCCGCCCGCGCCCGAGCCGATCACCACCACCTCGACCCTTTCGGGCACCGCCTCGGCGCCGAGGAAAACGCTGTCCGGCAGGTCATTGGCGGTGTGGAGCGCGATTGCAGGGTCATCCGCGGTGCCTGCACGGGCGCGGTGGCGCGGCAGGACAAAGCCGATGCTGGCAAGCACCGGGTTTGCGGCGTTGGCCTCCTGCTCGGCGGCATCCCCCGGCGCGGCGGCAGGCAGCCAATGGCCATAATAGCCCGCATAGACGATGCCGCGGATGCGGGCCATGTCCTGGAACAGATCGACCCGGGTGTTCTTCAAACGTTGCTCGATCCGGCGGATGCGCAGGCGGCGCGGGGCGAAATGCCACAGCGGCCCGCCGAGCACGATCCAGCAGGCGAGCACCGCCAGCGCGGTCTCGCGCGGCTTGGGCCCGGCGATATTGGCGAACATCGCCTGGAGATTGTCGACCACCTGCTGCGCGCTGATCTGCATCGCGTCCGGTTCGGCGAGCAGGGTTTCGGCCAGCCGCCGCCAGATCGCGGCGATGAACGGATTGAACGGCTTGCTCTCCATGGCCCTGCGATCCCCCTCGTGCCCGGGCGCGATCCTGACACAGCGCCCGGCACATGCAAGCCCGCCCGGCCCAAGCGGCGTGCCAGGGGGGCAAACAGCTTTGCCCTTTGCCGCGCGGCGATTATAGGCGTCCCCATGGCACCTGATTGCGTAAGCCTTGAGGCATGAGCCTCACGCCTGCCCCGTCCTTCGCCCTGCCGCCCCGGTCGTTCCAGCGCGCCGTGGGGCTGGCGCTGGCGCTGGCGATCGCCGGCGGCTGGGCGGCGATCCATGTGTGGGGCATGTTCATCTTCCGCTTGAGCGCCGCCAACTGGCCGCTCGCGCTGGTGGTGGCCTTTGTGCAGTGCTGGCTTTCGGTCGGCGTTTTCATCATCTGCCACGATGCCATGCACGGGAGCCTGGTGCCGGGCCGGCCGCGGCTCAATTCGGCGATCGGGGCGGTGCTGCTGGCGCTCTATGCGGGCTTTGCCTGGAAGCAGCTGCGCGATGCCCATTTTGCCCATCACCGCCTGGCAGGGCGCGCGGGCGATCCCGATTTCGACGAGCACCATCCGGATGACTTCTGGCGCTGGTATGCCACTTTCTTCCGCCGCTATTTCGGCTGGCGCTCGATCCTGTTTGTCCACAGCGTGGTGGGGTTTTACTGGCTGGTGCTGAGGGTTCCGATGGCGCAGATCGTGCTGCTCTATGGCTTGCCCGCGCTCGGCTCCTCGCTCCAGCTGTTCTATTTCGGCACCTTCCGCCCGCATCGCCACCTGGGCGGGCGCGATGCGGCGGCCTTTGCCGATCACCACAACACCCGCAGCGAGGAATTCGGCACCCTCGCGAGCCTCGCCACCTGCTTTCATTTCGGCTATCATCTCGAACACCACCGCCGCCCCGACGTACCGTGGTGGGCGCTGCCGGTGGCGCGCCGGGCTGGGGTGGGGCGCGATGAACTTGCCGAGAAGGTGCCCGCATGAGCTGGCTCGAGATCGCCCTTACCGTCCTCGCCTCACTGATCGGGATGGAACTGTTCGCCTGGGTGGCGCACAAATACATCATGCATGGTTGGGGCTGGGCCTGGCACCGCGACCATCACGAGCCGCATGACAAGGTGCTGGAAAAGAACGATCTGTTTGCGGTGGTGTTCGGCACCATCAACGCCGCGATGTATATTTTCGGCTCGCTCTACTGGGATTGGCTGTGGTGGTTTGCGGTGGGGATCACGCTTTACGGAGTGATCTACACGCTGGTGCATGATGGCCTTGTTCACCAGCGCTATTTCAAGTGGGTGCCGCGGAAGGGCTATGCCAAGCGGCTGGTGCAGGCGCACAAGCTCCACCATGCCACCATCGGGAAAGAGGGCGGGGTGAGCTTCGGTTTCGTCTTCGCCCGCGATCCGGCAAAGCTCAAGGCCGAATTGAAGCGCCAGAAGGAGGCCGGGATTGCGGTGGTGCGCGATAGTGCGGGCGCGGGCGGGGACGATGCTTTCGAGGTGGTGGGGCGCAACCTCTAGATTGCGCCTCGAGGTGCGCTAGACCTCCCTTGGCCCGCGGCCAGACCCTCGCCAGACCGGGTGCATCTCGGTGTTCCACGTGAAACATTGTGAGGCGGGCGTCTGCACCACAGCCATGCCGGAAAGACAGCGATCGCCGCGATCCACGCAGTCACCATCGCGCCACGAAAGATGAACCCGGCGCTGGCCTCAAGGCCGATCATCCCGCGCGGATAGCGCGCAAGCGCGGCTGCGAACATGACCGCGAGGCACGCATGGATGATCTTGTGCGTCGCCTTCATGCGGCGAGTCTTGCGGCGTGCTCCTTGACCAGCGCGATCATGTTGGGAACCCCTTGGGTGCGGTTGCTCGACAGCTGGTTTTTAAGGTCAAAGGGCGCGAGCGCGGCCATGATGTCCATGCCCGCGACCTCGGCCGCGCTCTTGTCCTGCACCGCGGCGATCACCAGCGCCACGATGCCCTTGGTGATCGCGGCATTGCTGTCGGCAAGGAAGTGGAGCCGCGCCGGGTCGCTGCCTGCGGGATAGACCCACACCGCCGCCGAACAGCCGCGCACCAGCGTCGCATCGGTCTTGAGCGCATCGGGCATGGGCTCAAGCTCGCGGCCGAGCTCGATCAGCAGGCGGTAGCGGTCATCGCCGTCGAGAAACTGGTATTCTTCGAGAATGTCCGAGAGGCTGCGCATGGCGCGCACCTAGTAAGCCTTGTGCGCCATGGCAAAGGGCAATTCGTCCCGCCTCGCCGATCGGCCGATCAGCCGAACAGCCCGCCGGGCCGGGTGAAGGCGTGCCAGATGACATAGAGCCAGCCGAGCAGGCCGTGCAGGATCGCCCAGAGGATCGATTGGTGAAGGCTCCAGCTGATCGCCACGGCGATCGCGCTGCCCAGCCCGATCCCGGCCTGCGTGGCGGTGGTGCGGGTGCTCACGGGTCCACCCCGCTGGCGATCGCCTCAAGCTTGCGGATGCGTTCTTTCAGATCAGCCAGTTCGATCCGCGCGCTGCCAAGGCCTGCGCCCTCCTCGCCCGGGCGCGACGGCAGACCGCGCTCCAACTCGTGCCGCTTGAGATCGAGCCAGCCCTGCCAGGCCCGCAGCAGCGCCGCGGCGATCACGACCAGGCCGATCAGCCAGGAACTGGCATCGATCAGCGCGGGGGCAAGAACCGTGGTCATGCCTTGTCTCCCTCCTCGCTGCGCGCGGGCAGGCTGCGCAGCGCTTCGATCTCGGCGGCGATCCGCGCCTGTTCGCGGGCATCGCCGCTGTGGGCGTCGGTGGCGATGCGTTCGAGCACCTTCACCCGTTCCTTGAGGTCAACCAGTTCGCGCCTGGTGGCCTCCAGCTCAACCCGCGCTTGCCCATCCTCGCGCGGGACCAGCCGTTTGTAGCCATCCTCATCGGTGACGATCCCGGAGCGGGCCTTGGCAAACTCGACGAGGCCTAAGACGATGATCGCGACGATCGCAACGATCGCCCAGCTGCTCATTGCACCTCGCTCCGCTCGCCTTGGCTCTCGGCCAGGTTGGCCAGCGCCCGGTCGCGCAGCGCATCGATCTCTGCGCCGAGGTGATAGCCGCCATCGGTGACGATCCGCTCGACATTGGCGAGGCGGTCTTTGATGCTGCCAAGCTCGGCGCGCAGCTCGGCGTTCTCCTGGGTGAGCAGGGTGACGCGGTGGGCGGTCTGCTGGTCGGTGCCTGGCTTCAGGGACTGGCCCCACATGCCTTCGAGCGGATAGCCGTTCTTGATCTTCATCCGGGTGGTCTGGAACGAGGCGAGGATGCCCATGGCCCCGAGGCCGAAGCCCGCGGCGATGATCCAGCCGATATAGGGCAAGAAGATTTCAAGCTGCATCAGATACGCTCCTTGTCGGACGAGATCATCTTGGCATTGGGTGCTTCGCGCAGCGCCTCGATCTCGGCGGCAAGGCCATAGCCGCGATCAGTGACGATTTTCTCGAGCACCACCAGCCGGTCCTGCATGGCCTCGATCTTGCCATGCAGCTCGCGGTTTTCCGCGATGAGGCGCGCGGTTTGCGCATTGGTGGCAGGTTCGGTCTTGCCGCCCCACTCGTCTTCCAGCGGATAGCCATGCCGAGCGCGGATCCAGTTGTTGACGATCCAGCCGAAGGTGCAGACCATCACGATCGCGACGATAAAGCCAGGGCCTCCGAAATGCATCACGCGCGCTCCTTGCTGGCCAGGTCGAGCGCCACGCCGCTGCTGGCCTCGTCGACCCTGCGGGTATCGCGCAGCGCCTCGATCTGGGTGGCGATGTCATAGCCGCGGTCGGTGACGATGCGTTCGAGCACCTGCACCCGGTCTTCGAGCCGCTGGATCTGGCTGGCATATTGCGCGGCCTTCTCGGCGGTCTGCTCGGCAGTGGCGCCGAGCTGCATCTCGGCGATCTTCTGCTGGTGCTTGGTCCAGATCGCGACGATCGGGATCAGAAGCGCAACGATCGGGATCATTACCCCCAAGCTTGCAGGATCCATGTGGTAATTCCTTTCCCCTGTTGTGCAGGCCCGCGCTCAGCGCAGCCGTTCGATCTCGGCGTTGAGGCGCGGATTGTTGCCGACATAGTGGTGTTCGACCGCTGCCAGGCGCCGATCGATGTCGCGGAAGGCGGCGCGGATCTCGCGCGCGGTGCGCTGCGGGCTTTGGCGCACGCCCTGCCAGTATTTCTGTTCGCTCTCGTCGCGGTAGAGATGCGGCGGCTTCTTGCTCAGCAGGAAGCCGGCAACGAAATAGGCCAGGATCGGCCAGCCCAGACCGAGCGAGAGCGCCACGGTGGCAAGCCGCACCCAGAACACGTTGATGCCGGTGTAATCGGCGATCCCGGCGCACACGCCCATCAGCCGGGCATTGTGCTTGTCGCGGTAAAGCGTGGTGCGGGGGCTGTTCACGGGCGGACTCCTTTCTTCTCGGCGATCAGCGCTTCGAGTTCGCGCAGCTGCTGATTGTCGCGTTCCTGATCGGGGATCAGGCGCCGGGCGGGCGTGAACGACGGATCGTCCGCCGCCACCAGGCGTTCAACCGTGTCCATCCGCTCATCGAGCCGCTTGGCGAGGTTGTAGAGTTCCTCGAGCAGCACCTCATCATCGGTGGTGATGGTGGCGGCGGTCTTCCACTTGGTGATGTAGTGGAGGATCACCCAGGGCAGGCCGATGAACAGCGTCGCCATCACCACCACGACATCGAGATCGAACTCCATCGCCTATTCTCCCTTCTTCTCGCCCGACTTGCCGAGCGCCTTCTTCATCGCCTCAAGCTCGTCATCGATCGCGTCCGAACCGGCGAGCGCGGCAATTTCATCGGCGAGCGACGGCGGGCCGCTCTCGGCGATGCGCAGCGCATCGGCGCGGCCCTCGGCATAATCGACCCGCCGTTCGAGCTGGTCGAAGCGGGTCAGCGCTTCATCGGTGCGCTCGGTGCTGAGCAGCGTGCGCAGCTTGACCCGGTTCTCGGCGCTTTCGAGCCGCGCGGCGATCGCGGTCTGGCGGCTGCGGGCCTCGCGCAGGCGGTGCTGGAGCTTGGCGATGTCATCCTCATAGGCGCGCAGGGCATCGTCGAGCACCGCGATCTCGGCCTTGAGCTGCTCGGCCATGTCGGCGGCCTTCTTCTTCTCGACCAGCGCTGCCCGGGCGAGATCCTCGCGATCCTTGCTGAGCGCCAGCTGCGCCTTTTCGGCCCAGTCGGCCTGGAGCTTTTCCAGCCTCTGGCAGTGGCGGTGCATTTCCTTCTGGTCGGCGATCGTGCGCGCGGCGCTGGCGCGCACCTCGACCAGGGTTTCCTCCATCTCGAGGATGATCATCCGGATCATCTTGGCCGGGTCATCGGCCTTGTCGAGCATGTCGTTGAAATTGGCGGCGATGATGTCACGGGTGCGACTGAAAATGCCCATGAAGGCTACTCCATCGAGAAACGTGTTGGTCTTGGCGCGCGGGCCGACTCGCTCGGCCCCTTGCGCGGACCTGTCGGCGCCAGCTTGCGCCTGTGCGGGGCTGCGGCGCAAGGCTTCGATTTCCTCGTCGAGCCGCGAGCGCCGACCCGAGGAAATCAGGCGGGCGGGACGGGCCGGAGCATCCGTGTCGTGCGCGGCGCGGGTGGGATGCGCGCCGGCGGCATCGGCAGCAGGAGGGGTGGCAGGGGGGACATCCTGCCCGCCATGCTCCGGCCCGAAGGGATCGCGAGGATCGCTCACCTCAGGCGATCTCGACCATCACGCCGGCTTCGGCCGCGGGATGGACCATCGGCGCGGCGCTGAGCGGACCCGGCTGGATCTGCGAGGAAAGGGCAATCATCAGCGTCATCGCGGCGATGCTGGCGATCGCGGCGTGACCGAGCTTGCTGTTCCAGAAGCCTGGCGTGGTGTTGCGATGCTGCATGGCGGGTCTCCCTGGTGGTCTTGTCAGCTCCTTTCGCAATGACCGTGCCAAACTTCGGGAATGGCGGAATTGCGCGGTTATCCGACAATTACGGGATCAAGCCCTTGGCTATTCTTGCCAAGGCTTGGGAATTTTCACTATAGTTTGGAAATGAAGCTCGAGACCCAGTTCATCGGCCAATCGGGGGCGTTTCTCGATGCGGTCGAACGCACCAGCCGCGCCGCGGCGATGAACCGCCCGGTGCTGGTGATCGGCGAGCGCGGGACGGGCAAGGAGCTGATCGCCGAGCGGCTGCACCGCCTCTCCAGTCGCTGGGACGAGCCGTTGGTGACGATGAACTGCGCGGCCCTGCCCGAGACCCTGATCGAGGCCGAGCTGTTCGGGCACGAGGCCGGGGCCTTCACCGGCGCCACCCGGGCGCGCGCCGGGCGCTTCGAGGAGGCCGACCGCGGCACCTTGTTCCTCGATGAACTGGGCACGCTCAGCCTGGGCGCGCAGGAGCGCCTGCTGCGCGCGGTGGAATATGGCGAGGTCACCCGCATCGGCGCCTCGCGCCCGATCCGGGTCGATGTGCGGATCGTGGCTGCGACCAACGAGGATCTGCCCGCGCTCGCGGCTGCGGGCCGGTTCCGCGCCGACCTTCTTGATCGGCTGAGCTTCGAGGTCATCACCCTGCCGCCGCTGCGCGTGCGCGAGGGGGATATCGGGGTGCTGGCCGAATATTTCGGGCGCCGCATGGCCGCCGAACTGGGGTGGGAGCGCTGGCCCGGCTTTGCCGCGCATGTGATGGATGCGCTCGAGGACTATCCCTGGCCCGGCAATGTGCGCGAGCTGCGCAATGTGGTGGAACGGGCGGTCTATCGCTGGGCCGATGACGAGGGGCCGATCGCCCATGTCCAGTTCGATCCCTTCGACAGCCCCTGGCGCCCGCGGAGCGCCGAGCCGCGCCGAACTGCCGGCACGGCCCAACCCGAACAGCCTGCGCCGCCGCCGCCTCTCGGCAGCGCTGCGATCAACCTCGATGCGGTGGACGACCTGCGCGCCGCCGTCGATGCGCACGAGCGCGCGATCCTCCAGCACGCGCTCGGCAAGCACCGCTGGAACCAGCGCCAGACCGCCCGCGCGCTCGGGCTGACCTACGATCAGCTGCGCCACTGCATCCGCAAGCATGGGCTGATGGAGGGGCAGGACTGAGGCGGCTCCTAACGGCTTGGCAAGTCTTTCCAATTATTGCCGTCGATCTGTTTGGGGTGAAATGATCGGATGTGCGGCATTGCAAAAATGTCTCTAGCCTTCTCAACCGGATCGCCCCGGCTGGCCGATCTGCGGCGGCAGCGCGCGATTCGCGGCGCGGGCTGTCACCCTGCCGCTGCGGTCTGCCCTTGCGGGGGTTGGCCTGAAGATGCGCCCTGATCTTGTCGCCTCGCCCGCAGCGGGCCTGCCTGCCGCACCCACGTCGCCTGCTGCGGCAGAAAGCGCTGATTGCGGCGTTGCGGCGCAACCGGCGCCCACTTCACCAGAAGTGCCCGCGGCCACGGCCCCGGCGCTCGCGGTGGGGCGCCGCGCCGCACCGCGGCTGCGCCTCAGCCTGCCTGGCCAGCTGATCGCGGTCGACAAGTCGACAAGGTGCACGCCTGCATCCTCCTCAACCTCTCGCGCACCGGTGCGAAGTTGGCGATCCTCGAGGCGATCCGCGAAGGCGAGGGTGCGATCCTGCGCTGCGGGGTGATCAACCATTTCGCCATCGTCACCCGCACCGAATTCGGGCGCAACGCGCTGGTATTCGACGAACCCTTGAGCGATGCCGTGGTGCTCGAGACCCGGCGCTACCACGAGACCTTCGAGGCACGCGAGCGGCGCGCGCTGATCGAGACCGCGCGCCGCTGGGTCACCGGCGACACCGACGACGAGCGCCCGATCTGAGCGCTGCTGCGGCGCGGGCGCTGCTTGGCTCTTGCCAAGCGCGCAATCTGCGCCTAGATGCGCCGGCAATCCCGGCATTGTCGTGACAAGGTTAGGGTGCTGGCGCCGCGAGGGGCCGGCCCCAAGCTCATTGCCCCATGTGATCACGACAGGGCCGCCCGAAAGCAAGGATGTGATGGCCGATATCGCCCGCCTGACCCAGTTGATCGAACCCGAGGCGCGCGCGCTCGGCTTTGATCTCGTGCGCGTGGCGTTTGTGCCTTCCGAAGCGGGCGATGGCGGCATGGCGCTGCAGATCATGGCCGAGGATCCGGCCACCGGCCAGCTCACGCTCGATCAATGCGCCGCGCTGTCGCGCCGCGTCTCCGAGGCGATCGACGCGGCCGAAGCGGCGGGCGATGTGCTGATCGAGGGGGCCTATCATCTCGAGGTCTCCAGCCCCGGGATCGATCGTCCGCTCACCCGTCCCAAGGACTTCATCGCCTGGGCCGGGCACGAGGTGCGGATCGTGATGGAGAAGGGCTATGCCGGCCAGCGTGTCAACAAGGGCGTGCTGGAAGGCCTTGAAGATGGTATGGTGCACGTGCGCGAGGTGAAGGCGGGGGCGGTGCGCCTGCCGCTCGAACAGATTCACACGGCCCGGCTCGTCCTGACCGACGCGCTGATCGCCGCCACCCGCCCGCTCGATGCGGGTGGGGCAGAAGAACTTGTCGCAGACGAAGACGAAGAAGAGGCAGACGACTGATGGCCAGCGCCATTTCCGCCAACAAGGCCGAGCTCCTCGCGATCGCCAATGCGGTCGCGGCCGAGAAGATGATCGACAAGGCGATCGTCATCGAGGCCATGGAAGAGGCGATCCAGAAGAGCGCGCGCAACCGCTATGGCGCGGAAAACGATATCCGCGCCCGGCTCGATCCGCAGACCGGCGATCTTACGCTGTGGCGCGTGGTCGAGGTGGTCGAGGAGGTCGAGGACCTGTTCAAGCAGGTCGATCTCAAGCAGGCGCAGAAGCTCCAGCCCGGCGCCAAGATCGGCGATTTCATCGTCGATCCGCTCCCCCCCGTTGATCTTGGCCGCATCGATGCCCAGTCGGCCAAGCAGGTGATCTTCCAAAAGGTGCGCGATGCCGAGCGCGAGCGCCAGTACCAGGAGTTCAAGGACCGTGTCGGCGAGATCATCACCGGGGTGATCAAGTCGGTCGAGTTCGGCCATGTGATCGTCAACCTCGGCCGGGCCGAGGGGGTGATCCGCCGCGACCAGCAGATCCCGCGCGAGCCGGCCCGCGTGGGCGAGCGGGTGCGCGCGCTGATCACCAAGGTCGAGCGCAACAACCGCGGGCCGCAGATCTTCCTCAGCCGCGCCCACCCCGATTTCATGAAGGAGCTGTTCGCCCAGGAGGTCCCCGAGATCTACGATGGCATCATCGAGATCAAGGCCGCTGCGCGCGATCCGGGCAGCCGCGCCAAGATCGGCGTGATCAGCCGCGATTCCTCGATCGATCCGGTCGGCGCCTGCGTCGGCATGAAGGGCAGCCGGGTGCAGGCGGTGGTGCAGGAGCTGCAGGGCGAGAAGATCGACATCATCCCCTGGAGCGAGGACACCGCGACCTTCGTGGTCAATGCGCTCCAGCCCGCCACCGTCAGCCGCGTGGTGCTCGACGAGGATGATGGCCGCATCGAGGTGGTGGTTCCCGACGATCAGCTCAGCCTTGCGATCGGTCGGCGCGGGCAGAACGTGCGCCTCGCCAGTCAGCTCGCCGGGCACCAGATCGACATCATGACCGAGGAAGAAGCCTCGGAGAAGCGCAGCCGCGAATTTGCCGAGCGCTCGAAGATGTTCGAGGAGGAACTCGACGTCGATGAAACCCTCTCGCAGCTGCTGGTGGCCGAGGGCTTTGCCGAGCTGGAGGAGGTCGCCTATGTCGATCTGGCGGAACTTGCCAGCATCGAGGGCTTCGATGAGGAACTCGCCGAGGAACTCCAGAGCCGCGCGCTCGAGGCGCTCGAACGGCGCGATGCCGCCTTCCGCGAGCAACGCCGCGCGCTCGGGGTCGAGGATGCGCTGGCGGAGATCCCGCACCTGACCGAGGAAATGCTGGTGACGCTGGGCAAGGCTGGGATCAAGACCCTCGATGACCTTGCCGATCTGTCCACCGACGAACTCATCGCGAGGAAGCGCGAGGCGCCGCGGCGGCGCAATGCCGCCGATGGCCCGCCGCTCAAGCGCGTCCAGCGCGACAGCGACAAGGGCGGGGTGCTCGGCGAATTCGGCCTCACCGAGGAACAGGGCAACGAGATCATCATGGCCGCCCGCGCGCATTGGTTCGCGGATGAGCCTGCCGAGGAGGCCGCCGATGCGGACTCCACCCCATGAGCGCCTGAGCGCCGACAGCGATGGCTCCCGGCTTCCGGCACCTGCCGGGAGCGTGCGCCGCTGCATCCTGACCGGCCAAGGCGCGGCGCGCGAGGCGTTGCTGCGCCTCGCGATCGCGCCTGACGGCCTGGTGCTGCCCGATCCTGCCGCCAAAGCGCCGGGTCGCGGCGCCTGGATCGGCGTCAATCGTCCCGAACTGGCCGCAGCGCTGGCCGACGGGCGCCTGCGCCGCGCGCTGGCGCGCGCCTTCAAGGGCGCGCCGCTGACCTTGCCCGCCGACCTGCCTGAACAGGCCGAAGCGGCGCTGGTGCGGCATCTGTGCGCCCGGCTGGGTCTTGAACTGCGCGCCGGGCACCTCGTGCTGGGCGCGGCGCGGATCGCCGATGAGGCCCGCGCTGGGCGCATCGCCCTGCTGCTTCATGCCCGCGACGCCAGTGCCGATGGCCGGCGCAAGCTCGATCAGGCCTGGCGCGTGGGGATCGGCGCAGAAGGCACCGGACAGTGCGGCACGGTCTTGCCACTGGACCGCGCGGCGCTGTCTGTGGCATTGGGCCGCGACAATGTGGTCCACCTCGGTGTGGCTGGCCATGCGGGCGATATGCGCGCGGCCAGCCGCGTGGGCGAGGCGGTGTCCCGGCTGGTGCAATTCACCGGGGATCAGCGGGCAAGCGCTGCGATCGAAACGGGCCGGGATGCTCCCGGCTGCGCTGACCGGCCGCAGGATCGGGCAGCGGCACAAGACGAATACGTGAAGGACTGACGAAGCGATAATGAGCGACGAGAACGACAACCAGCGCATCCGCAAACCCCTTGGGCTCAAGCGCTCGGTCGATGCGGGCGAGGTCAAGCAGACCTTCAGCCACGGCCGCACCAACAAGGTGGTGGTGGAAGTCAAGCGCCGCCGCGTGCTCGGCAAGCCCGGCGCCGAACCGGCCGCGCCGCCGAGCGCGGCTGCGCCCGCGCCCACGCCTGCGCCGGCCCCTGCGGCCGCTGCCCCGCGCCCGGCGCCCGCTGCGCCCGCGCCGCGTCCCGAGCGTGCCGGACCACCGGGTGAGACCCCGCAGGAGCGGGTGCGCCGGCTCCAGCGCGAGGCCGAGGAGGAGCGCCTGCGCCTCGCCGAGGAGGCCCGCAAGCGCGAGGAAGAAGAACGTCGCCGCGCCGAGGAGGAGGAGCGCCGCCGGGCGGAGGAGCGCCGCGCCGAGGATGAGGCCCGCGTCGCCCCTGCCGCCGCCGCGCCTGAACCGACCGCCGAACCGGCCGAGGAGCCGGCGGTAGAGGATGCGGCAGAGGCGCCCGCCGCATCTGCCGCTGCTCCGGCCCGGGCCGAGACGCTGCCCGCCGCGCGCCGCTTCACCCCGGTCGAACGGCCCGAGCCCAAGCGCCCCGCAAGTGAGGCCAAGGGCAAGAAGAAGGAAGACAAGCGCGCTGCCCCGATCGATGGCGACAAGGACAAGCGCCGCTCGGGCAAGCTCACCGTCACCCGCGCGCTCAACGAGGACGAGGGCCGCCGGGCCCGCAGCCTCGCCGCGCTCAAGCGTGCCCGCGAGAAGGAGCGCCGGATGCACGGCGGCGGCGCCGCCAAGCCGCGCGAGAAGCAGGTGCGCGACGTCGTCGTGCCCGAGGCGATCACCGTGCAGGAACTGGCCAACCGCATGGCCGAGAAGGGCGCGGACCTCGTCAAGGCGCTGTTCAACATGGGCATGATGGTCACCGTCAACCAGACCATCGACCAGGACACCGCCGAGCTCTTGGTGACCGAATTCGGCCACAACATCGTGCGCGTCTCGGACAGCGATGTCGATATCGACACCAGCGAGGACACCGATCCGGAGGAAACCAAGCGCCCGCGTCCGCCGGTGGTGACGATCATGGGCCATGTCGATCACGGCAAGACCAGCCTGCTCGACGCGCTGCGCGGCACCGATGTCGCCAAGGGCGAGGCCGGGGGCATCACCCAGCACATCGGCGCTTATCAGATCACCACCAAGGGCGGGCAGAAGATCACCTTCCTCGACACGCCCGGCCATGCTGCCTTCACCGAGATGCGCATGCGCGGCGCCAATGTCACCGATATCGTGGTGCTGGTGGTGGCGGGCGATGATGGGCTGATGCCGCAGACGATCGAAGCGATCCGCCACACCAAGGCCGCCGGAGCGCCGATGATCGTGGCGATCACCAAGTCGGACAAGCCCGAGTTCAACCCGCAGAAGGTGCGCGAGCGCCTGCTCGAGCACGAGGTGATCGTCGAGGCGCTCTCGGGCGATGTCCAGGATGTCGAGGTCTCGGCCAAGACCGGGGCGGGGCTCGACCAGCTGATCGAGGCGATCCTGCTCCAGGCCGAACTGCTCGAGCTCAAAGCCCGGCCCGACCGGCCGGCCGAGGCCACGGTGATCGAGGCCAAGCTCGACAAGGGCCGCGGCCCGGTGGCCACCGTGCTGGTGACCCGCGGCACGCTCAAGCGCGGCGACAACTTCGTGGTCGGCACACAATCGGGCCGGGTGCGCGCGATCGTCGATGACAAGGGCCGCCAGCTCAGCGAGGCCGGCCCGTCGATGCCGGTCGAGGTGCTGGGCCTTGGCGGCGTGCCGGCCGCGGGCGACATCCTCACCGTGGTCGAGAGCGAGCAGCGCGCCCGCGAGGTTGCCAAGTATCGTCAGGAAAAGGCGACTGAAAAGCGCACCGCGCTGGCGCCCACCAGCTTCGATACGATGTTCAGCAAGCTCGCCTCCAACGTCAAGGAATATCCGGTGGTGGTGAAGGCCGACGTGCACGGCTCGGTCGAAGCGATCGTCGGCGCGCTTCATGCGCTGTCGAACGACGAGATCAAGGTGCGGGTGCTCAATGCCGGGGTCGGCGCGATCACCGAGAGCGACGTGACCTTGGCCGCGGCCTCCAAGGCGCCGATCATCGGCTTCAACGTGCGGCCCAACGCCAAGGCGCGCGATCTCATCAAGCGCGATGGGGTGCGGATGATGTATTACGATGTCATCTATCACCTCACCGATGCGGTGGCCAAGGAGATGGCGGGCGAACTGGGGCCGGAGCGGATCGAGACGGTCGTGGGCCGCGCCGAAGTCAAGCAGGTCTTCCCCGCCGGCAAGCGCGACAAGGCGGCGGGTCTGCTGGTGCTCGAAGGCGCGATCAGGAAGGGCCTGTTCGCGCGCCTCACCCGCGCCGATGTGATCGTCTCGTCCACCAAGATCGCCTCGCTCAGGCGCTTCAAGGACGACGTCGAGGAAGTGCGCGCCGGGCTCGAATGCGGCGTGGTGCTCGAGGACACCAACGACATCAAGCCGGGCGACATGCTCGAGGTGTTCTCGGTCGAGGAGCGTGAGCGCACGCTGTGAGCCGAGACGATCCCTTCTTTCCAAAGGATGCCGGGCAGTCGCCGCACACCGCGCTCCTGGGCTCAGAATTCGTCAGCTGGGACGAGGCGAGCCAGACCGTCACCATGCGCTTTGCCGTCAGGCGCGAGGTGTGCACCTGGCGCGGCGGGGTGCAGGGCGGGCTGGTCGCGGGCTATCTCGATGACGTGATGGGCTATGCCTTCGTCGCTGCCACCGGCGGGGCGATGGCCCCGCTCAACCTCGAGCTGTCGATGAGCCTCATCCGCCTGATCCCCGAAGGCGCGCGCCTGATCGGCAAGGGCCGGGTGGTCAAGGCCGGGCGGCGGGTGATCTTCCTCGAAGGCGAGCTTTACGGCGAGGATGGCACGCTCCACGCCCGCGCCACCTCGACCGCGATCCCCACACCGCGGCCGACGCCCGACAGCACCGGGATGGAATAGTGGCCAAGGCCCCCTTCACAGCCCAGCAGCATTCGGTGCGCGTGCTCAAGGTCGGCGAGCGGGTGCGGCATATCCTCTCCGAGCTGCTCGCCCGCGGCAGCGTGCACGACGAGGTGGTGAGCGCTGCGCATATCGCCGTCACCGAGGTGCGCATGAGCCCCGATCTGCGCCTTGCCACCGCCTTCGTGAAGCCGCTGATGGGTGCGGGCGAGGACGACGTAGTCCATGCCCTGCGGCAGAACACCGCCTTCCTGCAACGCGAGGTGGCCCAGCGGCTCGGGCTCAAGTTCGCGCCCAAGCTCAGGTTCCGCAAGGATGAAAGCTTTGCCGAGGCCGACCGGATCGAGAGCCTCTTGCGCGATCCAAGGGTGCGGCGCGATCTCGACGAAGGCGCCGCGGACTAGCGTTCGCGCGGCACCATCCGCGCCTTAAGCGTAATCTCCACCTTGTTGCCGACCAGCAGCTGATAGGCCTTCATCCCGTAATCGCGCCGGTCGATGGTGGTGGTGCCGGTGAAGCTCACCGGCCGGCCCGCCTGCGCTGCCGGATCGGCATCGAAGCGCACCGCGAGCACCTGCGGCCGGGTGATCCCGCGCGCGGTCAGCTCCCCTTGGAGCGTGCCGCTGGTAGGGCTGGTGAGCCTCAGCGCGCGGCCGACGAAGCGGATCTTGGGATATTTCTCCACCCAGAAGAACTTCTCGCCCTTGAGCCGGGCGAGCGTGATCGGATCGGGCGCCTCGATCGCAGCGGCATCGAAGCTGACATCGATCACCGCGCGTTCGGGCGCGCCGGGCACGATCGTCACCACCCCTTCCATCTTGGGAAAGCGCGCGGTCTTGCTGGCAAGGCCGAAGAACGGCACCCGCGCCGCCACCGTGCTGGCCGAGGCATCGAGGCTGTAGCGCAAGGGCGCGCCCGGCGCGCTGTTGGCGAGCGCGAGGAGCGCGGCAAGCGCCAGCAGCACGCGGCGCAGCGGATCACACTTGCTGATCATCCCGCATCCCATACGCATGATCTGCGCAAAAGGTTCAAGCCCGCCTCGCCGCGGGCACGCCCCGGCGCTAGGCTCGGGCCATGGCCAAGCTCTATTTCTACTATGCCAGCATGAACGCGGGCAAGTCTGCCCACCTGCTCCAGGCCGATTTCAACTACCGCGAGCGGGGGATGCGCACCATGCTGTGGACCGCCGCGCTCGACAGCCGTTCGGGCGGGCGGGTGAAAAGCCGCATCGGCCTTGAAAGCGGGGCGCACCTGTTCACCCCCGAAACCGATCTGTGGGCCGCGGTGATGGCCGAACATGCCGCCGCCCCGCTCGCCTGCGTGCTGGTGGATGAGGCGCAGTTCCTCATGCCGCAGCAGGTCTGGCGATTGGCCCGCCTTGCCGACGAGGCGGCCATCCCGGTGCTGTGCTATGGTTTGCGAACCGATTTCAGGGGCGAATTGTTTCCCGGCTCGGCGGTGCTGCTGGGCATTGCCGATGCGCTCGTCGAACTCAAGGCGGTGTGCCATTGCGGGCGCAAGGCGACGATGAACCTGCGCGTCGATGAGAAGGGCCGGGCGGTCAGTGACGGCGCGCAGACCGAGATCGGCGGCAATGACCGCTATGTCGCGCTGTGCCGCCGCCATTTTTCCGCGGCGCTTGCCGGCGCCTGAGCCGCGCCCTCTGGCGCCGGGGCTGAAGGGTTCCTACCTTGGCAGGCATGACGCAGACCCTCTCCATCGCGCTGGTGCTGATCCCGGCGATCGTGATCGCGATCGTGTTCCACGAAGTCGCCCACGGCTATGCCGCGCGGCTCCTGGGGGACATGACCGCGAGCGAGCGCGGGCGGCTCACGCTCAATCCGCTCGCCCATGTCGATCCGGTGGGCACGCTGCTGGTGCCGGGGGGGCTGGCGCTGCTCGGTGCGCCGGTGTTCGGCTGGGCCAAGCCCGTGCCGGTCAACCGCTGGCGGCTCAGGAACCCGCGTTTCGGCATGATGGCGGTGGCCGCGGCCGGGCCGGGGAGCAATTTCGTGCTCGCCGCGATCGGCGCAGTGCTGCTGGGCCTCATCATGCCGGCAGGGCTCGGCTTTGGCGGGCCGGGCGCCGAGGGCCTGGCGCTGCTGGTTGACCGCGCGGGCGAGACCCGCTGGCTCGAAACCGGCCTGTTCTATTTCATCCTCGTCAACCTCTTTCTTGGCCTGTTCAATCTCCTGCCGATCCCGCCCTTCGATGGTTCGCACATCGTCGGCGGGCTCTTGCCCGAGCGCCTGCGCGCCGGGTGGGAGCGGCTGCAGCGCATCGGCATGGTGTTGCTGCTCGGTCTCATCGCCTCGACCTGGATCTTCGGCAGCAACTGGCTGGCGGCGATTCTGATGCCGCCGGTGAGCCTAGCCATGAGCCTCTATCTTGCGCTGGCAGACTGGATCGCGGCGCTGATTGCCTGATCGTCGAGCTTGAGGCGCGCGAACCACTGGGCAAGGCGCGCCTGCTCCTCGCCTGTCAAGTGGAGGCCGAGCTTGGAGCGGCGCCACAGCACGTCCTCGGCGCTGCGCGCCCATTCCTGGCGGATGAGATAGATCACCTCGGCGGCATGAAGCCCGCCGCCGAAATGCTGGCCGAGGTCTTGCGCACCCTGCGCATCGCCCAGCACCTCGGCCAGCCGGGTGCCATAGGCACGCGCCATGCGCGCCAGCATGGCCGGTGCGGCCCAGGGATAGTGCGCCTGCTGTGCGGCGAGGAAGGCGGCGAAATCCCCATGCGCAATGTCGCCCCCCGGAAGCGGTGCCGATGCGGTCCACGGTCTTGCCTCGACGCCGAGCTTGGCAAGGGCGTGCTCGGCCAGGCGGCGATAGGTGGTGATCTTGCCCCCGAACACCGAGAGCAGCGGCGCCGCCCGGCCATCCCAGCCACGATCAAGCGCCAGCACATAGTCGCGCGTCACGGCGGAATCGCGCTCCGCTGCATCGTCATAGAGCGGGCGCACCCCGGCATAGGTGGCCACCGCCTGGTCGGGCGAGACGGGTGTGGCGAAATATTCGCTCACCGCCGCGCACAGATAGGCGGCCTCCTCGGGGCTGATCGCAACCTTGGCCGGATCGCCGCTGAAGGCGACATCGGTGGTGCCGATCAGGGTGAAGTCGCCCTCATAGGGAATGGCAAAGACGATCCGGCCATCGCGGTTCTGGAAGATGTAGCAATGCGCGCCCTCGTAGAGCCGGGGCATGATGAGATGGCTGCCCTTGACCAGCCGCAGCGGCGCACGGCGCGGCCCGGGCAGGGCCTCGGCCAGCACCTTGTCCACCCAGGGGCCGGCGGCATTGACGAGCGCTGCGGCCGAGATCTCCTCGATCCCCAGCGGCCCGGCGATCCGCGCCTGCCAGCCCCCGCCCGCGCGCCTCAGGCCGATACAGCGGGTGCGGGTGCGGATCTGTGCCCCGCGCTCGGCCGCATCGCGGGCGTTGAGCACCACGAGGCGCGCATCATCGACCCAGCAATCGGAATATTCAAACCCGTGGACCAGGTGCGGCGCGAGCACCCCGGCATGGGGCGGCCTTGTGAGATCGACACTGCGCGAGGGCGGCAGGCGCTTTCGCGGGCCGAGGTGGTCATAGAGCCACAGCCCGGTGCGCAGCAGCCAGCGCGGGCGCAGGCCAGGCTCATGCGGCAGCACGAAGCGCAGCGGCCAGATGATGTGCGGGGCGATGGCGAGCAGCCGTTCGCGCTCGATCAGGCTTTCGCGCACCAGCCGGAAGGCGAACTGCTCCAGATACCTGAGGCCGCCGTGGACCAGCTTGGTCGAGGCCGAGGAGGTTGCACCGGCAAGATCGCCCTGTTCGACCAGGCACACCTTGAGGCCCCGCCCGGCGGCATCGCGCGCGATCCCGGCGCCGTTGATCCCGCCGCCGATCACCAGCAGATCAAAGCTGTGGGGCCCGTTGATATCCATGGCGCGCAAAGCTTGGCCTTTTCCCCCCGGCTTGGCTAGGGGGAGCGGGTGAACGCAAGCTCCCGATCCACCCCTGAAAAGCCCCGCAGCGGGCGGCCGCTTTCGGGCTGGCTCGTGCTCGACAAGCCGCCGGGGCTCGGCAGCACGCAAGGCGTGAGCGCGGTCAAGCGCGCCCTGCGCCAAGGGGGCTATGCGAAAACCAAGGTGGGGCATGGCGGCACGCTCGATCCCCTCGCCGAAGGCGTGCTGCCGGTGGCGCTGGGCGAGGCGACCAAGCTGGCCGGGCGGATGCTCGATGCGCGCAAGATCTATCGCTTCACGCTACGCTTCGGGGTCGAAACCGATACGCTCGATGCCGAGGGCGCGGTGATCGCCACCTCGGATCGGCGCCCTGCGCTTGCCGAGGTGGAAGCGGTGCTGGCCCGGTTCACCGGGGTGATCGCACAGGTGCCCCCGGCCTATTCGGCGCTCAAGGTGGATGGGCAGCGCGCCTATGATCTGGCACGCGCGGGCAAGGCGGTGGCGCTCGCCGCGCGCGAGGTGACGATCGATCGGCTGGCGATCTGCCGCGCCGAGGCGGCCATGCCGGGCGGCCCCATCGATCACGTGACGCTCGAGGCCGAGGTTTCCAAGGGCACCTATATCCGCAGCCTCGTGCGCGACATTGCGCAGGCGCTGGGCACCTGCGGCCATGTCACCTTTCTGCGGCGCATAAAGGCGGGTCCGTTCACCGAGAGCCAATCGATTTCGCTGGACAAACTGGAGGAAGCCGCTAAGGGGCAGCGGCTTGAACACCTTCTCCTGCCGCTGGAGGCAGGGCTGGACGACATCCCGGCCCTTCACCTCGACCAGACAGGCGCGCAGGCGGTCCGCCAGGGCCGGGTCTTGTCTGGAATGCCCCATCCATCCGGGCTCTATCTGGCAAAACTGGGCACGGTTCCGGTCGCGCTGATGGAAATCGCGGATGGGACGGCAAGGGTCGTCAGGGGTTTCAACTGTCCCGATGTCGCCGAGTAAGAGAGAGCCAACATGTCGGTGAGTGCCGAGAAGAAGCAGGAAATCATTGCCGCCAACGCCCGTGATCCCAAGGACACCGGCAGCCCGGAAGTGCAGGTCGCGATCCTGACCGAGCGCATCCGCAATCTCACCGAGCACTTCAAGGATCACCACAAGGACAATCATTCGCGCCGGGGCCTGTTGATGATGGTCAACAAGCGCCGCACGCTGCTCGCCTACCTCAAGAAGAAGGATGTCGAGCGCTACAACGCGTTGATCCAGAAGCTGGGTCTGCGCAAGTAACCGGCTTCGAGGCGGCCCCTGAGCGGGCCGCTTCGCTTATCCGGTTGGTTCATCGGGCGGCCAGGGCGCGAGCGTGCGCCGGCTGCCCAAAATTCAATGGCTTTCCTTCACAATCCGGTGGAGGGGCCTGGGGCAGACAAGGCCCCGCACCGGGCCGGGACGGTTCCTTTCCCCGGCAGATGAGGCCCCGCCCGGCAATCCGGCCGCGCGGGTCGGAAGGAAAACCGATGTTTGACACCAAGACAGTATCGCTGGAGTGGGGCGGAAAGACCCTCACTCTGGAAACTGGGCGTATTGCCCGCCAGGCCGATGGCGCCGTGCTCGCCACCTATGGCGAAACCGTGGTGCTGTGCGCCGTCACCGCCGCCAAGAGCGTCAAGGAAGGGCAGGACTTCTTCCCGCTCACCGTCCACTATCAGGAAAAGTTCTCCGCCGCCGGGCGTATCCCGGGCGGCTTCTTCAAGCGCGAACGCGGCGCAACCGAGAAGGAAACCCTCACCAGCCGGCTGATCGACCGTCCGATCCGCCCGCTGTTCCCCGAAGGTTTCTATAACGAAATCAACGTCATCGCCCAGGTGCTCTCCTATGACGGGGAGACCGAGCCGGATATCGTGGCGATGGTTGCCGCCTCGGCTGCGCTGACCATTTCGGGCGTTCCCTTCATGGGTCCGATCGGCGCCTGCCGGGTGGGCTATATCGACGGGCAATATGTGCTCAACCCCAAGCAGGACAAGGCGCTTGCCGAAGGGCGGCTCGATCTCGTCGTCGCTGCCACCGACAAGGCGGTGATGATGGTCGAGAGCGAGGCCAAGGAGCTTTCCGAGGACGAGATGCTCGGCGCTGTCATGTTCGCCCATGACGAATGCCGCAAGGTGATCGGCGCGATCATCGATCTTGCCGAGCAGGCGGCCAAGGAGCCGTGGGAAATCGACCTTTCGGACGATACCGCCGAAATCAAGGCCAAGCTCAAGGAACTGGTCGGCGCGGATATCGCCGCGGCCTACAAGCTCACCGACAAGTCGGCCCGCTCGAATGCCTTGAACGCCGCGCGCGAGAAGGCCAAAGCTGCCTTTGCCGAGGAAAGCCCGCAGACCCAGATGGTTGCGATCAAGACCTTGAAGAAGGTCGAGGCCGATATCGTGCGCACCGCCATCCTCAAGGACGGCAGCCGCATCGACGGGCGCCGGCTTGACGAGGTGCGCCCGATCGAGGCCATCGTCGGCTTCCTGCCGCGCACCCACGGCTCGGCGCTGTTCACCCGCGGCGAGACCCAGGCGATCTGCACCACCACGCTGGGCACCAAGGATGCCGAGCAGATGATCGATGGGCTTGAGGGGCTCAGCTATTCGAGCTTCATGCTGCACTACAACTTCCCGCCCTATTCGGTCGGCGAAGTGGGCCGCTTCGGCGCGCCCGGCCGGCGCGAGGTGGGCCATGGCAAGCTTGCCTGGCGCGCCTTGAATCCGGTGCTGCCGAGCAAGGAGGACTTCCCCTACACCATCCGCGTGCTCTCCGACATCACCGAATCGAACGGCTCGTCCTCGATGGCCACGGTGTGCGGCGGGTGCCTGTCGCTCATGGATGCGGGCGTGCCGATCAAGGCGCCGGTTTCGGGCATTGCCATGGGCCTCATCCTCGAAGGCGATGAATTTGCCGTGCTTTCGGACATCCTTGGCGATGAGGATCACCTCGGCGACATGGACTTCAAGGTGGCCGGCACCGCCGAGGGCATCACCACGATGCAGATGGACATCAAGATCGCCGGCATCACCCGCGAGATCATGGCCAAGGCGCTCGAACAGGCCAAGGCCGGGCGGCTGCACATCCTCGGCGAGATGGCCAAGGCCCTGGGCTCGGCCCGCACCGAGGTGAGCAAGCACGCGCCGCGGATCGAGACCATCACCATCGACAAGTCCAAGATCCGCGACGTGATCGGCACGGGCGGCAAGGTGATCCGCGAGATCGTGGCCGAAACCGGCGCCAAGATCGACATCGATGATGAAGGCGTGATCAAGATCAGCTCGTCCAATCTCGACGAGATCGAGGCGGCCAAGCGCTGGATCCTCGGCATCGTCGAGGAGCCGGAAGTGGGCAAGATCTACACCGGCAAGGTGGTCAACATCGTCGATTTCGGCGCCTTCGTGAACTTCATGGGCGGCAAGGACGGGCTCGTCCATGTCAGCGAGATGAAGAACGAGCGCGTCGAAAAGCCCACCGATGTCGTTTCCGAAGGCATGGAGGTGAAGGTCAAGGTGCTTGAGATCGACAACCGCGGCAAGGTCCGCCTGTCGATGCGGGTGGTTGACCAGGAAACCGGCGAGGAACTCGCCGACACCCGCCCCCCGCGCGAGCCGCGCGCCGAGCGCGGTGGCGATAGGCGCGGGCCCAAGGGTGGGCGCGGCGGCGATCGTGGTGGGCGCGAGCGCGGCGGGCGTGAGCGCGACAGCGCCCCGGCGGCGCTGCCCGATTTCCTCAAGGACTGATCGCGCCGCCAAGGCGCAAGCGCAGGCCCGCCGGGAGCGATCCCGGCGGGCCTTGTGCTGCCCCGTGGAGGTGCAGGCGCCTCGTTTCAGAAATCGTAGATCAGCGTCACCCGACTTTGCGTGTCGGTGCCCACCGCGCCGGGGGGCGGGTTGCTGTCATATTCGACGCTGTAGGACAGGCGCGCCTTGAGGCTGCGGCTGATCGCGGCATCGAGGCCGGTGACGAGGTCGATCGAGGTGTTGCGCGAATCGATGATCGCCACCGCCGAGGCGCCGGTCTCGGCCACGGCATTGGCGGTCTGCGTCAGCTTGAGCGTATCGGTGATGCTCCAGCCGAAATCGAGGCCGACCAGCCCGGCGATCCGGTTTTCCTCGCGCCCATCGACAAAGCGGGTGGCGCGCCAGGCCGGCCCGGCCTTGAGCGAAAGGGTGACATCCTCGTCCTTGATCGCCTCATAGCCGAGCCCGCCCGAGACCGCATAGCGACCAAGAAAGCCCTGGAAACGGTCTCGCTCATACTGCGCGAGGGCATAGACAAAGAGGTTCTTGGCAATGTTCACATTGGGCTCGTAACGCGCAAGGAACTGCTCGCGGGTGGTGCGGCCCTTGGCGCGCTGGTAATCGATCCGCCCGGTCAGGCGGTGGCGCCAGGCGAGGCCTTGTCGCTCGAGCGTCACCCCGGCGGTTATCCCGGCATTGCTGGCATTGCCCGTGGCCCGGAAGGCACCGAACTCGCCCTGGCCGCTCCAGTTCTCGAGCAGGCCCGCCGCGCGGATCGCGGCGGTGCGCGCCTCGGCCTCGGCCGCCTTGCGCGCCGCGAGCGTGGTCTCGAAACCGGCGACCAGCGCGTCGATCTCCTCGACCTCGGCGGGGTAGGTGCTGCGCGCCAGCTCGGCCACCACGCGCAGCTTGGCCTCATCGCCCGTGGCGATCGCCGCCTCGATCAGCGCCCGCACCGGCGGCGGCAGTTCGGCATGAAGCGGCTGCGCCAAAACCGCGGCGAGCATGGCAATGCTCCCCAGACGCAGCGTGGCCATCGCCTTCATGTTAGCGCTCCCTTTGCTCGCCCCGCGCTTTAGCCTTGCGCCGCTGCCGCGCGCAAGCGCCCTGCGTACGCCGGGCAGCGTGGGGAGGGGCGGGCGCGGCGTTCCCGTGTCAGCGCACCCGCGGCCCGCCAAAGGGCAGCGGTGGGGGCGGGCGGCGCACACCGCGCGGGAGCTGGGCCTGATAGGCGCGCCCGCAATGCTCGACGCAATAGGGAAAGCCGGGGTTCACCGGCTCGCCGCAGAAATGGAAATCGGGCTCGCCCGGGTGGCCCATGGGCCAGCGGCACACCTTGTCCGACAGATCGAGCAGGCTGGTCTTGTCGGCGATCTCGGGGCTGGGCTTGGCCGGCACCAGCCGCCGCGGCGGGGCCGGGGGGATCGGCGCCTGCTGATCGCCCGGCCCTTGGCGCAGGAAGCCGCCGGGGCCGACCGAGACGATTCGGGGCGTTTCCGGCTGGGCGCCGGGGATCGGCTGCGAGGGTGTTTGCGCGGGCGCGGCGGTGGCCGGCTCGCTGCGCGGCGGGGCCACCGGCGCGGGCGCTGCCGGGCGCTGAGCCGGGCGCTGCGGCGCGGTGTCGCTCGCGCTCGCTTCGGCGCGCGGCTCCTCGGCGGGCCGCGCCGGGCTGGCGGCGGGCTTCTTCGCCGGGGCGGCGGCCTTCTTCTTCTCGTTGGCCTTGACCGGCGAGGGGCGCGCCTTGAGCCCGAGCCGGTGGGCCTTGCCGATCACCGCATTGCGGCTCACCCCGCCCAGCTCGGCGGCGATTTCGCTTGCGGTCGAGCCGCTTTCCCACAGCCTGCGCAGCGTTGCGATGCGCTCCTCGGTCCAGCCCATAGTCACGTCCTGCTTCCTTGTTGGGGGCGCTTGTCAGCCGGGCCGGTTCCGCCTAGGCACGCGCGCCATGGCCGAACCTGCTCCTGCACGTCCCGCGGCAAAGTCAGCCCCCGTGCCGCAAAAGCCCGTCGCTGACAAGACCGGCGGGGACGCCCGCTTCCCGGCGCGCGGGGTCCCGGTGATCACCGGGATCAACCGCGTGGGGTTGCTCGCCCTTTATATGAAGGAGGTGCGGCGGTTTCTCAAGGTGCAGACCCAGACGATCTGGGCACCGGCCTTCACCACGCTGCTGTTCCTGGTGATCTTCGCCGTGGCGCTGGGGCGCGAGGGGCGGATGGTGCTGGGCGTGCCGTTTGCCACCTTCATCGCCCCCGGGCTGATCGTGATGGCGATGATGCAGAACGCCTTTGCCAATTCCAGCTTCTCGCTGCTGGGCGGCAAGATCCAGGGGACGATCATCGACTATCTGATGCCCCCGCTGTCCCCGGCCGAGCTGATGGGGGGCATCCTTGGCGCGGCGGTCACCCGGGCGATCGCGGTGGGCTGCACCGTCGCTCTTGCCATGGCGCTGTGGCCCGGGGTCTCGCTTCGCCTTGCCCACCCCTTTGCGGTCTTGTGGTTTGGCCTCATGGGCTCGCTGCTGCTGGCGAGCCTTGGCCTTGCAACTTCGGTGTGGGCCGAAAAGTTCGATCACAACGCCGCGGTGACCAATTTCGTCATCGCCCCGCTTTCGCTGCTGTCGGGCACCTTCTACGTGATCGACAACCTCCACGGCGTGTTCCAGCTGGTCAGCCGCCTCAACCCCTTCTTCTATGTCATCTCGGGCTTTCGCTACGGCTTTCTGGGGCAGAGCGATATTGGCGGGCCGGGTGATGTGCTGGTGGCGGGGATCGGGCTGCTGGTGCTCAATCTGGCGCTGGCCGGGGCGGTCTATGCGCTTTTGCGCTCGGGCTGGAAGCTCAAGAGCTAGCGGGCACGGCTGGCCCGGGGGCGGGCCGCGGTCGGGCGATCCGGGCGGTGGCCTCCTGCGCGCCCATCACGTCGGCCACCGGCCCGATGCGGAAGAACTCGGTCTCTTTGTCGCCGTCACTGTCGCGCCCGATCCGCACCGCAAGGCTGAGCGTGCCACTGCCATCGCGGCGCTCCTCGCGCGTGCTCAGGCCGAGCCGGTCAGCCGGCACCGTCTTGATCTCGAGCGCGCGGGCGAGGCTGAGCCTCAGCACCCGCCTGTCGGTGATGACATAGAGCACCCGTCCGCGCGCGATCAGCGGGCCGAAGGGGATTGCAAGCATCAGCAGCCCGACCGCCACGAAGGGCAGGCCAAACAGCGGGAAGGCCCAGCCGAAAAAGCCCGGCCCGTCCTCGCCCGTATGCAGCATCGCGGCCATGGCCAGCCCGGTCCACAGCAGGGCAAAGGCGGTCCAGGGCACGGCAAAGACATAGATGAGGAATCGCTTGGGCTCGATCCGGCCAAGCTGCCAGCCGTGCCAGAGGATGCTTTCCTCCGGCGCGAGCTCACGTTCGAGCGCGCGGCGCAAGCGCGCTGCGGCGGCGCTGTTCTGATCGTCCTTGGCTGTCCATGCCATGGCCCCGCGCTAGCAGGGCAAGGTTGTCAATGGGTAAGCGAGGCTCTCATACGGTAGCGCCCGTCCTTGAAGGCCTCGAACAGCTGGCGCACGGTGGGATGATCGACCGGGCCGCCTTCCGGATCGGGCACGAGATTGCCCTGACTGACATAGGCGACGTAGGCCGAATCCTCGTTTTCAGCGAGCAGGTGATAGAAGGGCTGGTCGCGCCGCGGGCGGATCTCCTCGGGGATCGACTGGTACCATTCCTCCGAATTGGCAAACACCGGATCGATATCGAAGACCACCCCGCGGAAGGCGAACAGGCGGTGGCGCACCACATCGCCAATGGCAAAGCGGGCACGGGTCTGGCGCGGCGCGGTGATGATGCGGCCTGCCTGACTGGAGAAGAAGGCTGCGCTTTCCATGCCCTGCAATATGGAGCAATGCCGGCGCAAAACAAGCGGGCGCACCGGCCGGGGCACGGATATGCCCCAAAATTGTGCGGCCGCAGGTCTTGGCAAGGGCTGCGCCTTGGGCTAACGGGCGCGCTTCCTGACGCCAGCCGCCTTGCGACCGGGCGGCCTTTTACGGCGCGACAGGCCTCGCGGAGAGGTGGCAGAGTGGTCGAATGCGCCGCACTCGAAATGCGGTTTACGGGTGACCGTAACGTGGGTTCGAATCCCACCCTCTCCGCCATTTCTAGCCATTCGAACGTTCTCCGCGTGCGGACGCGCGGCTGAAATGCCAAGGAACCGCGCGGTTCGGGCGCGAACCTCTGGACTGCGACGCCGGCACACTCGGCTCCGAGCGTTCTCTCTCCGCCTTTTTTCTCTCGACCTCTGGACTGAACCGACGCCAGTACGGAATCCTATGTCATTGAAATAGAACGTAAAAATGTCTGCGTCTCGTCGCGGCGATTGATATCCTCGTCGGCAAGCGATCGGCGCCGAAATCGGACATCAAAGCTCGAGCCGTTCGGCGACATCCTCGAACCCCGGATCCTCGGCATAAATGCGCTCGAACTCGCGTCGGGCCTGTGCTTGGCGGCGCTGGCCATCGTAGAGCAACGCACGCTCATATCGGACCTGCCGCAGCAGCTCGTCCGGGCGGTCCTTGCGCCGCCGGAGCGCCAACGTGAGAACGTCGATCGCCGCATCGGGCAAGCCCAAGCTGACCAGCGCGCGGGCCCGATAGAGCAGCAACGCCGTATGGACCGGAGTCTCGTTTTCGACAGACGCGCTCAGCTCTGCGATGCGTCGCAAGTGCTCGGGGTTCGGATGATCGAGCGCAAGTTCAGCGAAGGAGAGCAGGACGACGGGATCCGACTTGTCCAGATCGAGCAGCTGATCCAGACGGATCAATGCGTCGCCCGAACGTCCCTGCAACTGGTAGACCTCGACCAGGGCCAGAAGTGTCCCCCGTTCGCGAGGCCGCACATGCGCCGATATTTCGGGAGTGATCGGCAGGCTGATGGTCGCGTTGACTCCGTACTTGCTGAACAACGAATCGAGTTCGTGTCTCCGTTCCAAGGCATCGAGCAGGCAACGCTCCGCCTGTTCGAAGTTCTCACTCTTCAGGTGAAGCATCCCGGCAAGCCATGCGGCGTCGGCCAGAGAAGCCGAACGGTCGAGCAGGACAAGCGCCTCGCTGTCATCGCCCTCATTCAGCGCCTTTAGCCCATCGACGAAGGCCCGCTCCGCCGCGGGTGTGATCAGGCGCTGGAAAAATCCGAGCGTCAGACGATCTCTCGCGCGCACCATTGGTGCGGATGCACCGCGCTCTTGCCCGCGTCCGGCCCCTGGATCGCGCATCGTGTAGAAGAGGCCGGTGCCAGGAATGCCTGCCGTCGCGCGGTTTCCGCGGGGGCTTATCGTGTACTTGGCCCCGCGCGGCCCGAAGGATAGCGAAGCCGCCGATTTCGAGAGGTTCAGCGTGACCCCGGGCGCAAGTCGGATGCGGCGCCAAAAACGGAATGCCATACGCTTGCCTCCCGCGCCCTCTCGCCTATCGCGCCAGATCGTCGAGGAACTCGGAGGCCGGATCGACGCCGGTGATCAGCAGCCGGTCGCGGGCGCGGGTGCAGGCGACATAAAGCAGATGGCGTTCGGTGTTGTAGACCTCCTCCAGATCGGACTCATCGGCGACGGTCTCGATCCGCTCCTGCAACGGCAGCACCTCGTCGTCGCATGCCATCACGGCGACGGCACGGAATTCGAGGCCCTTGGCCAGATGCATGGTGCTGATCGCGACCTTGCCTGCTTCCGCCTCTACCTTGTCGCTCAGCTCGACACCCGATGCGCCAGCGGTCTTGATCGCGGCCCGCGCGCGTTTCAGTTGCTCGCCGGTTCGAACGAACAGGCCGACCTCATGCGGCTGGCAACCCTCTTTCAGGCGATCGGCGAGCCAGTGCCCGACGGCTTCGCTCTCTTCCGTGGCCGTATCGAAGGTGCAGATCTCGGGTGCCGGCCCGTTGAACACGGAGATGGTGCCGCGGCGGCTCTCGGTGTTACCGTCAACGTCGGAGATGTTCGGCGGCAGCAGCCGATCCGCCTGGGCGCGGATCTGGTGGGAGGTGCGATAGTTGATCCGCAATGTGTGGGAGCGTCCACGTAAGTCGATGCCGAGCGATTTCCACGAGAAGGGTTGCTGGAAGATGCGCTGTCCGAGATCGCCGGCGAAGAACAGCCCGTCCGGCCTGTGCGAAACCAGTGCGGCCAGGAAGCGGGCCTCGGCCACGCTGATATCCTGCGCCTCGTCGACGACCGCGAAATCGAACGGCCGCTTCTCCGTCGCGCCATAATGCGCCGCGAGACGGCCGAACACGCCGGACCATGTCACCGCCTTGCGCTCGGCGAGACCGGCGCGCAACTGCTCGAAGATCGACCAGAGTGCTTCCCGCTGCTTGCCGCCAATCCGCGTCTTGCGGCCAAGGCGCGAGACATCGCGGTACCCCTCCCAGCTTCCGATCTGCCAGGCATCGACGACCTCCGACCATTCCCCGGCGAGGAAGGGCAAGGAGAACTTCTGGCCATCGTCCTGTCCCGCCGCCTTGGTGAGCAGAGTGTGAACGAGGGACGGCGAGGCGATGTTCGGCTGCCCGAAAAGACTGGAATAGAGATCATAGGCGACGCCCGTGATGGACTGCACGGTGATCCGCGCCAAAACGGCCGGTTCGTTTCCGGCCAGATGCTGCAGCTTCACCTTCAGCGCATTGGCGAGCGCCTTGGAGAAGGTCGTCAGCAGAATGCGCGCCTGTGGTTCGTTGCGCGCCAGATGCACTGCGCGATGCAGAGCCACCACCGTCTTGCCCGTGCCCGCGGACCCCGAAATCCTGGCCGGCCCCGAATAGCTGCGCTCCACATATTGCAACTGGTCGGGATGGAGGAAGACCGCCCATTTCTCCCAAGGATAGTCGAGCGCGCGCTGCAGTTCCTCGATGTTGGTCAGGACCCGGAAACGCCGCTGCGCATCGGGATGGGCGAACGGATCGGCCTCCACGGGTGCCGTCACGGGCGGCTCCGGCTTCTCGCCCACCGCCAGCTTCAGGAGCGCCTCCTGCGCCTCCTGCGGCAGATGGGAGATGATGTCGAACAGGGTGTCCTCGGTCGCCCGGCGAACGTCCTCCACCCACTCCTCGGGTACCCCGAAACCCATCAGCTCGAATTTGCGCAGATTGTCGAAGAGTTTCGGCCTCGCAGCCGGCGCGGGGGCAACCGGCTCCGCGACCTCCTTCGGCTTGAAGATCTCCACCTCTTCGACGCGCTCGCGCACCTCGACGAGCTGCATGGCGCCTGTTGTCGGATGCCGCTCGATCTTGCGCCGTTCGGCCCATTTGTAGGCGTCGTCGTGGTGATCGACATAGACGAGCAGCAGGCTCGACTGCGTGCGGTGGACGATCAGCCGGATGTCGGCGTTCACTCGCACCGACCAGAAATTCGGGTCCTTGGCGCGGTCCAGCTTGTGGAAGGAAAGGCCCGGCGCGGAGGCATCGAGTTGCAGGTCGAAGGCGGTCGTCTTCACTGCCTTCTGTTCCTGCGCGGTCAGCCTGGACAGGCTGTCGGTGAACGTGTCCGCAATCCGGAATTCCATGCTTAATCCACCCCATACTCCGCCAGCCGCCGTTCAGCCGCGGCTACGACCTCGGGCTCGAACTCCTGCCGATATTTCAGGATCAGCGATTCTGCCGACATGTCGGCCATTCCGAACTCCATCAGCTTCAGAAATCCCTCTGACGGTTTCGGCTTGAGTGCGAGATCGGCAAGGGTCTTGCGGACACCGGCGCGGGCGAGCTTCTGCCTGGTGCGTGACAATCGAGTGGTTCTGCCGTTCTGCTCGCTCAGCGCTTCTTCTAGCGCGCGCATGACAGCGGCGAAATCGGCTGCGAGCGGGTCGTCAATGTCGCGGCCTTCGATGCGACATAACTGACGGAAGGCGGCCTGATAGACATCGTCCCGCCCCAGCCGGCGGGCATTCGCCATCCAGTTCCGCAGCTTTTGCTGATCCCATTCCTCCGAGAGATCCGGCGCCTTTGCTCCCATCGTGCTCATCCCCCCACCGCCCTGTTGAGCTTCAAGGCGCTCACCCCACTGAGAACACCTTCATGACCTCGTCGCCGAGGTGATTGATGACCTTCACCGCGATCCGCCCCGACGCCGGCTTCGGGAAGGGGCGCGACGTGTCGCTGTGCAGGCTTTCCCAGGCCTCCTGATCGATTTCGGCCTTCAGCGTCATCTTCAATGCCTTGTAGGGATCGTTCGCGCCGAGGAAATAGGCGTGGCGGACGAAGAAGCTTTCCTCGTTGTAGTCGGTGTCGAGCATCCAAAGCGCGATACCGTCGGTGCCTTCGGAGACGACTTCGCCAGTCTGCGGCTTGAAGACGTCGACGCCGAACACCTTCACCCGGATCATGCCGTCGCCCGCATCCTCGATCTTGATGTCGGGCTCGCCGAAGATGACGAAGAGGTTACCGGCGCTGGTCGATTTCAGGTCCCCGCCCATGTGCAGGTCGGGGTTCATGCGGGCCTTGAGCACCGGTACGCGGCCGAGCTTGTCGAACTCAGCCGAATGAGCGTCATAGTTGAAGGCGCAGGCGATCAGAACATCAAATCCGGCATCGCCCGCCTCGCGGGCCGCAGCTACCAGATCGGGGCGGCTGACGGTACCGAATTCGGGACCGATGAAGATGCCGGCGCGCTTCTGGCGATCGCCCTCCATGAAGGCGCCCTCGGCGCAGATGAAGCGGCCGGGCCAGCCGGTCAGGCTGGTGAAGGTGATCCGATCTTCCTTGTGCGCCTGCTGGACGCCGGCGGTCTTCAGGTTCTCCAGGATCATGTGCGCGAAGTCGGTCACGCTCTCGTCGCGATCCGCCGCCTTGCGCTTGCCCTCGGCGGCCTCCAGCACATCGATCAGCTCGTCGTTCCAGTCCACCGCCAGCGTCCGGTGGGGCGAGAGGCTTTCAACCGTAAAGGGCCCGGCAACGCGGACCCTGGAATTGTCCACGTAGGGCTTGTCGTAGAGATATTCGAACTCGGCCTTGGCGGCGATGGATGCATCGATCTCCTTCTGCCGCGCGATCCGCGCCTCCCAGAAGCGGGCGAGCGCGGCCTTGGCGGGTTCGGGCCAGCCCTTGGGGGCCTCGCGCGGAATCTCCCACTCCATGAAGCCGCCAGCGGGGGCGGGCTCGCCGGAGGGCAGCGTGACCTCGCCCTCCTTCCGGAAGTCGATCGTCTTGCCGGCGCGGCCACCGGTTTCGACCTTGAAGGGTTCCTGGTGCCCTTTCAGGGCGGCGTTGAGGGCGGCGCGCGCCTCCTCGACGGCGGGCTGCATCCGCTCCCAGATCACGTCGATCTCGGCATTCTGAGCGATATCCCGCAACATGATGTGCGGCACGCGTTCGTAGACAAAGCCCATGCGGATGTCGCCGCGGGTCGGGGTGGTCTTCGGAACGGAGCGCGTGATTTCGCCTTCCTTGGCTTGGCCCTCGGGGCTATCGGCCAGCAGATAATAGGGATAGCGCGCGCCCATGAGGCGCGACCGGGCGAGCGCAATAGCGACACGGCTGGTGTCGATGGTGATCCATCGCCGCCCCCATTGTTCGGCAACATAAGCCGTTGTGCCCGAGCCGCAGGTGGGATCGAGCACCAGATCGCCGGGGTCGGTGGTCATCAGGATACAGCGTTCGATGACGCGAGAAGCGGTCTGAACAACATACACCTTGCTGTCGCCAAAGCCGCTTTGTCTCGTATCGTCCCAGATATCATTATACCCTTGAACATCGAAATCTTTAAAAGGCCTAACGAAGCGTAGCGTCTTCCCGATGCCATGAAGCCGTGAGGACTTTTGAAGTTTTTCCATTCCGACGAGGTTCGTTTTCCATCCACCTTTTCCAGGCTCGAACTTCAACCCGGCGAGAGGGTACTCAAACAAGGTGGTGCTGCTGGCCGACTGGGACGTCAACGGATTCGCAGCAGCCACACGAACGCTCTCATCTATACTGTCAACGTCCTCCATTTCCGTTCTCGTCAGGGTACGAAGTGTTCCATCCGGCTCGAATGCAAAGCGATAATTCGCATCGGCTGATGCCGTCCGTTGGAAGTACAGGCGTCGAAATTTTAAGGATTGAACGTTTCGAGCGAACCAAAGAACAAAATCTCGAGTGCTATCCAGAGCAGCAGATGCCTTACCGGTCGTAGTTCTGTACACAATCTGGCTGACGAAGTTGTCCTCACCAAACACTTCATCCATCAGCGCACGCACCCGGTGGACGTTCTCGTCCCCGATCTGCACAAAGATGCTGCCCGATTCGCTCAGCAGATCGCGCGCCACGGTCAGCCGGTCGCGCAGATAGGTCAGGTATGAATGGATGCCGTCCTTCCAGGTGTCGCGGAAGGCACGGACCTGCTCAGGCTCGCGCGTCACATGGTCCTTGGCGCCGTCTTTCACGTCGCGGCTGGTGGTGGACCACTGGAAGTTGGAATTGAACTTGATGCCGTAGGGCGGATCGAAATAGATGCACTGCACTTGCCCGCGCAGGCCCTCGCGCTCGGCTAGTGACGCCATGACCGAGAGCGAGTCGCCCGAGATCATCCGGTTCGACCAGTGCTGGTCGTGCTGATAGAACTCGGTCGCCGCCTCGGCATCCCGCAGTCCGTTGAAATCGGCGAAGAGGTCGGCCATCGGCGGCGCGGCCTCGTCGGCACGCGTCTTCGATTCCCGCTTCAGGTCGTCGATGATGACCTTGGGGTGCACCTTCTCCTGGATGTAGAGTGGCGGGGCGGAGACGATGAGGTCCGACCAGTCCTGCTCGTCCTTGCCGCGCCAGACGAGCTGCGGATCGAGATCGCGGTTGCGCCGCTCATAGGCGAGCTGGATCGGCGTCTTGTCCGCCTCGCGCATGACGCTCTCAAACTCGGCCGTCGGGATGTTCTTGCGCGTCGCCGCGTCGTGCTTCAGCGCCTCGACCTCGATCGGTTTCTTCGCCATTACGCGGCCTCCTCTGCTTGCGCGTCGGGCAGATCGAAGCCCTCGTCATCCTGGGGGATATCCTCGCCTTCCTCAGGCGCCACGCCGGCCTTGATGACCGGGTGGCCGGTCGCCTTGGCGATCATGGCGAGGAGCCGCGCCTCGCGATCCGCCATGAACCCTTCGAAATCGTCGGCACGCAGAAGCGCCGGGTCCATCGCGTGACTTGCGAGGTATTCGTCCAGCGCGGCGGGCGCGATGGGCGGCGTATCCTTGCCGCCCATCTCCAGCCGGGAGAGATACTCCGAAGGCGCGACCCCGCCGAGGATGCGGTTGGTCTTGTAGCTGAGCGGGGTCTTGTTGACGACGGTGTCAAAGACCTTCGGCTCGATCTTCTGCTTCTTGCACCAGTCCTGCGGGAAAATGTGGTGGATATCGACATACTCGTCGAAGAACACCGTCTGGCCGTAGGGCTGGCCCGAACGGAAATCGATCGCGCCCTCGGCCATCAGCAGGGCGTGGATGCCCTTGTAGGCGGCGGAGAGGCGGGTGCGCAGCGTGCGCAGCCGTTCGGGGCGGAAACGCCCTTCGGTGATGGTGCTGGGCTCGGGCCCGCCATCGAGCCAGGCGGGGACTTCGAGCACGTCCTTGGCGAAGCGGGATTCGATGGCGGAGCCGTATAGCTCGCCGAAGATGCCGCACCAGAACCAGCGCGCCAGCCGGTCGCGAACCGCGGCATGGTCGAATTTCGGGCCGATGATCGCGAGGATCGCGGCGAACGGGACGAGCTGGCCCTGATAGGGCAAGTCGATGACGCGGTAGATGTGGTTCTGGCGGAGGAAGCGGGCAGCCGTCTTGAACCCTTCCTCGACCGCGCCACGGTGCTTCAGATAGGCCTCCAGCGGCAGGTCCAGCAGCGACTGGCGCGTCGCCCGGACGGCGGAGAGCTCGGACTCCTTGCGGCCCGCGGCGATTTCGGCCGCGCGCTTCTCGACGCCGTGCAGGAGCGCAATCGCCTGCAGGACATCCGTCGCAGCGACCTTCTCCAGAACACCGAACTTCTGCTCGGCCGCGCGGCCGTAGAGCTGCAGGCGCGTCTGCAGCCCGGCCTGGCCATCGGCGCCGAGCCAGTCGTCGCGGAGGCGATGCCCGCGGGCGGCGTACATAGCGGTGACGAGCTCAAAGGCATCGAGCGGCTTGCCGCCGGTGTTCACCTTTTCGAAGACGAGGCAGACCGCCTCGTGCGAGGTGTCGGGGCCCAGCGCGATGACCGGCAGCTGGTAAGCCTTGAAGTTCTGGAGGACTTCATCCTTGAACGGCTTGAAGAGCCTGCGCGTCTCGGGATCCTTCTCCAGCCAGTATTCGTTGAACCCGTCCTGCCATTCGTCCCAGTCGAACACCTGGTTCAGCGGGAACATGAGATTCTGGTATTCGAGCTCGGGCGTGGAGAGGTCGAGTTCGATCTTCCGGTCGAAATCCGATTTGATCCGCCGATCTTCCGGCACCGAGACGATGGCGTTCTCGCGATCCTCGGCCGGGTTCATGGCCTTGCGGATGTCGATGTAGAACCAGCGCCTCACGAGCTTGAGGCGCGGAGTAACCGTCTGCACCACCTCGCGCCGCAGGCAAGTCTGGTAGAGCGACGTCATGCGCTGCTGGCCATCGAGGAGGAGCTGGTCCGGCGCGCCAGCGGCTGCGATCGGATCGGCGCCCTGGATCGGGCGCCGCGCGAAGGTATCGGCGGCTCCCGGCTTCACTTCCAGCGTCATCAAGGCGCCGACCGGAAAAGCTTGCGAGATCGACGCGATCAGACCCTTGATCCGCTCCTCATCCCAAACCCAGCTGCGCTGAAAGTCGGGAAGCTGGATCTTCCCGCTTCCGCAATGCCGGAGCAGTTCTTCAAGGCTGACCGGATTGGTCTTGAATGCTGCCTGCTTCCCCAAGGTCACACCTCGTGATCGACGACGGCTGCGGCAGCGTGTTCACACTGCGCAGCGATCAGTTTGTTGAACTCCGCCTCGATCTCGTAGACGGCGGTGAACTCGGCGAAGGCCCAGCGTCCGTAGCGTTCGAGGTTGTTGACGCCCGGCACCCAATAGGCGCGCATGGTGTTCGCCTTCTCCTTGGCGTCCTCGCCGCGGAAGCCCTTGATCTCGACGATGAGGTTCAGCGGGTCTAGATGGCCATCGTCCACCTGGACGATGAAATCCGGGATGTATTTTCGGGGCGTCGAGCCCATCAGGTAGGGCACGTCGAGGCCAAGATTCTGGTTCTTGACGTAGGCGCGAACCTTGGGGTGCGCCTCTGCCACGCGGCAGAACTCCGCCTCCCAATCGCTGTCGCAGACGACCCAGTTCACGTGGCACTTGCGCGGGTCGGTCTGCCAGCGCGTTTCCTTCGACGTCGTGAAGTTGACGAAGGCCGTCGAGCCGGTGGGGTTGTAGGCGTCGAGGATCGCTTTGACCGGCCGGTCGCCGGCGAGCGTTTCGGTGATGGCGGCCTTGATCCGCTCCGCCGCCATGTCGGCGATCTCCTTGTAGATCAGCTGCGCGGGATAGGTGCCGCCCGAACACTTGAGATAGCCGCCTTCGAGCCATTGGCGTGTAATGCGCTTGAGCTGCCCGAACAAATGGAGCTTCGGCTCCTCTCCCGGATCGCGATACTTGTTGTAAAGAAGGTGCCGCGCGAGGTGGAACAGGACGGTCGAGGACCGCATGTCCTCCAGATGCGCGACAGTCAGATCGACGCCTTCGCCGATGATGCCCTGATTCTTGGTCACAGACGGACCGACAAGTTCCGGCGTCAGATGGAGGACGTGATCCCGCCCGAAGGCCGCTTCCAGCCGCTCGTCGGGCAGTTCGACGCGATAGCCCTCGACGCGCGGAAAGACGATCTCCAGCGCGTCGCGGTCCGGTTTGACGGCATGGACCCGCACCGTCTCGCGCGGTTTGGCGGGCGGGGAGACGACCGGTTTGGCGGCAAAGTCGAACGGAATGCCGAGCACGTCGGCATACTCTACGTTGAACAGCCCTTCCTCGTTGAGGTCATAGGACTGACGACGCAGGCCACGACCGACCACCTGCTCGCACAGGAGCTGCGTGCCGAAGGCGCGAACGCCGAGGATATGGGTGACGGTGTTGGCGTCCCATCCCTCCGTCAGCATCGAGACCGAGACGACACAACGCACCTGCTCACCCAGCCGCCCCTTCTTGCCGACGGTGTTCATGACCTCACGCAAGAGCGTGGCGTCGTCGATACTGTCGGCGGCGTGGACGTCGCCGGTGCGCTCGATCATCTCGCGACGGAAGCGTTCGATCTCATCGCCCGCCATCTCGCGGAAGTCCTTGTCGAGGGCTTCACCGGATTCGAGTTGGGCCGAGTCGATCAGGATCGTGTTCGGACGGGCGATGCGGTTTCCGTAGTCGTCGTAATTGCGGAACAGCGCCAGGCGGCCGTTCTCCAGCGTCGTGGAGCCGTCGTCGTTCTCGCGATGGAAGCCGGAGACGTACTTGTAGATCAGCTCCGAGGTCGAGGTGTTGTTGCACACCACAATGAAGACCGGCGGCACGCCGATGCCCTCGTTCTCCCAGAGCTCGAACGTTTTCTGATAGTGGCCATAGAGCGCTTCGAGCGCGGTCAGCAGCTCCGCCGGCAGGCTCAGCGGATCGAGCGACTTGCCTGCGCTGCGGCCCTTCTTCGGCAGCTTCTTGCCGATGTGCTCCCATAGATTGCGGAACTTCGGCGTGTCGCCGCCTGGAATATTGTCGGCGACCGGAACGCGCGGCAGCTTCACGATGCCGCATTCGATCGCGTCCATGAGGGAGAAGTCGCTCATGGTCCACGGGAACAGGGTGCCTTCCGCATAACCCGAGCCGCGCAAAAAGAAGGGCGTGGCCGAGAGGTCGTAGACGAGCGATATCCCAAGCTTACGCTTGACCGCCTCGAGCCCCGAGATCCACATCCGGGCGGCCTCGTTGTTTGCCTTGGCCTCGTCCTTATCCTCGCCCTTGAGGTCAGCTTCAGTTTCGCCTTCGGCGTCCTTCACCCGCTCGCGATAGCAATGATGCGCCTCGTCATTCAGAACGACGATGTTCTTTAGCCCCATGAGTTCGGGCATGACTCGCTGAAGCATCTGGCCTTCGGTCTCCAGCGTCTGCAGCGTCTCGCCGCGCCAGCCTTCCAGGGCGGTGCGGGTGCCCTTGGAGACGGAAATCCGCTCACGCAATTTGAAGGCATGATAGTTGGTGATGACGATCTTCGCCCGGTCGACATCGGCAAGCATATCGGGCGGCACGATCTCACGGTGCCGGTAGTAGCTCTCCGGGTCGTTGGGCAACAGAACCCGCAAGCGATCCTTGATGGTGATGCCCGGCGCGACGACCAGAAAGCCGCGCGAGAACTGCTTGCTGTTCGGATGGCGGACAGCATTCACCGTCTGCCAGGCTATCAGCATCGCCATTACGGTCGTCTTACCGGCGCCGGTGGCGAGCTTCAGCGCCAGGCGCATGAGCTCCGGATTGGCCTGCGCGTTGCCGCCCTCGATGTGAGCCCAGAATTTCTTCGTCCGTGCGCCGAGCTTCGGCGCGACCTCAGTGAGCCAGATTGCTGTCTCGACGGCTTCGATCTGGCAGAAGAATGGACGAATACTCTCGAATTTGTGGTGACGCCAATGCGTCAGCAGGCGCGCCGTTTCCGGCGTGACCAGCCACTGGTCGGGGTTGGGCAGCCTGCGCCATTCCTCGACGTAGGTGCGGACCTCGTTGATGATCGGAGTGGGGTTGTACTCCTGCTCCTCCGATGACAGGCCGGTGTCATCGCCAAAGATCATCTGAGCCTGATTGCCGCGTCCCTGGCGGCGCTTCTTCGGCTTCGGAACCGGGGTGATGAGGTCGGATCGGCGCCGTGTCTCGATGATCCGATTGGTTGGCTGCCCGTCCTCATCGAGTTCCCAATGTCGGCGCGGATACTCGTAGGGCGAGTTCAGGATCGGGCGTTCGAAGAATGTCTCGCTCATACCCGAACCTCTCCATTGTCCTGCCGCGGCAAGCTCGGGCCAGCTGCATCCCTATTGAGCAATACGATCTGTTGATCTTGAGGACGGCGCGCGGCCGGATCGGTATCGAGGCCAAGCCTGCGGAGCGCGTAGTAGAGCAACGCCTTTCGAAC
Source organism: Erythrobacter cryptus DSM 12079 (assembly GCF_000422985.1). Lineage (GTDB taxonomy): Bacteria > Pseudomonadota > Alphaproteobacteria > Sphingomonadales > Sphingomonadaceae > Erythrobacter > Erythrobacter cryptus. Next base: position 336,226 of record NZ_KE383966.1, read on the forward strand.
CCGGATTTTCGCTCGTCCTCCACGCATCCCGTAATCCAGTGCGATCACCTTCTTCTGGGTATCTGAGAGATCGGGATGGGGTCCGATCTCAAGCACCACTTCGTCATTCCAATCTTGATCCGCCTCTGATCCCATCTCGCTTGGCTTGGTGCCGCGGGTCTCGATGATCCGCGAAAGCAGGAAGTCCTTGAAGCTTCGGTCGCTGAGACAGAACGCCCGGGTATGCCAGCGGAACCCGTCGAAGCCGATTGCGTGTGGCGCAATCCAACGCCAGCGCGGCTCCGGCCGCGACAGCGACTGATACTTGACCTCGATCGCTTCGGACCGGCGGATCGCAGCGACCACTGCGCGCAGCGTCTTGGCATTAACGCCCCGCACGGGCGTCGGCGCTGCATCGTAGGGGGGAAACTGTCCGATCCACGCATCGGCGCGATCCAGAATTCCGTCGGCGACTGATCTAAGCTGCGCGAGATAGCGGTTCGCGTCGGGTTTCAGGAACTGTGGAGCGAACTCTGCACCGCGGACATAGGCGCGAGCGCTCTTGTCGTAGTGGATGTTCTGCGGCGCCATTCCGATATAGCGGTTCAGGTCAGTGGACGCCTGATTCACCGACACCCCGAACGCCTCCATCAGATCGCCCCGGTTCACATGCCCCTCCCAAAACAGCCGGAACTCGATGAATTCGAGTCGTTGCTCGACTCCCCACCGCAGATCGGCCTTCGCTTTCGCCACCCTGGACTCCCAATGACATGATCCGTCCGTTAACTAGGCATGACTAGTTACTGGGCTCTTCGATCACGCTAACGGAGAGATGATCGGCGGGCAATAGAAACTTGACGGGCGCGCGGTTTCGTGGCCGGCGATCGGCGTCAGAGGCCCAGCGCAGCTCGCTGTGCCGCCCACTCTAGCGGCATGGGCTTCAACAGAGCGTCCATCTGCAAGGCGGCCGGCTGCCTTCCGTCGAGAATCGCCTCGACGATGTCCGGGGCCAGCAGGGTCAGGCGCAGGACCCGGCACAGGTAGGACTGGTTGATCTTTTCGGCCTCGGCCAGTTCGGTCACCGAGGCGAATCGGCCGCTCTCCATGAGGCGCTTCCAGCGGTGGGCCCGGGCGATCGCCTTGACCATGGTGTTGTCGACGCGCGGGCGGGGCTGGCCCCAACAGGCCCCCTCGGGCATCACCACCTGCTTGCGCCCGCCACGCTTCCGGAGGGTCAGAGGCACACGGACCGTCAGCGTGCGCCCGTCATCGGTGGCGGCGTCGCCGGCTCTCATGCTGCCCTCCGCGGATCGTCGGCCATGCCGCCAAGCTCATGAACCAGACGAGCCAGCCCATCGACGCGGAGGCGGATATCGACGCCTCCCTGTCCGACCTCGACGCGCTCCACGAGGAGCTGGACGATGCGGGCCTGCTCGGCGGGGAACAGCTCGTCCCACAGCGGGTCGAGCCCTTCGAGCGCGTCCCTCACCTCGGCCTCGGACAAACCGTCGATCTCGGGTCGCGCCGACCGCCATGTGCCGACGATCACCTCCGGGGCACGAAGGAGGCCGCGTAGTTGGTCGACCACCGCGCCCTCGATCTCGGCGGCGGGCACGCGTCCCACCGGGCAAGCATCGGCGCCGCGCTTCAGAACCGACTGGCTGACGTAGTAGCGGTAGAGCTTGTCGCCGCGCCGCGTGTGCGTCGGCGTCATGGCGCAGCCGGTCGGCCCGAAGATGAGACCCTTCAGCAGGGCCGGGGTCGCGGCCCGTGTCCGGCCCGCGCGCACCCTCGGGCTCTCGCGCAGGATTCCATGCACCTTGTCCCACAAGGCGCGCGTGATGATAGCTTCGTGCTCTCCGGGATAGGCGGTCCCCTTGTGCACGGCGTCACCGATATAGACCCGGTTGTTGAGCAGCTTGTAGAGGAAGCCCTTGTCCACGAGACGTCCGCGCCGCGTCCGCACGCCTTCGGCCGCGAGTGCCCGGGCCAACGCGGTCGCCGAACCCACCTCGACGAAGCGCTCGAAGATCATCCGGACCGTCGCGGCCTCGGCATCATTGATCACCAGCTTGCGGTCCCGGACCTCGTAGCCGAGCGGCACGAAGCCGCCCATCCACATGCCGCGTTTGCTCGAGGCGGCGATCTTGTCGCGGATGCGCTCGCCGATCACCTCGCGCTCGAACTGGGCGAAGCTGAGCAGGATGTTGAGCGTCAGCCGCCCCATGGACGTCGTGGTGTTGAACGACTGGGTCACGCTGACGAAGGTGACGCCGCCGCGATCGAACACCTCGACCAGCTTGGCGAAATCCATCAGCGAGCGGCTGAGCCGGTCGATCTTGTAGACGACGACCACGTCGATCCGGCCGTCCTCGATGTCGGCAAGCAGGCGCTTCAGCGCCGGCCGGTCCAGCGTGCCGCCGGAGAAGCCGCCATCGTCGTAGCGGTCGCGGAGCAGCACCCAGCCCTCGGCCTTCTGGCTCGCGGTGTAGGCCTCGCAAGCCTCGCGCTGGGCATCGAGGCTGTTGAACTCCATCTCCAGCCCTTCTTCCGTCGACTTGCGCGTATAGACCGCGCAGCGCAGCTTGCGGATGGGTTTGGCAGATGCGGGCGATTTCGTCATGCCTGGCCTCGCCGGTTCTTGAGGCCGAAGAAGACCCAGCCGTTCCAGCGCGTGCCGGTGATGGCGCGCGCGATGGCGGAGAGCGAGCGGTAGGGACGCCCCTGCCATTCATAACCGTCGTTCAGCACCGTGACGGTGTGCTCGACGCCCTGCCATTCGCGGATCAGCCGCGTGCCGGCGATCGGCTTGTCGTCGGCGCGGATCCGGCGCAGCACGATGTTGCCGCCGTCGAGTTGCTCGCCCAGAGCTTCGAGGCGCTCGACGGTCGCGGGCTTCAAACCGCCATAGGCCAATTCCTGGATCCGATAGGCGAGCCGGCTTTCGAGGAAACGCCGATTGTAAGGTGGCGCCTCGGTGTCGAAGAGTTCGCGCCACTGCTTCTTGAGGTCGGGCGTCGGCGTGGTCTTCAGTGCGGCCAGCCGGGACAGGATGTTTTCTGTCATGGTCATGCGTCTCCTTTGCAAATTGGAGTTCCATGACCGCTCCGGTCGGGCGGGAAGTGAAGGCAACTTTCTCCGCGGTCGCCAAATACTTGCCTTGACTGGCGTGCCTTGAGCCGAACCAGCCCGCGCGCAAGAATCCTGCAGACCTCCCCGATTCGCTCGTCCGGCGTCATATGCCCGGGGTGGATCGGGTTCGGCATGTCCATCGCAGAGGTCACCTAAGGGATTGGATTCCCTTGGCCTCTACTCACGGTGCGGACGATCCGTCCCAAGATGATGGCTTTTGAATCGACTCCGCCAGGCATTTGCGATAAGAACATAAGACGAACAAATGCGAGGCAATCATGGGCGGCTGAGATGGCTAAGAACCTGAAGAAATTCGTCAATCCCAAGTTCACGCGGACCGTTGATCTTGGCTTGCTGAGTCGCCTGTTCGAGCGCCACCGCGAGGCGCTGAATGGGCTGGACCTTGGGGTCTTCAGGGATGAGGCGGCGCAGGACGATGCTCGAAGCGCCGTCCAGGATTTCTTCGCGGGACCGGAAGAGAACTATCCAGAGGGACTCGTCGCCGACCTGCACCGGATCGCCGAGATCGGCAACGCGGCAGGCCTCGACATCATCCTTCAGCAGGCCGCGCGGCTCGGGATACGCGTGATACCCGAAGCGAAGGGTGACGAGCCGGAGGCTCACCAGGATCCCAAGCACGTCGCCCTGCGCGTCTTCCTCGACCATCCCGATGTCTTCGACGCCGCGTCGGACATGATGGCGCTCATGGCGCGCACGTCGCTCGCTGAGTTCGTGGGCCGCGACGAAGGCGTTGAGGCGATCATGGACGATCGCGCAAAGGCTGAGTTTGAAACCGCCGCCCCCGCGATGTTCGAACAGGATCTCCGCAGCAACTATTGTCGTGCCGGCTGGTATGACGATGCCGACGAACTCGTCCTGGTGATTGAGCACGGTTCTCCGATCACCACGACCGATGTCCTGCAAAAGGACAAAAAGCGCGTGATCAGCTTCCGCGCCGCCGAGCACGCGGTGCTTTCCTACAGTTCCACGACAGGCCTGTTGAAGATCGGCGGCGTGGCCAAGGCGCGCCGTGCCGATCTCGCGGAGTTATTCGCAGACAAGATTCTCGGGAAACCCGAATTCTTCGCCGGCGACGACGCCCAGAACCTCTACACGCTCGACCCGGTGCAGCGCGCGGGCTTCGGCTTCGCGTTCAACCATGACTTCGATCCGGGCATCCAGCGGGTCCAGATCACCGAGGTCCAGGTCGACCGCGTTGGCGCCGATCCGAAGACCGGCGAGACACGAACCTTCTACTCCTATGTTGCGCGCGACGGACGCGACAATGCACTGGCCAGGTTGGGCGAGATGATGCGGGGCGCTAGTCTCGGGTCGGATTGGCGCCTCAACCACATCGTCATCCGCGTCCATTTCGCGACCGGCGGCAAGTCGGCGAAGAAGGTGACCGTCAAGCTGAAGCCGCCGGCACACGCCATGTTCAAGCGTCAGCAGTTCGAGGGCCGGATCATGACGCTCCTTCGCCGCAACGGACTGCTCAATGACCGAGACGCTGCCCAGGCTGCTGTTGCGGCTGAGTGAGACGGGCGATCCCGCAATCCTTTGGGGCCGACAGGCTGCGCCTCATGCCGGGCGTGATTTCGAGCGGCTGCTCGATCATGGCGTCCTGGTCGAGCAGGCGCCAGCGACGGAATGGGATGTGTGCCCCGCCTGCGATTGCGGTCTCGACGCGCGGCCCATCCATCAGGTCAACGGACGACATATCGCGGTTTGCCCGACGGACCGGCGCAGCGACCTCGTTCTCGGCGATGACGATCTGCGGAGCTTTCGAATTCATCCTTCCGCGCTGGTCCGCGAAATCGCCATGGCGTCCGGGTTCGGAGGCACGCCGGCGCCGGTGGCGGCAGGCGTCTGGCATCTGGGGGAGACGTCGGACCAGCGGGCGCTGTTCCTCGCACTGTCGCGGGATGCAGTGCTTCAACCGGGAATGATCGGCCTGATGCGTTCGGCCGCCCGGTCGTCGCCCATCATAGTGATCGCGCCCGCGATGGCGGCGGACGAACTCGCCCGCTTCGTCGAAGCTGCGATCTCCGTCATGTCGATTGACGGTTGTCTGGGCAGGAACGCGACGGGCTTCGCGATCGACCTTTCGAAGCTGGAATCCGCTGCGACTTTCGAGCCGCGTCTGGTCATTTTCCGTCAGAGCCAGCGGGTGATCCTGGATGGCATCGAGATGCACATCCCGCAGCAGCCGTTCAAGCTTCTCGTGATTCTGGCCGAGGCTGTGGGAACTCGGAAAGGCCATTTGACCCCGCAGGAAATCGAGGCCGAGAACAGCGGCCGCAGCGCTGGCGACCTGATCCGTGACCTGAGAAATGCACTTCACGACGATCAGAAGACGCTGATCAGGACCCGCCAAAGCCCGACCCGCTATTTCCTGGGGCTGGCTGCTGGAGAGTTTGATCTGCGGCCATAGGGCAGCTGGCCCGCGTCTCGGCCCGTCTTCCCATTCTCGCCCATCCCAAACCCATCCCGCTCCCACCTGACGGATCGGCGGCTTCGGCAGGCTTGAGGTCATCAACAGTAATGACCTGAGGCCATGCCGATGCATTCTTCCATTTCCCGAGACGACCTTCAGATCCTGCTTCATGAGGCGGACATTGCGGCGCGCCGTCTGGTCCGCCAGCTGCGGCTTCCCCGCACCGATCTCGACGATGTCCGCCAGGACCTGCTCGTCGATCTGATCGCCCGGCTTCCCGCCTATGACGCAGATCGCGGCACGCTCGGCGCCTTTGCCGGCGCCATCCTCACCAACAGGGCGACGCGCATCGCCAACAAGGTGAAGCGGGAGCGCCGGATGTATGGCGCGACGCGGATCTCGCTCGATGAGGTCATTCCCGAGAGCGACGGGCTGACCCGCGGCGACCTCATCGCCGAAGCCGACGGGCTGTCAGCACTCTTCGGCCAGCCCGTCGATGCATTCGCCGCCGCCGAGGAACGTCTCGATGTTGAGCGCGGTCTTGGCTCGCTCGAACCCGCCGACGGCGCTCTCTGTGCAGCCCTTTCCCGCACCACTGTCGATCGCCTTGCGGCGAGCGGCCATGGCGCCCGCAGCAGCCTCTACCGCCGCGTCAAGGACATCCGCCTTGCCCTGACGGCGATCGGCGTCCGGGCCGCGTGAGACGGTTCGGCGAGCGCGTGAGTAGGAGCCCATCATGAACGTCATTGCATCCAGATTCCCCGCTGTCCGGAAGCCGCTCACCGAGATCGATCTCTGCGGCTGGGTCGGTCAGGCAGCACCCGGCGACATCCTCGAATATCACCGTGGATTCCTCGCGCTCGACACCATGCCGCAGGGCACGCGCCTTGCCGAGCGGGAGCGGGCGGAACTCGCCCGCGTCGCGCGCCGCGCCTGGTGGGCAGCCGAGCGCGGACTGATCCATCTCGTGCAGCGTCGCCACCGGTCGGACGATTACAGCTATCTGGCCATCGCCCGGCCGAAGCCGAAGCAGGCCTCGGTTTCGCTGTCTTCACTCCTGCTGGCGGAGGTGGCGTGATGGCGCCAGCTCGCGGCAACCGCCCCAGCCTCGACGACATCCGCACCATGCCGGTCAGCGAGATCGCCACGCTTCCGGCGGAGCATTTGGCGCTGCTCCAGGAGGATGCCGATGCCGCCCTGGATGCCGCCAAGCGGCTCAAGGAGTGGCTCGAAGGAGCGATTGCGCTTCGCTACGCCGACGCGGCAGCGACGGTGCGCCGGGCCGAGGGCAAGGACACCGGCCTCGTTCGTTTCGAGGACGGCGCCGTCGTCGTCGCTGCCGATCTCCCGAAGAAGGTCGATTGGGACCAATCGCTGCTCGCCGCGCTCGTCGAGCGCATCCGTGCGGGCGGGGAGAACCCGACCGATTACGTCGACATCGGCTTCAAGGTCCCCGAGCGCAAGTACACCGCCTGGCCCACCGCCATCCGCGAGGCCTTCGCCGCCGCCCGCACGGTGCGGACCGCCAAGCCGACCTTCCGTCTCACCATCAAATCCGAGGATGCCCGATGACCAGCTCTGCTGCCCTGACCGAGATCCGCAAGCGCCACTACGCGCTCGAAGCGCTGCCCGCCACCATCGTCATTCCGGCGCTCGGCGAGATCCGCCGCGAGCAGGTGGTCAAGCCGATCGAGGACGCCACGCTCGACGACATCGCCTTCGCCTTGCTGGGCGTCGAGGCAGAGTTCAGCGCCGTCGGCGACCGCCTGCACGCCTTGCGCAAGCTCTATGGTCTCGCCCGGCAGGCCGGCGCGCACGGGAGTGAGCGCGCGCTCGATGTCGCGTCGCGCAACACGGGAGGCCGCTGATGGCGCTGCGCATCGTTAGCGCCGACGAACGGCTGTCTGCGGCCGGCGCCAAGACCACCATGGCGATCTTCGGCCCGAGCGGCGTCGGCAAGACATCCTTGCTGAAATCACTGCCGCCTGCCGAGACCCTCTGCATCGACCTCGAGGCAGGCATGAAGTCCGTCCAGGACTGGCCCGGCGACAGCATCCCGGTGCGCACTTTCGCCGACGCCCTCGACATCGGCTGTCTCGTCGGCGGGGTCAATCCGTCCGCCGACCCGAGCGGCTTCTTCTCTGAGGCGCATTACCAGCATCTCAGGGAAAGCTATTCCGAGCTCGTTCAGATGATTGCGGGCAAGCGCATCATTTTCGTCGACTCGATCACCGACCTTACGCGCCAGGCCATGGCCTGGGCGAAGACCCGGCCCGAGGCCTTCTCCGACAAGACTGGCAAGCCGGACACCCGCGGCGCCTATGGCCTGCTCGCCCGCGAGGTCATCGGCCTGCTCAAGCATCTGCAGCACGCTCCCGGAAAGACCGTGATCTTCGTCGGCATCCTCGAACGCGTCACCGACGAGTTCAACCGCACGACCTGGCAGCCGCAGATGGAAGGCGGCAAGGCCGGCCGCGAGCTCCCTGGCATCGTGGATCAGGTCATCACGATGAGCCTGTTCGCGCGCGACGGCGACGGCTGGCGGCATGAGCCCGAGCGCGGCGAAGACCGCCGGCTCGTCTGCCGCTCCGGCAACCCCTGGGGCCTTCCGGCCAAGGACCGCTCCGGCCGCCTCGATGTGACCGAGCCGCCGGATCTCGACGCGCTGCTCTCCAAGATCAATTCAACCCGGAAAGGATGACGAGTCATGAGCTTCGACATGAATGACGCCGAGCCGCAGAAGAGCGGCGAACTGATCCCCGATGGCACCTTCGCCAAGGTCACCATGACCATCCGGCCGGGCGGGACGGACGGTCAGAGCGAGATTGACCGGGGGCTCCTCAAGGCCTCGAACGCGCCCGGCAGCGACGTGCTGATGGTGGATGCCGAGTTCACCGTCGCCGAGGGCCCGCACGTTCGGCGCAAATTCTGGCAGATGTTCACCGTCTCCGGCGGCAAGGTCGACGAACACGGCGTCTCGATCGGCTGGAAGATCTCCAAGGGCAGCTTCCGCGCGATGATCGACAGCGCGCTCGGGCTCGATCCGCAAGACATGAGCGAGGCAGCGAAGGCGAAGCGGATCCTGCGCGGTCTGGCCGACCTCAACGGCATCACCTTCGTCGCCAAGATCAAGGTCGAGCCCAACGACGACCCGCGCTACGGCGACAGCAACAAGCTCGACCGTGTGGTTCTGCCGAGCGAACCGGAATGGCGGAAGGTGATGGACGGAGAGGTCCTGGCGCCGAGCCCCAGCACCCGCGCGCGACCCAAGGCTGCATCGCCCGCAGCTCCGGCCTGGGGGCAGACCGTCGCATCGCCGCCCGCGAGCGCTGCCCCGGCCTGGAGCCGGCCGGCACAGCCGGGCACGGCTCCGGCAACGGCCCCGGCAGCCACACCTGCTGCGACGCCGGCCCCGAGTGGCCCGGCCTGGCTCAACACCTGACCGTCATGACGGCCGATGAGTGGCAGGCGCACGTCACGCGCGAGGCAGCGAAGGCGATGGGACAATGGCTCGAAGGACGCGGAAGACTTCACCAGCCCATCGCCGCTCTCACGCTTCCCGAACTGGAAGCCATGGCGGCGAACGCGATCGCGCGGTTCATCGTCCTGGCCTCACACCGGATCAAGGATCAGCCGGACGACGCAGAGGACCTGACCCGGCTCTTGCTCGGGTAGCCGTCTGCGCCGTCTGCGGACGTCAGGCGCGGGGCTTCGGCTACGTCCACCAGCTGCGCTGGGACCGCTTTCCTTACCACCGCTTCTGCTCGATGCGCTGCCTCGATGTCGGCGCGGCGCTCGCCAAAAGGAACAACGGGATGATCGACAAGACCGACATGGAGACCCGAGCGATCAAGGAGGCGCGCCGGTTTCTCGCCGAGACGCTCACCGAGCTCGACCTGATGGCGCCGTTCTACGACCGGAAGCCGGAAGAGATCGACCGCATCATCGAGGCCTGCGTCGACGGGTTTCAGGAATCGATGCGGCGCCAGGCAGCCGCCCGCGACCCGCTCGACGACCCGATTCCCTTTTGAGGTGGCGCATGGGAATCGATCTCAACCACGGCTCCGGCTTTATCTATCGCCGCGTCGGCCACGCGATCAGCGTGTCCGATCGGGTCAATGCCCTGATCGATGCGGCGCTCGTCGCACGCAATTGCCGGCAGGCGCCGCGCAATTATCTCGGAGGCAGTCGGATCGGCGAGCCCTGCGCGCGCAAGCTCGTCTACGAGGTGACCCATACGCCCAAGGATGAGGGACGGGATTTCGACGGCGCGATCCTGCGCATCTTCGACGCCGGCCACCAGTTCGAGACGCTCTCCATCTGCTGGCTGCGCGGCGCGGGCTTCGACCTTCGCACCGAGCGCGCGGACGGCGGACAATTCGGGTTCGAGACGGCGGGCGGGAGACTGCGCGGCCACATCGACGGCGTGATCGTCGCTGGCCCCGATGTCGGTCTGCACTGGCCCGTGCTCTGGGAGCACAAGGCGCTCAACGCCAAATCCTGGAACGACCTGGTCAAGCGTGGCTTGCGCGCCTCCAAGCCGGTCTACTACGCACAGGTCCAGCTCTACATGGGCTATCTGGAGCTGGAGACCGCCCTCGTCACGGCGCTCAACAAGGACACCGAGGCGCTCCACCACGAGGTGGTCGGGTTCGATCCGCCCTTCGCGCAGGCGCTCTCCGACAAGGCCGTCGATATCCTGCGCGCCGTGGAAGCTGGCGAACTTCCACCGCGGATCGCCGCAGACCGAGATTTCTATCTCTGCCGCATGTGCGCCTATGCGGAGCGCTGCTGGGAGGGCGAGCGATGAGCTTCATCCCGTCGCAGCAGCAGGCGGCGGCAATCGCCGCGATCGAGGACTGGTTTCGGCACGGCACGCGCAATCAGCAGGTGTTCCGCCTGTTCGGTTACGCAGGAACGGGCAAGACCACCATCACACGGCATGCAATCGGCGAGCTCGGTCTTGAACCGATGGATCGCACGGGCGGCTCGGGCGGCGTGCTCTATGCCGCCTTCACCGGCAAGGCGGCCCTGGTGATGACCCGGAAGGGAACGCCAGCCTCGACGATCCACAGCCTGATCTACAAGGTCTCCGAGGCGACGCCCGAGGAGATCGAGCGTGTCACCCGCGAACTGGAAACGCTTCGCGGCGGCCTGCGCGCAATGCGACCGGCCGAGCGTTCCTTCGCGGAGACCCAGATCCGCCGCCTCGAGCTCCGGCTCGCCGACATCCATCAGCCTCGTTTCATTCTGAACGAGCAGTCGCTGGTCCGCGACGCCGACCTGATCGTGCTCGACGAGGTCTCCATGGTCGGCGCCGAAATGGCGAGCGATCTGCTTGCTTTCGGCAAGCCGATCCTGGTGCTCGGCGACCCCGGCCAGTTGCCGCCGATCAAGGGCGACGGCGCCTTCACCGACGCCGATCCCGACGTGATGCTGACCGATATCCATCGCCAGGCGGAGACCAGCGCGATCATCCGACTTGCGACGCTCGCGCGGCAGAGCATGCCCATTCCCTACGGCGAGCACGACGACTTCGTCTGGAAGATGCGGCGCTCCGACATCGGCCCGCATCAATTCCTCAAGGGCGGTCAGGTGATCTGCGGCCGCAACGCGACGCGGCTCTTTTTGAATACCGCGATGAAACAGGCAGCCGGCTTTCCAGACGCTTATCCGCGCGGGCTCGGCGAGAAGATCATCTGCCTCAAGAACCGGCACGATCTCGGTCTCGTCAACGGCATGTTCCTCGACCTGTCGGACATCCGCGACGAAAGCCCGCTCGCCTTCAGCGCGTCGGTGCGCACGGAGGACGGGACGAGCGTTCCCGGCCGCCAGTGGTTCTACAAGGGCCATTTCGACGACCACATCGCCTACGACGCCGAGCGCTTGCGCCGCGATTGGCGTGACATGCGGGGGCTAGTCGAGAGCGTCTGGGGCTACGCCATTACCTGTCACAAGGCCCAAGGATCGCAGTGGGAGAACGTGATCGTCTACGACGACGGTCTCGGGCGGACCGCCGAGGACCGCGCCCGCTGGCTCTACACCGCCATTACGCGCGCGGAGCAAGGGCTGGTGATCCTTGATTGACTTCAACGACATCGCACCCGCCAGAACGCCTGCGGTTCAATACGATCTCGAGGCCATCGTGGCCGGCCTGCGTGACAGGACCGGCGCCTGGGTGCCGCAGCACTTTCCGAACGGCCGTCGCAACGGCGACGAATGGCGCCTCGCCAACATCAATGGCGCTGCGCCGCGAAAGAACGGCTCCTGCGTGATCACGCTCAGAGGCGAGCACGCCGGCGACTGGATCGACTTCGACGGCGGCCAGGGCGGCGGGCCGCTAAGCACGCTGGAACAGGCGACCGGCCTCAAGGGCCGCGATCTTTTTGCCTATGCCGCCGATCTGGTCGGATGGTCGGCTGCGGCGCCAGCCCGGCGTGAACCCTCGGCGGCTTCCGCGAAACATGAGAAAGACTCTGCTCGAGAAATCGAGATCATCCTCTCGCGGGCCCTCCCGATCGCCGGTACGCCGGGCGAGGCCTATCTGCGCGCGCGAGGTCTCACGGTTCCGCCACCGTCCGACCTCCTGTTCCATCCGGATCTCGCGCATTGGGATACGAGGACCGGGTTCCCAGCAATCGTCGGCCTGGTTCGCGACCGCGCCGGTAGCGTGGTTGCCCTGCACCGCATCTACCTGCGGCCGGATGGGGCTGCGAAAGCCGAGGTTGAAAAGCCGAAGAAGATGCTGGGCCGCGTCGGCGGTGGCGCCGTGCGGCTGGCCTCGATCGGCGGCGACGCTGTCCTTGGTCTCAGCGAAGGCATCGAGACGGCGCTCGCCGTGATGACGGCCTGCCCGGGCATGGCGGTATGGGCGACGCTCTCGGCCACCAACCTCGAACAGATCGTCCTGCCGCCAGAGGCCCGGCGTGTCGTTTTGCTCGCCGACCACGATGCGTCGGGCACGGGCCTTCGTGCCGCCCAGGCGGCGGCGCGGCGTCTCCTGGCCGAAGGCCGCAGCGTCGCCATCGCCCTGCCGCGAGCGGAAGGCGATGACTTCAACGACGTCCTGCTGCGCGACGGCGCGGACGCGGTCCGCCAGATCATAGACGAGGCCGAGCCATATGTATTCGTGGACGCCGCCGATGCAGATGACGGTGGCCGAAACCGTCCGATCGGCTTCGTCGAGCCGCAGGGGCGCTTGCCGCAACTGCGCGCCGATGAGGGCGATCTCGCCCGCGCCCATGCTCGCACCTGGGGTTTGGTGCTCGCCTCGAACAGCACGCCATGGCTCTTTCGCAGCGCCGGCGTGCCGACATGGGCCGTGCACGACGATGACGGCCTGCCGATGGCCCGGCCGGTGACAGAAGAGCGGCTGCGCCACATGCTGGCCAAGCTCGCCGATTGGCGACGTCTTGCGCGCAATGGCGATCTCGTCCCGGCGCATCCACCAATGCCGCTTGTCAAGTCGCTGCTGGCGACACCCGATCCCGGCCTGCCGGTCCTGGCGGGGATCGTCACCACGCCGGTCTTCGGCCGCAACGGCACGCTCATGACCGAGCCCGGCTACCACCCCGATGCGCGGCTGCTCTACCAGCCGACACCAGGCTTTGCCGTGCCGCCGGTGCCGGAGCGCCCGTCGCCGGCGGAGATCGCGACCGCGCGCAGTCTCATCATCGACGACATGCTGGGCGAGTTCCCCTTCACTGGCCACGCGGAGCGCGCGCATGCCGTTGCTCTGATGCTGCTCGGCTTTCTTCGCGCCATGATCGACGCACCGACGCCGCTTCACCTGATCGAGAAGCCGACACCCGGCACCGGTGCGACCCTGATGGTCGATGCAATCGCGAACGTGCTCACCGGCATCAACGCCTCGGTGATGACCGAGGGCCGCGACGATGAAGAGTGGCGCAAGCGGCTGACCGCCAAGCTGCGCCAGATTCCCTCGCTCGTGCTCATCGACAATCTGCGTCACCCGCTCGACTCCTCGGCGCTTGCGGCAGCACTCACCGCGCCCTTCTGGGAGGACCGCATTCTCGGGACTTCCGAGATGACGCGATTGCCGATCCGCTGCGTCTGGATCGCGACCGGCAACAATCCCGAATTCTCCAACGAGATGGCGCGCCGCATCGTGCGCATCCGGCTTGATGCCCGCGTTGATCAACCCTGGCGGCGCGAGGGGTTCCGCCACCCCGATCTCATGAGCTGGGTTCGCGCCAACCGACCGCGTCTCGTCGCGGCCTGCCTCACGCTGTGCCAGGCCTGGCTGGCCGCCGGTCGTCCACGGGGCGCGCGCATGATCGGGAGCTACGAGAGCTGGTCGCGCATCATGGGCGGGGTCCTCGAGGTCGCCGGGTTCGAAGGGTTTCTCGCCAACCTCGACGAGATGCTTGCTGCTGCCGATGGTGAGGGCGCGATCTGGCGCAGTTTCATCGGCGCCTGGTGGGACCGCTTCGGAACAGCCGAGGTCGGCACCAGCGATCTCTATGAGGTGGCATTGGCCTGCGAGCCCCCGCTGCCGCTGGGCGCGGGGGGCGACCGCTCACAGCGCACACGGCTCGGCAAGGCGCTCGCTCGCATGCGCGACCGGGTCTTCGATATCGACGGCCGCAAGATGCGCGTGCGCACGCTGGGCGTCTCCCATCAGGCCAAGCGTTGGCAGCTCACGATCGAAGGGGAACGTGGGGAACGTTTTCCGCAAGGTGTCGCGGCATCGGGCGGGGAACGTTGCGCCGAAAAGGGGAACGTCGAAATCCAACGTTCCCCGGCACAACCCATTGAAACCAATAGCAAAGGGGAACGTGGGGAACATGGGGAACGTTTTTCGACACTAACGCATGTGCGCGGCTGCGCCCACGCGATGGAGGATGAGGGAAAACGTTCCCCACCTTCGTCACCTTCCCAAAGCGCTTGTGCGTCAACGGCTTATGCCGGGGAACATGCGGGGGAACATCCCTCACCACGTTCCCCGAACGGCGCTGCGCCGGACTGGCTCAAGGAGGTGCTCTGATGGGCATGCTCCGTCAACTCGGCCGTCTCCAGGCGGCAGCGACCGGTCCGCCGCAATGGGTCTTCGATCCGAAACCCGACCCTTGCTCGCGCTCCTTGGAGACAATCATGATCTCGACCATCGAAACCGGCCCCACCGAAGCGGGGGCCATCGCATTCCGTTCGCATCCGGCTCATGCGCAACGCGCCATCCTCGCGCTTGATCTCGGCACCACCACCGGCTGGGCGGTTTGCAGCCATGGCGGCCCGATCACGAGCGGCACGGTCTCGTTCCGGCCGAGCCGCTACGATGGCGGCGGCATGCGCTATCTGCGCTTCCGGCACTGGCTCGAACAGCTGGCCAGCGACTGTGGCGGTCTTGCCGCGATCCATTTCGAGGAGGTCCGTCGCCATGCCGGAACCGATGCCGCCCACCTCTATGGCGGCTTCCTGGCGACGCTGACTGCCTGGTGCGAGCGCGAGGGCATCCCCTATCAGGGCGTGCCCGTGGGCACCATCAAGCGCTTCGCCACCGGCAAGGGCAACGCCGGCAAGGATGCTGTCGTCGCTGCCATTCGCCAGCGTGGCTTCCAACCCGCCGACGACAACGAGGCCGATGCCATCGCCATCCTGCTCTGGGCGATCGAGACGAACGGAGGTGTGCGATGAGCGGGGAGACGATGCTCAGGCATGCCGCGTCGGTCGTCGCCGAGCGCCGCAAGATCTACGGCGAACCCGCCGCCGCGATGGCCGTGGTCGCCAGACGCTGGTCGATCACGCTCGGTCGGCCCATCACGCCAGCGGAGGTCGTGCTCTGCCTCATCGATCTGAAGCTGGCGCGGCTCGGGCACGATCCGAAGCATCAGGATTCGATCCTCGACATCGCTGGCTATGCAGCAATGCTGCAGGAGGTCGGACGATGAGGTGGCTGCCGAAAGGATATGGCGGCGATCGTCGGTCGGCCGAACAGGTCAAGCGCGAGGGCTGGCAGGAACAGGGCATCCTCGCGGTCTCGGCCGATGACCACCGCCTCACCTGGCCCGAGCGCGAACTGGTCCGCCAGCTCGGTGAAAGGCTCTACGGCCCGCGTCCCTCCGACGGGGAGGCGCGGCATGGCTGAGCGCGTCTGGACCGCGCAGGACGTGGCCGACCGCTTCCGCGAGGCGGTCATGACCCTGCGCCGCCTGCCGCCGGTGAAGGTGCAGGGCTATTTCAACCTCTGGCCTGCGATCCGGAGGAGCGCAGAGGAGATGGCCCGGATGGAGCCGCGCCCGATGCGCATCACGCCCTCGCCGGCCGCGATCAGCCGGATGGAGGAGACCATGGACTGGGTGCTGTGGATCGGCGAGGAGGAGCGGCACCTTGTCTGGGCCCGGGCCGCGCGGGTGCCGTGGAAGCGGCTGTGCTGGCAGATGGGCTGCGACCGCACCACGGCCTGGCGGCGCTGGCAGCGGGCGCTGTGGACCATCGCCGCGCGGCTCAACGCTGCGCGCCGGTGAGATGCAACATCTTTTTGCGCGACAGATGCAACATCGTGCTGGTATATCCGTGCCATGATCGCCACAGGCGCGCGCGTCGCGGTCACGAGCGCCAAGGATCCTTTCGCTGGAACCGATCCAGGTAAAGGATCCGGCCTGATCCTTTCGTTACCGGTGAGCGCGGACACGCCTTTATCGCCTGAGCCTTTGCCTTCGTGGTTCCTTCCCGGGCATTTTCGGATGCTGGCGGGCGAGGCGCGGCGTAGCGCCAGCGACAGGGCCGATTTTTTGGGAAGCCACCCCCGTCTGAGGGAAGCCACCGGCTGCCGGAGGGCACAGGAAAACCGCGTGATTTCTGCTGGATAGCCGCAAGTCCGGGCGAGCTGCCGGGTGGCTTCTTACTGGATTCCGGAATCCACCCGGAGTCCACAGGCAATCCACCGTGGAGTCCACCGTGGAATCCACCCTCCCGTTCGCCCATTCGAGCACGCTGGCCATCGGCCGCATGCGCATCGAGGCTTCGCCCGCTGAGCCAGCCTGGCCAATCAGCGGCCACCCGCGCGGGTGCGCCCCTCCCGCGTTCCTGACCCTTTATCGTTCCTTTCTGCCCATGACCCTTGCCTTTGCCCCCGACCGCATCGAGACGTGGCCGCTCGAGCGCCTCAGGCCCTATGCCCAGAACGCGAAGCAGCATGGGCCCGATCAGGTGGCGCGGATCGCTGCCAGCATGGCCGCGTTCGGCTGGACCGTGCCGTGCCTGGTTGCCGAGGACGGCGAGTTGATCGCCGGGCACGGGCGGGTGCTCGCCGCGATGGAGCTGGGGCTGACCGAGGCTCCGGTGATCGTGCTGGCGCATCTGACCGAGGCCCAGCGCCGCGCCTACCGCATCGCCGACAACCGGCTGACCGAACTCGGCACCTGGGACGAGGCGCTGCTGGCGGGCGAACTGAGGCACCTGCTGGCCGAGGACTTCGATCTGGGGCTCACCGGCTTTGCCGATGGCGAACTCGACCGGCTGCTGGCGCTCGATCCCGAAGCGGGCGATGAGGATGGCGGCGCTTCGGTTCCGCCGGTGACCATCCCCGAGCCGCCGCGCAACCCGGCCTCGCGCAGGGGCGACCTGTGGATCCTCGGGCACCACCGGTTGCTCTGCGGTGACAGCACCAACCATGAGGACGTCCGCCGCCTGATGAACGGCGAGCGGGCGATCCTGTTCGCCACCGATCCGCCCTATCTGGTCGATTACGACGGCACCAACCATCCCACGCAGAACAAGGACTGGAGCCGGTCCTATGGCGTCACCTGGGACGACAGTGCGCAGGGCGCCGAACTCTACGACGGCTTCATCGCCGCCGCCATTGCCGAGGCGATCGCCGAGGATGCCGCCTGGTATTGCTGGCATGCCTCGCGCCGCCAGGCGATGCTGGAAGCATGCTGGGAGAAGGCCGGCGCCTTCGTTCACCAGCAGATCGTCTGGGTCAAGGACCGCGGGGTGCTCACCCGCTCGCATTACCTGTGGAAGCACGAGCCCTGCTTCATGGGCTGGCGCCGTCCGCACCGCCCGCCCAAGGTGGCCGAGGAGACGCTGCCCTCGACCTGGGAGATGGCCGTGCCCGCCGGTGAGGAGCGGCCCGATCATCCCACGCCCAAGCCGGTGGATGCCTTCGCCATCCCGATGCGCCAGCATGTGGCGCGCGGCGGCCTGTGCTACGAGCCGTTCTGCGGCTCGGGCACGCAGATCATCGCCGGCGAGGAGAACGGCCGGCGCGTTCATGCCATGGAGATCAGCCCGGCCTATGTCGATGTGGCGGTCGAGCGCTGGCAGGCCGCCACGGGCCGCGCCGCCATCCTTGAGGGCGACGGCCGCACCTTCGCGCAGGTGAAGGCCGAGCGGCTGAAGGGCGCGCAGCCGCCTCCCGCGGACGGCACCGAGGCCGAAGCTGGCGAGGCAGTGTCCGAAGCAAGACCCAGGCGCAGGCGGGCGAGGTAGGGCCATGTGGACCGTCCGGGAGATGTGCGAGGCCTGCGGGCTGGGCACGTGGCAGTTGGGCCAGTGGATCACGCGGGGCCATTATCGGCCGTCACAGGCGGTCAGGCCGGGCCAGCGGCGGCTGTTCGACTGGTGCGATCTGGCCTGTCTTGCCGTGATGGCCGAGCTGTGTGCCCTGTCGCTGGAGCCGCATGAGGCAGGGCGTCTGGTCGCCGAGCTGCGCGGCCTGCTGGAGCAGCGCGGTTGTGTGCACCAAGACATGGCGCTGTTCCTCGTCCTGGCACGATGGGATGAGAGCAGCGACTTCGCCGAGACGGTCTGGCTGAGTGATGACGCTGGTCTGCCCGCCATCGTGTGCCGCCGTCCGAAGACCTGCCTGATCGTCGACGTGGCCGGTGCATATCGGGCCGCGCTGGCGCGGATCGGGCAGAGAGAGCGGCCATGAAGCAGTCCCGCGTGATGTCGCTGATGGAGTCGCTGGCCAATGTGGTGGTGGGTTATGGCGTGGCGGTGGTGACGCAGCTTGTGGTCTTCCCGCTGTTCGGCCTGCACACGACGCTTGCTGCCAACCTGATGATGGGCGCGGTGTTCACGCTGGTGAGCGTGGTGCGCTCCTATGGGCTGCGGCGGCTGTTCGAGCATCTGCGCGAGCGCCGGGCGCTGACGGGAGGTGACCGGGTCGGGACATGACGAAGGGCATGAGCGAGCGGCAGTATGCGGCCCATGCCGGCATCTCGCGCGGCGCGGTGCAGAAGGCGCGCGCGGCCGGGCGGCTGGTGCTGCATCCCGACGGCTCGATCGATGCCGCCGCGTCGGACGCCAGGCGCGCCCAGTTCACCGATCCTGCCAGATCGCGGCGCGCGGCCAGTTCCTCGATCGGGACCGAGGGCGCCAGGCCCGTGCCCGAGGCGGCGGTGGCGGCGGTGGGCGAGACCCTGCGCGAACAGGGGCTGGCCAGCACCAGCGGCTCGGGAGGCACGACCTTCCTGCAGGCCCGGACCGCAAACGAGGTGCTGAAAGCCCAGGAGCGCCGCCTGCGGTTGCAGAAGCTCAAGGGCGAGCTGGTCGAGCGTGACCGGGCCGCGGCGCTGGTGTTCCGCATGGCGCGCGAGGAGCGCGAGGCGTGGATCACCTGGCCGGCGCGGGTGGCGGCGCTGATGGCGTCGGAACTGGGTGTGGAGGTGGCGGCGATGCAGAAGATCCTGGAGGACCATGTCCGCAGCCACCTCGAGGAGCTCGCCGCACCGCGCGCACCCGACTTCGCCTGAGGCTTCGGGCGGGAACGAGGCCTTCGCCGGCGCAGAGGCGCTTCGGCGTGCCTGGTCGCGGGGGCTGGCACCTGATGCGCGGCTGAGTGTCTCGCAATGGGCTGATAGCCACCGGGTGCTCTCGGGCCGGGCTTCGGCCGAACCGGGCCGCTACCGCACGGCGCGCACGCCCTACATGCGTGAGGTCATGGACCGGCTGAGCGTGCACGATCCGGTGCAGCGGGTAGTGTTCATGAAGGCCGCGCAGGTCGGCGCGACCGAGGCCGGCAACAACTGGATCGGCTATGTCATCCACCAGGCGCCGGGGCCGATGCTCGCGGTCCAGCCCACGGTGGAGCTGGCCAAGCGCCATTCGCGCCAGCGCATCGATCCGCTGATCGCCGAAAGCCCGGCGCTGCGGGAGCGGGTGAAGCCTGCCCGGTCCCGCGATGCCGGCAACACCATGCTGTCGAAGGAGTTCGCGGGCGGCATCCTGATCATGACGGGCGCGAACTCGGCC
>NZ_AUHC01000005.1 GCF_000422985.1 Erythrobacter cryptus DSM 12079
GCACCAGCCTCTCCCGGAACAGCCATACCGTGGTGGCATCGGGCACCCGGCCATCGAGCCCCAGGCCCAGAAACCGCTGGAACGACAGACGGTCCTTGATCTGGAACTCGCATCCCTCGTCGGAGAGCAAATAGAGCGCCTGCAGCACCAGGATCTTGAACATCATCACGGGGCAAACGGCGGTCGCCCGCCTTTGCCCCGCTCGCTGCGCCGAAGTGCCACGATCAATGGCCCGCGCAACACTTCAAAATCCACCACCGACGCCAAACGCTCCAGCCGATCACCCGCCGCGCTCAGCGCCGCATACCGATCCGACAGATCAAAGAAACCAGGCTGACCCACCACCATCGCCCCCGTTCGATACGGCGGCCATTGAATCAAATCAGCGCCTCAAAGGCGAGAGGTTCTTCGAGGCGTCCATCTCTCCGTGCATGATTGGGGTGTTGCTCGCCGCTCGATCGCACGATCCGCGCCGCGCCGCATCCCCCGCACGGCGGGCCGGATGGCCTATGCCGCTTGGCATATGACAAAGCCGCCTGAAGCCTCGAATCTTATGGCATGGCAACCGCCGTTCCATCCCCCTTGAGCGGTGAGACTGCCGCCGAGCTGCGCGCGCTCTACCGCGCGGCAGAGGCGCGCGCGGCGCGGCTGCGGGTGATCGTCGAGGCAGGCCGCGCCCTTGCCGCAAGCCCGCCCGAGGCCATCGCGCAGACGGCCTGCACCTTAGCGCAGCAGGCCGCGCACCTTGCCGGCTTTGGCCGCGGGCGGATCATCGCCGATGGTGCGGATGGCGACACCGATGGCGCGGCGCTGTGCCTGCCGCTCGGTGCCGAGAGCAGCGGCGGGATATCGGTCGGCACCCTGGTGCTCGATCAGCCGGTCACCAGGCCCTCCGCCGAGGACGAGGAGGCGGTGGCGATCGTGGCGCAGCTGAT
This sequence comes from Erythrobacter cryptus DSM 12079, assembly GCF_000422985.1. Classification (GTDB taxonomy): domain Bacteria; phylum Pseudomonadota; class Alphaproteobacteria; order Sphingomonadales; family Sphingomonadaceae; genus Erythrobacter; species Erythrobacter cryptus. Next base: position 936 of record NZ_AUHC01000005.1, read on the forward strand.
CAGCGGGCCGCTGGCTGCCCGGGCCCGCGAAGCGCGCCTTGCCGGGCTGCTGGCCGAACTGGTGCGCGCCGAGCAGGACGTGCGCCTGACGATTGCCATCCAGAACGATGTCAACAAGGTTCATGCGCTGCTGACCCGAGGCCTCGAGCGGGGTGCGTGGCTATCTGCTCACCGGCAAGCCGCGCTTTCTCGAGCCCTATGCGCGAGGTGCCGCAGGTTACCGCTCGGCTGCGCCGCTCGATCCGCGATGCCGAGGCAGCAAGCCACCTCGCCCGGATCGAGGCGCTCGCAAGCCAGAAGCGCGAGGGGCTGGCGATGCTGCTCGCCGCGCGCGATCGCAGCGGCGCGAACATCATCGGCGACCGCGAAATCGCGGCGGGTCTTGCCGCCAACAAGCAGGTGCTCGATGCCCTGCGGCGCGAGATCGAGGCGATGCAGGAGCGCGTGCGCGAACTCCTGGCAGCGCGGCAGGACCGGCTCGATGAGGTGCGCCGCAACGGCCTGCTTGCCACCGGCCTGCTGACGCTCGCGGGCCTCATCGGCAGCCTGTTTGCGGTGTTCCTCTTTTCCAGCGGGATCGTTCGCCGGGTGCAGCGGCTCGAGCGCGATGCGGTGCTGCTGGCGCAGGGCGAAGCGCTCGATGCGCGCGAGGCCGGGCGCGACGAGATCGGGTTGCTCGCGGCACGCCTGCTCGAGGCCAGCCGGCTGCTGCGCGCGCGCGAACAGGCGCTGCGCGAAGGCGAGGAGCGCCTGCGGCTGGTGATCGAGGGCGTGCGCGACTACGGCATCTTCGCGCTCGATCCCGAGGGCCGCGTGGCCAGCTGGAACACCGGGGCCGAGCGGATCAAGGGCTGGCGGGCCGAGGAAATCCTCGGGCGGCATTTCTCCACCTTCTATCCCGGCGAGGATGGCTATGACCGCTCGATGAGGAACCTTGCCGATGCCGAGCGCGAAGGCCGCACCGAGGATGAAGGCTGGCGGATGTGCAAGGACGGCACGCTGTTCTGGGCCAATGTCGTGATCACCGCGCTGCGCGACGACCAGGGCGAACTACGCGGCTTTTCCAAGGTCACCCGCGACATGACCGAGCGCCACCCGGCCCAGGAAGCGCTGGAACTGGCGCGGCAGGAGGCCGAACAGGCCAGCACCGCCAAGAGCCTGTTCCTCTCGCGCATGAGCCACGAGCTGCGCACGCCGCTCAACGCCATCCTTGGCTTTGCGCACTTGCTCGAATTCGATCCTTCGGCCCGCAGCGAGACCGACGCGCAGAGCATCGAGCAGATCCTGCGCGCCGGCCGCCACCTGCTGGCGCTGATCGACGAGGTGCTCGACATCGCCCGGATCGAGGCGAGCAAGCTCGGGCTCGCGGTGGTTCCGGTGCCGCTGGGGCCGATCATCGCCGAGCCGGTGGGGCTGTCGCTGCCCGAGGCCGAGAGCCGCGCGATCACCATCACCAACTTGGTCGAGACTGATTCGCCGGTGGCCGCCGACCGGCGCCGGCTGCTCCAGGAGCTGCTCAACCTGCTCAGCAACGCCGTCAAATACAACCGCGAGGGCGGCGAGGTGCACGTCAGCGCAAGCCGTTACGAAGGGCGGGCGCGGGTTGCGGTGAGCGACACCGGCATCGGCATCACCCCCGAACAGGCAGGCAGCCTGTTCCAGCCTTTCACCCGCCTTGCCGCCGGGGGTGGGCGCAAGCGAGCTGATCGCCTGCGCCAGATATTGGAGCAGCCAATAGAGCGCCGGGTGCCACGCCTCTCCAAAGGCGGCGAGCACCAGGCCGGCAAGCGAGAAGCGCGCCAGCCACTGCGCAAAGCCAAGCGCGAGGCTGATGAGCGCCATGCTCTGGTCGATACGGAAGGCGGGGCTCCTGCTTGTCGAGCCGCGAAGCACCGATGCCCAGCACCGAGACGGTGGCGGCGCTCTCCTGCAAGTCTCGCGCGGCCTCTTCCCCTTCATCGAGAGGGTCTGGGCCGATGGCGGCTACACCCATCACCGTGTCACCCAGGCCACCAGCATTACCGTCGAGATCGTCAGCAGGATCGCCGGACAATCCGGCCTCGTCGTGCTGCCCCGGTGCTGGGTGGTCGAGCGCTTCTTCGCTTGGATCAACCGTAACCACCGCCTCGCCACGGATGTCGACGCCACCCTCAAATCCGCAGCAGCCTTCCTCTACACCGCCGCCATGCTCATGATCCGCCGATTGGCACGATCAGCTTGAAATTCGATACGGCCCCTCAATCCTTGCAATCAAACCCAAAGGCCCAAATTAAGAACGGGGAATGCCTTCAATAAGATGCCTGAGGGTATGAATGCATTCAACGATCTCGATCTCAATATCTGCGATGGATTCCTCTTTTGAACGAGAATCTTTTCTATAATAACCATGAAGTATTTGGTTCGCCTTTTTACGGATTCTGTGCAAATGAAAGGTCCAAACTCTTTCTGGTAATAGGCCCTCCGCATCTTCAATCATTTCATAGAGACTCTTTGGCAACCCATTTGCATTGACGCCTCCAAGCCCATAGTGGTCTCTAAGCAAGACCTCCATAACGGACCGGAGCATCGAAATCGCAGCAAAATACGCGCCAAACAAGAAGGCACGATGAGCTTCTCTGAGCAAACTATACATTGAAACTTTCAAATCTGACGTTTCTCCAGATGATAATTTTTGAGGAACCATCACATGAGGAATAAGTTCTCTTCTTCTGAATAGACCCTTTAGATCTATTTTATAGTAATTTTCATCATGTATGTAAAATTCTGATTCTTCGGAATTAAATAAATCATCTAAAGAATAAATACTACTCATTAATTCAAATCCCTTATCTGCATACTCAATCGAGTTTTCATCAAAAATTCCATCACCTTCGAGATTGGACAAATAATTTTTTAATCTATTGTCATTCTGAAGGTAAATCATCAATCCGTTACCAAAAGTTTCGGCATGACTAAAGTATTTAATATATTCTTTAGCCTTTTCGTTATGATCCTCCCATTCAATTTTCATTGAAGAGCGTAAATTTGGAAGATTTGACCAAAATTTACAAGTTTCTTTATCAAGACCCTTCAAAATTTTGTTGATATGTTCGGATGCATCCGGATTGATCTTCTTAGACGAATAAATTAAGCATACAAAAATATATCTGTTTTCAAAATCCCTAAAATTTTCAATAAAATATTGATCAAAATTGAGCAAAATAGTTTCATTTGAATTTCGTAATGTGTCATTTAGATAACAGTAAGAACTTACACATTGAACACATACGTCAATTAAACTATCATCAGAAGTGAATATACTAGCCAAAATTGAAGGTTCATTTTCGCATAGCTCCTTCAATTTGGAAAAGCTCGTCAAAAAATTTTCAATCTCTTGATAATCTTCATCTGACAACACGGCCAGAATCCCCATAGATCTTGATCACGATCCCGTGATCATATACCCGCAGGGTGCTTCATGCGATCAGAAAGTTCCTTACTGTAATGGGCTTTGCGGTCGGTGCGTCGTCATTGCGTCAGCATGACGAAGACATGCACGCTCGCATTGCCGACCCCCACGTGCTCCGGCAGACAAGACGCCGCATCAGGCCGAATATGGGCGGGAAAAGCAATGAGCCCTGCCAGCTATGCGGGCCGAGATTGCCGATCTGTCCTCAGCGCTGCTCCATGATCGGCGGCGCGGAGGGGACGGGCGCTCCGGTGAGGATCGCTGTGCTCTCGTTGGCAAGGATGCCGACCACCTCGGTCCACACGGCGACGTTCTGGCGCAATTGGGCAAGGTCGATCTTGTCGAGCGTGTCGTCGGGGGTGTGGTGGAGGTCGAAATAGCGGGTGCCGTCCTGCTGAAGATCGACGAGCGCGCCCTTCTGGTCGCGCACGATGTTAAGGTCAGCCCCGCCGGTGGCCGGGTCGCTCCCCGCCGCCACCCCAAAGCGCGCCACCGCGGCGGCAAGGCGCTGGTGGAGCGCCGGGTTGCTCTCCCGGAAATTGGTATCGATGCGCCAGATGCGGTCTGCCCCGAAATCGCTTTCGAGGCCCACGGCGATCGGCTCGGCAAGGTGCGCGGCGCTGTAGGCGCGGCTGCCCCAAAGGCCCGTTTCCTCCGCTCCGGCGAGCAGCACGCGAATGGTGCGCAGCGGCCGACTGGCGGCCACCTGCCTTGCCGCGGCAATGATGATCCCGCACCCGGCCGCATCGTCGAAGGCGCCCGGCGCGTTCCACCAACTGTCGAGATGGCAGGCGAGCAGTACCGGCGGCAGCAGCGGGTTGGTGCCGGGGATCTCGCCCACCACGTTGCCGCTCTCGGTGTGCCCGAGCTGGCGCGGGTTGAGCTCGAGCCTGAGCTTCACCGGCCGGCCGGCGGCGCGGGCAAACATGCGTTCGAGGTTCTCCGCATCGGGAAGGCTCAGCGCCGCCGCCGGGATCGCCGCCACCCCGGGGGGGAAGCTGGTGCCACCGGTGTGCGGATTGCGATGGTGATCGGTGCCGATCGACTTGATCACCGCGCCGATCGCGCCCTTGCTTGCGGCAATGCCGGGGCCAACCCAGCGCACCGGCCCGGCAAAGCCATAATGCGAGCCATCCTGGCTCGGGCGCATCTGGTGGCTGATATAGGCGATCTTGCCCTTGAGGCTGCCCTCGGGCGCGGCGCGCAGCGCATCGAGGCTGGGGAAGAAGGCCACCTCGGCCTCGATCCCGCCCGCCGGAGTGGCGGCGGAATTGCCGAGCGGCAGCAGCACCAGATCCTGCGCGAAGGGCGCGGTCACCCGGGCGCGGGCGATGTCGCCGGGCACCCAGGTGTCCATCATGAAGGGTTCGATGGCGACATTGGCAAAGCCGTGCTGGCGCAGCCAGGCGGCGGCCCAAGCGCGCGCGCGGGCCTCGGCCTCGGTCCCGGCCTGGCGCGGCCCGACCTCGGTAGTCAGCCCCTCGATGAAGGCATAGGCATGGTCATCATGGGCGAGCGCCATGTCAGCGCGCTGCGCAAGGCTTGGCGGCGGCGGAGTGTTGGCAGCCAAGGGAGCGGCAGAGGCGAGCAGGAGCGCGGCCAGCGCGGTGGGGGTGCGGGTGTGAAGGCGGGTCATGCCCGCCGTGCTATCGCTCCCCCGATGCCAAGTCCACCCGCCTCGCTGCCGCCGCTGCGCCCTGCCTCCTTTTCGGCCGACAAGGGCGCGCTTGTCGCCAGCCGTGCCGCGGGCAGCGCCCCTGCGACCACCACCCGGTCGCGCCCGGCGCGTTTGGCCTGATAGAGCGCGTTGTCGGCGCGGGCATAAAGATCGCCATAGGCCTCGCCCGGCCGCAGCGTGGCCACACCGAAGCTGGCGGTGAGCGCGATCTGCGCGCCCAAAGCCTCGACCGGGCGGGCGGCGAGCGCCGCGCGCAGCCGCTCGGCCAGATGGGCGGCCGGCGCCGCGGGGCAATCCCAGGCGATGAGGCCGAACTCCTCCCCGCCGATCCGCCCGGCAAGATCGGTGGGCCGGATCGATGCCGCCATGATGCTGCCAAAGGCGCGGATCACCGCATCGCCAGCAGGATGGCCAAGCGCATCATTGATCTGTTTGAAGTGGTCGATATCGGCAATCACCATGCTCACCGGCCGCCCCTCGGCCCGCGCCCGGGCGATGAGATCGCGGGCTTCCTCGTCAAAGCTGTCGCGCCGCAAAAGCCCGCTCAGCTCGTCCTTGCGCACCACCTGGCGCACCGCGCGGATCTGGTCGGAGATGGTGGCCGCCAGGATCGCCGCGGTCAGCACCAGGGTGAGGATCGCTGCGGTAAGCACCAGCACGGCATGGCCGGCGCTGTCGCGATAGGCCGCGGTTGACATCGGCCCGCCGAGCATGAGCACCCCGATCGGGCGCAGGAAGAATTGTGCGGCAACGATGGCAAAGATCCACACAAGCAGCCGGTCAACCAGCTGGTGCGATCGGGCCTGGGCCATGATCTGCGTGCCCATCACCATCACGAGGCCGCAGCACAGGTTGACCGCCAGCAGACTGGCGCTGACATCGCGCCGGTGATCGGCAAGGCCCACCAGCACCACTGCAACCAGCCCTGCCCCCGCCCACAGCCGCAGCGGCACCGGCTGGCCGAGCCGCTGGCACATGCTCGCCACCAGCGCGATCACCGAGGAGATCGAGAGCGCCGCCACCGCCATCTGCACGAGGCGATGGCCGGGATCGGGGCTGTAGTGATTGATGGCAAAGCTGGTGCCCAAAAGCAGCGCGGCGAGCACATAGCCGAGGATATAACGCAGCTGGCGTTCGCGCAGCCACAGCGCAAGGCCGCCGCCCGCGAAAATCAGCGACATGCCCGGATTGACCAATCCGACAATCTGATCGAACACGGCCATCCCCCGCCAGCTTGGCCCACCACCCTTGCTTACGGGTAAGCCAAGCGGGTTAACAGGCGCCTAAATCCGTGCCCGGGTGACGCCCGGCACGGCGGCCCGCCTCCCGCCTTGCTCTTGCCCGCGCCCCGCCCTATCTGCGGCGCACGTTTCCCTCCACCCGAAGGACAAGTGATGGCCGCGCAATATGCCTATGTGATGAAGGGCATGACCAAGACCTTCCCCGGCGCCAGCAAGCCGGTGCTCAACAACATCAACCTGCAGTTTTACCAGGGCGCCAAGATCGGGATTGTCGGCCCCAACGGCGCGGGCAAATCCACGCTGATGAAGATCATGGCCGGGATCGACACCGATTTTTCGGGCGAGGCCTGGCCGGGCGAGAACATCACCGTGGGCTATCTGCCGCAGGAGCCCGAGCTTGATCCGAACAAGAACGTGCTCGAGAATGTCAAGGACGGGGCGCGTCACATCGCCGACATGGTCGATCGCTTCAACGAGATCAGCGCGCTGATGTGCGAGCCGGATGCCGATTTCGACACGCTGGCCGCCGAGATGGGCGAGCTCCAGGACAAGATCGATGCGGTCGATGGCTGGACGCTCGACAACCAGCTCGAAGTGGCGATGGAAGCGCTGCGCTGCCCGCCGTCCGATGCCAGCGTCGCCAATCTTTCGGGGGGGGAAAAGCGCCGCGTGGCGCTCACCCGGCTGCTGATCCAGAAGCCCTCGATCCTGCTGCTCGACGAGCCGACCAACCACCTTGATGCCGAGAGCGTCCAGTGGCTCGAAAACCACCTCAAGGAATATCCCGGCGCGGTGCTGATGATCACCCACGACCGCTATTTCCTCGACAACGTGGTTGGCTGGATCCTCGAGCTCGACCGCGGCTCCTATTATCCCTACGAAGGCAACTATTCCACTTACCTCGAAAAGAAGGCCAAGCGGCTCGAACAGGAGGCGCGCGAGGAATCCGGGCGGCAGAAGGCGCTCCAGCGCGAGCTCGAATGGATCCGCCAGACCCCGGCTGCGCGCCAGACCAAGTCCAAGGCGCGCATCCGCAAGTTCGAGCAGCTCCAGGAAGCCCAGAACGATCGCCGCCCGGGCAAGGCGCAGATCGTCATCCAGGTGCCCGAGCGGCTGGGTGGCAAGGTGATCGAGGCCAAGAACATCTCCAAGGCCTATGGCGACAAGCTGCTGTTTGAAAACCTCTCCTTCACCCTGCCCCCGGGCGGCATCGTGGGCGTGATCGGCCCCAACGGCGCGGGCAAATCAACCCTGTTCAAGATCATCACCGGGCAGGAGCAGCCCGACAGCGGCACGATCGAGATCGGCGAGACAGTGCGCCTTGCCTATGTCGATCAGAGCCGCGATCATCTCGACCCGACGAAGAACGTGTGGGAGGAAATCTCCGACGGGCTCGATTACATGAAGGTCAATGGCCACGACATGTCCACCCGCGCCTATGTTGGGGCCTTCAACTTCAAGGGGCCTGACCAGCAGAAGAATGTCGGCAAGCTCTCGGGCGGCGAACGCAACCGGGTGCATCTGGCCAAGATGCTCAAGCGCGGCGGCAATGTGCTGCTGCTCGACGAGCCGACCAACGATCTCGATGTCGAAACCCTCGCCGCGCTCGAGGATGCGATCGAGAACTTCGCCGGCTGCGCGGTGGTGATCAGCCACGACCGCTTCTTCCTCGATCGCCTTGCCACCCATATCCTCGCCTTCGAGGGCAATAGCCATGTCGAGTGGTTCGAAGGCAATTTCGAGGCCTATGAGGAGGACAAGCGCCGGCGCCTCGGCGATGCCGCCGACCGGCCGACCAGGCTCGCCTACAAGAAGCTGACGCGCTAGGCCGCAGGAAGGGTGTCCTTTACCCGCTGTTAATCAGCCCGCCTCCACCTTGCGCCGCATAGACAAGGGGTCGCAAGAAGGAAGCGGGGCGTGGCAACAGGGATCAATGTGCCGTTCGAGGTGGCAGCGGCGCTGAGCGCGGGCTCGCTCGGCCTCGGCGCGGGGATCGCTGTCTGGGCAGGCAAGTGGCGCAATCGCAGGATGGCGCCCGCAACAGCGGATGCCGAGGCCGATCCGCTCGGGGCGCTGTTCCGGCCGGCCACTCTTTCGCGCCTCATCAACCGGGTCGAGCGCCGCCAGCCCCGCAGCGGCCGGGCGGTGCTCCATGGCCACATCGACGGGCTTGCCGCGCTCGAGGCGCAATGGGACGCGCCCACCCGCGAGGCGGTGCGCGCGCAGATCGCCGCGGTGATGCGCGCCAGCCTACGCCGCCATGATCGCATCGCGCTTGGTGATGGCACGATCGGCGAGGGCTTCACCATCCTTGTGCCTGGTGCCGACGAGCAGGCGGGGGTGCGGATCGCGCGGCGGCTGGGGCTGGTGCTTTCGCAGCTGCGCCTGCCCGGGATCGGGCGGCGCGGTCAGCTTGCCGCCAGCTTCGGGGTCGGCGCCGCACCATCGGACGAGGATGCCGTGCTGATCGCCCGGCGCGCCCGGCGCGCGCTGGCAGCCGCGCGCATGCGAGGCTCATCCGAGGTCATCACCGCGAGCAGCTCGGCCGAGCCCATTAGCCTTCCCGCCCCCTCGGCCGGGCGCGATCCCGAGGTGGCCTAGGGCGTCAGCCAGCAGCCTTGCCAGGCCGCTCCCTCGTCCGTGCGCGTGAAGCGGGCACGCAGGTGGCCCGTATGGGAAAGATAGAGCCAGTCGATCACGGCAATCCTGATCCTGAGCAGGGCAAAATGATCCCGCGCCGGGACCAGCTCGGCCTCCTCCGGCTCTCGCCCCTCAACTTCGCCGGGCAGGCCCGAGGTCGGGCCGGATGACACCACCCCCGGCCCCTCGCCGAGATAGCAGCGCCGGGCAAAGCGGGTGCTCCCCGTCCAGGCGGCATCGACCTCAGGGCCGGTGGTGAGGATCTCGCCGGTGCCGCGCAGGCGGATCTGGATCTTGGCGCCCTGATCATAGAACAGCGCCGCGACCCGCGGATCGCCCGCGATCACCGCGGCCTTGGGGGCTCGGGCATCGGTGTGCAGGCGCAGGCTCCAGGCGGCCTGATCGAAGGCGCGCAGCACCATCACCCGGGCATCGACATCGCCGGTGACGATCACCGGGGTATGCATCGCCGAGCGGCGATCGCGCGCGGCGCGAATCAGGCGCTGGGCGCAGTCCTTGCGGACATCCTCGAGGCTTGCGAACATCGCAGGGCGCCATCGGTCGGTCGGGGCGCGACGTCAAGCTGCCGGGGGAGATATTCATTTATACGGCATTTTTTCTGAACATCGGTGAAGCGGTTCATCCCTGCGACAGTCTGCAGCGGATAATCGCCCGATTCTCAAATCAGCCGCGTGTGGTGGGCCGGCGCAGTTGGAGGCCATGATGATGATACCCTTCCCCGCCCGCAGCGCGTCGCTGATGGCACTGGCCCTGGCGCTGGCCACCGGGCTGGGCGCCGCCCCGGTGACAGCACAGGATTCGCGCGAAGCCCGGATGGAGGCGCGCGCCCAGGCGCGTGCCCAGGCCCGAACCGAGAGCGATCGCCCGATGCGGCGGAGTGAGATGCGCCGCGCTCCCGCGCCCGCCGAAGCGATGCGTGCGGCACCGCCGCCGCGCCTCGAACGGCGCGAGGCCGCGCGCGCGCCGCGTTTCGATGGCCCGCGTCCGGCGCAGACGGGTTGGCAGCAGTCCCAGGCGCCGATGCGCCCGGCCGCGCCTGCCGCAGGCGTCGCGCCGCGGCCGCGCTTCGGCGCCGCCGAACTCGCCCCGCCACGTGCCGGGCGGATCGACCGGAGCGCCGAGCGCCGCGCCGACCGGATCGAGGAGCGCGGCGATTGGCGCGCCGACAGGCTTGAGGAACGTGGGCGCGATCGTGCCGCCGCGCGGGTCGAACGCCGCAGCGACGTCCGCGCCGACCGGATCGAGGAGCGCGGCGACCGGCGCGCCGGACAGATCGCACAGGGCGATGACCGCCGCGGCAGCTGGGGCGACCGGGGCCGCGGCGACTGGAACGATCGTCGCGGAGACGGGCGCGGCACCTGGGGAGACGGGCGCCGGGATGGGCGCGGCACCTGGGGCGATGGCCGCCGTGGGGACTGGAACGATGGTCGCCGTGGCGGCTGGCGCGATGGCAGGCGCGATGATGACTGGGGCCGCAGCCGCTGGCGCCGCGATGACTGGCGCTGGAACTGGCAGGGCCGCCCGGGCTGGGATCGGCGTGATTTCCGCCGCTGGGATCGCGGCTGGCGCTATGATCGCAATTACAACTGGTTCGATTATCGCCGGGGCAACCATTTCCTGTTCCGCCCCGGCCCCTATTTCCCGCCCTACCGCAGCCATCGCTATTCACGCCTGAGCATCGGGCTGTTCCTCGACAGCCTGTTCTTCCAGCCGCGCTTCTTCATCAACGATCCCTGGGCCTACCGCCTGCCGCCGGTCTATGGGCCCTATCAGTGGGTGCGCTATTACGATGATGTGCTGCTGGTGGATATCTACACCGGCGAAGTGGTCGATGTGATCTACGACTTCTTCTGGTAAGATCAGTCCCCCTGAAGCCCCCGCCGCGCCGCAAGGCCGGCGGGGTCTTTGTGCCTCTTGCCGATCACTCGGCCCGCGCCAGCGCCTCGGCGATGAGTTGGCGGGTCGGGGCAATGCCATAAAGCGCGATGAAGCTGCCCATGCGCGGCCCCTGTTCGCTGCCGAGCAGGGTCTCATAAAGCGCCCGGAACCAGTCACGCAGATTGGCAAAGCCGAATTCGGGTTGCTTGCCGATCTCATAGACGAGGGTCTGCAACTCCTCGGCGCCCGTTGCCGGATCGACCGCGGCGAGCGCCGCATCGAGCGCCTGCAGCGCCGCGATCTCGCCACCCACCGGCGCGCGGCGCACCAGCGTGGGGGCGATGATGTCGCGGATATAGGCGATCGCCTTGGTCACCAGCGCATCGAGCGCCGGATGGGCAGCAGGATCGGCATTGGCGACATAATTGCCAAGGTAAGACCACACCGCCTCGCGCGTGGCCCCGGCGCCGAGCACGCCAACGAGATTAAGGAGCAGGCTGTATGGCACCGGCAGGCTCTCCCCCTGCCCCGGCGCATCGGCGCCCTCGTGGCGCCCATTGGCGCGCAGCAGGTGCCACACAGGGTTGCCCAGACGCTTGTGAATATCCTGGCCAGGGATGGCGCTGCGGAACTGCCAGTAATCATCCACCGCCTTGGGGATCACCCCGGCGTGCAACTGCTTGGCGCTGCGGGGATTGGCGAAGATGTAGAAACCCAGCGATTCCTCGCTGCCATAGGTCAGCCACTCCTCGATCGAGAGGCCATTGCCCTTGGACTTGGAGATCTTCTCGCCCTTGGAATCGAGGAACAGCTCGTAGATCAACCCTTCCGGCTTGCGCCCGCCCAGCACCTCGGCAATCTTGCCCGATTGGATGCCGCTGTCAGTGAGATCCTTGCCGTACATCTCGTAGTCAACGCCAAGCGCGACCCAGCGCATCGCCCAGTCGACCTTCCACTGGCACTTGGCCCGGCCGCCCAGCGCCGATTGCTCCACCAGGCTGCCATCGGCATCGGTAAAGCGAATGATCCCGGCCTCGGCATCGACCACCTCGATCGGCACCTGCAGTACCTGGCCGGTGGTCGGGCTGATCGGCATGACCGGCGCATAGGTGCGGCGCCGCTCCTCGCCCAGCGTCGGCAGCATGATCGCCATGATCGCATCATAATGCGCAAGCACGTTGCGCAGCGCATCGTCGAAGCGGCCCGAATTGTAGCACTCCGAGGAGCTGACGAACTCGTATTCAAAGCCGAAGCGATCAAGAAAGTCGCGCAGCATCGCATTGTTGTGCGCGGCAAAGCTCTCATACTTGCCGAAAGGATCGGGGATGCGCGACAAGGGCTTGCCGAGGTGCTCGGCCAGCATCGCCTGGTTGGGGACATTGTCGGGCACCTTGCGCAGCCCATCAAGATCGTCCGAGAAGGCCACCAGCCGGGTTGGCGCCCCGCCGGTCAGGGTTTCATAGGCGCGCCGCACCAGCGTGGTGCGCAGCACCTCCTGGAAGGTGCCGATATGCGGCAGGCCCGAAGGGCCATAGCCGGTTTCGAACAGCACCCCGCCGGGCTTGCCGTGCGGCAGGCGGCGGGCGAGGCGCTGGGCCTCCTGGAACGGCCAGGCCTTGGAGACCTGCGCGGCGGCAATCAGTTCGTCTTGGCTGATGGTCATGGCGAGGCGCGCTATCTGCCAAGCACGCAGCGCTGGCAAGAGCAAAGGCCGCCGCGGCATGGATGCGGCTTGCCGTGTCGCTTCCTTGCGAGGCGGCGCCGGATTTACAAGCGCGGCGCCCTCGCCCATGCTCGCCCGCGTGAGTGCCCCTACCCCGCCCATTCCGCCCGTGCTCGCCCTTCCCGCGCTCCACGCCAGCCATGCCGGAACCTGGCTGCGCGGCGATGCGCAAGGGCCGACCAGAGCGGCATCCAAGGGCGATGCGATCATGGCCGCCGCCGACACCCCGGTGCTGCTGCTCAATGCGCCGCTGGTGGCAAGTCGGCTGGGCTACCCCGATCTTTCCGGCCTTGATCTGCTCGAGGCCTTCGCCTTCGTCCATCCGGCGCGCTTCTGCGTACCCACCCCGCGCGGGCTGGCCGAGGCGCTGGGCCTCGCCCCGCCGGCGAGCGAGGACGATGTGCCCGAACTGCTCCAGCGCGCTGCCGGGGTGCTGATCGCCACCTGCCAGAGCCACGACTGGCCCGAACGTGACGGGGCCTGGAGCGCGCTGCAGGCGCTCGAGCGGCTGCGCTGGCCCTGGGTTCCGGTGCTGAAACCCCATGTCGCACGGCCCGAACGCGCCGAGCGCTGGCTCTTTGCCCGCCTGCCCGAGTGGGAAGAAGCGCCCGAACGCCCGGCCCCGCGGCAGGTGCACCTTGCCCCCGAGGCGGTGCTCGCGCGGCTTGCGCGGCTCACCGGCACCGGCGCCGAGGAACGCGCCGGCCAGCGCGTCTATGCGCTCGAGGCGGCGCGCATCTTCGCCCCGCGCGCCGCAGCGGCGCGCCCGCATCTGGCGCTCGCCCAAGCGGGCACCGGAATCGGCAAGACCCTGGGCTATCTCGCCCCGGCGGCGTTGTGGGCCGAGGAGAGCGGCGGGACGGTCTGGGTTTCGACCTATACCAAGAACCTGCAACGGCAGTTGCGCGCCGAGGCGCGCCGCGCCTGGCCTGCCCGGCGCGCCGATGGCTCGCCCCCGGTGGTGGTGCGCAAGGGCCGTGAGAACTATCTCTGCCTGCTCAATCTCGAGGATGCCTTGCAAGGCGGCTTTGGCGGGCGGGCGGCGGTGCTGGCGCAGCTGGTGGCGCGCTGGGCTGCTTACACCAGCGATGGCGACATGATCGGCGGCGATCTGCCCGGCTGGCTCGCCACGCTGTTCCGCAGGCGCGGGATCGCCGCGCTCACCGACAGCCGCGGCGAGTGCATCTATGCCGGCTGCCCGCATTACCGCAAATGCTTCATCGAACGCGCCGTGCGCGACAGCGCGCAGGCCGATCTGGTGATCGCCAACCACGCGCTGGTGATGGTGGCGGCAGCCCGGGGGCGCGACCCTGCCCTGCGCCCCACCCGCCTGATCTTCGATGAAGGCCACCATGTCTTTGATGCTGCCGATTCGACCTTTGCGGTGAGCCTTTCGGGCCAGGAGGCGATCGAATTGCGGCGCTGGCTGCTCGGCCCCGAGCGCGAGGGACGCGGGCGCCGGCGCGGGCTCGCTGCAAGGCTGGCGGATGTCGCGAGCTATGACGATGCCGGAGCCGAGGCCATCGCCGCTGCCGCCGAGGCGGGCCAAGCCCTGCCGGGCGAGGGCTGGCTCCAGCGCCTTGTCGAAAGCAGCCCGAGCGGGCCGGTCGAGGCGCTGCTCGCCGCGGTGCGCGCGCTCGTCTATGCTCGGGACGAGAGCGGCGGGGCCGAGGCAGGCTATGGCATCGAGACCGAGGCCGCGGGCCTGCCGGGCGAGATGATCGAGGCGGCCGGTGCAGCGGGTGAGGCACTCGCCGCGATCCGCCTGCCGCTGCTGCGGCTCTCCGCCCGGCTCGAAGCGATCCTTGCCGATCCGCCCGACTGGCTCGATGCGCAGGGCCGCGCGCGCATCGAAGGGACGCGCTTTGCACTTGCCTGGCGCTGCGATCTTCTGGCGGCCTGGGAAGCGCTGCTCGCCCGGCTCGGCGGGCCGGCAGATCCTGAATTCGTCGATTGGCTCGCGGTCGAGCGGGCCGAGGCGCGCGAATATGATGTGGCGCTGCACCGCCGCTGGCTCGATCCGACCAAGCCCTTTGCCAAGGTGGTGCTCGAGCCGGCGCACGGGGTGCTGCTGACCAGCGCCACCCTTACCGATCGCGCAGCCGGCGAGGATGGCTGGGCCAGCGCCATTGCCCGCTCGGGCGCCGCGCATGTGGCCAGCACCCCGCTGCTTTCGGCCGTTGCCAGCCCCTTCGATTATGCCGCGCGCGCGGCGGTGCTGATCGTCACCGATATCCGCAAGGGCGATCTGCCCGCGCTCGCCGGTGCCTATGCCCGGATCATCGAGGCCTCGGGCGGCGGGGTGCTCGGCCTGTTCACCGCGATCCGGCGGCTGCGCGCGGTGCATGGCCGGATCGCCGATCGCCTCGCGCGGGCGGGGCTTCCGGTCTACGCCCAGCATGTCGATCCGATCGACACCGGCACGCTCGTCGATATCTTCCGCGAGGACCCGCGCGCCAGCCTGATCGGCACAGATGCCCTGCGCGACGGGGTGGACGTGCCCGGCGATTCGCTGCGCTGCGTGGTGCTGGAACAGGTGCCCTGGCCCCGGCCCGACATTCTCCACCGCGCCCGGCGCGCGGCAGCGGCGGCAAGCAGCGGCGGGGGCAGCGCCTATGATGATCGCATCATCCGCGCGCGGCTTGCCCAGGCCTTCGGGCGCCTCATTCGCTCCGGGCAGGATGCCGGGCATTTCGTGGTGCTCTCACCCGCCTTTCCCTCGCGCCTCCTCAGCGCCTTTCCCGAGGGCACGCCGGTGCGGCGGGTGACGCTCGATGAGGCTTTACAAGCCCTCGCCGCTGGTGTTGGGGGCGTGGCGGATGCGGATGCGGATGCGGATGCGGATGCGGGAGGAGCCTTGCAGCGATGAAAACCCTCGGTCTCCTGCGCCACGCCAAGTCGGACTGGGACGATACCAGCCAGCGCGATTTCGATCGCGGCCTCAACGCGCGCGGGCGCAAGGGCGCAGCGCTGATCGGCGCGCATATTCGCCAGCACCCGGTCACATGGGACAAGCTCATCGCCTCGCCCGCGGTGCGGGTGAAGCTGACGCTCGAATCTGCCCTTCCCGAAATGCCGGTGATCTGGGACGAGCGGCTATATCTTGCCAGCGTCGATACCATCTTCGAGACGATCGAGGCCCATGCCGGCAGCGGCGCCGAGGAGGCCGATGCGATCCTCATCTCCGGGCACAATCCGGGGCTGCAGGACGTGATCCTCGAGCTTGTCGCCCCGGCCAAGGAGAACGCGCTGTTCAGGGAGGCAGCGGCGAAATTTCCCACCGCCGCCTTTGCCGTGCTGGAATGCGACATTTCCCATTGGTCCGAGCTCAAGCGCTATTGCGGCAAGCTCGTCCACTTCACCCGTCCGCGCGATCTCGATCCCACGCTGGCGCCCGAAGGCTAGCGCAGTCACGCCCCGCGCCGGTCCCTAGGTCACCGGCACGAGATTGTCGTCCGAATCGCGGTCGATGATGAAATTGTAGGGATCAACCCCGGCAAAGGCGGGCTTTCTTGCCGTCACCACCTCCACCACCTGCCGCCCGCTGCGCAAGGTGCGGCGCTCCATCGCCAGAACATCAGCCTGGTCGAAGGCGCCCGCACCGGGCCGCTCGACGAACACCCCGATCTCGATCGGCTCGGCCAGCTGTGCGGGCCGCTCCACCCCCTTGCTGTCGGCGTAAAACTTGCCCGCCTCGATGGTGATGCGGGTGCGCCACCGGCCATCGGCACCCCGCCTGCTCACCGCCTCGCGCGCCTTGAGATCATAGATGGTGATCTTCTCGAACAGGTCGGTGATCAGCGCCTGATCCTCGGGCGTCTTCGCTTCCTTGCGCAGCTCGGCGATGAGATCGAGGCTGCGCGGATAGGGCGCGGGCTTGAACTTGTAGCGCGCGACCAGCCGCGCGAGCGCGCGGTTGACCGCCTCCTCGCCAAGCCGGTGCTGGAGCAGATACATCACCAGGCTGCCCTTGCGGTAATGCAGGTGCTGCTGGTTCTCGACCCGGGCAAGCGGCTGCTCGCCCAACACGTCGCCCTTGCGCCCGTCAAGGTAGCGATCGAGCTCGAACTTGAGGAAGCGGCGGATCTTGTCCTCGCCATAGAGCTGCTTCATCACCATCAGCGCCGAATATTGCGCGAGCGTTTCCGACAGCAGCGTTGCCCCCTGCATGTCCGCGCCGATCACCTGGTGCGCCCAATATTGGTGCGCCAGCTCATGCGCGGTGACATAGGAGACATAGTCGATCGTCTCCGGATCGCGCACGTCGGCGGCAAAGCCGATGCTTTCCGAATAGGGCATGGTGCCGGCAAAGGCCTGGGCAAAGCTCTCGTAGCCGGGAAACTCGATGATCCGGGCATAGCCGAACTGGTAGGGCCCGAAATGGCGCTCGTAATAGGCAAGGCTGGCCTTCATCGCCTTGAGCATCCCCGGCACGTTCCAGACATGGCGCGGATCGTGATAGACCGAGAGGGCAACCTTGCCGGCCCGGTCCCTGGCCTCCGCATAGCGCGCCGATTGCACCGAGAAGAAATTGAGGATCGGCGCCGGGCTCTGGAACACGGCGATGCGCCGCCCGTCCTTGATGACGTCCGAGACCTTGTCGCCCGGTGCCACCGGCACCTGATCGGCGGCGGTGGAGATGGTGATGCGCGCATTCACCCAATCCGCCCCGATATAATTGCGCTGCTGCGCGGCGCTGTCCTCGAGCCTTGCCATGCGCAGCTCGTCGGGCAGGCCCTGGCGGCGGCGCTGGGTGCGGTCGGTGAGCAGGCCGAAGCGGCTCATGCCGATCACGGGCGCAAAGGTGGCGTTGTTCACGAAGGTGCCGTTGGCAACGATATCGGTGGCCGCCTCGCGGTTGGCAAAGCCGCGCCGCCACACCTCGGAGGTGAAATCGAGCCGGGTGCGCGCCCCGGGGGTGAGCGGCTCGGCAAAGCGGTAGATGCGGATGCCGTGGCGCGGATCGTGCTGCACCATCCGGGCGCCGGCGATCGCGAGCCGGGGATAGGCGGTCTCTTGCTCCTGGCGCAGCACCAGCTCGCGGATCGGCACGCCGCTGTTGTTGACGAGCTCATAATGGCCCGACGTCGTCATGCGCCGATCTTCGGGATAGATCGCCACGTCAAAGGCGACATCGGTGACCACCGGGCGCGGCAGGGTTTCATAGCGCAGATACTTGCGCTCCATCTCCGCCAACCGCGCCTCGGCCTCGTCGGCCGTCTCGTAGATATTGAGCACCTTGATGTTGTGGTGGATCGCCAGGCCCGTGCCCACCATTCCTGCGAGCGCCGCCGCGCCGATGCCGGCCGATGGCAGGGTGATGCGCCGCGCCATCGCGCGCATCCGCGGCAACACTGAGGTCTGCGTGCCGCGCGGCCACAGCCAATGCGCCAGCACCAGCAGCACCACGCCAAAACAGGCCCAATAGGCGCGCGCGATCAGCCCGCCGATCCAGAAGCCGCCGGTGCCGTTCATGTCGCTGAGCGGTTCGGCCGGGGTGCCGCCGTAATTATAGAGGATGTTGGTGTAGCCGAGGTTCACCATGAAGATGCGCGCGAGGAACCACGCGAGAAACAGCCCCCAGCCGACATACTTGTTGGGGCTGAGCACCTGGAAGAACACCGCCAGCACCGCCACCAGCAAGAGGTCGATCGTCTGCGGCAGAACATAGGCGCCAAGGTAAAGATCAAGCCCGATCGCCGGCGCCCCCTTGATCAGCTGATAGGCGATGCCCGCGAGCATCCCGGCGAGCGAGAGGCCAAGCAGCACCACCAGGATCGCCAAGATCTTGGGCACGAACATCACCCAGGCCGGCACCGGGGCGGCATCGATCAGCTCGCCGATCTTCACCTCACGCTCGCGCCAGACCAGTTCCCCGCCATAGAACACGGCAACGATCAGGCTGATGAGGAACATGTTGGACAGCACGGTCTCGATCACCTGCGCGGTGAGCGGATAGGACGGGGTGCCGTAGAGCGTTTCGGCCAGCGCAAGGTTGAGCGCGACGAAGCCGAGGCCGAGCAGCAGCAGCACCGCAAGGCCCGGGCTGCGCAGCACCAGCAGCACCTCGGTGCGCAGCCGCGCGAGGAAGGCGCCGAGGCGCTGGCCGGCATCAAAGCGCCGGGTGGCCGGGGCGGCAAGGCGCTGCGGCGCGGCGGTCGCCGCGTCCTCGCTGCGGGCCGCCTCACGCGCCAGTCGCCGCTGGCGCCAGCGCGAGGGCGCGCGCTCGGTCATGCTGAAGCGCCACCAGGCCAGCCCCAGGAACAGCGCTGAAAGCCCGAGCGCAAACAGCCGGTTGAACAAGAGGTTGCCTTCAAGCGGGATGGCGCGGGTGTTCATTTCCGCCGCGGTCCAGTAGCGCGTCGCCTCGCCCAGCGCGCCCACGCCGAGCGGCTCGAAGCGCGCCACCTCATCCTGATAGGAGGGATCGGCCCCCAGCACCGCGCCGATCACCAGATAACCCATCACCAGCACCAGCACACCGAGATAGCTCGCCAGCATCGAGCGGGTCAGCGTTGCAAGGCTGAACAGCAGCGCTGAGGAGAGGATGATGTTGGGCACCGCGATCACCAGGAACGGCCAGGCATAGGTGCCAAGGCCCGCCGGCCCCACGGTTTCCGGATCGACCCAGGGCATCGCCGCCCCCACCGCGATCCCCAGCGGCACGGCAAGATAGCCGATCAGCGCGATGGCAAGGCCGCCGAGGAAGCGCCCGGCAAGAAAGCTGGTGCGCCCCACCGGGGTGGCGCGGATCATCGGGCCAAAGCCGGTGGTATCATCGCGCACCACCGCATTGGCGACAAAGGCGGTGATGACGAAGAGGTAGAAGGTCGCCATCACCCCGAGCGCGAAGGTGATGGCAAAAGGGGCATTCTCGTGCACCGCGCCAGGCGTACCGACGCTGACATTGTCGCTGGCGGCAAGGCCGAAGCCGAGCAGGAAGAAGATCGCAAGCGCAACCCAGAACACCGGGTTGGCAAGCTGATAGCGCACTTCAAAGGCAGCAAGACGAGCGGCGAGCATGGCGCGGCCTCCCCCTCAGGAGGCCAGCGCCGCAGCGCGGCGGGTTTCGGCCAGCGTCGCGAAATAGACATCCTCGAGCGTGCCGGTGACGGGCTCGAAGCCTTGGGGCTGCTGATCGGCAAGCACGTGCACGATGACCTGCCCGGCAAAGAAGCGGTGCGAGATGACCTCGTGCGCAGCCTGGATGTCGGGGAGCTGGTGGTGCGGGATGGTGCGCTGCCACACCCTTCCCGCAGTCGCCGAAATCAGTTCACGCGGTGCGCCCTCGAGCCGCACCTTGCCGCCGGCAAGCACCGCCATGCGCGGGCACAGGTCGGCCACGTCCTCGACGATGTGGGTGGAAAGGATCACCACCACGTTCTCGCCGATCCCGGCGAGCAGGTTGAGAAAGCGGTTGCGTTCTTCCGGATCGAGCCCGGCGGTCGGCTCGTCGACGATGATCAGCTGCGGATCGCCGATCAGCGCCTGGGCAATGCCGAAACGCTGGCGCATCCCGCCCGAGAAGCCCGCGATCGCCTTGTTGCGCACCGCCCACAGATTGGTCTGGGCGAGCAGGGTCTCGACCACCGCCCGCCGCTCCCCCCGGGCGGTAATGCCCTTGAGCAGAGCCATGTGATCGAGCATCCGATAGGCCGAAATGCGCGGATATACGCCAAAATCCTGCGGAAGGTAGCCAAGCGTGCGGCGCAGGAGATCGGGCTGCAAGAGCACGTCGATCTCGCCAAAGCGGATGCTCCCCTGCGTGGGTGCCTGAAGCGTGGCGATGGTGCGCATAAGCGTCGATTTGCCCGCGCCATTGGGGCCGAGCAGCCCGAACATGCCCTTGGGGATCGACAGCGTCACGTTGTCGAGCGCACGGGTGCCGTTGGGATAGGTGTGGCTGACGCCTTGAAGTTCGAGCATGATGATCCCCCATGGCGGCCACAACCAGCCTTGTGCTCCATCCTAGCGCCGCGGCGCGCAATGGAAAGCTGCATTGGTGGAGCGGCCCCGCGGCTTTATCGAGCAGGCGGGCGGTTGGTCGATCCGGATGGCCCATTGGTGGGCGGCGGGCTGCGGCGCACCCAGGGCTCATCGCTGCGGCTGATGGTGATCGGCCCGCGCCAGGGGCGGCACAGCGCCAGGGCC
Source organism: Erythrobacter cryptus DSM 12079 (assembly GCF_000422985.1). Taxonomy (GTDB): domain Bacteria; phylum Pseudomonadota; class Alphaproteobacteria; order Sphingomonadales; family Sphingomonadaceae; genus Erythrobacter; species Erythrobacter cryptus. Next base: position 21,716 of record NZ_AUHC01000005.1, read on the forward strand.
TCCGCGGCGCTGCCGCCAAGCCAGATGGCCTGATCACCGGGTGCAAGCAACACGGGCATGCGCTCATGGACGGTGGCGGCATCGCTTCCGGCGCTGTCGGTCATCACCATGGCATAGCAATCGCCCCATTCGGCCGAGGGTCGCCACACCCCGGCCGCGGCGAACAGCGGCGCATCGGGAAGGGTAAGCCAGGTGCGCGTCATTCGCCCTTTGGGACCCTCGGCCTCGGCCCAGGCGGTGAGCGGGATGAGGCAGCGCCGCTGCGCAAAGGCCTGGCGCCAGAAGAAGGTGGAAAGCTTGTCGGCGCGCGCATTGTTGACAGGCTTGGGCTTGAGCTTCTGGCCCTGCTTGCCGGTGAGCACCAGCGGAAAGCCCCAGACCATCGCGCGCACGCGCGCCTCGGCCACCACGAGGCCGGAATAGCCGGGATAGACTTCGGCGGCAAAATTGGCGCCGCCTGCCGCCTCGCGCGCATCGAACCAGGCGGCAACCTCGCCCGCGTTCTTGGTCATGCGGTAGAGGTTGCACACCGCCGCTCAGGCCCCGGCATTGCCGACGACAAAGCAGGCCGCCGCCATCAGCGCCCCGGCCCAGCGGTTGGCGCGGAACCGAACGAGCGGATTGGCGGGATCGACCGGATCGAGACTCGCCACCTGCCAGGCCAGGTGCCCGGCGACGGGGAGCAGCGCCGCCAGCGCGAGGGGATCGGCACGGTAGAGCCAGAAGGCCAGCGCCCACAGGCCCACCGCCGCGGCATAGAAGGCGGCAATCCCGGCGCGCACCCGCGGCCCCAAGGCGAGCGCCGAGGAACGGATACCCACGAGCGCATCATCCTCGCGATCCTGCAGGGCATAGATCGTGTCATAGCCGATCACCCAGGCCACGCACCCGGCATAGAGCGCGGCGAGCACATCCCAATTGTCGGCGCGCAGCTCCACCCAGCCGACCAGCGCCCCCCAGGAGAACACGAGGCCAAGCCAGGCCTGCGGCCACCAGGTGATACGCTTCATGAAGGGATAGGCGGCCACCAGCACCAGGCTTGCCAGCGCCACCACCTGCGCCTGCCAGCGCAGCTGCACAAGCACCACGAGGCCGATGAGGCACAGCGCCGCGAGCCAGCCCCAGGCGAGCCGCTGTGACACCCTGCCGCTGGCCACCGGGCGCGCCGCGGTGCGCGCCACCTGCGCATCGAGATCGGCATCGATGATGTCATTATAGACGCAGCCCGCCCCGCGCATGGCAATGGCGCCAAGCAGCAGCCAGGCCACAAGGCCCCATTGCGGCCCTGCGCCTGCCAGCCACACGGCAAAGCCGCAGGGCCAGAACAGCAGCCACCAGCCGATCGGCCGGTCGAACCGGGCAAGCAGGGCAAGGTCGCGCAGGCCTTGCGGCAGGCGCGCCACCAGGCCGCGGTGTTCGGTGTCGGGGACGATCCCTGTGTTCATCGCTTGCTTCCTAGCCCGCCGTGGGCCTAGGGCCAAGCCATGCCCGCAACCCCCGCATGGCCCCCCAAAAGCGCCCCGCGCCTGTTCGTGCCCCCCGTGCTTGGCCCGGGCGCGCAGCGGCAGATCGAGGGCAACCAGGCCCATTACCTCGCCCGGGTGATGCGGGTGGCGCCCGGCGATACGGTGATCCTGTGCGATGATGCCACCGGCGAATGGGCCGCGCGCGTCGCCGAAGTGGGCAAGCGCGTGGTGGTGCTCGAGGTGGCCGAGCAGCTGCGCGCACGCGAGGCGGTGCCGGATCTGTGGCTGTGCCCGGCGCTGATCCGCAAGGACCGCTTCGATCTCGTGCTGGAAAAGGCAACCGAACTGGGCGCGGCGCGAATCCAGCCGGTGATCACCCGGCGCTGCGTTGCCGACAAGCTCAACCTCGAACGCGCCCGGACGATCACCATCGAGGCGGCCGAGCAATGCGCCCGCACCGCCCTTCCCGACCTTGCCGAACCGGCACGGCTCGAATCGCTAATCGGCAACTGGCCCGGTGATCGCATCCTGTTTTTCGCCGACGAAGCCGGGGGCGCGCCCGCAGCCGAAGCCTTTGCCGCCGCGCGCGGGCCGGCGGCAATCCTCACCGGGCCGGAAGGCGGGTTTGACGAGACCGAGCGCGCGCGCATCCGCGCTCTTGCCGCGGCGCGGCCCGTGAGCCTCGGCCCGCGCATCCTGCGCGCAGAGACCGCCGCAATCGCCGCGCTGGCACTGTGGATGGGCAGCGCCGGGGATTGGTGAGCGCAGGGGCACTGCCGCCCCCGTGGGCCACACCTTGCGGCCTGTTCCGCGCCAGTGCGAATTGGCCTTCCCAGCGGCAGATCGGTTTCCTAAGGCAACCGGCCACGGAGAGGGCCAAGCCGCATGAGCACACGCGAATCCACCACTGCCGACGATCCGGTGATCGAGAGCTTCGAGCAGCTGCTCGCGCCGATGATCCGCGGGGAAAAGCCGCCCGAGCGCTGGCGGATCGGCACGGAGCACGAGAAGCTGGTTTACAAGCGCGCCGATTTTCGCGCGCCGTCCTATGACGAGCCTTGCGGCATCCGCGATCTGCTCAAGGGACTCGAGGCCTTTGGCTGGACGCCGATCGAGGAAGGCGGCAATGTTATCGCCCTCAAGGGCGCGGATGGGGCGATCAGCCTTGAACCTGCCGGCCAGCTCGAACTGTCCGGCGCGCCGCTCGAGAACCTGCACGAGACCTGTGCCGAAACCGGGCGTCACCTCGCCCAGGTGAAGCAGGTGGGCGAGAAATGCGGGGTCGGCTATCTTGGCCTAGGCATGTGGCCCGACAAGCGCCGCGAAGACCTGCCGATCATGCCCAAGGGCCGCTATGCCATCATGATGCGGCACATGCCGCGGGTGGGCAAGCTCGGGCTCGACATGATGCTGCGCACCTGCACCATCCAGGTCAACCTCGACTATGCGTCCGAGGCTGACATGGTGAAGAAGTTCCGGGTGGGCCTTGCGCTCCAGCCGCTGGCGACCGCGCTGTTCGCCAATTCGCCCTTCACGGAAGGGAGGCCCAACGGCTTTCTTTCCTATCGTTCGCACATCTGGTCGGACACCGATCCGGCGCGCACCGGGATGCTGCCCTTCGTCTTCGAGGAAGGCTTCGGCTACGAGCGCTGGGCGCAATACATGCTCGACGTGCCGATGTATTTCGTCTTCCGCGACGGCAAATATATCGATGCCGCCGGGCTATCCTTCCGTGATTTCCTCGAGGGCAGGCTCTCGGTCCTGCCCGGTGAGCGCCCGCGCCAGAGCGACTGGTGGGACCACCTTTCCACCGCCTTTCCCGAGGTGCGGCTCAAGAGCTTTCTCGAAATGCGCGGCGCCGATGGCGGGCCATGGAGCCGCATTTGTGCCCTGCCCGCCTTCTGGGTCGGCCTCCTCTATGACCAGAGCGCGCTCGATGCGGCGTGGGACCTCGTCAAGCACTGGTCGATGGAAGAGCGCGAACGCCTGCGGAACGAAGTGCCGCGACTGGCACTCGCCACGAAATCACCGAGCGGCGGCACCTTGCAGGACTTGGGGCGCGAGGTGCTCAAGATCGCCCATGCGGGACTGAAGGCGCGCGCGCGCCTCAACGCAGCCGGAGACAACGAGACCGGCTATCTCGAAACGCTCGACGAGATTGTCGCCAGCGGCAAGGTGCCGGCCGAGCGCCTGCTCGATGCCTATCATGGCGAATGGAACGGCGACATCACCCGGGTTTACGAGCAATCATTCTAAGGGGGGAGAGGGACATGCTGATCGTTCTGGCCAAGGCCAAGGTGAGCGCTGCCGCGCTTGACGAGGCCCGCAAGGCGATTGCCGCGATGGTGGCAGCGTCCAACGCCGAGGAAGGCTGCATCGCCTATGCCTTCGCGCAGGACCTCCTTGATCCGAGCTTGCTCCACATCGTCGAGAAGTGGCGCGACGAGGCGGCGCTCGCCGCCCATTTTGCGACGCCGCACATGGCCGCCTTCAGCGCGGCGATTGCCGGGCTCGGCTTCGAGGTGATCGAGGCGCGCAAATATCACGCCGATGAGGGCGCGCCGGTGATGTGAGGCCTATTCCGCCGGGAAAGGCGGCGCGCCCTGCGCCCCTGCCGCGGCGGCGCTCCTCTGTCCGCTGAGCCAGCGCCCCAGCCGCACCAGCGGCGCGGTGATGAGGCCCTGCTCGGCCATCCAGGCATGATAGGCGCGATACTTGGGGTCCTCTGCCAAAAGGTGGGCCTCCTCGGTGCGCGCGCGCCAATAATAGATCGCGTTCACCACCAGCAGGAACACGCTGTTGCGCAAGGCATCGGCAAACGAGCCTGAAGTGACGAGGAAGGGCAGCACCGAAGCCCACCAGAACAGGTTCTTGGCGAGATAGGCCGGGTGGCGGGTGAAGCGGTAGGGCCCGTTCGTCACCACCCCGCGATAGGTGAGGTTGGAAAAGCGGATGCCGAACACCACCGTGGCCCAGGCATAGATCGCGGTGAGAAACACGAGCAGCGCCCCCCAGGCCCACAGCAGCGCGGGATTACCGGCAAACCAGTGCGCCCAGCCCGGGGCGGCGATCTCGTAGCTCAGGATCTGCCGGTCGGGGCCGATGATCCCCCAGACGAAGGGCGGATAGCACAGCAGCGCCGCGAGCCACCCGGCAAGCAGCGGATTGCCCGAGCGGATGTGCGAATCGAGCGGGCGCAAGGTGAGGAGGTAGCCCACCGTGCCGATCTCGACATCGATCACGAACAGCAGCGTCACCAACAGGCCGACAAGGCCAACCGGGTCGCTGGCAAGTCTGGAAAGATCGGCCTCCACCACCTGGGCAAAGCCTGCCGGCAGGATCGAGATCATGAAGGCGCCGAAGAAGCCCTTGATCGCCCAGGCGCGCCAGTGCCGGGCGATCGCTGCGCCGTCCCAGGTGCCGCGCCCGATCGCCCCGCCGCCGAGCAGCGCCGCGCCGAAATGCCAGGTGCCATCGCGCGGCTCGACGAGGTAGCGGTCAAGCCAGATGACATAGGGCACCGAAAGCGCCACCAGCGGCACCACGGCAAAGGTGAGCACCTGCATCGCGAACAGGTAGGAGCCTTCCCAATACCAGCGCGCAAGGCCATAGAAGGCAGCGAGGATCGCCCATGTGGCCCACAGCCCGCACAGCTTGACCACCGCGATCGGCAGCACTTCGGCCAAGGGGCGGGGGCGGCGCCAGTCGATCCCGGTCGAGGGCCGCAGGTGCACCTTGTCCACCAGCACCGACCAGAGCGCCATCGGCAGGGCGGCAAAGAGCAGCGCGGCAAGCGCGGCATAGGGCCCGGAGAGCACCCCGCGCTCTGGCCCCAGCGCACCCTCCAGCGCCAAGGCCCCGGCGATGTCGGGATAGCTGCGGCAGAAGGCGATCCAGCCGATCAGCCCGGCAAGCCCGGCAAGGCCGACACCGGTCGAGACATCGCTGGCCGGCGGCGCCGGGCGCGCTGAGGTTGTGGGCGGGACAAGCGGGGCCATGATGCCAAGGCCCATAGCGCAAAAGGGTTAACGCCTTGGCCATGGCGGCCGCGGCGCGGCGCGCACCCCAAGCGCCCGGTTCGCGCGCGCCTAGCGCCAGGCGTGGATGGTGCCGCTGTCGTCGAGGATGTAGAGCATCCCGTCAGCCACGATCGGAGCCAGGCTCACCGGCGCGCCGAGATCGGCGAAGAACTGCGCCGAGCCTTCCCCCGCGCTCACCCGCCACACCTCGCCGCGCGAGCTGGCCACCCACAGCTGCCCCCCGGCGAGCACCGGGCCGGTCCAGAAGATCGGGCCCTTCTTGTCCTCCTCGTCCTTGTAGCGCTGGAGCTGGGCGATCCAGCGCACCCGGCCCGAGGAACGGGCAATGGCGAGCAGGCGCGCATCATCGGTGAGCGTGAAGATCCATTCCCCCGCAATCGCCGGGGTGGAGATGCCGGCAAGGTTGAGCTCCCAGATGCGCTGGCCGGTAACCAGCTCATAGGCGGCCATGCGCCCACCCTGGCCGAGCGCATAGACCCGGCCCGAATCGATGATCGGATCGGCATCAATATCGGTGACGGAGCCCACCGTGGTCGAGATATTGGTGCGCGCCAGCGCGTCCGACCACAGCACGCGGCCGTTTTCGTAGCGGTAGGCGGTCAGCTCGCCGCTCGAATAGCCGGCGACGATGGTGCCCTGCCCGGCGGCGGGCGCGGCCACCCCGAACACCCCCGAAGCGGTGGTCGAGCCGCTTTCGTTCCACACCAGCGCGCCGTTGGAAAGATTGAGCGCCAGCAGCTGGTTGTCCTGCGTCATCACGAACAGCTGGCCAAAGGCGATGGTAGGCGATCCGCGTAGCGGGCCGGCGGGCTTGACCTTCCAGATCACCTCGCCTGTCTCGGCATTCAATGCCTTGACCTCGCCAACGCCGTTGGTGGCATAGACCCGGCCCGCATCATAGCTGACCCCGCCGCCGAAAGCCGAAGGGGACTGGTCCTTGGTAAGATCGTCCTCGACCCGGCTCCAGATCCGCGCCCCGGTGTTCTTGTCGAAGGCGACGATGGCGCCATCGGTGCCCTCGGCATAGAGCTTGCCGCCGCCCACCACCGGAGCCGCGGCAAGCCGCATCCGATTCGTCGAACCGGCCACCTTTGCGGTCCACACTTTCGAAGGGTTCTGCGCCAGCGCAAGGTGACCATAGCTCTTGCTGGCGGTGCCGCCTGCTTGCGCCCATTCGGCATTGATGCGCGGCGGCGGCAGCACCACCGAGACCGCAGCCAGCGCCGGATCGACCTCGGTGCCGCGCTCGATCCGCGAGAGGATCGGCACGCGGTTGCCGATCGTGGGGGTGGTCTTGTCGTCCCCACCGCCAAACAGCCCGCCCTTGCACCCCGTCAGCCCGGCGGCCATCAGGCCCGCCAGCAGCGCGGCGCGCACAAATTTGCTTGTCATCATACCCGTCCGTCCAATCCCGTCACCTATCCGGCCGCATCTGCCGCGGCCGCGCTCCCCCCGTTGGTCTCGGCGCCTTCCTCCTTGAGCAGCTTGCCCACATCCTCGACCGCGTCAACGCCAAGCAGCCCGGCCATCTGCCGCGCGCGTGAGCGCAGGGTTTCAGAGAGGCTCTCATCCTTGGCGATCGCGGCAAACAGCTTGCCCGCCTCGGCGCGATTGCCATTTTCAAGGTGGGCCATCGCCACCAGCTCCGCCGCGCTGCCAAACAGCGCCTGGCCGGGTTTGGCCAAGGGCGCGAGGCGGGCGATCACCTCGGTGGGCTTCATGCTGTCAAACCCGAGCGTGACCTCGCGCAGCAGCGCCAGATCGCGCAGCGCCGGCGGCGTTTCCGGATCGCTGGCAATCGCCTTGTAAAGCACCCGAGCGCGGGCCGGATCGCGCTCCTCGATGGCGTTGCTTGCCTCGATGAAGCGAGCCGCCGCGCGCGCCCCGGGTGAGGCCTCGCCACTCAGCAGGGGCGCGATCTTCTGGTTCGATGTGGCAAAATCGCGCTGCTCGGCATAGTCAAGCGCGGAGATCAGCGTCTCGGACTGGGCCTCGAGCTGGCCCTCGCGCCAGTTGTGCCACAGCATGTAGGCCCCCAGAGCCGCGATCAGCGCGACGATCCCGCCGAGCAGCTTCCACCCATGTTCGCGCAGGAAGGTGAGCAGCGCATCCTCGCGCACCGCCTCGTCGATCTCGCGGATCAGCACCTCGTCCTCGGCCGAGGCGGTCGGGACAGGAGGACGAGAGGTGGGAATGCGTGCCATGGATGGGCCTGTGATCCTTGCCGTGGGTCGGCCCGCCGATCAGGCGGGCCGGTGAGCGCGCTCTTTAGGCAGGTGCTGCCTTGCGCGCAATGGCAGGCTGAGCCCCGTGCCCGGCGGCCCACCGCTTCGTGCAGCACGATTGAACCGGGGATGAAGCGCCGCGCCGCTCAGATCGCCCGCCCGATTGCCGCGCCATAAGCGGCGCGATAGGCCGCGAGCATCGCAGCAAAATCATAATGCGTCCGGGCATGGGCGCGGTTGGCTGCGCCCAGCGCAGCGCGCAGCGCAGGATCGCCCGCCAGCCGCGCGAGCGCGGCCCCCAGCGCGGCGCCATCGCCCGGCGGCACCACCAGCGCGCGGTTGGGCTCGGAGAGCATGGCCCGCACATCGCCGACATCGGGCGCGGCCACCGGTAGGCCCGCGGCCATCGCCTCGGCCAGCGCAAGCGGAAACTGTTCCGAGCGCGAGGACAGCGCGAAGATGTCGAACAGGCCCACCACCCGCGCGGGATCAACCCGCCCCGGGAGATGCACCCTGTCCATCAGCCCATGGGCCGCCGCCGCAGCCCGGATCGCCGCTTCCTCCGGCCCCTCGCCGCAGATGACGAGGTGCCATTCGGGGGACAAGGCGGCACAGGCCTTGACGAGGAGCGGCAGGTTCTTGACCGCGCGCAGGCCGGCGAGCGTGCCAACCCAGTGCGTGCCCGGCGCCTTGGCGAGCGGCAGCGCGGCCGGATCGGGCGGAGCGGCAAAGGCAGCGGTGTCGATCCCGTTGGCAATCCGCAGCACCCGCCCGCGCGGCTGGCGCCAGGCACCAAGCGCGATGCGCTCAAGCCCGTGCGAGGGCACGATCAGCCGCGCCGCCGTGCCCAGGCCCACGCGGCGGTAGAGATTGCGCTGCGGTTTGAGGCCCGCCGCCTCGTCCTCGTTGAAACCATCTTCGTGGTGGATGAGCGGTGCAAGCCCAAGCGCGCGTGCAAACAGGCGATGGGCCATCACCACGTCCATCGCTCCCCAATTGTAGGTGAGGATGAGGTCATGCCCGCGCATCGCTCGGGCCAGGGCCCACAGCCGCGCCGGGCTGGGCCGGCCCTTGAGCGGGGGGAAATCCTCGGGGAAGCTTGCCGCCACCCCGGGATCGATCAGGGCGCGCGCCCCCAGTGCCCCAGGCTCGGCGGAAATCACGCTGTGCGCAAGGCCCTCGCCCAGCGCATTCATCAGCCGCACGCAGCGCACCTCCTTGCCCCCGGCATCGAAGGTCGAATGGCAATGAAGGACGCGAAGGCGCCCGCGGGCGGGTGGGTTCACGCGACCTCGTCCAGCAGGGCGTGGATCGCGGCGCGCACCTCGGGCTCGTCGAGCGTCGGAGCGTGGCCCACCCGCGGCACGGTGATGGTCCGCATCTTTGGGTTGCGCGCTGCCATGCGCTTGACCGTCTCCGCGCTCAGGAGATCGGACAATTCCCCGCGCACCAGCAGCATCGGCACGCCCACCAGGGCCTCGAAGGCGAGCCACAGATTGGGCGGCGCGGCATTGCCGGGCCGGGCGAAAGGCTCGGCAATCGCCATGTCGTAATCGAAGCTGATCCGTCCGTTCTGGGTAACCACCATGGTGCGCTTGGCCAGCTCGAGCCACTGGTCGAGCGTGTAATCGGGAAAGGCCGCGCCGTGGGTTTCGGCCAGCGCCCTGGCGGCGTGCACCCAGGTGGGAAAGCTGCGCCCATGCCCGACATAGCCGGCAATGCGCTGCAACCCCTCCGGCGCGATCTCCGGGCCGATGTCGTTCAGCACCACTGCGGCCATGCGCCCGGGCTGCGCCTGGGCCATCAGCATGATCATCAGCCCGCCCATCGAGGTCCCAATGGCGATGAAGCGGGTGATCGCTTGCTCGGCCAGCAGCTTTTCCACATCCGCGACATACGTGGCTGGGGTGTAGGTTTCGGGATCACGGGCATAGTCGCTCTGCCCGCGCCCGCGCATTTCGGGCACGATCACCCGGCGCTTGGCGCTCAGATCCTCGGCCAGCGCAGCAAAATCACGGGCATTGCGGGTCAGGCCATGCAGGCACAGCACCGGCAGGGCGCTGCTGCCTTCAGGCCCCGGATAGTTGCGATAGTGCAGGTTGAGGCCATCGCTGCTGGTCCAGAAGCGATCTTCGTAAAGTGCAGCCATGAACGGCAATTGTCCCCTCGATCGATCCTTGCCGGGAGCATGGCACAGCCGCATGGCTTGCGCACCCCGACGCTTGGTCGCACTATCGCGGGATGAACGCGCCTGCGCAACTGCCTGATTGGCCCGCCACCTACCGCCCCGATCCGGCGATCCTGCCACTGGCTGGCTGGATCGGCGATGCGGTTGCTGCGGCCGATTTTCCGACGGCGCGGCTGCGCTGGCGCAATGACCGGGCAGCGGCGAGCATCGGGCTCGATCACCTCGACGATGAGGCCTGGATTTCGCATTTCGCCCGCTTCACGCCCCTGCCCGGCAATCTGCCGCAGCCGCTGGCGCTGCGCTATCACGGACATCAGTTCCGGGTTTACAACCCCGAGATCGGCGACGGGCGCGGCTTCCTGTTTGCGCAGCTGCGCGCCGGCGATGGGCGCTTGCTCGATCTGGGCACCAAGGGATCGGGCACCACCCCCTACAGCCGCTCGGGAGACGGGCGCCTCACGCTCAAGGGCGCGGTGCGTGAGATCCTCGCCACCGAAATGCTCGAGGCGCTCGGCGTCAACACCTCCAAGACGCTGAGCGTGATCGAGACCGGCGAGGAACTCTGGCGCAATGACGAGCCTTCGCCCACCCGCTCGGCGGTGCTGGTGCGCCTGTCGCATTCGCATATCCGCATCGGCACCTTCCAGCGCCTCTTGGCGATCGGGGATGAAGCGCGCATGGCGGCGCTGGTTGCCTACTGTCTCGCGCAGTTCCCTGGCCCGCCCCCGCCCGACGATGCCCCGGGGCGCGAGCAACCGGCGGTGCAATTGCTGCACCAGGTGGTCGAGCGCCTTGCTGATCTTGCCGCCAGCTACATGGTCGCCGGCTTCGTCCACGGGGTGCTCAACACCGACAACATGAACATCACCGGCGAGAGTTTCGACTATGGCCCGTGGCGCTGGCTGCCGCGCTGGGATCCGGGCTTTACCGCGGCCTATTTCGATCATGCCGGGCTCTATGCCTTTGGTCGCCAGCCCGAGGCGATCCACTGGAATTGCGGGCAATTGGCCGTGGCGCTGCGGCTGCTGGCCGACAGCGCCCCGCTGGTGGCAGCGCTCGAGCGTTTCGGGCCGCTCTACATGGAGCACGTGGCGCGGCGCTGGTGCTGGCGGCTGGGGGTGGCGCCGCGCGGGCTCGAGGAGGATGCGCGGCTTGTCTCCCTGTGCGAGCGGGACATGCGCGCGGGCGGCTGGCAGCCCGATGCCTTCTTCTTCGCCCATCGCGGCGGGCGCGGGGCCAGGGGCGCGCTGGCCGAAGCGCTCGCCGCCTATGAGCCGCTGCCAGGCGCGCATCCCTATTGGGCCGAGCCCGCCCCGCAGAGCCTGTTGATCGAGGAGGTCGAGGCGATCTGGGCCGCGATCGATGCGGCAGATGACTGGGAGCCGCTTTATGCCAAGCTTGCCGCGCTGCGCCGCATGGGCGAGGCCCATGGTCCCGCGCCAGCCCCGGCGGGCCATGCTGCCGCACAGGCGCACAAGTGATATCCTTTAGCCTGCCTTACCCTATCTTTTGGCGGCTTTCCGCGATAGCGCTGGCAGCAATCGCGGGCCGGCAACGGGGTGCGGGCCGCATCATCAAAGGGGCATGGGCAAGGTGAGCGAGCAGCTTCTCATATCCTTTGAACCGGCCAGCGGCGAGGAGCTGTGGCGCGGCGCGCACAGCGATGTCGAGGCGGCGATCTCGGCCGCGCGCGGTGCCTGGGCAGCCTGGGCAGCACTGCCGCTCGGCACCCGGATCGAGACCTTGCGCAGCTTTGCCAACGAGCTGCGCCGCGAGGGCGAGGCGCTGGCCGAGCTGATCGGGCGCGAGGTGGGCAAGCCCCTGTGGGAAGCGCGCGGTGAAGTCGATGCCGTGGCGGGCCAGGTCGATATCGCCGTCCAGGCCTATGCCGAGCGCACCGGCAAGAAGAAGTTCGATGCAGGCGTGGGCGCCAGCGCCGCGGTGCGGCACAAGCCGCACGGGGTGATGGCGGTGATCGGCCCCTTCTCCGCTCCGGCGCAGGCGCCTTGCGGCCATATCGTGCCCGCGCTGATCGCGGGCAATGCGGTGCTGTTCAAGCCCTCGGAAAAGGCACCCGCGGTGGGCGAAGCGCTGGTCGCCTGCTTCCACCGCGCCGGGGTGCCCGAAGCGGTGATCCAGGCAGTGATCGGCGGGCCGGAGGAAGGCAAGGCGCTGGTCGCCCATCCCGGCGTCGATGGGGTGCTGTTCACCGGATCGGTGCAGGTGGGCCTTGCGATCAACCGCAAGCTTGCCGCCAATCCCGGAAAGCTGGTCGCGCTCGAGATGGGAGGCAACAACCCGCTGGTGGTGGTGGAGACCCCCAAGCTGGCAGATGCGGCCGCGCTGGTGGTGCAGAGCGCCTTTGCCTGTGCCGGGCAGCGCTGCACCGCAGCGCGGCGCCTGATTGTCACCCCGGGCGCGCATGACGGGCTGATGGAGCACCTCGTGCCGCTCACCCGCAAGCTGATGCTGGGCGATCCGGTGGGCGAGCCGCAGCCCTTCATGGGCCCGGTGATCGACAATGACACCGCCGACCGGCTGGCGGAGAGCTTCCTTGCGCTCCTCACCGCGGGCGGGCGCCCGCTCTTGCACATGCGCCGCTCAATGCCCGATCTGCCCTTCATCACCCCGGGCATCATCGATGTCACCGATATCCCCGAGCGGCCCGATCTCGAGCTTTTCGGACCGGTGCTGCAGGTCATCCGGGTGCCCGATCTCGACGCCGCGATCACCGAGGCCAACAACACCCGCTTTGGCCTTTGCGCCGCGCTGATCGGCGGCTCGGCCGAGGATTACGGGCGCTTCTGGGCCAATGTCCGCGCCGGGGTGATCAACTGGAACAGCCCCACCACCGCGGTGTCGCCCAAGGCGCCGCTGGGGGGGATCGGCCTGTCGGGCAACCATCGCCCCGGGGCAGGTTATGCCGCCGATGCCTGCGCCTATCCGGTCGCCAGCACCGAGCTGGATCAGCCGCGCGCCAGCCTTGGCCTCGGGGTGCGCTCCTGAGACCCGTATCAGGGCGCGCGATAGAGAAGCTCGACCGCGGTCATGCCATGGGCTGCCGGGCGGGCCAGCACCAGCAGCCGCGCGCCTGCCTTGCCTTGCGCGGCAATGAGCGCGGCGGGAGCGCTGTAACGGGTGGCTGCCAGCCCGGCGCGACGGGCGCGGACGTAGTGATAATGGAGCACGTCCTCGCCCGCCGCCGGGGTGGCATAGCGGATGATGCGGATGCGGCAGGGGGTCTGATCGGCCCCGGCAGCCTGAAGCACCATCGCCTGCGGCGGCAGGGCAGCGGCGGGGGGAAGATCGGCAGCGAGCAGAAAATCCTCGCCGAGGCGCCGAGCGCAGGCCGCCGGCGCTCCAAGCGCAGCGAGCAAGGCGCCCGCATCCGCCTGCGGCCCCGGCGCGCGCGCAAAGGCGGCCTCGGCAGGCGGCGGCAGGGCCGGGATCGGGCCGCCTTCAAGCAGTGCGATCCGCGCCGCCTCGCGCGCCGCGCGCGCCGCCTCGCGTGTGGCCTTGAACAGCGGCAAGGCGCTGCTGTCAGCCTGGCCGAGGATGGCATTGGCCTCGTTGCGGCTGGCAAGATCGGGATCGCTCATCAATGGATCGTGGAGCGCCCGGGCAACCACTGGATCGCGCGCCAGCGCCGCCTCCTCACCCGCCCCGGCGCGCTCGCGCGGAGCGCAGGCCGCCAGCAGCAGGCACAGCAAAGCAAGGGCAAGGATTCGGGCCACGAGCAGGGAAGTGGCACAATATGGTTAAGACTGCCCCCTGTTCGGGGCTTGGGGCATGGCAAGACGCCCCCGGGCCGCAATCGACCCGGGGGCGCCCCTCACGCCGACCGCAGCCAGCGCGCCGGCAGCCATGTGGTGGGCATGGCCGCAAGCCTTTGAACCTTTCGCCATTACCCTTGGCCCGGCGGGTGATTCGCTCTGTCCATTCATCTATAGGAACTCCAAGATGAACAACGGCCACTGAGAGGTGACAGCGCCGGTTCAGCCGCAGGGGTGCGCGCCGCAGCGCTTGCGCTGCTCTGCGCCCGTCCCTAACGGCGCTGCGAATGAGCGCTTCCCCCGCCGCCGCCGCTGCCACTGCTCCCCACAGCCCCGAGCGTACCTCGGGCCTGCTCCCGGCGCTTGGCGCCTACATCATGTGGGGCTTCCTGCCGCTTTACCTGCTGCTGGTGCGCAGCGTTCCCCCGGTCGAGTTCGTCGGCTGGCGGATCATCTGGACGTTGCCGCTGTGCCTCGCGATCCTCGCCCTGCGCCGCCAGCTGCCCGAGCTTCGCGCCGCGCTCGCCCGCCCGCGCAGCCTGCTGGCGCTGATGGCCAGCGCCGCGCTGATCGGGATCAACTGGTTCGTCTATATCTGGGCGATCATGGCGGGCGAGGTCTATGCCACCAGCATCGGCTATTACCTCAATCCGCTTCTCAACGTGCTGCTTGGCACCCTGCTGCTGGGCGAGCAGCTGTCGCGCTGGCAGTGGCTGGCGGTGGCGATCGCCGCGGCTGCCGTGGCGCTGCTTGCCGCCGGGGCGGCGACGAGCCTGTGGATCAGCCTGAGCTTAAGCCTCACCTTCGCGCTTTATGGGCTGGTGCGCAAACAGGTGGCAGTGGGCGCTCTTGCTGGCCTGACGATCGAGAGTACGCTGCTTGCCATTCCGGCGGCGGCGGTGGTGGGCTGGTATGCGCTGAGCCCCACAGGTTCGGCCTTCGGCCATGACTGGTGGATGAGCATCCTGATCATCTTCTCCGGCGTCGCCACCGCGGTGCCGCTGCTGCTGTTCGCGATCGCGGCGCGGCGGATGGACTATTCGACGCTCGGTTTCATCCAGTATCTGGCCCCCACCATCGTCTTCATCCTTGGCCTCACGGTCTTCCGCCAGCCGCTGGCCCCAGCCAAGCTGGCAAGTTTCATGCTGATCTGGCTGGCGGTGGCGATCTTCGTGGCCGATCTGTGGCGCCGCCGCCGGGCCTAGCCGACAAGGCGCCAGCCGAGCCGCTGCCCGGCGTGCCAGGGGACGATTTCCTCCCCGGCCACGGTCAGAACCTCAGGCACATCGGTCTCCCCCCGCACGAGCGTGATCGTTTCCTCATTGACCGGCAGGCGGTAGAAGGCCGGGCCATGGAGCGCAGCAAAGCCCTCGAACCGCTCGAGAGCGCCCTCCTCGTCAAACACGGTGACATAGCTTTCAAGCGCAAAGGGCGCGCCGAAGATGCCGGCACAGCCGCAGGCCGCTTCCTTGGCCTTGCGCAGATGCGGGGCGCTGTCGGTGCCGAGGAAGAACTTGGGATTGCCGCTGGTCGCCGCCTTACGCAGTGCCAGGCGGTGCTCCTCGCGCTTGGCCACCGGCAGGCAGTAATTGTGCGGCTGGATCCCGCCCACCAGCATGGCATTGCGGTTGATGTGGAGGTGCTGCGGGGTGATGGTGGCAGCCACCTGTGGCCCGGCGCCAAGCACGAAATCGACCGCATCGGCGGTGGTGATGTGCTCGAACACGATCCGCAGCTTCGGAAAAGCCGCAACAATGGCGCGCAGGTGCCTCTCGATGAACACCTTTTCCCGGTCGAACACATCGACCGAATGATCGGTCACCTCGCCGTGAATGCACAGCACGATGTCCTCGGCCTCCATCCGCTCGAGCACCGGATGGATCTTCTCGACATTGGTCACGCCCGCAGCCGAATTGGTGGTGGCATGGGCAGGATAGAGCTTGGCCGCGGTGAACACCCCCGCCGCCGCGCCGCGGACAAGATCATCGGGATCGGTGTCATCAGTAAGATAGCAGGTCATCAGCGGCTCGAAGCGCACACCATTCGGCACCGCGGCGCGGATGCGCGCGCGGTAGGCCTCGGCCAGCGCCATGGTCGTCACCGGCGGGGTGAGATTGGGCATGACGATCGCCCGGGCAAATTGGCGCGCGGTATAGGGCACCACGTCGCGCATGATCTCACCATCGCGAAAGTGCAGGTGCCAGTCATCGGGGCGGCGGATGGTGAAGCGATCGGTCATCCCTTCCCCTTAGCCGCGCCGCGCCCTATCTGTCACCCATGGCCAGCCATCTTGCCCAGCGCGCGCTTGTGCGCATTGCCCCGCTCGATCCGGGCGAGGATGCCGCCGGTTTTCTGCAGGGGCTTGTCACCAATGACGTCAAGGGCCCGCTGCCCTGCTATGCTGGCCTGCTCACCCCACAGGGCAAGCACCTGTTCGATTTTCTCGTCTGGGCGGACGGAGCGGATATCCTCCTCGATTGCGAGGCGGCCGAGGCCGAGGCGCTGATAAAGCGCTTGATGGTCTATCGCCTGCGCCGCCGGCTTGCCATCACCCGCGAGGAACGCCTGGGGGTGCATTGGTCACCCGAGCCGCATCCCGGCGCCGTGCCCGATCCGCGCCTCGCTGCGCTTGGCTGGCGCTGGCTGGGACCGCCCAGCGGGGCAAGCGCCGATGCGGCCTGGCACGCCCATCGCCTTGCCCACGGCGTGCCAGAGGGCCGGGCCGAAATGGGCGATATCCTGTGGCTCGAAACCAATGCCGCCGAGCTGAACGGGGTGAGCTTCACCAAGGGCTGCTATGTCGGGCAGGAGAACACCGCGCGGATGAACTGGCGGCAGAAGGTGAACCGCCGACTGGTGGTGGTGCCGCTCGCCGCCTCCGATCCGACGCGGCGCAAGGCTGCCTGGCCGGAACTGGGCCTCGCCATCGATCACCTCAAGGTCGAAACGCTCGATCCGGCCAGCCTGCCAGCCTGGCAGCGCGCCGCTCTCATCCGGGCAGGATCGCCACCCGCCTAGGCCGCCTCACGCGCGGCAAGGCTCGCTTCAAGCAGCGCTGTGGCCCGCTCGCGCGCGGCATCACGCGGCAGGCCAAGCGACTTGGCCAGCGCCGAGCCGATCAACGCATCGCCCAGTGCCATCAAAACCAGCATCAGGGTGTCGCGGTGGATGCGCTGTTCGCAGCCCGGAGCCTCGGCCTCGCCCGCAGCCAGCTCATCCACCAGATCGTGGATCGTGCCGATGATCGGATCGAGCGCATCCTCGTTGCCGGTCAGCAGCATCCAGCTGGTCAGCGCCCCCGCCCCTTCGCGGTCGAAGGCATCGAAGGCAAGATCGACCACCTCGCGCGCCGAACCAAGCCCGGCGCGGCTGGCGTGCACGGCTTCGCGGATGGTCTCGCACACCGCCCGGGCAAGATGCTCGGCCAGGGCCTTCTGCAGCCCCGAGGCCGATCCGAAATGGTGCAAAAGGTTGGCATGGGTTCGCCCGATCCGCGCCGCGACCGCTTTGAGCGTCACCGCTTGTGGGCCAGCCTCGATCAGGAGCGCGCGCGCCGCCGCCAGCGCGTGGCTGCGCGATTCCTCCGGGCTCAATCGCTTGCGGACTGCCATGCAAAAGCCGGTAATGGCTTTTGCCGGGGCGGACAAGAGCCGCCCGATCAGGCCGCGCGCTGGTGCACCCCCGCTTGCGCGGCGAGGCTGCGGCGATATTGCGCCGCGGGCGCCTTGCCCTTGCGGGCGCAGGAAAAACGCTCCTCGATCCGCCCGCTCGGCTCGAAGCCGAGCTTCCTCAGGACCTTGCCCGAGGCCGGATTGTCGAGGAAGTGCCAGGCACCCAGAATGGTGTGGCCGAGCATTGCGGCGATCGCGAGCATGGCTTTCCCTGCCTCGCTGGCATAGCCCTGCCCCCAATGCGGCCGGGCGATCCAGTAGCCGAGTTCGGCGCCAACCTCTGCCGGCTCCAGGCCGATGCAGCCGATCACCTGCGCATCGCGCGCGAGTGTGACGAGCAGGCGCGGAAAGAGCGGATCAACAGGCCGGGCGGCAAAGGCGCGGGCATCGGCTTCGTCGTAGGGCCAGGGTGCGCGGGCAAGATTGCGCACCACGCCTTCATCGGCAATTGCCCGGTGAAGCGCCGGGGCATCCTCGCCCCAGATCGGTCGGAGCAGCAATCTGTTGGTGCGGTGAAACACGCCATCCTCCTCCTCGCCCCGCGTCGCCGATAGAACGGACGCATGACAATTTTAAGGCCGCGAAACTTTGTGATTCGGCAGACCTGAAGCTCGAGGGAGAACGTCAAAAGGGAGACGAGCCCCCCTTGCAGCAAGGGACGGCCCTGTCTCCCTCAATGGGAGGTCTTGCACCTCCCGGGACCGTCCCTGACGGACGATCCCTTCAGCGAATCATCCGTTCTATTCGGCAGCCTGCGCCACGGCATCGACCGACACATATTTGCGGCCGAGCTTGGCCGCGTGGAATCGCACCACCCCGGCGGTAAGCGCATAGAGGGTGTGATCCTTGCCCATCCCGACATTCACGCCCGGATAGACCTTGGTGCCGCGCTGGCGAATGATGATGTTGCCGCCGATCACTTCCTGACCGCCGAACTTCTTGACGCCGAGGCGCCGACCGGCCGAATCGCGCCCGTTGCGCGAGGAACCACCTGCCTTCTTGTGTGCCATGGTGCGCGAGCCTCCTTATGCGGCGCTGGCGTCGGCTTCGGCCGGCGCTGCGCTCTTGGTCTTCTTGGCGGCGGCCTTCTTGGCCGGCTTTTCTGCCGCGGCGGCGCCCACGGCGGTGATGCGCAGCAGCGTGAGCTGCTGGCGGTGGCCGTTCTTGCGGCGATAATTGTGGCGGCGCCGCTTCTTGAACACGATCACCTTCTCGCCCTTGGCCTGGGCGATGATCTCTGCCGAGACCGTCACCGCCTTGGGATCGGCCAGGGTGTCACCTTCGCCTGCGAGCAAGACATCGCCCAGCGTGATCGTGTCACCGGCTTCACCCGCCAGCTTCTCAACGGCAATCTTGTCTCCAGCGGCAACCCGATACTGCTTGCCGCCAGTGCGCACTATCGCGAACATGGCTTCATACTCTCAAACTGGTGCGGTGCCCGGCCTGTGGAACCAATGTTCCCCCAACCGAACGGCAATCGGGGGCCACGCGCGGTGACCCCGTGAAGGATGAGCGCCCCTAGGTGAAAGGCTTGTGCAAGTCAACCGGCGAGCCAACCTGAAGCGGCCAAAAATCGCCGCAAGGGCGCCGCTGAGGCACCTTTGCCAAGCGCGCGCGGCATGGTAACGCTGCTTCGGGATTGTCATGCACCACCTTCGCCACCTGCCCGGCCTCATCGGCCTTGCCGCCGCGCTTTCGGCCTGTTCGGCGAGCGAGGGACGCTATCCCTCCTTGGCGCTGCGCCCGTTCGAGGTCTCGCCGCCCGAAGCCGCAGCACCTGCCCCGCCGCCGATTCGCTCCGGGATCGATCCGGCGATGATCGATACGCTTACCCGCCGGGCGGAGGCGGCCCATGCCGCCTTTCTTGCCGCGCAAGGCACCGCCGCCCCGCTTGCCGAGGCCGCGCGCGGCCTTGCCATCGAAAGCCCGGCACGCGCCCGGGCGCTGGTGGCGCTGGGCGAAGTTTCCTCGCGCCGCAGCGATACCGCCGCCGTCCTTGCCGAGATCGATGCGCTTGCAGCCGATGCGGCCACCCGCCTCGCCCGCGACCCGGCGCTGGAAGCAGCCCAGGCCGAGGTTGCCGCCTTGCTGATGCGCGAGGATGCCGTGCTCGCGCAGCTGTGGGAGGCGATGGGATCGTGAATCTTGCGTGCAGCACCTGTCCGGTCAAGGAAACCGCCGCCTGCGCGGTGCTTACCCCCGAGGAGCGCGAGGCGCTGGCCGCAGCCGGGCGCACCCGCGTCTTGAAGCGCGGCGAGATGCTGTTTGCCGCTGGCGATGAGGATGCCGCCTGCGCCACGCTGCTGAGCGGCGCGCTCAAGGTCTCCTCGGTCGATGTCGAGGGCAACGAGCAGATCCTCGCGCTCGTTCACCCTTCGGGCTTCATCGGCGAATTGTTCAGCCCCTTTGCCCATCACGACGTGGTGGCGCTGACCGAAAGCCGCCTTTGCACCTTTGCCAAGGTCGATATCGAGCGGGCGATCGAGGATTATCCGGCGCTCGCCCGGGCGCTGCTGCGCCGCAGCCAGGCAGACCTGCTGGCCAGCCGCAACCTGCTCGAACTCACCGGCCATGCCAGCGCCGAGGCGCGCCTCGCCGCGCTGCTGCATGATTTTGCCGCGGCGGCGAGCGAAAGCTCGTGCCACCTTGCCAGGCGTTTCGAGCTGCCGCTCACCCGCGGCGAGATCGCCAACATGCTGGGGCTGACCATCGAGACGGTGAGCCGCAAGCTCGGCGAACTTGAGGAAATGGGCGCGATCCGGCGCGAGGGCAAGCGCGGCATCGCGCTCACCGATCCTGGCCTGCTGGTGGAGCTTTCCGGACGCGGCTAGGGTTCACCCAAATCGGGATGGGGCAGCGCCATGGGAGAGGGACGCTGCCCCAGGGGAGCTTCAGGCCACCAGCGTCGCAATCAGCGCCACGGCAAGGCCCCAGCACACCAGCAGCACCGGGAGCACGAGGACCTGCGCGCTTGCCTCACCGGCGCTGAGGTGGCCGGTCAGGGTCATGATCCCGTGGGCCTCGAACTCACCCTGCGTTGCCGGGCGCGAGGCATTCTCCTTGAGCCGCGTCCAGATCGCCGGCACCCCGAAAAAGGCAGCAATCAGCAGAACGATCACCGCCATCGGAATGGCGAGGCCCGGATTGGCAAAGGCGCTGCCCACGATCGCCAGAAAGCCGAGATAGCAGGCGATGGTGGCAGCGTAGAGTGAATTGGGCAGGCCGAAATTGCGATCGGCCTCGATCTGGTGGCGCACTCCCAGCGCGGCAGGGGGCTGATCAAGGCGGCGGGCCTCGCCGCGGGCGATGCGTTCGGTAACGATATGGCTCATGGCTCGATCCTCCTTGGCTTGGAGGAGAACCTAGCCCGCGCGCAGCGGAGAAACCTTGAGGTGGATCAAATCAGCTTTGCCAGCGCGCCAGATCGCGGTGATCGGCCTCACGCGGCTCGATCCAGTACCATTGCCCGGCGCGCTTCTCGCGCTTCCAGAACCAGGCGGCGCTCTTGAGGTGATCCATGCAGAAATCGACCGCATCGATTGCGTCGCGGCGGTGGAGCGCGGCGGCCGAGACGCACACGATCGGCTCGCCGGGGCGCATCAGGCCGATGCGGTGGACCATCAGCAGGCCCATCAGGGTGAAGCGCTGGAAGGCGCGGTCGGCAAGATCGTGCATCCCCGACAGGGTCAGCGGCTCGTAATGCGTCAGTTCGAGCGCTTCGACCCCGGGATCGCTGCGCACCTCGCCCACGAAGGTGCACACCCCGCCAAGGCCGGGGTTGGCCTCGGTGAAGGGCCCGATCAGCGCGCCGGGATGGAAGGGCGCATCGAGCAGGCGGATATCGCGGTGCAAGGCGCGCGAGGGCATCGCTCAGCCCCCAGAAACGGGCGGGAGCAGCGCGATCTCGTCGCCCGCAACCGCCTGCAGTGAGGCCTTGTCGGCCAGCAGCGCGCCGTTCAGCGCCACCCGGTTCCTCGGGTCGTCAAGCGCAGCGGCGAGGGCCGGAGCAAGCTCGGCCTTCAGCCCCGCCCAGTCGAGCGGCGCTGCCAGTTCGAGCGCGGGAGCGCCGGCAAGGTCAGCGAGCCGGCCGAGAAAGACCACCCTGACCACCTCACCCCCCTGTCAGCGACATGTGCCGCGCCAGCGCCGGGGCAGCACCGCGCGCATCCATCCGGAAGTGATGGCGCTCGGGCTTGATCGCCAGGGCCTCATCGAGCGCCGCGGACAGCCGCGCCTCGGGATCCTCCGAGCGCAGCGCGGCGCGCAGATCGACCCGCTCGCCCCCGCCAAGGCAGGGGAAAAGCTGGCCGGTCGCCGTCACGCGCAAGCGGTTGCAGCCGGAACAGAAATTACCGGTGTGCGGCGTGATGAAGCCGAGCCTGCCGCCGGTCTCGGCAATGGTGACATAGCGCGCCGGGCCGCCGGTGCGGTGATCGCTGTCGGTGAGGCTCCAGCGT
The DNA here is from genome assembly GCF_000422985.1 of Erythrobacter cryptus DSM 12079. Lineage (GTDB taxonomy): Bacteria > Pseudomonadota > Alphaproteobacteria > Sphingomonadales > Sphingomonadaceae > Erythrobacter > Erythrobacter cryptus. The sequence goes on from NZ_AUHC01000005.1 coordinate 43,536, forward strand.
TGGGCGAGCCGGGCGCGCACCTCGTTGAGCGGCAGATATTGGTCGAGCCGGTCTTCCTCGACATCGCCGAGCGGCATCACCTCGATCAGGGTGACATCATGCCCCTCGCCATGGCCCCAGGCGATGATTTCGGGCAGTTCGGCCTCGTTCACGCCCTTGAGCGCCACGACATTGAGCTTGACCGTGAGACCTGCGCGGCGGGCTGCGGTAATGCCGTCCAAGACCTGAGGCAAGGCATCGCGCCGGGTGAGCCTGGCAAAGCGCGCACGGTCAAGCGTGTCGAGCGAGACGTTGATCCGCCTGACCCCGGCGCGGGCGAGCGCCTCGGCGTGGCCCGCAAGGCGGGTGGCATTGGTGGTCAGGGTAAGTTCCTCAAGCCCATGGCCGAGGTGCCGCCCGAGCGCGGCGATCAGGTCGATGATCCCGCGCCGCACCAGCGGCTCCCCCCCAGTGAGGCGCAGCTTGGTGACGCCGCGCGCAATAAAGCCGCAGGCGAGCTGATAAAGTTCCTCGAGGCTCAGCACCTCGCGCTTGGGCAAAAAGGTCATGCGTTCGGGCATGCAATAGGCGCAGCGCAGATCGCAGCGATCGGTGACCGACAGGCGCAGATAGGTGATGCGGCGCTGGAAGCGGTCGATCAGCGGGGGCGCGGAGGGCGACACACCGACATCAGGCAGCACCAGAAGATCAGGCTGGCGGGGTGGCTGAACCGGCATCCTCATCGTCATGGCACACGAGATACTGGCCTGTCACCCCGGGCGCATCTGCCAAAAAGCGCAGCACCGTCTCGCGCGCCTCGCCGGGACGGCCTGCCACCACATTGACCCTGGTGGGCGCCGCCTCGCGGGCGAGGTCGCGGGCGAGCGCGCGGCGCCAATCGGCGTGATCGTGGGGCGCCGGGTGCATGAGGATGGCAAGCGCTCCGGTTTCGGGCGCAGCGATCAGCCGCCTTGCCGCTTCGAGATAGAAGGCCATGAAGGCCCCCGCCGCATCGAGCGCGGCCGCCGGCAGGGCGGGAACCTCGAGCACGCGCTGCATCGGCTCACTCCGCCGGATCGGCTGGCCGTTCGCGGTGCAGGGTGATGCCGATCGCCTCGCCCGCCTCGGCGATGGCGAGCTTGACGATCTTCACCGTCACTGCCTCGACCTTTTCGTCCTGCACGAACAGGGTTTGGCAGATATGATCGGCCACCGCCTCGATCAGCTTGAAGTGCACACCCTTGGGCAGCCCCTCGGTGGCGGCGAACTTGAGATCCATGTAGTTCTTGCTCGCCTCAAGCGGGGTGTCGGGGTGATAGTGCTGCGCAACGCGGTAACGTGCCGCGATCGAGATGCGCAGCGGCTGGGGCTGGCCGGTCTCCTCGGAATAAATGCCGGTAAGGACATCGACGACGAGATCGTTGACTTCAAGGGTGAGGGTATCGGCCATGGCGAGGCCCGTTGGCAGGATGGCGGGCACAAGTCCAGCCTTGGCCGGGCCGCGGCGCGCGCTCTAGTGGTTTGACCAGCGCGCGAAGATCGCGCTCGGCAGCAGCCGCGCGCCCTCGCCCTCCTCGCGCACGGCAAGATCGCCATGCTCGATCTGGCCCGGCAGGTGGCCAAGCACCTCGTTGAGCAGCCCGGCAAGCGCAAGGCTGCTCATCCGCACGGCATAGACGGTGAGGAACAGGAAGCGGCTCTGCCCATCAAGCAGCCGCGCGCAATCGGCGATGAGGCCAGCCAGGTGCTCCTCGAGCCGCCACACCTCGCCCTCTGGCCCGCGCCCGAACTTGGGCGGATCGAGGATGATCCCGTCATAGCGCTTGCCCCGGCGCACCTCGCGCGCGGTGAACCTCGCGGCATCATCGATCAGCCAGCGGATCGGGCGATCTTCCATCCCCGAGAGCGCGGCGTTGGCGCGGGCCTGGGCGACCGATTTCTTCGAGGCATCGACATGGGTCACGCGCCCGTGGCGGGACAGCGCCAGAGTGCCTAGCCCGGTATAGGCAAAGAGGTTGAGCATTTCCGCCCCCTCCATCCCCGCCAGCTGGGCGCGCATCCATTCCCACACCGGCGCCATGTCGGGGAAGAATTGCAGGTGGCGAAAGGGCGTGGGCCGGGCGATGAATCGCACCTCGTGCCAGGCGAGCGGCCAGCCCCCCTCGGGCAGCGGCGCGGCGAGGTGCCAGCGCCCGCCGCCATCCTCGTCTGCCCCGGGGATGAACTCGCCCGCAGCCTGCCAGTCGGCAAGGCGCGGCTGCCACAGCGCCTGCGGCTCGGGCCGGATGAAGCTGTAGGGGCCGAAGCCCTCCCACTTGCGCCCGCCGCCGCTGTCGATCAGGCGATAGGCCGGATCAGGGCCGGGCCACGCTTCGCACTCCATCACCAGCGGCTGCTGGACCAGGCGCGCCATCACCCGGCCCCAGCATGGCCAAGCACATAGTCGCGCGTTGCGACATAATCGCCGGGGAGCGCCACCATGCTCTCCTCGCGCCCAAACAGATCGCCCACCCGCGCCGGCAGGGCCGGGCGCACGCCCACCGCCCGTTCCACCGCATCGCGGAACTTGGCCGGATGTGCGGTCGCCAGCGTCACCAGCGGCACTCCGGCGGGAACAACGCCAGCGGCGGCCACAGCCTGCGCGGCGTGCAGCCCAACGGCCGTGTGGGGATCGATCACCTGCCCGGCCACGCGATAGGCCCAGGCCATGGCGCGGGCGGTTTCGGCCTGATCAGCGCGAGCGCTGGTGAACAGCGCCGCCGCCCCTTCGGCCTGGGCGTTGGTGAGCTGCATCGCGCGGGTCTGTTCAAAGCCGCGCATCTGCTGGGCCAGCGCCGCCCCATCGCGCCCGCCGCAATCGAATAGCAGCCGCTCGAAATTGGAAGAGACCTGGATGTCCATCGAGGGCGTGATGGTGGGGGTGACGCCGCCCGCCGAGTAATCGCCGGACGAGAGCGCGCGGTGGAGGATGTCGTTGATGTTGGTGGCGACGATCAGCCGCTCAATGGGCAGGCCCATCTTCGCGGCGACATAGCCCGCGAACACATCGCCGAAATTGCCGGTCGGCACCGAATAGGCGACCGGGCGATCAGGCCCGCCCAGTTGCAGCGCCGAGGCGAAGTAATAGACCACCTGCGCCATCAGCCGCGCCCAGTTGATCGAATTGACCGCACCGAGATTGAGCCGCCCCGTCACCTCGGGATCGGTGAACATGCGCTTCACATGCGCCTGGGCATCATCGAAACTGCCGTCGATCGCCAGGTTGTGCACGTTGGGGCTCAGGACCGTGGTCATCTGCCGACGCTGCACGTCACTCACCCGCCCTCTGGGGTGGAGCATGAAGATCTCGACCCGATCGAGACCGGCCACGGCCTGGATCGCTGCCGAGCCGGTATCCCCGCTGGTTGCGCCGACGATGGTGAGTCTCTCGCCTCGGCGGGCAAGGAAGGTCTCGAACAGCCGCCCGAGCAATTGCAGCGCCACGTCCTTGAAGGCGAGCGTCGGGCCGTGGAACAGCTCGAGCAGCCAATGCTGTGCGTCGAGCTGCACCAGCGGCGTGACCGCCCCATGGCCGAAATCGCCATAGACCTTGTGGCAGATGGCCGAGAGTTCATCCTCGGTCAGGCTCCCTGAAACGAAGGGCGCCATCACCCGCGCGGCAAGATCGGGATAGGCAAGGCCGCGCATCGCCCGGATCTCGTCTTTGCTGAACCGCGGCCACTCGGCCGGAACATAAAGGCCCCCGTCGCTGGCAAGGCCTGCCAGCGTCACCCCTTCGAAATCGAGCGCCGGCGCGCCCCCGCGTGTCGAGACATATTGCATGGGCGCGCGGGTTAGCGCCGACGGCGGCGCAATGCCAGCACGTAGATGACCAGCGCCGTCAGCGCGAAGAAGAACCACTGCCCGGCATAGGCGAGGTGGTTGTTGGGCAAATCGCCGGGATCGGGCCTTGCCATCGGCTGCAATCCGGCCACCGGCGGATCGGCAACCAGCCGCGGCCCCGGCGCGATCACGCCGGTGATGATGCCGCCCGCAAAGTCCGGCCTGGCGATGTCGCGGGTGTATCCTAAATCGACCGCGACGCTTGCATCCGGGCTGACCGCGCAAGTCGCGCGCTGGACCCAGCCCTTCTGTCCGCTCGCCGAGGTGCCCGATACCGCCTCGATGGCGGTGACGCCGGCACAGGCCACCCGGCTGCGGCGGAACAGCACATCCTCGCCCTTGCCGGAGAGCGGAAAGACCACCGCCTCGCCGGCATTCGCCGCCGCCTCGTAGCGGGCAATCAGCGCCTCCTTCTCGGCGCGGCGGCCCAGTTGCCAAATACCGAGGCCGATCATCGTGGCGACCGCCGCCAGCACGAAGATCGTCGGGATGATCGGCACACGGCGGGCGGTCATTGAGCGCGTTCCTCGTATTGGTGGTAGACCCACATGGTCTTGTAGAACCTCAGACCGAAAACGACGCTGCCCACCGTGACCGGCCCCCAGAACAGGAAGGTCGTCCACAGCGGCGGCCGTAGCCATTCGTCGACCGCCAGCGCCGCGATGATCAGCACCAGCGCCAGCAGCATCGTCACCACGCCGACAAAGCGCCCGCCCCGCTCGAGGGCCAGAATGTCGAGCCCGCAATTCGCGCATTGATCCGCGAGGCCTGCCGGCTCGGCGAACAGCGTCTTCGCGCCGCAGCGGGGACACAAACCGGAAAGGGCAGCCGAGACGAACCCCGGCTGCCCTCCCTTATCCTTCGGACTTTCGCCCGGAGCCATCAGTGGTATTCGGCGCCCCAGCCGCCCCAGACATAGACGGCGACGAACAGGAACAGCCACACCACGTCGACGAAGTGCCAGTACCACGCGGCGGCTTCGAAGCCGAAGTGCTGGCGCGGGGTGAAGTGGCCGAGATAGGCGCGGTAGAGGCACACGGCGAGGAAGATGGTGCCGACGATCACGTGGAATCCGTGGAAGCCGGTCGCCATGTAGAAGGCGCTCGAATAGGTGTTGCCGCCAAAACCGAAGGGCGCAGCGCTGTATTCATAGGCCTGGATCGCGGTGAACAGCAGCCCAAGCGCGATCGTCGCCCACAACCCCTGCTTGAGCCCCTCACGGTCACCGTGAATGAGCGCGTGGTGCGCCCAGGTGACCGTGGTGCCCGAGCACAGCAGGATCAGGGTGTTGAGCAGCGGCAGCGAGAAGGGATCGAGCACCTCCATCCCTTCCGGGATAAACTTGGCGATCGCCCCTTCGGTGCCGAACAGGCTGGTGGTGGCGCCGGTCGCCGGATCATATTCAAGCGGTGCGGGGAACAGCGCGAAATCGAAGAAGCTCCAGAACCAGCCGACGAAGAACATCACCTCCGAAGCGATGAACAGGATCATGCCATAGCGCAGGTGCAGCTGCACCACCGGAGTGTGATCGCCGCGCTGGGCCTCGATCACGATGTTGCGGAACCAGAAGAAGAAGGTCGCCAGCAGCCCGGCAAGACCGGCCCACAGCACCACGCGGGAAGCCGTCCCGAAGACGTCGGGATGCCACGACATCACCATGCCGCTGGTGAAGGTGAGCGCCGCGATCGATCCGATCAGCGGCCAGATATCGGGTTCGAGGATGTGATAATCGTGGTTTGCCTTGCCAGCCATTGGTCTGTCCCGTCCTGGGTTGCCTCTTGGGTTTATCGCGCGCGCGGCGGCGCCGGTTCTGCCGGCGCCTTGGCGCGGTGGAAGGTATAGCTCAGCGTGATCTGTTCGACCCCCTTCATCGCCGGATCGTCAAGCATTGCCGGATCGACGAAATAGAGCACCGGCATGGTCACTTCCTCGCCCGGCGCGAGGGTCTGCTCGGTGAAACAGAAGCACTGGATCTTGTTGAAATACTTGCCGGCCTTCTCGGGTGTGACGTTGAAGGTTGCCATGCCGGTGACAGGCTCGGACGACAAATTGCGCGCGACATAGGTGGCGATGTCACGCTCGCCAATGGTGACGGTGTCGGTTGGCTGCGAGGGGCGGAAACGCCAGGGCATGTCACTCGCGGTCGAGGCATCGAAGCGGATCGAGATCTTCGCCCCCGTCGCCTGCGCCGCGGCAGCGGCGGCCTTGGCCTCGCTTGCCACCATGGTGGTGCCGCCGAACCCGGTGACCTGACAGAACAGGCGATAGAGCGGCACCGAAGCATAGCCCAGCCCCAGCATCGCGCAGGCTCCCGCGAGCGCAATGAGCCCGGTGCGCCGGTTGCGCTCGGCGGTCTCGGCAGACGTCTGCGGAAGGCTCGCCATCAGCCCTGCCCTCCGATCCGGGCGATGGTGATGGCGTAGAAGAGGATCACGAAGAAAAGCAGCGTGCCCGCCACCACCAGATTGCGGCTCTTGCGCCGCCGGATGAATTCGCGCTCTTCCTCAGGCGTCATGCCAGCCACCCCTGATAGGCCGCGAGCCGATCTGCCACCAGCGCGGCAAAGAGCACGAAGAGATAGACGATCGAGAACTTGAACAGGCGTTTTTCGGGCAGCATCTTGTCGGTCAGCCCGTCACGGCGGCGGCGCGCCACGGGAAGTGCCAGCACCACGAACAGCGCCGACAGCACCACCGCAACCGAGCCATAGAGCCAGCCCGCCCCACCGATCACCCATGGGGCAATCGCAACAGGCGCCAGCACCAGGGTGTAGGCCATGATCTGCCGCCGGGTCGCCCGCTCCCCCGCCACCACCGGCAGCATCGGGATGCCGACCTTGGCGTAATCGGCCTCGACGAACAGCGCCAGGGCCCAAAAATGCGGCGGGGTCCAGAAGAAGATGATCGCGAAAAGCAGCAGCGGCATGGCGGTGATCTCGCCGGTCACCGCCACCCAGCCGATCAGCGGCGGGAAGGCCCCCGCCCCGCCGCCGATGACGATGTTCTGCGGCGTGCGTGGCTTCAGCCACATGGTGTAGATCACCGCGTAGTAGATGATTGCAGCAAGCAGCAGCGCCGCGGCGAGCCAGCCGATCGCCACCCCCATCAGACAGATCGACACCGCCGAAAGAAAGATGCCGAAATCGCGCGCGTCCTCGCGCCGCATCCGCCCACCGGGCAGCGGGCGATTGCGGGTGCGCTTCATGCCCGCGTCAAGATCGGCCTCCCACCAATGGTTGAGCGCCGCCGATCCGCCCGCGCCCATCGCAATCGCAAGGATCGCGGTGAAGGCAAGCACCGGGTGCAGGCTGCCGGGCGCGGCGAGCACCCCGCAGATCGCGGTGAAGATCACCAGCGTCATCACCCGCGGCTTGGTGAGCGCGAAGAAGTCGCGCCACTCGGTCGGTAGGCTCACGCGCGTCGAAGGGGCGGTGCTGGCCATGCTCTCCTTGCTTTCATGGGCGAGGAGCGCGGCCAATATTGCCCGCGCCCCTGCCTTGTCCTTGCTTGCCCCCTTGGGGGGGCGATCACGCCCGGTTACGCCGTCACCGGACGATGATCGTGGTAATCATGCGCGTCGGTGATCACCGGCAGCGTCTCGAACTGGTGGAAGGGCGGCGGACTCGGCAGGGTCCATTCGAGCGTGGTCGCCCCTTCACCCCATGGATTGGCCTCAGCCTTGCGCCCGGCCACGAAGGCATAGAGGATGTTGAGGAAGAACAGCACCATCGAGCCGGCCATGATGTAATAGCCATAGGTGCTGATCTCATGCCAGTACTGGTAGGCTTCCGGATAGTCGGGATAGCGGCGCGGCATCCCCTGCATCCCGAGGAAGTGCTGGGGGAAGAAGATCACGTTGACCCCGACGAAGAAGGTCCAGAAATGCAGGTGGCTGAGCAGCTCGGAATGCATCCGCCCGCTCATCTTCGGAAACCAGTAGTAGAAGCCGGCGAACATCGAGAACACAGCGCCCATCGAGAGCACGTAGTGGAAATGGGCCACCACGTAATAGGTATCGTGCAGGTTGTCGTCGATCCCGCCATTGGCGAGCACCACGCCGGTCACCCCGCCCACGGTGAACAGGAAGATGAAGCCAAGCGCCCAGACCATGGGCGACTTGAACTGGAGGCTGCCGCCCCACATCGTCGCGATCCAGCTGAAGATCTTTACCCCCGTGGGCACCGCGATCACCATGGTCGCCGCGGTGAAATACATCTTGGTGTTCACGTCGAGACCCACGGTGTACATGTGGTGCGCCCAGACGATGAAGCCGACGACACCGATCGCCACCATGGCATAGGCCATGCCGAGATAGCCGAACACCGGCTTGCGGCTGAAGGTGGCGACGATCTGGCTGATCATGCCGAAGCCGGGCAGGATCATGATGTAGACTTCGGGATGGCCGAAGAACCAGAACAGGTGCTGGTAAAGGATCGGATCGCCGCCGCCGGCCGGATCGAAGAAAGTGGTGCCGAAATTGCGATCGGTCAGCAGCATGGTGATCGCTGCCGCCAGCACGGGCAGCGCCAGCAGCAGAAGGAAGGCAGTGACCAGCACCGACCACACGAACAGCGGCATCTTGTGCAGGGTCATCCCCGGCGCGCGCATGTTGAAAATGGTGGTGATGAAGTTGGTCGCCCCAAGGATCGAGCCGGCGCCAGCAAGGTGCAGCGAAAAGATCGCGAAATCCACCGCCGGGCCAACCGAACCGCTCGTCGAAAGCGGCGCATAGACCGTCCAGCCCACGCCCGCCCCCGGGCCGGAGCCACCCGGCACGAACAGCGAGAACAGCAGGCTGAAAAAGCCCGCCACGGTCAGCCAGAAGCTGATGTTGTTCATCCGCGGGAAGGCCATGTCGGGCGCGCCGATCATCAGCGGCACGAACCAGTTGCCAAAGCCGCCGATCATCGCCGGCATCACCATGAAGAACACCATGATGAGGCCATGCGCGGTGATGAATACGTTCCACATGTGGAGCGCGGTGTTGAGATCATTGCCGCCGCCCATGAACTGGGCCCACCACTGAAGATACTGGATGCCCGGCTCGGCCAGCTCGAGACGCATGATCCCGGAGATGGCGCCCCCGACGATCCCCGCGATGATCGCGAAGATCAGGTACATCGTGCCGATGTCCTTGTGGTTGGTCGACATGAACCAGCGGGCAAAGAAGCCTGGCTTGTGGTCGGCATGATCATGCGCACTGTGGGCATGATCGTGATGGATGTCGAAGCCTTCTGCGGTGGTTGCCATGGTCAGCTACTCTTCATGCTTCCAAATTCGTCGGATGGTTCAGCCGGCCGCGCCGGGGGCCGCGGGCGCGGCAGCGGCGCTGGCCGCCTGCTCACCCGGCATGGTGCCGCCCTGCGCCTTGACCCAGGCGGCAAATTCGGCCGGCGGCAGAGCCTCGACCACGATCGGCATATAGGCATGGCGCGCGCCGCACAGTTCGGAGCACTGGCCGTAATAGACACCCGGCTCCTTGATCGTCAGCAGCTTCTCGTTGAGCCGCCCGGGCACCGCGTCCATCTTGAACCACAGCGAAGGTATCGCAAAGGCATGAATCACATCGGTCGCGGTAGTCTGAATCTTGAGCGGCACGCCCGCAGGCACAACCATGCGATTGTCCACCGCCAACTGCGCCGGCTCACCGCGCTTGAGCGCCTCATCCGCAGGCAGCATGTTCGAGATCACCTCGATGTCGCCGTGATCGGGATAGGTATAGCCCCAGTACCACTGATAGCCGGTTGCCTTGATGGTGACGGCATCTGCCGGCGGAGTCTCATACTGGCGGGCCAACAGCGTGATCGAAGGCACCGCGATCACCACCAGGATGATCACCGGCACGATCGTCCACACCACCTCGATCATGGTGTTGTGGGTGGTCTTGGAGGCAACCGGATTGGCACGGCGGTTGAAGCGGATCACCACGTAGAGGAGCAGGCCGAGCACGAACAGACTGATCGCGGTGATCACCGGGAGCAGGATCGTGTCATGCATCCACAGCGCGTAATCGCCATTGGGCGAATACTGATCCTGGAAGGTCAGGCTCTTGGCCATCGCATCCGGTTCATCGCCGCGCGGATCGGTCGGCATCCCCTTGCCCTTGGTCGGCGCCATCGGGGTGTAGGCGCTTGCATCGGCAGCAGGTGCAGCGGGCGCCGAGGCATCGGCAGGCGCTGCAGCAGCGGCGGGGGCTTCAGCGGCAACCGGCGCCGCAGGAGCGGCGTCCTGCGCCGCAACGCTCAGCGGCGCAAACGCCGCGAGCCCGGCAGCGAGCGCCGCCAGGATAGCCTTCTTCATACGGGTGTCCCTTTGACCCATGTGCATGTGTCCAAGTGCTTCGAAACTGATCCCATGCCGCCTGCCTGCCCGACCCCCTCGCGGATTCGCACCAGACAGCATCAAGCCGGCCTTGCAGCCTGTCTCAGCCTCGCCCTTAGCGATGCTTGCCGAGGGCCTCAAGCGCTTCTAGGGAGAAAATTATGCAAGCCGGCATGTTGCCCGCGCAAGTCGGCCATTTCTCCCCCTGTTTTCCATGAGGTTTGCCTGTGACGCAAGATGAAGTCCTGGCCGAGTTCCGCGCTTCCGGAGCGCTGCTCGAGGGGCATTTCAAGCTCTCCTCGGGGCGCCACAGCGCCCATTATCTGCAATGCGCGCGGGTGCTGATGAACCCGGCGCGCGCCGCGCGCATCGCCGCGGCGGTGGTGGCAGGCATCCCGGCCGCAGTGCGCGAGGCGGTTGAAGTGGTGGTCTCTCCGGCAATGGGGGGGATCATCATCGGCCACGAGGTCGCCCGGGTGCTGGAGAAGGATGCGCTGTTCCTCGAGCGGCCCGAGGGGGTGTTTCACCTGCGCCGCGGCTTTGCCCTGAAGCCGGGCGCCAAGGTGCTGATGGTCGAGGACGTGGTTACCACCGGCCTTTCGAGCCGCGAGGCCATCGCCGCGGTGGCGCGTGAGGGCGGCGAGGTGATCGCCGAATGCGCGATCATCGATCGTTCCTGCGGCACTGTCGATCTCGGCGTGCCCTTCCATCCGCTCATCGCCATTGATTTTCCCACCTACGATCCCGATTCTCTGCCCGAGAGCCTGGCACGCCTGCCCGTGACCAAGCCCGGAAGCCGCAAAGCATGACCACCACCCTCCACCCCCGGCCCTTGCGCCTCTGCGTCAATATCGACCACGTCGCAACCATCAGGAATGCGCGCGGCGGGGATCATCCCGATCCGGTGCGCGCGGCCGAGATCGTCGCGGCAGCCGGCGGCGATGGCATCACCGCCCATCTGCGCGAGGATCGCCGACACATCCGCGACGCCGATCTTGCCCGCATCCAGGAGGCGACCGATCTGCCGCTCAACCTCGAGATGGCGGCGACCCGCGAGATGCTGGAGATCGCGCTGCGGCACCGGCCCCATGCCGCCTGCATCGTGCCGGAAAGGCGCGAGGAGCGCACCACCGAGGGCGGGCTCGATGCGGCGGGCCAGCACAATTCGCTTGCCCCGATCATCGATGAGCTGAAGGGCGCAGGAATCCGCGTCTCGCTGTTCATCGAGGCGGACGAGCGCCAGCTCGATGCCGCGCTGCGGCTGGGCGCGCCGGTGGTCGAGTTCCATACCGGCGAATATGCCCACGCCTTCCTTGATGGCGACCGCGATAAGATTGCGCGCGAAGTGAAGCGTATTACCGACATGGCAGCGCTCGCCGCCAAGAACGGGATCGAGCCGCACGCCGGCCATGGCCTTACCTATGCCAATGTCCAGCCGATCGCCGCCATCCCGCAGATTGCCGAGCTCAACATCGGCCATTTCCTCATTGGCGAAGCAGTGTTCGTGGGCCTTGATCACGCGATCCGCCGGATGCGCGAATTGATGGACGAAGCACGGTGAACCCGCCCGATCTTCCCCCCCTTTCAGGCGAACAGAAGCGCTGGGCCTTGGCTGCTGCCGGCCTGTTCCTGCTCGGCATCGGCTTTCTCGGCTTTGCCTTGAGCAGCGGGGTGATGCGCGTCTTCGCGGTGGGCTGGGTGGCGCTGATGATCTTCGGCTTTGTCGGCGCGATCCGCGTGGCCAAGGGCGACTTTGCCCACCCGCTGTTCAAGGCGCAGGTGATGCTCCACCTCGTTGCCATCGGCCTCCTGGTCGCGGTGATCATCCGGGCGTTCAAGTGATCATCGGCCTCGGCAACGACCTGTGCAATATCGAGCGCATCGCCCGCTCGCTCGAACGCTATGGCGAGCGCTTTGAAAACCGCGTCTTCACGCCCGTTGAAATCGCCAAGGCGCGGCGCCGCCCCTTCACCATCGCCGGCACCTATGCCAAGCGCTTTGCTGCCAAGGAGGCCTTCAGCAAGGCGGTGGGCACGGGCTTCCGGCGCGGCGTCTTCATGAAGGATATCGGCGTCATCAACGCCCCCTCGGGCGCGCCGACCCTCGCGCTGACCGGCGGCGCGGCAAAGCGGCTTGAAGAATTGACGCCAAAGGGCCATGAGGCGCGCATCCATCTCACCCTTACCGATGATCATCCCTGGGCCCAGGCCTTCGTGATCATCGAGGCAATCCCCCTGTGATCGGCCCCTTCATGGCAAGCACAAAAACCACTTCCGCTCAGGCCCAGCCCGAAAAGATCAACTGGATCGCGGAAATCCGCGGCCTGGCCTTGATGCTGCTTGCCGTTCTGGCCTTCCACAGCCTGGTGGCCAAGCCCTTCTACATCCCCTCGACCTCAATGATGCCGACCTTGTGGGTGGGCGACCGGCTGGTGGTGAGCAAATATCCCTATGGCTGGTCATGGGCCTCGGCGAGCTTCCACCTCTTGCCGCGCGGCAGCTGGCGGGTGTGGCCCAAGACGCCCGAATATGGCGATATCGTCATCCCCGTGCACCCCTTGCGCGACGAGGACTACATCAAGCGCGTGGTGGCACTGCCGGGCGATACCATCGAGGTGCGCGGCGGGCAGATCATCCTCAACGGCAAGCCGATCAAGCGCGAGGTGGTGCCCCCGGTGCGCCTGCCCTTCGAGCCTGATCTGATCTGCCGCGATGGCCCGTGCCTTGCGAGCTTCGAGGCCTATCGCGAGACCGGGCCGGACGGGCGCGACTATTTCGCCCCGCCCACCTGGCGCGAAACCCTGCCCAATGGCGCGACCTATCTGACCATCGATTTCATCGATCAGCCGCTCGATGATTTCGGCCCCTACACTGTGCCCAAGGACAGCGTCTTCGTGATGGGCGACAATCGCGACCAGAGCGCCGACAGCCGCGCCCCGGCCGAGGAAAACGGGCTGGGTGGCGGGGTGCCGATGGCCAATATCGGCGGGCGCGCGGAGTTCATCACCTTCAGCCTCGATGGCTCGACCACCTGGAACCCGGCGACCTGGCTTTCGAGCCTGCGGCCCGGCCGCGCCTGGACCAGCCTGCGCCCGCCGCTGGTGGAAGGCGCGGCCAAGCACTAGCAAAGGGGGCAAACCAGCCCATGGCGCGCAAGTTCCTCTATATCGTGGCGGCGGTGATCGTGCTCGTCATCGGGGCGCGGATCGTTTACGAATTGTTCCAGAAGGAACTGGCGGCGATTGCGCTGGTGCCCTCCGCGCCCTTTGCCCCGGTCAGCCCGCTTGAAGAGAGCGCCTATGAGGCGGCGGGCATGTGGTATGCGCGCCCCGGCATCGGTCTTGGCGATCCCACCCGCTGGCAGCCGCCGCTCGCTCCCGGCGCTGCCCCGCTCCCGGCAGACGAGGCGCCACCCTTCGCGGTGTTCTTCGTCCACCCGACGAGCTATCTCAACCGGGCCGCCTGGAACGCGCCGCTCGCAAATGGCGGCGATCCCGAGGCTGAGCGCATTGCCCGCATCTATTTGCGCGGCATGGCGAGCGCCTTCAACCCGGCGCAGGAGATCTGGGCGCCGCGCTATCGCCAGGCGACCATGGGCGCCTTCCTCACCGATGCGCCCGAAGCGCGCCAGGCGCTCGATGCCGCCTATGGCGATGTGCGCGAAGCCTTCCGCTTCTTTCTTTCCACCATCGACCCCACGATGCCCTTCGTGCTCGCCGGCCATTCGCAAGGCGCGCTCCATCTCAAGCGCCTGATTGCCGAGGAAGTGAAGGGCACCCCGGCAGCGCGCCGGCTGGTGGCGGCCTATCTCATCGGCTGGCCGGTCTCGCCCCACCGCGATCTGCCCGCTATGGGCCTTCCCGCCTGCGGTGCGCCAGACCAGACCGGCTGCGTCATCAGCTGGTCGAGCTTTGCCGAGCCGGCCGATCCCGCGCAAGTGCTCGAAGCCTATGGCAAGACCCCGGCGCTCGATGGCACGCCGCCGGGCGCCGAGCCGATGCTGTGCACCAATCCGCTGACCGGCATGCCCGGCGGCGCCGCGCCCGCCAGCGCCAATCTCGGCACGCTGGTGCCCGAGGACACGATGGAGAAGGGCGAACTCGTCCCCGGACTCGTCCCGGCGCGCTGCGACAGCCGCGGGATCCTGTTGATCGGCCCGCCGCCCGAAATGGGCAGCTATGTCCTGCCGGGCAACAATTACCACGTCTATGATATCCCGCTGTTCTGGGCCAACACCCGGGCCGATGTCATCCGCCGCGCCGCAGCCTGGAAAGCCCCCTAGAGCCGATGGACGCACTGATCCACGAGGATGCGCGCGGCTTTGCTGCGGCGCTTGCGGATGGCGGGGTGCTGCTCGGCCTTGACCTCGGTACGCGGACCATCGGCACCGCGCTGTGCGATGCCGGCTGGCGCTTTGCCACCAATCACACCACCCTTCCCCGCAGCAAGTGGGGAAAGGACCGCGAGGCGCTTGCCGCGTTGATCACGGCACGAGCGGTCAGGGGCATCGTGCTCGGCCTGCCGCGCAACATGGACGGTTCGGAAGGCCCGCGCGCCCAGGCCAGCCGCGCCTATGCCCGCAACCTTGCCGCCGCCTTCGGCCTGCCGATCCTGCTCTGGGACGAGCGCTGGTCAACCCAGGCAGCCGAAGCGGCGATGATCGATCAGGATATGAGCCGGGCCAAGCGCGCGCGCGCGATCGATGCCCATGCCGCTGCGGTGATCCTGCAAGGGGCGATCGACCGGCTCGCCGGCGGCGTGCTCTAACCTTCCCGTGCCGATAGCATCCGGCGCCGTGCCCGGGCGGCGCCGGCCACCATGCGGCTACCCGAAAGCTCCGCCGCGCGCCAGATCGCCTCGGCAGCTTCGGCATCGGCGGCGATTTCCGCCCGCGCCGCAAAGCTGGCGAGGCGCAGCCGATCGCTGGGATGATGCGCGCCGACCCATGCGGCATAGTCGAGCGCCGCATCCGTCCCGCTCGCCACCGCCACCTTCAGCAGCACCTCCTGCACATTGGGGTTGAGGAGCCGCGCCAGCGTGCCGCGCTCCAGATCAAAGCCATACTGATCGAACCAGGCCTGGGCCGGATCCACCGCAATGAGGTTGAGCGAGACCGAGAGGCTTTCGGGCGGGTGCTGGCAATGCACATCGACATGGCGGCGATAGAGCATGAGCTTGCCCGGGGTGAGCGCGCTGCGCTCGACGAAACGCAGGCCTGCACCCTCGCCCGTGTAGCCGGCAAGCGCCTGATAATCTTCCTCGTAATAGTCGCTGACATAGCCCGGGCCGCAATAACCCACGGTGAGAAAATCGAAATTGTGGTCATGCGCAATGCCATAGACAAAGCTTTGCGGCCCGCTTGCATGAAAGGCATGGTCGTGCGGCGCGGGCCAAATCGCCGCGCGCAGGAAGGCGGCTCCCGGGCGGCTCAAGCGCGGGCGGCTGAGCATGAGCGCCTGCACCCCATAGGCGCTGTCAATCAGCGCGCCAGTGCGACCGGCCAGTTGATCGACCAGCAATTCGCCGAGGAAGTCGCGGTTGTTAGCCAGCCGCCGCATCCAATCGGCCGCTTCGCGGGTGCTGGCCGGATCGTCGGCCAGGAAGGCAATGTCCTCGAGCGCTGCGACGCATTCGGCAAGCGTGCAGCTCTCCTCATGAGGATTGTCGATCACCAGCGGCATCAGGCTGCCTCGGTCAATAGTGCGGCCATCTCGGGCCGACCCGCGCACAGCCGCGCCGTCAGGCCGCGCGCCTCAGCCGCAAGCGGATCGGCAGGATCGCCCGCCAGCGCGCCGAGGAGTTTGAGACCTTCCGCCGCATCGAGCGCCAGCGCCTGGCGCAGCGCTTCCCAGCGCAGATCGCGCGCTGCCGCCTGGTCGCGTACCAGCCGCGCCATGTGCAAGAGCGCCGGGCGATGGCCAAGTGCGCCGAGCACGTCCAGCGCCATGAGCTTCTGGCTGGTGCGCTTGCACCCGCTCACTCGCCGCAGCACGCGCCCATCAGCGCAGGCGACCAGCGCCCCTTCAGCAGGCGTATCGGGCACGCGGATCAGCTGCAGGAGCACAAGCGGGCGGGTGACGGCGACGATCCGGCGGGCCTCGCCCACCCCGCGGCGCGCGAGCTTAACGCCTGGGTTGAGCGCAATTTCGGCACTCATCAGGCTTGCGGGCGCCCGCTGATAGCAGATCGCCGCGCCTTCGCCGGCCAGCACCACTTCGTGCACCTCGCCATCCTCGAAGAGCACGGCCTCAGGCACAGCGCTGGCCCGGGGAGCGTGGACGACAAGGCCCAGCACCGCGCCGGCGTGAGCGGCAAGTTCGAGCCGGACGAGGCCCTCGGCGCTGCGGTGGCCAAGCGCGGGCAAGGCCAGCGGCTCGGCCCTCAAGGCGGCGAACAGCGGCTGCAACAGGCTTGCAAGCAGGGCTTGGCCCGCCTGTGCATCGGCGAAAAGGCGAGCGAGCACCGGGCACTGCTCCAGCCCCGCACCCCCGGCATGGCGCGCCAGTTCCGCGGTGATCGCGCCCACCTCGCTCTGCGCGCGCCATGTGGCGAGCGCCGCCTCGGTCAGCGGCTGGTCTGGCCCCTGCGCGCGCAGCCGGGCGAGCGCAGGATCAACCCGCATCGCGCGCTCACTTGGGCAGGATCTCGTAGAGATAGACCATGATCTCGAAGACCCGGTCGTCAACCTGGCCGCCGGCCTCGATCACCGCGCCGAACAGCGCGGCGGCATCATCGAGCAGCGGGATCTCGTTGAGTTCGATTCTGGGCATGTGGCGTTCCCCTTCCCCTTGTGCGGCGGCGCGCCTGTGCGGCAAGCGCCCGCCGGCAAGCGTGCGCGCCGGCATGAGGGATGCAAAATTAAAAGATTGCAACCCTGCCGCCGCCGCTCCTATTGCCAGCGCATGACCACGCCTGCTGCCCGTTTCGATGCGCGCACCGCCTCGCAATGGTTCTTCCGCCATGGCCATACCGGTTGGCTCGGCCTCAGGTTCACCGATCAGGGGGACAACTGGGTCGAGCTGGAACTGCCTTGGCGCGCCGATCTCATCGGCGATCCCGGCCGCGAGGTGCTCGCCTCTGGCCCGATCATCAGCCTCATGGACATGGCCAGCGGCATGGCGATCTGGCAGACCCGCGGCACTTTTGCCCCGGTGGCAACGCTCGATCTTAGGGTGGATTACCAGCGCCCGGCGCGCCCCCGGGCGAGCGTCAGGGGAAGGGTCGAATGCTATCGCACCACCCGCTCGGCCGCCTTCGTGCGCGGCATTGCCTATGATGCCGACCCGGCCGATCCGGTCGCCCATGTGGCCGGCTGCTTCATGACCATTGCCGCCGATCCGCGCCAGGAGGTGCCCGCACTCAAGGGAGCTGTTGGCCTTGGCTGACACGATCATCGAACTGCCCGCCTATGCCCGCTCGCTCGGGATCAAACTCACTGGCGAGGAAGAGGCGGGGATGCCGGTGCTGCGGCTTGATTTTGGAGAAATGGTCGAGGGCCGCCCCCGGCACTTCCACGGCGGGGCGACCGCCGGGCTGCTCGAGACCGCTGGCTATGCCGCGCTGCGCACCGCGCTGGTGGCGGCCGGGCGCGATCCGGTGATGAAGCCGATCAACATCACGGTGCAATATCTCTCCGCAGGCCGGTCGCAGGCGAGCCATGCGGTGGGCCGCATCACCCGCCTCGGGCGGCGCAACGCCAATATCGCGGTCGAGGCCTGGCAGGATGATCGCAGCCGCCCGATCGCCACCGCGGTGATGAACATCCTGATGGTCTAACGCCGCGGCGGCGCGAAGGTGATGGCGGCCTTATGGCGGGCCGGTGGGCGATACCGAGGGCGTCGGCGCCGGCGCCGGCGCGGGCTGCACCGCCACCCCGCCCCCATCGATCCTGAGTTCGACCGGCACGCCTTCCTGCCGCAGGGTAACGCCAGTGCCCTCGATGCTGATCGTGGCCCCCTCCTGCCCGAGCGGGAGCGCCCCGCCCTCGACATCGAGCGGCTGCACCGGGCCTTCGGGGTCGGGGGTGGTATCGGGCCGGGGCCGCCCCTCGCCCTCGATCCTGAGCGCCCCGCGCATGAAATCGCGCCAGATCCGCGCGGGCAGGCTGCCCCCGGTGATCCCGGCAAGCGGGGTGTTGTTATCATTGCCGATCCACACGCCGACAACCAGATCGCCGGCATAGCCCACGAACAGCGCATCGCGGTAATCCTGGGTGGTGCCGGTCTTGCCGAAATTGGCAACCGGCAGGCGCGCCGCGCGCCCGGTGCCGCGGTTGATCGCGGCGCGTAGCATCGCCTCCATGTCCGCATGGGTGCGGCGCGAGAAGCTGCGCTTGCCGCTCGTCAGCCATTCCCACCAGCCCGGCTCGCCCCGGGCAAAGGGATGGGGTTCAACCGGGAACTGGTTGGCCGCGATCCCGGCATAGGCGGCGGTGAGTTCGAGCAAGGTCATCGCGCTGGTGCCGAGCGCGAGGCTCGGGTCACCCTCGGCCATCGGGGCGCGGATGCCGAGGCGCCGGGCGGTGCGGATCACCTTGTCGCTGCCCACCGCCTGGAGCAGCCGCACCGCAGCGACATTGCTCGATGAGGCAAAGGCATCTTCCAGCGTGATCTTGTCCGAATAGCGCCCCCCGGCATTGCGCGGGCGATAGCTGCCTTCGACAATCTCGGTGTTGGCGATGGTATCGGACGGCTTCCACCCTTCCTCGAGCGCGGTCAGATAGACGAAGGTCTTGAAGGTCGATCCCGGCTGGCGGCGCGCCTGGGTGGCGCGGTTGAAGGGCGAACGCGCATAGTCGCGCCCACCGACCATCGCCACCACCTCGCCGTTGCGGCGCATGGCCACCAGCGCCACCTGCGCCTTGCCCAGCGGCGCGCGAGCGACAATCCGGCTTGCCAGCCCCTGAAGCCGGGCATCGAGTGTGGTGGTGATGGTTTGCGTGGCATAGCTTGCCTCGATCCCCTCGCGCGCCAGCGGCAGGGCCCAATCGGCAAAATAGGTGCCGGTGGGCAGCTTGTCGTCGCGCGTGCGCACGTCAAGCCGGGGATCGGGCAGCGCCGCGGCCTCGGCCGGGGTGAGGTAGCCTTCCTCCACCATCGCCGCGATCACCTGCTCCATGCGCGCCCTGGCCTTGTCATAATGGCGCGTGGGGGCATAGCGCGAGGGCGCCTGCAACAAGCCGGCCAGCATCGCCGCCTGTTCGGGCCTGAGCTTTTCCGGCTGGCGGTAGAAATAGTGCAGGGACGCGGCGCGCAGGCCATATTGGTTGTCGCCGAAATAGGCGTTGGACAGATACCGCTCGAGGATCTCGTCCTTGGTCAGCCAAGCCTCGAGCCAGAAAGCGATCAGCGCCTCGCGCGCCTTGCGGCTGAGCGATTGTTCGGGCGTGAGGAAGGTGAACTTGGCGAGCTGCTGGGTGATGGTCGAGCCGCCGCCATAGCCGGTGAGCGCCGCCCGGGCGATACCGCGCGGATCGATGCCCCAATGGCTGTAGAAGCGCCGGTCCTCGATCGCGAGGAAAGCCTGCACCACGTGCGGGGGGAGGTCAGCAACCCTGACCGGGGCGGCAACGATCGCCCCCTGCCGCGCGATCGGGGTGCCATCGCTGGCAAGCAGGGTGATCTGCGGCGGGGCGATGGGTTCAAGGCTCTTGGAAAGCGGCGCGGTGATGGCGAGCCAGGCGATGAGCAGAGCAAAGAGGCCGAGGGCGGCGATAAGCCCCCGCCCCGCCCACCACAGGCGCGAGCGGCCCTGCCAATAGGCGCGCTGCCACCATCTGCGCCGACGCCGCTCCTCGGCGGAAAGCGCTTCATCGATCGCGCCAAGCCGCGCGTCCCAGGCGGCATAATCAGGGGCGCCAGCGGCGCGCGCGCCGGGGCGTTCCTCGGGCTCGTCATCATCGAGCGCGCGGGTCGATTCGTAGAGCGGGAAGAAGCCGCCGGGCGCATCCTCGCCAGCGCGCGCGCCAGCCGGTGTGCCCTTGCGGAATCGATCGAGGAAAGCCATCGCGCCCGCTGTATTACCAGCCTAGCACACTCGGCCGCAAGCGCCTTGGTCAGCGCCGCTTGGCTGCCCCTTCCGGCAGGTCGTCGCCTCAGGGCGCTGGCAATCTTCGGCGACCAGTTGCTTCCCGCCAACGCACAACTTTTGGCGCAGCGACGGGGCATGCCAAACCGATGTCCGATGCGGCACAAGGCGCCATCGTAACCGCCTTGCGGGTCCGGCTCTCGTCAGAAGAGAGCTGGAACGACTGGGTTGCAGGAATTGCACACATGCCCCTGCTGCTAGAGTCCTGAGCACCAGCAAAGAAAAAAGCTGGGTCATCGGGTCGCTCATTGATCGGTTCCAAGTTGATTGGGCAAATGGGGGTAAGATCCGATGAAATGGAAGTTCCGGCACTTTGCCGCTGCGCTGGCGATCACTGCACCGGTGGCCGTCCAGGCCGAAGACGAATCCGCTCGCTTCGAACTCGGGGCATTCGGCGGTGTCGTGCAGGATGACAGCGAGAAGACGGACGGCAATGATGATGGCACCTTTGGCGGATTGGCCAGCGTGGCCTTTGGCAGCGACTTTTTGGTGCAGGTGGACGGGATGCTCGCCGAGCACCGCAGCAACACCGTGGCAGGCGTTGCGCTGCATGCCGGGGCACGGGTCGCGGACGGAGGCTTTGTGGGGGCCTATGCCTCGGTAAGCGAGAATGATCGCCACCGGGGGCTCACGGTTTATCGGCTTGGCGGTTAGATCGATTTCGACCTTGGCAATTTCAGCCTCGGCAGCATCGCCGGGTATGAGGATACCGACAGTGGGACCTTCCTGATCCGCACCACCGCAACCGACGATATCTTCGATGTCTATCGCGGTCGGGGCCGGTTCTTTGCCGCTTCGGACATCCGATTCCAGCCGTCAAAGATGTTTGGCATTTCGGCTGGACATCGTCTCAACGGCGGGCGCAACGCGGTGGCCGCCGGCGTTGTTGTCGGCCTTGGCGAGAACTTTGCGCTTTTCGCACAAGGCCGTGCCGGCAAGGGCGACGCCGACGCGCTGTTCATCGGGCTGCGCACCCGCTTTGGCGGTGGCGAAGGCGGCCAGCCGCTGCTCGACAACATGCTGATGGAAGATCTGTTCACCTTCTCCAGCACGCGGCGCTCGCTTGCCGTGCCCTTGCCGCCGCCGGATGATGATGATGATGACGATTGCGGCTCCTACGGCGGATATTGCATTTAGCAATTAGGGCAAGCTGTGGACCGGGTCATGCTGGCCTGGGAAGGAGGCGCGGGGCGCGGGCACGTGGTTACCCTGGCCCGCGTTGCCCGCGCCCTTTCCGGGCTTGCGCCTTGTGATGCCGCGCTCGGCTGGATGACCCATGCCGGTGAAATCGCGCCGTGGTGCGAAGGCGTGTTCCCAGGGGTAAGGCTGCCCTATGACCGCGCCGGGCGCGCCGCCCGAAAGGCGCCACCATCGGCCAGCTGGGCGGAATGGCTGCTCGATTGCGGTTTCGGCGACGGAGCGAAAATGGCCCGGCGCGTGTCATGGTGGCTCGATACGCTGGGACGCCGCCAGATCGGTTTGCTGATCGGCGATTATGCCCCCTGCGCTTTGATGGCGGCGCGCATTGCCGGGATCCCGGCGCTGGCAATTGGCACCGGCTATGGGATACCCCCGGCAGGATTGAAAAGTTTTCCGATCTTCCTGCCGGAATATGCCGCGCGCGAGGCGGACGAGGCCATGCTCACCGCCACGCTCAACGCCGCGCTGGGCCCGCTTGGCCTTCCCGAGCTGGCCCATCTGCCCGATGTCTATGCCCGCAGCGGCGAGATTGTCCGCTCGTTCGAAATGCTCGATCCCTATCGCGGCATGCGCTCTGCACCCTATCTTCCGCCAGTGGCCAATTACAGCGGGATTACGGCTGGCACGGGCACGGAGGTGTTCTGCTATTTCTCCACCACGGAACTGGCACAGCCGGGCCTGGTCGAGGCGTTGGAGCGCTGCGGCCTGCCGCTGCGCGGTTACTTGCCTGGCGCTTGCCCGGAGATCATCAATCGCCTGGCCGCGGCCGGGATGCGGATCGAACCTGCCCCCCTGTCGGCTGACGAGATCGCCCGCTGCGCGCGGATCGTGTGCAACGCGGGGCAGCACGGGATGCTCAGCTTGGGGCTCGCAGCGGGCTTGGCGCAAGTCTGCCTGCCACAGCACCTTGAACAGCTCTATGTCGCCCGCTGCGCCGAGCAAGCCGGAGTGGCGCAGGTGATCTGGCCGCGCAGCGCGCCGGCCGATACGATCTGCGACGTCTTGCGCTCCACCTATGATGATAGCGCCATGCAGCTGCGCGCCAGGGGACTCGCCGAGACGCTCTTGCCGCATTTCACCAGGGATGATGAGACGCTGCTACGCGAGGCGATTGTGCCTTTTCTGTCAAATTCTTGCTGTCACCCCTGATGACGGCAATTGCTTGGTCAGCCTAGCACACTTGGCCGCAAGCGGCCTCATCAGCGCCGCTTGGCCGCCCCTTCCGGCAGGTCTTCACCAAACACGCGCTGATAGTATTCGGCCACCAGCGTGCGCTCGGCCTCGTCGCACTTGTTGAGGAAGGAGAGGCGGAAGGCAAAACCCACCGAGCCGAAGATCGCCGCGTTCTGCGCCCAGGTGATCACCGTGCGCGGGCTCATCACCGTCGAAATATCGCCATTGATGAAGCCCTGGCGGGTGAGTTCGGCGACCTTGACCATGTCGGCAATCAGCTTGTCATCAGCCTCGGGCGCCTTGGACTTGACGATCTGCTGCTCGGTTTCGGCCGGCAGATAATTGAGCGCCACCACGATGTTCCAGCGGTCCATCTGCGCCTGGTTGATTGCCTGGGTGCCGTGATAGAGGCCCGAGGTGTCACCCAGGCCCACGGTGTTGGTGGTGGCAAACAGCCGGAACCACGGGTTGGGGGTGATCACCCGGTTCTGGTCAAGCAGGGTGAGGCGGCCGTCAAACTCCAGCACGCGCTGGATCACGAACATCACGTCCGGGCGGCCCGCGTCATATTCGTCGAAAGTCAGCGCCACCGGGTGCTGCAACGCCCAGGGCAGGATGCCTTCCTTGAACTCGGTGACCTGCAAGCCATCCTTGAGCACGATCGCATCACGGCCGACAAGGTCGATACGGCTGATATGGGCATCGAGGTTGACCCGCACGCTCGGCCAGTTGAGCCGCGCGGCGACCTGTTCGATATGCGTGGACTTGCCGGTGCCGTGATAGCCCTGCACCATCACCCGGCGGTTGTGGGCAAAGCCCGCAAGGATGGCCAGCGTGGTATCGGGATCGAACACATAAGCGCTGTCGATCTCGGGCACGTGCTCGTCCTTCACCGAGAAGGCCGGAACCTGCCAATCGACATCAATGCCGAACACGTCACGGACATTGACCGTGGTGTCGGGCTGGGTGGGCATGGCGGCAGCGCCGGTGGCGCTCAGGGAGAGAGGTGCAGTCATCGTCGCGCCGGGTTAGAACGCCGGCCCGCCGCCTGCAAGGGCTGGCTTTGCCCAGCAGGCTGGCAATTTGGCGAGGCGGATGGTCTTGGCGCTGCTGCGCGCCTATAGCCAGTGCCATGCCCGATCCGGTCGAATCGCTGCGTCTCAGCCTCGTCAAGCGGGTGCGCGGCGTGTTCCATGATGCCAGCGCCGGACAGGCCCCCACCCCGCCTTCGGACGCGGCGCTGTTCGCCCGCGACACCCCGATCCGCCTGGTTCATGCCGATCTTGTCGGAATGATGACCGGCGGGATCCGCGCCCTGCTGCTGCAGATGCTCCATCCCCACGCGCTGCAGGGCGTGCTCGACCACTCCAATTTCCGTTCCGACATGCACGGGCGCCTGCGGCGCACCGCGCGTTTCATTGCGGTGACCACCTTCGGCCACCGCGACGAAGCCCTGGCCGCAATCGCGCGGGTCAACCGCATCCATGCCCGGGTGAGCGGCACCCTGCCCGATGGCACACCCTATGAGGCAACCAATCCGCGCACGCTGGCCTGGGTGCATGTCACCGAGGCGCAGAGCTTTCTTGCAGGCTACCTGCGCCATGTGCGGCCCGACATGCCGGGCCACGAGCAGGACGAATACTACCGCCAGTTCGCGCTGATTGCGCGGATGCTGGGGGCCGATCCGGTGCCTGAAAGCCGCGCCGAGGCCGAAGCCATCTTCCGCAGCCTGCGCCGCGATCTGCGCACCTCGCCCGCGGCCCGCGAGGTGGCGCAGCTGGTGCTTTCGCAGCGCCCGCCCGGGACGCCGCGCAGCGTGCAGACCATGATCGCTGCCGAGGCGGTGGCGATGCTGCCCGATTGGGCGCGCGCGATGCTCCACCTGCATCGCCCTGTGCTCAGCGCGCTTCCGGCGCGGGCGGCGACCTGGGGCATGGGCCGCACCCTGCGCTGGGCCTTTCGCCAGAACGCCGCACCGCGCCCACGCTGATCCACGAACATGGAGACCGTGCCAATGGCCGCCTTCACCTTCTACACCGTCGCCATGAGCCGCGGGCAGATTTCCCGCTGGGCGCTGCACGAGGCCGGCGCGGATTATGAGCAGGTGGTGATGGAATGGGCCACGCGGCCCGAAAGCTTCAGGGCGATCAACCCGATGAACAAGGTGCCCGCGCTCGTCCATCACCTTGATGGTGGCGACCACGTCATCACCGAATGTGCGGCGATCAATCACTATCTGGCCGAAACCCACCCCGAAAAGGGCCTGCTGCCCGAACCTCACGAGCGTGCGGCCTATTTCCGCTGGCTGTTCTTTGCCGCCGGGCCGCTCGAACAGGCGGTGGTGGGCAAGGCGATGGGCTGGCAGGTGCCCGAAGGCAAGCAGGGCATGGCCGGGTTCGGCAGCCTCGAGCTTGCGCTCGCGGCGATCGAGGGATGGCTCAAGACCCACGATTTCATCGCCGGAAGCCGCTTCACCATGGCCGACACCTATGTCGGCAGCCAGTTCGTCTGGGGCCTGCGCTTCGGCTCGATCCCCGAGACGCCCACCTTCAGGGCCTATGTCGATCGGGTCACCCAGCGGCCCGCCTATGCGCAGGCCAACGCCATCGATGCGGCGCTGATCAAGGCGGCGCAGCAAGACGCATGAAGATCCGCCCCGCTTGCGCTACCGATGTGCCGGCCTGGGCCGCGATGCGCGCGGCGCTGTGGCCTGATGATGATGCCGCGGCCCACGCCGCGGATATCGCCGAAACCTTCCTCGCCGGCGAGCCCAATCAGGTGGCCTTTGTGGCCGAGCACGAGGATGGCCGCCTCATCGGCTTTGTCGAGGCAAGCATCCGGCGCGACTATGTCGATGGCTGCGACACCTCGCCCGTGGCCTTTGGCGAAGGGGCCTTCATCCTGCCCGAATGGCGCGGCACCGGGGTGGGGCGCGCGCTGGTCGAGGCCGTGGCCCAATGGGGCCGCGCGCGCGGCTGCAGCGAACTTGCCTCCAACGCCCTTCTCGACAACAGCGCCAGCCACGCCTTTCACCGGGCCATTGGCTTCGAGGAGACCGAGCGGGTGGTGTTCTTCCGCCGGATGCTGTGACGGCTCAGGCCAGCGCCGCGCTCTTGCGCAGCAGCTGATAGGCCTCGACCACAGCGTTGAGCCGCGCCTCGTGGCGGCGATCCCCGCCGTTGCGATCGGGGTGGTAGCGGCGCACCAGCTCGGTGTAGCGGCGCCGCAGCCGCGCGCGATCCGTATCGGTGCCCAGCCCCATCACGTCGAGCGCGGCGGCCTCCTCGCGCGTGAAGCGGGCCGACGTCGCCGCGCGGGCCTGGCGCTCGGCGCGCGAGCGAATGCCGCGCGCCCGGGCGCTGATGGCATCGAGCGGATCGGCAAAATCGGCCCAGCGCGGGCCATCGGCAATGCCGGCGGTGGGGCGAAAGGCGCGGGTCTCGCTCTGCCAGCCGGCGATCGGCGATTGGGCGGCGAGGATTTCCTCAGCGCTCATCCCGGCAAACCAGTCATAGGCGGCGTTGAATGCGCGCACATGTTCAAGGCAGAACCAGCGCCATTCGCCCGGCCCGTCAAAGCCGTGCGGGCGCGCGCCGGGAGCGCGGAACTCGCCCGGCTGATCACAGCCCGGCGCCTCGCAGCAGCGCTGAGCCCCCTCGACGCGGCCATGGAATCGTGGTGAAGGCATGGCCAAGCATGGCAATCTGCCGCGCCTGTTCCAAGACCCAATCGCGCGCATCTGCGCAAGCCCCAAGGACCAGACCCGATGTCCATTGCCGAGGAAATGCACGCGCTCCTCACCGCCGCCTTTGCCCCCACCCGGCTCGAGATCGTCAATGACAGCGCCCGTCACCGCGGCCATGCGGGGGATGATGGTTCGGGCGAATCGCACTTCACCATCCTTATCGAGGCCGAGGCCTTTGCCACGATGAACCGCCTTGCCCGCCAGCGCGCGGTGATCGCCGCGCTTGGCGATATCGTGGGTGAGCGGGTGCACGCCGTGGCGATCAGGGCGAGCGCGCCCGGAGCGTCTCCCGCATGAGCGCGCCGGGCCAGGCGCTGCGCCTGCGCCGGGCGGCGCGGATCATCGTGCTCGACCGCGAGGCGCGCACGCTGATGTTCCGCTTCGACGTGCCGGGCCGGGCGCCCTTCTGGGTCACCGCGGGGGGCGAATGCGAGCCGCAGGAGAGCTTTGCCGAGGCGGCGCGGCGCGAATTGTTCGAGGAGACCGGCATTCGCGCCGATCCCGGCCCCGAGATCGCCCGCCTCACCCCACAATTCGTCACCGTCGAAGGCGAGCCGGTGCAGGCCGACGAGCGCTATTTCCTCGTGCGGGTCGATCATCCGGTGATCGACACCCGCCGCCACACCGCGCTCGAACAGCAGGTGATGACCAGCCACCGGTGGTTCACCCTCACCGAATTGGCCGATTGGCCCGAGGCGGTGTTCCCGCAGGAACTTGCCGCGATCATCCGGTCGCAAATCGCAACCTGATTGCGCGGCGCGCGCGCTGCGGCTAGTCCTCGACACCGAGAAGGGAGAGAGGGATGGATTTCACGGGCAAGGTGGCGTGGATCACCGGCGCCTCCTCGGGGATCGGCGCCGCCTTGGCGCGCGAACTGGCGGCGCGCGGGGCCAGGGTGGTGCTTTCGGGTCGCGATGCCGCGCGGCTCGAGGCGGTGGCCGCCAAATGCGGGCAGGCGCTGGTCTTGCCTTTCGACGTGCGCGATGAATCCGCGCTTGCCGAGGCCACGTCCCGCGCGATCGGCTGGCAGGGCGGCGTTGATCTTGCCATCGCCAATGCCGGGATTTCCCAGCGCAGCCGGGCGCTTGGCACAGCAATGGAGGTCTATCGCACCATCATCGAGGTCGATCTCATTGCCCAGATCGCCTTTGCCCAGGGGCTGATCGGGCACATGGCCGCGCGCGGATCGGGCGCGCTTGTCTTCATCTCCTCGATCGCGGGCAAGGTGGGGGTGCCGATGCGCACCGCCTATTGCGCCGCCAAGTTCGGCCTTGCCGGCTATGCCGATGCGCTGCGCGCCGAGCTGTCGATCAATGGTGTGGCGGTCCACACCATCTATCCCGGTTCGGTCGCCACCAATGTCTCGCGCAATGCGCTCACTGGCGAGGGCCGCGCGCGCGGTCGCAGCGACAAGGCGATCGACAACGGCATTCCCGCCGAGGTGGCGGCCGCTGCGATGCTCGATGCCATCGCGCGGGGCGAGCGCGAGGTCATCATCGCCGAGGGCGCCGAGAAGGCCATGGGCGAAGCGCGCCGCACCCCCGATGCGCTGTTCGATCAGGTCGCGGCCATGGTCGCAAGCGGATATATGGACAAGCTGGAGGCAGCCGAATGAGCGGGTTCGACTTGAAGCGGGTGCAACTGCCCAATGGCATCAGTCTCGATATCGTCGACGAGGGCCCGGCAGAGGCCCCGGCGCTGATCTTCCTGCACGGCTTTCCCGAAAGCCACCGCACCTGGCGCCACCAGATCCGCCATTTTTCCGATCGCTTCCGCTGCATCGCTCCCGACCAGCGCGGCTATCGCGGCTCGTCCAAGCCGCAGGAGGTGAGCGCCTACACCCCCGACAAGCTGATCGGCGATGTCTTCCTGCTCGCCGACGTGCTGGGAATCGCGCAATTCACCATCGTCGGGCATGATTGGGGCGGCGCGATCGCCTGGGGCGTGGCGCTGGCTGGGCAGCACGCCCGCGTCACCCGCGCAGTGATCGCCAATGCCCCGCATCCGGCGATCTTCCAGAAGCTCCTCTATCTCAATCCCGTCCAGCGGGCCGCGAGCCAATATATCCGCGGCTTTCGCGATCCGGCCAATGATGCGCTGGTCAAGGAACATGGCCTTACCGGCCTGTTGCTCAAGGAAGTCAAATGGGACCGCCCGAGCGCGATGGAACCCGAGGAGCGCGACGCCCTGCTGCGCGACTGGCAGAACCGCGATGCCGCCTTCGGGATGCTCAACTATTACCGCGCGAGCCCGATCGATGTGCCGCCGATGGACGCGCCCTTTGCCCTTCCCGAAGGCTGGACGCCCCCCACCCTGCCCAAGCTCACCATTCCGACGCTGGTGATCTGGGCCATGGACGATCTCGCCCTGCCGCCTGAGAACCTTGAAGGGCTGGAGGAGATCATCGACCCGCTCACCATCGTGCGCGTGCCCGATTGCGGGCATTTCGTGCCGTGGGAAGCGCCAGAGGCGGTCAATGCGGCGATGGAGGCGTTTCTGGCGCGCTAAACTGCCAGCCACTCCACCCACGCGCCGTGGGGGTGCGCGTGGGCAAGCAGGTATTCCTCGCCATGACGCGCAGCGCCGTCCCACAAGCGCACGCGCAGTTCGTGGCGGAAGGTCGACGGGTCGGTCTCGAGCGCGATCCAGCCGATGGGCATTGCGGGTGTAGCCGCGGCACCCGCCGCCTCCATGGCAACGGTGATGCGGCTTTGCGTGGCGGCGGGCATGTATTGCCACATGATCGAATGGAACATGACCCGTGCTGTCCCCGGCTGACGGGGTCGGGCGAGCATGTCGGCGGCAAAGTCCCCGGCGTCAGCGGCGACCAGATCCGGCGGCTGCCGGGCCGCCAGCGCCATTGCAGCGTCGATCCGCGCCATGCGCTCCACGGCATCAGGCCAGACAAAGGCCTTGAGACGCAGCGCCGCCTCGGGGTCAGCGAGGTTGATGGGCGCAATGTCGCAGCCCTTCACCGAGGCAATCGCAAACCCGGCGGGCGGCGGTGGCGGCGCTGCCCCGCGCCATTCGGGCACGATCCGCATTGGCGAGTCTTCCGGCCCGGCATCGGTATCGCCAAACCGGAAGAAGTAGCGGTCGATCATGGTATTGACCCCGGCGCTCGCCCCGATCTCGAACACGTCAAAGCGCGGCGCGCGCACGCGCTGGGCCAGCCACAACAGCCCCGCCATGATACTGGCCGCGCGGCCCGCCTCGTTGGTTTGCGGCGGACCATCAAGCCACTTTCGCAGCCGCGCATCGAACCTGTGCACCAGATCGAGCACCAGAGCATTCACCACCGCCTGATCGGTGATTTCGCCCGAATAGACCTGCGCCAGCCGCGTGTCCGCACCGGTCAGCACCAGATGGTGCAGCCCGCCCGCGATCCGCAAGGGCATCGCGTCCTTCAGCGTCAGACCCGTCCAGTTCGCCATCCGCCTTCCAGTGGCCGTGTCGCTGGCGCGCACACCGGCCAGTGCCCGGATCACCCGCGCCGTGGCGGGCGCACCGTTTTCCTCGGCATGGCGGGCCTGCCATTCGAGCGCGGCGGTAAAGCTTTCGAGACCCATGATTCCCGCCGCGTTCGCCGCCATGACCATTGCCCTTTCGCCCGCTCGCCCCTAAGTGCGCCCCCGATCATGATCAGCACCGGCCTTCCCGACAATCCCGCACAGCTCACCTTCGCTGTGCCCAAGGGGCGCATTCTTGATGAAGCGCTTCCGGTGATGGCGCGTGCCGGGGTGGAGCCGGAAGCCGCATTCCGCGATCCGCACAGCCGCGCGCTCGCCTTTGCTTGCCTTCGCCCCGACATGCGCCTCATCCGCGTGCGCGCCTTTGATGTTGCCACCTTCGTGGCCCACGGCGCGGCGCAGGCGGGCATCGTCGGCTCGGACGTGATCGAGGAGTTCGATTATGCCGATCTTTATGCCCCGGTGGATCTCGGCATTGGCCTGTGCCGCCTCTCGGTGGCGCGCCCTGCAGCCGACGGGGCCGCGCCGGAAGGGGTAAGCCACCTCAGGGTGGCGACCAAATATCCCAATCTCACCCGCCGCCATTTCGCCGCTGCCGGGGTGCAGGCCGAATGCGTCAAGCTCAACGGGGCTATGGAACTGGCGCCCTCGCTCGGGCTGGCGCGCCAGATCGTCGATCTGGTCTCGACCGGGCGCACCCTTGCCGAAAACGGCCTCGTCGAAGCCGAGGTGATCCTCCAGGTCTCGGCCCGGCTGATCGTCAACCGCACGGCATTGAAGACCGATCCGCGCATTGCCGAACTGGTCAACGCCTTCCGCCGCGAGGCCGAGGCGCGCGCGCTGGAGGTGGCGGCATGATGGCCATGCTTGCGACCACCCAGAGCGATTTCGAGGCGCGCTTCCAGCGCATCGTCGAGGCGCGGCGCGAGGCTGACAGCGAGGTTGCCGGCCAGGTCGCCGATATCCTGCGCACCGTCCGCCTGCGTGGGGATGCGGCGCTGGTCGAATATACCCAGCGTTTTGATGGCTATGCCCTGGCTGACGAGGCCGATTGGCAGATCCCGCAGGCGGCCTGCGAAGCGGCCTATCAGGCGCTTGCGCCCGATTTGCGCGCAGCGCTCGAACTCGCCGCTCGCCGCATCCGCGCCTATCACGAGGCCCAATTACCGCAGAACCGCGATTTCGTGGATGAGGCGGGAGTGCGGCTTGGGGCGATCTGGCGCCCGGTCGATGCCGCCGGGCTTTATGTGCCGGGCGGACGGGCGGCCTATCCCTCATCGCTGCTGATGAACGCGATTCCTGCCCGGGTGGCCGGGGTCAAGCGGCTCGCGATCGTCACCCCCACCCCCAAGGGCCAGGCCAATCCGCTGGTGCTCGCCGCCGCGCATATCGCCGGGGTGGACGAGATCTGGCGCATCGGCGGCGCCCAGGCGGTGGCAGCGCTCGCCTATGGCACGCAGCGCATCCGTGCCGTCGATGTCATCACCGGCCCGGGCAATGCCTGGGTGGCCGAGGCCAAGCGCCAGCTTTACGGCGTCGTCGGCATCGACATGGTTGCTGGCCCATCAGAAATCCTGGTGATCGCCGATGGCAGGAATGATCCCGACTGGATCGCTGCCGATCTCCTCAGCCAGGCCGAGCACGATCCCACCTCGCAGTCGATCCTGATCACCGATGATGAAACCTTCGCCCGCCAGGTCGAGGACTGCATCGACCTGCAGATCGGCCAGCTCGCCACTGCCCGCACCGCCCGGGCCAGCTGGGATGCGCATGGGGTGATCATCATCGTCGAAGACCTGCTGCGCGAGGCGCCCGAACTTGCCAACCGCCTCGCCGCCGAACATGTCGAGATCGCGCTCGACGATCCCGAGCCTTACCTCCATGCAATCCGCCATGCCGGCAGCGTGTTTCTCGGGCGGATGACGCCGGAGGCGGTGGGCGATTATGTCGCCGGGCCCAACCATGTGCTGCCCACCGGGCGGCGCGCGCGCTTTTCGAGCGGGCTTTCGGTGCTCGATTTCATGAAGCGCACCAGCTTTCTCGGGCTTGATGAGGCCGCCTTCGCCGCGATCGGCCCGGCGGCTGCCACCCTTGCCCATGCCGAGGGCCTGCCCGCCCACGCGCGCTCGGTGGAGCTCAGGCGCCGATGAGCCAGCCAGCACGATCCAGGGCCCGCTCGGCGGCGCGGCTTGCCGCCGTCCAGGCGCTCTATCAGCACGAGATGGAAGGCACGCCGCTTGCCCGCCTGCTCGACGAGTTTCACCAGCATCGCCTTGGCCGGGCGATCGATGACGAGGCCTTCGGCGATGCCGCCTATGCCGAGGCCGAGGTGCCCTTTTTCGACGATATCGTGCGCGGGGTGGCAGCCCGACGCGCGGAGATCGACGCGCTGCTTGGCCCCCGGCTCGCGGCCGGATGGAGCCTTGCCCGGCTCGACAAGACCATGCTCCAGGTGCTGCGCGCGGGCACCTATGAGCTTATCGCCCGGGCTGACGTGCCGGTGGCGGTGGCGATCAGCGAATATGTCGATGTGGCCAAGGCCTTCTTCGATGATGGCCAGGCGAAATTTGTGAACGGCATTCTCGATGCCGTGGCAAGGCAGGCGCGCTCCGGCTAAGCCATAGCCGATGGCCATGAACGAAGCCGAATTCATCGCCGCGCTGCGGCGGATGCCGCTGCACCCCGGTGCGCGCCGGCTCGAGGATGATTGCGCGCTCATCACCATTGGTTCGCAAACCCTGGTGATCAATCACGAGATGATGGCCGAGGACACCCATTTCCGCCCCGAGGCCGATCCTGCCGATGTTGCCTGGAAGCTGGTTGCCACCAACCTTTCAGATCTTGCCGCCAAGGGGGCAGAGCCGGTGGGGGTGCTGCTTGGCCATGCGCTTGGGCGCGATGATGCGCGCTTCCTTCTGGGCCTTGGCCAGGCGCTCGAGGCCTTTGCCGTCCCCCTGCTCGGCGGCGATACGGTGGCAGCGACGGGGGCAAGCACCTACGCGATGACCGCGATCGGCCGCGCCACCCACCTTCCGGTGCCCGCGCGCCGGGGTGCGGCAGTGGGCGATGCGATTTTCGTCACCGGCCCGCTTGGCCGGGCGATGCTCGGCTTTGAAGGCGTGGCCGAGCACCGCGAGGCCTTCAACCGCCCTTCCCCGCGCCTTGCCGAGGGGTTGGCGCTTGCCCCCCATGTCACGGCGATGATGGATATTTCCGACGGGCTGCTCATCGATTGCTGGCGCATGGCCGAGGCCAGCCGCGTCACCTTTGCGCTCGAGGGCGAGGCCATCCCCGTCGCCGATCCGGCCCGGCGCGATGCCTGCATCCGCTGGGGCGATGATTATGAACTGCTCTTCACCGCCCCGCCCGCTGCCGCGCTGCCCGTGGCAGCCCATGCGATCGGCCGGGTGATCCAGCCGGGCGCCAGCCCGCTGCAACTGGACGGGGCGATCCTCACCGATCCTGCCGGGCTTGGCTACCAGCACGGCTGAAACGGGCCAGCGCCCTCTCACCCCCTCACAAAAGCGCGCAAAACCCGCGCTCGGACCGCTTGCAGGCCATGCCGAGACTTGCCAGCCCTGCGCCAGCCCCTATGACTGCGGCCTCGCGCCCAGGGGATCACACGAGGCGCGCGTTTCTCCCACGGGAAACAGATCACAAACGAGAGGGGATAACTCGTGAATCTATTGCTCATTTCGATTGGGCTGGGGGTGCTGGCCGTGATCTACGGCATCATCACCAGTTCGCAGGTGCTCGGCGCCAGCGCCGGCAATGCGCGGATGCAGGAGATCGCCGCGGCGATCCAGGAAGGCGCCCAAGCCTATCTCAACCGCCAATATACCACGATCGCCATGGTCGGCGCGGTGGTGGCCGCGGTGGTGGCCTTTGCGCTCGGTGCCATTCCCGCGGCGGGCTTCATCGCCGGGGCGGTGCTTTCGGGCGTGGCCGGCTACATCGGCATGAACATCTCGGTGCGTGCCAATGTCCGCACCGCCGAAGCGGCGAGCAAGGGGCTGCAATCGGGCCTGACCCTCGCTTTCCGCGCCGGGGCGATCACCGGCCTGCTCGTGGCAGGCCTTGCGCTGCTGGCGATTGCGGTGTTCTTCTATGTGCTGGTCGGCCCGATGGGCATGAGCCCGTCCGAACGCAGCGTGGTCGATGGGCTGGTAGGGCTTGCCTTCGGCGCCTCGCTGATCTCGATCTTCGCGCGCCTTGGCGGGGGCATCTTCACCAAGGCGGCCGATGTCGGCGCTGACCTCGTCGGCAAGGTCGAAGCCGGCATTCCCGAGGACGATCCGAGGAACCCGGCGGTGATCGCCGACAATGTGGGCGACAATGTCGGTGACTGCGCCGGCATGGCCGCCGACCTGTTCGAAACCTATGTCGTCACGGTCGGCGCCACCATGGTGCTCACCGCGCTGCTGCTCACCCAACTGGGCGATCTGCTGCTGCCGCTGATGGCGCTGCCGCTGCTGATCGGGGGTGCCTGCATCGTCACCTCGATTCTCGGCACCTATTTCGTGCGCCTCGGCGGGGGCACCAATGTGATGGGGGCGATGTACAAGGGCTTCATCGTCACCGCCATCACCTCGATCCCGCTGATCTGGTTCGCGGTGCAGTTTGCGCTCGGCGCGGCTGGCGTTGGCATGAACACGGTGATCAACCCTGATCAGGGTATGGTCGAGTTCACCGGGCGGGCGCTGTTCTATTGCGCGCTGCTGGGGCTTGCCATCACCGGCCTCATCATCTGGATCACCGAATATTACACCGGCACCAAGTTCCGCCCGGTGCGCTCGATCGCCAAGGCCTCGGAAACCGGCCACGGCACCAACGTCATCCAGGGCCTCGCCATCAGTCTCGAGGCGACCGCGCTGCCGACGGTGGTGATCGCCGGCGGGATCATCATCGCCTACCAGCTCGCCGGGCTCATCGGCATTGCCTATGCCGCCACCGCGATGCTGGCGCTCGCCGGCATGGTGGTCGCGCTCGATGCCTATGGCCCGGTCACCGACAATGCCGGCGGGATCGCCGAGATGTCGGGGCTTGACGACAGCGTGCGCGACAAGACCGACCTGCTTGATGCGGTGGGCAACACCACCAAGGCGGTGACCAAGGGCTATGCGATCGGCTCGGCGGGCCTCGGCGCGCTGGTGCTGTTTGCCGCCTTCACCACCGACCTTT
This sequence comes from Erythrobacter cryptus DSM 12079, assembly GCF_000422985.1. Lineage (GTDB taxonomy): Bacteria > Pseudomonadota > Alphaproteobacteria > Sphingomonadales > Sphingomonadaceae > Erythrobacter > Erythrobacter cryptus. The sequence continues at coordinate 78,571 of NZ_AUHC01000005.1, forward strand.
CGGTGTTCTTCCCCGGCCTTCGAGACGGTGACCTCGTGAACGGCGAGGTCTCCTTCAGCCTTGAAAACCCCTATGTCATCGTCGGCCTGTTCCTCGGTGCGCTGCTGCCCTACCTGTTCGGGGCGATGGGCATGACCGCGGTGGGCCGCGCGGCGGGCGATGTGGTGATCGATGTGCGCGAACAATTCGCCAATGATCCCGGGATCATGGCAGGCACCTCGAAGCCCAATTACGCCAAGACCGTGGACCTCGTTACCAAGGCGGCGATCAAGGAGATGATCATCCCCTCGCTGCTGCCGGTGCTCGCGCCCGTGGTGGTCTATTTCGTCATCACCGCGATTGCGGGCCAGGCCAATGGCTTTGCCGCGCTCGGCGCGTTGCTGCTCGGCGTGATCGTCGGCGGGCTGTTTGTCGCCCTCTCGATGACCGCGGGCGGCGGCGCCTGGGACAATGCCAAGAAGTATATCGAGGACGGCAACCATGGCGGCAAGGGCTCTGAAGCCCACAAGGCCGCGGTGACGGGCGATACGGTCGGCGATCCCTACAAGGACACCGCCGGCCCGGCGGTGAACCCGATGATCAAGATCACCAACATCGTCGCGCTGTTGCTGCTCGCCGCCCTCGCCCACGCTGCCGCGTGACCGAGGCTGGGGCGCTCACCTAGCCAAGCGGCAGGGCCGCCCAAGACTGACCCCGTCGGGAGCGATCCCGGCGGGGTTCATCTTTGCCAGCTTGCCTGTCCGGCAATCGAACATGGGGGATGCGCGCTGAGGCTTTCTTAATCGGCCTGTGGCACAAGCCTGCGTGAATTTGCAGAAGCGCTGCAGCAGGCGGGGTGACAGGCATGGAGATGGGGTCGGCGGGCAGCTTGCGCACCCGGGCGGGGCCGATGCCCGCCCGAGGGGTGGGAGAGCAAGCGCCCGCGCTGCGCCTGCTTGCCCCTGATGCGCTGGCAGAACCTTGCTTCATTGCCCAGTGGGAGCGCCTTGCCGCGCGCGCGGCCGAGCCCAATCCCTTCTTCGAGCCGTGGTTCCTGCTGCCCGCGCTCAGCCAATGGGGCGCAGACGAAGGGGTGCGCGTCAAGGCCTGGTGTCACCAGGGCCGGCTTGCCGGCCTCATCCCGATCATCCGGCGCGCGCGCTACTACAACTATCCCGTGCCCCATGCTGCCACCTGGCTCCATGCCAATGCCTTTTGCGGGGTGCCCTTGGTGGCTCGAGGGTGCGAGGAAGAATTCTGGCGCGCGCTGCTGGCCCATTTCGACCGCTTGCCGCGCCGCGCCTTGTTCCTCCACCTGCCGCTGCTTGCCGCCGAAGGCCCCGTCAATGCCGCGCTCGAGCGGGTGCTGGCGGCAAGCGGACGGCCCCATTCGACCGTTGCCACGCAAAGCCGCGCCCTGCTTGAGGGCCCCGCCAACGCCGCGGCCTATCTCCAAGCGGCGATGAGCGCCAAGAAGCGCAAGGAGCTGCGCCGCCAGCACACCCGGCTCGCCGAACAGGGCGCGCTCACATTCGAGCGGATCGAGGGGGACGAAGGGCTCGATCGCTGGATCGCCGAGTTCCTGGCGCTCGAGGCCGCCGGGTGGAAGGGTGCGGCCGGATCGGCGCTCGCCCAGTCGCGCGAGACCCGCACGCTCTTTGCCGAGGCGCTCGCCGGGGCAGCGGCGGCGGGCCGGCTCGAGCGAATGGCGCTGCGGCTCGATGGCCGCGCGATCGCCATGCTGGTCAACTTCCTCACCCCGCCCGGGGCCTACAGCTTCAAGACCGCCTATGACGAGACCTTTGCCCGCTTCTCGCCGGGCATGTTGCTGCAGCTTGAAAACCTCGCGCTGATCGAGCGGCCCGGCATTGCCTGGGCCGATAGCTGCGCAGCCGAGGGGCACCCCATGATCGAACGCCTGTGGCGCGCGCGGCGACACATGGTGAGCCGCAACATCGCCATCGGCGGGGCCGCAAGGCGCGCCTGCTTTCGCCTGCTGACGGCCTATGAAACCCGCCCGAGGAGGACGCAATGAACGCCCCTGCCCGCTTTCCCGAACTTGAAATCCGCCCGGTGTTCGATGCCGCCGCACGCGCGCGCTTTGCCGCGCATTATCCGGAAGCGCCGCATATCCTCCAGCACAGCCTCACCAGCCATCCGCTGCTCGAGATCGAGGCGCTCGCCGCCCTGGCCGAGCAATTGCCGCTGGCGAGCGTCGAATATAACCGCGGCGACCTGCCGATCGGAGTTACGGGCAAGCCCGGCGCCAACGGGCTTTCGATCGCCGAGACCATCCGCCGGGTGGAGGAGGCCGAAAGCTGGGCGGTGCTCAAGAACATCGAGCAGGTGGGCGCCTATCGCGAACTGCTGATGGGCCTGCTCGAGGAGATCCGCCCCGAGATCGAGGCAGCCACGGGGCGGATGCTGACTCCGCAGGGCTTCATCTTCGTCTCCAGCCCGAGGGCGGTGACGCCCTATCACTTCGATCCGGAGCACAACATCCTGCTCCAGATCCGCGGGCACAAGGTGATGACCCAATTTCCCGCCGGCGACACCCGCTTCGTGCCCGACGAGGCGCACGAGACCTATCACGCGGGCGGCCCGCGCGAGCTGGCATGGGATGATGCCTTCCTGCCCCATGGGAGGCGCTTTGCGCTCTCGCCCGGCGAGGCCCTGTTCGTGCCGGTGATGGCGCCGCATTTCGTCGAGAACGGGCCGGCCTCCTCGGTCTCGCTCTCGATCACCTGGCGCAGCGAATGGAGCTACCGCGAAAGCGATGCGCGCATCTTCAACGCCCTGCTGCGCGAACGCGGGTTTTCCCCCAAGGCGCCGGGCCGCTGGCCGCAGCAGAACTATTTCAAGGCCTATGCCTTCCGGGCGCTGCGCCGCCTCGGGTTGACGGGAGCGTAAGGCGCGCGCATGGCGCAGCGCCATGAGTGACTGCCTGAAGCCCGAAACGCCCGAAACGCCCGAAAGCCTGCTCGCCGACCTTATCCGCCTGCTCACGGTCGAGAAGCGCGCCGCCGATGTCTATGCCGGCCCGCCGCAGCTCGGCGGGGTCGGGCGGGTGTTCGGCGGCCAGGTGCTTGCCCAGGCCCTCCAGGCCGCGCAAGCCACGGTTGCCGATGGCAAGAAGGCCCATTCGCTCCACGCCTATTTCCTGCGCGGCGGGCGCGAGGGGACGCCGATCGAATACCGCATCGAACGCGATTTCGACGGGCGCAGCTTTGCCAACCGCCGGGTGGTGGCCGCGCAGGAGAACGAGGAAGGGATCGCGGTGCCGATCCTCAACCTCACCGCCAGCTTCCAGCAACCCGAAGTCGGGCTGGAACATTGCGACGCGGCCATGCCCGATGTGCCCGGCCCGGATGCCTTGCGCCCCGACATGGAGCAGCGCCGTGAACTCGCCGAGAAATGGGCGGATCGCATCAGCGAGCCCCAGCGCGCGATGATGCTGCGCCCGCGCCCGATCGAGATGCGCACCTGCGATGCCCTGCACTGGATGAGCCGCGCGCCGCGCCCGCCCTATGCCCACACCTGGTTCCGGGTGATCGCCCCGATCACCGGCGCGGCCGACACGCCCGAACTCCATCGCGCAATCATCACCTACGCCAGCGATTATACCCTGCTCGGCACCAGCGCCCTTCCCCATGGCCTCTCGTGGATGCGCGGCGAGCTGGTCGGCGCCAGCCTCGATCACGCGATCTGGTTCCACCGCGAGGCGCGGGCCGACGAATGGCTGCTTTATGCCACCGATTCGCCCTGGTCGGGCGGCGGGCGCGGGTTCAACCGCGGGCGCATCTTCAACCAGGCGGGCGAGCTCATCGCCAGCGTGGCGCAGGAAGGGATGATGCGCCGGCGCGCGCCGCGCTAGGGCATGGGCAAGGATTTGGGGGCGCCCTGCCCAGCGCCCTAATGCGCCAGCAGGATCGGCAGCTGCGGCTCGCTCAGCATCCGCCGCGTCACCCCGCCGAGCAGCATCTCGGTAAACCGCGCGTGGCCATAGGCCCCCATCACCATCAGCGCTGCCTCGCGCAGCTGCGCGGCGGAAAATAGGGTGTCGGCGATCGATGCCTCGCCCCGCGGGATCTCCACCAGCTCGCAGGCGATCCCGTGGCGCGCCAGATATTGCGCGCCCTCGGTCGAAGGCAGGTCAAAGCGCGCCCGCTCGCCCTCATCGGTGATGCTGACCAGCGTCACCTTGCACGAGCAGGCGAGCAGCGGCACCGCCCCGCGCAGCGCATGGGCCGCTTCAGCCGAGCCGTTCCAAGCGATCACCATCGGCCCGCTGACATCGAGGCCCTTCGTTCCTTCGGGCACCACCAGCACCGGCGTGCGGGCCTTGATCGCCACCTCGCCCACCAGCGCCGAAGGCCCGCCCGCCGCGCCGACCTCGGCCGGGCCGAGGATGATCACATCGGCCAGCGGCGAGGCCTCGAGCAGGCGATGCGCCGCGGTGCCATAGACAAAGCGCCAGTCCCAACTCACGCCCTCGTTCTCGAGGTCGGCCTCGATCTGGCTGCGCAGCTTTTCGGCATTCTCCTTGATCACCGGCATCGCCGCGGCGATCGCCGAGCCGTAGATGTCGCCCGGAGCAAAGACCTCGTAGCTGACCGCCTGAAGGCAGGTGATATGCCCATTGCTCGCCCGGGCAATATCGAGCGCGACCTGAAGCCGCGCTTCCATCGCCTTGTCATGATCGATGTGCAGCAGAATCGATTTCATCACCTGTCTCCCAAGAACGTGCCCCGCTATCGCCGAGCCAGCCGGGGGCTGCCTTGATCGGGATCAAATTTCGCTGGCACCGCGCCGCTCAGCGATCATAGCTGCTTGCCAGCGCCGCGCCCATCGCGCAATTTGCGCTGCGGGAGAGAGCCATGCAGATCACGCGCCATCCGCCGGTCAGGACCACGCTTGAGCCGTCCAATCACCCCTATCTCACCGGGCCGTGGACGCCCTGCCACGAAGAGGTCGACGTCGATGAGCTGCCGGTGATCGAAGGGGCGATCCCGCCCGATATCGACGGCATCTATTTGCGCAACACCGAAAATCCGGTGCACCAGCCGCTTGGCCGCCACCACCCCTTCGATGGCGACGGGATGATCCACCAGGTCAATATCTCGGGCGGCAAGGCGAGCTATCGCAACCGCTTCGTGCGCAGCCATTGCTTTGTTGCCGAACAGCTTGCCGGGCGGGCGCTGTGGGGCGGGCTGATGGATCCCTGGGGCACCTCCCTGCGGCCCGGCTTTGGCGCCCATGGCGGCCTCAAGGACACCGGATCGACCGACATCATCGTTCATGCCGGCATAGCCTATGCCACCTTTTACCAATGCGGCGAGGCGTGGATGCTCGATCCGGCCACGCTCGCCAATCTCGGCAAGGCCCCGTGGGTTCCGCTCGACGGCATCTCCGCCCACCCCAAGGTGGACGAGGAAACCGGCGAGTTGATGTTCTTCAACTATTCCAAGCACCCGCCCTACATGCATTACGGCGTGGTCGATCGCAGCGGCGCGCTGGTGCACTATGTCCCCATTCCCCTGCCGGGCCCGCGCCTGCCGCATGACATGGCGATCACAAGGAACTGGTCGATCCTCAACGACATGCCGCTGTTCTGGGACAGCGAATTGCTGGCGCGCAACATCCATGCCGCGCGCCTGCACGAGGGAGTGCCCACGCGCTTTGCCCTGATCCCGCGCCATGGCTCTGTGCAGGATATCCGCTGGTTCGAGGCCTCGCCCACCTATGTGCTGCACTGGACCAATGCCTGGGAGGAGGGCGACGAGGTGGTGCTCGAAGGCTATCATCAGGCACGGCCCATGCCCGAGCCGCTCCACGAAATGGGCCGCTACAGCCACATGATGGCCTATGTCGATGAACATTCCTTCCAGTCGCGGCTCCACCGCTGGCGCTTCAACCTTGCCACCGGCGAGACCCGCGAGGAGCGCCTGTCCGAGCGCATCGTCGAGTTCGGGATGATCAACCCGGCCTTTGCGATGAAGAAGAGCCGCTATGTCTGGTCCACCACCACCCGGCCCGGCTGGTTCCTGTTCAACGGCTATGTCCGCCACGATACCGAGACGGGCGCCGAGCAGATTTTTGAACTTCCCCAAGGGGTTTATGCCAGCGAAAGCCCGATGATCCCGCGCAAGGGAGGGCAAGCGGAGGATGATGGCTATCTCATCACCTTCCTGATCGACGAGAACGCCGGCACCTCCGAATGCGCGATCCTCGATGCGACCGACATCGCCAGGGGGCCGATCTGCCGCCTTGCCCTGCCGCACAAGATTTCCTCGGGCACCCATTCGGTGTGGGTCGAACACGCGCAGCTGAAGCGCGACCGCGCCTTCCACGCCGCCCGGCTGGCGCGCGCTGCTTGACCCCGGTCGATGCGGCTCGCCCGCTCATCGGGAGGGCGATTGCCGCATCCGATCGCCGCGCCTAGGGCCGCGCATCTTTCTTGCGCAACAAGGGGCAATCAGCATGAAATTCCGCCTGGCTCTGGCCATCTCCTGCGCTTCGGTGCTCAGCGCGCCGCCGCTGCACGCCGAACCGGCAGCCCCGGCGAGCATCGCCTCAGGCGCCGCCACCAGCGCCGCGCCGCAGGACGAAGCGCGCAAGGCCGAGCATGACAAGCTCTTTGCCCTGTTTGCCGATGCCGATGCGCGCGAGCTTGCGCTCAGCCCCTTGAGCCGGCTGTTCCGCGGCGAGGACGAGAACGCCGACCGGCTTGGCGATTTCCTCACCGATTCGCAGTTCCTGGCAAGCCGAACCGACACGCGGCTCAACCTCGCCCTGCTGGCCGCGATCGACCGAGCCAAGCTCGACGAGACCGACAGCCTCGCCTACGACGTGTTCAAATACACGCAAGAGCGCGCGCTTGCCGGAGCCAGCGACGAAATCCGCGCGCTCACCGAGGTACGCCCCCTCAATCACTTCTTCGGCCTGCACACCTTCTACCCCCAGTTCGCCAGCGGCACCGGGGTGGCCCCGTTCAAGACGCTTGCCCACTACGAGGACAACCTCAAGCGCCACGATGACTATATCGCGATCATCGACCGTGCGATCGGCAAGTTCCGCCAGGGGCTGAAAACCGGGGTGCTCGAAACTTCGCTCACCGTGGGCATCATGGTGAGCCAGCTCGACACCCAGCTTGAGACCCCACTTGACCAGTCGCAGTTCATGGGGCCGGTGCGCAACTTTCCGGCGGATTTCTCCGATGCGGCCAAGGCGCGCCTTACCGCGGCCTACGAGGCCAAGACCCGCGAAGTTTATGCCGCCAATGCGCGGCTCAGGGATTTCCTGCGCGACGAATATCTGCCACAGGCGCGCACGAGCATCGGCCTTTCGCAGATGAAGGGCGGCGCCGCGCTCTATGCCCAGCTGGTCGAGGACACCACCACCCTGCCGCTCGATCCCGAGACCATCCACCAGCTCGGCCTTGCCGAAGTGGCGCGGATCAAGGGCGAGCTCGAAAAGCTCAAGGCCGAAGTCAAGTTCAAGGGCACACTCAATGAGTTCTTCGACTATGTCCGCACCGATCCCAGGTTCCAGCCCAAGAGCCGGGCGGCGCTGACTGAGGACTATTACCGTATCGGGCGCGAGGTCGATGCGCGCATCGGTGCCTATTTTGCGCGGCTGCCCAAGTCGAAGCTCGAAATCCGCCCTTATGACCCTTCGACCGAGAAGTTCGAGGCAGGCGGCTCCTACCAGGCCGGTTCGCCCGACGGCGCGCGTCCAGGGGTGTTCTATTTCAACGCCTATGATCTGCCGAGCCGCCTCACCCCGGGCAATGTCACGCTCTACCTGCACGAAGGCGCGCCGGGGCACCATTTCCAGATCAGCCTTGCGCAGGAGAACGAGGCGCTGCCGGCCTTCATGCGCTTTGGTGGCGCCACCGCCTATGTCGAGGGCTGGGCGCTTTATGCCGAGACGCTCGGCTATGAGATGGGCTTCTACAAGAACCCCTGGAACCGCTATGGCACGCTGCAGGACGAACAATTGCGCGCCATGCGGCTGGTGGTCGATACCGGCATCCATGCCAAGGGCTGGAGCCGTGACCAGGCGATTGAATACATGCTGGAAAATTCGGGCATGACCCGCACCGAAGTGGTGGCCGAGGTGGATCGCTACATCGCCATTCCCGCCCAGGCGCTGGCCTACAAGATCGGGGCGCTCAAGATCCAGGAGCTGCGCAAGCGCGCCGAGACGCAGCTGGGCAAGCGCTTCGACATCAAGGCCTTCCACGAACAGGTGCTGGGCACCGGCGCGCTGCCGCTGAGCGTGCTCGAGGCCAAGATCGATCGCTGGATCGCGCGCGAAGCGGCACGATAGGCTCTGCCGCTTTTCGGCTCGGCTCACCGCAGCCTCGCCCCCGGTGGCCCCTCGCGGCGCCCCCGGGGGCGCTGGCGTTCATCTGCGGGCAAGGTTTTGCCCGGCAGCGGGCTTGCGCGCACAGAGCCAAGAAAGGGCCGCCCCAGTTGGATCGCCGGCCCGCCAGCAAGGAGCACTTTGCCGTGACCGCCCCGATTTTCTTCTCCCGTCCCGCCCCCAAGCCCGGCGCGCGCCGCTTCATGGCCGCCGCGCTGCTCGGCGCCATTATGGCCCCCGCGCCGCTTGGCGCTCAGGCGCTGCCGGTTGAAGACCGCGGCGAGGTGCTCGCGATCGTCGAGGGCGCGCTGCCACCGCTCGTCGACCTTGCTGCAGGCCCGCGGGTGAGCGGGATCATTTCCGCCCGGCAGGGCCAGCGGATGCAGATCGTGGCCGATGACGGGCAGGTGATCGCCATCACCCTCCACCCCGAAACCGAGATCCGCACCCGCGGGGGCTTTCTCGGCATCGGCAACAAGACCTTCGATCACACCGCGCTCATCACCGGCCTGCCGGTGATGGTGAAGACCGCGCAGTTCGGCGAAGGGTTGGTTGCCAGCGAAGTGCGTTTCCGCAGCGATGATCGCCAGATCGCTGCGATGATCAGCGCCGGCACCGCGCAGAAGTTCAGCGAGCAGGGCGCCGCGATCGCCGAGAACGCGGCCGCGACCGAAGCGCTGCGCGGGCGCTTTGGCGATATCGATCAATATAATGTCAAGAGCACCACCAACGTCTATTTCGACAGCGGCAAGGCGGTGCTGAGCCCGGGTGCGCGGGTCGAGCTGTGCAACGCGGCGCGCGCTGCCGAGGCCAATCCCAATGCCCTGCTGCTGGTGCTGGGCTACACCGATGCCACCGGCTCGCCCGAGGTCAACCAGGCGCTTTCGGAAAAGCGGGCCGCGGCCGTGGTCAACCACCTCCAGCAGGTATGCCGCTGGAAGCCTTACCGGATGCTGACCCCAACCGGCATGGCCAGTTCCGATCCGGCGGCCGACAATTCCACTCCCGCGGGCCGGGCGCAGAACCGGCGGGTCTCGGTCAACGTGCTCGTCAGCAAGGCGCTCGACCAGCGCTGAGGACAAGCGTGACCGCGCGCAGCGGGGCAAGCGCAGCCCCCGCTGCGCCAGCCCCCCGCGCCAACCCCTGGCCTGACGCTTTCAGGAATTGGTGCAGAGCACGTCGGCGAGATAGGCCCGGCCGCGCAGCGTTTCCATCATCTGGCGCGCACTGCGCCGCCAGCCGGAATCGGCGCAGAAACGATCGGCATTGCGTTGGGCGCAGGCGGCGCTGGCGGTGCCGCTGGGACAGACTTCGACGCGGTAGCCGCCGCGCGCCGGAGCCGGGAAGAACTCCGAGGCCGTCCCGCGCAGCGAGGGATTGCCGCCCGGCTCGCCCGGCGGGTTCCAGCCGAGCGGGCGCATCGACTGCAACACCATGCCGCGGAACGGCTGCCCGATCATCGGCACATCGCTCTGATAGGTGCGGCAGGTGCCGCGGAAATTGGGCCTTTCGCACAGCTCCCGGCGCCCGGACATCACCCGAATCGACTTGACGTTCCAGGCAAGGCCGAGATTGCGCTGCGGCTCGCTGACATTGACCGCCGAGCCCTGATAGCCAACCTCGCGGTAGATGATCGCCTCGGGCTGTGGCTCGGGCCGCCACATGCGATCATCCTGCTGTGCCGAGACCACCGAAACCCCAGCGAGCGCCGCCGCGCCTGCCGCTGCCACTTGCCAGCGCCTTGCCATTGCCTCTCTCCCCTTCACCGGCACGGCCACCAGCGTTGCGTCTCCCGTTCGCGACTGCCTTGTCGCCATGCTGGTGGCAAGCGCCGAAGCGCCGCGCCGGCTCAGGTGCCGTAGAGGAACATGTTGATCGTCAAGCGCCCGCGCGCCGGATCGGGCGAAAGCGCGGCGGGATCGGGGATCACCCCCGAATGGAGCTGGCACCCGCGGTAGAGCGCGAGGCGATCAGGCCGGGCCTCGACCATGCCGATCTGTTCATAGGCCGGGCTGTCGGCGCCGGGATAGCCTGGCGGGGGCGGGCCATATTCGGCCGCATCGGCGGCAAGTCCGGCGGCATAGGCCGCCTCGCGCGCCGGGGTGATCGCCTCAAACCCGGTGCGGCGGTGGCGATAGAAGGCGGTGCCGCCACTGTCCGGCCCGCCGAGATAATGCATGATCGCCACCCGCCGCGGATCGGAATGGTCGTGATGGGGGATGCGCTGGCGCTCGCTGAGCTGCTCGGGCGGCAGGGTCACCAGCGAAAAGGCGGCGATCTCGCAATGCACCATTCCCTCAAGGCCGAAGACCCGGGCCATGATCGCCATCATCAGCCCGCGCCGCAGATCGAGATAGGAAGGGTCGGCAAGCGCGCGCAGGCCGGGATAATCCGCGCCGGCGGGGTGATATTGCGCTGCCACCCCCATGGCGCGCAGGCGCTCGGGCTGGCCGGTGAAATCATCGATGATCACCAGCGGCTCTCCCTCGCGGCCAAGACGCGCGATGGTGACACGAGGCTCGGGCAGGTGCATCGCTCTTACCTAGCTCCCGGCGTGGTAGAAATCATAGACCTTGCGCGCCACCGCGGCGCTGATGCCGGGGGCGCGCTGGAGGTCTTCGAGCGCGGCGGCGCGCACCTTGCTCGCCGTGCCGAAATGGAGCAGCAGCGCGCGCTTGCGCGCCGGGCCGATGCCCGGGATCTCGTCGAGCGGCGAAGCGGTGAGCGCCTTCGCGCGCCGCGCGCGGTGGGCGCCGATGGCAAAGCGGTGGACCTCATCGCGCAGGTTCTGGAGGTGAAACAAGAGCGGCGAGCCGGGCGGCAAGGTCTTTTCGCGCCCATCGGGAAAGTGGAACACCTCGCGCCCCTCGCGCCCGTGATGCGGCCCCTTGGCAATGCCGATCACCGCCACCTCATCGGCAATCCCGATGTCCTCGAGCACACGCATCACGCTTGACACTTGCCCCTTGCCGCCGTCGATCAGGATGAGATCGGGCAGCACGCTCTCGTGCCCGCCCGCCCGCCCGGCCTGCGGTTCGGCGCTCTCGCCAAAGTTGCGAAAGCGCCGCGCCATCACTTCGCGCAGCATGGCAAAATCATCGTTCGATTGCGCTATGCGGATGTTGAACTTGCGATACTGGCCCTTCTCGAAGCCCTCCGGCCCGGCAACCACCATCGCCCCCACCGCCTTGGCGCCCTGAATATGGCTGTTGTCATAGACCTCGATGCGCTGTGGGGGGCCATCAAGCTCGAGAAACTCGGCAAGTTCGCGGTTGAGCCGCGCCTTGGTGCCGGTTTCGGCAAGGCGCCGGTCGAGCGCCTCGCGGGCGTTGCGCTGCGCCTGGGCGAGCAGCCGGCGCCGGTCGCCGCGCTCTGGCACGGAAAGGCGCACCTTGCGCCCGGCAAGACCGCTAAGCGCCGAGGCAACGAGGTCGCTTTCAGCAAGGGCGCGATCGAGCAGGATGGTGGGCGGCGGGGGCACCTCCTCGTAAAATTGCAGCAGCACGCTGGCGAGCACCTCGGCCTCATCCACCTCGGCGGTGTGGCGCGGAAAGAAGGCGCGGTGGCCCCAGTTCTGCCCGCCGCGGATGAAGAAGCCCTGCACCGCGATCACCCCGCCTTTGGCCGCGAGCGCGAAGACATCGGCATCGCCCAGCCCTTGCGCGTTGATCGCCTGCGCGCCCTGGATGAAGGTCGCCGCGCGCAGCCGATCGCGCAGGATCGCGGCGGTCTCGAAGTCGAGCGCGGCGGCGGCCTCGCCCATCTGCCGTTCAAGATCGGCCTGCACCTGCGAGCTCTTGCCGGCGAGGAAGTCCTTGGCCTGGCGCACCAACGCGGCATAGTCCGCTTCGCTGATGCGCCCGACACAGGGGGCCGAGCAGCGCTTGATCTGGTAGAGCAGGCAGGGCCGATCGCGGTTGTTGAAATAGCTGTCGGTGCACGAGCGCAGCAGGAACAGCTTCTGCAGCGCGTTCAAGGTGGTGTTGACGCTCCCGGCGCTGGCAAAGGGCCCGTAGTAATTGCCCTTGGCGCGGCGCGCGCCGCGGTGCTTCTGGATGCGCGGGAAGGGATGATCGGCGCGCAGCAGGATGAAGGGAAAGCTCTTGTCGTCGCGCAGCAGCACGTTGAAGGGCGGACGGAAGCGCTTGATCAGCTGGGCCTCGAGCAGCAGCGCCTCGGCCTCGGAATTGGTGACGACGATCTCCATCGCGCGGGTCTGGCTGACCATGCGTTGCAGCCGCTTGGGCAGGGCAGCAAACTGGGTGTAGTTGGCCACCCGCGCCTTGAGGCTGCGCGCCTTGCCGACATAGAGCACTTCGCCGCGGCTGTCGCACATGCGATAGACGCCGGGCACGGGCTTGAGCACCTTCACCGTCTCGCGGATCGCCGTGAGCCCGGCCTCGATATCGGGCTGGGCGCTGGCGAGCGTGGTGGCGGCGCGTTCCTCGTTGAAACGCGCAGCGCCGCGCGGATCCTGGGGGCTGCCTGCCGGGGTTCGGGCCATGGGCTGGCCCATAGGGGCTGGCAGGGGCGCTTGGCAATTCCCGCCGCCCGCCAGCCTCTGCCAAGGCCCCGCGCTAGAACAGCTTCCTAAGGTCAATCCCGAGGTAGAGCCCGAGCGGATCGATCACGAAGGGCTGGTAGTTGATCGGCGTGTTCCCGGCCGAATCGCGCACCCGGCGCTGGGCATCGAACAGGTTGTCGGCCACCAGGCTGACGCGCAGATCCTTGAACAGTCCCTCGTTCTTGCCGGTCACCTCGCCGAGATTGGCAAACAGGCGCAGGTTGAAGGTGACGATGTCATCGAAGAACAGGTCGCTGGTGCCCGCTGCCCCCTCCAGCCGGGTCTTGCCGGTGTAGATGCCCGATAGGCGCAGGCCCAGCCCCTTGCCGAACAATCCGGCTTCAAGCCGGCTCGAATGGCGCGGCAGGCCGAAGGCCCCGGTCGCCTCCCCCTCGAGCTGGTCGAGCGGGGCAAGGCCCTTGGCGATGAGGATGGTGTTATCAAGCTCGATCGTGTGGGTGAGGTTGAAGAAATAGCGCCAGCCCTGGAAATTGCGCTGGGCGAGCGGGTTGAAGGCCGGCCCGCCCGCTGGCGCGCCGCCGCCGCCGCTCGCCGCCGGGCCGCCACTCGCCCCGCCCTGCCCGCCGGCAGGCGGCGCTGCGGCGCAGAAGCGCTCGCGGAACTGCGCCAGCGCCTCGGGCGGGATGGTGCCATCCGGACCGCGCGAACGATCGAGCGCAAGCTTGATGAAGGCCGGATCGACCCCGGGCAGCTCGGCCGAGATATCCTCGCCGCGCTCGATCTTGCCCACCAGCTCGGCGATCGCCGCGGTGCCATCTGGCCCGCAGGCGCGCGCGCGGAAGGTGGCAAACTGGGGCGGCATTCCGCCAGGGGCGCCCTGTCCTGGAGCGCCCTGCCCCGGCGCGCCGCCGATCAGCGCCGGATCGATGCTGCAGATGCGGCTGCGGAACTGCGCGAGGCGCGCCGGATCGATGCTGCCATCGGCCCCGCGCAGCCGCGCGATCAGCGGCGCAAGGCGCGCCGGATCAATATCGGGATAGGCAGCGGCAATGTCCTCGCCGCGCTCAATCGCGCCCACCAGCCGCGCGAGAAAGGCCTCGCCATCCTCGGCGCACAGGCGCGCGCGGAAGGCCATGAACTGGGCACGCTGCTCGGGCGTGGGGCTGGCTGCGCCGCCGGCAAATCCGCCACCGGGACGCTCTGGCGTTCCCGCACCTGCACCCGGCATCGGCCCCGTGGTCGGCGGAGCCGGCTGCGGAGCCGCCGCCGCGGCCAGGGCTGCCGCGCGCCCACCGCTACCGCGCCCACCGCCGAAGCCGCCACCCCCGCCGCTTCCCGCCGGCGCGCCGAAGCTGCCATTGGTCGAGAAAGTGAATTGCAGCCGGTTGGCGCGGGTGGCGGCAAAGCTCACCGGGCGGCGATCCACCGCGATCAGCTGCCCGTCTGCATCGCGGGTCACCCTTCCGGGGAAGGCCGCCTCGATCTCGGCGGTGATCTGCGGAAAGGCGCTCACCACATTGTCGGAGCGGTTGCGGATATATTCCACTGTCAGCCGGGTGTTGTCCCAGAATGGCAGTTCCCAATTGGCGGCAAACTTCCAGTCGCGCTGGGTCTCGGGCGGCAGCGCGGGATTGCCCCCGGTGGTGACATCGGCAAGCACGGTCTCGCCGCGAACGAAATCGAACACCGGCACGTTGAAATTGACCACCACCGGGTTGCCCAGTGCAGCCAGCCCCGGGGCGACCTCGCGCCAGATATAGGTGGCCGAAAGATCAAGCCCATCGACCGGCGACCAGGTGAGCCCCGCGTTCCAATCACCCAGCACCCCGAAATCGCTGAAATCCTCAAGCCCCGCCTGGAGATTGAGGGTGAAGCTGCCGAGCGCATCGGCCACCCCGGCGCGGCGGCTGGTGATCGGCACCACCAGATTGGCACCCGTAGAAAGCTGGCGGCGGGTGAGCGTCACATCCTGCAGCGTGCGGGTATCGGCGCTTTCGATGCGGCGCCAATCGAGCCCGACATCGAAGGTTGCCAGCACCTCGCCCGCGGGCAGCTCGGCAAGCGGGCCATTGAGCGTGGTGAGCATGGTGCCGCCAAGGTTGCGGCTGCGCGCAACATCAAAGCCGGCGGCCGCATTGCCGGGCAGCGGCCCATCGGGCGCGAGCGTGCCGGCGAGCGCCGCCTGCTCGAGCGCGGTGGTATCGAAGCGCCGGGAAATGCGCGTCTCGCTCTCCGAAAAGGAGGCATCGAAGGTGCTGGTGAGGCGGAAATTGTTGAGCGGGCGGGTCAGCGATCCGGCCGAGGAAAGGGTGTCGGTCGAAGTCAGGCGCGCGAGCGGCGTGTCCGCGCCAAAGGTGCGGATCACGCCCGGATCGCCGGGCTGAGCCCGCAGCACCACGGTGTTGAGGCCATCGAGGCTGCGGCTTTCGCTGCGGGCATAGTTGAGATTGGCGCTGAGCGAGGTGCCGCTGTCGATGATCGCCTTGGCCCAGGAAAGGTTGCCCTCGAAGTCGAAGCTATCGGCCAGCAGGCTGCGGAAACGCGCCTGATCGGGATCGCCCGCCACCTGCGAGAGCGAGCCCGAGGTCTGCGCCACGCCCCTTTCCGCCTCGCTCAGGAGCGAAGTGTCCTCGACCTGGAGATTGAGATTGATCCGCCCGCCATCGGCGATCTTGAGCAGCCCGAACTGCTGTTCGTTGCGGGCATAGCCCCCGCGCGAGGGGCCTTCATATTCAAAATCGATCTGGCGGTTGGCGTAATTGTCCTTGAGGATGAGGTTGATCACCCGGCGATCGGGGGGGAAGCCGAAGCGTTGGGCGACTTCCTCGGGAAACACCTCGACCCGCGCCAGCGCCTCGGGCGGGTAATTGGCGAATTCGCGGAACGAGCCGATGCGGATGCCGTTCACCAGAATGACCGGCTGCCCGCCCCCGCCGCGCCCCCGGGCCGAGCCGGTGCGGGCGCTGATCTGGGCGATGAGATCGGTGATCGAGGTCACGCCCTCGGCCGCGATCGCCTCCTCGGTGAGCTGCAAGAGCGGGGCCTGCTCCACCGTCAGCTGTCCGCGCAGCCGCCCGGCGCGCACCACGATTTCGCCGTTGATGCCGATCCCGGCGTCATTGGCGCTGGCAACCTCCTCCTCGCTTTCGGCAGGGGGCGGGGTGGTAGGCTGCGGCTGGGCCGCGGCATTGTCGGCGGCACTGGCAGGGAAAATTGCGGCAAGACCGGCAAGCGCCGTGCCGGCGCGCAGGGCGCCGCGGATGAAGGGGGAGAGGTGCATCTGGTCCCTTTTGCGATCGATCTCAAGCGGCAGGGCGGCTTGTTACCGGTCCCATCCGGCCGGGACCGCATCGGGCCCTGACCTGTCGCCACATGGCTGGCTCCCGCCTGAACGGGGGCTTCAACCCGGGCCTAAAGCACGAGCCTTCCCTTTTGGTTCCCACATCGCTAAAGCGCTGCCCCGCATCGACGGGCGTCTTTGCCCAGCCACGAGTCACGAAGGAATTACATGGCCAAGGAAGAACTCCTCGAAATGCGCGGGCGCGTGGTTGAACTGCTGCCCAATGCGATGTTCCGGGTGGAGCTTGAAAACGGCCATGAAGTGCTCGGCCACACTGCCGGCAAGATGCGCAAGAACCGCATCCGCGTGCTGGTGGGCGATGAGGTGCTGTGCGAACTGACGCCCTACGATCTCACCAAGGCGCGCATCACCTATCGCTTCATGCCGGGTCGCGGCGGCCCCGGGCCGCAATAGGGGCCACCGGCCCGCCCGATGGGCGATCCTCACCTCACATTGGCCTCGGCCTCGCCGCGGCGGCGCGAATTGCTCGCCCGGCTGGGCCTTGTGCCCGATGCCATTGCCCCCGCTGCCATCGACGAGACCCCGATGAAGGGCGAGCGCCCCCGCGCCTATGCCCTGCGCATGGGGCTGGAGAAGGCCGAGGCCGTGTGCGCCCCCGGCTTCGTGCTCGCGGGCGATACGGTGGTGGCGGTGGGGCGACGGATCCTGCCCAAGGCCGAATCCGAGGCCGAGGCGCGCGCGTGCCTTGCCCTGATGAGCGGGCGGCGGCACCAGGTCTTCTCCAGCGTGGTGCTGCGCGGCCCCGATGGCAGCTGCCGCGCGCGCGTGAGCGAAACCGTGGTGCGCTTCAAGCGCCTCACCGATCAGGAGATCGCCGCCTATCTTGCCTCGGGCGAATGGCGCGGCAAGGCCGGGGGCTATGCCATCCAGGGCAGTGCCGAAGGGCTGATCCAGTGGATCAGGGGCAGCCATTCGGGGGTGATGGGCCTGCCGCTCTATGAAACCAGGGCACTGCTCAAGGCGGCGGGGTTCGCCCTTGCCTGAGCGCGGTGCGGCAGAATGGCTGATCGAGGAAGGGATCGGGGAAAGGCGCGCGCTGCTCGTCGAAGGCGGGCAGGTGCGCGCTGCAAGACTGAGCTGGCCCGGAGAACTGGCCGCCGGCACACAGACGCACGGGCAACTTGTCGCCAAGCTCAAGGGCACGCGGCGGGGGCTGGCGCGGCTCGATGACGGGCGCGAGGCGCTGGTCGATCACCTGCCGCAGGGCGTGAGCGAGGGCGCTTCGCTCGCGCTGGTGATCACCCGGGCGCCGATGGCCGAACGCGGGCGGCTGAAGCGCGCCCAAGCGCGCGTGGCCGGCACCGGGCCGCTGCCCTCGCCCTTTCCCGAGGGGCGGATCGTGCCGCGCTTTCCCGCCGGGCTGTGGGAAGAGGTGTGGCAGGCCGCGGCCAGCGCCCGGCTCGACTTTCCCGGCGGGGAGATCCTGATCGGCACCACGGCGGCGATGAGCGTGATCGACATCGACGGGATCGGCGCGCCGCGCAGCCTTGCGCTCGCCGCCGTCCCCGCGATCGCCCGGGCGCTGGCCTGGTTTGATCTGGGCGGCAATATTGCCATAGATTTTCCCACGCTCGCCGCGCGCGATGATCGCCGCGCGGTCGATGCCGCGCTCGCGGCGGCGCTGGCTGACTGGCCGCATGAGCGCACGGCGATGAACGGCTTTGGCCTCGTCCAGCTGGTCGCCCGGCTCGAAGGCCCCTCGCTGATCCACCGATTCGCCCATCAGCGGCTCGGCATGGCCGCGCGCATGGCGCTGCGCCGAGCGGAGATCGCGGCCGAGGCAGGGGGCACCGGGCGGGTGATCGAACTCATGGTTCATCCCGCGCTTGAAGCCCGGATCGCCCCGGCCTGGCGCGAGGCCTTGGCGCGGCGCACCGGGCGGGGCCTCGAAATCCGCAGCGATCCGGGCCTTGCTATCATTGCGGCCAATGCCCAGCTTGTTGGCCAATGAGCCCTTCTGCCCACAAGCCCTGCCCGATCTGCGGCAAGCCGCGCCAGGCAGCGCACCACCCGTTCTGCTCGGCCCGCTGCCGCGACCGCGACCTTGCGCGCTGGTTTTCCGATTCCTACGCCGTTCCCGGCCCGCCCGCCGAGCCGGATGATCTTGCCCGCGAGGGCCCGGCAGAGGACGAATAGCGCCGGCGCGCGAAACCGGGACGAGGAGCGCGAAAACCCCCTTGCCAAGGCCAGCCGCCTTCGCCATAGGGCCGCTCTCATTTGCTCGCCGGGGAAAGCAGCGCCTGCCTGACCCGTCGCTTGCAGCGAATGCCCGGGTAGCTCAGGGGTAGAGCAGCGGATTGAAAATCCGCGTGTCGGTGGTTCAAATCCGCCCCCGGGCACCATTCGCTGATAAGGGAAACCGCCGATGTCCCGCCGCACCAAGCTCTATGAAGGCAAGGCCAAGATCCTCTATGAGGGGCCGGAGCCGGGCACGCTGATCCAGTATTTCAAGGACGATGCCACCGCCTTCAACGCCGAGAAGAAGGGCACGATCGCGGGCAAGGGCGTGATCAACAACCGCATTAGCGAGCACGTCTTCACCCGCCTTGCCCATATCGGCATCCCCACCCACTTCATCCGCCGGCTCAACATGCGCGAGCAGCTGATCCGGCAGGTGGACATCATCCCGCTCGAAGTGGTGGTGCGCAATGTGGCTGCCGGTTCGCTGTGCAAGCGCCTTGGCCTTGAGGAAGGCGAGCCGCTGCCGCACACCCTGATCGAATATTATTACAAGGACGATGCGCTCGGCGATCCGCTCGTGGCCGAGGAACACATCGCCTGCTTCAACTGGTGCAGCCACGAGGAGATGCACGACATTTCCTCGATGGCGATCCGCATCAATGATTTCCTCTGCGGGATGTTTGCCGCGATCGACATCCGCCTCATCGACTTCAAGCTCGAATTCGGGCGCATCTATGATGGCGACTATAGCCGGGTGATCCTCGCCGACGAGATCAGCCCGGATGGCTGCCGCCTGTGGGACATGACCACCGGCGAGAAGCTCGACAAGGATCGCTTCCGCCGCGACCTCGGCGGCGAGGAAGAAGCCTATCGCGAGGTCGCCCGCCGGCTCGGGCTTCTGAACGGCGATGACAACAGCCCGGGCGAGGTGTTCGACCTGTCGCACCATCGCTCGCGCCTGCGCCCGCCGCCGCCGATCAAGAAATAGGCTGACAGACCGGCTGCGCGCGCTAGTCTGGCGCAGTGCATCAGGAAGCAAACCAAAGGTGATGGCCTCGCGCCGCGGCGCGCTTGCCACCAGCCTTGCGCTGGCGCTGGCCCTGCCCGCACAATTTGCCTCGCGCGCGGCCGATGCGCCGCCCGCAGCGCCCCCGCCCGCGC
Organism: Erythrobacter cryptus DSM 12079; assembly: GCF_000422985.1. Taxonomy (GTDB): domain Bacteria; phylum Pseudomonadota; class Alphaproteobacteria; order Sphingomonadales; family Sphingomonadaceae; genus Erythrobacter; species Erythrobacter cryptus. The sequence goes on from NZ_AUHC01000005.1 coordinate 98,145, forward strand.
CTGACGCACAAGCGGCGGCCAGCCCTGCCCCTACCCCTGCTCCCGCGCCCTCCCCGGTCTGGGCCTTCGAGGCGAGCGACGTGCCGGTCGATCCGGCCTATCGCTTCGACCGGCTCGACAACGGGCTGCGCTTCATCATCCGCCACAATGCCACCCCGGCGGGCACCGCGCTGGTGCGGCTGCGGATCGGATCGGGCAGCCTCGAGGAACGCGAGGCGGAACGGGGCCTCATGCATTTTCTCGAGCACATGGCCTTCAACGGCTCGAAGGGCCTGCCCGAGGGCGAGATGGTCAAGCTGCTCGCGCGCGAGGGGCTTGCCTTCGGGGCCGACACCAATGCCGCGACCGGGTTCGAGACGGTCACCTACATGCTCAACCTGCCGCGCGCCGATCCGGCGCTGCTCGATACCGCGCTGATGCTGATGCGCGAAACAGCGAGCGAGCTTTTGCTGAGCGAGGATGCGGTGGCGCGCGAGCGCGGGGTGATCCTTGCCGAGCGGCGCGATCGCTCCGGGTTCCAGCAGCGCAACCTCGAAGACAGCATCGCCTTTCTCGCGCCCGAGGCGCGCTATGGCGCGCGCCTGCCGATCGGCAGCGCCGCGGTGATCGAACAGGCAAGCGCGGCCCAGTTGCGCGCGCTCTATGCGCGCAGCTACACGCCCGCCAACGCCGTGCTGGTGGTGGTGGGCGATCTGCCGGTCGAGGCGGTCGAGGCGGCGATCCGCGCGCGCTTTGGCGATTGGCGTGGCCCCCCGGCGCCGGAGCGGCCCGAGGCCGGGCCGATCGATGTTGACCGCCGCGGCCTCACCCGCATCCACCTCGATCCGGCGCTGGCCGAGAGCGTCACCCTCACCCGCCTTGCCCCTTGGCGCGAGGAGCCCGATACCCTTGCCAATCGCCGCACCGCGCGGCTGCGCGCGCTGGGCTATGCGATCATCAACCGGCGGCTGGCGCGCCTCGCCCGCGGGCCCGATGCGCCCTTTCGCAGCGCCAGCTATGGCTCGGGCGAGATCTTCAGGGAAGCACGCCTCACCAGCCTTGCGATCAGCAGCGCCGATGGCGAATGGGAAAAGGGCCTGCTCGCCGCGGTGCGCGAAGTCAACCAGGCGCTCACCCATGGCTTCACCCGCGCCGAGCTTGACGAACAGCTCGCCAACACCCGCACCGCGCTCGAAAACGCCGCCAAGGCCGCCGATACCCGCGCCCACGGGGTCTTCGTGAATGCCGCGCTCGCCCTCGTCAACGACGAGCGCGTGCCCACCACCCCGGCGTTCCAGCTTGCCGCCTTCGAGGCCGAAGCTCCTGCGATCACACCGGAGGCCGTCTGGCAGGCGCTGCGCGCGGATGCCGCGCCGCTCGACGAGCCGCTGATCCGCTTCGAGGGCCGCCGCGCCCCCGAAGGTGGAGAGGAAGCCCTGCGCGCCGCCTTTGCGCGGGCGATGGCGCTGCCCATCGCCCCGCCTGCCGAGCGCGGCCCGCTCGCCTTTGCCTACAGCGATTTCGGCCCGCCCGGCACGGTCGTGTCGGACAGCCTCGAGCCACGCTTCGGCCTGCGCTTCATCCGCTTTGCCAATGGCGTGCGCCTGACGCTCAAGCGCACCGATGTGCACAAGGACCGCATCGCCTTTGCCATGGCGGTGGATGGCGGCGATCTGCTCAACACCCGCGCAGCCCCGCTTGCCACCTACCTCACCAATTCGCTCGCCGCCGGCGGGCTTGGCAAGCACAGCCAGGACGAGCTTGCGAGCCTGTTTGCCGGGCGATCGGTGGCCTTCAGCCTGGCGAGTGACACCGATGCCTTCACCGCCTCGGGCACCACCACCCCGCGCGATCTGGCGCTGCAGCTCCAGGTGCTGGCCGCCACGCTCACCGATCCCGGCTACCGTCCTGAGGGGATCGAGCGCTTCCGCCGCAACATCGACAATTTCTTCAACACGCTCGATGCCACTCCGGCGCGCGCGCTGTCCACGGCGAGCGGGGCGATCCTTTCGGACAATGACCCGCGCTTCAGCCTGCAACCGCGCGAGGCCTTCCGCGCGCTCGATTTTGCCGGGCTTGACGCGGCGATCGGCGAGCGGCTGCGCCGCGGGGCGATCGAGGTGGCGCTGGTGGGCGATCTCGACGAAGCGGAAGCGATTGCCGCCATCGCCGCGACGCTGGGCGCGCTGCCGCCGCGCGAGGCCGAGTTCCTCCCCCGGCCCGAGGCGCGCCAGCGCAGCTTCACGGCCAGCCGCGGCGAGCATCGCCTCACCCACCGGGGCGAGGCGGATCAGGCGCTGCTGCAATGGGTGTGGCCGACCAGGGATGACAGCGATCTGGCCGAGCTGCTGCGGCTCGAGTTGCTCGCGCGGATCGTCAGGATCGAACTCACCGAGCGGCTGCGCGAGCGGCTGGGGCAGGCATATTCCCCCTCCGCCGCCTCGCAGCCGAGCCACCACTATCCGGGCTTTGGCACCTTCGCCATCGCCGCCGCAGTCTCTGCCGATGCCCTGCCCGCCACCCGCACCGCGCTGGCCGAACTGATCGCCGATCTCCAGCGCGCGCCGCTCGATGAGGACGTGATCGCCCGGGCGCGCCGCCCCTTCCTCGAGGAACACGCCAACGCGCTCAAGGACCTCGGCGGCTGGCTTGCCCTTGCCGCGCGCGCCCAGAGCGAGCCCGAGCGCCTCGCCCGCTTTGCCGCGGTGCCCGAGGTGATGCGCGCCATCACCGCCGAGGAGGTACAGGAAACCGCGCGGCGCTATCTCGATCTTAAGGCCGCGGTCACCTTCAGCGTGGTGCCGGCCGCGCCTTCGCCCTGAGCCGCGATGATAAGGGGCCGGCCGGACTGCTCCGACCGGCCCCGATCCTGCCCGCACCCGGCACGGGTGTCGGAGCGCAGCGCCTCAATATTTGACGCCGAGCATCACCCCGAAGATCCGCGGCTCGTTGACGAAGGCGGTGTTGTTGTTGAAGTCGATGACGCCAAGGACATTGTCCTCGCCGGTGATGTTGCGGGCAAAGGCGGCCACTTCCCACTGTCCGTCATTCCCGGAATAGCCGACCTTGAGCCCGCCTTCGAGGCGGCTGCCGGCGTTGAACTCGGCGCTTTCGTAGAGCAGGAAGTTGGTCTCGCCGAGGAACACCCAGTCGGTAAAGACGAAGAACTCGCCGCTCTGCCCCACCGGCACGCCATAGCGCGCGGTAAGATCAGCGCTGATCTCGGGCGCGTTGGGGAAGGGGTTGCCATCGATGAGCGCGCGCGGCGTGCCGGCGATCACCACGGTCGGATCGATCACCCGGCACTGGGCGCAGATGCCCACGGCAAGGTTGGGATCCTTAATCTCGGTGTTGGTATAGGCAAAGCCCAGCGTCAGCATCAGGCGCGGGGTGATCTGGAAGGCGCCGTCAAGCTCGAGCCCCCAGCCCACGCCCTTGTTGGCGTTGATCAGCTGGACCAGGTTGCCGGCCCCGCCCACCGCGGTGAACTGCGGGTCTTCCACGGTGTAATAATAGGCCGCCCCGTTAAGCCGCACGCGGCGGTCGGAAAGCTCGCTCTTGAACCCCACCTCATAGGAGGTGATGTTCTCCGACTGGGCGACCGAGGGCGCGCTGAAGAAGGCCACGTCACGGCCCTGGATGGTGGGGGCGCGGAAGGAATTGGCCACCTTGGCATAGACGCTGGCATTGTCGGCCACGTCGGCAAACAGGCTGATATCCCAGTCGAACTGGTCGTCACCCACGCTCACCGGCTGGCGCGGCGCGCCCGCGCGGACGAAGAAATCCTTCTCGTCATCGGTGTAGCGGATGCCCCCGGTCGCCCTCAGGGTATCGGTAAGCTGGTAGCTCACCTGCCCGAACAGCGCCCAGGCGGTGTTGGTGTGGTTGACGGTAACCTGCGGCGGGAAGGGAAAGCCGACGGTGGTGACATCGAAGTCGCTGTCGAAATAGAACCCGCCGATCTGCCAGGTCAGCGGCCCGCTGCCGCTCGAGGCGAGCCGCAGCTCGAAGGTGTTCTGCTCCAGATCGATCGAATCCTGCGTGTCGGCGGGGAAGGGAATGAAGCCCGGCCCCATCACCGGCAGGAAGGAGGCGCCAAAGCCGCCGTCGATATCGCCGCGGCTTGCCCCTTCGCTCGTCCAGCGGCTGGCGATCGCGGTCAGCGTGGCGCCGTCGAACTCGTAGGATGCGGTGAGCGTCAGGCCGAGCTGTTCGTAATCGGCATTGTTGCCCGCCCCGCCATCGAAGAAAACCGTGTCGCGCTCGTAGTTGTTGTTGAGCCCGTTGGTGTTGCGCGGCTGCTGCGGCGTGGGGCCGAGCACGTTGGCGCGGAAGAAGGTCGAGGCACCCTTGAGATCGCGGTAGTTGACCGCGGCCAGGATGCTGGCGCGCTCGCCCGGGGTGAAGAGGAGCTGGCCGCGCACGGCGATATCGGTGTAGCCGCCGAGCGCGTCGTTCTCGCCGGTAAAGCCGTTGCTGATCCAGTCGCTCCGGCTCTGCAGCTGGCCCGAGACGCGAAAGGCGAGCACGTCCTCGACCAGCGCCCCGCCGATCGCGGCGTTGAGCGCGATGGTGTCATAGCGGCCATAGCTGATCGAGGCGCGGATATCGCGGGCATTGGACGGCTTGATCGAGGTCACCTTGACAAGACCCGCCGGGGTGTTGCGCCCGAACAGGGTGCCCTGCGGCCCGCGCAGCACCTCGACCCCGGCCACATCGAACACCGGGAAGCTCTTGAGCGTCACGTTCTCGAGCACCACGTCATCGAGCAGCACCGAGACCGGCTGCGAGGCGGCAAGATCGAAATCGGTGTTGCCAAGGCCGCGGATATAGAAGCGCGGAGCAACCCGGCCGTTCGAGCTTTCGACATTGAGCCCGGGGACCGTGCCGGCGAGCGCGGTGATGTCGGCCGCGCCGCTGAACACCGCGCCGAGCCGCTCGCTGTCGAGCAGTTCGGCCGATACCGGCACGTCCTGCAGGTTCTCCTCGCGGCGGTTGGCGGTGACGATGATGGTGGCAAGCCCGCCTTCGGTTTCGGCGGCAAGCTCGTCCTGCGCGGCGGCAGGAGCGGCAAACCCGGCAGCGGCCGCGGCAAGGATGGTGCTGCACGCCCAGGCGGCGCGGGCGGCGGTGAAAGCTTTGGACATGAAACAACCTCCAGGGCTGGATCGGATGGAGAGGGGCGCGGCGGTGGCTGGCACTTTTGCGCGATTCGCGCGAGGCTGGCCGAGGCAAATGTTGCGCCAAGACGTCACTTTGGCGGCGATCTGCGGTCAGATGTTGCAAGCAGGTTACATGCGCGGGCCGTGTATGACCGGATTGCGACAAGCCCTGCGCCGCGCGCCGCGGTGTGCGGGCGCGATCGAGGCGATTGCACCGCCGCGCGGGGGCGCTATAGCGCGTGCCGTCAGGGCCGCGCGGCCCGTTGGTCCAGCCAAGGGAGCAAGCCCTCATGCATGTGCGCGTCCTCGTCCGCCTCAAGCCCGGTGTGCTCGATCCGCAGGGGCGCGCGGTGCATCATGCGCTCGAGGGGCTCGGCTTTTCGGGGATCGCGGATGTGCGCGTGGGCCGGCTGATCGAACTCGATCTTGCCGATGGCACCGATCACGCCACGATCAGGCAGATGTGCGAGCAGCTGCTCGCCAACACCGTGATCGAAAGCTACACCATCGAGGCGCCCGCGGCGGGAGGGGCGGACTGATGGGCTTTCGCGCGGCGGTCATCACCTTTCCCGGCTCCAATTGTGACCGCGACATGGCGGTGGCGCTCGAGGCGGTTTCGGGCACGCCGGCGCTCAGGATCTGGCACGGCGATGCCGATCTGCCCGAAGGGCTCGATCTCATCGCCCTGCCCGGCGGCTTTTCCTATGGAGACTATCTGCGCTCGGGCGCGATGGCCGCGCAAAGCCCGATCATGCGCGCGGTGGTGGCCGCAGCGGCACGCGGGGTGCCGGTGCTCGGCGTGTGCAACGGCTTCCAGGTTCTCACCGAGGCGCGGCTGCTGCCCGGTGCGCTGCTGCGCAATGCCGCCCAGCGCTTCATCTGCCGCACCGTCAGCCTCACGGTCGAGACCACGGATTCGCTTTTTACCAGCGCCTACCGGGCGGGCGAGACGATCCGCATTCCGGTCGCGCATCACGACGGCAATTACTATGCCGATGCGGCAACGCTCGATGCGCTCGAAGGCGAAGGGCGGATCGCCTTTCGCTATGCTGAGGAGGTCAACGGATCGGCGCGCGGGATTGCCGGGGTGCTCAGCGCCAACCGCCGCATCCTCGGCATGATGCCCCATCCCGAACGCGCGATCGAACCGGCAGCCCACCCGGCGCTGGGCGGGGCCGATGGCCGGCGCCTGTTCGAGAGCGTGCTGGCGGCGTTGGCCAGCGCCTGAGCGCGATCAGGCGCGCCGCTCGATCGGCTGGCGGAACAGGCTGCGCGCCTCCTCGGCGCTCATCGGGCGGCCGAAATAATAGCCTTGGATATTGTCGCAGCCGAGGTTGCGGATAAGCTCGGCCTCCTCGGCATTTTCCACCCCTTCGGCGGTGGTGGTCATGTCGAGGCTCTTGGCCATGGCGACCACCGCGTTGATGATCGCCAGGCTCTCGGCACTGCCCTGCGCCGCGCCCTGCACGAAGGTGCGATCGACCTTGATTGTCGAGAAGCGCAGCTTGCGCAGATAGCCGAGCGAGGAATAGCCGGTGCCGAAATCATCGAGCGCCACCGAACAGCCCAGCGCCATCACCTGTTCGAGCGCGTTGCGCGCCAAGCTGGCATCGCGCAAAAAGATGCTCTCGGTCACCTCGATCTCGAGCCGCTCGGGCCTGAGGCCGCTTGCCGCGAGGGCCTGCACCACCTCGGCATGAAAGCCCGGTTCGAGCAGCTGCTCGGGCGACACGTTGACATTGACCTTCACATGCTCGGGCCAATTGCGCGCTTCCTCGCAGGCGCGGTGCAGCACCCACTGGCCGATCGGCACGATCAGCCGGGTGTCCTCGGCCAGCGGGATGAACTTGCCGGGGCTGACAAAGCCGTGCTCGGCGCTGTTCCAGCGCACCAGCGCCTCGAAGCTGACCACGCTTTCGCTGCGGGCATCGACCACCGGCTGGAAGTTCAGCACCATCTCTTCGCGCCCCAGCGCCTTGCGCAGCGCCACTTCGAGCTGGCGGCGTTCTTCGGCCGAGGCGTGCAAGGTCGGCTCGAAGCGGCAATGCTCGCCCCCGCCCATGTCCTTGGCGCGATAGAGCGCAAGGTCGGCGTTGCGCATCAACTCCTCCACCGTGGTGCCATCGCGCGGCCCTTCCGCCGAGCCGACGCTGGCCCCGACATAGAGCGTGTGCTGATCGACCTGATAGGGCTCAGACAGGCGCGCGATCACCTGCTGCGCTAGGTCGCGCACCGTCGCGGGCGAGGCGGCATCGCGAATCACGATCGCAAACTCGTCGCCGCCGAGCCGGCCAACCAGCTGATTCTCGCTCATCAATGACTTCAGCCGCGCCGATACCTGTGCCAGCAGCTTGTCGCCGGTCATGTGGCCGAGCGAATCATTGACCGCCTTGAAACGATCCAGATCGACCATAAGCAGCGCGCAGCGGGTGCGCCACTGTTCGGCATAGCGCAGCGCATCGCCCAGCGCTTCGGTAAGCTGCAGGCGGTTGGGCAGCTGGGTGAGCGTGTCGAAGCGCGCCAGATAGGCGATCTTCTCGGAAGACTTGCGCTGTTCGGTCACGTCCGAGCCAACCCCGCGAAAGCCCGAGAAGCGGCCCTGATCATCGCGCATCGGCGTGCCCGAAAGCTCCCACCAGCGCTCCTCGCCCATGATCGTCACCTGCACCAGCAGGTTGGAGAAGTTCTCGCGGTTCTTCAGCCGCTCGGCCAGATCGCGCAGACTGGGCGAATAGTGTCCCCGTTCCCAGCCCGGCCCGGCGATGAGTTCCAGCAGGGACTTGCCCTCGACCTCGGCCTGCGACCGCCCGAGCGCGAAGGCGAAGCGGGGCGAGACCGAGCGCAGCCGCCGAGCCGGGTCGATCTGCCACAGCCAATCGGCCTCGTTCTCCTCGAACTCGCGCAGCAGCAGCGAGACCACCTCCTCCTTCTCGAGCACCGCCGCCTCGGCCAGCCGCGCCTTAAGGAAGATGGTGCGCACCTGGATGGTGGCAACGAGGCAGGAGATGGTGAACAGCACCGCCCCGCCCATCGCCAGCATTTGGCCCGCAAGCGCAAGATGGATCACGATCCCGAGGCCGAGCATGGCGATGTAGATCACCACGCCCAGCGGCGAGGTTGAAAAGACGAAGGTCGAGCAAGCCATCAGCACCATGAGCACCAGCACCATGGTGATGGCCTCGGCCCCGCCGGCGAGCGCCGGGAAGGCCAGCAACGCCCCCACCCAGCACACCGCCGCCGCGACCGCATAGGTGAGCTGCCAGCGCTCCAGCTCCGCCGCCGCGCTGCGGCTGCCCGGGTTGACGAGACGCATGTCGGTCTGGCGGGCCTTGAACAGGATGAAGCCGAGCAGCAGGGCCCATGGTCCCACCAGCGGCGGCCCGATCAGCGGCATGAACACCACGCAGACGAACAGCATCACCAGGGCATTGGCGAACATCCGGTTGCGGCTGGCATAGGCAAGTTCGGCATAGTCATCGCCGCGCAGGCGCGCAGGATCGAATGCCGGATTTCGCGACAGGCCAAGCACGTCGGAAATCGGCAGGCTGGCCGGCACGGCCGGCGGCGGAGAAGGCGCGGGCTGCTGATGCACGCAGGCGCAATTAACGCGCAATGGTTAGATTGCGGTAAAGCCCGCAGCACAATCCTTGCCGCGCGTGCGGGCGCGCTATTCCACCGTCACCGACTTGGCCAGGTTGCGCGGCTGATCGACATCGGTGCCCTTCACCACCGCCACGTGATAGGCAAGCAGCTGCACCGGAACGGCATAGACGAGCGGCGCGATCAGCGGGTGGACCACCGGCATTTCGATCCTGGCGATGCAGCCCTCGCCCGCAGCGGCGATGCCCTCGGCATCGGAAATCAGCACCACCTGCCCCCCCCGCGCGCGCACCTCCTCCATGTTGGAGACGGTCTTTTCGAACAGCGGGCCAGACGGGGCAATCACCACCACCGGCACCTGATCGTCGATCAGCGCGATCGGCCCGTGCTTCATCTCGCCTGCGGCATAGCCTTCGGCATGGATATAGCTGATTTCCTTGAGCTTGAGCGCCCCTTCGAGGGCCAGCGGATAATCCTGACCACGCCCCAGATAGAGCACGTCGCGGGCCGGGACGATAAGGTGCGCCATGGCAGCGATGTCATCATCATGGCCAAGCGCGGCGTTGAGCGCGGCGGGCGCCTCGAGCAGGTGGCGCACGATCTCGGCCTCCTCCTCGCGGGACAGGCGCCCCTTCTTCACCGCCATGTGCGCCGCCAGTGCCGCAAGCACCGCAAGCTGGCAGGTGAAGGCCTTGGTCGAGGCAACGCCGATCTCCGGCCCGGCATGGGTGGGCAGCAGCAAATCGGCCTCGCGCGCCATGGTGCTGGTGGGCACATTGACCACCACCGCGATGGTCTGGCCATTGGCCTTGCAGTGCCTGAGCGCGGCGAGCGTATCGGCGGTCTCGCCGCTCTGCGAGATGAACAGCGCAAGGCCCCCTTCCTCGAGCACCGGCTCGCGGTAGCGGAACTCGCTTGCCACATCGATATCGACCGGCACCCGGGCGAAGCGCTCGAACCAGTATTTGGCCACCATCCCGGCATAGAAGCTGGTGCCGCAGGCAACCAGCGTGAGGCGGCGGATCGCGGAAAGATCAAAGTCGATCTGCGGCAGCGCCACCGAATTGTCCGACAGGCGCAGGTAGGAAGCGAGGGTCTGCGCCACCACGGTGGGCTGCTCGAAGATCTCCTTCTGCATGAAGTGGCGGTAATTGCCCTTCTCCACCGCCGCGGCCGAGGCGCCCGAGGTCTGGATCGGGCGGCTGACCGGCTGGCCCGCGCCATCGAAAATGGTGGCGCCATCGCGGCGGATCACCACCCAATCGCCTTCTTCAAGATAGGTGATGCGCTGGGTCAACGGGGCGAGCGCGAGCGCATCGGAGCCGAGATACATCTCGGCCTCGCGCCCTTGCGGCCCATAGCCCAGCACCAGCGGCGAGCCGAGCCGGGCGCCGATCAGCAGATCGGGATGCTGGCGAAAGGCGATCGCCAGCGCAAAGGCCCCGCGCAGGCGCGGCAGCACGCGGCGCACCGCGGTTTCGGGATCGGCCCCGGCCTCGACTTCGACCGAGATCAGATGGGCCACCACCTCGCTGTCGGTCTCGCTCTCGAAGCGGCGCCCGAGCGCGGCGAGCTGCGCGCGCAGCTCCTTGAAATTCTCGATGATGCCATTGTGGACGATGGCCACCTCGTCGGTGGCGTGGGGGTGGGCATTGGCCGCGGTGGGCGCGCCGTGGGTGGCCCAGCGGGTATGGGCAATGCCGACCATGCCGGGCGCCGGATCGGCCTCGAGCACCCGCACCAGATTGGCAAGCCGGCCCTCGGCCCGCCGCCGCACCAGCGCGCCATCGTGGAGCGTGCACAGCCCGGCGCTGTCATAGCCGCGATATTCCATGCGCCTGAGGCCATCGACCAGCCGGTCGGCCACGGCGCTGCTGCCTACGATCCCGATAATGCCGCACATGATCCTGGCCGATTCCCTGCTGTTTCTTCTCCCGCTCTAGCCGCCGCGCGCGCCGCGACAAGCCCCCGCTAGCCTGGGCCGCCCCGCGCCGGCGCGCCAGCGGGCCGATTTAGGAAAAAACAACCATTCCTACCTATTGACCATGGCCCGAACACCTGCCGCGACGCCGCGGCGGGGATGCAACGTGATGGAAAGCCTTGGGGGCTGAGAATGAGCGCATTCGGCAAGAGAGGCAATGTTGGCGGGATCAAGCCCGGCGCCCGGCCTGCCTTCGGCGTTGCTCGCCCGATGAAGGGCGGCGGGCCCGCGGTTCCGGCCATGCGCGGGGGCGAGCAGTTCCCGCCGATTCCGGGCGAAGCCATGCCGTCAAGCCCGGCGCCGCCCCCCGGACCGGCACAGCCCCGCCCCAATTCCACCGCGGAAGCGCTCGGCCGGCTCAACGAGCGCATGGCGGCGGCTGCCGAAGCGCAGTCGGAAGTCGGCGGGTTCGAGGCGAGCGTCCACAAGATCAAGGAACAGGTGCTCCCGCGCCTGCTCGAGCGCGTCGATCCCGAGGCCGCCGCGACCCTCTCTAAGGAGGAACTGTCCGAGGAGTTCCGCCCGATCATCATGGAGGTGCTGGCCGAGCTCAAGGTCACCCTCAACCGGCGCGAACAATTCGCGCTCGAGAAGGTGCTGATCGACGAGCTGCTCGGCTTCGGCCCGCTCGAGGAGCTGCTCAACGACCCCGACGTCTCCGACATCATGGTCAACGGGCCGGATCAGACCTACATCGAGAAGAAGGGCAAGCTCCAGCTCGCCCCGATCAAGTTCCGCGACGAGCAGCACCTGTTCCAGATCGCGCAGCGCATCGTCAACCAGGTCGGCCGCCGCGTCGACCAGACCACGCCGCTCGCCGACGCGCGCCTCAAGGATGGCAGCCGCGTCAACGTGATCGTGCCCCCGCTCTCCTTGCGCGGCACCGCGATCTCGATCCGCAAATTCTCCGAAAAGCCGATCACGCTGGATATGCTGCGCGACTTCGGCTCGATGTCGGACAAGATGTGCACTGCATTGAAGATCGCGGGCGCGTGCCGGATGAACATCGTCATCTCGGGCGGCACCGGCTCGGGCAAGACGACCATGCTCAACGCCCTCTCTAAAATGATTGATCCGGGCGAACGCGTGCTGACGATCGAGGACGCGGCGGAACTGCGTTTGCAGCAGCCGCACTGGCTGCCGCTCGAAACCCGCCCGCCCAACCTTGAAGGCCAGGGCGCGATCACCATCGGCGACCTCGTCAAGAACGCCCTGCGTATGCGCCCGGACCGCATCATCCTCGGCGAAATCCGCGGCGCGGAGTGCTTCGACCTGCTCGCCGCGATGAACACCGGTCACGATGGCTCGATGTGCACGCTCCACGCCAACTCGCCGCGCGAGGCGCTCGGGCGCATGGAGAACATGATCATGATGGGGGATATCAAGATCCCCAAGGAAGCGATCAGCCGCCAGATCGCGGAAAGCGTCGATCTCATCGTCCAGGTCAAGCGCCTGCGCGATGGTTCGCGCCGCACCACCAACATTACCGAGGTGATCGGGATGGAGGGCGACGTGATCGTGACGCAGGAGCTGTTCAAGTTCGAATATCTCGACGAGACCGAGGACGGGAAGATCATCGGCGAGTTCCGCAGCTCGGGCTTGAGGCCCTACACGCTGGAAAAGGCGCGCCAGTTCGGCTTCGATCAGGCCTATCTGGAGGCCTGCCTGTAAAACGGCGCACGGCGCTTTCGTGCCGCTTTGGCTCAACCCGCCAGCACGGCCGGAAGGCTGACCGCGAGCAGCCCCCCGCCGAGCACCGCGGCGAGCACGAACAGCGTGAGCCACGGCACCCAGCCGACCCGATCAAGGCGGGCGACATCGCGGCGCCGGGTGCGGCGGCGCTCCATCACCGCAGCGATCCCCGCCAGCGCCCAGAACAGCCCGCCCAGAAGGGCAAGCTGGGCCGCGTCGCTGAGCAGTTCGAGCCGGGTGAGAATGTCCATGCCGCGCGCATATGGGGCCTGCGCCCGCTTGCGCAATCCCCGCCGCTCGGCCAAGCGACAGGGCGATGGATGGCTCGATCGCCCGCCCCCGCCCGATGCTCGCGCTCTTCGTCCGACTGCTTGCTGCCTTTGCGCTGGCGAGCATGGGGATGCTGGTCAAGCTGGCAGGGCAGCGCGGCGCGCATCTTGTCGAGCTGATCTTTTGGCGCCAGGCGCTCACCGCGCTGCTGCTGGGCACAGGGATGGTGCTCACGGGCAGGCTGGCGCTGCTCAGGACAAGGCGGCTTGGCGCCCATGCCCGGCGCGCCGCGAGCGGGCTTCTGGGCATGATCTTCACCTATGGCGCGGTGCTGCTGCTGCCGCTCGCCGAGGCGACCACGCTTGGCTTTACCGCGCCGGTCTTTGCCGTGCTCATCGCGATGGTGCTCTTCCGCGAGCGGATTGGGCCCTATCGCTGGGGCGCGGTGGCGATGGGCTTTGCCGGGGTGGTGGTGGTGATGCAGCCCTTCTCGGGCCTCCACGCCGGCGTCACCTGGGCGGGGATTGCGGTGGGCCTCATCGCCCCCTTCATGGTGGCGCTCATCAGCTTCCAGATCCAGGACCTCAATACCACCGAGAACCCCTGGAGCATCGTCTTCTGGTTCGCCGCGCTCTCCGCCCCGATCGCGGCCCTTGCCCTGCCCCTCGTCTGGACGGCGCACGATCCGGCAACCTGGGGGCTGATCCTCGGGATGGGGCTGGTGGGCGCGGCGGCGCAGATGCTGCTCACCACCTCGCTGCGCTTCGGTTCGGCCGCGGTGATCCTGCTGATGGATTACACCGCGCTGCTCTGGGCGAGCCTTTATGGCCAGATGGTGTTCGGGCAGGCGGCACCGGCAAGCCTGTGGCTGGGCGCGCCGCTCATCATCGGCGCCGGGCTGCTGATCGCCTGGCGCGAGCGCCAGCTGGCCAGGGCCCGCATACAAGGGACAAAGCGTGTCGCTTCAGCGGCGAGTCAGGAATAGGCTGGCAGCCGCATGCGTTTGAAGCACCACAACCTGTCCAGGGAGCACAGCATGTTTCGCCAGAGCCTCATCGCCGCCGCGCTCGCCATCCTGACGCTTGCCGCGACCACCGCCTGCAACACGGTTGAAGGCGTGGGCGAGGACATCAAGTCGGTGGGCCGCGCCGGCAAGCGCGCGCTCGACTAGGCCAGCGACCGGGCCGGGCGATAGACCAGCGTCAGATTGTTGGCCGGCATGGCGTGGCGCGCGCTGCGGGCGAGCCCGTGCCCGGCCGCGAGCGCATCGAGCGCTTCGGCCGCGCGCAGCCCCCAGCGCGGATCGCGCGCCTTGAGGCTGGCATCAAAGGCAAGATTGGAAGGGGCCGTTGCAACCCCCTGCTCAAGAAACGGGCCATAGATGATCAGCGGCCCGCCGCTCCTGCCCAAAATCCGGGCAGCACCCCGGAACAGCCCCTCGCTCGCCTCCCACGGGCTGATATGCACCATGTTGATGCACACAATTGCATCAGCCGCGGCCACTGGCCAGGCATCGGGGGCGGCAGCATCGAGCGCCAGCGGCGGCGCGAGATTGGTGCCCGGGTAATCGGCCCGATAGGCCGTGATCGAGGCCAGCGCTTCGGGCGAAGGATCGGTCGGCTGCCACAGGAGTGCGGGGAAGCGTGCGGCAAAATAGACCGCATGTTCCCCGGAGCCTGCCGCAATTTCGAGCACCGTGCCGCGCGCGGGCAGTTCCTGCCTCAGCACCGCCGCGATCGGTTCGCGGTTGCGCAAGGTGGCAGGGGCGTGCTGGCGCACCATCAATTGACCTGGCGCTCGTGGCCTTCCCAATAGGGCGCGCGCAGCTCGCGGCGCAGGATCTTGCCGCTGGCATTGCGCGGCATCACCGCAATCACATCGACGCTCTTGGGCGCCTTGAAGGCGGCGATGCGCGCCCGTGCCCAGGCGATCACGTCGGCCTCGTCGATGGTGTGGCCGGGCTTGGGCACCACGCAGGCCTTGACCTCCTCGCCCCACTTGGCGCTGGGCACCCCGATCACCGCCACCTCGGCAATGTCCGGGTGGCCATAGATCGCGCTTTCGACCTCGGCCGGATAGACATTCTCGCCGCCCGAGATGATCATGTCCTTGATCCGGTCCTGGATATAGACATAGCCATCTTCGTCCATGTAGCCGGCATCGCCGGTGTGCAGCCAGCCATCGGGATCGACGGTTTTGCTGGTGGCCTCGGGCAGCTTCCAATAGCCGCGCATGTTGGTGGGTGAGAGGATGCAGACCTCGCCCACCTCGCCGCGCGGCAATTCCTTGTTGTCAGGCCCGCGCACCTCGATCGCCACCCCGGGGCAGGCCTTGCCGGCCGAGCGCATGCGCTGGTTGCCCTCGGTCGAATGGTCCTCGGGCGGCAGCACCGAGATCGTGCCTGCAGTCTCGGTCATGCCGTAGGCCTGCAGGAACTTGGTGGTGGGCATGGTGCGCACCGCTTCCTTGAGCAGCTCCAGCGGCATGGGCGCAGCGCCATACATCAGATATTTGAGATTGCTGAAATCGGTGGTGGCTGCGCGCGGGTGCTGCACCACCATCTGCAGGGCCGCCGGAACGATGAACAGGTGGGTGGCGCCGGCCTCGATCGCCTCGAGCACCCCGACCGGCGAGAACTCGGCCTGCACCAGGCTGCGCACCCCGCTGGATATGGCGATGTTGACAAGGCCGGTGCCGCCGATATGCGCGCAGGGCATGGCCACCAGCATGCAGTCACCCGGCTCATAGAACTGCCAGTCGGCCCCGGCGGCAATACCGGGATTGCGCAGGGCAAAGAGATTGGCGTTGGAAAGCATCGCCCCCTTGGGATTGCCGGTGGTGCCCGAAGTGTAGAGCTGGAGCACCGGCGCCTCTGGCGGCGGCGGGGTGTAGCTGGCAGGCGCAAACCCCTGCGCGGCGCTGCGCGCCGCTTCGGCCTCGATCACCTCGGGCCGGCTGGGCACCTCCTCGGCCACCTGATGGGCGGTGTCGATGAAGTCCTGATCGGCAAACAGCAGCCGGGCCTCGGTGTCGGTGAGGATATAGGCGATCTCGCGCGGGGCAAGCCGCCAGCCGATCGGCACCATCACCGCGCCCATGCGCGCCGCGGCGATGTAGAGCAGGAAATAGATGTCGCGGTTCTTGCCGAGCCAGGCGATGCGATCCCCCGGATTGACTCCGCGCGCCGCAAGCAGCGCGATCAGCTGGCGGGTGAGCCGATCGGCCTCGGCATAGGTGGTCACCCGCCCGTCCTGATCGAAGGCAGGCAGGTCCGGGCGCTCCCTGGCCCAGAAATGCATGATGTCATCGAAATGCGCGTGATCGTGATAGGCGGTGCGCGCCATGGCCGTGCTTTCTCCCCCAGGCTCTCCTGCCCCAGATAAAGCGCAAGGGCGCCCGCGGGTCCAGCCCTGTGATCTAGCGAAAACGCCCCTGCCGCCGCGCCGCCGGCTCGCGCAGGGCCAGCCACAGGCCAAGGCCAAGCGGCCCGGCAAGGAAGGTCGCCACGAGGATCGGCGCCTGCACCAGCCGGGAGATCTGCTTGGCATCGCCATCGCGCGCGATCCACAACCCGACGAAAAGGTCAAAGGCGAGGTAATGCGTCCAGCCGATCGTCACTCCGGCATCGCTGGCAAAGATCGCGCGCACCCCGGCAATGGTGGAAAAATCGGCCCCGCCCGCACCCGTGGTGGGAATGAGGCCCGAAAGCACGCCGACAAGCCCCACCGCATAGATGAGGCACAAGAGGCCCACGCCAAGATAGAGGATCGCCGAAAGCAGCGCCGGCCAGCGCGGCAAGGCGATCAGCGCGACCCAGGCGATGAGCGCGAGGAGATTGACCATCGAGAACCAGGCGTTCCAGTCGATCATGCCATCTCTCCTGCCTCGGCCTGGCGCCGCCATTCGCGCGCGGCGCGGCGCATGGCCTCGTTGTCATGGGTGAATCGCCCGCCCGCGCGGCGCAGCGTCAGGCCCAGCGCGGCCTCGGCCACCAGCGCCGCATCAATCGAGCGAAACTGCGCCCAGCGCCCGCAAAGCAGCGGATCAATGAGCGGCGCGGCGATGAGCGCGGCGCGCTCGGCCGGGCGCGGATCGTCCACCCGCGCGCCGCGCAGGAGGCCCGGGCGCAGGATGTCGAGCCGGCGGAAACCGAGCGAGGAGAGCGCCGCCTCGGTCTCGCCCTTGGTGCGCATGTAGAAGCTGCGCGCCCCCGGATCGGCCCCGGCGGCGCTGACCAGCACCATGTTGGCAACCCCCACATCCCGCGCGGCGCGGGCCGTGGCCAGCACCAGATCGTGATCGACCGCGCGAAAGGCGGCGCGATCCCCGCCCGCCTTTCTGATCGTGGTGCCCAGCGCACAGATCAGCGCGCGCGGGCGCAGCGCTGCCATCACCTCGCCCCAGCGCGAAGGCTCGGCCACGAACATCTCGAGCCGTGCCCCCGGCGGCAGCGGCGCTTCGCGCCGGGCAAGGCCAACAAGGCGCACCGTGTCGCTGGCACTGGCGCTGGCGATCACCGCGCGCCCGACCAGCCCGGTCGCGCCCACCAGCGCCACGCGCACCGGGCCGCTCACGCGGGCCTCATACATTGATCAGCCCCTCGGGCCGCTTGCCATAGATCCGCGCGACCGCCTCGATTGCGAAGCGATCGCTCATCCCGGCGATGAAATCGGCGATCACCCGGGCGCGCTCGGGATTTTGGGCGGGCAGGCGCGCCTGCCAGGCCTCGGGCATCAGCCGCGCATCCTGGGCGTAGGCGGCATAGAGCCGCGCCACCACGTCGCGCGCGCGCTCGGCCGCGGCGATCTGCTCGGGGTGATAGTAGAGCCTTTCATACATGAAGGCCTTGAGCCGCCGTTCCTGCGCCGCCATCGCCGGGGAGAAGCCGGCAAGCTGGCGCCCGGCGGCGCGCACCTCGGCCACCGAGCCGAGGCCGCGCACCATGGCGGCGGTATGGGCGATCACGTCGTTCACCATCATCCCGATCTGGTCACGCACCAGCTCGCGCAGCAGACGCTCGCGCGGGGCGCGGGGAAAGCGCTTTTCGACCGCCCGCCACGCATCTGCGAGGAAATCGAGCGTGAGGAGCTCATCAAGCGCAAGAAAGCCGGCGCGCAGGCCATCATCGATATCGTGGTTGTCATAGGCGATATCGTCCGCCACCGCGGCCACCTGCGCCTCGAGCGAGGGCCAGGCATCAAGCTGGAGCGGGAAGGCCGCATCAAGCTCAGCAAGGGCCCAGCCCGGCGCGCGCACCGGGCCGTTGTGCTTGGCGAGGCCCTCGAGCACGTCCCAGGTCAAGTCAAGCCCATCGTGATCGGGATAGGGGCACTCGATCCGCATCACCGTGCGCAGCGTCTGGGCATTGTGGCAAAAGCCGCCGTGGCGCGCGAGGGCATCGCCGAGCGCCGCCTCGCCGGCATGGCCGAAGGGCGGATGGCCAAGATCGTGGGCCAGGCACAGCGCCTCGGTGAGATCCTCATCCAGCCCCAGGGCGCGGGCAATCACCCGCCCGATCTGCGCCACTTCGAGGCTGTGGGTAAGACGGGTGCGATAATGGTCGCCCTCGGGGGCGATGAACACCTGGGTCTTGGACTTGAGCCGCCGGAAGCTCATCGAATGGATGATGCGATCGCGGTCGCGCTGGAAGGCGCTGCGGGGCCCGCGCCTTTCGCCCGCGCCGGTGGAGCCGAATTCGCGCCCGCCATGGGCCTCGGGATCGGCGGCATAGGGGGCACGGGTCATCACGGTTCGAGCGCTTAGGCGAGCGCGCGGCGCGGCTCAACCGGAACAGCCAGCGAACATGATGGACAGGAGGCGCTGCCGCGAGAGGCGCAAAGGATTATGGGGCCACTCTCCGGTGATTGGGGGGGAGGAGAGCGGCCCCAAGGGCCCATCGGTGCGACCCGAAAGACCCGGACTTGCCCCTCAAAGTGGTGACACAATCCGCGAGGGCACCTAAGGCGCAGGCGGCAATGTTGCACCCCGCGCATCGGAGCAATGCGACGAGCCGAGGCTGGCGGACGACGAAATGAGTCTTAATGCACCGCCTCGGCGCCGAGGATCCAGTCGGCCGCCGCCTCGCAGTGGATCCGGGTGCTGTCGAAGATCGGCAGGACATTGGCATCGACATCGACGACAAGGTCAAGCTCGGTGCAGGCGAGCACGATCGCCCCGGCGCCTTCCTGCGCCTTGTTGGTGATGATGGTCTTCAAGGTGCGCTCGGCCTCGCGGGTGACCTTGCCCACCATCAGCTCCTCATAGATGATCCGGTCGAGCATCTCGACGAAATCGAGATTGGGCGGGAGCAGGTCGATCCCGTGGGCGACCAGCCGCTTGCGATAGAAGCTCTCGGTCATCACGTTGCGGGTGCCGAGCAGCGCCGCGCGGGTGGCCCCGGCGCGCTGCATGGCCAGGCCCACATATTCGGCGATGTGGAGGATGGGTATGCTGACCGCAGCGGCGACCTCGTCATAGAGGCGGTGCATCGAATTGGCGCCGATGATCAGTCCTTCAGCCCCTGCCCCTTCGAGCCTCCGGGCGCTTTCGCTCAGCACCCCGGCGGCGCGCTTCCAGTCATGCGCCTCGCGCAGGGCGTAGAGCGCGCGGAAATCGAGGCTCTCGATCAGCAGCGGCGCGCTGCTCATCGGGGCGCTGCGCTTCTGGATGCTGCGGTTGATCCGCTCGTAATAGCTCGCGGTCGACACCCAGCTCATGCCTCCGATGATCCCGAGTTTGCGCAAACGCCTGCTCCTTCATGTTCTTGTGCGGTTGCGAAAGGATGTAGGCCAGGCGGCGCGCGCCCGTCCAGAGGCTGAGCGCGGGGTGCGCGGCGGTTCAGCGCGCCTCGCCTGCCGGGACGTGCTCAGCGAGCCAGGCCTCAAGATCGGCAAGGCTCGCGGTGACCGCCTCCTCCTGCGGCAGGTGGCCGACCGCGGGATAGACCACCAGCCGGGCATCGGGCAGGGTGCGCGCCAGCCAGCGCCCGGCCTCGACCGGGATCAGCCGGTCCTCGGCGCCCCACAGGATCAGCGCCGGCGCGCGCACCGCGGCAATGTCCTTTTGGCTCAGCGGCGCATAGGGCACGGAGAAGCGCTCGAGCGTCGCGCGCCGGTTGCCGGGGTAGCGCAGCAATTCCCAATAGCGATCAATCATTGCATCGGTGATGATCGACTTGACCGAAACCGATTGCGCGAGGCTCTTCGCGATCAGGCGGCGCGGGGTGATCTGTTCGATCAGCAGGTTGATCCCCGGCATCCGGGCGAGCTTGAAGCCGATATTGCCGCCGCCGCTCTCGTCCTTGCGCGCGAGGGGCAGCATCGGCGTGCCGCTGGCATCGACCAGCACCAGCCCCGCCACCCGATCAGGGTGGGCGATGGCAAAGGCAAGCGCGTGCTTGCCCCCCATCGAATTGCCGCCAATGATGAAGCGCTTGAGCCCCAGCCTGTCGGCCACCTCTCGAATATCAGCAACATAATTGGCAAGGCTGTAATCGTGGCGCGGGTCGGGGCCAGTGAGGCCATGGCCGACCTGATCGAAGCGGATCACCCGGTAGCGCTGCCTCAGCGCTCTGGCCCAGGGCTCCCAGGTGTGCAGATCGGCGTTGGAGCCGTGCAGCAGCAGGATCGCCGGGGCATCGCGCGGCCCCTCGTCGCGCAGATGAATGGTCACGCCCTCGCCGATCGCCACGAATTGCGAGGGCGGCCCGCCATATTTCGCCCGCATCGCCGCCGCATCGGTATCGGGGGTGCGCAAGGCAAGAAAGGCGATCACCAGGATAGCGATGAGCGCCAGCGCGCCGCGCAGCAGCCACTTCATCAGCGCATCTCCGCGATCCAGCGCCGCACCACGGCAACGCCGCGATGATCGGTGCTGGAGCGACCCAGTTCAGGCATGGCGACGCCCGGTTCGGTGCTCTCCATGCGATAGATGAGGATCGACCGATCTGGCTGGCCGGGGACAATGGCAAATTCATGCCCCCCGGCCCCGCGCCCGGCGGCCACCGGCCGCTTGAAGATGCCGATGGCGTGGGGCTCGGCCTGTTCCCAGCGCAGATCGAGCCCGGAATTGGAGGCGCTCCCCCCGGGCCTGTGGCAATGGGCGCAGTTCACATCGAGATAGGCCCGCGCCAGCGGCGCGGCCGGGCCCTTGGCCGCGCCATCCCAGCGCGGCTGGCTGCCAGCGCCTTCGGGCACGCGGTCGAGCCGCCCGGCGGCAACCATTGCGGCAAGCCAGCGGGCGGAAAGATTGCGCGCCTTGGGACCGATCGGGATCACCGCCCCGTCAAGCGAATGGCAGGTCTTGCACTGGTTCTTGTTGGGAATGGCATAGGAGATCGCCTCGCCCGCCGGGGTCACCACCTCCACCCGCCCGCCGGCAAGGGCAAGGCGCGCCTCGGTCTGCTCGGCGTTCCAGCGATAGGGCAGCGCCACCCAGCCATCGGCGCGGTGGAGCAGCACCCGGGTCTCGATCAAGCGCCGCTCCGCGCCTTTGCCGAAGGCAAAGGTCTTGATGATCGCCGCGCCCACGGGAAAGCGCAGCAGCCCCTCACCATCGGCGGCCAGCCGGGTGCCCGCGGGCAGATAGATGAAGCGCAGCTTTTCCGCCCCGTCCGACCACAGCGGGGTGTTGAGTTCGTAAGCGATCACCCCCGGCGCGGGCACCTGCCGGGCGGCATCGGCAAAGAAGCCGAAGGCGCCGAGCGTGGGCGGGAAGCCCTCGCCCATCACCGCCGCATCGGACACCCTTGCGCCGGCAAGGTGGGCCTGTGCCACCACCCCGCCCAGCGCCAGCGCCGCCGCAACAAGCAACCCCGCACCCAGCCTCACTTGAGCCGCGCCTCCAGCGCCGCCGGCGCGCCGACTTCGGGGAACTCCCAGGTTTCCACCGGGGTCAGCATCAGCGGCCCCGGGCGGGCCTCGGCAATGGACTGGCCGGGCTGTGCAAGGTTGAGCGTCCAGCCCGTCACCCCGGGGGCGATCTTGAGCGCGCTCTCGGGGCTTTGGGCAAGGCCATCCCACAGCACGGGGGGCAGCGCCCCGCCGAAGGCTGCAAGCAGCGCCTCCTTGCCCTCGAGCTGCGGATCGTCCCCGCCGCGGCCGAAGGCGTTGGGGCCGATGATCACGTTGCGCGCATGCGGGTTGTAACGGGGATCATCGAAGGGCTGCATATAGGCAATCACCATCACGTGGGCGGTGGCATTGCCCTCAAAGCTGTTGTTTTCGATCAGCACCCCGTCATTGGCCATCACCAGCGCGCCGGTGCCGCGCCGCACGCTGGCCACGATATTGCCCGGGGGCGCGAAATTGGGGGTGTCGTTGTCCTTCACCACATTGCCGCGCAGGATGACGTTGCCCCCGCCCATCACCGGCAGGCCGGGCAGATCGAAGACCAGCAAGCCGCCGGTGTTGCGGGTGGCGATGTTCTTTTCAACCAGGGCATTGCGGCTGTTCTCGATCTCGATGCCGGCAACGTTGAACTCGACGAGATTGCCGCGCACGGTGATGTCGCGGCTCTGGCCGACATAGATGCCCGCATCCGAGGCGCCGACCACCTTGGAGCGCTGCACCAGCACCCCGGTGCTTTCCACCGGATAGATGCCATAGGCCCCGTTGGTGGGCTTGGGCCCGCCGGTCCATTCGACCCGGAGCGAATCATAGATGATGTTGTCGGCGCCCTTGGACTTGATCCCGTCGCCCTTGGGGTTCTCGATGGCAAAGCCGCGCAGGGTGACATTGTCGCTGGTGACGAGCAGCCCCTCGCCCGCGCCCTGCTGATCGGTGAAATCGAGGATGGTCTTGTCCATCCCCTGCCCCTGCACCGTCACCCCATCGACATCGAGGCTGAGCCCGTCGTTGAGCGCGATGCGCCCTTCACCAATTTCGATCACATCGCCCGGCGCGGCGAGGATCAGCGCCTCCTGAAGCCGCGCCGCCGCGCCCTCGCCCGGTTCGATCCGGTGCACCTCGGCGGCGAGCGGTGCAGCGCTGCACAGAAGCGCGGCGGCAAGTGCCAATCGGTTCATCATCACCTCCCTCTCCCTCAAGCGCAGTCTGGCGCAAGGGAGGGATTAAATGCAAGCCGCTCAGCCCAAGCCGGCCTAACCGATGCCGATCGCGCACAGCCCGGCGCTGGTGGTGAGCACCGCCACCGCCTCGCCATCGCCCACGCGGCGCAGGCGCTTGATCAGCTCGCCAAGCCCATAGCCGCTTTCCGGCTCGCCGCTATGGGCGGCCATGCCCTGGCGCAGCCGCCACAGCTGGATGAGGCTGAGCCGCTTGACCATGCGCGCGGCCATGCACTCGGCCCGCCTCTCGCCCACGCCGGCCTCGATGAGTGCGCCCTTGACCTGCCAGCGGATCAGCGGGTCGGCCAGCCCGGCATAGGTAGCCGCCGCGCCGATGATGAGGATGGCAATGAGCGCGATCAGGGCCTTGCGCATCGCCGGGGAAGCCTCAATCGAGCGCCTTGACGATGTCCTCCACCATCTTCTTGGCATCGGCCAGCAGCATGGTGGTCTGGTTCATGTAGAACACGTCATTATCGACCCCGGCATAGCCGACGCCCCCCATCGAGCGCTTGATGAAGAACACCTGCTTGGCCTTGTCCACATCGAACACCGGCATCCCGTAGATCGGCGAGGACTTGTCGGTCTTGGCCGCGGGGTTCACCACGTCATTGGCGCCGATGATAAAGGCGACATCGCACTGGGCAAACTCGCTGTTGATGTCCTCCAGCTCGAACACCTCGTCGTAAGGGACCGAGGCCTCGGCGAGGAGCACGTTCATGTGCCCGGGCATGCGGCCGGCCACGGGGTGGATGGCATATTTCACCTCCACGCCCTTTTCCTTCAATTTGTCGGCCATTTCGCGCAGGGCGTGCTGGGCCTGGGCCACCGCCATGCCGTAGCCGGGGATGATGATGACCTTCTCGGCCTGTTCGAGCATATAGGCGGCATCCTCGGCGCTGCCCTGCTTGTAGGGCCGCTGCTCGCGCGCCGCGCCGCCAGCCCCGGCCCCGCCATCGGCGCCAAAGCCGCCCGCGATCACCGAGATGAAGCTGCGGTTCATCGCCCGGCACATGATGTAGCTGAGGATCGCCCCCGAGGAGCCGACCAGCGCCCCGGTGATGATCATCGCGGTGTTCTGCAGGGTGAAGCCCATCGCCGCCGCGGCCCAGCCCGAATAGGAATTGAGCATCGAGACCACCACCGGCATGTCCGCCCCGCCGATCGGGATGATGAGGAGAAAGCCGATGATGAAGGCGAGCACAGCGATCGCCAGCACCATCCAGCCTTCGCCCGCCCCGCCCTGCGGCGACAAGGTATAGGCGGCGATGAGGCCGAGGATCGCGGCAAGCGTGCCGAGGTTGATCACGTGGCGCGCGGGCAGCAGGATCGGCGCGCCGCTCATCCGCCCGGAGAGCTTGAGGAAGGCGATCACCGAGCCGGAGAAGGTGATCGCCCCGATGGCAATGCCAAGGCCAAGCTCGATGCGGCTCACCGCGAGGATCTGCCCGGCGCCATCGACGATCCCGAAGGATTTGGGATCGAGCCAGGCGCCAAAGCCCACCACCACCGCGGCCAAGCCCACAAGGCTGTGGAAGCCGGCGACGAGTTCGGGCATCGCGGTCATGGCGATGCGCCGCGCCACCACCACGCCGATCGCCCCGCCGATCGCCACGGCGATGAGGATTTCGACAAGGTTGGCCAGATCGTGGGTGACAAGCGTGGTCGCCACCGCGATGGCCATGCCAATCATGCCATAGCGGTTGCCCGCGCGCGAGGTGGCGGGGCTGGAAAGCCCGCGCAGCGCGAGGATGAAGAACACGCCGGCGACAAGATAGGCGAGCATCGCCCAGGCCGGGGCGCCGCCCTCACCGCCCGCGGCGGCGGCAAGCAGGGAGAAGTCCATCGCTTACTTGCCCTTCTTCTTGTACATCGCCAGCATCCGCTCGGTCACGGCAAAGCCGCCGAAGATGTTGATGCTGGCCAGCACCACCCCGAACAGGCCGAGATATTTGGCGATCGGGCTGGCCGCCTCGGCGCTGGCAATCAGCGCGCCGACGATGATCACCGAGGAGATCGCATTGGTCACCGCCATCAGCGGGGTGTGCAGCGCTGGGGTGACCGACCAGACGACGTAATAGCCGACAAAGCAGGCCAGCACGAAGATGCTGAGAATTGAGATGAAATCCATTTCTTAGCTCCCCAGCAGCCGCTCGTTGACGATCTTGCCGCCCTGCGTCAGGCGGATCGCGCCGCCGATTTCCTCGTCGAGCAAGGGCTTGCCCTGCTCCTTGTCCCAGAAGGCGCTGAGGAAGTTGTAGTGGTTGCGCGCAAACAGCGCCGAGGCATCGGCGGGCAGCTTGGCCGGAGTGTTGGCATGGCCGATGATGGTAACGCCGTGGCGCACCACCACCTCGTCTGCCACCGAACCTTCGACGTTGCCGCCCTGCGCCACCGCCAGATCGAAGATCACGCTGCCCGGCTTCATCGTGGCGATCTGCTGATCGGTGATGAGGCGCGGGGCTGCCCGGCCCGGGATCAGCGCGGTGGTGATGACGATGTCCTGCTTGGCGATGTGGCTGCTCACCAGCTCGGCCTGGGCCTTCTTGTATTCCTCGCTCATCTCGGTGGCATAGCCGCCCGCACCTTCACCCTCGATCCCGGCGACGGTCTCGACGAAGATCGGCTTGGCGCCGAGCGAGAGGATCTGCTCCTTGGTGGCGCTGCGCACGTCGGTGGCCGAGACCTGCGCCCCCAGCCGCCGCGCCGTGGCGATCGCCTGGAGGCCAGCCACGCCCACCCCCATCACGAACACCTTGGCCGCCTGCACCGTGCCCGCCGCGGTCATCATCATCGGGAAGGCCCGGCCATAGGCGTTGGCCGCCTCGATCACCGCCTTGTAACCGGCAAGGTTCGACTGGCTTGAGAGCACGTCCATGCTCTGCGCCCGGGTGATGCGCGGCATGAACTCCATCGCCAGGGCTTCAAGGCCAGCGGCGGCATAGGCCTCGACCCGATCGCGCCTGGTGAAGGGATCGAACAGCGCCGCGACCATCGCCCCCGGCCTTGCCCCTTTGAGCAAGCCCACATCGGGCGCCTGGATGGCGAGCACGATATCGGCATCCTTCACCGTCGCGGCGGCATCGCCAAGGCTTGCCCCGGCCTCGGCATAGGCCGCATCGGTGATCGATGCGCTCACCCCCGCCCCGGTCTCGACCGCGACGGCGCAGCCCAGCGCGGCAAACTTCCTCACCGTTTCCGGCGTGGCGGCAACGCGCGTCTCACCGGGCGCGCGTTCCTTGAGGATGGCGATCTTCACCGGGCCAAGGCCTTAGCTGGCAATCGCGGAGACGACGGCAAACACGATCACCCCGATCAGCGGCACCACCCATTTGAGCGTTGCCATGAAGCCGCTGTAGGTTGCCTGCGCCTTTTCCATGTCGTGAACGGTCATGATCTTTCTAGGTCCCCTTGCAGCACCAACCCGCAAAACCGCGATTGGTTGCCGATGATCTTTGCGGCCATAAGGCCCTTGCGAGCGTTCCCGTATCGCGCCCGGCGCCCTATCTCAAGCCACCTTTAGTGAGAGGCCCGCCGCGGCGCGGGCCTCGGCGCCCTGTCCCGAAAGCGGGCAGGCCAGCCTTAATCGGGTTTTTACCCCACGCTTTTATGCATGGCTCCTGTGTCAGCCCGGGACAGGCCCCGGGCGCAAGCAAGAGCGAGCCTTTAAGCACCGATGGCGGACATGGATTGCCACCCCGAAGCGCAGGCCGATGCGCGGATCGTGATGCTGATCGACGACGAGCCGGCCCAGGCGCGCCTCATCACCGCGATCGCCGCGCGCGATGGCTGGCGCACCATCGTTGCCCCCGATGCCGAAACCGCGATCGCCATGCTCGGCACACGCGAGGGGATGCAGCTTTCGGCGATCCTGCTCGATCAGTGGGTGCCGGGCGATGATGCCTGCGCGCTGATCACCGAGCTCAAGGCGCGCCGCCCGGCGCTGCCGATCCTGATGCTCACCACGAGCGCCTCACCCCTGCTCGCGGTCGAGGCGATGCGCGCGGGCGCTTCGGACTACCTCGTCAAGCCGGTCTCGCCCGATCGGCTGATGGAGGCGCTGCGCAGCGTGACCACCCGCGCCGCGCAGCGCGACGAGCTGGCGCCGCTGACCGAGAAGATGCCGGCCAATCTCGATTTCGACGCGATGATCGGCACCGCCCCGCAGTTCCGCGCCGCGCTGGCCCAGGCGGCCAAGGCCGCGCGCGGCCATGGCCACGTGCTGATCGAGGGCGAAAGCGGCACCGGCAAGGAAATGCTGATGCGCGCGATGCACGCCGCCAGCCCCCGCGCCAAGGAGCCGCTGCGGCTCATCAACCTTGCCAGCGTGCCCCCGGGTTCGGTCGAATCGGTGCTGTTCGGGCACGAGCCGGGCAGCTTCCCCGGCGCCTTTGATCGCCAGATCGGCGCCTTCCAGCATTGCGATGGCGGCACGCTGATCATCGACGAGATCGACCGCCTCACCGCCGTGGTGCAACAGCGCCTCAACGAGGCGCTCGACAGCGGGATCATCCGCCCGGTGGGGGCAAGCTATGGCTTCAGGGTCGATGTGCGCCTGCTGGTGACCAGCAATGTCGCGCTCGACCGGCTGGTTGCGGGCGGGCAGTTCGATGCTGCCCTTGCCGCCAAGCTCGGCGCCACCCGCATCAAGCTGCCCCCCTTGCGCGAGCGCACCGGCGACATTCCGGCGCTCACCCGCCATTTCCTCGCCCGCATCGGCGAACAGCCGGGGCTCAACCACCTCTCGATCTCCGATTCGGCGCTGGCGCTGCTTGCCGCCTATGACTGGCCGGGCAATGTGCGCCAGCTGCAATCGGTGCTGTTCCGCGCCGCGGTCTATTGCGAGGGCAACACGCTCACTGCCGAGAGCTTCCCCCAGCTTTCCGAAATGCTCGGCGGTCAGGCCCCAAGCAGCGCGCCCACCGCGCACGAGGGCGTGGGGATCATGCTCTACACCGAGGATGGCAACCTGCGCCCGCTCGAGGAGATCGAGGCCGATGTCATTCGCCTGGCCATCGGGCACTATCGCGGGCGCATGACCGAGGTCGCGCGCCGGCTCGGGATCGGGCGCTCGACGCTCTATCGCAAGCTCTCCGACCTCGGAATTGACAACGCCGCCTGATTTGGCCACGGCGCGCTTTGCCTGTCAGGAGTAGGTCAAGTGAACAAGCGTCACCGCTAAGGCGGCACGAGCACAACCGGCAAGGCCGCGCGCCTTTGCCCCTGTTCACTTTCGACACTCCCAAAGGTTCCCCTATGCAAAGACTTCAAGGCGCATGCTGCGTCGTCACCGGCGCTGCGCGCGGCATTGGCCGCGCCATCGCCGCCGCCTTCATCGCCGAAGGTGCGCGCGTCCTTCTCACCGATATCGACACCGAGGGCGGCGCCCGAAGCGCGGCCGAACTCGGCGGCGATTTCCTCAGGCTCGACGTGCGCAGCGAGGCCGATTGGGAGGCGCTCGCCGGTCTGCACCCGCGTGCCGACGTGGTGGTCAACAATGCCGGGATCACCGGGTTCGAGGAGGGGATGGTGCCCCACGATCCCGAACACGCCAGCCTTGCCGATTGGCGAAAGGTTCACGCGGTCAACAGCGATGGCACCTTCCTCGGCTGCCGCTATGCGCTCAGGGCCATGCGCGCGGCGGGCAAGGGATCGATCATCAACATCTCCTCGCGCTCGGGGCTGGTCGGCATTCCCGGGGCCGCGGCCTATGCCGCCTCAAAGGCGGCGATCCGCAACCACACCAAGTCGGTGGCGCTCTATGCGGCCCAGCAGGGCTGGCAGGTGCGCTGCAATTCGATCCACCCGGCCGCGATCCTCACCGCGATGTGGGAGCCGATGCTGGGCGAAGGCCCAGAGCGCGAGGCCACCATGGCGGCGCTGGTGGCCGACACGCCCCTCAAGCGCTTCGGCACGCCCGAGGAGGTGGCGGCGCTCGCCGTCTATCTTGCCAGCGAGGAGAGCGCCTACATGACCGGGGCCGAGCTCACGCTCGATGGCGGGCTGCTGGCAGGCAGCGCCGCCTCTCCCGGCTAGGGGCCAGAGCGCTTACCAGGCAAAGCTCTGGCTGGTGAGCGTGGCGCTGGCGCTGTCCTTCAGCGTCAGCGTCAGGCGCCGCGCCTTCCAGTCGATATCGACAAGCCCGTAATTCTCCATCGGGAAGAACGGGCCGATGCGCGCCGGATCGGGCTCGCGCGCGCTGGCGCGCGCCACGTCGCTGCCGAAGGCAAGGTTGAGCGAGGAGCTGGTCAGCTCCCACAGCGTCTGCCCGCGATGCTCGGCCTTGTAGATGCCCCCGGCATGGCGATCGCCCGACAGGATCACCACCCCGCTCGGCGCGCGGCGGGTGAGCGCGCCGAGCAGGCGCGCACGCTCCACCGGGAAATTGGTCCAGCCCTCGAACTGGTGGGCCTGAGTGATCACCTGGGTCGAGGAGACGATGATCCTGAGATCGGCCGGACGCGCCAACTCGGCCTCGAGCCAGGCCCATTGCGCCTCGCCCAGCACGGTCTTGTCGAGGCTTTCATCGGGCAGATAGCCGCCGAGCGGCGGGCGCTCCTTGCTCCAGGGCGCGCGCTTGAGGTCGGAGCGGAAGAAGCGGGTGTCGAGCAGGATCACCTGCACCCGGCGCCCTTCCGGCCCGGTGATGATGCTGTCATAGACCCCGGGGCGGGCGCGCACCGCATCGGAAGCGTTCCAGAAGTGCTCGAACAGCGTCTCGGCCCAGCGCCGCATCGGAAAGCTCGCCCCGGCATCATTGAGGCCGAAATCATGATCATCCCAGGTCGCCAGCATCGGGATGCGCGCGCGGAAGGCGCGAAACTCGGGGTGCGAAGCCTGGAGCGCATAGGCCGCGCGCAGCGATTCAAGCCCGGCATCCCCGTCCCAGGCATTGTCGCCATAGACATTGTCGCCGATCATCAGGAACAGCTGCGGGGCCTCAGCTGCGATGGCGGCCCAGTAGTCCTGCGGGGCGCTTTGGTGGTTGCAGCTGCCAAAGGCGATGCGGGTGAGCGCGAGCGAGGGGGCAAGCGCCGGGTTCGGCCCGGCCTCGGGCAGGCTGACGCGCTGGCGCAGGCTCTCGTAATAGGGCGCAAGCAGCTGGTCGGGGCTGACCGGCACGGGGAGCGGCGCGGTGCGCGCCGGGGCCTCATCCTCGTGCGCGCTGAGCGGCGCGGCGGCGGGGACGGCAAGGCTGGCGCAGCAGGCCAGGGCCACAAGGGCAGCGGCAAGAGGGGAACGGCGCATCGAAAGGCTCCTTTGAAGGCGTGATCGCAAGGCTTGTGGCGATGCTCCATGACAGGCTTGCGACGCCTGAAGAAGGGGGCAAAGTCGCCCCGCCCCCAGCTTGCCGATCGCTGTGCCCGGACGAGGGGCGCGCGGCCGGCCGCGCCGGGCCTCAATCGGGCGCGATCTGGCTGAAATCGGTGAGCGCCGCATCGCGCAGCCCGCGCCAGACATTGCGCGCCTGCACCGTTTCGGCCACATCGTGGACGCGCAGCAACTGCACCCCGGCATCCATCGCCTTGACCGCCAGCGCGATCGATCCGGCGAGGCGCCGATCGGCCTCCTCCTCGGCCGAAAGCGCGCCGATCATGCGCTTGCGGCTCACCCCCACCAGCAGCGGGCTGCCGAGCGCGTGGAACAGCGGCAGGGCGTTCAAGAGCCTGAGATTGTCGCCCAGCGACTTGCCGAAGCCGATGCCGGGATCGAGCACGATGCGCTCGGGCGCGATGCCTGCGGCGATGGCGCGGGCGCGCGCGGCCTTGAGGAAATCGAACACCTCGCTCACCACATCGCCGTAAGCGCCGCCCTTGTGCGGATCCTCGCCCGCGCCGGGGGCGTGCATCAGCACCACCGGGCAGCCGGCCACGGCGACAAGCTCGAGGCTGCGCGGATCATAGCGCAGCGCCGAGACATCATTGGCCATGTGCGCGCCCGCGGAAAGGGCGGCGGCAAGCACCCCGGCGCGGCGGGTATCGACGCTGATCGCCGCGCCCATGGCCGCGCAATATTCCACCGCCGGCACCACCCGGGCGATCTCCTCGTCCTCGAAGGTCGCCGCCGCCCCCGGGCGGGTGCTCTCCCCGCCGATGTCAATGATCGCCGCCCCGGCCTCGAGCATGGCGGCGGCATGGGCGCGCCCGGCCTCGACCGCGGCGAAACGCCCGCCATCGGAAAAGCTGTCGGGCGTGACATTGAGGATGCCCATGATCTGCGGCTGATCGAGCCGGATGGTGCGCGTGCCCAGCACCAGCGGGGGATGGGCGCGGGCCAGATGGGCCCATTGCTCGGCCGCCTCGCGCGCCAGCACGCCCGAAAGGCGCGCGATCTCAGCCTCGATCAGGCTGGCTGTTCCGACGATCCGCTCGCACACCTTCGCCCCATCGCGCAGCACCAGCGCGAATTCGCGGGCATAGGCGAGCGAGCCGCCGAGCCGCACCGCCTCGCCCCCGGCCTCCTGCGGCGCGCCGACCAGCGTGATCGGGTGAAGATAGACCGCCTCGGCCACGGCCCTCGTCAATCCTCGGTGGCAAGCAGATAGAGCTGGCGCGCGGCATCGATCGGCTGCACCGCGCCGCCGTTCTCGTAATGCCAGAACATCCAGCCATTGCACGAAGGCGCGCCCTGCAGGTCCTTGCCAAGGCCGTGGATCGAGCCGGACTTGCCCTCGCAGATGAGGCTGCCATCGGCCCTGACGGTGGCAAACCAGCGGCGCTTGCGATCAAACAGAGTGCTGCCCGCCGGGATCAGTCCGGCCTCGACCAGCGCGCCAAAAGCCACCTTGGGGGCGCTGCGCGGGCTTTGCATGGTGGCCAGCGCGCTTTCATCAAGCGGCAGTTCGCGGGCGATGCGCTGCTCGGCCGCGGCGCGATAGGCCGCCTCGCGCTCGCAGCCGATCCACTGCCGCCCGAGCCGCTTGGCCACCGCCCCGGTGGTGCCGGTGCCGAAGAAGGGATCGAGCACCACGTCGCCCTTCTCGGTGGTGGCGAGCAGCACCCGGTAAAGCAGCGCCTCGGGCTTCTGCGTCGGGTGCAGCTTGCGCCCGTTGGCCTTGAGCCTCTCGGCCCCGGCGCAGATTGGCAGCACCCAGTCCGAGCGCATCTGAAGCTCGTCATTGAGGGTCTTCATCGCGCGGTAGTTGAAGTGATAGCGCGCCTTTTCCCCCATGCTCGCCCAGATCAGCGTCTCGTGCGCATTGGTAAAGCGGGTGCCCTTGAAATTGGGCATGGGGTTGGTCTTGCGCCAGATGATGTCGTTGAGGATCCAGAAGCCCAGATCCTGCAGGATGCTGCCGACGCGAAAGATGTTGTGATAGCTGCCGATCACCCACAGCGCGCCATCGGGCTTCAAGACCCGGCGCGCCTCGCTCAGCCAGGCGCGGGTGAAGGCATCATAGGCGGCCATGCTCTCGAACCGATCCCAATCATCGGTCACCGCATCGACGTGGCTGCCATCGGGGCGATTGAGATCGCCGCCAAGCTGGAGGTTGTAGGGCGGATCGGCAAAGACAAGATCGATGCTCGCCGCGGGAAGCGAGCGCATCGCCGCGATGCAATCGCCCGGCAGGATGCGGCCCAGCGGCAGATCGGGCGCGCGCGGGATTCCTTCCCGCTTTTCAGCGCCTTTTGCGCGAGTCTTGAGCTTTTCCATCACGCCCACGGGAGTGCCCTTTGCCTTTCGTGCCTGCCAACTTATCCACAGGCATGAGTCCTCGAGGAGTCCGCGTCAAGCGCCTAATTTTGCCCAGCTTGTCGCCCGCGCGCCGGCACTGGCGCGGAACGAAACGAGTCCGCCACAAGATATTGAGTCCACCCGTCGAGCGGGGACTCCAGATCAAGGGGTGTGGCCGCAAGGACTCACTGCCGCCGCGATCGCGCCGCTGGCGGCGATCCGCGCCAGGCCTCAAAGCAGCGCCAGCTGCGCCACCGGGGCAAAGCTCTGGCGGTGAAGCGGGCTCGGGCCGTGGCGGCGCAGCGCCTCGAGGTGCTCGCGCGTGCCATAGCCCTTGTTGCGCTCCCAGCCATAATGGGGATAGGCACGCGCCGCCTCCAGCATCAGCCGGTCGCGCCATTCCTTGGCGATGATCGAGGCGGCCGATATCGCCGGGACGCTGGCATCGCCGCCGACAATCGCCCGGGCCGGCCAGCCCCAGCCCGGGCAACGGCCCTCAGGCGTAAGATTGCCGTCGATCAGCACTTCGCCCACCGGGGCGCCGAGCGCACCCGCGAGCCGTGCCACCGCGCGGGTCATCGCCTCCATCGTGGCGATGAGGATGTTGCGCGCGTCGATCTCCTCGGCCTCGACCACCGCCACCGCCCAGCAGCAACTTGCCCGCAGCGCCTCGTCGAGCCGGGCGCGGCGCGCGGGCGAAAGGCGCTTGGAATCATCGAGGCCCGGCGGTATCGCGCCGCCAAGCACCACCGCCGCGGCCACCACCGGCCCGGCAAGCGGCCCGCGGCCGGCCTCGTCCACCCCGATGACGGCCGCTCCGTCGGTGATCGTGAAACCCGGAGTGACCCCCAGCATGTTCGCCTCGTTTCGCATCCTTGCCGCACTTTCCCTTCCCGCCTTGGCGCTGGCAAGCTGCGCCAGGGCCGAAAATGGGGACAGCGCGCCTGCCGCCGCCGCGACCGCGGCGCCTTATGTCGTCACCGAGGTCGCCCGCTTCGATGAGCCCTGGGCGATCGCCTTTGCCCCGGGCACCAGCGTGCTGTTCGTCACCGAGAAGGCCGGCACGATGAAATTCATCGACACCGCCAGCGGCACCATCGGCACGGTGAGCGGCCTTCCGCAAGTCGCCTATGGCGGACAGGGGGGGCTCGGCGATGTTGCCTTCCTGCCGGGCGAGGCGGGCACGCCGCTCGATGGCCGCACGATCTATGTGAGCTGGGCCGAAGCGGGCGAAGGCGACACCCGCGGCGCGGCGGTGGGCCGGGGCAAACTCGCCTGCGCATCGCCCACGGCCTGCACCATCGCCGGGCTGAGCGTGATCTGGCGCCAGATCCCCAAGGTCACGGGCCGCGGGCACTATTCGCACCGCCTCACCTTCTCGCCCGATGGCGCATATCTGTTCGTCGCCAGCGGCGAACGGCAGAAGCTGACCCCGGCGCAGGATACGTCGAACACGCTCGGCACGATCGTGCGGCTCAACCTCGATGGCACCCCGGCCGCGGGCAATCCGCTCGCCGCGCAAGGGGGCGTGAGCGCGGAAATCTGGTCGTGGGGGCACCGCAACATCCTCGGCATGGACTGGGACGCGCAAGGGCGGCTGTGGGAGGTCGAGCATGGCCCGGCGGGCGGTGACGAGCTCAACCTCGTCAAGCCGGGCGCCAATTACGGCTGGCCGCTGCGCTCCAACGGGGACCATTACAACGGTGATCCGATCCCCGATCATGCGCCCGATGACGGCTTTGCCCAGCCCGCGGCAAGCTGGACCCCGGTGATCGCGCCGGGCGACATGCTGATCTATTCGGGCAGGATGTTCCCCGATCTGCAGGGCCACGCGCTGATCCCCGGGCTCGGCAGCATGGCGCTGGTCGATGTTGCTTTCGACGGCGAAAGCGCGCGCGAAGTCACCCGCTGGAGGTTCGAGCGCCGCTTGCGCAGCATCGCCGAAGGGCCGGACGGCGCGCTGTGGCTGGCCGAGGACGGCAAGGACGCGCGGTTGCTCAAACTCACCGCCCGGTGATGGCGCCCGCCCCAAACGCGGGCGAGACCGCGACGATCATTCCGCTCGAGGCGGTCGCGCCGGCCATGATCGAGGAAGTGCTCGATCGTGCCTTCGGGCCCGATCGCCATGCCCGCACCGCCTATCGCATCCGTGAGGGCATGGACTTCCTGCCCGGCCTCAGCCTTGCCGCGCTCGATGCCGAGGGGCTGCTGGTCGGCACCATCCAGTGCTGGCCGGTGGGGCTGATGACGAGGCAGGGCCAGGTGCCCCTGGTGATGGTCGGCCCGGTGGCGGTGGTGCCCGAGCGCCAGGGCGAAGGCTTTGGCATTGGCCTGATGAGCGCGATGCTGGCCGAGGAGGCGCGGCTTGCCGCCAGCGGGGGCCGCGCCCTGCCCCAGGTGCTGATCGGCGATCCCGAATATTACGGGCGCTGGGGCTTTTCTGCGGCCTTCACCGACGGCTGGCGCTGCCCCGGCCCCTATGAACAGCGCCGCCTGCTCGCCCGCGGCGCCGGGCTTGCGGCCATGCCCGCCGAAGGAATGCTCGGCCCCTGGCAGGGCTAGAGGCGCCTTGCCCCCTTCACCTTGGGCGGCGCTTCTGCCATTGCCCTTGCCATGCCTTATGAGCCGCCCCCCTATCTTGCCAGCCTGACGCTCGCCGAGATCGCCGAGCTGGTGGCCCAGCGCAAGCTCCCCCCGGTGGAAGGCTGGGCGCCGCAGAAACTGGGGGAAAGCCACATGGTGATCCGCGCCGATGGCACCTGGCTGCACGAGGGCGAGCCGATCCGGCGCGAGGCCATGGTGCGCGCCTTTTCCGGCCTGCTTACCCGCGACGAGACCGGGCACCACTGGCTTGTCACCCCGTTCGAAAAGCTCAGCATCGAGGTCGAGGACGCGGCCTTCATCGCCACCGATTGCGTGCGCCGCGAGGATGCGCTGGTGTTCCGCCTCAACACCGATGACATCATCATCGCCGGGCCGGAGCACCCCTTGCGCGCCGCCGGCAGCGCCGAAGAGCCGGCGATCTATCTCGGCGTGCGGCGCGGCTGCGAGGCGCGGCTCAACCGCTCCACCTGGGCGCAGCTCGCCGAGATCGCGCTCGCCGAGGGGGCAGACGAAAACGGCTGGCAGGTCACCAGCCAGGGCGCCACCTTCCGCCTCGTGCCATGAGCCTTTACCCCGCGCTCGTCCGCGCCTTTGCCGAGGGCCATGCCCGTCCCGTGCCCGATCTGTTGAGCGATGCTGCCTTCGCGCAAGGCGACCGCGCCACCCCGGCGGCGGTGCTGATCGCGATCACCGATGTGCCCGCCGATCCGCAGGTAATCCTCACCCAGCGCCCGCGGGCGATGCGCGATCACCCGGGGCAGGTCGCCTTTCCGGGGGGCAAGCGCGAGCCGGGCGAGGATGCCGTGGCCGCGGCGCTGCGCGAGGCCGAGGAGGAACTCGCCCTGCCCCCCGCGGCGGTGCAGGTGATCGGCACCAGCGATGACTATCACACCGGCACCGGCTTTCTCGTCACCCCGGTCGTCGGCCTGGTGCCGCCCGGCCTGCCGCTGGTGCCCCACCCCCGGGAGGTCGAGGCCTGGTTCGAGGCGCCCTTGCGGGTGCTGCTCGATCCCACGCGCTGGACCAGCCACGAGGTGTTCTGGCGCGGGGCGCAGCGGCGCTATCTCGAACTGGAATGGCAGGGCTTTCGCATCTGGGGGGTGACCGCGGCGATCATCGCCAACCTCTCGAAGCGCATCGCCTGGGAGGCGCTCGCCGATGCGCGCTGATCTTGCCGCGGCCGAATGGCCCCGCCGCGCCGGGCTGGCGGCGCTCACCGCGGCGCTCGGCGCGGAGAACCTGCGCTGGGTCGGCGGGGCGGTGCGCGATGCGCTGCTCGGCCTTGCGGTTGCCGATGTCGATGCCGCCACCCGGCTCCACCCCAAGGCGGTGATGGCGGCCTGCGCCAGGGCCGGGATCCGCACCGTGCCCACCGGCCTTGCCCATGGCACCGTCACCGCGGTGCTCGCCGATGGCCCGGTCGAGATCACCACCCTGCGCCGCGACGTGGCGACCGACGGGCGCCGCGCCACCATCGCCTTTGCCGAGGACTGGCGCGAGGATGCGGCAAGGCGCGATTTCACCATCAACGCGCTCTATGCCCATCCCGAAACGCTGGAGATCTCCGACTATTTCGAAGGGTTGGCCGATCTTGCCGCGGGCCGGGTGCGCTTCATCGGCCCGGCGCGCCAGCGCATTGCCGAGGATCACCTCAGGATCCTGCGCTATTACCGCTTCCAGGCGCGCTTTGGCGCGGCGCTCGATCCCGAGGCCGAAGCGGCCTGCGCCGAACTGGCCCACACGCTCAAGGGGCTGAGCCGCGAGCGCATCGCTGCTGAACTGCTCGCGCTGCTCGCCCTGCCCGATCCGCACGCGACACTCACGCGAATGCGCGCGCAAGGGGTGCTGCCGGTGATCCTGCCCGAGGCCGGGGCGCCGCAACTGGCCGCGCTTGCCCGCCTGATCGCGGCCGAGGCGGCGCAGGGCTTTGCCCCCGATCCGGTGCGCCGGCTCGCCGCGCTGCTGCCGCCTTCTGTCGAGGTCGCCGAGGCGGTGGCGGCGCGGCTGCGCCTTTCCAAGGCCCAGCGCGCCCGGTTGGTGAGCGCGGCCGGGCGCGGCGAGGGCGATGCGGGCGATCCGCGCGCGCTCGCCTATCGCCTCTCGAGCGCCTTTGCGATCGACCGGCTGCTGCTGGCCGGGGCCGATGCCCGCATGCTCGCGGGCTGGCAGGCGCCGTCCTTCCCGCTCAAGGGCGGGGACATCGTCGCGCGCGGGGTGCGCGCCGGGCCGGAGGTGGCGCGCCTGCTCAAGAAGATCGAGGCGCGCTGGGTGGCCGAG
The DNA here is from genome assembly GCF_000422985.1 of Erythrobacter cryptus DSM 12079. Taxonomy (GTDB): domain Bacteria; phylum Pseudomonadota; class Alphaproteobacteria; order Sphingomonadales; family Sphingomonadaceae; genus Erythrobacter; species Erythrobacter cryptus. The sequence continues at coordinate 135,451 of NZ_AUHC01000005.1, forward strand.
GGCTTTCCCGGCGCCGAGCGGGTCGATCAGATGCTCGCCGAGGAACTGGGCACCAGCGCCTTCCGCTTCGACTAGGTGAAGCGGTTCGACTTGGGAAAGCCCTGCGGCGGCATCCGCCCGGCGGCGCCGCGCGCCACCTTCCACAGGCGGATTTCGGTTTCGGTGCGGGTGCGCTCGCCCGATCCGCCCATGGTCCAGCTCAGCCCTTCGGCAAGGGTGAAGGTGGTGGCGTCAGAAAGCCCGCCATCGCGGTAGCGCTGGAGCTGCACCCCCTGCCCGCGGCTCATCACCGGCAGTTCCTCGAGGTTGAAGACCACGAGCTTGCGGTTGTCTCCCACCACCGCGACATGATCGTGCCCCGGCGCGATGGCGCGCACCACCCGCAATTGCGCCCCATCCTTGAGGTTGACGACCTGGCGCCCCTTGCGGGTCTCGGCGAGAAGCTCGTCCATCTCGGCGACAAAGCCCTTGCCCTGGCTCGAGGCGAGCAGCAGCCGGGTGCCGGGGCGATAGGCCATCACCGCGGCGATGCTGGCCTCGCTTTCAAGGTCGATCATGCTGCGCACCGGCTCGCCAAAGCCGCGCGCGCCCGGCAGCTTGTCACACCCCAGGGTGAAGAAGCGCCCGTCCGAGGCGGCAAGCAGCAGCTTGTCGGTGGTCTGGGCGTGGAGGATGAAGGCAAGGCCATCGCCTTCCTTGAACTTGAACTCCTGATCGAGCGGCACATGCCCGCTGGCCGCGCGGATCCAGCCCTTGTGCGAGAGGATCACGGTGAGAGGCGCCTTTTCGATCATCGCCTCCATGCTGAAGGCAACGTTGGGGGCGGCCTCGGCAATCAGGGTGCGGCGGCGGCCGAGCGGGGTGTCCTCGGCATAGTCCTTGCGCAGTGACCTGAGATCGCGCTTCAGACGGCTGCGCTGGCGCGCGGGGCTGGCGAGCAGTTCCTCAAGCTCGGCCTGTTCGGCCACCAGCGCCTCCTGTTCGCGCCTGAGCTCCATTTCCTCGAGCTTGCGCAAGGAGCGCAGGCGCATGTTCAGGATCGCCTCAGCCTGGCGATCGGTGAGGTCGAACTCGGCCATCAGCACCGGCTTGGGCTCATCCTCGCTGCGGATGATGGCGATCACCCGATCGAGGTTCAGAAAGGCAATGATATAGCCGCGCACCAGCTCGAGCCGGGCGGCGATCTGGCCGAGCCGGTGGCGGGCGCGGCGCTGGAGAATGTCGATCTGTGCCCGGGTCCAGTGCTCGAGCAGCTCCTTGAGCCCCATCACCATCGGGGTGCGGCCCAGCCCCGGGCGCGCATCGAGCACGTTCATGTTGAGCGAGAAGCGGGTTTCGAGATCGGTGAGGCGGAACAGGCTTTCCTTCAGAAGTTCCGGATCGACATTGCGGCTGCGCGGCACCAGCACGATGCGGATCGCGCTGTCGCTTTCGTCGCGCACATCCTCGAGGATCGGCAGCTTCTTGTCGGCAATCGCCTGGGCGATCTGCTCGATCAGCTTGGACTTGGGCACCTGATAGGGGATTTCGCTGATGACAAGCTGCCATTGCCCGCCGCCCAGCCGCTCGATCCCCGCCTCGACATCGGCCGGGTCCTTGGCCTCGGGCGCGCGGAAACGCCCGCGCAGGCGCAAGGCGCCGCGCCCGGTGCGATAGGCCTCGCAAATCACCGCCGGGCTGTCGATCACCTGGCCGCCGGTGGGAAAATCGGGGCCGCGAAACAGCTCCATCAGCCGCTCGTGGGTGACGTGGGGGTTGTCGATCAGCTCCAGCGTCGCATCGATGATCTCGGCGACATTGTGGCTGGGGATGCTGGTGGCCATCCCCACCGCGATCCCGCTGGCGCCGTTGGCCAACAGGTTGGGAAAGAGGCCGGGGAAGATTTCCGGCTCAACCTCCTCGCCATTATAGGTCGGCAGGAAATCGACCGTGCCTTCATCGAGCCCGGCCATGAGGTCGAGCGCCGTCTTCGTCAGCCGGGCCTCGGTGTAGCGATAGGCCGCGGCATTGTCGCCATCGACATTGCCGAAATTGCCCTGCCCCTCGATCAGCGGATAGCGCAGGGCAAAGTCCTGGGCGAGGCGCACCATCGCGTCATAGACGCTCGCATCGCCATGGGGGTGATACTTGCCGATCACATCGCCCACCACCCGGGCGGATTTCTTGAAGGCGCTTGCCGGATCGAGCTTCAGCTGCCGCATCGCCCACAAGAGGCGGCGGTGCACCGGCTTCAGCCCGTCGCGCAGATCAGGCAGCGAACGCGCGGTGATGGTCGAGAGGGCATAGACGAGATAGCGCTCGGACAGCGCGGCATCGAAGGGGGCATCGACGATCGCCTCGAAGGGATCGGATTCGCCGGGAAGATCGGTGGTGGCCATGGCCAGAGCCTCTAGCAAGCGCAGGGCCGTGCCGGGAGGGGCCTATCCACAGGCTTGGGCGGGCGGGGGCGCGCTACATCCGCCGCACATCGGTGCTTTCGGCAGGGACGCTGACGACCAGGCCATCAAGCTCAGGCGTGAGCGTGATCTGGCATGAGAGGCGCGAGGTGCGCCGCACCCCCGCGGCAAAATCGAGCATGTCCTCCTCCTCCTCGCACGCGGCGGGCAGGCGCGCGAACCATTCGGGCGCGACGATCACATGGCAGGTGGAACAGGCCATCTGCCCCTCGCAGGTGCCCTCGAGCGGCAGGCCCGCGGCCTGACCGAGCCGCAGCAGGCAATCGCCCGCCGCGCCCCGGGCCTCGATGGGCTTGCCGTGGGGATCGATGAAGGTGACGGTGATGCTCACAGGCCCTGGCTCCTCGCCGCCGCGCGAATCGCCTCGGCGGCGGCCGCGATGTCCTCGGCGCGCGTATAGCGGCCAAAGCCGAGGCGGATAGAGGATTTGGCCTCGGCATCGGTAAGGCCGATGGCCTTGAGCACATGGCTCGGCCGGCCCGATCCGCTGGCACAGGCGCTGCCGGCGGAGAACATCACGCCGCGGCAATCGCTCAACAGCCGGGCGACATCAAGGCCCTCCTTCCTGATGTTGAGATTGCCGTGCCAGCGCGCCTCGGCGCTGCCGTTGAGCTGCCAGTCGGCAAAGGCCGCGCGGGCGATGTTCCACAAATGTTTCACGTGAAACATTTGCGCCTCGAGGCTCTCGGCCGCAAGCCGCGCGGCTGCGCCAAAGCCCGCACACAGCGCGGGGCTGAGCGTGCCCGAACGCAAGCCCCCCTCCTGCCCGCCGCCGTGGATGAGCGGGGCAAGGCCTGCCCCCTCGCGCTGCCACAAGGCGCCGATCCCCTTGGGACCATGGCATTTGTGCGCCGAAATGGCGATGAAATCGGGGGCAAAGGTGAGCGGCAAGCGGCCATAGGCCTGCACCGCATCGACCAGCACCTGCGCCCCGGCGGCCCGGGCAATGGCGAGGGATTCCTCGAGTGGATTGATCACCCCGATCTCGTTGTTGACCGCCATGATCACCACAAGCCCTGTCGAAGCTGTGACATGCTCGGCCAAAGCGGCGACATCGGCGCGCCCATCGCCAAGCACCGGCAGCACGGTGAGGCGCCTACCCTGCGCGGCGAGCGCACCGGCGCAATCGAGCACCGCGGCATGTTCGCTGGCAAAGGTAATGACATCGCCCTTGGTGCCGAGGATCACGGTGTTGATCGCCTCGGTCGCGCCCGAGGTGAAGATCACCCGCCCCCCTGGGGGGAGCAGCGCTGCCACGGCCTCGCGCGCGGCCTCGACCGCGGCGGCGGCCATGCGGCCCATGCGGTGGGGCGAATGGGGATTGCCAAAGGTCTCGCTCTCCGGCCCGCCGAGCCATCTGAGCATCGCCTCGCGCGCTTCGGGCGCGAGCGGGGTGGTCGCCTGATAATCGAGATAGATCACGCCAGCGCCTCCCACGCCTCGACAAACCGCGCCAGCTCCGCGGGCGTGGTGTTCCACCCCAGGCTCACCCTGATGGTGCGCGCGGCCACATCATCGGCAACGCCAAAGGCATCGAGCACCCGGCTTTTCTTCAAGGTGCCCGAGGAGCAGGCGCTCCCTGCCGAGACCGCAAGGCCCATTGCATCGAGGCGGATCAGCAGCGCCTGGGCCGAAAGGTGCGGGTGGGCGAGCGCGAAGATGTAATCGACCGGATCGCCGAGCACGAGGCGCCAGGGCGCAAGCTGCGCGGCAAAATGGGCGCGATCCTCGGCGCTGGTGGCCCAGCTCTCCCTGCCCCCCGCCGCGAGCGCGGCGGCCATGCCGAGCACGCCCGGCAGGTTCTCGGTGCCCTGGCGATAGCCGCGCTCGTGCCCGCCGCAAGGGCTGATGAGCGAAAAGTCACGCAGCAGCAGCGCCCCCACCCCGATCGGCCCGCCGAACTTGTGCGCGCTCACCACGATCATGTCGGCTGCGGGAAGGGCGAGGCGCCCGGCGCTCTGGGCGCAATCGGCAAGCACCAGCGTGCCGGGCGGCGGGGGCTGCGCGGCAAGCCAGCCGGACGGATCGCGCGTGCCGGTTTCCGAATTGACATGCTGGGCGGCAAGCAGCGCGCCGGGGCCGAGCGGCGCGGCATCGGTGCACACCTCAGCCGCGGGCAGCGCGCGCCACAGGGCATCGTGTTCGAAGGGGCTGGCAAGGCGGCGCTGCGCCGCAGCGCGGGTGAGCGCGATGGCCAGGGCCTCGCTCGCGCCCGAGGTGAAGATCACCTCGCCCTGCCACCCCAGCGCCCGCTTGACCCGCTCGCGCGCATCCTCGAGCGCGGCGCGCGCGCGGCGGCCTTCGGCATGGGGGCTCGAAGGATTGGCCCACAGGGAAAAGCCCTCCTCCATCGCCGCGCGCGCCTCGGGCCGCAGCGGGCTGGTGGCGGCGTGGTCGAGATAGATCCGCTCAGCGATGGTGCTGTCCTCACGAGAAATTGCGCATTTCGCCTGCCCGCCTATATAGGCGACGCGATTTTCGGCGCCACCCGGCGCCGTGCAGCCAATTTTCAGGGATTAGCGATGCCATCTGTCATCTTTCCCGGCCCCGAAGGCCGACTTGAAGGCCGTTTTGCCCCGCCCCCGCGGCCGCGCGCCCCGGTGGCCCTGATCCTGCACCCGCACCCCGAAGGCGGGGGCACGATGAATGACCGCATCGTCCAGCGGCTCTACAAGACCTTTGCCGATCGCGGCTTTGCCACGCTGCGCTTCAACTTCCGCGGCGTGGGTCGCTCGCAAGGCTCGTTCGACAACGGGATCGGCGAGCTTTCCGATGCCGCGGCCGCGCTCGACTGGGTACAGTCGATCCACCCGGAAGCGCAGAGCACCTGGATCGCCGGCTATTCCTTTGGCGCGCTCATCGGGATGCAGCTGCTGATGCGCCGGCCCGAGGTGCGCGGCTTCATCTCGATCGCGCCGCCGGCCAACATGTATGATTTCAGCTTCCTTGCCCCCTGCCCGGCAAGCGGCATCTTCCTCCAGGGCGCGGCCGATACGGTGGTGCAGCCTGCCGCGGTGCAGAAGCTGGTGGACAAGCTGCGCACCCAGAAGCACATCACCATCCACCACGAGGAAATCCCCCGCGCCAACCACTTCTTCGAGAACGAGCTTGAGGATCTGATGCGCGCGGTGGACAATTATCTCGATTTCCGCCTCTCGCCCGATTGCCCGATCAAGTAGGCGGGTGCCGCGCGGCGGCGATCCCGGTCACTCGGCGGCCTGCTTCCTGATGGCGCTGACCGGGGCCTCGCCGCCGGGCGTGGGCAGCGTCCAGATCACGACGTTGATGAGGGCAATCGCGGCAAGCAGCAACATCAGCAGCGGCTGCCTTGCCGCGCCGGTGCGCCGCCACAGCACGAAGGCCCCCGCCACCAGCGCCAGCGCGGCGAGCATCACCAGTGAGAGCACGAGATCGATCATGCCAGGCCCCCATCCTTGCTTGTGTTGGCACCGCAGGGCCTGCGCCTAATCGGGCTTTTGCGCGCGGGCAAGGGTCGCGTGCCGAGCGCGATTGACGAAGGGCCGACGGCCCGCCAGAGCTAGGGGCATGAGAGAGAGCCTTGCCACCATCACCCGCCGCCAGGCCCTTGCCGGACTTGGCGGGGCTGCCACGCTTGCCCTGCTGCCCGCCTGCGCCCGCAGCGCCGCGGGCAGCGCCCCGGCTGCTGCCAGCGGCCTTGCCGGCCTTGCACCCGATGCCGCGCTCGATGCCATTGCCTACCGCATGCTCGCCCACGAACCGGGCCGGGCCACCGGGCTTGGCGTTGATGTCGGCGAATATGCCGCCTGGCGCGGCACCTTTGGCACCCCGGGCGAGGAGGGGCGGCAGGCCTATGCGGCAACGCTCAAGGAGCTGCTGGAAGAAGCGCGAGCCTATCCGCGCGCCGGGCTGACCAGCGATCAGCAGATCGGCTTTGAGGTCGTCGAGGCCGCCTTTGCCAGCGCGCTTGAAGGCATGGCCCTGCCCTATGGTGATGTGGCGGTGGGCAGCTGGCGCAATGCCCCTTACGTGGTGATCCAGAATGTCGGCGGCTACCTCGATTACCCGCGCTTCTTTGCCTCGACCCAGCCGCTCAAGGCGCCCGAGGACACGGGCTTCTATCTCGATCGGCTCGCCGAGGTGCCGCGCCTGCTCGATGGCGAGCTTGACCGGATCCGGGCCGCCCATGCGCTAGGGGTGATCCCGCCCGCCTTCCTGCTCGACAAGGCGATCGCGCAGATGGAGGCGAGCATCCGCAGCGCGAGCGAGAGCTATGTCGGCCCGCTCGCCGCCTCGGGCCTGGCGGGGGCGGAAAGCCGCGCCGGCTTGGCTGAGCGGATCGTCGCGGACAGCATCGTCCCCGCGCTCGAGCGCCAGCTTGCCGAACTCAAGGCCCAGCGCAGCGAGGCGCGCGACCATGCCGGGATGTGGGCCCAGCCGGTGGGCGAGGAATATTACGCCTGGGCGATCCGCGCTTCGACCACCACGGCCTTGAGCCCGGAGGAGATCCACCGCCAGGGCCTGGCCGAGCTTGAGGAAATCCACGCGCGGATGGATCCGATCCTCAAGGAGATCGGCTACACCACCGGCAGCGTGGGCGAGCGGATGCGCGCGCTTTCCGAAGACCCACGCTACAAGTTTGCCGAGGGCGATGCCGGGCGCGCGGAAATCTTCGCCTTCATCAACGAGCGCATCGCCTGGATCAAGGCGCAGATGCCGCGCGCCTTCAACCAGCTGGTCGATCCCCCGCTCGAGGTGCGGCGCCTGCCGCTCGCCGAGGAGCCGGGCGCGCCCGGGGCCTATGGCGGGGCGGGGAGCAAGGATGGCTCGATCCCCGGGCGGTTCTGGATCAACCTGCGCACCACCGATCTGCACCGCAAGTATGATCTTGCCGATCTCACCTTCCACGAAAGCATCCCCGGGCACGTGTGGGAGGGCGAGTTTTCCAACCGCCTGCCGCTGATCCGCTCGATCCTCGCCTTCAACGCCTTTTCCGAAGGCTGGGCGCTTTATGCCGAACAGCTTGCCGATGAGCTGGGCGCCTATGATGATTTCAAGGTCGGGCGGCTGGGATATCTGCAAAGCCTCGCCTTTCGCGCCTGCCGGTTGGTGGTGGACACCGGGCTGCACGCCAAGCGCTGGACGCGCGAAGAGGGCCGGCAGTTCTTTGTCGAACGCAATGGCTCCAAGCTCGAGGAGGTGGCCAGCGAGGTTGATCGCTATTGCTCCTGGCCGGGGCAGGCCTGCGGCTACAAGATCGGCCACAGCGAGATCGTGCGCCAGCGCGAGCGGGCGCAGCGCGCGCTGGGCGCGGCCTATGACCTTAAAGCCTTCAACACCGCGGTGGTGCTCGGCGGCAATGCGCCCTTGAGCGTGGTGGCCAACACCGTGAGCCGCTACATCGCCGCGGCGCGCGGCTAGGACAGGCCCGGCGCCGGGGCGGCGGCGCGGCGGCGCTCCCACGCGGCCACGAGGCCGAAGGTGAAAAGGCCGCTCGCAAGCATCCACAGGAAGGCGCCCGGCACCCCCAGCCCCCAATCGGCAAGTGCGAGCACCGCCACCTGCACCGCGATCGCGGCCAGGCCGGCGCGGGTGCCGGTGCCGATCCGGGCAAGCCCCATCACGATCGGCACCGCCAGCACCGCGGCAATCGCGCTGGCATCGAGCACCAGATCGCGCAGCGATTCCCCCTGTGCGGCAAGCCAGGCGGCCAGCGCCGCCGCGCCCACGGTGGCACCGCGCGCGGCGCGCAGCAGCGCCAGCGGCGAGGCATCGGGCCTGAGGCGCCGATAGCCGCTCTCGGTCGCCACCGCCGAGACCGCCAGCAGCGCCGAATCGACCGAGGAGAGGATCGCCGAGATCAGCGCCCCGGTGAAAACGACATAGAGCCAGGGCGGCAGCAGCGCCGCGGCAAGGCTGGGCAGGAAAGCCTCGCCCTCGCCCAGCACCACCCCCAGCCGCGGCGAAAGCACCGGGCCGAACAGGCCGAGCGCCACCGGGATCAGCCCGGCGATGAGATAGACCATGGCCCCGATCATCGCCCCGCGCCGCGCCACCGCGGGCGAACGCGCGGCGAGCGAACGGGCGAGCGCCTCCTGGCTCACCATCGTGCCGATGATCGGGATCAGCCACAGCTCGGCCCGGTCAACCCAGCTTTCACCGGGCACGGCAAAGCTGAGCCGCGTTGCCGGCGCCGCCTGCCACAGCGCCTGCGGCCCGCCCGCCGCGTCCACCAACAGCACCAGCAGGATGGTGATCGCGGCCAGGATGATGAGGCCCTGGACGATGTCGGTGACGACATCCCCGGCAAGCCCGCCGAACAGGGTGTAGGTCATCACCAGCAAGGTGGCGCCGATCAGCGCCGCAGTGAAATCCACCCCGACTGCCTGCGCGATCAGCACCGCAAAGGCATAGAGCTGCGCAGCCGACCAGGTGGTGGCGCTGAGCGCGATCACCACGGCCGCGAGGCCCTCGGTGCTGCTGCCGAAGCGGTCCTTGAGGAAATCGGCGATGGTGATGAAGGCTCCGGCGCGCAGGCGCGCGGCGAAGAAAAGGCCGATGGCAAACAGCCCCAGGGCATAGGCAAAGGGCTCGGCCCGCGCCCCGGCAAGGCCAGTGCTGGCCACCTCGCCCGAGGTGGCGATCAGGCTTTCCGAGGCAAACCAGGTGGCAAACACCGACATGGCCACGGCAAAGGTGCCAAGCCGACGCCCGGCGACGAGATAGTCGGCATCAGACCTTGCCCCGCGCCCGGCCCATACCGCCAGGGCAATTTGGGCCGCGACATAGACGAGGATGAGGGTGATGGTGATGGCCGTGCCCCCTTGCCACGAGCCGCAGCGCCGCGGCCCCGGATTGCGAAGGCGGGATAACTAGCCGCAAGGACGCAGGGCGCAAGAGGCGAGAGGCGCCCGCCCGGCGGGACGCACGAGGCAGGTTCAGCCGTCGATCAGCGCGAGTTCCACCGTGCCATGGCCGCGCGCGACGAGGCCGAGCTCTTCGGCCGCGGCGCGGCTGACATCGATCATCCGCCCGCGGCTGAAGGGGCCGCGATCGGTGATCCGCACCACCACGCTGGCGCCATTGGCGGGGTTGGTGACGCGCACCCGCGCGCCGAAAGGCAGGGTGCGGTGCGCCGCGGTCATCGCGCGGTTGTCGAAGATCTCGCCGCTGGCGGTGCGACGCCCGTGGAACCTTTCGGCATAGTAGGAGGCGATCCCGCGCCCAAGCAGGGTTTCCTGCGGGGCCGCGGGCGCCGGAGGCGCAGCGACTTCCGGCGCGGTGGTCCCAGCGGTGACTTGGGTCTCGGCGGGCAGTGGCACCAGTTCGATCACCGCGGCGCTGCTGGCCGCATCGAGGGCAGCGGGCGCGCCTTCGGGCGCCGCGGCCGAGGAGGCCGACAGCGGCACCAGGCCAAGGACGAGCGCGACGAGCGCGGCTCTGAGGCTGGCATGGCCGCGCCGCGCGCGCTGCGGCGCAAAGCTGGGCGTAGGGCCGATCTTGGGGCCGATGGAGCGATGTCCCGTCCGCATGGCGGCGGCCCTTAGCGCCTTGGTCAGCAAGCCGCCAAACCGGCGCGGCGGTTCATCGCTGCTGCGGCGCCACAGCGGCACGAGCCGGGCGCGAAATGCGACGAAATGATGGCAAGGCCCGCGCGCCCATGCCCGTCGGCCAGGGATTTTTCCGGAGGGCCGACTCGCTCGCGGCGGTACCGCGCGGCGATTGCGCAAGGTATCGGGCATGGCGCGACAAGCGCGTGATGCGCCATGCGTCAAGCGGCACCGGTTGGCTGCGGGCGGGACGCCGGTTTGCTGCGGGCCGGCCAAAGCAAATGGGGCCGGCATTGCTGCCGACCCCACTCTCACCGGCGCGTGGACAGCCCTTGCTTGCAAGGCTTCCGGCGAACCTTCAGCCGCTGCTTGCGCGGGGCCATGCTTGGCGCCCGATGTCTCGCCCCCCACAACCTTGCGCCTTGCGGCGCCCGTGCGGGGGATTTGTCACCGGCGCTCGCGCCGGCATCCGGCTTTCGCTCCCTTGCTGCCGCCCTGCCCTTGCCCAAAGGCTCCGGCGTGCGCGGCCCTGCGAGGGGGCTGGGCCGAGGCCGCGTCCCTTTACCGGCTGTTCCCGCGCCAGACCGACTTTCGCCGCTGGGCCCGGTTCCTGTCCGGCCAGGTTCTTGGCCTGTCCGGCGACACCGCGTCGCTCCGATCCTTGGAGTGAACCCGCTTGCCTTTGGCCAAGGCCTCCTGCAAGAGGGCTCCAGATCGGCGCGTGGACAGACGCCGCCGCCATCCTTGGGTTGAAAACCTTCGCAAGATCAAGGCGTTGTCGCCCTGCCTCGTGATGGTTTGTCCTCCCGAAGACAAGTCAAAGGTGCGCCTCATCGCGGCTTCTGGCAAGCATGGCGGGGCGGGCTTATCCACTTTGCCCGATCTTGCCTGTGGACATTGGTGGATAAGTCAACGCTTCGCCGCATTTGCCGCGGAGCATCCACCGGCCGGGAACGCAAGCGTCTTCAAATTGTCATGATTGCGGGCAGGTGCCCCCCGCCCGCGGCGCGGCGACTCGCGCTCAATCCCCGCGATCGCGCCGCGCCAGCAGCCTCAGGCGCAGGCCATTCAATTTGATGAAGCCCTCGGCATCCTTCTGGTCATAGGCCCCGGCATCATCCTCGAAGGTGACGTGGCGTTCCGAATAGAGCGAATGGGGCGACTTCCTGCCCACCACGCTTGCCAGCCCCTTGTAGAGCTTGAGCCGCACCGTGCCGGTCACCTTGGCCTGCGAATGGTCGATCGCGGCCTGGAGCATCTCGCGCTCCGGGCTGAACCAGAAGCCGTTGTAGATCAGCTCGGCATAGCGCGGCATCAGCTCGTCCTTGAGGTGCGCCGCGCCGCGATCGAGGGTGATCTGCTCGATCCCGCGATGGGCGCGGGCATAGATCTCGCCGCCCGGGGTTTCATACATGCCGCGGCTCTTCATCCCGACAAAGCGGTTCTCGACCAGATCGAGCCGCCCGATGCCGTGCTTGCGGCCCAGCTCGTTGAGCGCGGCGAGCAGCGTTGCGGGGCTCATCGCCTCGCCATTGAGAGCCACGCCATCACCGCGTTCAAAATCGATGGTGATATATTCGGGCTGATCGGGCGCATCCTCGGGGTTGACGGTGCGCGAATAGACATAATCCGGGGTTTCCTCCCACGGGTCTTCGAGCACCTTTCCTTCCGAAGAGGTGTGGAGCAGGTTGGCATCGGTGGAGAACGGGCTTTCGCCGCGCTTGTCCTTGGGCACGGCGATCTGGTGCGCCTCGGCCCAGGCGATGAGCGCGCTGCGGCTGGTCAGATCCCATTCGCGCCACGGGGCGATCACCCGGATATCGGGATCGAGCGCATAGGCCGACAGTTCAAAGCGCACCTGGTCATTGCCCTTGCCGGTGGCGCCGTGGGCGATGAAATCGGCGCCCACTTCGCGGGCGATCTCGACCAGGCGCTTGGCAATCAGCGGCCGGGCGATCGAGGTGCCGAGCAGATAGTCGCCCTCATAGCGGGCATTGGCGCGCATCATCGGGAAGACGAAATCGCGCACGAATTCCTCGCGCAGGTCCTCGATGAAGATGTGATTGTCGGGAATGCCCATGGCGTGGGCCTTGGCGCGGGCCGGCTCGATCTCCTCACCCTGTCCGAGGTCGGCAGTGAAGGTGACGACCTCGAGCCCGCGCACGACGCTGAGCCACTTGGCAATGACGCTGGTGTCAAGACCGCCCGAATAGGCAAGGACGACTTTCTGGGGGGTGGCCATGGCGCGCGGGTTCCCTCGGCTGCGGATGCGGGGGCGGCGGTTGCCGCCCTGCCCCCGGCTTGTCAAGCGCGCCGGAGCTCAGGGATAGAGGTAATCGCGGGTGATCGGCAGGGCGTGGCGGCTGCGCACATACTGGATCTGGTAATTGCCCATGCCGCCATGCTCGAACACCGTGGCCGCCCCGGCGAGATAGAAGGTCCACATGCGAAAGAAGCGCGCGTCATACAGGGCGATGATCTTCTCGCGGTTGGCCATGCAATTGGCATACCAGCAGCGGATGGTCTTGGCGTAGTGGAGCCGCAGGGTCTCGATATCGGCGGCGATCAGGCGCACCTTCTCGCTTGCCGTGACGATCTCGGAGAGCGCCGGGATATAGCCGCCGGGGAAGATATATTTGCGGGTAAAGGCATCGGTGGTGCCCGGAACGCCGAAGCGGCCGATGGTGTGCAGCAGCATCACCCCATCGTCGGCGAGCATCTGCGCGCAGGCGGCAAAGAAGGTGTCGAACTGCGCGCGCCCGACATGCTCGAACATGCCGACCGAGACGATCCGGTCGAACCGGCGGCTCGCGGCGGCGGTATCGCGATAGTCCTCGATCAGGATGGTGACCTTGTCGGCCAATCCGGCCGCGCGCACCCGCTCGCGCGCGAGCGCGGCCTGTTCCTCGGACAGGGTGATGCCGGTGACGCGGACATCGTGGTGCCTGGCCAGATGGATCGCCATGCCGCCCCAGCCGCAGCCGATGTCGAGCACCTCCTGCCCCGGTGAAAGGTGCAGCTTGCGGGCGATGTGGGCAAGCTTGGCGGCCTGGGCCTCGCCCAGCGTGGTGACGCCCTCGGCCCAATAGGCGCAGGAATATTGCCAATGCTCGGCATCGAGCATCAGCGCATAAAGCTCATTGCCGATGTCGTAATGATGGGCAACGTTGCGGCGCGCGCCGAGGCGGCTGTTGATCTGTTCGGCGGCAAAGGCGGCGCGGTTGACGAGGCGCTTCAAGCGCCGCGGCGGGCCGATCTCCCCGCCCTTGTCCCAGGGGTTGTTGGCGCGCAGCAGGCTGACGAGGCCCATCACGTCGCCCTCCTCGATCACCAGCCGCCCGTCGATGAAGGCTTCGGCCGCACCAAGGCGCGGATCGGTGAGGATGTCGCGCGGCACCCGGTCATCGGTGAAGCGGATGATGATATCGGGAAAGCCGGGTGTTTCGACGCCGTGGGTGGTGGCGCTGCCATCGGCATAGACGACGCCGAGCCGCCCGTGCCGCACCGCGCGGGCGAGAAAGCGATCGAGAAGGGCCTTGCTCATGGTTTGTTTGCTGCCACCTCTGGAGGGAAGGCTCTGGCCTTCAAGGCCTAGCGCAAGCGGGCGGCCTGGCCAATGCTTTGCGCCCGGCCGCCGTCAGATCCCGGCATACCACTGGTAGCCGGCGACATCCTCCCAGAACCCGCCCCTGCCCTCGCCGATCGCATCGAGGCTGGCGACCGCCTCGATCGCGGTGAGATACTTGGCGTGCTTGTAGCCCAATTGCCGCTCGACGCGCAGCCGCAGCGGCGCCCCGTTCTGCTCGGGCAGGGGCGCGCCGTTGAGGCTGTGGGCGATGATGGTCTGCGGATGATAGGCATCGACGAGGTCGATGCTCTCATAATAGGGGCGGCCATAGAGCGTGTCGGCGCAGCGCAGCACGATGAAACGCGCCTCGGGCTTGAGCCGGGCGGCATCGAGCAGGCGGGAAAGCTGCGGCCCGGTCCATTCGCCGATCGCGCTCCAGCCCTCGACGCAATCGTGGCGGGTGATCTGGCGGCGCTGGGGCAGGGCCTTGAGCGCGGCAAGGCTCAATGCCAGCGGGGTTTCCACCAGCCCGCGCACTTCCAGCCGCCAATCGGGAAAGCCGCGGGCGAGCTGGTCCTGATAGAAGGGGTCGGCCACCGTCACCGAGCCATTGCCGCGGAACGTGGGCGAGCGCTCGGAAGGGGCATATTCGCGGACCAGCGCCTGGCGGGCAGCAAGCGCGCGGTGGAGCGCGCGGTGCCCCTCCTCGGCCACGCGCATCAGGCTGCGCCCCGTCTCGCTCTCGGCGATGCGCGCACAGGCCCCGGCGCCGAGCGCGGCGATCCCGGCGATGAGGGTGCGGCGCGGCAGATCAACCATGGGGCGCTCCTTCAAGCGGCGGCGCGGCGGCCGCCGGTGACCATCTCGAGGATCAGCCGCCCATTGGCGAGCGCCAGCAGGATGTGGATGACAAAAAAGCCGAAGATCGCCCAGGCAGTGAGGAAATGCAGCGAACGCGCGCTCTGCCGTCCGCCGAGCAGATCGACGAGCCAGGGGGCGACCGGCTCGAACCCCGGGCTGATCGCCAGGCCCGTCAGCAGCATCAGCGGCAGCAGCACGCCAAGGACAAGGCCATAGAGGATCTTCTGCACCGGGTTGTAGCCCGCGCCCGCCGCGTGCCCGCCCGCACGGTGGGCCTGAAGCGAGGCGCGCAGCGCCGCCGGGGTCCAGTCGCTCGGGCGGGTGGCGAGATCGCGGCGGAAATGGCGGTTTGCCAGCATCGCTGCCCAGATGAAGGCAAGCCCAAGCCCGAAGGGCCAGGCGGCAAGGATGTGCCAGTCGCGCGCCGCGGCAAGGTTGTAGTGGCCGGGGATGGTGGCCCAGCCCGGAAACTTCACCACCTTGAGCCAGGCATCGCCGGGGGCAAAGCCGTAATCGCCCCAGTAGAGATAGGGGTGGGCGTTGGAGATGTTGAGCCCGCTCATGAACAGCACGATGATGGCACCGGCGTTGATCCAGTGCCACAGCCGGGTGGAGAGCGCGTGCTTCTTCACGCCGCGCCCGACCGCGCCAGCCAGATCACGTCGCGCGGCTGATCGAGCAGGTGCTGGCCGCTGTCGATAAACAGGCTCTGCCCGCTCGCCAGCGCACCGCCGGCAAGGAACAGCGCCGCCGCGGCGATCTCGTCAGCCCCGGTCTTGCGGGCGAGCAGGTTCATGCGGTGCGAAATCTCGGTCTCCTCCTCGCGCTGGTCGTGGCTCGCCAGCACCGCGCCGGGCGCGAGGCCAAAGATGCGGCTCCCGCTGAAGGCCGCGCTCTTGGCCATCATCCCGATGGTGGCGGCAAGCGCGTGCTTGGACATGGTGTAACTGAAGAAATCGGGGTTGGTGTTCTCGATCTTCATGTCGGTGATCTGGATTACCACCCGCGGCCCCCGGCTGGCCGCGTGGGTGAGGAAGGCCTCGGCGATCCTTGCCGGGGCCAGCGCATTGACCTGCATCGCTTCGCGCCAGATCGTGGGATCGAGCGCTCCCCCAACGTCATAGCGGAACACCGAGGCCGAATTGATGAGGCAGCGCCAATCGGGCAGGCGCTCGGCGAGCGCGCGGATCGCGGCGCAGGCGGCCTCATCCTCGGCAAGGTCGAAGCCGATGGTCTCGGCCGAGGGCAGGCTGGCGGCGAGCGCGGCGGCGGCGCTGGCGGAGGAGCGGTAATGGATGACCACGTGCCAGCCCGCCGCGGCAAAGCGGCGCACGATCGCCGCGCCGATGCGGGTGGCCCCGCCGGTGACGAGCACGGCTGGGCGGGTCATGTCTCAGGGCAGGCACAGGCGGGCATGGCCACCATGGCTACCAGCGGCGCGCCGGCGGGGCAATCGGGGAGCCGCAGCGGTGCCATCACGCCCTGACGCCGCCAGCCGGGTGGCTGACGGCGCCTGGTCGCCTGGAGGGCAGCGCGCCGCTCAGCGGCAGCGCACCTCGCCCCGGTCGATCTCGCGGCCGAGCAGCCCGCCGCCGACCGCGCCGAGAATGGTGCCGAGCGTGCGATCGCCGCGGCGGTCAACCTCGCGCCCGATGAGCGCGCCCACACCCGCGCCGATCACCAGGCCCACGGTGCCATCGTCGCGGCGGCAGCGCCAGCGCCCGTCGTCACCGCGCCACACTCGGTCACGATAGCCGAGGCGGCGGCCACGGTCCCAGCGGCGGTCATCCCAACGCCGGTCGCCCCAGCGGCGATCGTCCCAGCGCCGATCATCCCAGCGCCGATCATCCCAGCGCGGGCCATAGGCGGCGGCAGGGTCGAGGATCGCCTGGCCCGGGGCATGGCCGGCAAGGGCGGCGGTGGTGACCGGCGGAGCGGCCGGAGCAAGCGCGGCGGCCGCGGCCGGCGCACCAGCCAGCGCCAGCGACCCGGCGGCGGCAAGAAGGGCAAGGTGCTTCATGGTCTGTTCCTTATCCAGCGGCTCCCCGTTGGAGCACGCCGCTTATCGTTCAGCTTACGCGAACGCTGGCTGAACAGCACGGTCAGGAAACAGCAGGATTCGTTCAGATTGGGCCGCTTCGCGATGAACCGTGGCTCAGGCGCGTTTGGCTGCCGCCTTGGCGCGCAGGGCGGGGCTGAGCGCTTCGAGCACGGCGAGGGCGGCATAGTCCGCAGCGCTCCCCTCGCCCGCCACCAGCGCGCGGAACACCCGCGCCACGCTCCATTCGCCGGGCCCGAGCGCGACCCGCTCGAGCCGGTCGCCCGCTGCGACTGCGCCGGTTTCGATCACCCGGAAATACCAACCGCAGCGCCCGGTTGCGATGATCTTGGCGACCATGCCGGAGCGGGCGAAACGGTGCTCGATCTTCCAGCACGGCGCGCGCGGGCGGCTGACCTCGATGAGCGCGGTGCCGCAGCGGAAGCGATCGCCGATATGAACCATCTCCTCGGTGAGGCCGGCAACCGCGAGGTTCGAGGCAAAGCCGCCCGGCTCGGCCAGCAGCGGATGATCGCCAATCTCCTTGCGCCACCAGGCGTGGTGATCGAGCGGGTAGAGATGGAGCGCCATCTCCGGCCCGCCATGCACGCGCCGGTCGGCCTGCGCATCAGGGGCAAGGCCATCGGCAAGGATCTGCACCGCGCCCGCGCGCGGGCGCTTGGCAAAGGCGCTCAGCTGCGCGCCGTGGAACGGGCGGGGGGTGCCGGTGCACACCGCTTCGATCACCCAGCGGCTCATGCCTTCCTCACGGTAAGGGCAATCCAGTCGCGCGCCACCCCGTCGAACCCGCCGGCCTCGAAGCGCTCGGCCTCGTGGATCGTCCAGCCCGGCACCGCACCATATTGCGCGCGCAGCCAGGCTTCGTCGGGGAAGTTGTAGAGCCGCCCGAGCGCATCGCGCCCCTCGCCGTCTCCTAGCTTGTAACTGGCAAAGAACCAGCCGCCCGGAGCCAGCGCCCGCGCGATCCGCCCAAGGATCGCCGCGAGGCCCGCGCGCGGGACGTGGAGCAGGCTGGCATGGGCCCACACCCCCGCATAGGCCGCTTCGGCAGCAAGCTCGTGGAAGGCCATCACCCTTGCCCCCACCCCCCAGCGCGCGTTGGCCTTGGCCACCATCGCCGGGGCCGCATCGGTGGTATCGAGGGCAAAGCCGCGCGCCTTGATCCGCGCCGCATCGCGCCCGCCGCCACAGCCCAGCTCAAGCACCGCAGCGCCTTCGGGCAGGCGATCGAGAAAGGCATCGAGCCGGTGGCTGTGGCGTTCGCCGAAATGGAGCACATAGTGCGGCGCGCGCGCCTCGTAGAAGGCGATGGTGGCCGGATCGCTGGCCCGCGCTTGGGGCTCGTTCACGGCACGCGCTTCTCGATCGGCATGACGTTGTATGCGCGCACCTCGTCCTGCGAGAGGCAATAGCGGGTGGAAGGGTTCTCGGCGCTCCTCACCGCCTGCTGGCGATACATGATGTCGGTGAGGAGCTTGCGGCTGATCCCCATGCGGATGAGGAAATCATTGTCCTCGCTGGCCAAGAGCGCCGAGGATTGCTCGATGCTGGCGATATATTCGGTGGTCGCCTTGCTGCCCTCGATCACCACTTCGTCGATCGCCGCGCGGTCGGTGGTGTGGGTGAACATGTGCACCATGAAGATGCCGCCCTCGTCCACCACCCGGCGATCCCCGCCCATGAACACGAAGTTGCAGGCCGAAAAGCACGCCCAGCCGGAAGGGATGCGGGTGAGCATCCCGCGATAGGAACGGATGATCTTGCCCGCCTCGTTGCCGGCCCCGGCATTGCCCCCGCGCGAGCGCAGCCAGATCTCCTCGATCTGATCATCGGCCTCGATCGCCGCCTTGAGCCTTGCGGGAAGGCTGGCATCGATGGTGCCCTCGGCCAGCAGCACCTTCTTGCCGCCGCGCACCGCCGGGGTCAGCGTCATTGCGCTTGCCGGGCCGAAATCGGGATTGGCAGGGCAAGTGGGATTTTCCGGGTCCATCTTGCCGGCGCCGGTCAGCAGCCCCAGCGCAGCAAGGCCAAGGACGATCCGCCGCGCGCGCATCAGGCCACGATCGCATAGCGCGCCGATCCCGGCGTCCGGCACATGCGCTTCTCGGCGCGGGTCTCCTCGCCCGAGATGATCACCACGTCGGTCACGGTGATGCAGTCAAGCTCGCTGGTCGATGCCTCGCGCGCGGTGACGGTGGAACTGCCGCGCACGTCCTCGCGGCTGTTGGATGTCCACGAGGCGCTCGATCCCACCGCAGGGCGCTCCCCGTCGGCGCCGCTGCGGGTGGCGGTGAGCGTCGCCTCGGCGGCCTGTTTCTGCTCCTCGGGGTCAAGCCGGCATGCGATGCTTTCGGTCAGCTGGTCGGAAAAGGCGGGCACCGGCACGAAGGAAGGCAGGCGCGCGCCGCGCAGCGTCTCATTCACCACCCCGCCGAGCAGCCCGCCGATCACGCCGCGGCCCTTGTCGCCCTTCTTGCCCTTGCCGCAAGCATCGGCCTTGTCAGCCCCGCGCTTGGCATTGCCGAGGATGCCGCTCAGCTGCGCGCTCGCCGGCATGGCGCCAAGCGCCAGGGCCGCACAGCCGAGCGTGAGAGCAAGCCGCGAAACGAAACCGGCCAAGGCCATCTTCCCCCTCGGCGCCAAGCTACGCCTCGGCACGCCCGCGGTCAATCGCCGCCGACACCGGCCGGCGCAGCCTCACGGTCGCGCGCCGCACGGCTCTTCTTCTCGGCGGCGGTTTTCAATTGCCCGCAGGCCGCATCGATGTCGCGCCCGCGCGGGGTGCGCACCGGCGCGGAAAAGCCGCCTTCAAACACGATTTCGGAAAAGCGGCGGATGCGCTCGGGGCTTGAACATTCATAGCCCGAGCCGGGCCAGGGGTTGAAGGGGATGAGGTTGACCTTGGCCGGCAGATCATAGGCCTTGAGCAGGCGCACCAGCTCGCGCGCATCCGCGTCCGAATCGTTCTTGTCCTTGATCATCACATATTCAAAGGTGATGCGCCGGGCGTTGCTCGCCCCCGGATAGGCGGCGCAGGCGGCAAGCAATTCCTCAATCCCGTATTTGCGGTTGAGCGGCACCAGCTCGTCGCGCACCTCCTTGCGCACCCCATGGAGCGAGACCGCAAGATTGACCCCGATCTCCTTGCCGCAGCGCTCCATCATCGGGATCACCCCGCTGGTCGAAAGGGTGATGCGGCGCTTGGACAGGGCCAGGCCATCGCCATCCATCACCAGCCGCAGGGCATCGCGCACATGCTCGAAATTGTAGAGCGGCTCGCCCATGCCCATCATCACGATATTGGTGAGCAGGCGCCCATCGGCGGTGTAATGGCCCGCCTCGTCGTCCTCATCCGCATCATCGGCAGCGCTCGCCATGGTGCCGCGCGGCCATTCGCCCAGCGCATCGCGCGCCAGCATCACCTGGCCGACGATCTCGCCCGGCGTGAGGTTGCGCACCAGCCGCATGGTGCCGGTGTGGCAGAAGCTGCAATTGAGCGTGCAGCCCACCTGGCTTGAGACGCACAGCGTGCCGCGGGTCTCATCGGGGATGAAGACCATCTCGAAATCGTGCCCGTCATCGGTGCGCAGCAGCCACTTGCGGGTGCCGTCGATCGAATGCTGGGCCTCGATCACCTGCGGGCGGCCGATCACGAAGCGCTCTGCCAGCCAGGGCCGCATCGGCTTGGCGATGTCGGTCATGCCGGCAAAATCGGTTTGCCCACGGTGATAGATCCAGTGGAACACCTGCTTGGCCCGCAGCCGGGCCTGGCGCGGATCGAGCCCGGCCTCCTCGAACAGGGTGGCGATGCGCGGGCGCGGCAGGCCGACCAGATCGATGCGCCCATCGGCGCGCGGGGTGATGTCGCGCGCGGCGGGCACCGGGTCAACGAGGCCCGGGATGGTCATGAGAGCGGTATCGGCCATGGGTGGGCGGCCATATAGGCGCGATTGGCGGGTTTGACCAGTCAGCCCCGCCGGGCGCAGCCGAGCGTGGCCGCATCGATCGCGCTCGCCGCCCCGGCAAGGGCATAGCGATCGGTAAAGCCGCCGCCCGAAACGCGCATCCGGCTGCCCGCGCGCAGCGCGGCGATGATCGCGGCATCCTCGCGCGGCCCCGGTGCCCAGGCGTTGCGGCCCTTGGCGATAAGCGCAAAGCGCTTGTCGCCGATATCAAGGCGCAGCGCCGCCTTGTCCGCCACGGCACGCGAAAGCACCAGATGCACGCTGCCGCGCACCTTGCGCTCGGGCCAGGTGGAAATGGTGGCATAGGCGAGCAGAGCGGCCCCATCGGCCTTGCGCGGCGCGCCTTCGGCCTTGGCGATGGCATAGCAGCGCAGGGGCTTTTCGTCGCGGAAGGCGGCCCAGCCGTCATAGACGCCAAGGCTCTCGCGCGCGGCCAGCGGCGCGGCGAGCGCCAGCAGCAGCAGCGGGAAAGGCCTAATCATAGGCAATCGCGATCACCTCCCATTCGCGCGTCCCCGCAGGCAGGGTGACGGCCCGCAGATCGCCCACCCGTGCCCCGCGCAGCGCCCGGGCGAGCGGCGCGTTCCAGCCGATCCGGCCCGCGGCGGCATCGGCCTCGTCATCGCCCACCAGCTGCACCACCAGGCGGTTGTCATCCTCATCGGCAAGCTCGACCCGGGCGCCGAAGAACACCCGGCTGCGATCGACCGGCGTTGCCGGATCGATCACCCGCACCGCCTTCATCCGCCGGGCAAGGTGGGCAAGCTCGCGGTCGATCTCACGCAGCTTCTTGCGGCCATAGATATAGTCGCCATTCTCGCTGCGATCGCCATTGCCCGCCGCCCAGCTGACGATCTCGACCACAGCCGGGCGTTCGACGGCAAAGAGGTGATCATAGCGCGCCTTGAGCGCGGCAAAGCCCGCAGGGGTGATCGGCGATCCTTGCGGCTTCATGGCGTCAGCTGAGGAAGGCCTCGATCGGGCGCGGCAGCCCGGCTTCGGCCGGATACATGTGCGAATAGGTTACGGCATTGCCGATCACCCGCATGATGTAATAGCGGGTCTCGAAATTGGCCGGGATCTTCTCGATCCAGGTCACCCAGTCGATCTCGCCCCGGCGCGGATCGCCGTTCATGCGCAGCCATTCGTTCACCCGCCCCGGCCCGGCGTTGTAGGCCCCCACCGCCAGCGGATAGGCGCCGCCGTAATAGCTCATCATCCGGGCGAAGAAGGCATCGCCGAGCTGGATATTGTATTGCGGCGCGGCGGTGAGATCGGCGGCGAGATAGTTGATCCCGAGCTTGCCGGCCTGTTCGCGCGCGGTGCCGGGCATGAGCTGCATCATCCCGCGCGCGCCCGCGTGGCTCACCCGGGTGCGATCAAACTCGCTTTCCTGCCGGGCGATGGCGTGCACCATCACCCAGTCGTTCACCCCCGGCGGGGTGGGCACGGTGGGAAAGCCGATCCGCTCCAGCCCGGCAAGCCCGTTCTCGCCCGCCTTCATCCCCAGCACCACGGCCATCTCGTCAAGCCCGGTCTCGCGCGCCAGCATCGCTGCCATAAGCATCTCGGTGGGGGTGGCAGCCTCATCGCCGAGCGCCTCGAAGAAGCGCCGCTCGGTGCGCCAGTCGCGGCGATTGGCGGCAAGCGCGCGGATCGCGCGCACCAGCGGGCGGGCCTCGAAGGCGGCGCGGGTGGCGGCATCGATCGTCACCTGCGGCAGGGGGGCAAAGGTGGGCATGGGCCGGCCGAGCGCAGAAAGGGCAAGCTGGCCATAGTAATAGTCGGGCCAGCGCGCGGCCATGTCGAAATAGGCCCGCGCCGCCGCCTCGTTGCCCGCCTGGCGCGCGGCCCGCCCGGCCCAGTAATAGCCCTTGGCCTTGGTCAGCGGGGTGCGGGCGGCATCGCCATAGCGCTGGAACAGCGGCGCCGCGGCCGCGCCATCGCCCAGATCCCACAGCGCCCGGGTGCCGGCGAGCCACATCAGATCGGTGTAGCGATCGCGCAGGGTGAAGCCCATCGCCGAAAGATCGGTGCCGGGGGCGAAGATGTCATCGCTGCGCGCGGCAAGGTGCACCGCCGCGCGCGCCGGCACCGCCTTGGCGATGGCGAGAAGCTCGCCGACAAAGGCCTCCGCATCGCGCGCCGGGCGGGCAAAATCGGGCCGCTCGGCAAAGACCCGCGCCGCCTCGGCGCTCTGTCCGCTCATGCGCAGGAAGCGCACGAGATTGAAGACATAGCCCGGATCGGCCTCGGCCCCGGCGGGGAGAGTAAGCCCGGTGGCTTCGGGCCGGGCCCCGCGCAGGAGCGCGAGGCGGGCAAGGAAGATCGGCCGATCGGCCTCGGCAAGGTTCATCACCTGGCGCGAGGCGGCATCAGCCTCACCCTGCCAGAGCAGCGCATCGATCCGCGCGGCGTGATCCTCGGCGGTGAAGGCGCTGCCATAAAGCCCGGCAAGATAGACCTCGACCGCATCGCTCATGCGCCCGCCGCGCCAGGCGCGCCGCGCCTCCTCCATGGCCTCGCCCCGCCCCAGCGCGGCGAGCGCCAGGGCATAGCGCGCCCGCGCCGGATTGGTGAGCGGCGGGTGGGCATCGAAGAAGCGCACCAGCTCGGCCTGCGTGGGCGCGTCGCGATCGAGCGCGGCCTCTGCCCGCTGGCGCAGGATCTCGCTGCGCGGGAAGCTGGGCCATGCCAGCAAGAATCCGGCATAATCGGCAAAGCCATGTTCGCGGCTAGCCTGGAGCACCTCCCAGCGGGCGATCGCCGCATCGATCGCTGCCGGGGCGCGGGCCACGAGATTGTCGGGCGAAGGCGCGCCAAGCGCCTGCGCTTGTGCCGGCGCCGCCACACCCAGCCCCGCCAGCAGCCCGAGCACCGCAACAATCCGCCTGTATTTCATCAACTTGCGGACCATGCTGGACATAGTGCCGATCGGCTCCTTATCAGGCGCTGAACACGAGAGGGGTGCAGGCGGCGGGGGATGCCGCTTCCTGCACCCTATCTAGGGCTTTTGGCAGGAAAATGGCAATGTTCAGCGGTTCCATCCCCGCTCTGGTGACCCCTTTTCGCGGCGGCGCGTTTGACGAGGTGGCCTTCCGGCGGCTGGTCGATTGGCAGATCGAGAATGGCAGCGCCGCGCTGGTGCCCTGCGGCACCACGGGCGAGGCCTCGACCCTCTCCAACGCCGAGCACCACCGCGTGATCGAGGTGTGCATCGAGCAGGCCGCGGGCCGTGTGCCGGTGATCGCCGGCTGCGGT
The DNA here is from genome assembly GCF_000422985.1 of Erythrobacter cryptus DSM 12079. Classification (GTDB taxonomy): domain Bacteria; phylum Pseudomonadota; class Alphaproteobacteria; order Sphingomonadales; family Sphingomonadaceae; genus Erythrobacter; species Erythrobacter cryptus. Next base: position 159,150 of record NZ_AUHC01000005.1, read on the forward strand.
TCGAACGACACCCGCAACGCCGCTTTGCACATGAACTTTGCCAAGAAGGCCGGGGCCGCGGCGGGGCTGTGCGTGGCGCCTTATTACAACCGCCCGAGCCAGCGCGGGCTGATCGCCCATTTCAGCTATCTGGCGGAAAACTGCGACCTGCCGATCGTGCTCTACAACGTGCCCTCGCGCACCGTGACCGACATTCTCGATGACACCGTGGTCGAGCTGGTGCGCAAGTATCCGGACAAGATCATCGCCATCAAGGATGCCTCGGGCGATCTCTCACGCGTGGCCGATCACCGCATGGGGATCGGGCGCGATTTCTGCCAGCTTTCGGGCAATGACGAGCTGTGGCTGCCCCACGCCGCCGCCGGGGGGCGCGGGTGCATCTCGGTCACTGCCAATGTCGCGCCCCGGCTGTGCGCCGAGTTCCACGCAGCGATCGCTGCCAACGAGCTCAAGAAGGCGCGCCAGCTCAACGACCGGCTGTTCCCGCTGCACTATGCGATGTTCTCCGATGCCTCGCCCGCCCCGGTAAAATATGCGCTGAGCCGGGTGCATGACTGGATCACCCCCGAGGTGCGCCTGCCGCTGGTCGAATGTTCGGACGAGGCCAAGCGCGCGGTCGATGAGGCGCTGGTCGCCGCCGGGGTGCTGCCCGCCTAGCCCGGCGCGGCAAGGCACGGCGGCGGCTGACCGGCAGGCCCCGCTCAGCTCTTGCCGAACAGGCCCTTGGCCATGCCGAGGATGTCATCGAGCGGATTGCCGTCCTTGTCAGCATCGAGCATCGAGGCGAAACGGGCGAGCGAGCCTTCGCCGCCGATGGCGCTGACGATCTGGGTGAGGATATCAGGGCTGATCCCGGTTTTCTCCGCCGCGAGGGTCACGGTGTCGCCCTCCATCACGTGGGTCTTGCCGAGCGCGGCGATCGCCATTTCCACCGTCTTGGGATCAAGCCCGACCTGCCTGGCCAAATTGGCAACGTCATCCGGCGCGCCGCCGATGTTCTTCAGGATTCCGTCGAGAATGCTCATGGCTTCCCCCCCTTGATTCGTGGACACCCCCCAGTCTGGCGCAAGCGTGCGACAAAACAAGGAAAAAGCCCCGCTCCGGCGCGGCGCCGGGCGGGGCTCCCCTCTCCAACCAGTGAAAGGCCGCTTCAGGCCGCAACGCTCGCCGGGGCGGGCGCAGCCTGGCGCACGGCTTCATCGACATGGGCTTCGAACTGGGCGAAATTGTCGATGAACAGCTGCACCAGCTTCCTCGCCGTGGCGTCATATTCGGCCTTGTCGGCCCAGGTGCTGCGCGGATCGAGGATGGTCTGGTCGATCCCCGCCTCGGCCAGCGCCGGCACGAACACCGGTACGTCAAAGCCGAAATGGGGATCCTTGCGGAACTCGACATCGTCCATCTTGCCATCGAGCACGGCGTTGAGCAGCGCCCGCGTGGCCTTGATCGGCATGCGGTGCCCGGTGCCATACTTGCCCCCGGTCCAGCCGGTATTGACCAGCCAGCACTGCGCCCCGCCCTTGGCGATGCGCTCCTTGAGCAGGTTGCCATAGACGCTGGGATGGCGCGGCATGAAGGCAGCGCCAAAGCACGTGCTGAAGGTCGCCTCCGGCTCGGTCACGCCGATCTCGGTGCCGGCGACCTTGGCGGTGTAGCCCGACAGGAAGTAATACATCGCCTGATCGGGCGTCAGCCGCGCAATCGGCGGCAGCACCCCGAAGGCATCGGCGGTGAGCATCACCACGTTCGACGGGGCGGGCCCGAGGTTCTTTTCCGAATGGTTCGGGATGAACTCGATCGGATAGGCACCGCGGGTGTTCTCGGTCTTGCTGGCGTCGGTGAAATCGAGCTCGCGGGTCTCCTCGTCCATCGCCACGTTTTCAAGGATGGTGCCGAACATCTTGGTGGTGGCGTAGATCTCGGGCTCACCCTCGGGCGAGAGGTTGATCATCTTGGCATAGCAGCCGCCCTCGAAGTTGAAGACCGCAGTGTCCGACCAGCCGTGCTCGTCATCGCCGATGAGGGTGCGGCTGGAATCGGCCGAAAGCGTGGTCTTGCCGGTGCCCGACAGGCCGAAGAAGATCGCGCTCTTCCCATCCTTGCCGATATTGGCCGAGCAATGCATCGGCATCACCCCCTGCGCGGGCAGGAAGTAATTCAGCAGACCGAACACGCCCTTCTTCATCTCGCCCGAATATTCGGTGTTGCCGATGAGGATCAGCTTTTCGGTGAAGCTCACCGCGATCACCGTGTCGCTGCGGCAGCCATGGCGTTCGGGATCGGCCTTGAAGCTCGGCAGGTTGATGATGGTGTATTCGGGCACGAAGCTGGCCAGTTCCTCGGCCGTGGGGCGCACCAGCAGGGTGCGAGCAAACAGGCTGTGCCAAGCCAGCTGCGTGATCACCCGGACATTGAGGCGGTATTCGGGTTGCGAGCCGCCGAACAGATCGGCGACGAACAGCTCGTCCTGCTCGGCAAGGTGCTTGAGGAAATCGGCCTTGAGCGCAGCGAAATGGGCCTCGCTCATCGGCTGGTTGATCGCCCCCCAGTTGATCGTGTGCTCGGTCTCGGCATCGCGCACGATGAACTTGTCCTTGACGCTGCGCCCGGTGAACTTGCCGGTTTCCACCAGCAGCGCCCCGTGGCGCGTCAGCTTGCCCTCGCCGCGCTTGATCGCTTCTTCCACCAGCGCCGGAGTGCCGAGATTGGCGTGGAGGCGCGCGCGGGTGACAAGGTTCTGGGCGGCCAGCGGAGTAGCAAGCGAGGTCAAGTCAGGTCTCCTGAGCGTGGCGCGAAGGCCGTGGGCAAGGGCGCAAGGACCAGCATGACTGGGCGAATCCTCTGGCCGATCCAAGCTGCTCCGTAGCATCAGCGCATACGTATGCAACTGCCGGCGAACCGCTTTGCCCGTCCAGCTGCCCGACCCCTGCGGCGCATCCATAATTGGGCTTTGCCGCGGCGTCAAACCGCCTGCTTGCGTGCGCGCCGCACCGTCCCACATTGGGCACAGCCGCAAGCCCTTGTGCCCGGCAATTGTCTCGCCCGCGCATTGGCGCTAGGCGCTTGCTGGCGAGGCGCTGGCGGCGGCAAGAAAGGTGAAAGCCATGTCCGAGACCATCCCCGATCCTGCCACGCCCGCCGCCGACGGCCCCGGCGCCGCGCCACGCAAGCTGCAGATCGCGCTCGTCGATGATGATCGCAACATCCTCACCACCGTGGCGATCGCCTTGCAGGCCGAAGGCTTCGTCACCCGGCTCTACACCGATGGCGAAACCGCGCTCAAGGCGCTGCTCGACAACCCGCCCGATCTGGCCGTCTTCGACATCAAGATGCCCAAGATGGACGGGATGGAGCTGCTGCGCCGTCTGCGCGCCCATTCGCGCCTGCCGGTGATTTTCCTCACCAGCAAGGATGACGAGAGCGACGAGGAGGCAGGCCTCGAACAGGGCGCGGATGACTATATCGCCAAGCCCTTCTCGCTGCGCCTGTTGATCGCCCGCATCCGCGCCATCCTGCGCCGCGCCGAGCCGCCCGGCAGCCCTGCCCGGGCCGCGGCCACGCCCGAGGAGCCGCTGCCCGCCAGCCTCAGCCGCGGGCGGCTGTTCATGGACCCCGCGCGCCACCTCGTGACCTGGGCCGGCCAGCCGGTGAGCCTCACCGTCACCGAGTTCCTGATCCTCGAGGCGCTGGCGCTGCGCCCCGGGGTGATCAAGAGCCGCAATCAGCTGATGGACGCGGCCTATCCCGATGACGTCTTCGTCGATGACCGCACGGTTGACAGCCACATCAAGCGGATGCGCCGCAAGTTCAAGCAAGTCGATCCTTCTTTCGAGGCGATCGAGACGCTGTATGGCGCGGGCTACAGCTTCAACGATGGCTGAGGCCCCCAAGGCGGCAGACCGGCGCCAGCCCGTCGGCAATGGTGAGCAGCTGAGCGCCACCGGGCGCTTTGCGCTCACCGGGCGGATCCTCGCGGTCAACATCCTGCCGCTGCTGATCCTCGGGGGCGGGCTGTTCTACCTTGATTCCTATCGCACCCAGCTCATCAACGAGCGCTTCAAGCTGGCGCGGATCGAGGCCCAGATCACCGCCGAGGCGCTCGCCGGGGCGACGCGCGAACGGCAGGAGGCGCTGCTGGTGCAGATCGGCAAGGAACAGCGCATGCGCCTGAGGATGTTCGATGCGAGCGGGCGGCTCACCGCCGACAGCTTTGCCCTGGCCGAACCCTCGTTCCGCTTCAACGATATCAGCGATGATGACTGGAACCAGCGCTTTGCCCGCTGGCTCGACCGCACGGTTGACACCATCGTCAGCGCCGAGCCCGTGCCCGATTACGTCGAGCCTGAGGCGCAACAGGCCGATGCCTGGCCCGAACTTGCCCGTGCGCGCGAACTGGGTATCAGCCAGGTGCGCCTCTATGACTGGCGCGACGGCACCCCGGTGATCACCGCCGCGGCCCCGGTGGGCCTGCGCGGCGCCACCTTGCTGACGGTGCGCAACGCGGTGGACATCACCGAAAGCGTGCGCGCCGCGCGCACCATGCTGTTCGCAGCGATGCTGCTGGTGATGACCGCCTCGGCCGCGCTCTCGCTGTTCCTCGCGCGCACCATTGTCACCCCACTGAGCCAGCTTGCCCGCGCAGCGATGCGGGTGCGCCAGGGGCGCGAGCGCGAGGTCGAGGTGCCGCGCCTGCCGCAGCGCCGCGACGAGATCGGGCTGCTCGCCCGCGCGGTCTCGGACATGACCGCGGCGCTGCGCCAGCGGATCGACGCGGTGGACAGCTTTGCCGCCGATGTCGCGCACGAGATCAAGAATCCGCTCGCCTCGCTGCGCAGCGCGATCGACACCCTCCCGCGGGTCGAGGATCCGGCCCTGCGCGCCGAGCTCATCCGGATTGCCGCACACGACGTGCGCCGGATCGACCGGCTGGTGACCGAAATCGCCGCCGCCAGCCGGGTCGATGCCGAGATCAGCCGGGCGACCTTCGAGCGGGTCGATCTCGATGAGCTGTTCGCCAACCTCATCCGCAGCCGCGAGGAGCGCGGCCTCAATGGCGGGCGGCGGCTGGTGCTCGAAGGCGAGCGCGGCGGCCACCTGGTGATGGGGGTGCCGACCCAGCTCGAGCGCGTCGCGGAGAACCTCATCGACAATGCCGTGTCCTTCTCTCCGCCCGAGGGCCTCGTGACGGTGCGGATCGCAAGGGCGCAGCGCCAGATCATCGTCGAGATCTGTGATGAAGGCCCCGGCATTCCCCCCGAGCGGCGCGAGGACGTGTTCCGGCGCTTCCATTCCGACCGGCCCGAGGGCGAGAGCTTCGGCAACCATTCGGGCCTCGGGCTGGCGATCGCCCGCGCCATCGCCGAGGCGCATGACGGCACGCTCACCGCCGATGCGCGCCCCGATGGCCGCAATGGGGCCTGCCTCAGGCTGCGCCTGCCCGCGGCTGCCGCATGAGCGCGCATGAGCCCCCCGCGCAGCCGCTGGTGCTGCCGATGAGCGCGGTGGCGATCGCCGGGCGCGCGCTGCTGATCGAGGGGCCACCGGGCAGCGGCAAATCGAGCCTGGCGCTGGCGCTGATCGATCGCGGGGCGGGCCTGATCGGGGACGATGCGGTCACCCTCCTGCGCGCGGGCGAAGCGCTGATCGCCCATCCACCGCCCAACATCGCCGGGCTGATCGAGCTGCGCGGGATCGGCCTTGCCCGCCTGCCGCTTGCCCCGCCCACCCCGGCCGCAATGATCCTTTCGCTCGGCGGCCCGCCGCCTCCCCGCCTGCCCGAGGTGCCGCTGCCGCGGCGGGTGATCGCCGGCGTCAGCGTGCCGGTGCTCGCCTTCGATCCCGGCGCCATCGCCCCGGCGGCGCGGGCGGAGTGGGCGCTGCGGCTCCATGGCCTCGCAATCGCCCCGGCTTTTCATTCGCCCCCCGAAGCGCCAGATAGGGCGCCATGACCGCCCCCTCCTCCGCCCCCACCCCGGCAAGCCCGGCGCGCCAGCCCCTGCTGCTGGTCACCGGGCTTTTGGGCGCGGGCAAATCAACCGCGCTTGCCGCGCTCGAGGATCTGGGCTGGGAGACGATCGACAATTTCCCGGTGCGCCTGCTCAAGCGGCTGGTGGCGATGCCTGATGAGCCACGCGGGCCGCTGGCGATCGGCTTCGACACGCGCACCCGCGGCTTCGTTCCGAGCGAGATCATCGCCCTCGTCAAGGAATTGAGCGCGCGCGATGACATCGCGCTCACCTTCGTGTTCCTCGACTGTGCCGGGCACGAGCTTGAACGCCGCTACAACGAGACTCGGCGCCGTCATCCGATGGCCGCCGATCGCCCGGTGCAGGAGGGCATTGCTGCCGAGCGCGAACTGCTCGAGCCGCTGCGCCGCTGGGCCGAGGTGATGATCGACACCACCGCGCTCACCAGCAACGACCTGCAGGGAAAGGTGCGCCGGCTGTTTGCTCCCAAGGCCGAGATCGCGGCGATGACGGTGACGATCTCGAGCTTCGGCTTTGCCCGCGGGATGCCGCCGCTTGCCGATCTGGTTTTCGACATGCGCTTTCTCGACAATCCGCACTGGGTGCCGGGCTTGCGCGACCTTACCGGCCGCGATCCTGAGGTGGGCGCGCATATCGAGGCCGATCCCGCCTTTGCCGATGCCTTTGCGCGCATCCGCGATCTGCTCCTCGTGCTGCTGCCGCGCTACCAGGCCCAGGGAAAGCCCCATGTCCATATCGCCTTCGGCTGCACCGGCGGGCGGCACCGCTCGGTCTTCACCGCCGAGCGCATGGCCGCAGCTCTGCGCGAGGCGGGCTTTGCCCCAACTCTGCGCCACCGCAACCTCGCCGCGCGGCCGAGCGATGCGATCGAGGGCGACCAGCCCTAGCTGCAGCGCAAAAAACTTGGCGCTGCGGTGCAGGGATGGATTGTCGCTCCCGGTGGAAACGCGTAAGGCTCGCGCTCCGGGCTGGCAGATAACGGACCTATCTTCGCGCATGATCGGCTTGATCCTGGTTACCCATGGCCGCCTCGCAGTGCAGTTTGTCGAGGCGATGGAGCATGTTGTCGGCCCGCAGGAAGGCATTGCCACGGTCTGCATCGGGCCGAATGACGATATGGAGCAGCGCCGGGCCGAGATCGCCGCGGCGATCGATGCGGTCGATTCGGGCGAAGGGGTGATCATCCTCACCGACCTGTTCGGCGGCACGCCCTCGAACCTGGCGATCTCGCTGCTCGAGGCCGGGCATGTCGAGGTGATCGCCGGGATCAACCTGCCGATGCTGATTCGCCTCGCCGGCGCGCGCAAGGCGATGGATGTGACCGCCGCGGTGCACGCGGCCCAGGCGGCCGGGCGCAACTACATCACCATCGCCAGCGAATTGCTGGGGCAGGATCACGCCCCCGCCCCGGCCCGCGCCAAGGCCTGAGCGGGCGCGGGTGCGATCGGGCATGGTTTAGGGTGCGCACGTGGACGAGGCTCGGCAAAGCGTCACCATCGTCAACCGCCGCGGTCTCCACGCCCGGGCGAGCGCCAGGTTCGTGGGCGCGGTCGCGGCCCTGCCCGAGGGCGTCAAGGTCACCGTGAGCAAGCCGCCGCACAGCGCCTCGGGCGGCTCGATCCTCGGGCTGATGATGCTCGGCGCAGCGCGCGGCGACACCATCGAGGTAGCGGTCGAGGGCGAAGGGGCCGAGGCGGTGCTGGCTGATCTCATCGCGCTGGTGGCCGACGGTTTCGGCGAGGATTGACGCGGCCCGCCGGGCGCGCCACGCCTTGTCGCCCATGCACAGGCACATCACCGGCTTTTCCAACCCCACGGTCAAGCATCTGCGCGCGCTGCGCGACAAGAAACACCGCAAGCGCTTCAACCAATTCCTGGTCGAGGGACTGCGCCTCGTCGAGGACGCGCGCGCCTCGGGCCGCCTGCCGCGCACCCTGGTGATGGCCGAGGGGCGCAGCCACAGCCTGATCGAACGGCTCGAGGCCGAGGTCGCCGCTGCCGGGGGCGAGGTGATCACCACCACCCCCGAGATCCTTTCAAAGATTACCGGCAAGGACAATCCACAGGCCATCGCCGCGGTGTTCGATGCCTGGGACACGCGCCTTGAACGGCTCGATCGCACCGCGGCGCCGATCTGGCTGGTGGCCCAGGCGCTGCGCGATCCGGGAAATCTCGGCACCATGCTGCGCACCTGCGATGCGGTGGGCGCGGGCGGCCTCATCCTCATCGATGATTGCGCTGATCCCTTCAGCACCGAGGCGGTGCGCGCCAGCATGGGCGCGCTCTTCACCGTCGGCCTTGCCCAGGCGCGCTGGGAGGATTTCCTCGCCTGGCTGCGCAGCGGCAACGGCCAGCTGGTGGCCGCGAGCCTGCGCGAGGCGGTGCCCTATCGCGGCGCGCCCTACCAAGCGCCGTGCTTCGTGCTGGTGGGCAACGAATCGCAGGGCCTGCCCACCGCTTACGAGGCGGCCTGCGACCTCAAGGTAACGATCCCGATGCGCGGCCGGGCCGATTCGCTCAACGCCGCGGTGGCGGGCGCGGTGCTCGCCTACGAGGTGCTGGCCGCGCTTGCCCCCTGACTATTCGGCCGCGGCGCGGCCGTCCGGCAGTGGCGGATATTCAACGGTGATGCCGGCCGCATCCTCGGCATTGTAGCGCGGGCTGCTCGCCACGGGGAGCACTTCCTCGATCTCGCGCTTGCCGATCTCGACGCCCTTGTCTGCCAGCCGCCGCCCGGCGGAAAGCACGTTGCGTTCAAACGAGCCGACGAACTTGTTGTAATTGTTGACCGCGCTGTCGAGCCCGCTGCCGACGCGCTTCAAGTGTTCGGCGGCGACCGCGAGACGCTCGTAAAGCTCGGCGCCCATCCGCCCGATCTCCTGCGCCTCCTTGGCGAGCGCGTCCTGGCGCCACACCTGTGCCACGGTGCGGGCGATGGCGACGAGATTGGTGGGGGTGGCGAGCAGCACCCGCCGATCGAAGGCGAAGTTCCACAGATCGGGGTCCTGTTCGAGCGCGGCGGCAACGAAGTGCTCGCCCGGCACAAACATCACCACATAATCGGGCGCTTCGGCGAACTGCGACTGGTAGCTCTTGGCCCCGAGCGTCTGGATATGGCTGCGCATCGATTTGACGTGCTCGGCCAGAAACCGCGCGCGTGCAGCCTCATCATCGGCCTCGAAGGCGGCTTGATAGGCGTTGAGCGAGACCTTGGAATCGATCACCAGCATCTTGCCGCCGGGGATGCGCACGATCGCATCGGGGCGCAGCCGCCCCTCATCGGTATCGACCGAATGTTCCATCAGAAAATCGGTGTGCGGCGCCAGGCCGCATTGTTCGAGCAGGTTCTGCAACGCCTTCTCGCCCCAGCGCCCGCGCGCCTTGGGGGCATTGGTGAGCGCATTGCCGAGCCGCTGGGCTTCACGCCGCACCTCCTCCTGGCCCTTGCGCATCTCCTCGATCACCCCGGCAAGCTGGCCGAAGGCATCGACGCGCTGCTTCTCGAGGCTCTGCACCTGCTCCTCGTAGCTTTTCAGCCGCTCCCCCACCGGGGCGAGCAGCGCCCTGATCCGGGCCTCGCCGGCTTCCTCGGACTGGCGAAAGCGCGCCTCGGCCCGCTCGAGAAAGGCCTTCTGCGCCGCTTCGAGCACCTTGCTGCCGGCGGCCTCGAACTCCTTCTTGAGGCTCTCCTGCGCGGCAAGCAGCGCCGCCTTCTGCTCGGCAAAGGCCTTCTCGCGCTCGGCAGAAGCGCTTTCGAGCGCGGCAAGACGCTCAGCCAGAGCGGTGCGTTCGGCCGCAACGCTCTCGAGCCGGGCCTGCAACCCTTCTGCCTGTCCGGCGCGCTCGGACATGGTGGCAAGCTCGGTCACGGCGGTGCGGAACTTCTCGCCCAGGGCCTTCGCCTCATCCTCTGCCGCCGCCAGACGCGCGCGCAGATCGGCAAGCGGGCGCGAGGCGATGAACCAGCCGAGGGCAAGGCCGGCAACAAGGGCAATGATCGAGAGAATCGCAGGGTCCATCACGCAATCCTACATAGAACGTATAGAGAACGCTAGAGTGGTTCCGCGATTTGCCAAGAAAGCCTAGCCCCGGATCAAGTCCGGGGAGACGAGGAGGGGATGTTTAGCGCCAGTTTCGGCGCGCAGCGCCGCAAGGCCGACCGGCCGCAGGCAGCTGCTCGTGCGCAGCACGAAACGCAGCGAGGACGTGCCCCGCGGAGGCGGGCACGCAAAAAGTTACGCCGCGCGGCGGATCTTCTCGAGCTTCTTGAGCGCCATCGCCCGCTTGAGGCGCGAGAGGTGGTCGATGAACAGGATGCCCTCGAGATGGTCCATCTCGTGCTGCAGGCAAGTCGCCATCAGCCCTTCGAGCCGCTCCTCGTGGACATTGCCGTCAAGGTCCTGATAGCGCACGGTGCAATGGGCCGGGCGCTCGACCTCGGCATAGATCTCGGGCACCGAGAGGCAGCCTTCCTGATAGGTCGACATTTCCTCTGCCGGATCGAGGATGACCGGGTTGATGAACACCCGCGGCTCCTTCTTCGTCGCCGGGTGGGTGTGCTTGTGGCCGCTGTGGTGGCATTCCACCGGCGGCGCGTCCGGGTCTTCGGGCTGGAGATCGATCACCAGCACGCGCTTGGGCACCCCCACCTGGATCGCGGCAAGGCCGATGCCGGGGGCATCATACATGGTCTCGAACATGTCGGCGACGAGGGTGCGCAGCTCCTCGTTGAACTCGTGCGGTTCAACCGGACTGGAGACGGTCTTGAGCCGGGGGTCCGGCACTTCGAGGATTTCGCGGATGGCCATGGAGCCAAAGATAGGCGCGGCTGCGCCTCGCGGCAAGCCGGATGCTGCGATCACACTGATCGGATCGGCTCACCGCAGATCGGCTCAGCCCACTGGGCGTCTTGCCCGCAGCGCCTGGGCGAGCGTGCCCTCGTCGAGATAGTCAAGCTCGCCGCCGACCGGAAGGCCATGGGCAAGCTGGGTGACGCGCAGCGGATAATTCTCGAGCCGTTCGGCAAGGTAATGCGCGGTGGTCTGGCCTTCCAATGTGGCGTTCATCGCCAGCACCACCTCGTCAATCCCCCCGGCCTCGATCCGGGCGATGAGGCCGGCGATGTTGAGATCTTCCGGCCCCACCCCGTCGAGCGCCGAGAGCCGCCCGCCGAGGACGTGGTAACGCCCCGGAAACAGCCGCGCGCGATCGAGCGCCCAGACATCCGAGACCTCCTCGACCACGCACAGCGCGCGCGCATCGCGGCGCGGATCGGCGCAGATGCCGCAGGGCGCGCGGGTATCGACATTGCCGCATTGCGGACATTCGACGAGCGTTTCGGCAACGCCCGCCAGGGCCTCGAGCAGCGCCGGCAGGGCGCTGTCGCGGTGCTTGACCAGCCACAGCACCGCGCGCCGCGCCGAGCGCGGCCCAAGGCCGGGCAGGCGGGCGAGCGCGGCGCTCAAGGCTTCGATCTCTTGCGATGCCATGGCCGGGCAGATAGGGGCATGAGCCGCAATCCGCAAAGGCATGCCGCACCGCTTATGCGCATCATCTTCATGGGAACGCCCGATTTCGCGGTGCCCGCGCTCATGGCGCTTCATGCCGCGGGGCACGAGGTGGTGTGCGCCTATACCCAGCCGCCGCGCCCGGCGGGGCGGGGCAAGCAGCCCCAGCCCTCCCCCGTCCAGCGCGCGGCCGAGGAATTGGGGGTGCCGGTGCGCTGCCCGCTGTCGCTGAAGGATGAGGCCGCACAGGCCGCCTTTGCCGCGCATGCCGCCGATGTCGCGGTGGTGGCGGCCTATGGGCTGATCCTGCCGCGCGCAGTGCTTTCTGCCCCGCGGCATGGCTGCCTCAACATCCACGCGAGCCTGCTGCCGCGCTGGCGCGGCGCGGCGCCGATCCACCGCGCGGTGATGGCGGGCGATGAGGAGACCGGAATCACCATCATGCAGATGGAGGCGGGGCTGGACACCGGCCCGATGCTGCACAGGGTGCGCGTGCCGGTGGGGCACAAGACCACGGGCGAGCTGACCGAGGAACTCGCGCGTCTCGGCGCCGCGGCGATGGTGGAGGTGCTGGCCGATCCTGCCGCCTATCCGCCGGAGCCGCAGGATGAGGCGCTGGCCTGTTACGCCCCCAAGATCGACAAGGCCGAGGCGCGGATCGACTGGGCCGAAAGCGCCGCGGTGATCGAGCGCAAGGTGCGCGGCCTTGCCCCCTTTCCCGGCGCCTGGTTCGAGATAGAGGGCGCGCATGGGCCGGAACGGGTGAAGCTGCTGCTCGCCGAAGTGGCGCAAGGTGCGGGCGCGCCTGGCACGGTGCTTGATGAGGATTTCACCATCGCCTGCGGCGAAGGCGCGATCCGCCCCTTGCGGCTCCAGCGCGCCGGACGCCCGGTGCTGGCGCGCGCGGAGTTCCTGCGCGGCCGCCCGGTTGCCAGGGGAAGCGTGCTCGCGTGACCCGCTTTGCCCTCACCCTCGAATTCGACGGCACCCCCTTCTTCGGCCTGCAACGCCAGAGCCACGGGCCAAGCGTGCAGCAGGCGGTGGAAGAGGCGATCGCACGCATCACCGGCGAGGGCGCCACGCTCCACGCCGCCGGGCGCACCGACACCGGGGTCCATGCGCTCGCCATGCGCGCCCATGTCGATATTGCCCGACCCTTCACGCCCTTCCGCCTGATGGCGGCGCTCAATGCCCAGCTGCGCCCCGCGCCGATCGCGGTGACCGCCTGCGCCGTGGTGGCAGATGATTGGCACGCGCGCTTTTCCTGCATCGGGCGGCGCTATCTTTATCGCATCATCAACCGCCGCGCGCCCTTGACGCTCGAGGCCCGTCGCGCCTGGCACGTTCCCCAGCCCCTGGACACCGAGGCCATGCACCGCGCCGCGCAAGCGCTGGTCGGGCGGCACGATTTCACCACCTTCCGTTCGGCCCAGTGCCAGGCCGCCGATCCGGTCAAGACGCTCGACCGGCTCGATGTCGAGCGGGTGGGCGAGGAGATCCGCATCCATGCCGCAGCGCGCAGCTTCCTGCACCACCAGGTGCGCAGCATGGTCGGCTGCCTCAAGCTGGTGGGCGCGGGCACCTGGCCGGAGGCCCGCATGGCCGAGGCGCTGGCGGCGCGCGATCGCGCCGCGCTCGGCCTCAACGCCCCGCCGCACGGACTCTATTTCGTGGAAGCGATCTATCCCGGAGAGAGAAAGGAACCACAATGAGCATCACCGGAAAGCAGCTGTTCACCACCCTTACGGCAGACGGCAAGCTGACGTTGGAGGTGGCGGAGAGCACCTTCCCTCAGCCCACCGGCAACCAGGTGCTGGTGAAGATGGAAGCCGCGCCGATTAACCCTTCCGATCTGGCGATCCTCACCAGCGCGGCGGATTTCGAAAATGCGCAGTACAGCCCCGGCAAGGTGGTGGCGCAGATGCCCGAACCCTTCCTTTCGGGCCAGAAGGGCCGCCATGGCCAGCGCCTGCCTGCGGGCAACGAGGGCGCAGGCACGGTGATCGCCACGGGCGACAGCGAGATGGCACGGGCGCTGATGGGCCAGCGGGTGGCCTGCGTGCCCGGCCATGCCTTCAGCCAATATGCGCTGGCCGATGCCACCATGTGCCTGCCGCTGGGCGATCACAGCGCCGAGGAGGGCGCCTCGAGCTTCGTCAACCCGATGACCGCGCTGGGCTTTGTCGAGACCGCGCGGATGGAGGGCCACGCGGCGATCGTCCACCTCGCCGCCGCCTCGAACCTCGGGCAGATGCTCAACCGCATCTGCATCGAGGACGGGATCAAACTCGTCAACATCGTGCGCAAGGAGGAGCACGTGGCGCTGCTCAAGGCGCAGGGCGCGCAATATGTCGTCAATTCCGCAGCCCCCAGCTACATGGCCGATCTGCGCGCCGCGATCGAGGCGACGGGGGCCTTCCTCGGCTTTGATCCGATCGGCGGCGGGCAGGCGAGCGACAGCGTGCTCAAGGCCATGGAACAGGTCGCCGCCGCGCGCATGGGCGAATATTCGCGCTATGGCTCGAACCAGATGAAGAAGATGTATATCTATGGCCGGCTCGATCTTTCGCCCACGATCCTCACCCCCTCCTATGGCCTGCAATGGTGCGTGGCCGGCTGGCTGCTCACCCCCTTCCTCCAGCGCGCCGGAATGGAAACCGTGATGCGGATGCGCGCGCGGGTGCAGGCGGGCCTCACCACCACCTTTGCCAGCCATTACAAGGCAAAGGTGACGCTGGAAGGGATGCTGGAGAAGGACGCGATCCTCGACTATCGCCAGATGAAGACCGGCGAGAAATATCTCGTCACGCCCTGGGGGTGAGGCGGGGCGCAGGGCGGTGCGGCGAGAGCGAGGAAGAGCGCGGCGATGATCTATATCCTCATGAACCTCTGGCCGATCCTTGCGGCAACCCTTCTTGGCCTCGGCATCGGCCTTGCGGTGCTGACCGCGGCCCGCCTCGCGCTGCCGGGGCCGGCAACCATTGCCGGCATGGCGCTCGCGCAGTTCTGGCTTGCCGCCATCCTGGCCGGGGCGCTGATCCTCGCCCCGCGCGAGGCGGGCGCCTGGGTCATGGCGATCGGCAGCGCGGTGGTGATCTGGATCGGCTTTGTCGTCCCGGTGCTGTGGATCAGCTTTGCTGCCTATGGCCTGCCGGCGCGCCGCGCCGGGCTGATGATGCTCTATTGGCTGGTGGCGATGGTGGGCGAGGCCGCGCTGATGCAGGCCATCGGGCTTGCCCCGCCGCCTGCTGCCTGAGCCGTCAGGCGCGGTCGAACGCCGCCTGCACCGCGTCCGGGGCAGTGATTCCGCAGGCGATCAGCACCATCAAGAGGATGCGCGCCTTGGCCGGGCCGAGCGCGCGGGCAGCGATGAAGCCGAGGGCATCATCGTCCACCTCGACATTGCGATCGACGAGGCCCTCGTCCACCCGGCTCGATCGCACCACCGGCACCCCGGCGGCGGCCGCCTTGGCGAGCGCGGCGATCACCACCTTGGGCGCATTGCCCTGCCCCATGCCGGCAAGCACGATGCCCTTGGCACCGATGCCGAGCAGGGCCTCGACCGGCCTTGCGTCCATCCCCGCCCCGGCGGTGAGGATGGCGACGCGCGGCAGGGCCGAGGGGAAGGGATAGCGTGCGCCCTCGCCCATGCGGTGCGCAGGGCCGAACCAGTCGAGCCGCGCCGGGGTGACGCGCGCCAGCGCTGCGCGCGGAAAGCTGCGGAAGGCATCGATGCTGCTGGTCGCCGCCTTGCGCGCGTCGCTCGCAGCGAGCACCGCATCGCCCATCACCAGCATCACGCCCCTGCCCGCCGCCGCCGGATCGCTGGCCACCTTCACCGTATTGGCAAAATTGCGCATCCCGTCCGCGCCCACCGCATCGGCCGGGCGCATCGCCCCCACCAGCACGACCGGCTTGGTGGTGGGCAGGGTCAAATCGAGCAGGAAGCCGGTTTCCTCTGCGGTATCGGTGCCATGGGTGATGATGACACCGCTGATCGCCGGATCGGCCAGCGCCGCGGTGCAAGCGGCATGAAGCGCGCGCCACTCGGCAAAGCCGATATCCTGCGAGCCGATCCGGGCGATGTCCTGCCCGATCAGCTCGGCGCCGAGATCGAGCGCCGCGGCCGCAGCGATGAGTTCGGCAAGGGCAAGATCGCCCGGGCGATAGGCCGCGCCGGTGGCCTTGCTGCCCGCGCCGGCAATGGTGCCGCCGGTGCCAAGAACGAGAAGCCGGGGAGTGGTCATGGCGAGGCCTCTAGCCTGAGGCCCGCACGCGCGCCAGCCATCGCTCAGCGGCGGATCGTCACCCCAAGCGTGAGGAAATCCGCCCGGCTGCCATCGATCCTGTGCCCGGCGAGCAGATCGACATCGATCCGCCCGCGCGCGCCTCGGCCGCACAGGCAGGGTGAACGCAGGCAGGCGCATGAGGCGGGCACATCGGGCGGAGTGGAAGCACGGCGGGCGAAGCAGGGCGCCCGCGCCCATGGTGGCGCGCGCTGCGCCTGGCAAGCGCGGCTTGACCCTGCAGCGATCCCCGCTAAAGCCGCGCCGCGCGGCACCGGGCGGTTAGCTCAGCTGGTAGAGCATCTCGTTTACACCGAGAGGGTCGGCGGTTCGAGCCCGTCACCGCCCACCACGCCGCAAGGCTGCCTGCGCGGGGCCGAACCGCCTGGGCCACGCCGAAGCGCCAAGGGCCGAAGGCAAGCCCCTCAGGCCAGGAGCCAGCGCTCGAGATCCTCTTTCTTCGGCAGGCCCCCGGCGTGAACCACCTTGCCATCGATCACGATGCCGGGGGTCGCGGCGATGCCGTATCCCGCGATCGCAGCATAGTCGGTCACCTTCTCGACCGTGACCGCAACGCCCAGCGCCTGTGCGGCGGCCTTCACCATGTCTTCGGTCGTCTGGCACCGCTTGCAGCCGGGGCCGAGCACCTTGATGTCTTTCATCGAAATCGTCCTTTCAGGAAAACAGGACGTTGAACAGGAAGCCGACGCCCAGGATGCCGCTGCCCACCACGGTCACGAAGACAGCAATCAGCCTGATCGTGAGCACCTTGCGCAGGATGATCATTTCAGGGAGCGAGAGCGCAATCACCGACATCATGAAGGCCAGCACCGTGCCGAGCGCCGCGCCCTTGCCAAGCAAGGCTTCGATCACCGGGATGATCCCCGCGGCATTGGAATACATCGGGATGCCGAGCAGAACGGCGGCGGGAACCGACCACCAGCTGTCCGCCCCCATGATCCGCGAAAGCAGCGCAGCCGGAACATAGCCGTGGATGAAGGCGCCCACCGCGATCCCGGCGATGATCCAATACCACACCTTGCCGACAATCTCCTTGACGGCATCCCAGCCCGCCTCGAACCGGTCGATCCAGGAAAGCTGCTCGTCCGCAAAGGAGACGGGCGCGCTCCGCACCTCGCGCACCCACGGCTCGAGCCAGGGTTCCAGATGCAGCCGGCCGATCACCCAGCCCGCGCCAATGGCAATGGCAAGGCCAAAGGCGAGATAGGTCAGCGCCACCTGCCAACCCAAGAGTGCAAACAGCAGGCCAAGCGCGATCTCGTTGACCATCGGCGCGGCGATCAGGAAGGAGAAGGTGACCCCCAGGGGCACGCCTGCCGAAACGAAGCCGACAAACAGCGGCACCGCCGAACACGAGCAGAACGGCGTGACGATGCCCAGATGCGCCGCGGCAATATTGCCCAGTCCCTCGCGCTTGCCCGCCAGCAGCGCGCGGGTGCGTTCGGGCGAGAAAAAGGTGCGCACCACGCCCATGGCAAACACCACCAGGGTCAGCAGCATCAGCACCTTGGGCGTGTCATAGAAGAAGAACTCGACCGAGGCGGCAAGATGGCTGTCCGGCGCGATCGGCAGCTGCGCCACCAGCCACTGCGCAAAGGGCAGAAGCTGGTTGTAGAGGATGAACCAGGCCGCGACGAACACGGCGATCCCGACAAACCATGCGGTCTGCGACTTGCGGGCAGCGCCCAGGGATGCGGCAAGGGTATTCAATTCAGGCAGCCTTCTTCTGGCATTGCGCCGGGGCCAGCGGCGGCAGCGCGGCCAGCACGGCATCGATGATGGCCACCCATTCGGGCGGCAGGGCAGGATTGCGGCGATAGCGCACCCACTGCGCATCGCGCCGGTCGGTGAGCAGGCCTGCGGCCTTGAGCCGCGCCATGTGCCGCGACATGCGCGATTGACTTGCTCCGAGACGATCCATCAGCTCGCACACGCAATGCTCTTCCCCGTCCCAGATGATCTGCACGGCGCGCAGGCGGGTGGGTTCGGACAGGGCGCTCAACAGGTCATCAACTCGATCCATAATTGCCTCCTTATATGCTTATAAGCGCATATGCGCTTTGACGCAAATCAAGCGCGAAAATTTTTCGATGATTTTCGAATTACCGATTGACCCGGTTGTCCCAAAGGATATTTCGATCTTTCTCGAAAGGAGCCGGTGATGGACGATCCCCAAGCCCGGAACCGGGCCGTCGAGGCCCTGGCCGCGCTCGCGCATGAAACGCGCCTCGCGGTGTTCCGCCTGCTGGTGCAGGCCGGGCCTGATGGCCTTGTGGCCGGCGCGATTGCCGCGCGCTGCGGTGTGCCGCCCTCGACCATGTCGCACCACCTCGCCACACTCGAGCGCGCCGGGCTGGTGCAATCGGCGCGCGAGAGCCGCCTGATCCGCTACCGCGCCGATTATTCCGCCATGCGCCGCCTGCTCGCCTTCCTGATTGCCGATTGCTGCGCCGGCGCGCCCGAGATGTGCGGCGATCTTCTGGAAGGGCTTGCCTGCCATGAATGACACCCCCTTCACCGTGCTGGTACTGTGCACCGGCAATTCGGCCCGCTCGATCCTTGGCGAAGCGCTGTTCAACCATCTGGGTGAAGGCCGCGTGCGCGCCTTCAGCGCCGGGAGCCGGCCCAAGGGCGCGCCCCACCCCGGCGCTCTGCGGCTGCTGGCACGGCGCGGGATCGATCCATCCCCGTTCCGCTCGAAAAGCTGGGACGAGTTCAGCCGCGCGGGCGCGCCCGCGATCGACCTTGCCATCACGGTGTGCGGCAATGCCGCGGGCGAGGCCTGTCCGGTGTTCCTCGGCAGCCCGATCAAGGCCCATTGGGGCCTGCCCGATCCCGCCGAGGTCACCGGCAGCGAGGCCGACATCGATGCCGCCTTCGAGGAAACCTGGCGCCTGCTGGAAATGCGGGTGAAGGCATTTCTGGAGCTTGACCTTGCCAGCATGGATCAGTCCGAAATCCAGCGCGCACTCGCCACGATCGGCGCCATGGAAGGAGCCGCCTGAATGACTGTGCAGCCGCAGCGTGAACGCCTGTCGTTCCTTGATCGCTATCTGACCTTGTGGATCTTCCTCGCCATGGCGCTTGGGGTGGGGCTTGGCTCTGCCTTTCCCGGGCTTCCCGCAGCGATCGAGAGCCTGTCCTGGGGCACGACGAATATCCCCATCGCCATCGGCCTCATCCTGATGATGTATCCGCCGCTCGCCCGGGTGCGCTATGAAGAACTGCCGCGCGTGTTCGAAGACCAGCGGGTGCTGGCGATCTCGCTGATCCAGAACTGGATTGTCGGCCCTGTGCTGATGTTCGCGCTTGCCGTGATCTTCCTCTCCGACAAGCCGGAATACATGACTGGGCTGATCCTGATCGGGCTGGCGCGCTGCATCGCCATGGTGATCGTCTGGAACCAGCTGGCCAAGGGCGACAACCAATATGTCGCGGCGCTGGTGGCGTTCAACTCGCTGTTTCAGATCCTGTTCTTCAGCGTCTATGCCTGGTTCTTCCTCGCCGTGCTGCCCCCGCTCTTCGGGCTGGAGGGCAGCATCATCAAGGTGGGCTTTCGGGCAATTGCCGAGGCGGTTCTGATCTACCTCGGCATCCCCTTCCTCGCCGGCTTTCTGACCCGCAGGTGGCTGATACGGGCCAAAGGCAACGACTGGTATGAGACGCGCTTCCTGCCCGCCATCGGGCCGGTCACGCTCGTCGCGCTGCTGTTTACCATCATCGCCATGTTCAGCCTCAAGGGCAGCGAGATCCTCACCCTCCCGGGCGACACCATCCGCATCGCCATTCCGCTCACGCTCTATTTCGTCATCCAGTTCACCATCAGCTTCTTCATGGGCAAGCTGATCGAGAGCGACTATCCGCGCACCACCGCGGTGGCCTTCACCGCCGCGGGCAACAATTTCGAGCTGGCGATCGCGGTCGCCATCGCGACTTTCGGCCTTGCCTCGCCGGTGGCCTTTGCCGCCGTGATCGGCCCGCTGGTCGAGGTTCCGGTGCTGATCCTGCTGGTCAATGTCGCCTTCTGGTTTGGACGGCGGTGGTTTCCGGGCACGGTTCCGGCGCAGGTGCGCTGATGCAGCACTGGCACCGCCTGCGCGCCCTGCCCGATCCGGCGCATCTGCCGGCGCTGAAGCCAGAATACGTCCACCAACGCCCCGCCGCGGGCCTCGGGCCGCTCGAACCACCGCCGCGGGTGCTGCTGCTCTATGGCTCGCTGCGGGAGCGCTCCTTCTCGCGCCTCGCGGTCGAGGAGGCGGCGCGGCTGCTGCAATTCTTCGGCTGCGCGACGCGCATCTTTGATCCATCCGATCTGCCGCTGCCCGATCAGGTTCCGGGCGATGATCACCCGGCGGTGCACGAGCTGCGCGAACATGCCCTGTGGTCCGAGGCGCAGGTGTGGTGCAGCCCCGAGCGCCACGGCACCATCACCGGGATCATGAAGGCGCAGATCGATCACCTGCCGCTCGCCTACAAGGGCCTGCGCCCCACGCAGGGCCGCACCCTCGCGGTGATGCAGGTGAGCGGCGGATCGCAGAGCTTCAACGCGGTCAACACCCTGCGCATTCTCGGGCGCTGGATGCGGATGTTCACCATCCCCAACCAGTCATCCGTGGCCAAGGCCTATCAGGAATTCGACGAGGCCGGGCGAATGCGCCCCTCGCCCTATTACGAGCGGATCGTCGATGTGATGGAGGAACTGGTGCGCTTCACCGTGCTGCTGCGCCCCCACGCCGAGAAGCTCGTCGATCGCTATTCCGAGCGGATCGAGGCCGATCGGCCGGTCGGCGCGGCCGATGCCATCCTTGCCGCGATCAAGCCCGGCGCCTGAGCCTCACGCGGCTCCGGCAGCGCAATCGCGGCACTTGGCGAGCGTCGGATCGGTGCGCAGCCGCGCCTCGGCGATTTCCTCGCCGCACACCAGGCAATAGCCGAACTCGCCCGACTCGATGCGCGCCAGCGCCGCGCCGATCGCCGCCCGCTCGACCTTGCGGCGCCGCTCTTGCGCCAGCGCCATGGCCTGCATCTGCATCGCGTCGATGCGTGAAAGGCGCCCGACGCTGTCTTGCTCGAGCTTGACCGGCTGGCGTCCCTCGGCGCTGATGCGATCCTGCTCGTCGAGCGCCGCCAGCCGTTCAAGCAGCATGTGGCGGAATGGTTCGGGATCGATGGCCATGTCACTCCTTCCCTGCCCCCCTTGCTGACAGCGCATCGCGCACCAGCGCGATTGCCGCGGGGCTGTCCCAATCATGCCCACCGGCAAGGCGCCAGACTTCCTGCCCGCGGGCATCGAACAGGATGGTGAGCGGCAATTGGCCCTCGGGGCTGAGCGCGCCCGAAAGCCGGGCCTCGGGATCGAGCCAGGGCTCAAGCGCGCTGTAGCCGCCCTTGGCAAAGAAGGGCACCACCACCTCGGCCCCGCGCACATCCTGGCTCACCGTGATCACCCTCACCTCGCCGGCCAGCATGGCGGCAAGCCGATCGAGCTGGGGCATTTCCTTGACGCAAGGCGCACACCAGGTGGCCCAGAGGTTGAGGAGCACCGGCCCATCGATGGCGCCAAGATCAAGGCTGCGCCCGGCCGGATCGCTGAACACCAGCGCGGGCAGCGCGGTTCCGGCCATGCGGCGATCGGGCACGCCCCCCGCCGGCGCTGCGGCGGCATCGTTCGCAGCCGGTTGCGCCGGGGCCTTGCCGGGCCTATCGCAGCCCGCCAGCAGCACCAGCACCAGGGCAGCAATGAGCAAAGAGCGGGACATCACAGGCTCCGGGCCAAACAGAGGCGCAGCCACCAACGCCATGTGGGGCGGGCGCTTCGCCGATGGCCCTAGCGCGATCATGCGCGAAATCAACGCCTCGATCCCCTTCGACAAGGCGCTCTGGCGCCAGGACATCGCCGCGAGCAAGGCTCATGTGGCGATGCTGGGCGCACAGGGGATCATCGCCGCCGAGGACGCCGCCACGATCAGCGCCGGGCTTGATGCGGTGGCGGCGGAATATGAGCGCGATGGCGTGCCCGAAGACTGGGACCGCGAGGATATCCACATGACCACCGAAGCGCGGCTGGCTGAACTCATCGGCCCGGTCGCCGGGCGGCTCCACACCGCGCGCAGTCGCAACGACCAGGTGGCCACCGATTTTCGCCTCTGGGTGCGCGAGGCCTTGGCCGAGATGGATGCTGGCCTGGCCGAACTCCAGCGCGCGCTCGTCACCCGCGCGGGCGAACATGCCGATGCGATCATGCCCGGCTTCACCCACCTGCAAACCGCCCAGCCGGTCACGCTCGGCCATCACCTCATGGCCTATTACGAGATGTTCCGCCGCGATCGCGCGCGCATTGCAGAGGCGGCCGGGCGGCTCAACGAATGTCCGCTCGGCTCGGCGGCGCTCGCCGGCACCGGCTTTCCCATCGACCGCGCGGCAACTGCCGCCGCGCTTGGCTTTGCCCGGCCCACCGCCAATTCGCTCGATGCGGTCTCGGACCGCGATTTCGCGCTCGATTTTCTCTATTGCTGTGCGACCAGCGCGCTGCACCTCTCGCGCCTCGCCGAGGAGGTGATCCTGTGGGCCAGCCAGCCCTTCGGCTTCATCCGCCTGCCCGACAGCCTTTCGACCGGCTCCTCGATCATGCCGCAGAAGAAGAACCCCGACGCGGCCGAGCTGGTGCGCGGCCATACGGGCCGCGTGATCGGGGCGCTCACCAGCCTGATGATCACCATGAAGGGCCTGCCGCTCGCCTATTCCAAGGACATGCAGGACGACAAGCCGCCGGTGTTCGAGGCGGCTGCGCTGATGGGCCTGTCGATCGCGGCGATGACCGGGATGATCGCCGAAAGCAGCTTCAACACCGAGAGGATGCGCGCCGCGGCCGAACTGGGCTATGCCACCGCCACCGATCTGGCCGACTGGCTGGTGCGCGAGGCGGGCGTGCCCTTCCGCGAGGCGCACCATATCACCGGGGAGGCGGTCAAGCTCGCCGAAGCGCGCGGGGTGGCGCTCGACCAGCTTTCGCTTGCCGAACTGCAGAAGATCGATGCGCGGATCGATGCAAGGGTCTATCAGGCCCTTTCGGTCGATGCCTCGGTGGCGGCGCGCGCCTCCTATGGCGGCACCGCGCCCGACGAGGTGCGCCGCCAGGTGGCCGCGGCGCGCCGGGCGCTGGGAATGGAGGAGTGATGCAAAAGAGCCCTGCCCTGCGCCGCGCTGTGCGCCTCGGCCTTGCGCTTGGCGGTGCGGCCGTGCTGGCCGCCTGCGGCTCGCGCACCGCCCTCACCCCGCCCGAAGGCGCAAGCCTGCCGCCCGCGCCCTCTGGGGCGCAGGAGCGGCCCGGGGCCGATGCGCTGCTGCGCCGCGATGCCCTGGCCGCGCCCGAACGCAGCGTCGAGCTGCGCCGCCGCTCGGAGGAACGCGCCGACGATCCCTTCGACCTGCCTCCCGAATAGGCCCGCGACCAGGACGCCAAGCAGACCAGACGCATGGATCACTTCACGCTCAAGGACGGCGTGCTCCACGCCGAGGACGTGCCCCTGCCGCTGATTGCCGAGGCGGTGGGAACGCCCGTCTATGTCTATTCGCGCGCCACGCTCGAACGCCACGCCCGGGTGTTCCGCGAGGCGCTCGGCAATGTGCCGGACAAGCTGATTGCCTTTGCGGTCAAGGCCAATCCCAACCTTGCGGTGCTCAAGGTGCTCCAGGGCCAGGGGCTGGGCGCCGATGTGGTCTCGGTGGGCGAGATGCGCCGCGCGCTCGCGGCGGGCATTGCGCCCGAGAAGATCGTGTTTTCCGGGGTGGGCAAGACCGCCGCCGAGATGCGCGCCGCGCTCGAGGCCGGGATCGGCCAGTTCAATATCGAAAGCGAGGAGGAGGGCGCGGAGCTCGCGGCGATCGCGGCCGGCATGGGCCTGACCGCGCAATGCGCGCTTAGGGTCAATCCCGATGTGGATGCCGGCACCCACGACAAGATTTCGACCGGCAAGGCCGACAACAAGTTCGGCGTGCCGATCAGCGCGGCCGGGCAGATCTTCGCCACGCTGGCGCGCCTGCCGGGCATTCACCTGCGCGGGGTGGCGGTGCATATCGGCAGCCAGCTCAATGATCTTGCCCCGCTCGAGACCGCCTTCGGCAAGCTTGGCGCCCTCGTCACGGCGCTCAGGGGCGCGGGCCATGCCATCACCCATGTCGATCTGGGCGGGGGTCTTGGCGTTCCCTATCGCCGCGGTGAGCAATTGCCGCAGCCGGCCGAATATGGCGCGATGGTGGCGCGGGTGACGAAGGATTGGGGCGCGCGGCTGATCTTCGAGCCGGGCCGGGTGATCGCGGGCAATGCCGGGGTGCTGCTGACCCGGGTGATCCGGGTGAAGCGCGGGATCAGGGATCCCTTCGTGATCGTCGATGCGGCGATGAACGATCTGGCCCGGCCCGCGCTCTACGGCGCCTATCACCATTTCGAGGCGGTGGCGCCGCGCGGCGGCAAGATGGTGGCCAATATCGTCGGGCCGATCTGCGAGACCGGCGATACCTTTGCCATGGGGCGCGAATGCGATGCGCTGGACGCGGGTGACTTGGCCGTGTTCCGCACCGCCGGGGCCTATGGCGCGACCATGGCCTCGTCCTATAATTCGCGCGGCTTTGTTGCCGAGGTGCTGGTGGATGGGGATCGCTTTGCGGTGGTGGCCGACCGCATCGAGGCCGGGGCGATCATGGCCGCCGAGCGGGTGCCCGAATGGCTCGGATAGGCAGGCGGTGAGCCGGGCATGAGCACGAGCCACAGCCTGCCGCTGTTCCACCGCATCGCCGGCCAGCAGGTGCTGGTGCTGGGCGATGGCCCGGCGGCCGAGGCCAAGCGGCGGCTGGTGATGCGCGCCGGGGGCGTGGTGGCGGACGATCTGCCCCGCGCCATTGATGAAGGCGTGCGGCTCGCCTTCATCGCCTATGAGGACCGGCGGGCCTGTGAGGTGGCAGCGATCAACGCGCGCTGCGCGGGGATGCTGGTCAATGTGGTTGATCGGCCCGAATTGTGCGACTTCACCACGCCTTCGATCCTCGATCGCGATCCGGTGCTGGTGGCGATCGGCACCGGCGGGGCTTCGGCCGGCCTTGCCAAGCAGCTGCGTCTGCGGCTCGAGCGGGTGCTGCCCGCCAACCTCGGGGCGCTGGCCCGCGCGCTCGCGGCAGCGCGCCCGGTGCTTGCCGCGCGCCTGCCCGATCCAGCTGCAAGGCGGCGCGCGCTCGATCTGGCGCTTGGCGAGGGCGGCGCGCTCGATCCGCTCGATCCGCGCGCGCATGAGCGCGCTCTCGCCTGGGCCGAAGGCGCCTTGGGGGGAGAGGATAGCGCGCCGGGCCTTGCGCCGCCCCCGGGGGAAACGGTCACGCTCACCCTCACCAGCGCCGACCCGGAAGACTTGACGCTGCGCCAGGCGCGGCTGCTGGGCATGGCCGATTGCCTGCTCATCGACGGGGCCGTGCCCGCGGCGCTGCTCGCCCGGGCGCGTGCCGATGCCCGGCACCTTGCGCTCGGGCCCGACGAAGACCCGCCCACAGAGGCCGCGGGGCAGGGATTGACGCTGGTGCTGCGCTGGCGTCCGGCGCCCGGCGCGACCGGAGACGAGGGAGCGGCCTGAAGGCCGCAGCCCCACAGCCAAGGCCAAGCCGGCCTGCCGCGCCGCTCCATCGCTCACCCTACACCGCCCCCCGACACGCCGAGGCGCGGCGGCAGATCGTCCCTCCCCGCCCTCCTCGCCAAACGGCACCGGCCCCTTTCAAAGACCGCATGGGGCCGCGGCGCAGCACGCCCCTCGCTCCCAAGCCAAGGGGGCGCGGGCGGCTGTCAGGCCGCTTCGCGCACCGGAGCGTGCAGGCTGGCGAAATAGGCCGTCATCGCCGCCCTTGCCTTGTCGCTGAGGCCGATGAAGGCGCGGCGCCGATCACCCGGATCGGGCATCCGCACGAACAGGCCGCAATCCACCATCTGCGCGATCCAGCGCAGCGCGGTGGTGGCCGGAACGCCCGCGGCGATGCACAGCGAGGTGACCGAGACGCGCTTGCCCTCGCCCTCTGCCGCGGTGAGATCGAGCAGCATGTCCCAGGCCGGCTCGCCAAAGAGTTCAGGATCGAGAAAGCGCGCGCGCGCCTGGCGGTTGGCGATGATCCGGCGCACCATCCGCGGATCGGGTAGCGCTGCCACCGGGCCGGAACTGCCGAATTTGCCGGCCAGCGCCTCGCCCGGCGCCCCGTGGTGCGCGCGCGCGCCTTCAGCAAGCATCAGCCCCGCAGCGCTGCCAGCGCCCCCGGTGGTTGACGTGCCGGTGGACGTGCCCGCCATCAGGCCCCCCGCGCCGAGCCGATCGAGCGAACGGGCCAGCGCCTCGACCTGCTGCGACAGGCGCAGGAGCGCAATCCGATCCTCCTCGGCCATTTCGCGCAGGCGCGCCGCCCCCACCTCGCCCATCGCCCGGCCAACCGCGATCACCCTTTCGGCGCGGCTTGGGGCCACGAGGATCTGCGGGGCGGATTGATCGAGCACGGCAAAGACATCGTCGAGCCCGTCAAGATCGGTCGAGACGATCAGCCGCGCGCCGGAGCGAGCCACCCGCATGTCGAGCCGGGCAAGCCCGGCAAGCGCCACGGCATCAAGCCCGCCCGCCGCGCACGATGGGCAATCGACCACCACCACATCGCCAAGCAGCGCCACCGGCCCTTCGATCAGCGCCTCGAGCCCGCCGCCATCAATGGTGCGAAAACCCGCCCCGGCAAGATCGGCGGCAATCTGCGCGCGCAGCGCCTGCGCGCCCGCGAAGATCGCCACCCTTGCGGCAAGCCCGGCCCCATCGCAGGCCAGATCATAAGTAAGATCGCCCGTTTCCGATGCAGGAGCAAACATCGACTCGACTCCAACAGAGTTGGAACGAGAATAGAACAAAAACAGATCGGGTCAAGCACATCGCGCCATCAGGGGCGGATTTCGATCACCGTGCCATCGGGCACCATGCGCCAGAGCTCCTCGATCTCGGAATTGGCAAGGGCAATGCAGCCATCGGTCCAGTCCCCCGGCACCCGACCGAAGGCAAGGGCATTGGGCTGGCCGTGAATGAAGATGTCCCCCCCCGGTGAACGGCCATGGGCGCGGGCATAGGCGCGATCGGCCGGGCTGGGATAGGAGATCCTGAGGCTGAGGTGATAGGCGCTGTTGGGATTGCGCCCATCGATCACATAGCGCCCCTCGGGCGTGCGCTCATCCCCTTCAAAGCGCTTGTGGCCTTGCGGCTGGGCGCCGAACTGCAGGCCCCGCCAGGCCCTGACCGGCTGGCCCGCGGCATAGGCGACCATCAGCCGCTCGGACTTGTCGACGATGAGGTAATCGACGCGGGCAAGGCCGCGCTGCGGCAAGATCCGCGCTGCCTCGCGCGCGAGCGGCGGCTCAGCCGATGGCGCGGCGGCCGGTTCGGGCAGAGCCCGGCCGCAGGCGGCCAGCGCCAAGAGCGCAAGGAGAATGAAGCCCCGCATCGCGCCGCAGGTTACCCCCGAGGCGGGGCTGCAATCAATCCACGAAGGGATCGCGCATCAGGATGGTGTCGTCGCGCTCGGGGCTGGTCGAAACCAGCGCCACCGGGCATTCGATCAGCTCCTGGATGCGCTGGATATACTTGATCGCATTGGCGGGCAGATCGGCATAGGAGCGCGCGCCCGCGGTGCTCTGGCTCCAGCCGTCCATTTCCTCGTAGATCGGCTCGCACAGGGCCTGGTCGGCCGCATGGCTGGGCAGATAGTCATACACCTTGCCGCGCAGACGGTAGCCGGTGCAGATCTTCACCTTCTCCAGCCCATCGAGCACGTCGATCTTGGTGAGCGCGATGCCGGTGACGCCGGAAATCGCGCAGGACTGGCGCACCAGCACCGCATCGAACCAGCCCACCCGGCGCTTGCGCCCCGTCACCGTGCCGAATTCATGGCCGCGCTCGCCGAGGCGCTGGCCGATCTCGTCATCCAGTTCCGTCGGGAAGGGGCCGGAGCCAACGCGGGTGGTATAGGCCTTGACGATCCCCAGCACGAAGCCGGTGGCCGATGGGCCAAGGCCCGATCCGGCCGCCGCGGTGCCGCTCACCGTGTTCGAGGAGGTGACGAAGGGATAGGTGCCGTGATCGACATCAAGCAGCACCCCTTGCGCGCCTTCGAACAGGATGCGCGCCCCGGCGCGGCGCACCTTCTTGAGGCGCTTCCACACCGGCTGGGCAAAGCGCAGCACGAAGGGGGCCACCTCGCTCAGTGCCGCCAGCAGGGCGGCGCGGTCCACCGGGGGCTGGCCAAACCCGGCGCGCAGCGCATCGTGATGGGCGCAGAGCCGATCGAGCTGGGCCTCGAGCGCATCGAGATGGGCAAGGTCGCACACGCGGATCGCCCGCCTGCCGACCTTGTCCTCATAGGCCGGGCCGATCCCGCGCCCGGTGGTGCCGATCTTGCCCTTGCCCGCCGCGGTCTCGCGCAGGGCATCCAGATCGCGGTGGAGCGGCAGGATCAGCGGGCAATTGTCGGCAATGGCAAGGTTGTCATCGGTGATGCGCACCCCTTGCGCCTCGATCCGGGCGACTTCCTCGCGCAGCGCCCAGGGATCGAGCACCACCCCGTTGCCGATCACCGAGAGCGTGCCCGAGACAATCCCCGAAGGCAGCAGCGAGAGCTTGTAGGTCTTGCCATCCACCACCAGGGTGTGGCCGGCATTGTGCCCGCCCTGGAAGCGCACCACCACATCCGCGCGGCTCGCCAGCCAGTCGACGATCTTGCCCTTGCCCTCATCGCCCCACTGGGCGCCGATCACGGTGACGTTGGCCATGGTGTTCCTTGTGCGGCTGAAAAACCGCGGGCGGCCCTAGGCGGTGGGAGCCGAGGTGGCAAGCTCTGGGGTGGTATGCCGGCGCGGGCAAAGCAGCGAAGGGTGGGAATGATTGGTGCGTTGAAGCCCCACAAGTCCCTTGCAAAGCCCAAAGGAGTCCTCATGACCAAGACTGCCAAGGCCCTGCTTGCCGCCGCCAGCCTGGCGCTGCTTGCCAGCCCGATCCTTGCCCGCCAGCAGGCCGGCCCCGGCGCACGGCTGGCGCCCGAATGCCGGGCCGAGATCGAAAGGCTGTGCGCCAGCGTGCGTGGCCAGCCCGGCGCCATGCGCACCTGCCTGCGCGAGAAGGCTTCCGAGCTCTCCGAAGGCTGCCGGGCCGAACTGCGCCAGAGGATCGAACAGCGCCGCGGGGCGCAAGCGCTGCGGCGCAGCGGCGCCAGCGCCCCGGCGCCGCAGCAGACCCTCGCCTATGGCAGCGATCCGCTCCAGGCGCTGGATCTGTGGGTGCCGCAAGGGGTGAAGAAGGCGCCGCTGGTGCTGTTCGTCCATGGCGGCGGGTGGAAGCGCGGCTCCAAGAGCAATGCGCTGGGCCGCGCGCTGCCCGGGCACATGCTCGAACAGGGCTATGCCTTCGCCTCGATCGACTATCGCCTCCTGCCCAAGGCCAGCGTGGAAGATCAGGCCGCCGATGTGGCCGCCGCGCTCGCCTTCCTCTTGGCGCGGGCCGAGAGCCTCGGGATCGATCGCAGCCGCGTCGTCATCACCGGCCACAGCGCCGGCGCGCACCTCGTCGCGCTGGTGGGAACGGATGAGCGCTATCTCAAGGCTGCCGGCCTTTCCTTTGCCGATCTCGACGGGGTGATGCCCAATGACGGGGCGGCCTATGACGTGGCGCGCCAGATCAGCGCTGCCGGGCCGCGGATGCGCGAGACCTATCTCGCTGCCTTCGGCAGCGATCCCGCGCGTCAGAAGGCGCTTTCGCCCACCCACCATGCCGCCGCTCCCAACGCCCCGGCCTTCCTGCTGCTCCACGTCCAGCGCCCCGATGGCGCGGCGCAGGCCAAGGCCCTGGCCGAGGCGCTGCAACGGGCCGGCACCAGGGCCGAGGTGGCGGGCTTTCCCGGCGAGGGGCTGAAAGGCCACATAGAGATCAACCGGCGCCTTGGTGAGGCGGACTATCCCGCCACCGCCAAGGTCGATGCCTGGCTCAGGGGCCTGTTCGGCTAGGACAGGCGCCGCCGCGGGCGCAGCGCTGCTAGAGCGGGTGCGGCGCCTCGCCTTCGAGCACGTGGCTGCACCCCAGCGCCCGCGGATCCTCGCCCGCGGCAAGCTGGGCGCGGGTGCGCCAGCCCTCGGCCCTCAGCCGCGCCGCCGCCGCGCGGTCATGGCCGAGCGGGAGATAGCAGCAGCGTAACCCCTCGGGCTGCGGGGCGATCTCGGCCAGCCGATCGAGATAGAGGGTAAAGCCGGTCGCCGGCTCCTCGCTTCCGGCAATGCGGTAGGTGCCGCCCCGCCCCGCGGCGCGGCGCAGCCCGTCCGCATAGAGCGTGAAACCAAACCACGACTGGTATTCAAACCCGTGCCGCTCGGTGGGATCGAGGGTGATCCGCGCCGCATCGCCCACGGCGGCGGCGATCGCCTCGAGCCCGTCGAGCCGGGACTTGAGCGCCCCGCCGGCATCGACCGCGCGCAAGCTGGCGAGCGCCTGGTCGAACGGCCCGGTGGCATAGAGCAGCGGCAGATAGGCCGCCCCGCCCACCGCCTTGAGGCCCCCGGCATCCTTGGCATCAAGCTCGCGCCGCACCGCCTCGCGCGCCTCGGGGGCGAGCGGAAAGGTCTTTTCCGCAAGGGTATCGACGAGATCGGGGAGGGTGAAATCCACCGCAATGCCATCGAGGCCCGCCGCCTTCAGGGCCTCAACGGCGAGCATCACCACCTCGCTGGCAGCGGCCACGCTGTCGCTGCCGATCAGCTCGGCGCCGAGCTGCAGGCGCTCGCGCGCCGGATCGAGCTGGCTTGCCTTGATGAGCACCGTGTCGCCGCAATAGGCAAGGCGCAGCGGGCGCGGCGCGGCGGCGAGGCGCGTGGCGGCGATCCGCCCGATCTGCGGGGTGATGTCGCTGCGCAGCGCGAGGGTGCGCAGCGACGCCGGATCGACGAAGCGGAACATGCTGCTCTTCTCGCCCACCTCGACGCCGGCCATGCGCCCGGCGAGCGAGGCCTCGAACTCGAGCAGCGGCGGGCGCACCCGGTCATAGCCATGGGCATCGAGCACATCGAGACAGGCGCGCATCATCGCGCTGATGCGCGCCGCCTCCTGCGGCAGGCGATCCTCGAGGCCTTCGGGCAAGAGATCGTTGGGCTTGGTCATTGGCGCGTGCTCATCATCCTGGGGCGGGCCGGGGCATCCCCGGCCCGCACGCACACCCGGCCTTCGCCGGGGCCAAGGTCAATTGCAAGCCCCGCGCTCAGAAGCTCAGCGCCTTGACCAGCTTGACCCCCTCGAGCCGCTCGGCCTCGGCCACCACCGCGGGGCTGAGCGGATCGTCGAGGCTCAAGAGCAGCACCGCCTCGCCCCCGGGCGCGCGCCGGCCGAGGTTGAAGGTGCCGATATTGATGCCGTGGCTGCCCAGCAGCGTGCCGATGCGGCCGATGAAGCCCGGCTTGTCGTCATTGACGATGTAGAGCATGTGGCCGGCAAGCTCGGCCTCGATGCCGATGCCGAAGATTTCGACGAGGCGCGGCGCCTCGGTGCCGAACAGCGTGCCCGCCACCGAACGCGGGCCCGCCGCGGTTTCCACCGTCACCCGCACCAGGGTGTTGAAGGCGCCCTCGCGATCATGGCGGATCTCGCTCACGTCAAGCCCGCGCTCCTTGGCGAGGAAGGGGGCGTTGACCATGTTCACGGTGTCCGAATAGCAGCGCATCAGCCCGGCCAGCACCGCCGCGGTGATCGGCTTGCCATTAAGTTCGGCCGCCGCGCCCTCGCGCTCGATGCTGATGCGGGTGAGATTGCCATGGGCAAGCTGGCCAACGAGGCTGCCGAGCTTTTCGGCCAGCGCCATGTAGGGCTTGAGCTTGGGCGCTTCCTCGGCCGAGAGCGAGGGCATGTTGAGCGCGTTGGTCACCCCGCCATTGACGAGATAGTCGGCCATCTGCTCGGCCACCTGCAGCGCCACGTTGACCTGCGCCTCGGTGGTCGAGGCACCAAGGTGCGGGGTGCAGATGAAGTTCCTGGTGCCGAACAGCGGGTGATCGGGCGCGGGCGGCTCGGTCTCGAACACGTCGAGCGCCGCCCCGGCAATGTGGCCGCTGTCGAGCAGGTCCTTGAGCGCGGCCTCATCGATCAGCCCGCCGCGGGCGCAGTTGATGATACGGATGCCCTTCCTGGCGCTCTCGAGCCGCTCGCGGCTCAGGATGTTGCGGGTCTCGTCGGTGAGCGGGGTGTGCAAGGTGACGAAATCGGCGCGCGCGAGCAAGCTATCGAGATCGACCTTTTCCACCCCGAGTTCCACCGCGCGCTCCTCGGTGAGGAAGGGATCATAGGCGATCACCTTCATCTTCAGGCCGAGCGCGCGGGTCGCGACGATCGAGCCGATATTGCCCGCGCCGATGAGGCCCAGGGTCTTGTTGGTGAGCTCCACCCCCATGAAGCCGCTCTTGGGCCACTTGCCCGCCTGGGTCTGGGCATTGGCCTCGGGAATCTGGCGGGCGAGCGCGAACATCAGCGCGATCGCATGTTCGGCGGTGGTGATCGAATTGCCGAAGGGGGTGT
This sequence comes from Erythrobacter cryptus DSM 12079, assembly GCF_000422985.1. Taxonomy (GTDB): domain Bacteria; phylum Pseudomonadota; class Alphaproteobacteria; order Sphingomonadales; family Sphingomonadaceae; genus Erythrobacter; species Erythrobacter cryptus. The sequence continues at coordinate 191,552 of NZ_AUHC01000005.1, forward strand.
TCATCACCACCACGCCCTTGGCGCTGGCATAGGGAATATCGACATTATCGACCCCGATGCCGGCCCGGCCGATCACCTTGAGCTTGGTGGCGGCATCGAGCACCGCGCGGGTAACCTTGGTCGAGGAGCGAATGGCAAGGCCATCATATTCGCCGATCCGGGCGATCAACTGTTCGGGGGTTTCCCCGGTGATGACATCGACATCGCAGCCGCGCTCCTCAAAGATGCGCGCGGCATTGGGGTCCATCTTGTCGGAAATGAGAACCTTGGGACGGGTCATTTGGAATACCTTCCACTTGTCGCCCCGGATTTGATCCGGGATCCCGCTTCACTTGCGGGCTTGGAAAAGGAAACGAGGCCCCGGCGCGATGGCCGGGGAGACGCTGAGACTGGATGCCGGCAGAAAATCAGCCGTTCTTGACCTTGTCGTAGGCCCATTCGATCCAGGGCAAGAGGCGCTTCAGGTCCTCCTGCTCCACGGTCGCACCGCACCAGATGCGCAAAGAGGGCGGGGCATCGCGATAACCGTTGAAATCGAAGGCGACATTGCGCTCCTCGAGCAGCTTGACGATCTTCTTGGGCACCGCGGCCTGTTCTTCGGCCGAAAGGCTCTCATACCAATCGCCCTGGAAGGCCATGCACACCCCGGTGTTGGTCTGCTTGGCCGGATCGGCCACCATGTTGCGGAGCCACGGGGTGGCCTCGATCCAGTCCTTGACGATCTTGGCATTGGCATCGGCGCGTTCGATCAGCGCCTTACGCCCGCCGATGCTCTTTGCCCATTCAAGCGCGGCGATATAGTCCTCGGTCGCCAGCATCGAGGGGGTGTTGATCGTCTCGCCTTCAAAGATGCCGCGGTTGATCTTGCCGTTCTTCTTCATGCGGAACAGCTTGGGCAGCGGCCAGGGCGGATCGTAGCTCTCGATCCGCGCAACCGCCTTGGGGCTCAAAATCAGCATCCCGTGCTGGGCCTCGCTGCCCATCACCTTCTGCCACGAATAGGTGGTGGCATCGAGCTTGGGCCAATCCATCTCCATCGCGAAGATGGCGCTGGTGGCATCGTTGATCGTCACCCCCTCGCGGCCGGGTTCGAGCCAGTCGGTATCGGGAATGCGCGCGCCCGAGGTGGTGCCGTTCCAGGTAAAGACCACGTCGTTGCGCTGCGGAATGGTGGTGAGATCGGGAATCTCGCCATAATCGGCGGTGAGGACCTGGAGGTTGGGCAGCTTCAATTGCTTGACCGCATCCTGAATCCAGACATTGCCGAAGCTCTCCCACGCCGCCACGGTGGCCGGGCGCGCCGGATCGAGCATGGTCCACATCGCCGCCTCGATCGCCCCGGTGTCCGAGGCGGGCATGATGCCGATCAGGTAGTCATCGGGGATGCCGAGCAGTTCGCGGCTGAGGTCGATGGCATATTTGAGCCGCGCCTTGCCAAGGCTCGAGCGGTGCGAGCGGCCGAGCGATTCGGTCTTGAGCTTGTCGAGCGACCAGCCGGGAAACTTTGCCGTGGGGCCCGAGGAAAAAAACGGGCGCTCAGGCTTGAGGACAGGCTCGTGCGCGAGCCCGCGAACATACTCGGTCATGTCATCTCTCCTTCCAGAGAGCACGCGCGGCGTTGGGACCGCGTGGCCCGCTGGCCGCCTTAGTGGCCGCTGGCGACAAGTCAATGACGAAAGCGCCAAGGCCCCTTGCCGCGCCGACGGGCGCCATCGCCCCCTCGCCAGCGGCGCAAAATGCGATTAACAGGCCCGCCCCATGAAGATCAGCGACCTGCGCATTGCCCTGTTCAGCGGCAATTACAATTACACGCGCGATGGCGCCAACCAGGCGCTCAACCGGCTGGTCGGCTCGCTGCTGGCCAAGGGCGCGGCGGTGCGCGTCTATTCGCCCAAGGTCGCCAATCCCGATTTTCCGCCCACCGGCGATCTGGTTGGCCTGCCCAATGTGCCGATGCCGGTGAAGGGCCGGGGCGAATACCGCCTGCCGCTCGGCCTCGGGGCGAAGGTCAGGCGCGATCTGGAAGCCTTCGCCCCCGATATCATCCACCTGTCCTCGCCCGATCCGGCCGGGCACGCGGCGCTGCGCTGGGCAAGGGCGCGGGGGCTGCCGGTGCTCGCCAGCGTCCACACCCGGTTCGAGACCTATCCGCGCTACTATGGCGCGGCCTTTCTCGAACCGCTGGTGGTGCGGCTGCTGCGGCGCTTCTACACCCGCTGCGATGCCCTCGTCGCCCCGTCGCAATCGATGATCGACGAGCTGCTGGCGATGGGGATGCACCATGATATCGGGCTGTGGAGCCGCGGGGTTGATCGCACGATCTTTTCCTCGGCCCGGCGCGATCCCGATTGGCGGCGCAGCATCGGGCTTGGCGATGAGGATGTGGCGATCGTGTTCCTCGGGCGGTTGGTGATGGAAAAGGGGCTGGAGGTCTTTGCCGAGACCATCGCCCGCCTGCGCGACAAGGGCGTCGCGCACCGCGTCCTGGTGATCGGTGACGGACCGGCGCGCGGCTGGTTCGAGGCCCACCTGCCCGGAGGGCTGTTCGTCGGCTTCAAGACCGGCGAGGCGCTGGGGCAGGCGCTGGCGAGCGGCGATGTGTTCTTCAACCCCAGCGTCACCGAGACCTTTGGCAATGTCACGCTCGAGGCGATGGCAAGCGGGCTGCCGGTGGTGGCCGCCGGGGCGACGGGAAGCGCCAGTCTGGTTGCCGATGGCATCACCGGGCGGCTGGTGGCGCCGAGCGGCAACCGCGCTGCGGACGCCGCCGCCTTTGCCGCCGCGCTTGCGCCCTATTGCGCCGCTCCGGCGCTGCGCCGCGCGCACGGGGCGGCAGGTGAGACCCGCGCCTGCGATTACAGTTGGGACGCGATCAACCAGGTGGTGGCCGACACCTATCTGCGCCTCGTCGCCCGGCGCCGCGCCGGCAAGGCCTAGCGCAGCACGCCGGTTGCGGCCATGCGCCGGGCATAGGCCAGGGTGAACAGCGTCACCGCCCAGATCGCCGCATCGAGCAGCGGCGCCTGCATCGCCGGCGGCACGTCGAGCACCAGATAATTGCCAATGGTGGTGCCGATCAGACCGAAGAGCGCCGTTGCCATCGCCACCACCGTCCATCGCGAGCGCAGCAGGAGCAGCACCGATCCGGCAAAGGCGCCCCACACCCCCAGCGCCCAGAACCCGCTGATCCACGCCGGATAGCTATCCATGAAGGCGATCTGATCGGGGGACAGGCCCAGTTCGGCCAGCATCCCAAGCCTTGTGGCGGTGTAGCTGATGATGCCCATGGCGTTGAACAGCAGCGTGGCCACCCCCACCAGCCACAGGTGCCACGGGGTCGCGGCATGCGCCGTGCCAGGTGTGTTCATGGTTTTCCCTCCCCTATCCGCTGCGAGACGGATGGAGCGGGCATAGGCCGGTACGGCGCGCGCCGCAATGGCTGCTGCTTACAGCCGCTCGATGCGCTTGGCCATTTCGTCGATCATGTCAACGATCTCGTTGATCGTCGCCTCGTCGAGCTTGCCCGCCCGGGCGCGGTTCTTGAGCACCGAGCCGAGATTGCCCATGGCGCGGAACAGATCGTGCGAGCGCACCGTGGTGGTGCGTTCGCCGTGGCGCCCGAGCCGGCGCATCAGCGCCTCGACCTCGTCCTTGCGCGCCTCGAGTTCGGCCCGACCTTGCGCGGTCACGGCAAAGGGCTTCTTGGCGCCTTCGGCTTCGGCCTGTTCGATCGCGCCCTCATCCTCGAGCAGCTGGAGCGTGGGATAGACCGCGCCGGGGCTGGGGGCATAGGCGCCGCCGGTCATGTCCTCGATCGCCTTGATCAGTTCATAGCCGTGGCTGGGGTTCTCGGCGATCAGCGCCAGCAGCGCGAGGCGCAGCTCGCCCTGGGCGAACATCCGCCCGCGGCGCCCGCGCCGGCCCGCCCCGCGGGCCTCCTCCTCGCCCTCGCCGCGCGCCTCCTCATCGCGCCCGCTGTCCCAGCGCCAGCGCATGTTGACGCCCGGCCCGCCGAACCCGGCGCTGCCCGAGGTTGCCAGCATCGCGATCGCTTCGCCGAGCTTGTCCCAGCCGCTGGAGCGGCCATAGCGGTTCCAGGTCATGGCATGATCCTTCCCATAGCAGTTTCGATAGCATCAAGATATATCTTAGACCTATCGCCGCAAGGGGCTGGCTTGGGGAAGGTTCCCTTTTCCGACATATCGCCTATCAGTGCCGACGAATGGCTGACCTGTTCGGACAAGCGCCCCCAGAGCCGCCGCGCGCCGATGCCCCCGCGCCCGATGCGCCGCTCGCCGATCGGCTGCGCCCGCGCGCGCTGGCCGAGGTGGTGGGGCAGGAGCACCTCACCGGCCCCGAGGGCGCGATCGGGCGGATGGTGGCGGCCGGGCGGCTGTCGAGCATGATCCTGTGGGGCCCGCCCGGCACCGGCAAGACCTCGATCGCCCGCCTGCTCGCCGATGCGGTTGCGATGCGCTTTGCCGCAATCAGCGCGGTGTTCTCGGGCGTGGCGGAATTGAAGCAGGCCTTCACCGAGGCCGAGCGCATGGCCGCTGCCGGGCGCAAGACGCTGCTGTTCGTGGACGAGATCCACCGCTTCAACCGCGCCCAGCAGGATGGCTTCCTGCCCTATGTCGAGCGCGGAGTGGTGACGCTGGTGGGGGCAACCACCGAGAACCCCAGCTTTGCGCTCAATGCCGCGCTCCTGAGCCGCGCGCAGGTGCTGGTCTTGCGGCGCCTCGATGAGGCCGCGCTCGAAACCCTGCTCGCCCGGGCCGAGGCGCTGGAAGGCCCGCTGCCGCTCACGCGCGAGGCCCGCGCCGCGCTCATCGCCGGAGCCGATGGCGATGGGCGCTTCCTGCTCGGCCAGGCCGAGACGCTGCTTGCCGCAAGGCTCACTGAGCCGCTCGACCCGGCCAGCCTCGGCCAGTTCCTGCACCGCCGCGTGGCCGCCTATGACAAGGACCGCGACGGGCACTACAACCTCATCAGCGCGCTGCACAAGGCGGTGCGCGGCAGCGATCCGCAGGCCGCGCTCTATTGGCTCGCGCGGATGCTGGTGGCGGGGGAGGAGCCGCTGTTCATCGCCCGGCGGCTGGTGCGCATGGCGGTGGAGGATATCGGCCTTGCCGATCCCCAGGCCCTGCCCCAGGCAATGGCGGCGATGGAGGCCTATCGCTTCCTCGGCAGCCCCGAGGGCGAGCTGGCGCTGGTGCAGGCCTGCCTCTACCTTGCCACCGCCCCCAAATCGAACGCGGCCTACATGGCGCAGAAGGCCGCCTGGAAGGCGGCGAAGGAGACTGGGAGCCTGATGCCGCCGCCCCACATCCTCAACGCCCCCACGGGCCTGATGCAAAGCCTCGGCTACGGGAAGGGCTATGCCTATGACCACGATACGCCGGAAGGCTTTTCGGGCGCCGATTACTGGCCCGAGGGCATGGTGCGGCAGGTGTTCTACACCCCGGTTGAGCGCGGGTTCGAGCGCGAGATCGCCCGGCGCCTGGCCTATTGGGAGCGGCTGCGCGCCGAGCGCGGCGAGGGATGAGGCGCTTTGCCCAGTTCCTCGCAGTGGACTGGTCGGGCGCGAGGGGGCCGCGCCAGCGCGGCATTGCCGTGGCGCGGGCGCGGGCCGACGGCGGGCCGCCGCAGCTTATCCCCCCGCCCCACCCCAGGGGCTGGGCGCGCACCGAGGTGCTGGCGCTGCTGCTGCGCCTTGAGGCGCCGACGCTGGTGGGGCTCGATCTCGGCATCAGCCTGCCCTTCATCGATGCCGGCGCCTTCTTCCCCGGCTGGGAGGCCTCGCCGCGCGATGCCCGCGCGCTGTGGGCGCTGATCGACCAGATGTGCGGCGCCGATCCCCATCTCGAGGCGACCGGCTTTCTTACCCATGGCGAGGCATCGCGCTATTTCCGCCATGGCAAGGGCGCCACCGGCGACCGCTTCCTGCTGCCTGGTGCCAAGAGCCGCGAGGGGCGGATGCGCGTGGCCGAACTGGCCCAGCGCGCCCATGGAGTTCGGCCGGTGAGCAATTTCAACCTCGTCGGCGCGGCGCAGGTGGGCAAATCGAGCCTCACCGGAATGCGGATGCTCCACCGCCTTTCTGGCCGGCTCGCGATCTGGCCGATCGACCCCCTGCCCGCGCAGGGCTCGGTGGTGAGCGAGATCTACACCGCGCTGGCCGCGCGCGCCGCGGGGGTCAGCGGCCCGGCGACCAAGCTGCGCAGCCTTGCCGCGCTCAATGACGCGCTCGAGCGGCTCGGCAGCCCGCCGGTGGCCGGGGCGGGAAGCATCGATGATCACAGCGCCGATGCGCTGCTGAGCGCGGCCTGGCTGAGGCAGGCGCACAGCCAGCGCGAGCTGTGGCACCCGCCGGGCCTCACCGCGCGCGTGGCGCGCACCGAGGGGTGGACTTTCGGGGCGCTGTGAGCCTAAGGCGCGCCAGGAATGGCCGAGTGCCGGCTTAGCTCAGTTGGTAGAGCAGTTGATTTGTAATCATCAGGTCGCGGGTTCGATTCCTGCAGCCGGCACCAGTTTTGACCACAGAAAACCATCCGGGGGATGGTTTTCGGTCAAAACTCCCGAGCGCAAGCGAAGGGAGACCACAGAAAACCATCCGGGGGATGGTTTTCCGTGAAAACGCCCGAGCGCAAGCGCAGGGCATGACGCCCCTTCCCCCCCCTTCAACCCAGCCGCAGGAAAAAGGCCTCGCGCTCGGCCCGCAGCGCCTCGGGCGACATCGCGCCGAGCGCATCGAGTTCGGCGCCAAGCGCCAGGGCAAGCCGCCGCACCATCGCTTCGGGATCGCGGTGCGCCCCGCCGGTCGGCTCATAGACGATGCGGTGGATCACCCCCAGCCGCAGGAGATCGGCCGCGGTCAGGCGCATCGCCTCGGCCGCCTCGGGCGCGCGCGCGGCGCTGCGCCACAGGATTGAGGCGCAGCCTTCCGGGCTGATCACCGAATAGACTGCGTGCTCGCACATCAGCACCCGGTTGGCCGCGGCGAGCGCCACCGCCCCGCCCGATCCGCCCTCGCCCACGATCACCGCCACCAGCGGCACGCGAAGCGCAAGGCAGGCCTCGGTCACGCGGGCGATGGCCTCGGCCTGGCCGCGCGCCTCGGCATCGACGCCGGGAAAGGCCCCGGGCGTATCGACCAGCGTGATCACCGGCAGGCCGAAGCGGTCGGCAAGGTCCATCAGCCGGATCGCCTTGCGATAGCCCTCGGGCCGGGCCATGCCGAAATTGTGCTTCAGGCGCCCGGGCGTGTCCTCGCCCTTGACATGGCCGATCACCATCACCCGGCGCCCCTCGAACCGGGCAAGGCCGCCGCTGATCGCCTGATCCTCGCCGAACAGCCGGTCGCCTGCGATCGGCAGGAAATCGCTGAACAGCCCGGCCACCAGGTGTTCAAAGCGCGGGCGCTGCGGGTGGCGGGCAACCAGCGTGCGCTGCCAGGGCGAAAGCCGGGCATAGGTATCGGCGCGCAGGGCCTCGGCCCGCGCGGCCAGCATCGCTGCCTCCTCGGCCCCGGCGCCGGGCTGGGCGGCCAGTTCGCGCGCGCGCTGCTCGAGCGCCGCGATCGGCTTTTCAAAGGGCAGATAGTCGGCCATGCCCCCGCCCGGCGGCTCACACCGTCATCGACATGCCGCGATAGATCCGCGCCCGATAGCGCGAATCCTCCGCATCGGGCAGCGGCGCGCCGAGTAGCAGCACCGCGCGGGCAAAGCGGCGCACCTCCTCGAGATGCTCGTCAAGGTCGCGCGGTTCTTCCGATTGCACCCGGCGGGTGAGGTTGATCTGGTTGACCGGCACATCATGCACCAGCCGCTCGTTCTCCACCGCGAGGGTGGCGGTAAAGGCGTGGAGCGTGGTCTTGATGAAATTGGCCAGCGCAAAGGCCGGGGAGCGATCACCCATCGGCACATCGGGGCTGGTGAGCACCAGCTGACAATCATCATAGAGCGAGGCGCGCCGGCTGATGCGGAAATGGTGGGTGAGATTGTCGGCCACCACCGCGCGGAACGCCTCGGGGCTGAGCGGATCATTGCTTTCGAACAGCTTGCCGGGCAGCGGCGTGAAGGGGGTGGAAAGGATCGTGGTCGGCCGGCCCCACCTCATCAGCGCCTCGTCCATCGCCGCCTCGATATCCTGCGCTGCCACCAGCGAGGTGAGCGCCTCGGCCACCTTCTCCTCGAGCTGATCGCGGATCGCCGCGAAGCCTTCGGCGCTGCGGGTGATCAGCACCACCCGGGCGACGTGGCAATCCTCGATCAGGGCGCGCGCGGTCTCGGCGAGGTAATCAGCCAGATGCTCGCCGATGAGCCACACCGTGCGCCCGCGCATCTGGTCGAGCCGCTCCTGCTTGGGGCTGCCGAACAGCTCGCGCTCGGTGGTCGAGCGCTCGACCGAAAGCCCGCCCGAGGGCATGAAGGTCTCGCCGCTCACCGCCCGGTCGGCCAGGAAGAACACTGTGGCCTGGGCGACATCGTGCTCGGTCGGCATCTTGCCGAGATAGAGCTTGGAGAGCACGCCCGTGCCCACCTTCTTGGCCTCGGCAGCGATGCGATCGGCCGGCAGAAAGGGCGCATCATCGGGCGGCAGGCGCAGCAGCCAGTTGCCGTCTTGCGACACGGGGCGCGCGGCCCATTCGGGCGCATCGAGGAAATAGCCGCCCTGGCGCAGCCTTCGCACCAGCGCCGCGGCGATCGCGGGGGTGAGCAGATACTTGTCCCAGGTGCAGGTGCCATCGCCCTCGCGCGCGCAGGCGAGCGCCAGTTCGCGCAGCTCGTGCGGATTGTTGGTATCGTGGCTCATCTTCACGGTGTCGTTGCGCGCCAGCCGCGCCAGTACCGCCTCGACCCTGACCCCGCGACGGATCGCCTTGATCGCGGCGGCATGAACCGCATTCAAACGCTTGTTTTCAAGGATGAGCTTGCCGCGCCGCGCGAACAGGCCGGGCTTGCCCCCGGTGCCCGATAGCCGGTCGCCATCGACCGGGCCGGGGGCGATGGCGTTGAACTGCACCTCGGGGCCGAGATAGCGGGCCATCGATTCCACCATCGCGCGCTGCCCGGCCTTGGACACAGCATAGTCCGCGCGGTTGGGATAGGCGACCGCGAGATATTTCTCGCCCCCGAAATAGGACGAGACATTGAGCACATAGCCTGCACCTTGCGCCTTCATCAGCGGCACCGCGTGGTGCATGAGGACATAGTTGGAGACGAGATTGGCATCGAGCGTGTGGTTCCAGGCCTCAAGGCTCATGTCCACCACCATGTCCTCGGCCCCGGCCACCCCGGCATTGTTGATGAGATAGTCGATCCGCCCGAAGGCCTTGAGCGTGGCATCGAAGGCGCCCTTGAGGCTCTCGAAATTGCTGACATCGACATTGGCGAGCGTCTGCACCCGGCGCTCGACCCCGGCAAAGCCGATATCCTCAAGCTCCGAGACGATCCGCGCGCGCGCCACGGCGAGCTCGCTCTCGCGCCGGGCGACCATCATGACCTTGGCCCCGGCGAGCGCCAGCAGCCGCGCCACCTGCCCGCCGATCCCGGCCGAACCGCCGGTGATCAGCGCCACCTTGCCAAGGTGCAGCCCGGTGATGTTCTCGGAAAAGCCGGGCATGGCCTTCCGGGCGCCGGTCGCCTCGCCGATATTGGCCGGGACATAGAGCGTGATCTCGCCCAGCTTGCTTTCCTTCAACAGGATGCGCGCGGCATGGCCCGCGGTGAAGCGGATGTTCTCGGCCTCGGCATTGGTGAAGCGCACGATCTGGTTGCCCCATTCGGCCTGGCGGCGGCGGCCATGGGCGGTGTCGATCGCGCTTTCATCGCGCCAGATGCGGATCAACTGCTCGGTCGCGGCGCGCAGGATGTGGCCATAGACATTGCCCTTGCCATCATCCTTGTGGCTGACGAAGACGAAGCGCGGCGGCTGCAGCAGGTTGTCGTGGCGCTTCCAGTAGCGGCTCATGGTGCGTGCGAGGGCAAGGTTGCCGGCGAGTTCGGCATCCATCAGCGCCTCGACCATGGCATCATCGGCCGCGGTGAGCGCGCCTGAAACTTCGCCCGCCCCGAGCGCGGGGAGGAACAGCGCCCCGCTGATCGGGGTGCCGGCCCTGGTGTAATCCTCGAGCGCGGCTTCCATCGCCGCCGGCTCCTTGCGGTTGAAGCGGATGATCGAGAGCTTGTCAGACAGGCCGAGCGCCTTGACCCGCTTTTCCGCGATCGCGACATCGGCGGCGCGCGGCAGACCGAGCACCACCTCGGCCCCGCAGCCAAGCTGCACCTGCGCGATCTCGAGCGCTTCTTCCCAGTCCTCCCCCGCGGCGATCAGCACCGCCAGCCCGGTGCCGTCCATCGAACGCATGGTCGGGCGCGAGAGGTAAGTGGAGCGCTGCTCCTTCCTCACGCTCATCCCGTGGGTGACCTCGAAATCATGGCCATTATAGGCCGCGCTCTCGTCGGAACCGAGAAAGACGCAGGTGGCGGCGACGTCCTCGGGCAGGGGGAAGCACTTGGCCCTGGGATTGCCGAGAGTGGCGCGCGCGAGGCTCATCATCTCGAAGAACTGGTCCGCGGTGGTGCCCGGCGCATCGCCGCGGGCCTTGTCCATCGCGGCAAAGACGCTGCGGATGCGCTCGCTCTCGATCGGGCCGGGATAGACGAGGTTGACGCGGATGCCCCTGGGGCCAAGCTCGAGGCTGAGTTCGCGGCTCCAGGCATTCAGCGCCGCCTTGGGCACGACATAGGCCGCGCGCGCATAATAGGGCGTGCGGCTGAAGATGGTCGAGACATTGATGATCGAGCCGCCCTCGGGCATGTGCGGGGCGGCGGCGCGGGCGAGGTTCCAGGCCACGGCAAAGATGTTGCGCAGCGCCTGGCCCACCGTCTCGCTGTCGTTGCTCCCGAGGTTCTGGAGCGCGGCCAGCTCCTCGGGAGAAAGCGGCAGGTTCTCGATCGGCTGCTTCGGCCCGGCGCTCCCGGCATTGTTGACGAGGATGTCGATCCGCCCGAACTGCCCCACCACCTCGGCGATCGCGGCGCGCACCGAGGCAATGTCACCCCCGTCGAGCGTGACCGTGGCGATGCGCGCGGGATCGGCGCCGGTGCGGGCGCGCAGGGCCTCGGCCGCGGCCGCGGTGCGCTTGGGCGTGCGGCCCGTCATCACCACGCTGGCGCCTTCGGCAAGGTAGTGCGCGCAGATATGCCCACCGATATTGCCCGCCGCCCCGGTGACCAGCGCGATCTTGCCGGCAAGGCGCCCGGAAAGCGCGCTCTTGAGGGCAGGCGCGGCGGCGGCTTTGGATTTGGCCATCAGCTCTCTCCTCACTGATTATTGCCGCGAAGCCCGGCTTCGCTGCAGCTTTCGTTCACGACCCTGGGGAGGAGAGGCACAAACGTTTCAAATTGGCCAACGCATGGCTCAGCCTTCCGGTTCCCCGAGACTTGCAGACAAGGCCGGGCCATCCCCGGCATTGGCGCCCGTCTCTCCGTGCGCCTCAGCCGCCGCCTCGGCTGCGGCCTCACGCGCTGCCCAGGCCTCGAGCAGGGCCTCGCGGCTCATCAGCCCGAGTTCGGGCAGGGCGTGGTTGACCACGTAGGTGGCGCCAGCGTGGCGGTTCTCCCACATCGCCTGGTGCGCCTCGGGCAGGCCCGCCCACGGCACCACCTCGGGCGGGCTCACCTCGAGCAGCCCGGCGGCGATCATGTCGTTCATCCGCGCCACCTCATAGGCGTTGCACAGGTGGGTGCCGAAGATGTTGGCGCTGGGCATGTAGATGCGCCGCTGGCGGGTCCACACCTGGGGGGCGTAGAAGGTGAAGCGGCAGCCCGAGAGATCCTCGGCATAGACCACCCGCCCGGTGAAGGGCTTGACCAGCGCGGTGGAGATGCCGAGCGTATCCTGGCCGGCGCGCTCGATGATGAGATCGGGGCTGCCGCGCGGATTGTCGGGCGAACGCAGGATGCGCCCCACGGCATTGCCGAAGGGCTTCATCACCCGATCCTGATAGTCGCGCACCGCCGCCTTGAACACCTCGATATCGGCCTTGGCATCGGGCAGGCGCGGCATGGTGCGGGGCCAGTGGAAATTCTCGCCCTCGCGCCGCTTGATCGTCTCGAGGCTGACGATCCCGGCGATCGCCTCGTCCAGCCCCAGCGATTGCAGGAACTCGCGCTGGCCATCGGTGGTGGTGGCGATCACGCTCCTGGCGTTGAAGCGCCGGGCCGCCTCGATCATTTCGAGGCCCGTCTCGTCGAGCAGCTCTGATGAGCCCGGCCCGTAGAAGATCAGCACCGCCTCACCCCCGCGCAAGGCCGCGCGGCGGAGCATTTCTTCAGGGCTTGCCGTGCCGGGCTTGCCCATGAAGCTGAAATGATAGCCCGAGGAGGCGCCATAGAAGGCGAGCGTGCCGCCCTCGGCGAGCAGCTGGAACGAGCGGGGAAAGGCCGTCTCCCCGGCATGGCTGACGACGTAATCGGCCAGCCGCCCGCCGTTGAGGCGCCGGTATTCCTCCACCAGCACCGCGCCCGCCGCCTCCCAGGCGCGCGCATCCTCCGGCTCCTCGGGCACGGGGGTGAACAGTGCGGCAAGGCGCGGATCCTTGCGGTTGATCGCGCCCACGGCCCCCTGCTCGGCGGTGATGAAGCGGGCACGCTCGGGCGAGGAGACCAGCCCGGTCACCTGCAGCCCGGTGCGTACCGCCGAGCGCAGCGCATCAAGCCCCGTCCCCGTCGCCGCACCTTCGACAAACAGGGTGCGGCCAGGGGCAATCTGCAGGGTGGTGAACAGGCAGCGCGCGATGGTGCCGAGGTTGAGCACATAGCTTCCCGCCGCCTCGAGCGTGAGATCGGGCGGCACCTTGTGCATTTGCGGCGCCTGCACGGTGAGGAACTGGGCGTGGCTGCCGGTCTCGGTCTCATAGCCCTGGATGGCAAAATCGGCATACATCGGATCATTGCCGACCATCGGGGAGAGCAGATCATTGGTGCCCGAATAGACGGTGACGAGATCGCCCACCTTGATCCGCCCCTCGGCCCGGGCCTCGCTGCCGAGCGCGGCGACCAGCGCGATCCCGCCCGATCCGGTGATCTGCACGTCCTCCTCATGCGCATCGAAGGGCGAGACCGGGATGCCGGTGAGCGCCCAGATGTCGTTGAAGTTGACCTCGCTCGTCAGCATGTAGAGCAGCGCCTCGTTCGGCCCCGGCTCGGGCACGGGGACGATCAACTCCTGCTCGTGGCTTGCCGGGGGGCCAAAGCGCGGCTGGCCGGTATCGGGATCGCGGGCGATGCCGAAGGCATATTGCCACGGCGGGATCGGCGTGACGCCGGGATAGAAGGGCGCGCCCACCGGCAGCAGCTGGCCCGCAGCCTCGAGCGCGCGGGCGCGTGCGGCGTGCGCGGCATAGTCCCACACCCCGTCGCGCCGCACGGGGAGCGGCGGGGCGACCTTGTCGAGAAATTGGCGGATGCCGGTCTTGCCGCCTTCAGGATCGACGATCGCCTCGGCAAACAGCGCCGCCTCGCGCGCAAGGCCCACAGAAAGGCCCTGCTCGAGCCCCACCCGCACCGCCTCGAGCGCGCGCCCCCCGGCCTGTGCCCGGCCGGCCCATTCGAGTTGCCGCATGATGCGCTGGAGAAAGGCGTCCCCCAGCACCGCATCGAGGCTGACTGCGGCGGCGCCCTCCCAACGGGCGAGCGCTTCGCGGCGCGCGGCAAAGGCGCGGCCCAAGGGGCTGTGCGCGCCCTCGGCAAGAAAGGCGCGCACCGCCGCGTGCGCCTGCGACAGGGCATCGCGCGCGCCTTCGACCAGTTCATCGACCAGGCCGATCGCGGCGGCCTTCTCGGCGGTGATGCTGCGCCCGCCGAGGATGAGATCGAGCGCATCGCGCAAGCCTTCATCCCCGCGCCGGTCGGCGAGCAGGCGCGGCAGGCGCTGGGTGCCGCCATAGCCGGGGAGCAGGCGCAGGCGGATTTCGGGCTGGCCGAAACGCGCCGTCGGCTCGGCGACGCGATAGTGGCAGGCCAGCGCAAACTCCATGCCGCCCCCCAGCGCCACCCCCTGCACCGCAGCGATGCAGGGCTTGCCCATCTGCTCGATGGTGCGGAAAGCAAGGTGCGCGTTGTTGGGCAGCACCATGGCTTCCTCGAGCGTGTGGATCTCCTCGAGCATCTGGCGGATATCGGCCCCGGCGACGAAGGAGCTGGTGCCCTCGCCGGTGAACACCACCGCCACCACGCTGTCATCACGCGCGAGATTGGCGGTGACCAGCACCAGCTCGTCGATCGCGCGTTCGTTCAGGGCGTTGACCGGCGGGTTGGTCACCGTCACCGTCGCCACCCGCTTGCCCGGTGCCACGCGGTTGTATTGCACCAGGAAATAGCGGTGGCGATCAAACAGCGCCTGCTCGTCGCTCAGGCGCTGGCGGCGCTGCCATTCGCCGATCACCCGGCGCAGTTGCGCGAGCGCCTCGGGGTTTTTAAGGGTGGTGACATCGCCCACGTCCTCGCCCACCACCAGCGCGCGCACCATCCGGCGCATGTATTTGCCGCTGCGGGTTTCGGGGAAGGCCGAAACCTCGAGAAAATCGGCCGGCACCGCCACCGCACCCTTCTCGCTGCGCACCAGTTCGGCAAGGCGGCGCTTGTCCTCGCGCGTCAGGCGCCGCCCGGCTGCCGGCACCACGAAGGCGAGCGGGGTCAGCCCCTTCTCGCGGTGGGGGGCGCCCACCACCAGCACATTGCCCACCGGGCTGTCGGGATGGAGCGCCTTGTCGCGCAGCACCGCGCCCTCGATCTCCTCGGTGCCCATGCGGTGGCCCGAGACATTGATCACATCATCGCTGCGCCCGTGGAAGGAGAAGGAGCCATCGGCATGGGCAATGGCAAAATCGCCCTGGGTATAGGCCCAGGCGCCCTTCCAGCGCCGCCAATAGCCCTCCTCCCAGCGCCGCGCATCGCCGCGCCAGGCAGGATCGAGGGCGCCGTCCTTGACCTTGAAACCGGCAATATCGCCCCAGATGGTGCGGGCAAGATAGGGATAGGGCGCGGTGATAACGACCTCGCCCTTCTCGCCCAGCTCGGCCCGGCGCCAGGCCGCCCCGTCCGCGCCTTCGCGGGCAAAGGGCACCGCCCCGCCGGTGCCGGCCTCGTCCTCCACCCACACCTCACCCATGATCCAGGGCAGCGGGTAGGCATGGGCATCGGCGCGCAGCGGAAAATCGGCATTGCCGAACATGTGCGTCCAGGCGATCCCGCCGTGCTCGGTGGCCCAGTAGGAATTGATGTAGCGCGGGCAGACATGCGCCATCCCGAAGGCCTGAACGCTGGGGCTGACCGGCTCGGCGCAGAAGGTCGCAACCCGCAAGGAGCTGGTGTCATAGCGGGCAAGCTCGGCAAGATTGGCCGGATCGGCCATCACCGATTTCAGGAACGTGACCCCGGCCTTGAAGATCGTCACCCGGTGCCGCTCGATCATCGAGGCAAAGCGGCCTGCGTGGGGGAACACTGGCGAGCCTTCGGAAACGAGGCTCGTCACCCGGGTCATCAGCGGGGCCGAGATCAGATAGCTCTGCCCGGTGATCCAGCCCGGATCGGCCACCACGAACAGCGTGTCGCCGGGGCGGGCATCGAAGCTTGCCCGCATGGTCTCGGCCACCCCCGCGGCATAGGCATGGCCATGGACGATGCCCTTGGGCTTGCCGGTCGAACCCGAGGTGTAGATGAAGAACATCGGGTAATCGGCCTCAACCGGAAGCGGCCGCGAGGAGGCCCAGATCGCGCGCACGAAATCGGCATCATCAAGCGCCATCAGCGCGGCTTCCGATTCCACCGCAAAGCCCGCGGTGCGCGCCTTTTGCAGCACCGTGGCGAGCGCCGCCTCGGTGAGTTCATGGCTCCAGCGGTCGCGCTCCTCGCGCCAGATCATGTCGGCCTGGTTGGTGTGGCGCACCACGATCACCGCCTCGACCCGCGGCGGCAGGGTGACGAGGCTCGAGGCAATCGCGATCCGCACCCGCGCGGCATCGGCGCTGGTGATGCGCCCCTCGTTGCCGAGCCGGATGAGCGCCCGGCCGACCCCGCGCATCACGTCCGAGCGTTCAACCGTGATCTCGCCCGCCAGCGCGCTTGCCACCGTCTCGAGGATGAGCGCCCGGTCGGCCGCAGCGATCCCCAGATCCAGCCCGGCGATGATCTCGAGCGCGGTCGCCACCGGCACGAAATTGTCGAGCGCAGGATCGGTATAGGCGTTCTTGAAATGGGCCAGCTGGGCGTTGCGATAGCTGCCATCCGAGGTGACGATCACCCGCGCGCCGGTATCGGCAATGCGATCCGAGAGCGTCTTGTCGGAAAAGCCGCCGAACACCGCGGTATAGACCACGCCCAGGCGCTTGGCCGCCTCGGTCCAGTAGATCTGCGGCACGATGCTGGGCATGTTGAGCGCGATGCGATCGCCCGGCTTCAACCCCAGCGCTTGCAGCGCGACCGCGCATTTGGCCACCTCGAGAAGCAAGCGCTTGCGGCTGATCGAAAAGCAATCGATCGGCGCGCCCTTGCCGCCGCCGGCGGACATGTCCCAGCGATCACCCTCGAAGATCAGCGCGGTCTCATCCCCGTGCCCGGCAAGCACGTGGCGATCAAGCTCGCTGAAGGCGGCATTGGTGCGCCCACCCACAAACCAGCGCCAATGCGGCGGATCGCTGGCATCAAAGGCGGTGTGCCATGGGGTGAAATCATCAGGCAGATCAGGGCTGACGGGCGCGGCGCTTGCCGCATCCCAGCCGTGCCAGCGCCCGTCCGCGCCCCGCGCCAGCCAGGCGCCCGCGCCCCCGCATTGGGGAACGAACCAGTGCAGGTTGCGCGCCGCGATCGCGCCGTGGAAGGCGCCGGGATCGGCACGTGCGGCAGCGCGCATCTCCTCCCACGCGGCGCGGGTGGGGATCGGCGGGCCGGGCATGGCCCGCGGCTCGGCAAGAAGAGCAGGATCAGGAATGGCTCGCTCCCCCAAAAAATCGCAACATGGCGGCGGCGCGCGATCCCTGACGCCGGGCAATCTTGCAGCATAATTTCACTTGGGCCAATCGCGCGGTAAGAAAATGCCGCAAGATCGGCGCCAGGTTGCAACGCCTGCAACCGTAAACGGTTCCGCCCCGCCCTCGCCCCTGTGCCGGCCCGCTCCTGCGTAACCCTTTCTCAATCGGCCGTGGCTTATCGGCGATGTTCTGCGGTGCGTTCGTGTGTGCGCCACGGGCGCTGTCCGCAGTCCGCGCGAAAGCGCAGACAAGGGACGAGGCATGGCATTGGGCTTTCTCAAAAACGGGCGCGAGGCGGGCCGATCGGCACGGGGGGATGCCGGTTCTGACGCCGGGGCGGCGCGCCCGGAACGGGTGGCCGTGCTCGGCGAGGTCGAGGAGCTGGGCGTCGGCCTGTTCTGGGCAACCGATGCCGAGGGCAATCTTTCCTTCCTCTCGCGCCGCGCGCTCGAGGAATTGGGCGAGGACGCTGCCAGCCTGATCGGCCGCCCGCTCACCCAGGTGTTCTTCGATGCCGAGAGCGAGGGCGGCACCCCGGCGCAGCGCAGCCTCGGCTTCAAGCTCAAGGCAAAGTCGAAGCTCGAGGATCAGGTGGTGGCCGTGCCCGATGGCCGCGGCGCGACGCGCTGGTGGCGCCTCAGCGGCCGCCCGCTGTTTGGCGAGGACGGCGCCTTTTGCGGCTATCGCGGCACCGCGCTCGATATCACCGCGCAGTTCGCCTACGAGATGCAGGTGGCGCGCGCCTCGCAGGTGGACGAGCTCACCGGCCTTGCCAACCGCCGCAAGCTGGGTCAGCGGCTCTCCGCCATGCTCGCCGCCTTCCGGGTGAGCCAGCGCTCCTGCGCGTTGATGATGCTCGATCTCGATCGCTTCAAGCAGGTCAACGACACCATGGGGCACCTTGCCGGCGACGAGCTGCTCAAGCAGGTGGCCCAGCGCCTCACCGCGATCGTCGGCGATCAGGGCGAGGTCGGGCGCCTTGGCGGTGATGAATTCCAGGTGCTGCTGCCCGACATGGATGATCGCGGCAGCTTGGGCGAGCTTGCCAACCGCATCGTGCAATCGCTCTCGCAGCCCTATCAGATCAACGGCCGCCGGGCGATCATCGGCACCTCGGTGGGGATCGCGATCGCGCCCTATGACGGGCTCGAGGCCGACGAGCTGACCCGCGCCGCCGACATGGCGCTCTACAGCGCCAAGGAAACCCGCGGCGGCACCTTCTGCTTCTTCACCAGCGAGCTGCGCGATGCCGCCACCCGCTCGGCGATGATCGGCGAGCGGCTGCGCGACGCGGTGGACAATGGCGAGCTGAAGCTCGTCTATCAGCCGCTGGTCGATCCTGAAACCAACCTCGTCAAGGGCTTCGAGGCGCTGCTGCGCTGGCACGATGCGCAAGAGGGCGACATCAGCCCGGCCCAGTTCATCCCCGTGGCCGAGAACGACGATCTCATCTTGCGGATCGGCGAGGCGGCGCTGCGGCAGGCTTGCACCGATGCGCTGGCCTGGCCCGAGCATATCCAGGTGGCGGTCAATGTCTCGGCCAAGCAGTTCGTGCGCCCGGGCTATCGCAAGGCGGTGGCCGCGGCGCTCGCCGCCTCGGGCCTGCCGCCGGGGCGGCTCGAGCTCGAGATCACCGAGAGCGTGTTCGTCGGCGATCAAGAGACGGTCGATGCCATCTTCCGCGATCTCAAGAAGCTCGGCGTGCGCCTCGCGCTCGATGATTTCGGCACCGGCTATTCCTCATTGGGCTATCTCAAGCACGGCCATTTCCACAAGATCAAGATCGACCAGAGCTTCGTGCGCGGCTGCACCGAGAACGGCGATACCAACCCGGCGATCATCACCGCGATCGTGGCGCTGGCCAAGGCGCTGGGGATGGAGACCGTGGCCGAGGGGGTCGAGGCGATGGACGAGCTCGAGCTGGTGCGCCAGCGCGGGGCCGATCTGGTGCAAGGCTATATCTATTCCAGGCCCATGACCCAGGACGAGGTGCTGGCCTGCTTTGCCGAGGGCGCCGGCCTGTTCCGCCCCAGCGGCCCGCCGCGCCACCGTTCGGAACGCATCTCGATCTTCAGGAAGATCGGGCTGATCCACGAGGATCACTATTACGAGGTGATCCTGCGCAACCTGTCCAAGACCGGGGCGCGCATCACCGGCCTTGCCGGGGTGCCGGTGGGCACCGATGTGGTGCTCGATCTGGGTCATGGCCAGCTGGTGGTGAGCAAGGTGGTCAACGCCACCGAGGCAAGCCAGGGGCTGAAGTTCGAGACCCCGCTCATCAGCGATGGCAGCGGCGGGTTCATGACCCGGCACCGCATTTCGCCCTATGCCCTGGCCGAGGCCGGGATCCCGCTGGCGGCGCTGGGGCACGGCGCCTTTCCGCTGGCCAAGTGGCGCGAGGCGCACAAGTCGCCGCCGCGCTTCATCCAGCTTGATCTGAGCGCGCCGGGCGCCTGAGGCGCTTGCGGTGGCAGCAATGTTTCACGTGGAACATTTGCCGAACGCGAAAGCGCGCGCAAAGCAGCGCGAAAGCAGCGCCAGAGCACCGGCCAAGAAAGAGCCGGGCGCGGCCCCGGCCTAGCCGCGGCCGCGATAGCCCGGCACCCCCTGATCGGGGAGCCACAGGCCTTGGGGCGGCGGGCCCGATTGCCAGAACACGTCGATCGGAATGCCTCCGCGCGGATACCAGTATCCGCCGATGCGCAGCCATTGTGGGCGCATCTCCTCGAACAGGCGCACCCCGATCCCCACGGTGACATCCTCGTGAAAGCCGCTGTGGTTGCGGAAGGAGCCGAGAAAGAGCTTGAGGCTCTTGCTCTCGACGATGGTCTCGCCCGGCACATAGTCGATCACCAGATGGGCAAAATCGGGCTGGCCGGTGACCGGGCAGAGCGAGGTAAACTCGGGCGAGACGAAGCGCACCAGGTAAACAAGGCCGGGGCGCGGGTTGGGGACATAGTCGAGCACCGCCTCGGCGGGCGATGCGGGAAGCGGCGTTGCCTGGCCAAGAAAGCGCGGGGCGGGGGGTGTGGTATCCATGCCGCGCTGTTGCCGCGAACACCGGCGAAGCGCAAGCGCCGTGCTGGACTTGGAAAGGCGTAGGCGCCTATGGGTCAGGCCCGGTTCAGAGCGAACCGCCATCCTCCCCCAACCCATCAAAGCCGTGCCGCCCGAGCCCGCCGCCATGACCAGCCGCCTGCCCGCCCCGCCCCGATCCTGCGCCGCGCCCCGATCCTGCGCCGCGCCCCGATCCTGCGCCGCGCCCCGATCCTGCGCCGCGCCAATGCCCCGCTCCGGGCGCGCAAGACGGACGCTGGGGGTGATACTGGCAGCGGGCGCGTTGAGCGCTGCGGCCCCGCCCACGGGCTTCCGCCTGCCCTTGCCCAGCCCCAGCCCCAGCCAAAACCCCAGCCCTGCACCTGCCGGGCCGGCGGACGAGCGGGCCGGCATCGCCATCCCGCCGCGGGTGATCGCCGCGCCCAGCCCGGCGCCCACGGCTTTGCCCACACCTGCGCCGGCCCCCGCTCCCGCGGCCCGCACCGCCCCTTCGCCGACTGCCCCTGCCGCTGCGCCTGCCCCGACGCGCGCGGCAATACCCGCTGCCACTGCCACCCGCCCCGCCGCGCCCGCCAGCGAGGCTGTGCCCGGCGAGAGGCCCACCGCTTCCAATCCCGCCGACGCCGCCACCATCCCGCCCGCCCGCGAGCCGGCGCCCGACCCTGCCCCGGCGCCCGGCCCGGCGCTGGCCCCGCCGTCGCTGCCCGCATGGGCGCCGTGGGCCGCGGGTGGGGCCGGGGCGCTTGGCCTCAGCGGGCTGGCCGGGTGGCTGTGGCGGCGCCGCCGCGCGCGCGTGCTGCGCCTGCCCGCCCCCGCCGCGCCTCGCCCCGCCGCCGCGCGCGCCGCGGCCGAAGCGCCGCGGATCGAGACCCGGCTCGAAGTCACCGGCGCCACGCGCTCGCTGATGATGTTCACGCTCGATTATCGCCTCACCCTTGCCAACCGCAGCCCGGTGGCGGCGCGCGAGCTTGCCCTCGCGCTCCAGCTCGCCTGCGCCCGCGCCGGTGCGCCGAGCGGCGCCTCGCCCGGCGCGGCGCAGCAGCTGGCGCGGATCGCGCGGCTCGGCCCGCATCAGGCGCGCAGCCTCACCGGCTCGCTCCAGCTTCCGCTCGCGGCGATCGCGCCGATCACCCAGGGCCGCCACCCGCTGTTCATCCCGCTCGTCCACCTCACGCTCGAAGGGATCGGCCTTCCCGCCACCAGCCGCAGCTTCGTGATCGGCACCCCCAGCGCCAGCGGCAGCGGGCGGCTCCACCCGATCGCGCTCGACCAGCCTCCCGGGTCGATCCCCGGCCTTGCCGCAAAGGCGCTGGCGATCCCGCCCGCCGCGGCGGCCTGACGCGCGCACACCAGCGCTTTCGCGCGTGGCCCGGGCGCGCTAGGGGTGGGGCATGACCGACGATCTGCCTCCGCTTGTGAGCACCGATTGGCTCGCCGCGCACCTTGCCGAGCCCGATCTGGTGGTGCTCGATGCCTCGCACCACCTGCCCGCTGCCGGGCGCGACGGCGCGGGCGAATTTGCCGCGGGCCACCTGCCGGGCGCGCGCTTCCTTGCGCTCGGCACGCTTTACGATCCCGCCTCGCCCGTGCCCTATGCCTTGCCGACCCCGGAGCAACTCGCCGCGCACCTTGCCGCGCTTGGCGTGCCCGCAGGGGCGCGGATCGTGCTTTATGATGACAGCGCGCTCAAAAGCGCGGCGCGCGCCTGGTTCATGCTCACGGCAAGCGGGTGGGAGCAGGTCGCAATCCTCGATGGGGGCCTCAGCAAGTGGCGGGCCGAGGGCCGCCCGCTCGAGGCCGGCACGCCGCAGCTCGCGCCCGCCGCCCCGGCCCGCCTGCACCCGCCCGCGCGGGTGCGCAGCAAGGGTGAGATGCTTGCCAATCTTTCGAGCCGCGCGGCGCAAGTGGTCGATGCGCGCGGGGCCGATCGGGTCTATGGCACCGGCACCGATCCGGTGCACGGCGTGCCGATGGGCCGCATCCCCGAAAGCCGCAACCTCCCCCACTCTGCCCTGTTCAACCCCGATGGCACTTATCTTGCCCCCGAGGCGATCCGCGCCGCCTTTGCCCGCGCCGGGGTTGATCTTGCCCGCCCGATCATCGCCACCTGCGGCAGCGGGGTGACGGCCAGCGTGCTCCTGTTCGCGCTTCATCTTGCCGGCATCAGCGATGCGGCGCTCTATGATGGCAGCTGGAGCGAATGGGGCGCAGATCCGGCCACCCCCAAGGCGCAAGGACCCGAGGCATGAGCGGCGCGGGCGAGGACAAGGCGCTGCGGCCCGCCACCCGGCTGGTGCGCGGCGGGCGGCGCCAGGAATGGACCGGGCCGCTCGTCAACGTGCCGGTGTGCCGCGGCTCGACCCACCTCTACGAGAGCGAGGCCGCCCGCGCCGCGGCGGGCAAGACCAATGCCGATGGGCAGTTCTTCTATGGTCGGCGCGGCGGGCCGACCCAATGGGCGCTGGCCGAGGCGCTCACCCAGATCGAGCCGGGGGCGGCCGGAACGGTGCTCTATCC
The DNA here is from genome assembly GCF_000422985.1 of Erythrobacter cryptus DSM 12079. Lineage (GTDB taxonomy): Bacteria > Pseudomonadota > Alphaproteobacteria > Sphingomonadales > Sphingomonadaceae > Erythrobacter > Erythrobacter cryptus. The sequence goes on from NZ_AUHC01000005.1 coordinate 214,161, forward strand.
CAGCGGGGTGGCCGCGATTGCCGGGTGCCTCTTGGCGGTGCTGCGGCCCGGCGATCGCCTGCTGATGGCCGACAATGCCTATGATCCTGCGCGCTCCATGGCGAGCGGGCTGCTTGCGCGCATGGGGGTGACGACCTGCTTCTTCGACCCGCGCGATCTTGCCGCCTACGAGGCGCTGTTTGCCGAGCCGGTGCGCGCGGTGTGGCTCGAAAGCCCCGGCAGCCTCACCTTCGAGGTTTGCGATGTGCCCGCGCTTGCCGCCATCGCCCGCAGCCACGGGGCGGTGAGCCTCATCGACAACACCTGGGCAAGCCCGCTCGGCTTTCCCGCGCTCGCCCATGGCTGCGACATTGCCATGATGAGCCTGTCGAAGCATGTCGGCGGCCATTCCGATGTGATGATGGGATCAGCGAGCGCGGCCGCGCGCTGGTATGGCGCGCTGCGCCGCACCTCGCAGGAGCTGGGGCAGGTGGTCTCGCCCGATGATGCCGCGCTCGCCGCCCGGGGCCTCAGAACCATGGGCCTCAGGCTCGAGGCGCAGACCCGCTCGGCGATAAGGATTGCCACCTTTCTCGAACAACACCCGGCGGTGGCGCGGGTGCTGTGCCCGATGCTCGCTTCCGATCCCGGCCACGCGCTGTGGCGGCGCGACTTTGCCGGGGGCTGCGGCCTGTTTGCCTTCGTGCTGGCGCGCGACGATCCCGCATCGGCCGCGCGGGTGGTCGATGCGCTTGCGCTGTTTGGCATCGGCTATTCCTGGGGCGGCTATGAGAGCCTCGCCCTTGCCATCCGGCCCGAGGAACACCGCAGCGTGATGCCGGGGCCAGGCGGCCCGGCGATCCGCCTCGCCATCGGGCTGGAGGATCCGGAAGATCTCATCGCCGATCTTGCCCAGGCGCTGGAGCAGGCATGATCCCCGCCAGCCCCGCCCCCACCCCCGCCCCATCGCCCCTGCCGCTTGCCACCCCCATCGGCGAGGAACTGGCCGCGCGCGGCGGGGCGATTGGCGATATTGTGGCGCGGCTCGATGCCGTGGCGATCGCACTCGGCCATTTTCGCCTCTCGGCCTTCGATGTGCTCTATGGCCTTGCCGCGATCGGGGTGCTGCTCGCGCTCGCCTGGGGGGCAACCCGGCTCACCCGCACGCTGCTGCGGCGCCTGCCCGCGCTCGATCGCACCCAGCAGGCGCTGGCCGAGAAGATCGCCACCATCCTCATCTGGGTGATCGCCTTTCTCGTCGGGGTCGATCTCATCGGGATCGATCTCACCGCGCTCACCGTCTTTTCGGGCGCCTTCGGGCTTGCCATCGGCTTTGGCCTGCAAAAGACCTTCGGCAACCTCATCGCCGGGATCATCCTCTTGCTCGACAAGTCGATCAAGCCCGGCGACGTGATTGCCGTGGCCGATCAGAGCGGGCAGCACACCTTTGGCCAGATCCGCAAGATCGGCATCCGCGCGGTCTCGGTCACCACCAGGGATGAGCGCGAATACCTCATCCCCAACGAGAACCTGATGATCAATCAGGTGGAAAACTGGTCCTATTCCTCGCGCAACGTGCGGGTGCAGGTGCCGGTGGGGGTGAGCTATGAGGCCGACATGGCGCTGGCCGAGCGGCTGATGCTCGAGGCCGCCGCCGCCGCGCCGCGGGTGCTGGCCGATCCGCCGCCGGCGGTGTGGTGGACGGGCTTTGGCGACAATGCGGTGGAGTTCACCATTCATTGCTGGATCAACGATCCCGAACAGGGGGTGGGCAATGTCCGCAGCGACGTGCTGCGGCGGCTGTGGGCGCTGTTCCACGAGCACGGGATCGGCCTGCCCTATCCCCAGCGCGATGTGCACCTCAAGCCCGGCGCGCCGCTCGAAGCGCTGATAGAAGCGCTTCAGCGCCGCACCCCGCCGGCCGGGCAATAGCTGGGCTTCATCCGGGCCAATCCTTTCTCGCTGGCACGCGCGCGCGTCCTCGCCCATCTCATGGGCCATGCTGCAGCCGCGCACCCTTTATCTCGTCGGCGCCGGGCCGGGCCCGGTGGACCTGCTCACCCTGCGCGCCGCGCGCCTCATCGCCGCGGCCGAGGTGATCGTCCATGATGGCCTCATCGGCCCCGACATCCTCGGCCTTGCCCGCCCCGAGGCGCGGCTGATCTCGGTGGCCAAGCGCCGCGCCCGCCACACCCTGCCGCAGGAGGAGATCAACGCCCTGCTGGTGCGCGAGGCGCTCGCCGGGCGCATGGTGGTGCGCCTCAAGGGCGGCGATCCGCTGATCTTCGGGCGCGGGGGCGAGGAGGCCGAGGCCGCCCGCGCCGCCGGGCTTGCGGTCGAGATCGTGCCCGGCATCAGCGCCGCCAATGGCGCGGCGGCCGCCGCCGGGATCGCGCTCACCCACCGCGAGGCGGCAAGCATCGTCAGCTTCGTCGCCGGGCAGTGCAAGGGCCTTTCCGAGCAGGACTGGTCGGGCCTGGCTGGCAAGGGGCGCACGCTCGTCATCTACATGGGGATCGCCACCGCGCCGCAGATCGCCGAGAAGCTGATCGCCGACGGGCTCGCCCCCGACATGCCGATCGCCATTGTCGAGAACGCCGCCCGGCCCGAAATGCGGGTGCTGCGCGGGCTGCTCGCCGGCCTTCCCGATCTCGTCGCCCGCGAAGCGGTCAAAAGCCCCGCGCTCATCATCATCGGCGAAGTCGCCGCGCGCGATGAAGCCGCGCTCAGCGCGCTCGCGCGGGAGGCGGCGGCATGAGGATCATCACCGGCAACGATCTGCGCACCGGGGCGGTGGTGTGGTGGACGGGCAGCGGCTGGTCGCGCTTTGTCGATGATGCCATCGATGCGGGCGATGCAGCCGAGGAGATCATGGCGCGCGAGGAAGCCGCGCGCCGGGTCAACGTGCCCTATGTCTGCGAGGCGAGCCGCGATGCACAGGGCCATGTGCGCCCCGCGCATATCAAGGACCGGGTGCGCGCGCTGGGGCCGACGGTGCGGCGCGACCTTGCCGTGCCCACCGCGGCCAGGACCGGATGGGACTGGGTGATCTGACATGTATCGCTATGACCATTATGACCAGGCCATGGTCGAGGCCCGGGTCGCCGAGTTCCGCGACCAGACCCGCCGCCGGCTCGAGGGCAAGCTCACCGAGGAGCAGTTCAAGCCGCTGCGGCTGATGAACGGGCTTTACCTCCAGCTCCACGCCTACATGCTGCGCGTCGCCATCCCCTATGGCACGCTTTCAAGCCGCCAGCTCGAGATGCTCGCCACCATCGCCGACAAGTATGATCGCGGCTATGGCCATTTCACCACCCGGCAGAACATCCAGTTCAACTGGATCCGGCTTGAAGATGCGCCCGATGCTCTGGCTGACCTCGCCACGGTGGAGATGCACGCGATCCAGACCAGCGGCAATTGCATCCGCAACATCTCCTGCGATCACTTCGCCGGGGCGGCGGCGGACGAGATCGCCGATCCGCGCCCCTATGCCGAACTGCTGCGCCAGTGGTCGAGCTTCCACCCCGAGTTCAGCTACCTGCCGCGCAAGTTCAAGATCGCCGTGATCGCCTCCGAAAGGGACCGCGCGGCGATGCGCCTGCATGATATCGGCATCCGCCTCGTCACGCGCGGCGGCGCGCTCGGCGCCCAGTTCTATGTTGGCGGGGGCATGGGCCGCACCCCGATGATCGCGCCCTTGATCCGCGATTTCGTGCCGATCGATCAGTTCATCACCTATGCCGAGGCGGTGCTGCGGGTCTATAACCGCTATGGCCGGCGCGACAACAAGTACAAGGCGCGCATCAAGATCCTCGTCCATGAGCTTGGGGCCGAGGCCTTCCGCCGCGAGGTCGAGGCCGAGTTTGCCCACCTCATCGAGGTGGGGGTGGAGCCGCCGCGCGCCGAGCTGGAACGGATCAAGGCCCATTTTGCCGATCCGCCCTTTGCCGAAGGGCCAACCACGATCGACGCGGGCGATCCCGCCTTTGCCCGCTGGGTTGAACGCAACACCCATGCGCACAGGCACCCGGCCTATGTCTCGGCGATCATTAGCCTCAAGCCCGCGGGCGGCATTCCCGGCGATGCCAGCGCGGCGCAGATGCGCCTGGTGGCCGAGCTCGCGCGCCAATACAGCTTTGACGAGGTCAGGGTGATGCACACCCAGAACCTGCTGCTTCCCCATGTCGCCAAGGCCGATCTGCCGGCGCTGTGGCAGGCGCTCGCGCGGGCAGGGCTGGCCAGCGCCAATATCGACACGATCGAGGATATCATCGCCTGCCCCGGGCTTGACTATTGCAGCCTGGCCAATGCCCGCTCGATCCCGCTCGCCCAGCGCCTTTCCGAACGCTTTGCCGCAACCGGGCGCAGCGCGGTGCTGGGCGAGCTCAAGCTCAAGATCTCGGGCTGCATCAATGCCTGCGGGCACCACCATGCCGGGCACATCGGCATCCTCGGCGTCGACAAGAAGGGGCGCGAGAACTACCAGCTCTCGCTCGGCGGCAGCGAGGCCGAGGATGTGAGCCTTGCCCGGATCACCGGCCCCGGCTTTGACGAGGACGGGGTGATCGCCGCGGTCGAGAAGGCGACCGAGGTCTATCTTGCCGAGCGCAAGGAGGGCGAGCGCTTCCTCGATACCTATCGCCGCATCGGCATGGAACCGTTCAAGGAGGCGATCTATGGCGGATGATCTTGGCGCCTCGCCCGATGTGGTGCAGCTGCGCTTTCGCAGCGACGAGCCGGTCGATCACGCCGCGGTGACGGTGGACGCCGCGATCGAGCAGAGCAATGCCACCGCGGTGCGGATCGAGCCGGGCGATGATGCGCGGCTGCTGCTGCCGGTGCTGGAGCGCCTCGCGCTGATCGAGATCAACTTTCCCGCCTTCACCGATGGGCGCGGCTATTCCGCCGCGCGCATCCTGCGCGAGGCCGGATATAAGGGCGAGCTGCGCGCGGTGGGCGATTTCGGGGTCGATCAGCTTTCGCACCTGGTGCGCTGCGGCTTTGACAGCTTCGCCCCCGACCGCCGGCTCGACGAGGCCGATGCGTGCCGGGCGCTCGCCACCTGGGCCCATGTCTATCAACCTGCTGCCGACCGGATCATGTCCGGCCGGCGCACCATTGCCGAGCTGCGCCATGACGGCTGAAACCCCCTCCCCCGCTTCTGCCACTTCCGCCGCCGCCAGCGGCGATCGCGCCCGCGACCGGCTCGATCTTGCCCCGCGCTTCACCGCGCATGATGCCTTGCGGCTGAACCGCATGTTCCGCGGCAGCAGCACGCAGGAAATGCTCGAAGCGGTGATCCGCGATGGCCTTGCTGGCGAGCTCGCGGTGGTCTCGAGCTTCGGGGCGGAAAGCGCGGTGCTGCTGCACCTTGTCGCCAGCGTTGATCCGCGCCTGCCGGTGCTGTTCCTCGACACGGGCAAGCATTTTGCCGAGACCCTGGCCTATCGCGATCTGTTGGTGGAGCGGCTCGGTCTCAACCTCGTGGTGCTCACCCCCGATCCGCAGGACCTTGCCAGCCGCGATGCCACTGGCCTCAGGTGGTCCTACGATCCGGATGGCTGCTGCGAGATCAGGAAGGTGCGCCCGCTGGAGAAGGCGCTTTCGGCCTATGATGCGAGCTTCACCGGGCGCAAGGCCTTCCAGGCGGCGACCCGCGCCCATCTGCCGCGCTTCGAGATCGACACGTCCGATGCCCAGGGGCGGCTCAAGATCAACCCGCTGATCGACTGGTCTGCCGCGGATATTGCCGCCTATTTCGAGGCCCACGATCTGCCACGCCACCCGCTGGTGGCCCAGGGCTATCCCTCGATCGGCTGTTCGCCCTGCACCAGCCAGGTGGCGCCGGGGGAAGACCCGCGCTCGGGCCGCTGGAAGGGCTGGGACAAGACCGAGTGCGGCATCCACAAGCCGGGCGAGGAACCTTTCCTCTAAAGCCACCTTTCGCGCCGATACCACTCGGCGGTGGCCATCAGCCCCTCCTCGCCGGCAATGCGCGGGCCCCACAAGGCGGGCGGCGGGCGGCGGTCGGAGCGCACCACCCAATTGGGATGGCACATGTAGCCGACCCGGTCGGGGGTGAGCTTGGCCCTGTCACCGCGCGCCAGCCGGTCAGCGGCAGCCGCAGCCGCGAGCACCGCGCGCGGCAGATGCGGGGCGAGCACGCGCCGGCGCCCCACCGCCCGGCCGATCGCCTGGGCCAGCTCCTTGTGGCTCCACCCGCCCTCGCGCCCATCATCGGGCTCATAGACTTTCCTGCTTGCCTCTCCTGCCGCTCCGCTGCTTGAGGAGGCGGCAAGGGCAACCAGCAGCGCGGCCAGATCAGCCGCATGGATGATCGAGGTCGCCCCGCCCGGCGGCAGCGGCACCAGCCCCCAGCGTGCCGCACGGAACAGCTCGAGCATGTCCGTGTCGCGCGGGCCATAAACCGCCGGGGGGCGCACTGTGGTCCAGTCAAGCGCAGAGGCCTCGACCAGCGCCTCGGCCCGCGCCTTGGAGGCGCCATAGGACGACAGCTCGGGCCGGCGCGCCGCGAGCGAGGAGACGAACACCAGCCGCCCCACCCCCGCCGCGGCCATGGCGGCGATCACATGGGCGGTGCCGGTGACATTGGCGGCCTCGAACTGCGCCGGATCGGGGGTGTTGGTCAGCCCGGCAATGTGGATCACCACATCGGCGCCCTGCACCAGCGCGCCAAGCGCCGCCCGATCGGCGAGATCGCCGCGCACCCAGGTGACGCCCGCCTGCGGCGGCTGATCGCGCCGGGTGAGCGCGCGCACCGCGTGCCCCGCAGCCAGCGCGGCCTCGAGCGTGTGGCTGCCGACAAAGCCGGTGGCGCCGGTGATCGCCACAACAGGCTGGGGCGCAAGGCTCACAGCAGCACCAGGTGATCGCGGTGCACCACGCAGGAGCGCGGGGCATAGCCGAGCCTTTCGGCCTGCTCCTCGGCGCGCTTGCCGGCGATCAGCTTGATCTCGGCGGCATCATATTCAGCGAGGCCCTGCGCCAGCTTCTCGCCCTTGAGGCTGAGGATGCTGACAAGATCCCCGCGGCGGAAATTGCCCGCCACCCCGACGATCCCGGCAGCCAGCAGGCTCGCCCCGCCCTTGAGCGCCGCCGCGCAGCCGGCATCGACGCGCAGCTCGCCCGCCGGGGCGAGCCGCCCGCCCAGCCAGGCCTTGCGCGCCGAGGCGGCGCTCACCGGCAAAAACAGCGTGCCGGTGCCGCTCGCCAGCGCTTGGCTGATCGGCGCCTCGTGGGTGCCATTGAGGATCGCCAGCGCAATCCCGGCGCGGGTGGCGATCTGCGCGGCCTGGAGCTTGGAGACCATGCCGCCCGAGCCAAGCCCCGAGGAGGAAGCCCCGCTCGCCATCGCCATCACCTCAGGCGTTACCGCCTCGACCAGCGGGATGAGCCGCGCGCCCTCGGCGCGCGGATCGCGGTCATACAGCCCGTCAACGTCTGACAAGAGCAGCACCAGATCGGCCGCGGCCGCCTGCGCCACCCGCGCGGCGAGGCGATCATTGTCGCCGAAGCGGATTTCCTCGGTGGCGACCGAATCGTTCTCGTTGATTACCGGGATCACCCCGGCCTCGAGCAACCTATCGAGCGTCGCCGCGGCGTTGAGATAGCGCCGCCGATCCTCAAGATCGCCGAGCGTGAGCAGCATCTGCGCGGCCATGATCCCCTCGCCGCCAAGCGCGCGGCTCCAAAGGTCAGCAAGCGCGATCTGGCCGACCGCGGCGGCGGCCTGGGCATCGGCGAGGCTGCCGCGCCCGCCCTTGGGCAGCGAGAGCCGCGCCGCCCCCAGCGCGATCGCCCCGGAACTGACCACGATCACCTGCGCGCCGCCCTGGCGCAGGCGCGCGAGATCGCCGGCAAGCCGGGCAAGCCAGTGGCTGCGCGGCGCCCCGCCGCCCACCAGCAGCGCCGAGCCGATCTTGACCACGATTCGCCGCGCGGCGGGAATGTCAGCCAGACCCTGCACCCCGATCACCCCTTAGAGCGGCGACCATTGCGGCGCATCGCCCTCGCCCTCATCCGCACCCGCGCCCGCCTCGGTTGCGGCGGGGGCGCGATCGGGCAGATAGGCGAGCACCGCATCGAGCAATTCGTCCATCCCCGCGCGCGTCGCGCCCGAGACGGCAAAGACCTCCTCAGCGCCTGCCGCCAGCAACTCGGCGCGATAGGCCGCGACGAGTTCGGCATCGGCAAGGTCGCACTTGCTCAGCGCCACGAGGCGCGGCTTGTCAGCCAGGCCCGCGCCATAGGCCGCCAGTTCCTGCGTGACGATGCGCAGCGCCTCGGCGGGATCGGCATCACCGGTGCCGGTGATGTCGATGAGGTGGATGAGCACCCGGCAACGCTCGATATGGCCGAGGAAGCGATCGCCGATCCCCGCCCCTTCGGCCGCGCCCGCGATGAGGCCGGGAATGTCGGCGAGCACGAATTCGCGCCCGCGGTGGCGCACCACCCCGAGCTTGGGCACCAGCGTGGTGAAGGCATAGTCCCCCACCTTGGCGCGCGCGTTGGAAACCGCGTTGATGAAGGTGGATTTGCCGGCATTGGGCAGGCCGACGAGGCCGACATCGGCAAGCAGCTTGAGGCGCAGCCACACCCAGGCTTCCTGGCCCGGCATGCCCGGCTGGTGCTGGCGCGGGGCGCGGTTGGTGGCGCTCTTGTAGCTGGCATTGCCGCGCCCGCCCATGCCACCTTCGAGAAAGACGACGCGCTGGCCCACCTCGGTGAAATCGGCGAGCACCTCCTCTTTGTCTTCGGAGAGGATCTGCGTTCCCACCGGCACCTTGATCACCAGCGGCTTGGCGCTCGCGCCGGTGCGGTCCTTGCCCATGCCGTGCCCGCCGCGCGCGGCCTTGAAATGCTGGGTGTAACGGAAATCGATGAGGGTGTTGAGCCCGGCCACGGCCTCGAACACGATATCCCCGCCGCGCCCGCCATCGCCGCCATCGGGCCCGCCGAATTCGATATATTTCTCACGCCGGAAGCTGACCGCCCCGGGGCCGCCCGCGCCCGAACGCACATAGATCTTGGCCTGATCGAGAAAATGCATGGCCGCGCGCTTACGCAATTCGCGCGCAGAATGCGAGGGGATTGGGAATGCGATGAGATTGGCCGCCTAGACCCGCGCGATGAAGCCGGAAAGCGGCGCCGGCACCGCCTCGGGGCTGTGGATGAGCCAGGCAAGCACCGCCGCGCTTTCCACCAGCCGCGGGCCGGGGCGGTTGAACAAGTGGTGGCCATCGACCGCAAACACGCGGCCCTCGCGCACCGCCCGCAGCGCCTGCCATTGCGGCGTCGCGAGCAGCGCGCGCGCCTCGGGCAGGGTCTGGCCGAGCTGATAGCCGCAGGGCATCAGCGCGATGATATCGGGATCGGCCGCGGCCAGCGCCGCAAAGTCGATGCTGTGCGAATGGACCCCAGGCCGGGCGAGCAGCGGCTCGCCCCCGGCGGCGCTGATGAGTTCGGGCACCCAATTGCCCGCCACCATCAGCGGATCGAGCCATTCGATCGCAAGGAGCCGCGGGCGCGCAGCCGGGGCGGGCGGCAGGGCGGCAAGCCCGGCCTCGAAGCGCTGCAGCGCCGCCGCGGCGCGCTCGGGCGCGCCGGCGGCCTCGGCCACGCGGGCAAAATCGCCGCGCACATCGACAAGATCATCGGGCGCGAGCGAGACCAGCCGCGGCGGGGTTCCCACCCAGCTGGCGAGCGCCTCGGCAAGATCGGCCGGGGTGACCGCGCAGACCGCGCATTGCGCCTGGGTGAGGATCACGTCGGGGCGCAGGGCCTTGAGCAGCGCGGCATCGACATCATAGACCGACAGGCCCTTCTCGACGATCGCCTTCACCCGCTCCTCGATCGCGCGCGAGCCGAGGCCTTGCTCGAGCTTGGTCGCGGTGCACACCGGCAGGGCGCTGACCTCGGGCGGAAAATCGCATTCGTGCGAACGCCCGACGAGGCAATCGCCCAGACCCAGCGCCACGGCGATCTCGGTGGCGCTGGGCAGGAGCGAGACGATCCGCGGCCGCGCGCTCATTCGACCTGGTGCCGCAAGGCGTGGCACGCAAGGCGCGCGAGCACCTGCCAGCCGAGCCACAGCCCGGCAAACCACAGCGCCTCGTTGAGGCCGACGAGCGCGACGATCCCGGGGGCAAACAGCGCCGGATCGCCAAACCCCAGGGCATAGGCAAACAGCACTCCTTCATAGGCGGCAAAGGCGGCGAGGAAGGCGCTCAGCGGGTTCGCGCTGCGCCCCGCCACGGCGCGCGCGGCGGCATGGGCCACAAGGCTTGCGCCGAGGAGCGAAAACCCGGCGGCGAGGGTCGGCCCGTCCCAGGGAAAGCCCATGAGGCCAAAGCCGAGCGCCTGATTGCCAAGCCAGCAGGCGGCGATGCTCGCCAGCGCCCAGCGCGGCGGCAGGGCCAGCGCGCACAGCGCGGCGATCGCGGCAAAGGGCATCATGCAGGAGAGCACCAGCGTGCCGCTCAGCGTGGTGGCGGCAAGGACCGCCGGGAGCGCCGCGGGGCCAAGGGCCTTGTCGATCATGCTCATGGTCTGCCCCCGCATCAGAAGCGCGCTTCCACGCCCACAACCGCGCTGCGGCCGGGGGAGACGAAGCTGAAGACCTGCTCATAGTCCTCGCCCAGCAGGTTCTCGATCCGGGCAAAAGCGTCGATATTTTGCGCCAGCCTTGCCCGCGCGTTGAGATTGACGAGGGTATAGTCATCGAGCCGCACCCGCACCGGCACGAAGCTCGGATCGATGAAGGCGACATCGGGGGTTTCGCCATTGTGGCGCACCACCAAGGTGGCCGAAACCGCATCGCCGGGGGCCTGCCAGGTCAGCGCGGCGCTGGCGATGTGCCGGGGCCGGCGCACTTCCTCGACCCCGTTTTCCTCGGCATCGAGATAGGTGTAGGCGCCATCGAGGCTCCAGCCCGCCCCGAGGCGCGCCGCGAGCGCCAGCTCGATCCCGCGCTGGCGGCTTTCGGTGGTGCGATTGGCCGGGGTGGCGGTGAAATCGGGCGGGGGAAAGGTGGTGAAGATCTCGCCCTCAAGCGTGCTGTCGAACCAGGTGAGCGCGAGGCTCGCGCTCTCGCCAAGTTGCTGGTCGATCCCCACTTCCCAGCCGGTCGATTTTTCCGGGCGCAGCGCGGGATTGCCGATGAAGCGGCCATCGACAAAGCCGTAAAGCTCGAAGAAGCCGGGGTTCTTCACCCCCGATCCGGCCGCAGCGCGCAGCCGGGTGGTGCCAGTGAGGCGGTATCCGGCGCCGACGCGGAAAGTGGTGGCATCCTTGAACAGGTCGTTGAAATCATGGCGGATCGCCGCGGAGAAATCGATTTTCTCGTCGGCATAACGATATTCGCCCACCAGCCCCACCTGCTCGATTTCGCGCCGCCCGGTGAAGGCAAAGCCGCCCGGCGTGGTGTTGCGGAAGCCCTCGACCTCGTAATCGGCGGCGAGGGTGAGGTTGTGCGCGTCCGCCAGAGCCAGCGCGCTGACATAGGAGGCCTTGAAGCGATCCCCCTCGCTGCCGCTGGCACGCCCGAGGGGCGTGAAGGTGTCGCGCGTGACATCGGCGATCTGCGCGGACAGGTCATGCGTCCAGCGCCCGCCCAGCGCCTCGGCCCTGAGGCCGAGGAGGGCATAGACGCCCTCGTTGGTGAAACGCGTGCCGGGGCTGTCGATCACGAGGCCGAAGCTGGGGCTGGCGGGGTTGAAGTCCTGGTCGTTGAATTGCCCCTCGGTGCGGATGAAGCGCCCCGCCGCGCGCAGGGTGACGGTCTCGCCGAGCTTCACGCTGCCCTTGCCCGCAAGCGTGTAGCTGTCGCGGCCAATGTCGCGCTGGCCGCCGCGGGCGTTGGGCTGGCCATCGGTGCTGACGAGGACGGCAGAGAGCGCCGCGTCCCAATTGTCGCCAAAGGCGCCGTAGCGCAGCGCGCCGTTGATGGTGCCCTGCGTTCCGCCCTCGAGCCTTGCGGCAAGGCCGGGCAGAGCGCGCCCGCTGGCGCTGTGATAGGCGACCACCCCGCCGATCGCATCGGGGCCATAGAGCGCCGATTGCGGCCCCCGCAGCACTTCGAGCCGCGCGCCCGGCTCGGCCTGCAGCGTGCCGATGTCGAACTCACCCGCGAAGGGATCGGAGACTTCGATCCCGTCAACCAGCACCAGCACGTGGTTGGCTTCCGAACCGCGCAGGCGGATCTGGGTCTGCCCCGGTACGCCCGCCACGGCCACGCCCGGCACATCGCGCAGGATATCGGCAATGTCGCGGGTCTGGCGGTCTTCGAGCTGATCGGCAGTGATGACGAGGGCCGAGCCGGTGAAGCGGGCGAGCGGCAGGGCATCAAGGCGGCTCGCTGAAACCAGAATATCCTCAGCCTCGGCCGCGTTGGCCGCTTCGCCCTCGCGCGCGACTTCCTTGTCCGCCGCCTCCTCGGCCCACGCAGGCGCAGCCCAACCCAGCGCCGCCGCAGCAACGCTTGTCCACAATGCGAAATGTTTCACGGATTCCTCCCGTCACAAGCAACATCATGGGCGCGCGGGGGGATATTCCCCACGGCCCGGCGGTGTCGCTCACAACGAAAGGGTGTTCCTCCGCGCCTGGCCAACCCCTGAACCCGGCATAGAGCGACACGCCCCGGTCGGTCTCCTGGCTTGCGGGTCGGCACATGGAACGCTCACCTTCCCAGGGCCCCGAAGGTCCCCAGTGGCTGCACCCGTGGCGGGTGCGCACGCGCCATGCTCGCCGCTTACAGTTGCAGGGACAGCTGCGGATTTGCACCGCATTCCCGTTACCGAAACGCGTGGGTTCAATAGCGTCAGGCGCGGCTGACGGCAAGCGGTGTCCACCAAGGCAGAGCAATGCGCTCCGCAACCGGCGCAGCATCAAGGGACGCAAGGGAGCGCAAGCGACGGGGCAATTCGGGGCCGTGAAGCTGGGTGGACATTCCCGAATCTTGCGAAACTGGTGGAGCCGAGGGGGATCGAACCCCTGACCTCGTCATTGCGAACGACGCGCTCTCCCAGCTGAGCTACGGCCCCGTTCCCAGTTTGTCTGTGCCCGCTTCGCCCCCATCGGGGCCGGGCGAGGGCGCGCCTTAGCGGCAAGCGCGCGCCCTTGCAACGGCGATTTTGCATGCCGCTGGCGCCGCGCCGCCCGCGCCTGTGCCGGCGACCCGGCTACTGGCCCGGCTGGGGCGGCGGCGGGGTGGCGATCGGCTCGACCACCGGCTGCGAGATTACCCCTTCATTGACCGGGATCACCGGCACCGCCGCCCCGGTTTCGGGATCGATCACGGTGCGCACCGCCACCTCGGGCACCTTGATGCCATTGAGGCGCGCCTCCTGCACCGCCACCCAGCCGGGCTGCGAGGGGCCATAGAGCGCGCCCCACTTGGCATCCCATTCGGCCGAGGCCTGCTGATAGGCCTCATAGGCGGTGAAGAACTCCTCGAAGGGCACCAGCAGCCCCTCGAAATTGGCCCGGGCAAAGCTAAGCGGATCGGCCGGCGGGGCAGCGAGCGCGCGATTCGCCATGTCGAGCGCGGCGCGGCAGAACCCGGCGCGCGCCGGCGGCTGGGCGAAGAAATTGTAGACCTGCGTGGTGTAGCCATCGCGCGCGACGATGGCATCGCGGCGGGTGCGGTGCGCGCTCATGAACTTGCGCTCGATCCGGTCATTGACCGCCTTGAGCGCGCGCTGGTGGCGGGTGAGGAAGGCGCGGTAGCCCTCGAGGATCGGCTCATATTCGCTCGCCAGGCAATTGAGCGCCGCCACGTTCCAGGCCGAGCGCAGGTTCCACACCAGCTGGTCATCGCTGAGATTGGAATTGACCGTGATCCGCCGCCCATCGGGCCCGCGCGGGGGAATGTCCATCACATATTGCGCGCCGCCGGGGGGCAGCGGGCGATAGGGCACCGGCTCGACCGCCACTGGAGGGGGCGGCGGCGGGGCGGCGACCACCGGGGGCGGCGCCTTCTTGGTGCAGGCCCCGGCAAGAGCGGCGCCCAGCGCCAGCGCCGCCACGGCGGCAAGCCGGCGCCGCCGGAGGCGCCGCGGTTCCGACGAAAACCTCTGCGCAAACACGCTCATCAACTTCCCTCTCCTGCCGCATCATCGGCGCGCCTCGTGCGCAAGGATCCCCATGCACTGGCGCGCCTTGCGCAAGGCTGACGCGGCCCATAGCCGCTTGCCCGGGCAAAGCAAATGCCCGGGAAGGCGCATGGCCCCCCGGGCACCTGACATTTCAACACCTGCGCACCGACCGTGCCGGCGCGGCGCGCTTACTCGCGGTTGCCGAGGAAGCGCAGCAGATAGAGGAACAGGTTGATGAAATCGAGGTAGAGGTTCAGCGCCCCGAAGATCACCGCCCGGCCCGCCAGCTCGGTGCCGCGGACGAGGACATACTCGTTCTTGAGCCGCTGGGTGTCATAGGCGGTGAGCCCGGCGAAGATCAGCACGCCGATGATGCTCGTCACCAGCGCCAGCGGGCCTGACTGGAAGAACAGGTTGAGCAGGCTTGCGACGATGAGGCCGACGAGGCCCATGATGAGGAAGCTGCCCCAGCCCGAAATGTCCTTCTTGGTGGTGTAGCCCCACAGCGACAGGCCGGCAAAGGCCGCCGCGGTGGCGAAGAAGGCGGTGGCGATCGAGGTCCCGGTGTAGGTGACGAAGATGGTCGAGAGCGACAGGCCGAAGAGCACCGCGAAGGCCCAGAAGGCCGCCTGCAGCGCCCCGAGGCTGGCGCGCGCGGCGCCAAACCACCAGAACAGCATCACCGCCAGCGGCGAGAGCGTGATCAGCCAGCCCAGCACGGTCGGCTGCACCACCGTGCCCGCCGCGGTGGGCGTGGCGGTGAAGGCGAGTGCGAAGATCGGCGAGTTGACGAACAGCAGCGCGACGATGCCGGTCAGCAGCACGCCCGAGGCCATGTAATTGTAGATCGACAGCATGTGCCGCCGCAGGCCCGCATCGAAAGTGACCCGACCGGCAACATCGCCCCCCGCGCGGGGGACCGCGCCCAGTCGCTGCGCATTGCGCGAGGTGTCGTTCCAGTCAGCCATTGCAAAACCCTTGGTTCGAGATGTCCAAGCACGGGAACGGCCCCGCGCTCTTGATGGCGCCAATATCAGGCCTCGCACTGCACATTTCAAGCGAAACCGGCTTGCAATCGGCGCAATTCGTTCAGATTAACCGCTGTTAATCTTAATCACCGCGCGAGAGGGCGGCGCCGCGCGCGCTGGTGGCGCGCAACGTTTCGGTGAGCAGGCGGCGCAGCGCATCGCCCTTATCGAGCACGTCGAGCCCGGCGCGGGTCATCCCTCCCGGGCTGGCGACCCGATCGGCCAGCACCGCCGGGCTGGCATCGGCCGCGGCGGCGAGCGCGGCGGCGCCCTCGACCGTCGCCAGCGCGAGGCGCGCGGCGAGCGGCGCTTCAAGCCCGAGATCGACCGCTGCCCCGGCGAGCGCATCGATGAAGCGATAGACGAAGCCAGGCCCCGAGCCGGCCAGCGCGGTGACGAGATCGAACTGCGCCTCGTCCTCGAGCCACAGCGCGCTGCCGAGCCGGTCGAACAGGGCAAAGACCTCCGCGCGCCCCTGCGCGCCGAGGCCACGCTCGGCAAGGATCACCGGCGACTTGTTGATGCGCGCAGCAAGGTTGGGCATCACCCTGACCTGCGCCGCCGAGGCGGGAAGGGCTGCGGCAAGCTGGGCAAGGGTGATTCCGGCGAGCAGCGAGAACAGGCGGCGCCCCGCGGTGAGCGGCGCCAGCGCCGGCGCGAGGCCCGCAAGTTGCTGCGGCTTGAACCCGAGCAGCACCGCGGCGTGGGTGCCGGGCACATCCTCGGGCCGGCGGTGGAGCGCCACCCCGGCGGGCACCTCGGCCAGCGCCGGATCGAGCACCGCGAATTCAGCCGGATCCGCGCCCGCGGCAAGCCACCCGGCGAGCATCGCCCCGCCCATGTTGCCGCAGCCGATGATCAGCAGCCCGCCCGCCATGATCGAAGCTCCTGGTGCCTCAGGCCTCGCCCGCCGCATCGACCATCGCCGCCTCGAGCGCGGCGCGCGGGCTCTTGCCGCCCCACAGCACGAACTGGAAGGCGGGGTAGAAGCGGTCACATTCGTCGATCGCGCATTCGACCAGCGCCTGCGCCATCTCGAGGCTGAGCTGCCCGTCCTCGCCCAGCAGCGCCCCGTGGCGGTAGAGCAGCACATCGCCGTTCGACCAGATGTCGAAATGGCCGAGCCACATCTGTTCGTTGACGAGGCAGAGCAGCTCATAGGCCGCCGCGCGCCGCTCCTCGGTGACGCGGATGTCGGGCAGGCACAGGAACTGCAGCACCCGGTCCTCGGCCCGCCAGATCGCGCGCAGCTGGTAATTGGCCCAGCTGCCCTGGATCTCGCCGCTCATCTCGTCCTCGCTGACCAGCTCGCAGGGCCAGCCGCGCGCCGCAAACAGGCTGAGCAGCCTTTCGACGGGGGCGGCATCGTCCTCGGCGGCATAGTCCATGGCGCGCACTCTCATCGGCTCTCTTTCGCGGGCGGGATGACGCTTTGCCGCCAGCCCTGACGCGCTTTGAACCGGGGGCGCCATGCTTGGCAATGCGCAGCCTGCGAGCGGCTGGGGAGAACCGGACAGAGCTGTGCAAAGCCTGTGCACAGATCGCCCGGCGCGGCGCACCCTTGCTATTTAAGCGGCTGGATTTGCTCACCTTCGGGGCTGACATAGAGGAAGGTGTCAAGCCCCTTGCCCTTCAATGTACGCACGAGCGCCTCGGCCTTGTCGCGGCTCTCGATCGGGCCGGCGAGCAGGCGGTTGGCAGCGCCCCAGCGCACCGTGTGGGGCTTGAGCGGGGCGAGCGCCGGCCCGCCGGCGCGGGAAATGCGCTTCCAGTCAAAGCCGAGCGCCTTCACATCCTTGCCGGTGGCCACCTGCACCCAGACGCGGCTGGGGTGGAGCGGCTTTGGCGGCTCCTTGGGCGGATCCTTGGGCTTGGGCTTTTCCGGCGGCGGCTCGCGGCGAATGGCGATGCGCGACAGATCGACCGCCCCGGCGGGGGCGCGCGCATCGGGGAGCGGCGCGCCGGCAAGATCGGCAAAGGCATCGGCCACGCGCAGCGGCGGCGCCTCGGGCGCAGGCGTGGGCGTGGGCACGGGGGGCGTTACGGGCGCGGCTGGCGGCGCGGCCGGCTGCGCCACAGGTGGCAGCGCCGGGGGGGGCGCGGCCTGGGCCAGCGCCAGCGCCGGGGTTGGCGCAGTCGCAGCCGGGGCGGCGGCTGGGAGCGCGGTGGCCGCTGCGGCCTCTGTGGGTGCCCCCGCCGGGCCGAGCACCACCACCCGCGAGCTTGCCTGAGGCGCCGAGGCCGAGGCCGAGGCTGGCGCGGGCGCTGGTGTCGTCGGCGCGGCTGCGGATCGTGCTGCTGGTGCTGGTGCTGGTGCTGGTGTCGCCGCGGGGGTCCGCGTCCGGCCCGTGCTGCGCGGCGGGGATGCAGCCGCAGGCGTTGGTGCCGCCGCACCCCTTGCATCGAGCGGCGCGCCCGAGGGCGCCAGCCGGCTGTCGGCGCGCTCCTCCTCGGCAAAGCGGGCAAGGCGCGGATCCTCCCTGCCGATATCGGCGGCGCGCGGAAAGATGCCGAGATTGGCCGCCGCCGCCTGCTGCCCTTTGGTCAGCCGCGGCATATAGGCAAGGTAAGGCACCAGCCGCAGCGCCAGATCGCGCGGCATCACCTGCTCGACGATCGCCGCGGCGCGCGCCTGATCGCCGAGGATGGCAAGGCCGAAGGCCCGCGCCCGCTGCGCGGCGACATCGCGCCGATCAAGCAGCGGGCACAGCGTCTCCTCGAAGCGCGCGCGGTTGCCTGCGATCGCATGGCTCACCGCCAGCCGGCGCCGCGCCTCGTCGTGCCCCGGATCGAGCGCCAGCGCGCGGGCATAGGCCGCCTGGGCCGCGGCCTGATCGCCGACGAGATCGAAGGCGAGCGCCTGATCGGCCAGCACCTCGCGCTCCGCCGCGCCGCCAGCAAGCGCCAGTTCATATTGCCGGAGCGCCTCGGCCGCGCGGCCGGCGCGCAGATAGACCCCGGCCAGCCCCTGCGCCACCGCCGGATGGCCGGGATCGACCTCGGCAGCACGGCCGAAGAAGCCGATCGCCGCCTCGAGATCGTCCACCCCGAGTGCCGCCTGCCCGGCCTCGATCAGCGCCTCGCGGTCGCGCGGGGCCTTGGCCAGCGCCACCAGCGCGCGGTTGAGGCGCTGCACCTCGGCCGAAGGCAGCGGCTGCACCACCGGCTGGGCCACCACCTCCTGCGCGCGCGCCTGGCCAGGCGTGGCAGCAAGGGCCAGGGTGAAAGCCAGCGCGGGGGCCACTGCGCAAACGGGAAACCGGGGGGTCGTCATCGCCCGCTCATCTAGCGCAGCGCCGCGCCAAGGCCAGCGCCCGGCGCGGCGAGCGGCACTGCCGGCGCGACAGGACGCGCGCCGGGCAGGATTGCCGCGCTACTGGTTGTTCTGCCGCCCGAGAAAGCGCGGGATGCTGAGCGCCGGGCCATCCTCGCCATCATCCTCCTCGTCCTCATCGGCGCGGGCGGTGCTGCGCGAGAGGTTGGCCATGCGCTGGAACAGCGTCGATCCGGCGCCGGGATCCTCCGCCGCCGCCCCGCCGAGCACGGGCCGGCGCCGCTCGCGCATCCCCCGCGGTGCGACCGGACGATCGGCGGCGCCAAGCTGGTCGGCACGGGCGAGAAGATCATCCTCGCCGGCAGCCGGCGGCGCCTCCTCCTCGTAAGGATCATAGCCGGCATCGGCGAGATCGAGCAGATCGCCGCCGCCCGCGCTGCCGCGCCCGCCCGCCCCAGTGCTCCCGCTGGCGCTGCCAGGATCGAAGCCATAGGCCTCGTCCTCGACCCCGCGCAGCCCGGCGAGCGGATCGACGATGCCATCGACATCGTCCTCATATTCCTCGCCATAATCTTCCCCGGGCTGCATCGCGCTGAGGCTGAAGGGGCGCGGCTGGGACCCTGCATCCTCCTCGTCCTCGATCTCCTCGCCAAGGTCGAGCGGGTCGCCAAGGTCGAGCGGCTCCTCCGCGTCAAACTCAGGCGCGCTTGCGGGCGCAGCCGGCGGGGCAGGATCGAAGCCGCCGCGCGCTCCGGCAGCCGCGAGCGGAGGCGCGGCCACCGGCGCGGGGTCGGCAGCGGGCGCGGGCGCCTCGGCAAGCCCCGCATCCTCGGACAGTTCGAGCACCGGGCGCTTGGGCGCGCGCGGGGCGGAAAGCGCGGTCGGCTGCGGCCGGGGCACGGCGCCGCTGGCCCCCTGATCGATCCCGGTGGCGACCACCGAGACGCGGATCTTGCCCTTAAGGTCGGGGTTGAAGGCGCTGCCCCAGATGATGTTGGCATCCTCGTCCACCAACTCGCGGATGTGGTTGGCGGCCTCGTCCACCTCGAGCAGGCGCATGTCCTCGCCGCCGATGATCGAGATGATCACCCCCTTGGCCCCGGCCATGCTCACCCCGTCGAGCAGCGGGTTGGAGATCGCCTGTTCGGCAGCCTCGAGCGCGCGGTTCTCGCCCTCGGCCTCGCCGGTGCCCATCATCGCCTTACCCATCTCGCTCATCACCGAGCGCACGTCGGCAAAGTCAAGGTTGATGAGGCCCGGCATCACCATGAGATCGGTGATCGAGCGCACCCCCTGCTGGAGCACCTCGTCGGCCAGCTGGAAGGCCTCCTTGAAGGTGGTCTCGGCCTTGGCGACGAGGAACAGGTTCTGGTTGGGAATGACGATCAGCGTATCGACGTGCTGCTGCAGCTCGGCAATCCCCGCCTCGGCCGCGCGCATCCGCCGGGTGCCCTCGAACAGGAAGGGCTTGGTGACGACGCCCACGGTCAGCACCCCCATGCGCCGCGCGGCCTCGGCGATCACCGGGGCCGCGCCGGTGCCGGTGCCGCCCCCCATCCCGGCGGCGATGAAGCACATGTTGACCCCTTCGAGCGCCTTTTCGATCTCGGCCACGGTCTCCTCGGCCGCGGCCTTGCCGACCTCGGGCCGCGCCCCGGCGCCCAGCCCCCCGGTGATCGCCGGGCCAAGCTGGATGCGCCGTTCCGCCGGGGACTGGCTGAGCGCCTGGGCATCGGTGTTGGCGACGATGAAATCGACCCCCTCGATCCCGGCCTCGATCATGTTGGCAATGGCGTTGCCGCCGGCCCCGCCGATGCCGATCACGGTGATGCGCGGGCGCAGATCGTCGCTGGCCGCAGGTCCGATATTGATGCTCATCAGTCTATCCTCCAGGCGCGCGGCAGGGGCGTTGCAACAATTTTCACCACTGTCCTCGCGCTGTGACACATTTGTCTTGCATGGTTTATAGTATCGACACCCTTATCCACAGCACGCGCTGACCCGTAAGCCCGCACCGACCCTACGGCAAGTGGGGCCGGGGCACGGCTAGAACTGCTCCCGCATCGCCCGCCACAGGCGCGTGACCAGTGCCATCACCCCGCGCTCGCGCGAGAGGGCGCGGTAGGCCCCGGCGCGCGGCGCGGCGAGCGCGCGGATATCGACCGGGTCCTCGGCGGCGTAGAGGCACAAGCCCACGAGCGTGGCAAAGCCCGGGGCAAGATGCGCCTCGGGGAGTCCGGGAAGCTGCGGCGGGCGCTCGAGCCGCACCGGCTGGCCCAGCGCGGCCTGCATGAATTCGGGCATGCCCGCCAGTTCCGCCCCGCCCCCGGTGATCACCACCTGCCCCGCGCGCGGGCCGGAAAAGCCCATCGCCTTGAGCGTCTTGCCGATCTCGCTGGTGAGGATGCCGAGCTGCTGCATCACCACCGCCACCAGTTCAGCGCGCACGATCCGGTTCTTGTCATCGGCCCCGCGCGCCAGCGGCCCTGCGGGCGCGCCATCGATCGCCTCCTCCGGGCCGTTGACCGGCACCAGCTCGCTGTGATCCGAGCGCGAGGCGATCGCCGAGCCGGCAACGCATTTCAAGCGCTCGGCCTGGCTGCGGCGGATGCCGAAGCTGCCCGCGATCGCATCGGTGATGCTCGCCGAGCCCATCGGCACCGCCTTGAGCCCCACCAGCATCCCCCCGGCGAACACCGCGACATTGGTGACTTCGGCCCCGATCTCGACCAGCGCCACCCCGAGCTCGCGCTCCTCGGGTGAAAGGCAGGCATGGCCCGCGGCGAGCGGC
The DNA here is from genome assembly GCF_000422985.1 of Erythrobacter cryptus DSM 12079. GTDB lineage: Bacteria > Pseudomonadota > Alphaproteobacteria > Sphingomonadales > Sphingomonadaceae > Erythrobacter > Erythrobacter cryptus. Next base: position 235,347 of record NZ_AUHC01000005.1, read on the forward strand.
GCGGCGATCACGCCTTCGACCTCGAGATGGGCGCTTTGCACCGCCTCGGTGAGGTTCCTCAGCGGCGCGCCATCGGCCAGCACCACGTGGATATCGACCCCGAGCCGCTCGGCATGGAGCCCGCGCGGATTGGCCACCCCATGGGCGCCATCGAGCGTGTAATGCGCCGGCTGGGCGTGGAGCACGGTGCGCCCATCGGGCTCGATCGCCTCGCGCGCCAGCAGCAGCAGATGCTCGACATCCTCCTCCTCGATCCGCCGCCCGCCGATCTCGATATCAACCGAGGCGACCTGGCTGGTCAGCCCCGCCCCGGCGCAGGCGATCCAGACGCTGCGCACGGTGGTGCCCGCGGCCTTCTCGGCGCGTTCGAGCGCATCGCGGATGGCAAAGCTGGCTGCGGCCATATCGGTGACATAGCCGCGCCTGATCCCGGCGCTGGCGCGGTGGCCGCTGCCGAGCACCTCGAGCTCGCCGTTCTCGGTCTCGCCCATGATCATCGCCGAGATGCGGAACGAGCCGATATTGATCGCGGCATAGGTGCGCGCCAGGCGGCGCGGAGGGGCGCTGCGCGAGGCCATCAGGTGCTCTCCCCCTTGCCTTCACCGGCCGGCTCGGGCGCGGCGAGCGCCTCGGGCAGGCGCATGTAGAGGCGCGGGGGCGTGCGCATGTCGAAGGAGAGCACCTTGCCCCCGATCAGCCGGTTCTGCCCGTCGAGCCGGGCGAACTTGACGAACGCGCTCGCCGCTTCCTCATCGCCCTCGGGCAGGGCGAGCACCTGCCCGGTCTTGAACACCAGGTTCCAGCGGCGGTTGCCGACCCATTCGGCCGCGGCGACCTGGGGCTGGAGCGCGGGCGCGGCGGCCAGCAGCAGATCGAGCTGGCGCGCCTGGCGCGCCGCGCCGGGGCCGGAGAGACGCAGCATCCCCTTGGCCTTCTCGGGGCTGACGGGTTCCAGCTCAATCCCGCTGGCATCGATCAGCATCAGCCGATCAGGCCGCGCGAGCACGGCGTGGGGGGTGCGCTCGACGATGTCGATCACCAGCGTGTGCGGGAGCTGGAGCGAGACCCGCGCGTCCTTGACCCACGGCAGGGTGCGCAGCTCGGCGCGCAAGGCGTGGATATCGACCGCGGGCATGGCCAGGTCGCGGCTGGCAAGCGCGCGGGCATAGACCTCCTGCTCGTCCATGCGCTGTGTGCCGGTGACACGCACGTGGCGCACCACGAAGCCCGCATCGGCGGCGATCCGCGCCACCTGCGCCTCGGCCAGCGCCGGCAGGCCGGCAAGATTGGCGATGACAAAGGCAATCCCCACCGCCCCGCCGATGATCATGGCCAGCCAGATGCGGCTCCACTGCGCCTCGGTGAAGGGCATGAGCCCCAGCGCCCGGTCGATCAGCCCCAAGGCCTGGCCGCGGGCGCGCCGGGCGCTCGCCGCCCGGCCCTGCGCCCGGGCGGCGCGGCGCACCCCGGTGGCCGCACTACGCCGGATCTGCTGGGCCATGCCTGCCTCCCTGTGCCTGCCGCTGCCCATGCACCCGCAGCGCCTCGGCCACCAGCATCTCGACGAGGTCGGCATAGGATATGCCGCAGCCCGCCGCCTGTTCGGGCACCAGGCTCAAGGGCGTCATGCCCGGCTGGGTGTTGGTCTCGAGCACGAACAGGCCTTCCGCCCCTGCCTCCTCGTCCCAGCGCAAATCCGTGCGGCTGGTGCCGCGGCAGCCGAGCACCTGGTGGGCCTTGACCGCATAGTGCTGGCACAGCGCGGCGATCTCGGGCGGCAGGCGCGCGGGGAAGATGTGCTCGGTGCGCCCGGCGGTGTACTTGTTCTCGTAATCATAAAAGCCATCTGCCACCACCAGCTCGGTCACCCCCAGCGCGCGCGGGCCATCGGGACCATCGAGCACCGCGGCGGTGAGTTCGCGGCCCTTGATGAAGGGTTCGGCGAGCAATTGGGCAAATTCCTGCCACGGGCCCCTGGCCTGCGGGTCGATGGGGCTACCGACATCGCTGTCATCGGTGATGATGGCAACGCCCACCGAGGAGCCTTCGTTCACTGGCTTCAAGACATAGGGGCGCGGCAGGGGATCGCCCTTGAACAGCTCCTCGCGCGTGACGATCCGCCCGCCCGGCATGGGGATGCCGTGGGGCACCAGCGCCTGCTTGGTGAGCTGCTTGTCGATCGCGATAACCGAGGTGGCAAGGCCCGAATGGGTATAGGGCAGGCCCATGAGATCGAGCATCCCCTGCACGCTGCCATCCTCGCCGGGAACGCCGTGGAGCGCGTTGAAGACCACATCGGGCCGCGCCGCGTGGAGCCGCAGGGCGACATCGCGGCCCATGTCGATCCGCGTCACCTGGTGGCCGCGGCTTTCGAGCGCCTCGGCCACGCCCGCGCCGCTGGTGAGCGAGACCTCGCGCTCGCTCGCCCAGCCGCCCATCAGCACCGCCACATGCAAGGGCCGCTCAAGGATCATGGCCGGCCCACCCGCTGGATTTCCCATTCAAGGCTGATGCCGGTGGCGGCATAGACCTTGTCGCGCACCAGCTCGCCCAGCCCCTCGATATCGGCGCTGGTGGCGGTGCCGGTGTTGATGAGGAAATTGGTGTGCTTTTCCGAAACCTGCGCGCCGCCGAGCCTGAGACCGCGGCAGCCCGCGCGGTCAACCAGTTCCCAGGCCTTGTGCCCGGGCGGGTTCTTGAAGGTCGATCCCCCAGTCTTGGTGCGCAGCGGCTGCGAGGCTTCGCGCGCGGCGGCGATGCGCTCCATCTCCGCGCCGATCGCCGCGGGATCGCCCGGATGGCCGCGAAACCGCGCCGAGACCACGATCGCGCCCTCCGGCAGGGCGGAATGGCGATAGCCGTAATCAAGCTCGGCCGCGCTCAGGGTGATGAAGCTGCCATCGTGCAGGATCACCGCGCAATCGACAAGCACATCGGCGACCTCGCGGCCATAGGCCCCGCCGTTCATCCGCACGAAGCCCCCCACTGTGCCGGGGATGCCGCGCAGGAACTCGAGGCCCGCAATGCCCTTGTCGCGCGCGGTAGAGGCGACGAGGATCCCGCTCGCCCCGCCGCCGCAGGTGAGTTCACAATCGCCGGTCTCCTCCACCCCGGCAAAGGCCTTGCCGAGCCGCACCACCACGCCCGGCACCCCGCCATCGCGCACGATGAGGTTGGAGCCAAGCCCCAGCGCCATCACCGGGATCTCCCCGCCGAGCCGCTCGAGAAAGGCCTTGAGATCGTCCAAATCGGCCGGCTCGAACAGCCAGTCGGCCGGCCCGCCGGTCTTGAACCAGGTATAGGGTGCGAGCGGCGCCTTGCAGGTGAGCTTGCCGCGGATACCCTCGAGCGGCACGGGCGCGGCAACAGCGCCTTCCACCGCGCAGGTGGGCGCGGCGCCATCATCCCAGATGAAGCTGTCACCCGGCTGGGTCATGCCGCCACCCCCTGCTGGCGCGCCGCGATCGCCGGGGCAAGCCCCGCGGCCCAGCGGGTGATGTCGCCCGCACCGAGGCACACCACCATGTCGCCGGGCGCAAGTTCGCCCGCCAGCGCCTCGGCCAGCGCCTCGGGCCCGGCGATCTCGCGCGCGGCGCGGTGGCCGCGGGCCTTCATCCCCGCCACCAGCGCGGCATGGTCAATTCCTTCGATCGGCTCCTCACCCGCCGGATAGACCGGGGCGATATAGGCGATGTCGGCATCGTCGAAGCACGACTGGAAGGCGTCCATCAGATCGCGCAGCCGGGTGAAGCGGTGCGGCTGGGCCACCGCGATCACCCGCCCGCCCGAGGCCCCCACCGCCTCGCGCGCCGCGGCCAGCACCGCGCGGATCTCCACCGGGTGGTGGGCATAATCGTCGATCACCGCGGCGCTGCCGCCGGGAAGCGCGATCGTACCCACCCGGGTGAAGCGCCGCCGCACCCCGCCGAAGCGGGCAAAGCCGGTGCGGATCACCTCGTCGCTGCAGCCCATCTCGATTCCCACGGCGATCGCGGCGAGCGCGTTCTGGACATTGTGGCGCCCCGGCATGGGCAGATAGACCCCCTCGATCCGGCGGTCGCGCGCGCTGTCCTGCGGCCCGCGCTGGCGCACGATCACGTCGAAGCGGTTGCCCCCGTCCTCGGCGCGGACATTGACCCCGCAGACATCGGCCTGGAGCGAGAATCCGTAGGTGACGACCTTGCGATCACGCACCTGGCCGATCACCGCCTGCACCTCGGGGTGATCGATGCACAGCACCGCCGCGCCATAGAAGGGGACATTGTGGATGAACTCGACAAAGGCGCGCTTCACCCCCTCGAAATCGCCGTAGTGATCGAGGTGTTCGGGATCGATATTGGTGACCACCGCGATGGTGCCATCGAGCCTGAGGAAGGAGCCGTCGCTCTCATCGGCCTCGACCACCATCCAGTCGGAATCGCCCAGCCGCGCGTTCGAGCCATATTGCTCGATGATCCCGCCATTGATCACGGTGGGATCGATCCCCCCGGCATCGAGCAGGCTGGCGATCATGCTGGTGGTGGTGGTCTTGCCGTGGGTGCCGGCCACCGCGATCGTGGATTTGAGCCGCATCAGCTCGGCCAGCATCTCGGCGCGGCGCACCACCGGCAGGCGCGCCTCGAGCGCGGCGACCACCTCGGGGTTGGAGCGCCGCACCGCCGAGGAGATCACCACCACCGCCGCCCCGGCGACATTGGCGGCAGCATGGCCGATATGGACCTTGATGCCGCGCGCGCGCAGCCGCTCGACGCTCGGCCCCTCGGCAATGTCGCTGCCCTGCACCTCGTAGCCCAGATTGTGCATCACCTCGGCAATGCCCGACATGCCGATCCCGCCGATGCCGACGAAGTGGATGATGCCGATATCGGTGCCGACGCCCTTCATGCGCCCACCCTGTCCTGATCGGCGCGCGCGCGCGCGGCCTTGCGGGTGGCGGGCTGGGCGCGCCCGGCGGCCTGCGCATGGCGGGGCGCGGCCTCGCCCACCCGGATCACGTCCATAAGGTCAATCCCGCTCATGCTCTCGACCAGATCGGCGAGATCGCGCGTGGCATCGGGGCGCCCGCAATTGAAGGCGCAGTGCGCGGCATTGGCAAGGCTTTGCGGGTTCATTGCCATGGCCTGGATTTGCTTGGCCAGTTCCTTGGGGGTGAAGGCCTCCTGGCGGATCATCCGCGCGCCCCCGGCCTTCACCATCTCGCGGGTGTTGGCGGCCTGGTGATCGTCGGTGGCAATCGGCAGGGGGATGAGGATCGCCGGGCGGCCCACCACGGCAAGCTCGGCAATGGTTGATGCGCCGGCGCGGCCGATGAACAGGTGCGCATCGGCAAGGCGCTCGTGCATGTCCTCGAAATAGGTGCCAAGCTCGGCCGGGATGTCATGCGCGGCATAGCGGGCGCGCACCGCCTCGAGATCCTCGGGCCGGCACTGCTGGGTAACCTGCAGGCGCTGGCGCAGCGCCGGGGGCAGCATGGCCAGGCCATCGGGCACCACCTCGGACAGCACCCGCGCCCCTTGCGAGCCGCCGGTCACGAGGATGCGCAGCAGGCCTTCGCTGGTGAAGGCGGGATAGTCCTGCTCGCGCAGCGCCAGCACCTCGGCGCGCACCGGGTTGCCGGTGAGATGCACCTTGGCCGCGTGGCGCGGGCGCAAGCGATCGACGCTGGCATAGGAGGTGGCGATGGCATCGACCCGGCGGGCGAGCAGGCGGTTGACCCGGCCGAGCACGGCGTTCTGTTCGTGGATGATGCTGGGCAGGCCCGCCGCGGTGGCCGCGAGCAGCGCCGGCAGCGCCGGATAGCCGCCAAAGCCCACCACCGCGGAAGGGGCAAAGCTGTCAAACAGGCGCAGCGCCATCGCCCGGCCTTCGAGCACCGCGCGCAGCCCGCCGATCCAGCCGAGCGGGTTCCTGCCGAAGCGCCCGGCGGGCAGGACATGGGCGGTGAGGTAATCGGGCTTGCCCGGGATCGCCGCGCCGCGCGCATCGGTGACGAGCGCGACGTGGTGGCCGCGGGCATGGAGTTCGGCGGCAAGGGCAAAGGCGGGGATGAGATGCCCCCCGGTGCCGCCCGCGGCCAGCACGAAATGGCGCGAGGCCCCGCTCGGGCGGTGCGAATGGGTGTCGGCGGTCATGCGCTCACTTCCTTGCGTTCCAACAGCGCGCGCAGGCCCCCGCCCTCACGCGCGAGGAAGGGGTTGCGCCGGGTGATCGCCAGCAATAGCCCAAGCGTGAAGCACACCGCCACTGTCGATGAGCCGCCATAGGAAATCAGCGGCAGCGTCATCCCCTTGGAAGGGAAAAGCTGGAGGTTGACGAGCATGTTGATGAAGGCCTGCCCGCCCAGCTGGGTGACCAGCCCCGCCCCGGCGAGGAGGGCAAAGAGATTGTCCTCATTGGTCAACCGGATCAGCACCCGCAGCACCAGCGCGCTGAACACCAGCACGACAAAGGCGCAGGCAACAAGGCCGAACTCCTCGCCGATCACCGAGAAGATGTAGTCGGTGTGGGCCTCGGGCAGGCTCATCTTGCGCACCCCCAGCCACAGCCCGCTGCCCGTCCAGCCGCCGGCGGTGAGCGTGCGGCGCGCCAGATCGACCTGGTCGAAGGCCGTGCCCCCGCCGAAGAAGCTCTCGATGCGGTTGCGGGCATTGTCATAGAACAGGTAGGCGAGCACCATGCCGGCCAGCCCCGCCCCGCCGATGAGCGCGAGGCGCTGCCACGGCAGGCCGGCGAGCAGCACCATCACCAGCCAGATCCCGGCAAACAGGATCGCATCGCCAAGATTGGGCTGGAGCATCAGCAGGCCGACGATGAGCACCAGCAGGGCGGTGACGATCCCGATCACCGGCAGGCCCGGATCGCGCAGCCGCCAACTGAGCACCCAGGCTGAGGTGACCACGAAGCCGGGCTTTAAAAACTCCGAAGGCTGGAGCGAGAAGCCAAGGTTGATCCAGCGCCGCGCACCGTTCTTCTCCTCGCCGATGAAGGGCACCAGCACCATCAGCCCCAGCATCCCCGCGCCCACCAGGATGGCAAGGCGCCGCGCGGCATCGGCGCCCGAAAGGCTCACCCCGATCATCACGACAAGGCCCAAGAGCTGGAAGACGAGATGGCGCTGGAGATAGTAAAAGGGCGCGAGCGGCACCGCGGCGCTCGAGTTCTGCTCGGCCCCGGCGGGCGAGGCCGCGGCCACGGCGACAAAGCCGATCGCCATCAGCACCAGCACCAGCGCGAGCAGCACCTTGTCGATCTCGCGCCACCAGATACGCAGGCCCTCGCGCCAGCCGCGCTGCACCGCCACCGGGGGCAGATAGGCGCCGGGACCGCGCCGCGCCACTCGATAGGCCTGCCCGCTCATGGCAGGATGCTCCGCCCGCCCTCGTCGGTGGCGCAGCCGGTGAGCGCGCCGACCATCTGGCGGAAATGCTGCCCGCGCTTCTCATAGTCGCGGAACTGGTCGTAAGAGGCGCAGGCGGGGCTGAGCAGCACCACCTCGCCCGGGCGCGCCGCCGCCTCGGCCCGGCGCACCGCCTCGCTGATAAGCTCGCAGCGCTCGACCCGGACACCCGCGGCTTCGAGATGATCGGCAAACATCGGCCCGGCCTCGCCCACGGTGTAGGCGGCGGCGATATTGGCCAGATGATCGCCGCAGGCGCCAAGCCCTTCCTCCTTGGGCAGGCCGCCGACGATCCAGTGGATGCGGGGGGCCCCGCCGTTGATCGCCGGATCGGGTGGGAAGGCAGCCAGCGCCGGGGCGGCCGAGGCGGTGTTGGTGGCCTTGCTGTCATTGATATAGATGACCCCGCGCGCCTCGCACACCCGCTCCATCCGGTGCGGCAGCCCGCGATAGCTGGCAAGCCCCGCGGCGATCGCCGCTTCGCTGAGGCCAAGCTGGCGGCAGATGGCGCTGGCAACGGCGGCATTCTGGGCATTGTGCGGCCCGGCGAGCGCAGCCGTGCGCCCTTCGGCCAGCCCGGCAGCGGCAAGATCGCCGGTCTTGACCCGGATCAGCGGCCGTCCCGCCGCCGCCAGCCGATCGGCGATGGCGCGGGTGGGCGCGTCCTCATCGCAGATCACCGCCGTGCCCTGCTGCTGCATGGTGAACAGGCGCTCCTTGGCCGCGGCATAGGCGGCAAAGCCGGCGTAGCGATCGAGGTGATCGGGGGTGATGTTGGTGAGCGCGGCGATATCGCAATCGAGGCTGAAGGTGAGATCGATCTGGAAGCTCGACAATTCGAGCACATAGACCCCGCCTTGCGCAAGCGGGGCCTGGGCCATGATCGGCTCACCGATATTGCCGCCGAGCACCGCGGGCACCCCGGCGCTCACAAGAATGTGGTGCACCAGCGCGGTGGTGGTGGATTTGCCATTGGTGCCGGTGATCCCCACCACGCGGTGCGGCGGCAGGTGCGAGCGGGCGCGGGCGAAAAGCTCGATATCGCCGATCACGGGCAGGCCATATTGCCAGGTGTGCGGGCCGATCGGATGGGTGTTGAGCGGCACGCCGGGCGAGACCACCACCCCGGCAAAGCCGGTCAGATCAAGCTCCAGCGGGTCGATCAGGCGGCAACGCCCCTCGAAGGGGGCACGGGCATGGGGCTGGCGATCCCAGGCGATCACCTCGGCCCCGCTGGCAAGCAGCGCCTCGGCCGCGGCCGCGCCCGAGCGGGCAAGGCCGAGCACCGCAAACCGCTGACCGGCAAAGGCGGGGGAGGTGATCACGCGGCCCGCCCCTCCCCTAGCGCAGCTTCAAGGTGGAAAGGCCAATGAGCGCGAGCACGATGGCGATGATCCAGAAGCGGATCACCACCTTGCTCTCGCTCCAGCCAAGCTGTTCGAAATGATGGTGGATCGGGGCCATGCGGAACACCCTCCTGCCGGTGCGCTTGAACCAGAACACCTGCACCATCACGCTCACCGCCTCGAGCACGAACAGCCCGCCGACTATCCCCAGCACCAGTTCATGGTGCGAGGCGACAGCGATCGCCCCCAGCGCCCCACCAAGCGCGAGGCTGCCGGTATCGCCCATGAACACCGCTGCGGGCGGGGCGTTGAACCACAGGAAGGCCAGCCCCGCCCCCATGATCGCGGCGCAGAAGATCGCCAGCTCCCCCGCCCTCGGCACGTGGGGGATGCCGAGATAGGCGGAAAAATCGGCCCGCCCGACAAGGTAGGCGATGATCGCAAAGGTGCCCGCGGCGATGATCACCGGCATGATCGCCAGGCCATCCAGCCCGTCGGTGAGGTTGACGGCATTGCCCGCCCCCACGATCACGAAGGCGGCAAAGACATAATAGGCCGGACCGAGCGGAATGCTCCAGCCCATGGTGAAGGGAAGGTAGAGATTGGTGTTGATCTGACTGACGATCAGCCAGCTGGCGAGGCCGGCCACCGCGAATTCGGCCGCCAGGCGCAGCTTGGCCGGCACCCCGACATGGCTGTTCTTGGCGACCTTGTCATAATCATCGAGAAAACCGATCACGCCAAAGCCGATGGTCACCGCCAGGCAGGCCCAGACGAAGGGGCTTTCGAGATCCATCCACAACAGCAGCGAGAGGCTGAGCGCGGTGAGGATCATCAAGCCGCCCATGGTCGGCGTGCCGCGCTTGGCAAGGTGCGATTGCGGCCCATCGAGCCGGATCGGCTGGCCTTTGCCCTGCCGCACCCGCAACAGGTTGATGAAGCGCGGGCCGATGACAAGGCCGATGAGGAGCGCGGTCATCAGGCTCGCCCCGGCGCGGAAGGTCTGGTAGCGCACCAGGTTGAGGATGCCCTCGAAGCCCAGCCATTCGGCAAGCAGATAAAGCATGCAATCGTCCCTTGACGCGCCGCGTGGGGCGCCTCAGCCGCCGGCCGAGGGCGCTTCGGGCGCGTTATCGGTAAAATGTGACACCAGCCTGCCGAGGCCCACCCAATTCGATCCCTTGACCAGCACCGCATCCCCCTCCGCGAGGCCATAGGCCGTGAGCGCGGCGATGGCTTCGGCAGGCCCATGGCAATGCGCGAAGGACAGCGGCTTGCCAAGCTCGGCTGGCGAGGCTTTCCCCAGTTCCTCGGCGAGCGCGGCCATCTCGGCCCCCACCAGGATCGCGTGATCCACCCCCGCCTCGGCGAGCGGGGCGGCCAGCTGGCGGTGGAAGGCATCGGCAAAGTCGCCCAGCTCCTTCATGCTGCCAAGCACGGCGATGCGGCGCCGTGCCGGGGTCTGGCTCAAAGCCTTCAAGGTTGCGCGCATCGAGGCGGGGTTGGCGTTGTAGCTTTCATCGATGAGGAGCGCGCTGCCGCTGCGCGCCGGGATGCGGTGGCGCGCGCCGCGGCCCTTGAGCCCGCCCATTTCGGCAAGCGCGAGGCCCGCCGCGCCCAGATCGCCCCCGGCCGCGCGCACCGCCGCGAGCACGCCCAGCGAATTGACGATCCAGTGCTCGCCCGGCTCGGCGATGGTGTAGCACACCCGCCGATCGCCGAGATCGGCGGTGACGAGCGCGCCGCCGCTGCTGGCGGGAATCGCATCGAGCAGGCGGACATCGGCGCTCGCCGCGCGCCCGAAGGTGACGATCTGCGCGCCGCAAGAGCGGGCATGGGCCTTGAGGCGTTCGGCCCATTCGCTGTCTTCCGGGATGATCGCCACCCCGCCCGGCACCAGCCCGGTGAAGATCTGCGCCTTTTCATCGGCAATCGCCTCGAGGCTGCCGAGGTTCTCGATATGGGCAGGGGCAATGGTGGTGATCAGCGCCACGTGCGGGCGCACATGGGCGGCCAGCGGGGCGATCTCGCCGGCGTGGTTCATGCCCATCTCGAACACGCCGAAACGGCTGCGCGCGGGCATGCGCGCGAGGCTCAAGGGCACGCCGACATGGTTGTTGTAGCTCCTCACCGAGCGGTGCGCGGCGCCGCGGCTGGCGCGGTCGAGACAGGCGAAGATCGCCTCCTTCACCCCGGTCTTGCCGACCGAGCCGGTGATGCCGATGCGCACCGCCTCGTGGGCACGCTCGCGCGCGGCATGGGCAAGCGCGATCAGCGCGGCGCGGGTGTCTGCCACCAGCACGTGGGGGCGATCGATCGGCCGATCGACGATCGCGGCAATAGCGCCGCGGGCAAAGGCATCGGCGAGGAAGCGGTGCCCGTCCATCGCCTCGCCCTTCAAGGCAATGAAGACATCGCCCGGCTTCACATCGCGCGAATCCATTTCGACGCCGGCGGCCTCGAAGGCGTGGCTGGCGCTGCCGCCGGTGGCCGCGGCGATCTCGTCCGAGCGCCACAGCGCCAGGCCCAGCCGGTCGCGCGGCAGCACCGGCCATTGGTGCAGCATGGGGTGCAGGGCAGCGCTCGTCATGCCTGCTGCCCCCCGGCGCATTGGCGCGCCACCTCGACATCATCGAAGGGTTCGATCCGCATGTTTTCTCCCGACCCGAAGATTTGTCCCTGCTCGTGGCCCTTGCCGGCGATCAGCACAATATCGCGCGGCCCGGCTTCCCCAATCGCGGCGGCAATCGCGGCGCGCCGATCGCCGATCTCGCGCGCCTTGCCTCCCGCCCCGGCGAGAATCGCGGCGCGGATGGCGGCCGGATCCTCGCCCCGGGGATTGTCGTCGGTGACGATCGCCGCATCGGCCATGCGCGCGGCAATAGCGCCCATCTCGCCGCGCTTTCCCGCATCGCGGTCCCCGCCCGCGCCGAACACCACGATCAGCCGCCCGCCCGGCGCCACATGGGGGCGCAGCGCGCTGATCGCGGCGGCGAGCGCATCGGGGGTGTGGGCATAATCGACATAGGCCGGCGCCCCGGCGGGGTTGAGCGCCGCGCGCTCGAGCCGCCCGCGCACCGGCTGGAGCCGGGAGAGGGCATCGAACACCGTTGGCGCGGCAACGCCCGTCGCCAGCGCAAGGCCCGCCGCCACCAGCGCATTGGCGGCCTGATAGGCACCGATCAGCGGCAGGGTGACGCGGCGCTGCTGTCCGGCATGATCGATCACCAGCTCTTGCCCAAGCTGGCCCGGCTCGCGCCCGATGAGGCGCAGGAACTCCCCGCCCGCGCCCACGCGCAGCACCTCGAGCCCGCGCGCCTCGGCCAGAGCGCAGGCGCGCGCGGTCCACTGCGAGCCATCCGCCGCATCGTGGATCACCGCCGGGCACCCCGGCGCCAGCACCTCGGCAAAGAGGCGCATCTTGGCGGCGAAATAGGCCTCCATCGTGCTGTGGTAATCAAGGTGGTCGCGGCTGAAATTGGTGAAGGCCGCCGCAGCAAGCGCCGGGCCCTCGCTGCGATACTGGTCAAGTCCGTGGCTAGAGGCCTCATAGGCAACGTGCGTCACCCCCTCGCGCGCCAGCCCGGCGAGATTGGCCAGGAAGGTGACGATATCGGGGGTGGTCAGCCCCGTCGCCACGCTGCCATCGGGCGTGGTCACGCCGAGCGTGCCGATGCTCGCCGCACGCTCGCCCGCCATGCGCCAGATCTGCCGCGTCATCTCGACACAGGAGGTCTTGCCATTGGTGCCGGTGACCGCGACGAGCGTGGCCGGATAGGGCGCGAAGAAGGGGGTGGCGAGCCGCGCAAAGGCGCGGCGCGGCAGCGCATCGGCGATATGGAGTGCGCCTTCCACACGCGCCTCGGGGCGCGCCACCACCGCGATCGCCCCGGCGGCGATGGCGGCGGGGATGAAGTCCTCGCCATTGACCTTCGCGCCGGCAAAGGCGCCGAACACCGTGCCCGGGGCGACCTTGCGGTGATCGATGGCAAAGCCAGTCACCTCCTTCTCGAGCGCCGGCCCGGCAGCGGCCAGCGCCGCTTCCGCCCCCGCGCGGCGCACAAGCTCGGCCAGCCGCATCAATGCCCCTCCACCAGGTAGCGCAGATCGGAGATATCGACATCGCGGCGCTCGTCGGGCTGCACCCCCAGCATCGGGCCGATGCGCGGCACCAGCCGGCCCACCACCGGCGCAGCGGTGTAGGCGGCGGTGCGCTGGAAGCTGCTGGCGATGGTGCCCTTGGGCTCGTCCATCATCACCACCACCACATAGCGCGGCGCATCCATCGGGAAGGCGGCGGCAAAGGAGGAGACGATGCGGTTGGTGTGATAGACCCCGTTCTCGTTCTTGTCGGCCGAGCCGGTCTTGCCGCCGACGCGGTAGCCCGGCGCATTGGCGCTGCGCCCGGTGCCATAGAGCGCGATCATCCGCAGCATCTGGCGCATCCGGTGCGAGGTCGATTCCTTGAACACCCTCCGCCCGCGCGGCACCTTGGCCGGATCGCGCTTGAGCAGCGTCGCCGGGCGCCACAGCCCGCCATTGACGAGCGCGGCATAGGCGCAGGCAAGGTGCAGCGGGGTGACGTTGAGCCCATGGCCATAGGCCACCGTCATGTTGGTCACCCGGCTCCACGCGCCGCGCGGCCAGAGCGGCTGGCCGCGGGCCTGAAGCTCGATGAAGGGCGGGCGATCCATGCCAAGATCAATATAGGTGCGGCGCAAGCGTTCCGGCCCCAGCGCATCGGCAATCCGTGCGGTGACGGTGTTGGAGGAATGAACCAGTGCCTGGGGCACATTGAGGCTTGGCCCCAAGGGGTGCGAATCGGTGATCGTGCGGCTGCCCACCGGCACCGGCGCGGCGTTCCACTGGCGGCCGAGATCGCGCACCACCCCGGCATCGATCGCCGCAGCAATGCTGAGCGGCTTGAACGTCGAACCCAGTTCGTAAACCCCGTTGGTGGCGCGGTTGAAGACATTGCGCGCGCCCCCTGCCCCGGCGGTGTTGGGATCGAAATCGGGCAGGCTCGCCATCGCCAGCACCTCCCCGGTATCGACATCGAGCACGATGCCCGCCGCGCCAATGGCATTGGTGGCGAGCATCCCGCGCTTGAGCTCGTCCTCGAGCGCGCCCTGCACCCGGACATCGAGCGAGAGCACCGCCGGCTCGGCGCGGCGCAGGGGATCGGTCAGCTCCTTGTCGAGCACCTGCTCCATGCCCAGCTGCCCGCCCTGGCGCTCGGCGCTGTCGGCGACATAGCCCAGCACATGGGCGGCAAGCGAACCTTGCGGATAATAGCGATCGGTCTCGCGCGGGATCTGCAGCGCCACCTCGCCCAGGGCAAAGACGCGGTTGGCCTCCTCGGGCAGCAGGCGGCGGCGCAGATAGCCGGCCTTGCCCGAGGCGAGGCGCCGGGCCATGCGCGCCTCGTCGATATCGGGGAAGATCGCCTTGAGCGCGCGGGCGACCTCGGCGGGCGAACGCACCAGCGGCGCGCCGCCATCGCCCATGGCCTTGGGATCGAACCACAGGGCATAGGCCGGAAAGGCGCGCGCCAGCGGCACGCCGTTGCGATCGGTGATCTCGCCGCGCGGCGGCAGCAGCGCCTCGGCAAGGCTGGTGTGCTGCGGGGTCTGGCCGTTCACCCCCAGCACCGCGATGCGCAGCAGCGCGATCAGCGCGAAGAGCACGAAGCCCGCGCCGATCCACAGCAGGCGTAGCTGCGCGGTGGCGACCAGCTGGCCGCGCAGGCTCGCGGCGCGCGAACGCCCGGCAGGCAGCGCCGCGCGCGGCGCCGGGGCGGGCAGCGGCGGGGCAAGACCAAGGGGCGCAGCGGCGAGGGCAGACGCCGCGACGGGGCTCATTCGCCCGCTCCTGCCGGGCTGACCGCGCGCGGCGGCTCGGCCCGGGCCGGGCGGATCGGCGAGGCCTCGATGAGGAAGGCCCCGAAGGCCTCGGCAAAGACCGCGCCCGCGCCGGCCTCAGTCTCGGCCGCGGCCAGCGTGACCGGCGCGCCCGAGACCGGCGAGCGCATCGGCGCTGGCCCGCCGGGCGCAGCGGTGCCCTCGCCTGCGCCTTCGGCACTTGCCAGACGCAGCGGCGGCGGCGCGCCGGGCAGCGGGCCCTGACCGAAGCTCGCAAGCTGGCGCTCGGCCTCGAGGAACTGGCGCGCGCGCGGCGCGACATAGCCGAACTCGACACTGTTCCACTCGGCCAGCTGGGCCTGGCTGGCGCGGGTCTGAAACTCGGTCTCGAGCAGCATGGTCTCGCGCTTCAGGGCAATGAGCTGGCGCTCGGCCAGCAGCACCTCGCTGCGCACCGCGTGGACCTTGAGGCTCAAGGCCACCACCAGCGCGGCGCACAGCGCCAGCACCGCCATCCATCCCCACGAACGGGCCTGCGTGCGGCTCAACATGCGGCGAAGCTCCTTGCCGGGGCGCCGGTGCGGATCGCGTGGCGCAAGGTGGACGAACGGGCGCGCGGATTGCGGGCGATTTCGGCCTCGCTCGCGCGAATAGCGCGGGAAACCTGCGTGAAGGTGGGCGGCGGCCCTGGGATTTCCCCGGGCAGGTGGCGCGAGCGCACCTGGCCGGCGCCGCTGGCCGCGCGCAGGAACTGCTTGACGATGCGGTCTTCAAGGCTGTGGAAGCTGACCACCGCCAGCACCCCGCCGGGGGCGAGCAGCGCCTCGGCCGCGGCGAGGCCGGCCTCGAGCTCGCCAAGCTCGTCGTTCACATGGATGCGCACCGCCTGGAAGGTGCGGGTGGCCGGGTCCTTGCGATCATGCGGGCGGTGGCCGAGCGCGCGGCGCACCACCCGGGCCAGATCTCCGGTGGTGGCGAGCGGGCGCGCTGCCACGATCGCGCGGGCCACCCGGCGCGCCTGGCGCTCCTCGCCATAGCGATAGAGCACCTCGGCGATCGCTTCTTCCTCGGCCGTGTTGAGGAAATCGGCCGCGCTCGGGCCCTCCTGGCTCATGCGCATGTCGAGCGGGCCATCATGCATGAAGGCAAAGCCGCGGCCCGGCTGATCGAGCTGCATCGAGGAGACCCCGATATCCATCACCACCGCATCGACCCTGCGCACCCCGATCGCGGCAAGCTCCTGATGCATCGCGGAAAAGCGCGCCTGATGGAGCGTGAGGCGCCCGGCATGGCGCGCCGCGAGCGCCTGCCCGGCGGCGATCGCATCGGGATCGCGGTCGAAGGCGTGGACGCGCGCCCCGGCCTCGAGCAGCGCGGCGCTGTAGCCCCCGGCGCCGAAGGTGGCATCGACGATCAGCATCCCCTCGCGCGGGGCAATGGCGGCAAGCACCTCATCGCGCAGCACCGGGATATGGGGCGCATCGGGGCCGATCATGCCGCGCCCCCCTTGCGCGCCGCGGCCTCCATCAGCCGCCGGCAGGCGATCTGCGCGCTCTTGAACTCAGGCCCCATGCGGAACAGCTCCTCGGGCGCCCAGACGAGGAAGAAATCGCCCGCGGCCTGGAAGAACAGCCCATCCTCCACCTTGCCGAGCTCGCGCAGATGCTCGGGCATGACAAAGCGGCCGCTCTCGTCGAAGCCAAGGGTCTCGTAGCTGAACAACTGGCCGGCGCGGGCATCGCGGTCGAAGCTCGCATCGCCGAGGCGGATGGCGCGCTCCTCCTCGCGGTCGAGCTGGGCCTGGAGCTGGGGCAGGTGCGACAGGCCGTAGCCGATCAGACAATCATAGCGGCCATGGGCCGCAAGGCACAGGATGCGGCTGCCGCCCGAGCTTTCCTTGACCGCCTTGCGGAAGGTGGAGGGCAGGACAAAGCGGTTCTTCTCGCCCGCGGGCGAATAGGCCTGTCCGTTGTATCCTCCAAAAGCAGACACCGGCCTGCAATCCCCTCACGCCCCGTAGCGAAGCGCCCCTCGCTGGGCGCTGCGCGATGCCCGACACAGCCCTCCCTCGCCCGGCGCGCGCGCGAGCACGACCGGTGCGCCGGCCCCACCAGCCGGACGCGCGACATACAGGCATGTCTGATGGACCCCGGTAATATCCGGGAAGGGATGGGGATGGAAGGGATTTTCGCGGGATTATAGGGGATATTTCGTTATCATACTGATATATCTATACTTCATCCCTCACTTCCCGAGCACCTTTGGCACCCGATGATGGCCCAAAAACCCGGTTTGGCCGGCACTTGCGCAGCCTTTCCCGCGATTTCCCCGGCGCTTCGCCCGGGCGAGTCCCGGCGTTCCCGCGATTTCCCCATGCCGCTCATGCGAGCGCCTCGGCGACGAGCGCGCGCAGGGCCGCACCGCCCTCTCCGGCGAGTTCGGCGTGCTCGAACAGCGCGGCATCGGCGATGAGGGTCACCTGGCCCTTGCCGATCCGACAGCGCGCCGCCGCGCCCGCGGCGGTGAGGGTGCAGCCCTTTGCCCCCTTGCCCAGGGTGATGCGCCCGGCCAGCGCCAGCGGCAGGCCTGCCTCGCCCAGCCGGGCGCGGCGGACCTCGGGCCGCTCGCTCTCGTCAAAGGCGATGGCAAGGCCCCAGCGCGCCACCACCGGGGGGATCAGCGCGGTATCAACCGGACGGCGCGGATCGCCCAGCGGCAGATCATATTCGCCGGTGAGCGCCGGATCGAGCACCAGCAGCAGCCGCCCGCCCTTCCGCACCCAGCCATCGAGCGCGACATTGTCCGCTGGCGACAGCCCGCGCGGCTGGATCACCGCCAGCCGGGTGAGCCCTGCCAGCGGATCGGTTTCGGGCGCATCGGGGGCAAGGGCGGGGATGGGCGCAAGGGTATCGAGCGGCGCGAGCTCATAGGCCTGCTCGAGCGCGGCGCGCTGCCAGGGCAGAGCGGCGCGGCCCGAGGCGATCTCGCCCACCCCCGCGCCGAGCGGCCAATAGAGCGGCAGGCTGGTCATCAGGCCCAGCCGCGTGCGCTCTGCGCCCTCATGCGGGGTGGCAGGTGCGCGCGCGCACCCGATGACAAGGAGCGCGATCAGGGCGGCGGCCAGCGCCCTAGTTCTGCGCAGCGCCATTGCCCGCCGCGCGCGGCTGGCCCGGCGCCGCCAGATCGCGCGGCGCCGCGCTCGGCGCGGCGCTTGGCGCGGCCTTGGGCTCGGCGGCGATGTCGGGCACCACGCCCGCATCGGCCAGCGGGTTGGCCTGCGCCGGGGCGCTGGTCGGCTCGGTGGTCGGCGCCGCCTCGGGCACGGCCAGCCGTTCAACCTTGTCGGCCTGCCCGCCGATGATGCTGGCCAGCCCCACCACCAGCACCACGATGGCTATGCCGATGAGCCCCACCTGCAGGCGCTGGATCGCTTCGTGGCGGGCCGCGCGGGCGCCGGCTGGCCCTGCCGCCTCATCGGCGCTCTCCGCCGCGCTCTCCTCCGCCCCTGCCATGCGTGGGGCATGGAACAGGCTGCGCTGGTTGACGCCGCGCAGGCGATCGGACAGCCAGCCGCCGCTCACACCGCCTCCGCCGCGGCCCCGGCCCCGTCCGCGCCGCCCGCGCCCGCCGGCGCCAGCCAGTCGAACACCGGCAGGCCCTTGGCTGCCAACCATTCGGGGTTGTAGAGCGTCGAAAGATAGCGAAAGCCGCTGTCGCACAGGATGGTGACGACCTGCGGATTGGCCCGCCCCGCGGCCACCAGTTCGCGGCCCAGCATCACCGCCCCGGCGACATTGATGCCCGAGGACAGGCCGAGGCACAGCCCCTCCTCGCGCAGCAGCCGCCCCACCCAATGGAGGCCCTCCTCGTCGCTGATGCGATATTGGGTGTCGATCAGCGCGCCTTCGAGATTGGCGGTGATGCGCCCCTGCCCGATCCCTTCGGCGACCGAGGAGCCTTCGGCCTTGAGTTCGCCGTGGGCATAGTAGTTGTAGAGCGCCGCGCCGTGCGGATCGGTGAGCGCGATGCGGACATTCTCGTCGAAGGCTTTAAGGCCAAGCCCCACGCCCGCAATCGTCCCGCCCGTGCCCGCCGCGCAGGTGAAGCCATCCACCCGGCCTTGAAGCTGCTCCCAGATCTCAGGCGCGGTGCCCTCGATATGGGCGCGGCGGTTGGCGATGTTGTCGAACTGGTTGGCCCACACCGCGCCCGGGGTTTCCTGCGCAATCCGGCGCGAGGTGTGAACGAAGTGCCCGGCATCGGCAAACTTGGTGGGTGGCACCAGCACCAGCTCGGCCCCCAGCGCCCGGAGCGTGTCCATCTTCTCCTTGGACTGGTTGTCGGGCATGACGATGATTGTCTTGTAGCCGCGCGCATTGGCCACCAGCGCAAGGCCGATCCCGGTGTTGCCGGCGGTGCCTTCAACCACGATCCCGCCGGGCTTCAATTCCCCGCGCGCCTCGGCATCGCGGATGATCCACAGGGCCGCGCGGTCCTTTACCGAACCGCCGGGATTGGCAAATTCGCACTTGCCCCAGATGTCGCAGCCGGCGGCCTGGCTCGGCCCGGCAAGGCGCACCAGTGGCGTGTTGCCGATCAGCGCCAAGGTGTCGGCAAAAGGTCGGGTGATGTTCATGCGCGCCAGTCTAGGCCCGCCCGGCCCCGAGCGCAAACCGGATCAATCTTCCGGCGCGATCGTCACGTGCAGCCCATCGAGATCGGCGGTGAAGGGGATCTGGCACGACAGGCGGCTGGTGGCGGTGCGGTGATCGGAGGATTCGAGCAGATCGTCCTCATCCTCGCTCATCTTGGGCAGCTTGTCGAAGAAGGCCGGATCGACATGGACATGGCAGGTGGCACACGAACAGCACCCGCCGCACAGTGCCAAGAGCTCGTCAAAACCATTGTCGCGGATCGCCTCCATCACGGTAAGGCCATCGCCGACCTCGATCTCGCTGGTGGTGCCGGCGCGGTTGGTGACGACCAGTCTGGGCATTGATGCAGGTTCCTCTTCAGCTGCTGGCGCGCAAGAACTTGCGCTATGCGGATGCGGCCCGGCTGCTATGCTACTCTCCGCCCTATGGCAAGATGAGGAAATTGGCAGTGGGATTGAGCGCCGAATGCCTGCGGGCCGACCTTGATGCGCTGGCCGCGCGCGAGCCGCGCCTTGCCGCAGCGATCGCCCGCATCGGCTATCCCGCACCGCGCATCCGCCCACGCGGATACCAGACCTTGCTGCGCACCATTGTCGGCCAGCAGGTCTCGGTCGCGGCCGCCGCCTCGATGTGGCGGAAGCTCGAGGCGGAACTGGGCGACAATTTCACCCCGCATTGCCTGCTCGCCCGCGATTTCGAAACCTTGCGCGCTTGCGGCCTTTCGCGCCAGAAACAGGCCTATGCCCGCTCACTGTGCGAATTGGTGGCGGCAGGTGCGATCGATTTCGACGCCCTGCCCGCCGATGACGAGGAAGCGATCGCGCTGCTCACCCGGATCAAGGGCATCGGGCGCTGGTCGGCCGAGATCTACCTCCTCTTTGCCGAGGGCCGGCGCGACATCTGGCCCGCGGGCGACCTGGCGGTGCAGGAAGGGCTGAGGCGCCTGCTCGACCTGCCCGAACGCCCGGCAGAAAAGGCCACCCGCGCCCTGGCCGAACCCTGGTCGCCCCGGCGCGGGAGCATGGCGATCTTCACCTGGCACTTTTACGCAAACCCTGCGCTCTAGCTGCTGACAAGCGTGTCAGTCCGCTTTAGACGGGCGGGCAAAGTGCAATCGGGAGAGGCATCGGCAATGACGCAGCGCAGCATCTTCATCACCGGCGGGGGATCGGGCATCGGCCGGGCCACCGCACGCCATTTTGCCGCGCGCGGCTGGTTTGTCGGGGTGGGCGATATCAACGAGGCCGGGATGGCCGAAACGCTCGCGCTGATTTCCGGCGAGGCCAAGTGGGCCGGCCGGCTCGACGTGCGCGACCGGGCCGCCTGGGACAAGGTGCTGGCTGAATTCGCCGCAGCCGCCGGCGGACGGATCGATGTGCTGCTCAACAATGCCGGGGTGGGCACCGGCGGCTCGCTCGCCGAGCTTGATCCTGACGAGATCGACCGCTGCCTCGACATCAATCTCAAGGGCGTGCTCTATGGCGCGCAGGCGGCCTATCCCTACCTCAAGGCGAGCGCGCCCGGCTCGGCCCTTATCAACCTTGCCAGCGCCGCGGGGATTGCCGGGAGCGCGGGGATGAGCGTCTATTGCGCCACCAAGTTCGGGGTGCGCGCGGTCTCCGAAAGTCTCGATGCCGAATGGGCAGAGGACAAGATCAAGGTTGCCTCGGTCTGCCCCGGCTTCATCGATACCCCGCTTCTCAACGGCACCGGCAACCGCAAATCGAACGAGCCGATCCGCGAACGGGTGAAAGCGGCGGGGCTGGAGATCACGCCGGTCGAGCGCGTCGCCGAGGCGGTGTGGGAGGCGGTCCACGGCGACAAGCTCGATTATTTCGTCGGCGCCACCGCGAGGCGTATGGCCTTTGCCAAGCGCTGGATGCCCGCGCGGCTGCGCAAGCAGCTCAGAAGCAGCGTAAGGCCGCTCGGGCAGTAGGTTTTTGCGCCCACCCTGCGGCCGCGCGTTCGCGCGTGCGGATCAGCGCAGGCTTGCCATCACCGCCAGCCCCTCGGGCGAAAGGAAGGGGCGCGCTGCGACCCAAGGGAGCATGATCTCCTCGGTGCAGGCAAAGGCGACATGCGGGAACTGCGGGACGAACAGAGGGCCTTCGCGGGCAAGGCCGATCTGCCAGCCCATGCCCTCGCCCGCCATGGCAAGGCACTCCGCCCTATCCTCCCGATCGGGAAAGCGGGCCAGCACGGCGCGCAGCAGTGCCTGCGACAGGCCGGCAATCGGGAGCGGCTGGCCCGGTTCGGGATCCCATTCATAGAACAGCAGCACGCCCGGCGAAAACCAGCTGGCCGGATCGACCTCCTGCCCGCTGCCACGATCAAACACCGTGAGCGTGCTGAAGTGGCTGGGGTGGGCACCGCCGCAGTAGGCCGATCCCGCGTGGCGCACGGTCAGCCAGCGCGCGGTGAGCAGCACCGGCACCCGCGCCTCCTCGATGGAGCCGCTGATCCCGGTGGGCAGCGACTGGCCGAGGCATTGGCCCATCGCGTCCGCCGCCGTGCCATCAGGCAGGGCCGCGGCAAGCGCGCGGTTGATCGCCGCATCGCCGGGCCGCAAGGGATCGAGTTCGAAGGATGCGATGATATAGCCATCAAGCCCGGCGCGCTCCGGCCCCTGATAGGCGAGCGCGGTATAGGCCGTGCCTTCCAGCGCGGCCCGCTCTGACCTCACCACGCCGCCGCCGAGCAGCGGATCGAGAAAGGCGCTCGTCTCGCACGCAGAACCATAGGGGGGCAGCCTCACCGGCACCGCCGTGAGGCGGATCGGCACCGCCCTATCGCCCTTGCGCCAGGTGCCGGTGAGGGTGTCGCCCGCGCCCGGCTCCAGCTCCCATGCTGCGCCGGTCTCATCCTCGCGCCCGGCCGTTTCCGTGAAGGTCGGCCTATCGCTCTCCTCGCGCGCCACCAGGCGCAGCGGCACGCGCGCCTCATCGCTGTAATAGAGCCCGTCGCGGGTATATTCCTCGCCAAAGCAGGCGGTGATCGCCTGCGTGCCCAGCGTGCCCTTCCAGATGCGCCCTTGCGGGGGCGCGGCCTCCTCCCCCGCCGCCGGGGCGAGCGCGGCCAGCACCAGCGCGGCAAGGGCCGCGAGCGCGCGCATCACACCAGCGCGTCGATCGCGCGGGCAAGCCGCACATCGCGCTGCGACAGCCCGCCGCTGGGGCCGGCATCATGGGTGGTGAGCGTCACCTCGACCTTGGCATAGACATTGAACCATTCGGGGTGGTGATCCTGCGCCTCTGCAAGCAGGGCCACCCGGCTCATGAAGCCCCAGGCCTCGGAAAAATCGGCAAACTGGAAGCTGCGCGTGATCGCCTTGCCTTCGCGCGTGAGCGTCCATTGAGGGTGCTCGGCAAGCAGCTGGGCCACCTCATCAGGGGCAAGTTCGGGAACGGGCATGATTCAACTCCGCAAGGGCAAACGCCGCACCGGCCAGCGCCGCAGGGCCGCCGGCAAGCGGCACGGCTTGTTTGGCCCTTGCCTTTTCCCTAACGCTCCGCCGCAATGCAAGCGTCCCGAGACCATGCCCCGCTGCTCGCCGCCGAAGGCCTCGCCTGCCGCCGCGGCGCGCGGCTGTTGTTCCGGGGCCTGTCCTTCCGGCTCGAAGGCGGCGCGGCCTGCCACGTCACCGGCGCCAACGGGGCGGGCAAGACCACGCTGCTGCGCACCTTGGCCGGGCTTGCCAGCCCCTTTGCCGGGAGCGTCACGCGCGCCGGCGCTGCGGGTTTGCTGGCCGAGCGCAGCGGGCTTGATCCCGAACTGCCGTTGGCACGCGCGCTCGCCTTCTGGTTCGCGCTCGACCGGGTGGAGGATGCAGGCGCAATCATGGCGCGCCTGCGGCTCGCGGCGCTGGCCGAGGTGCCGGTGCGCTATCTTTCGACCGGCCAGCACAAGCGCGCCGCGCTCGCCCGCCTGCTCGGCCAGAGGGCGCCGATCTGGCTGCTCGACGAGCCGCTTTCGGGCCTCGATGCCGCGAGCCGGGCGCTGGTCAGCGAGCTGGTGCAGGCCCATTGCCAAGGCGGCGGGATCGCGCTCATCGCCTCGCACCAGCCGCTCGATGTGCCGGGGATGACGAGCTTTGCCATCGAGGACTTCGCCCCTGCTCCGCAAGAGGAGCAGGCATGATCGCCGCCCTCCTGCGCCGTGACCTTGCCCAGTTCTTCCCCTTCACGGCAAGCGGCGCGGCGCTTCCGGTGATCTTCTTCATCGCGGTGGCCATGCTCTATCCCTTCGCGGTCGGGCCGGATGCGGGTCTGCTCGCCCGCACCGGCGGCGGGGTCTTGTGGATCGCCGCGCTGCTCGCCGCGGTGCTGCCGCTCGACAAGCTGGTGGCGCGCGACATCGCGCTCGGGGTGTTCGATCAGCTGCGCCTGCGCGGCGTGAGCGAGGAGGCGATGATGGCGGTGCGCCTTCTTGCCCATTGGCTGAGCTTCGGCCCGCCGCTGATGCTCGCCACCTTTCCCGCCGCGGCGCTGCTGAAGCTTGAAGGGCCGGCCTTCGATCTCCTCATCCTCGGCCTTGCCGCGGGCACCCCGGGGCTGGCGGCGATCGGGCTCATCATCGCCGCGCTCACCGCAAGCTTGCGCGCCGGCGCCGCGCTTTCGGGCCTGCTGCTCATCCCGCTCGCGCTCCCCATCCTGATTTTCGGCGCCGGCGCGCTCGCCCGGCAGGATGCGGCAAGCCTCGGCTTTGTCGGGGCGATCAGCCTCCTGCTCGTCGCGCTTGCCCCCTTTGCCGCGGGCGCGGCGATCCGCGCGGTACGGGAGGGCTGATGCGCGCGCCCGAAAGCCACACCCGCGGCCACCTCCTCATGGGCCGGATCGCGCTGGCGCTCCTTGCCTTCGCGCTCCTTGCCTTTGCGCTCAAGGCCATCGTCCATCCCGAAGTGCGCCTGCGCTACACGCCGATCGTGGTGATCCACGCCGCCAGCATGATCGCCTGGCTCACCCTGCTCGCCAGCCAGAGCTTTCTTGCCGCGCGCTTTCGCCTTTCCGCCCACCGCGCCTCCGGGCGCGCCAGCCTCGCGCTGGTGGGCGCGATGCTGGTGAGCGGCACGGCGATTTCCTGGCGCATCGGCGCCGGGCTTGGCCGCCCGGAAGTGACGGTGGTCAACCTTGCCGCCTTTGTCACCTTCGTGCCGCTCTATCTTGCCGGCCTGCGCCATGCCCGCCGGCGCGAGCTTGCCGCCCACCGCCAGGCCATGCTGATCGCCACGCTCGCGCTGATGACCCCGGCCTATGCCCGGCTGGTGCAGGTGGCAGGCCTGCCCGATCCGGTGGCGATCGCAATGCAGGTGCCGATCACCGTGATGGCTGCGGCAGGATATGACTGGGCGCTGCACGGGCGCGTGACGCGCCCGACGCTCATCATGCTCGGCTTTTCGCTCGGCGTAGTGGCGGTGATGGTGGGGGTGCTCGCCCTGTGGTTCCTCTAGGCCGCGCGGCGCGGCGCGGGGCTAGAGGTAGGGCGGGCAATCCCGGCCCATCGGGCTCTTGGTGAAGATCTCGCAGCCATCCTCGGTGATCCCGATCGAATGCTCGAACTGGGCCGAAAGGCTCTTGTCGCGCGTCACCGCGGTCCAGCCGTCGGACAGCACCTTGGCCCAGGGCTTGCCGAGGTTGATCATCGGCTCGATGGTGAAGAACATGCCTGGCTTCAGTTCCGGGCCCGTCCCCGCCTTGGCGGCGTGGATCACCTCGGGCGCATCGTGGAACAGCCGCCCCAGCCCGTGCCCGCAGAACTCGTGCACCACGCTGTAGCGGTGCTTGGCCGCATGGGCCTCGATCGCCGCGCCGATATCGCCGAGCCGCGCCCCGGGCCTGGCCGCAGCGATCCCCAGCATCAGGCACTCATAGGTCACCTCGACCAGCCGCCGGGCCTTGAGCGGGGGTTCGCCGGCATAGAACATGCGCGAGGAATCGCCGTGCCAGCCATCGACCAGCGGGGTCACGTCGATATTGAGGATATCCCCATCCTTGAGCACCTTGTCGCCCGGGATCCCGTGACAGATCACATGGTTGATCGAGATGCAGCTCGAATGGGCATAGCCGCGGTAGCCCATCGTCGCGGGCACTGCCCCGGCATCGAGGATCATCGATCGGATCGCAGCGTCGATCGCCCCGGTGGTCACCCCGGGCTTGACCAGCTCGGCGCAGGCATCGAGGATCTCGGCCGCCAGCCGCCCGGCCTTGCGCATCCCGGCAAAGCCTTCCGGCCCGTGGAGCTTGATGGTCCCGTCACGATAGACGGTCTCATTGCCTTCAACGATCTGATATTCGTGCATCGCCGTTACATAGCGATGCCGCGGCCAAAAAGCTATGCGCCGCGGGCAAAGGCGCTGCGATATTGGGGCTTGACCGCCTTAACCACCGCATCGGTCACCGGCAGCGTCACCTCATAGGGACCTTCGGCGTAGGAGCCGGCGACATAGGGCGCAGCGATAAGGCCGATGCGGTTGAAGGCCTTGCCATCGGAGGAGCCGAGCAGCACGGAAAGATCGGCGATCGGCGGGCAGGGGAAGAAGCCATCATCGCCATAATCGGCGCCGAGCCGCCTCTTGCGTTCGGCCGCAAGCGCGCGGCACCAGCGCGGCCCCAGCGCCTCCTGCAACGCGGCCGGGGAGAGGAACAGGGCTTCAGGCTCCAGCGCTGCCTGCGCCTCGCGATCCCACACCAGCGCATCAAAGCCCGAATTGCCATGCGCCCCGCCAGTGAAAAGATAGATTTCCGCCGACAGCGAAAGGAACCGCGGCAGATCGGCCACCACCTTCCATTCCTTTGAAAAGGAAAGGCTATAGCAGGCGGCGCACTCCTCGTTGTCGGCTTCTGACAGGAGATCGGCCCAGTTCTGCTGCTGCTCTGCCAGCGCGCTGTCACGCTCCTGCGCAAGCCGCGCGGCGAGCGCCGGGATGGCCGAGACCGCGGCGGGCCATTGGTAGGAAAATTCGCGCATGCGGCCCTTGTTTTCGGCGTCCTCGGCGTTGTCGGCAAACACCTCTGCCTTGGCCGGGGCCGGGGCGATGGCGGGCGCCTTTTGGCCCTGCGCCGCCGCGGCAGGGGTGGCGGCCACCCCGGCCTTGCGGGCGATCTCCTCGGGCGCGGAACAGGCAGAAAGCACGCCCGCTGCGATGAGGGCGGTTGCTGCCAGCCCCGCTGCCCGCAGGCCGCCAAGCCGCTGCTGCCAATGTTTCACGTGGAACATTTGTTGAACGCCCATGCCCCTCCCCCACTAAGCAGCGCCGCGAATCGGCTGGTGACAAGCCTGGCCTAAGGCTTATGGAGCAGGCATGAACGAAGCCAACAGCCTGATCCGGCCCGATCGCGGCGAGGATGCGATCGCCATCCACCTTGTGACCAAGGAAGAATGCGAGGCCTTTGCCAAGGGCCTTGCTCCCGCCCAGCGCGCCAGCCTTGCCGCGCAGAAGTTCGAGGGCAGGCCCACCGAGGTGGCGATCCTGCCCGATGGCGACGGCTGGTTTGCGGTGGGCGGCGTTGCCAACCGCGCGAGCCTCACCAGCTGGTGCCTCGCCCGGCTGGCCGAGGAACTTCCCGAGGGCAGCTATCGCCTCGCCAATGCCGAACCGGGCGCAGCGATGTTCGGCTGGGTGACGGGGCAATACCGCTTTTCCCGCTACAAGAGCGAAGACAAGGCAGCCGGGGAGCGCGTGCTTTTGACCGGGCAGGTCGGGCAGATCGGCGCGATCCTCGCCGAGGCCGAGGCCGAATGTCGCTTGCGCGATCTCGTCAACACCCCGGCCGAGGAACTGGGCCCGGCCGCGCTCGAGGCCGAGTGCGACAAGCTCGCCCGCGCGCACAAGGCCGAGCTTGCGGTGGTGCGCGGCGAGCGGCTCGAGCAGGAATATCCGATGGTTCACGCCGTGGGCCGCGCCGCAGCGCGCCACCATGCCCCGCGGCTGATGCACCTTTGCTGGGGCAATCCTGCCGATCCGGTGCTGGCAATCGTGGGCAAGGGGGTGTGCTTTGATTCGGGCGGGCTCGACATCAAGCCGGCCTCGGGCATGCGGCTGATGAAGAAGGACATGGGCGGCGCGGCCCATGCCCTGGCGCTCGCCGGGCTGGTGATGGGCGCGGGGCTGAAGGTGCGCCTGCACCTCCTTGTTCCGGCGGTCGAAAATGCCATTTCCGGGGGCGCCTTCAGGCCCGGCGATATCCTCAAGAGCCGCAAGGGGCTGACGGTCGAGATCGACAACACCGATGCCGAGGGGCGGCTGATCCTCGGCGACGCGCTGACCCGCGCCTCGGAAGAGGGGCCCGATCTCATCGTCGATTTTGCCACCCTCACCGGCGCGGCGCGGGTGGCGCTGGGGCCCGATCTGCCGGCGCTGTTCGCCCGGCGGGACGAGACCGCCGAGGCCTTTCTTGCCGCGGGCAAGGCCGCCGATGATCCCGCCTGGCGCCTGCCCCTGCCCGAGGCCTATCGCGAATATCTCTCCTCGGACGTGGCCGACATGTCCAATTCCTCGAGCCACCCCTATGCCGGGGCGAGCGTGGCCGGACTGTTCCTCGACCGCTTTGTCGGCGAGGGGATCGACTGGGTGCATTTCGACACCTTCGCCTGGAACCCCTTCCCCCGTCCCGGCCGACCGCGCGGCGGGCGCGGGCTGGGGCTGCGCGCGGCCTGGCACGCCATCCGCGCGCGCTATGGTGGCTGAGCGGGGGGCGGCCGAGCGCGGCGCTGCGGCGCGCTTGCCCCGCGCCGCGCTTGCCGCTAACGGGCCTGCCACGCCGCCGCGGGGGAGTGGGCGCCGGCGCAAGGACAGGTCGACGGAAAAGCAATGAGCCGCGCAGGGCGCAATCCAGCCGAATATGCCGTGCCCGAAGGCGTGATCGGCCTTGCCGGGCCGGTCGAGCGCCCGGCCCCCGGCGCGCTGCCGCTGCGCGGCGATCTTGCCCATATCGCGCTCGCCGGAACGCACCTCGCGGCCCATTACGTCATCCCCCATATCCGCACCCTCGGCCCGGCGGGCACGGGCCTGCGCCTTGCTCCGCGCGCCGATGCCGAGGTTTTTGCGACGCTCGCCCCGGGCAGCCGCTTCGAGCTTCTCGATATCGCGGGCGAATGGGTGTGGGGCTGCCCCGGGCCGCAGGGACCGGCGGGCTGGTGCCCCGCGGCCGATCTCGCCCCAGCCGAGGGCGCTCCCGCCCCCGACGCGCCCCCCGAGGGCTGAGCGCGATGCACCGGGTGTTCATCGACGGGGCGGCGGGCACCACGGGCCTCGAGATCCGCGCGCGGCTCGAAGGGCGCGGCGAATTCGAGCTCATCCTCCTCGATGAGGCCCGGCGCAAGGACGGGGCGGCCCGGCGCGCGGCGCTCCACGCCGCCGACATCGCCATCCTGTGCCTGCCCGACGAGGCGGCCAAGGAGGCGGTGCGGCTGGCGGAGGGCGCGGCCACCCGGATCATCGATGCCTCATCCGCGCACCGGGTGGCGCCGGGGTGGGTCTATGGCTTTGCCGAGCTGGTGGGACGCGATGCGATCGCCAATGCCCGATTTGTGAGCAATCCCGGGTGCTATCCCACCGGCTTTCTCGCGCTCGTCGCGCCGCTGGTGCGCGCCGGCCTCATCCCGGCCGACTGGCCATTCACGGTTCATGCGGTGAGCGGCTATTCAGGCGGGGGCACGGCGCTGATCGCGCGCTTCGAGGCCGAGTCTGACATTGCCTTTCGCGCCTATGGCCTTGGCCTTGCGCACAAGCACCTGCCCGAGATGCAGGCCCATGCCGGCCTTGCCCGCCCCCCGGTCTTTTCTCCCGCGGTGATCCCGGCCCATCGCGGCATGGTGGTGGAGGTGCCGCTGGCGCTGGCGGCGATACCGGGCCGGCCCGATCCGGCCGCGCTACACGCCGCCTTGGCTGCAGCCTATGCGCAAAGCCCGGTGGTGCGCCTCGCCCCGCTCGGCCCGGCGCCCGCCGAACTGCTGCTGAGCAAATCGTCTGCCCCCTGGGACGGGCTTCACCTTCACGTCTTTGCCGCCCCCGATGGCGCCCAGGCGCGGCTGGTCGCCGTGCTCGACAATCTCGGCAAGGGCGCCAGCGGCGCGGCGATCCAGAACCTCAACCTGATGTGCGGCCTGCCCGAGACCGCGGGCCTTGTGCTGTGAGGCGCGCGTCTGCCCAAAATTTGGGCAGAGCCCGCTCAGATGCTGTGCACCATTGCGCGGCGCACCATAATCTTGCTAACCGGGCTGCGCGGGCGAAAGACAATCCCTGTCGGCACTTGCTCTGCGGCAAGGATCGTTCACCGCTCCGGCCAAGGGCTTGGCACGGTTCTTGTAGGGTGTCGGGCCAGCATTCCCGCCAGGCGCAGATGGGGACACAGTGAAAAAGATCGAGGCGATCATCAAACCCTTCAAGCTCGACGAGGTGAAGGAGGCGCTGCACGAGATCGGCGTCTCGGGCATCACCGTCACCGAGGCCAAGGGGTTCGGCCGCCAGAAGGGCCATACCGAGCTTTACCGCGGGGCCGAATATGTCGTCGATTTCCTGCCCAAGGTGAAGCTTGAGGTGGTGGTTTCCGATGACCAGGCCGAGCGCGTGGTCGAGGCGATCGCCGCCGCCGCGAAGACCGGACGGATCGGCGATGGCAAGATCTTCGTCACCGCGATCGAAAGCGCG
Source organism: Erythrobacter cryptus DSM 12079 (assembly GCF_000422985.1). GTDB lineage: Bacteria > Pseudomonadota > Alphaproteobacteria > Sphingomonadales > Sphingomonadaceae > Erythrobacter > Erythrobacter cryptus. The sequence continues at coordinate 265,250 of NZ_AUHC01000005.1, forward strand.
CTGCGCATCCGCACCGGCGAGACCAACGACGACGCCATCTGATCACCCACCCTCTCCTGCCCGCTGCTGGAGCGGGCCGGCCATGACAACCTTGGAGGCAAAAGCAAAATGTCGAAAGCAAAGGACGTCCTTAAGAAGATCAAGGACGAGGAAATCGAATGGGTCGATCTGCGCTTCACCGATCCCAAGGGCAAGTGGCAGCACCTGACCATGTGCGCCGGGGTGATGGACGAGGATGCGCTTGAGGACGGGTTGATGTTCGATGGCTCCTCGATCGCCGGGTGGAAGGCGATCAACGAGAGCGACATGATCCTCAAGCCCGACCTTTACGAAACCTGGGTCGATCCTTTCAGCGCCACCCCGATGCTGATCATCAACTGCGACATCGTCGAGCCTTCGACCGGGGACTGGTATGGGCGCGATCCGCGCTCGACCGCCAAACGCGCCGAGGCCTATCTCAAATCCACCGGGATCGGCGATACTGTCTATGTCGGCCCTGAGGCCGAATTCTTCATGTTCGACGATGTGCGCTTCCACGATGGCTATGCCGGCTCGGGCTTTGCCATCGACGATGTCGAGCTGCCGACCAACACCGGCAAGGAATATGAGGGCGGCAACCTCGGCCACCGTCCGCGCGCCAAGGGCGGCTATTTCCCGGTGGCGCCGGTCGATAGCGCGGTCGATATCCGCGCCGAGATGGTGGCGACCATGCTCGAGATGGGCCTGCCCTGCGACAAGCACCACCACGAAGTTGCCGCCGCACAGCACGAGCTGGGCCTGACCTTCGGCACCCTGGTGCAGACCGCCGACCGGATGCAGATCTACAAGTATGTGGTGCACCAGGTCGCCCATGCCTATGGCAAGACCGCGACCTTCATGCCCAAGCCGATCAAGAACGACAACGGCTCGGGCATGCACACCCACATGTCGATCTGGAAGGATGGCAAGCCGATGTTTGCCGGCAATGAATATGCCGGCCTGTCGGAAATGTGCCTCTACTACATCGGCGGGGTGATCAAGCACGCCAAGGCATTGAATGCCTTCACCAACCCCACCACCAACAGCTACAAGCGGCTGGTGCCGGGCTTCGAGGCGCCGGTGCTGCTGGCCTATTCGGCGCGCAACCGTTCGGCCTCGTGCCGCATCCCCTATGGCGCGGGCGAGAAGGCCAAGCGGGTCGAGTTCCGCTTCCCCGATGCGCTTGCCAACCCCTACCTTGCCTATGCGGCGCTGCTGATGGCGGGGCTTGATGGGATCGAGAACAAGATCCACCCCGGCGAGGCGATGGACAAGAACCTCTACGATCTGCCCCCGGCCGAGCTGGCCGAAGTGCCGACCGTGTGCGGCTCCTTGCGCGAAGCGCTCGACAGCCTCGCGGCCGATCACGAGTTCCTCTTGAAGGGCGATGTCTTCACCAAGGACCAGATCGAGGCCTACATGGAACTGAAGTGGGAGGAGGTGATCCGCACCGAGACCACCCCCTGCCCGGTCGAGTTCGACATGTATTATTCGGCCTGATCCCAGGGTCTTCAGCCGAGACGCACGGGGGGCGGGAGGAGCGATCCTCCCGCCCCTTGCGCTTGGGGCTTGGCCGGGGCGCCCCAGCCAAGCGCCCTTCTTTTGCCGGGCGACCTTCGATAGAGAGGCGCAAGCTGCCGCAAAAAAGGTTTGTTGCGCGTGACCCATTCGATCCTGCTCGTCCTCGGCGGCCTGGTCCTGCTGGCGCTGGGCGGCGAATTGCTGGTGCGCGGCGCGGTGGGGATGGCGGCGCGGCTTGGCATATCGCCGCTGCTCGCCGGGCTCACCATTGTCGGCTTCGGCACCTCGACCCCCGAACTTGCCACCAGCGTGCAGGCCGCGCTCGCCGGCGCGCCGGGGATTGCGCTCGGCAATGTCGTGGGATCGAACATCGCCAATATCCTGTTGATCCTCGGGATTTCGGCGCTGATTCTGCCGCTGGCGGTCAACCCTGCCTCGTTCCAGCGCGATTCGCTGGCGATGGGCGGCAGCGCGCTGCTGTGCACCGGGGCGGTGCTGCTGGGCACCATCGCATGGCCTGCGGGGCTGGTGCTCACGGCCTGCCTCGTCGGCTATATCTGGTGGGCCTACCGCTCGGAAAGTGCCGCGCACGATGCCGAGGCCGAGCGCCATGCCCACGAGGTCGAGGATCGCCCGGTGCCGCCCGATACCGGCCCGCTGGTGCTTGGCGGCATGATCATCGCCGGGCTGGCAGGGGCGATCTATGGCGCGCGGCTGCTGGTCGAGGGCGCGGTGGTGCTGGCGAGCGCGGCCGGGGTGTCGGAAGCCGTGATCGGGCTCACCGTGGTGGCGGTGGGCACCAGCCTGCCCGAGCTGATCGCCTGCGTGGTCGCGGTGCTGCGCAAGCACGAGGACGTGGCGCTGGGCAATGTGGTGGGCTCGAACATCTACAACCTGTGCGGCATCCTTGGTCTTACGGCGCTGATCCACCCGATCACGGTGCCGGCCGAGATTGCGCGCATCGATGTCTGGGTGATGCTGGGGGTGACGGCGCTGCTGATCGTGCAATTGCGCAGCGGCTGGCGGCTCTCGCGGATCGAAGGGGCGCTGCTGCTCGCGCTCTATGCCGGCTACACCGCCTGGCTGGCGATGCGGTGAAACGCCGCTCTACACCGGGCGGACAGGAGCCAAGCACAGCCGCATGAGGGCGATCGTGGCTTGTTGCAAACCGGTCACGCCTGCGCAACTAAGCAAAAGTTTCTAGGCCGTAAACTCATAAACTGGCTTGCGTGGACGGCAAGTGATTGATTCAAGGTTCGGGAAAGGAGCCTTGGATATGCGCCGTCGTTTTGACCTGACAGATTTCGAGTGGTCGGTGATTGAGCCGTTGCTGCCGAACAAGAGCCGTGGCGTGCCTCGGGTGGATGATCGCCGGGTGATCAACGGGATATTGTGGCGGTTTCGCACCGGCAGCCCCTGGGCGGACATTCCCGAACGCTATGGGCCTTACACGACCTGTTACAACCGGTTCGTGCGCTGGCGCAAGGCGGGGGTATGGGATCGGCTTCTGGCGGCGGTTTCCCGGGCTTTCGAC